>NZ_WHOD01000055.1 GCF_013141765.1 Paenibacillus foliorum
CGCGAGCCCGCGCCGAGCGCAGCTCCGCGCGCCGGCATCGCGGCCTGCCCGCGGGAGGGCTGCGCGGGCCGCATCATTGCCGGCAAGCGCGGCTATGGCTGCACGGAATACAAAGCCGGCTGCGGCTTTGTGATCTGGAAGGACAGCTTTGGCGCAGCGCTGTCGGAGCGGGACGCTCGTCAGCTGGTAGAGCAGGGAAGCAGTGATACAATGTCCTTGACCGATGATGGAGGCGGCATGGTGCAGGGGCGGCTTATCTTAATGGATAAGAGCACAGGGAAGGTCGCGCTTGAGCAGGCTTGAGTATTGAAATTATGGATTGGATTATCGGGTATCCAGAAGGTTTCGAATTATTATGCAGGGTTTCTAATGAGAAAGGAGGTTAATGGAAATGCGTGAAATTCCTATACCGTATGTTCGTGCAAATCAAGCTGGTATTGTCCTTTTTGTAGTATTAGCCCTTTTGTTGCAGCAACCAGTGTTTATCGCTGCTATATGGGCCATTCAAGTAATTGGATTATGGAAGGGGATTCGAGCTAACTTAATTGTAAGAGCAGCTTCTCCGTTGTTAGCTTCTCGTGTAGCAGGCGCCCAGACGGAATCAGCAGAATTGTTGCGGTTTAACAATTCCATCGCTGTTATACTTTTAACTATTTCCTTGCTTTGCTTTTGGGTGTTTCATTCTGCTGTTGCCGGATACATCGCTGCCGCTATGGTAGCTGTGGCTGCATTCATAGCTATTTGTGGCTTCTGTGTGGGCTGTTTTCTTTATTATCAATTTAAAAAAAGTTTACGTTGATTTCAATAGTAGCTCTGGGTTCTTCCCAAATAAACAGGTATACGAATTAGGCTTATGCCTGAACGTATTCCTGTTTATTTAGAAAGAAATAATGTAATAAGAATAGATTGCCACACAAAACTGGAAGGACTGATGATTAGATGACAACTCCTATATGCTTTCCTGACCTTACATCAAGACCTTTAAACTTGAAAGTAGAAAGACAGATGGATGCACCGCCGGATGTACTTTACCAAGCGTGGACGAAGCAGTTCGACCGATGGTTTGCAGCTCCCGGATCAGTGATTATGCAAGGTGAAGTCAACACCGTATTCTTCTTTGAGACTGTTTTCAAGCCCGAGTCGCATAGTGAGGCTCAACGACATCCTCATTATGGACGCTTTCTTAGGCTTGAACCAGATCGTCTCATCGAAATAACGTGGGTTACAGGAGAAGGCGGAACCAAGGGAGCTGAAACGGTAGTCACTGTTGAACTAGAGCCACACAGCAACGGGACATTACTGCACCTTACGCACGCAGGGTTCCCGGATGAAGAATCGAGGAACGGACACGAACATGCGTGGCCATTCGTGCTAGAGCAGCTAGACAAGCAGATGCTGCCAGGTACTTAGTCAATTATCCTCAACAGCATCTATCTCAATGTAACAAGGTAGGGCTACTTTATTTGCTCGTTTACTTGGAAATAACCATAATTGCGGTGTATCCTCAACATTAGCAATAGAAAGCTGAAACCTGTCCGATGGAAAATGATTGCTATACAGCCGTATGTTGCTTCCATCAACCCTCATTACTTTTACAGGGAGTGTGTCGTCAGGCTTTCCATTGTTCATTATTTGAAAAGCTTTTAAGGATTCTGGAACCTCAACGCGCTTTTGAAAATAAATCGTTATGCTCTCAGGTCCAGTACGTTTTGCGCACAGTGGGAGAGGAGGCTCATCGTACATATATTTGCCCAAGTGATATTCATACGCAGTCCAAGTCGAATAACCTAGCTTGACTGACGTAGAGGCAAAATCATTTAACCATGTTCGGCTGCGCCTCATTCGTTGAAGTGAGCCAATATCCGCCTGAACTCCAATCGGAATATTCGGATGTATCGCCCTGATTTTAGCCATAAACGGCTCATAATGCTTGCAATAATCCGCTTTGAGAAACGTTCGCATCCAATCGGGCCAATGGGTTTGAATAATGTGAAGGTCTGGCCTCACAGTTGAGATCATTGCTGCAGCATCAAGCCCTTGAAATTCCCGGAGCTTTTCTACAGAGTCAGCTCCAGCATGAATACCTAGTGACCAGGTGGCAATTCTGATGTCAGGGCGAGCCTCCCGCACACCACCTGGACCATTGATTAGCTCAAACAAGAATCGGTTCAAGGCCGACACCCTGAATTCAATCCAAAGACGGTACAGGATGGGGTTGTTTTTGTAATAATTAGGGCTGGAGCGGTGCTTGAAATCAGGTGTTTCAGAGCCATATTGCTGCTTGAAGGCTGCTTTGGCATAGGGACCCACATCTCCATAAACACCATTGGAAAGGCCGTTCCACTCTGGGAAATACGGTTCTGCCACTTCCAATCCATCAAAGGGATACTTCCGTACAAGCTCCGCTAGAGCCTGCTTCTTCCAAGCAGTGTATCTATAGCTGAATGGAGAGAAACGGAAGTAGCCATCGTTTACAGGCTTTAGCAGCGTCATCTGCCAATCCGGCCAATCCTTCGGTAAATGTCCTGTCGTGTACGAACCATTGCCAAGCACCATAGCCCATACAGCCATTCCTCTATCCCGCAGCTTTTCAAGCAGCTTCTGATTGATTTTTGTCTCATCGGTCACAAAGTAATGGATTACCCGATACCCTGACAGCTCCAGCTCATCAGCAATGCTTTGCTCAGAGCGGTTCAGATAATAAGGAAAGGTCGGGTCGATCTGAATCGAGGGTCCTAGCAGACGGTTCATGGTATCCTCCTACAATAGTTCGTTACTAAACCGCATTAATGGTTTAATTGTGGCCATCCCTATGCTTTTATGTTGTATTGTACCAAAATAGAAGACTGTTGTAGTAATTAGGGGTATAATTGTAATAATTACTTATAAATTGACATTTGCTCAACACAGGGCTACAATTTTCTACATATACCTTACATTTTCGGCTTTCGATTTAAACGAATGAATGCTTACGTAGAACGTTTTGCTAAAGCAAAACTCTAAGGAGAGGTCACCAATGAAACAAGCTGTACCTGTGCATATTTTATCCGGTTTTTTGGGTAGCGGTAAAACAACGTTGCTAACACAAGCGCTGGATTACTACAAACAAAGCGGCAAAAAGCCGGCAGTACTTATGAATGAGCTTGGTGATGTGAATCTGGATGGAATGCTGGTAGAAGAAGGCGTGCCTATGACAGAAATGCTAAGCGGCTGTATTTGCTGTACGATTCGCGGCGACTTGGGCTTGGAATTGAGAGAATTAATCCAGGAGAATACTCCGGATGTCATTTTTGTTGAGTGTACGGGTGCTGCGAACCCAATGGAAATGTTAGATGGGGTCACTGATGCTTCGTTGCTAACTGAGCTTGAGCTCAAATCGGTAATTACCGTTGTAGATGCGGCTCAGCTTCTGGAGCAGCACCGCAAAGGTGTGGGTAAAACATACCGTCTAATGCAGGAGCAGATTCGCTGCGCTACTCATCTTGTTCTGAATAAAACCGACTTAATAGCTCCGGCTGATTTAGGCGAACTGGAAAGAGTGATCCGCGAATGGAACGCTGTGGCTCCGATTACTGCGACTATACGCTGTCATATCGATTTGACACTGTTTGACCGGCTTGAGGGGGAGACAGGTGATAATGTTAGCCTTTCCAGCTCCAAGGGCCTCAACTCGTCTTGTACGCATGAACATTCGCATGATGAGAGTTGTACGGATCCTAGCCACCTGCATGAGCATGAAGGCGAGGGTCATTTAAACGGCAAGGAAGCCGGCGTAACGCACCATTCTCACGATCATGTTATGGTTTATACGCATTATTTTAAAGGACCCATTGATAGCGAGCAGTTTGAAGCGCTTGTGGGAAGGCTTCCTTCTAATGTATATCGGGCCAAAGGCATATTGCGCTTTTCAGATACGTCCAGTCCATTTATGTTTCAATATGCTTACCGAGAGATGGATTTTGTTAAAATCACACCTAAAGAGGAGCTTCCTAATGTGGCTGTGTTTATTGGCGAACATTTCTCCAAACAAGAACTAGCATTGGAGTTAGAGACTCTGGAGCAAGCCGCTGGAGAGCAAAAAGATTGACTCTCCTACCTAGTTAGGGCATTATTAAACTAAAGAATGGTAAATTGAGGGATAAAATGATGGAAAATCATAGTCATAATCATGAGCACAGTGTTCAAGAAACAGTCCAAGATATGGTCAAAGCCATGGCATCCAAAGGATGGAGAATAACCGACCAGCGCAAAAGCTTGGCAACCCTGTTTGCAGAAGCCGAAGGGTACTTATCACCCAAAGATGTTTATGATTCGATGCGCCCCAAATATCCGGGAGTCAGCTTTGATACGGTATACCGGAACTTGCGTCTACTAAGTGAAATGGGTGTGCTTGAGCAGTTTTATTTGAATGATGGACTTAAGTTCCGCGCACGTTGTCAATCTCATCATCATCATCATATGATCTGTATTCAATGCGAAAAAACGATTACCTTTGAATTTTGTCCAATGAAGCATGTGCCCCATCTGCCGGAAGATTTTGAAATTATGAATCACCGGTTCGAGATTTTTGGTTATTGCAGCGATTGCTCGAAGCAGCCTCATCCTGCAAGCAATTAGAATAACATATTGTTAATAAGTATCGAGCCTCCATAAGGAGGCTTTTTATATACACATAAATTGTTTAAGTTCTTCATCGCACTTTTCTTGTTAAGAATTTTAAATAACAGCGAAGCTGCTATGAGCGCTGAAAGAGTTACACGGAAGCGGGACTTCCTTTATTTCAATCTGGCGGCTCCAATTTAATGCGATAGAGGAAGTCGGAATTCCTTTATTTTAGGCGAATATGAGTACTAAGCACTTAAACAGAGGAATAAAGGAACCAACTGTTCCGTTATCCCTCTGTTATTTGTGTTTACCATAAATTAGAGGAACACTTACTTCAACTTCATTCTCGCAGATCGTATACGGGGCATATCTGACAGTGATTCTTAACCTCTCGGGTGTCACTTCAACAAGAGTTAATGGCGATAATTTATCGATCATAAAGAAGTGAAGAAATAACAAGTTATTACAAAAAAACGATTGACACCTTTCAGAGGCGATGATAATATACTGTTTATAAAACATAGTAAACACATCGGAATAAAAGTAAATCAACCGGACCACCGGAGATCAGCCAGGATTAACATCCTGATTATCGGATGCGAGTACTAGTTATAATGAGATCCGTATATTTGAGGGGAGAAATATTAGATGTCAAATACAAACCTATTGAATTGGAAAAAGTGGTCCGTGCTTAGTCTTGTTAGTTTATCCTTACTTGGTTTATCTGCGTGCGGTGGCGGAACAACAGCACCGACTGCATCGGGTACAACTCCAGGAGCGTCGCCTGATTCTGCGAAGCCTGCGACTGCAGCTGCGAAGCCTCCTGTAGAACTACTTAATGTTTCTTACGATCCTACACGTGAATTGTACCAAGAATACAATAAAGCATTTTCAGCCTACTGGAAAGATAAAACAGGTCAAACGGTAACTATCAAAGCATCTCATGGTGGTTCCGGCAAACAAGGACGTTCAATCATTGATGGTTTGGAAGCAGATGTTGCTACCTTAGCTCTTGCCTATGACATTGATGCGATTGAACAAGCGGGATTAATTCAAAAGGATTGGCAAAAGAAATTAAAGCAAAATAGTACACCTTACACATCAACTATTGTTTTTCTAGTTAAAAAAGGAAATCCGAAAGGCATCAAAGATTGGGATGATTTAATTAAACCAGGCGTAGAGGTAATCACTCCGAATCCCAAAACATCAGGCGGAGCTCGTTGGAACTACATAGCGGCTTGGGGCTATGCGGATCAGAAGTTTGGAAAAGATGAAGCAAAGTCGAAAGAGTTTGTCGCTAAGCTTTTCAAAAATGTGCCAGTGCTTGATTCAGGTGCCCGCGATTCAACCACAACATTTGTACAGCGTGGTATCGGTGATGTTCTTATTGCATGGGAGAATGAAGCCTACCTGTCTATCAATGAATTCGGTAAAGACAAATACGAAATTGTAACTCCATCCCTAAGTGTATTGGCTGAACCATCGGTTGCTATTGTTGATAAGGTTGTCGACAAAAAAGGTACACGTGAAGTGGCGCAAGCTTATCTGGAGTACTTATATACAGAAGAAGGTCAAACGATTGCTGCGAAAAACTATTACCGTCCGCGTTTGGAATCGGTAGCTAAAAAATATGAAAATCAATTTGGTAAAGTAAACCTGTTTACTATTGATGATTTCGGCGGTTGGACTAAAACGCAAAAAACTCATTTCAGTGACGGCGGAGTATTCGATCAAATTTATAAACCTTAAGAGTCAGAGGAGAGAAATCCATGGCAAAGGCGTGGAAAGAGCGTAGTATATTACCCGGATTTGGTTTGACAATGGGCTTTACTGTATTGTATCTCAGCTTAATTGTCTTGTTTCCGTTATCCGCCATTTTTATTAAAACCTCCGGTCTAACATGGGCTCAATTCTGGCATACAATCACCGATGCCCGTGTAATTGCGTCGTATAAAATCAGCTTTGGTACGGCGCTCGGTGCAGCATTAGTAAATACAGTGTTTGGGTTTATCGTGGCATGGGTTCTGGCGAGATACACGTTTCCGGGTAGACGCTTTATTGATGCGCTTGTGGATCTTCCTTTTGCGCTTCCAACAGCAGTTGCAGGTATCGCCTTGACAACGATATATTCGAAGAATGGATGGATAGGCAGCTTCCTTGAACCACTCGGGATCAAGGTTGCCTATACTCCACTCGGTATTATGCTCGCCTTGACCTTTATTGGTATTCCGTTTGTAGTGCGAACGCTGCAACCGGTCGTGCAGGAGCTGGAGAAAGAGATCGAGGAGGCGGCAGTCAGTCTCGGCGCTCAACGCTTGCGAACCTTCATTCGAGTGATTTTTCCGCAGCTGCTGCCAGCGCTGTTAACAGGCTTTACGCTTGCATTTGCGAGAGCGGTAGGTGAGTATGGTTCCGTTGTATTCATTTCGGGCAATATGCCAATGAAAACAGAGATTGCTCCACTGCTTATAATGACAAAGCTTGAGCAATATGATTATGCCGGTGCTACAGCGATTGCGCTTGTCATGCTTGTGATTTCATTTCTCATGCTGCTAGTTATCAATTATCTACAGTGGCGTGCTAACCGATTTAATACATCTGTATAAGCTTATGCTTGGTAGTAAGTTTCGCTAAAGCGAAACTCTTAGGAGGATTCCCAATGGCCGGATATGTGGCGACCGTGAAAGCAGGTTCGGTAGCGGTAGATAGACCCAAGCATATTACTGAACCGACGGTAGTGAAATGGATTTTAATAAGTATTGCTTTACTTTTTCTGGGGCTATTGTTGGTACTGCCGTTAGTTTCCATATTTGTGGAGGCATTCAGGAAAGGCGCTGAAGTCTATTTCAAGGCGTTAGTCGAACCGGATGCTGCTTCTGCAATTAGGCTTACCTTGTTAACTGCGGCAATTGCTGTCCCATTGAATGTGGTGTTTGGTGTTTGTGCGGCATGGGCGATAACCAAATTCAAGTTTAAAGGAAAAAACCTGCTTATCACGTTAATTGATCTGCCTTTTGCCGTATCTCCCGTTATATCCGGTCTTGTCTATGTTCTGTTGTTTGGGGCAAGAGGTTGGTTCGGTCCTTGGCTTGGTGAGCATGATATCAAAATAATTTTTGCTTTACCGGGAATCGTGCTGGCTACTGTGTTTGTTACATTCCCTTTTGTTGCCAGAGAGCTTTTGCCATTAATGCAGGCTCAAGGGGTTCAAGAAGAGGAAGCGGCCGTTACTCTAGGAGCCAAAGGCTGGAGAATTTTCTGGAAGGTTACTTTGCCTAATATTAAATGGGGTTTATTATACGGCATCATTCTATGTAATGCGAGAGCGATGGGCGAGTTTGGAGCTGTATCGGTTGTATCCGGGCACATTAGGGGCTCAACGAATACGATGCCGCTGCACATTCAGATTTTATATAACGAATATAATTTTGCAGGTGCATTTGCCATTGCTTCTCTCTTGGTTTTACTGGCTGTAGTTACGCTGATTATAAAGAGTCTTATTGAGTGGAAGCATGAAAGACAGCAGCACCAGCTGGAAGGGGAGTAAGGGAGCATGCATATTATAGCCAAACACTTGATGAAAAGCTTTGGCAGCTTTCAAGCTACCAAGGATGTGAGCTTTGAGATTGAAAAAGGCAAGCTTATCGGCTTGCTTGGACCGAGTGGCGGAGGCAAAACAACCATATTGCGCATGTTGGCGGGGTTGGAGGATGCGGACTCGGGAGATATATTGTTTCATGGGAATAAAGTGAATCATTTACCGCCACAGCAGCGTGGAATCGGATTCGTATTCCAGAACTATGCGCTGTTTAGGCATATGAGTGTTTATGATAATATCGCCTTCGGGTTGACGGTTCAAAACCGTACCAAGCAGGAGATTAAATCACGCGTAAGCGAATTGATTGAGCTTACAGGCTTGAAAGGTTTGGAGAAAAGACTGCCGCATCAACTTTCCGGTGGTCAGCGTCAACGGGTAGCTTTTGCCAGAGCGATTGCTCCTGAGCCGCAGCTGCTGCTGCTGGATGAACCATTTGCCGCTATCGATGCCAAGGTCCGTAAGGAGCTGCGTACCTGGTTGAAGGATATGATAAACCGCGTAGGTATCACTACCATTTTTGTTACACATGATCAAGAGGAAGCAGTAGAAGTAGCCGATGAAATTATGATCATTAATCAAGGATTTCTTGAGCAGAAGGGATCGCCGATAGAAATTTACCAGCATCCTCAGACGCCTTTTGTAGCAAGCTTTATTGGAGAATCGAATCAGATTGATCGTATTGCAGAATTTAGAGGTTTTGAACATACCGAGCATTTTAATTCAAAAGCAATCATTCGTCCTGAATTTGTGGAGATTGGCTATAAGAATGAAATCAGTCACCTTTCCGCAACAGAAATTGGTACTGTGAAGAACATCTATTTTCGCGGTACGAATTGGCAGGTAGAGGTTGAGGTAAATGGACAAATTTTGTACGCATACCGTTCATTGGAAATGGAAACGTTAAAGCTGTCCGATCCCGTTCATGTGTTAATCCATCGTGTGTACTTATTTAACGGTCAGGACCACCGCACCATTGAAAACGGATTGAAAATTGATCCCTTACCCGTACACATTTAATCCAGGCTTTAAAGGCAGGCTTGCTCTAGCAATGATCAGTCCATGGCTTAGGATGCAAGCTTTGCTTAAGCAAAGCCTCACAGAAAGGAAGAGTTGCTATGGAACACCAGATTACGATAAAAAGCGATGACAACGAACTTGCGGCGACTCTTCATTATCCCGCATCCACTGGTAACAAAAACCCTATCATTATTATAGCGCATGGGTTTGTAGGGAATAGAATTGGAGTGGACCGTCTGTTTGTTAAATCCGCACGTGAATTTAGTGATCAAGGGTATATGGTCCTTCGTTTCGATTTTGCAGGCTGCGGTGAGAGCTCAGGTGACTACGGTTCAGGTGGAGTTGATACGTTGATAGATCAAACGAGAAGCGTAATCGACTATGCGTTAGGAATAGATTGTGTAGATCCGGCTCGTGTAATTTTACTGGGTCATAGCTTGGGCGGTGCGGTAGCCATTCTCACTGCAGCACGGGACAAAAGAGTCAAAACCTTGGTGCTTTGGTCGGCTGTTGCCCATCCATTTAATGATATTGTTAAAATTACGGGTAAGAAACTGTATGAAGATGCTGTTCAATATGGAAGCGCCGATTACTTAGGCTATTCGTTTAAGCCGTCTTTTTTCGAATCCTTGCCGAGACATCAGCCTTTTGAGCAAACAAGAAGATTTAATGGAGATGTGCTGCTGGTGCATGGTACGAATGATGAAGTGATTCCAGTCGACTATTGCTTCTTGTATCAAAAGCTGTTTTGGATGAGATCACAAGGGCAGTGCGACAAAGAAATCATTTTCCAAGCGGATCATACTTATTCAACAAGTCAATCTTATCAACAATTAATTGTTACTACCAAAAACTGGCTGAATTCATTGGAAAAGCAAAAGAGCGATTGGCATGATTGGACGATTTAGGTGTTTATAGAGAAAAGCTGGGACAATGTGAAGGTATGAAATTTTTTTGGGTATTAATCCGAGTATACACATAGGAAATATTGAATGAAAGAGAAATATAAATCGTGCGGAGGGATCAATATGGCCAGACCATTAGAAGTCGACGAAATTTGGACAAAGAGAATTCTTAGCTCGGTGAATGGATTAGAATACGGGACTGTACAAATTGTAGTTCATGACGGAAGAATTGTGCAGATTGAACGGACGGAACGCAAGCGGTTTGAATCTGAAGTTGCTTTGCGTGATCGTGACTCTTTGGATGGCAAGCAAGTGAAATCAAAGTAATAATTTTAATAATCCAAAAGGAGTGATGTATGAATGGCTCGTATTGCTATTATTTCAGGGAGTCCCTCGGCTTCTTCAAGACTTGAGGGGGTGTTGGATTTTATTCAGCAAGCGATCGTTCAAGCGGGTTTGGATGTTGAATGGATTCAAGTCAGAAACCTGGCTCCAGAGGATTTAGTCTATTCTCGCTTTGACAGCCTTGCTATTGTTGAAGCTAATAGAGTTATAGCGGAAGCAGATGCTGTTGTAGTTGCATCACCCATTTATAAAGCTTCATACACAGGTGTTCTCAAAACCTTCCTAGATCTGATTCCTCAAAAAGGACTAGAAGGTAAAGTCGTTCTGCCTCTTGCGATAGGAGGAACGATAGCCCATTTATTAGCGATAGATCATGCATTTAAGCCTGTACTTTCGGCATTGGGTGCGCATCATATATTACCTGGAGCTTTTGTTTTGGATACACAGGTACAACGTTTAGAGGACGGCAGCTTCCTGCTTAATGACGAAATTGGGCATAGGCTGACACAAGTAGCAGAGACGTTTATTCAAGAAGTGTCATGGCGTGCCGAAAGAAATAAACTAAGCAGCTTATCCCAAGGCATTGCACTTACATAAGGAAGGTCGGGGATTAAGCGCACCTCGTCCATTCAAGGACTATTTATTAAAACTGACCGTTCAAACGGAGGTTCTGTAAAGCTGGAGCTCACTCTTGCTTAATAGGACCTTCTTTTTTTTATAATAAGGAGCTGATGCAAATGATTCCCAATAATAACGTGGAGCTGATACTAACTGAATCAAGATCAGAATCAGAGGTGCAGCATTTGCCTGATATTCAGTTCGTCAATTATTGTTATCAAGCATTTGGATTAAACCGAGGAATCTACAACACCATTGATCAATGGCTATACGAATTTGGATATCATGATATCGTTGGCCGACGTGTATTGACGATTGCATTTTTGAATGATTTCCATAAAAAGAATGGGAAAGAACGTACCGGAAGTATGTTGCGATTCGGAAAAGGTGGGCTGACTAAACAGCTGTATGATTTTATTCATATAACTTAGCACAGTTTTCAACTTCTAATTGCGAGTAAACTTATGAGATTAAATATGGAGTGAAGGGGCGATTAGCATGGGTAACAGTATTGACGCTAGTGTTGAGTTTGGTTGGTTTATTCCTACAACAGGTGATGGCAAGTACATTGGTGTAAAGCCTGAGCGTGAGTCAACTTCTGAATATATGATTCAAGTGGCGCAAACAGCGGAGAACGCTGGGTTTACATTTGCCTTGATTCCAACAGGGGGGTCATGCATTGATTCGTGGATTGTTGGTTCAGCGATTGCGACCCATACCAAGATATTAAAGCCGCTCGTAGCAATGCGCCCCGGATTAATAGCACCTGTCCTGGCGGCAAGAATGGCCGCTTCATTAGATTACATCTCCAATGGTCGCGCATTAATCAATGTAGTTACAGGAGGGTCTCCTCAAGACTTAAAGGCAACTGGAGATCCATTGGCAAATGCCCATGACGACCGTTATGAAAGAACGTTGGAATTTCTTCAAATTGTTAAAGGCGTATGGAACGGTTCCAAACAGAGTAGTGAACGATACCTGGCCGGAAGTCAAAATTATCAGGAGTCAGAGCCGGTTCATTTTAAAGGCAAATATTATGAGATTGAAGGCGGCGCCAGTCTTCCTGCACCTGTGCAAAACCCGCATCCCCCTCTATATTTTGGTGGCAGCTCACCTGCAGGTAAGAAAACTGCTGTAGAGACGGCTGATGTATATCTGATGTGGACCGAACCGCTTGATTGGATTAAGGAACAGATCGCTGAAATGGAACAGCTGCGGGTTAATTTGAAAGCGGAGAAGGGTATCGATCGAGAGCTGAAATATGGCTTGCGAGCCCAGGTACTCATACGAGAAACTGAAGAGGAAGCTTGGCGTGAAGCATGGGATATTATTAGTAAAATAGATCGCAAGGCGATAGAGCAATCAGGACAGCGGTTTACACAAACCGATGCTACAAACCAGAAGAGACAGAACGAGCTTCGCGAGCAGTCCAAAGAGAATGATTATATTCTCGGGCCGAACCTCTGGGCGGGTATATCGCTTGTGCGCGGCGGCGGCAGTATGCTTCTAGTAGGCACACCGGAGCAGCTATCTGATCGATTGCTTGAATATATTGAAGCAGGCATTTCCTCCTTCGTATTGTCTGGTTATCCGAATCTGGAGGAAGCTGAAACCACCGGACGATTGTTGCTGCCGGAGATTAAACGCAGATTGTCTGAACGGACTAATAGTTCACAACATATTGATTTCATAGAAGCTAACGCTTGATAGGGAGGAGAATAAATGAATAATTCTGAAGTGCTACAAGGGCGGCCTGTTGCAATTGCCAAGGAGACCCAACCGGCAATTTCCGTTCCGGAAGAGCCGGGGAAATCAAAGCAGCGGGAGAGGATGAGAACCATCATCCGCGGTAGTATACTTCCTTTGTCGGTTCTGCTCCTATGGCAAATTATCGGATCAACCGGTCTGGTTACTAAGACCATTCTACCCACACCCGTTGAGATTACAAAATCCTTCATAGAGCTTCTTATCAGCGGGGAATTGTATAAGCACTTACAGATTAGTCTGTTTCGTGCGGCTGTAGGCTTTCTTTTAGGAGGAGGACTAGGATTATTATTTGGAGTACTGGTTGGTTTGTTTCGACGCTTTGAAGATAGTGTAGATCCCAGTATACAAATGCTGCGGACCATTCCTCATTTGGCTATTACACCCTTATTTATATTATGGTTCGGCTTTGGTGAATTTTCCAAAATCCTTTTGATTGCCAAAGGAGCATTTTTCCCTCTCTATGTAAATACATTTCTGGGTATTCGAGGTGTTGATTCGAAGCTGTTTGATGTGGCCCGTGTTCTGGAGTTCAGCAGATTTAAGCAAATTACAAAGCTAGTTTTACCTGCAGCTTTGCCTAATGTATTGTTGGGTTTGCGGCTTTCTATAGGTGTTGCTTGGCTTGGGTTGGTTGTTGCAGAGCTTATGGGATCCAGCGAAGGGGTGGGCTATCTTATTCTGGATGCCAGACAATTTTCACAGACGTCTATTGTATTTGTTGGCATTGCGATATTTGCTTTCGTAGGTAAGGGATCGGATTCTGTTGTTCGATACTTTGAGAAAAAAATGTTGAAATGGCGAGATAACTTTAACGGATAAAGGTGGAGTTAAGCTGCGATAAATAAAAGGAAGGATCAAGGAGGTGGAATAAACATGAGTGAATGGAAAAACGTATCAATTCTTGTATGAGCATAAAATTTTTATCGGCGAAGCGCAGGATGTTCAGGATTTGACAGATGAGTAACAGTATAGAAAATAGGTTAACACTAAAAGAAGCTGAGTACCCAAATGAAGGGAACTGCTTCTTTTTTATTTCTATTTTTAGTTTTCTTATGAAGCATCAATTATTGGACACTAATCCCACTACTGGTTTTTATTTCTTGAAGTGCTACTAAATTTCATGGTATTGTAAAATTGTTAATACTTGTAAGGTGAATAAATCGAATCTAGGAGGAATTGAGCATGGAACAAGCAAGTTCGGAAGTAATGCTGTTATGTGACGTCAACTCAATACTTGGGGAAGGGCCAACGTGGGATCATCACAGTAAGAAACTGATTTGGGTCGACATTATAGGAAAGCGCATACATACCTTTGAGCCGGCCAGTGGAGAAGTTCGGACGATAACAATAGAGCAAAAGATAGGCTCAGCAGTGCCAAGAGTTGAGGGAGGACTAGTTATAGCCCTTGAAAACGGATTTCATACTCTAGACTTGGAAACAGAGCAACTGACAAAACGGATTGATCCGGAGAAGGACATGCCAGGCAATCGTTTTAACGATGGGAAATGTGATGAAGCAGGTCGCTTCTGGGCCGGAACCATGGACATGAAGGAAAAGAGCCCGAGTGGATCGCTGTATTGTTTGGAGACAGATGGAACAGTTCGTAGGATGGTGGAAGGCGTAACCGTATCCAACGGTTTGGGGTGGAGTCCTGACAACCAGACTTTGTACTATATCGACTCGCCAACGAAAAAAGTCATGGCTTATGATTACTCCTTAGAAAGAGGGGAGATCACAAATCCCCGAGTTGCGGTGACGATCCCGGAGGGAGAGGGATTTCCCGATGGTATGACCGTAGATTCCCAAGGTATGCTATGGATTGCACATTGGGATGGGTGGCAGGTTTCTTGTTGGAATCCGGAGACGGCTGAAAAAATCGCCTCTATCCCGGTTCCGGCAGCTCAGACTAGCTCATGCACTTTTGGAGGAGAGAATTTGGATGAACTCTACATAACAACGGCCAGAGTTGGATTAAGCGAGGAGCAATTGAAGGATCAGCCACATGCGGGGGGTGTATTTTGTATCAAGCCTGGTATCAATGGAAGACCTGCCAGTTTTTATGGGGGTTAAATGCTACCTTAAAAAATGAAACGTTTCATAAATTGACCATCATTGTATATATAAGGGTGATCTAAGGCGTGAATATTACAATCAAGGATGTGGCTAAGGCAGCTGGGGTCTCAGTAGGAACGGCTTCTAAGGTAATCAATGATCAGGGAAATGTGAATCCGAAGAACCGTGAAAAAGTTATGAAAGCAGTCAGTGAGCTAGATTACCGTGCCAACGGAATTGCACGCAGTTTGAGGAGCTCCTCCAGTTATACAATTGCTGTTTTATTAGCGGATATAACCAATCCATTTCAAATGATGCTTGCCCGGGGCATTGAAGAGGTTTCGTATAAACAAGGCTACCATCTTCTAATAAGCTCAACCATGGAAAATCCAGAGATTGAACGTGAAAATCTCAAGATGCTGCAGGAAAAGCGGGTTGATGGTCTAATTCTGTGTACGACGGGTAAGGCAAACCAAGAATTATACAGTCTATTGCGGGGGAATGTGCCTGTTGTTCTTGTTGATAGACCTGTGTTGTCTCTTCCCGTAGATACTGTAGCCGATGATAATTTATTGGGGATGGAGCTGCTTGTAGAGCATTTGTATGAACTTGGCCATCGAAGGATTGGGTATGTGGGCGGCGATCCGGAAGCTATTCATGGGAAGATGCGCTATCAAGGAGTAGTTAATGCTTTTGAAAAATATCGGCTTAGTTTAGCTCCTGAACTGCTTTTGGAAGGGAGTTTTACGTATGTAAGCGGCTATGAAGCTGTTAAATATTTCTTTGCTTTGGATCAGCCGCCAACTGCGATTATTTCTGCAAACAACAATATAACGGCTGGAATTCTTCGAGCTTGTAGGGACTTGGATATTCGGATTCCGCAAGATGTTTCCGTAGTGGGCTTTGGAGATTTGGAATATTCATGGAATTTAATCATACCCTCGGTAACTGTTGTTTCGCAGTCTCCATTGATGATAGGTAGCAAAGCCGCTGAGCTTGTATTGAAGCGATTGACCTCCACAGAGCATATAAGCCGCACACACTTATTTCTTACTCCGAAATTGTTAGTTAGGGATTCTACCGCTGCAGCAATAGACAAGTGAGAGAATGCTTGTAATTTTGCATAAAGAAATGAAACGTTTCATAATCATATTTTGACAGAGAAGTTCGTTTAAAACATTGAAAAAGTGCTCGCCTGTTTGGTTCCTATTCATTTCAATAATTTATTTATTTGGGAGGAATTTTTCTTGAAGGCAGTTGTTAATTATTCAGCAGGATCAGGGGCAGTTGAAATTCGGGATGTTCCAATACCTTCTAATCTGGGACCTAATGATGTGCTAATTCAAGTTAAAGCAGCAGGTGTTTGCGGCAGTGATCTCCATATGTATCACGACATCCAGGGGTTTCCTGTCAACCGGCCGGTGACGTTAGGGCATGAATATTCTGGGATTGTGGCCGATGTAGGCTCCGCAGTATCCCTTTTTAAAATTGGAGATCGGGTCGTTAGCGAAACTCCCTCCTACATATGTGAAACTTGTATTTATTGCCGTACCGGCTTATATAATCTTTGTCCGGATCGCAGAGGTTTTGGTGTGCTAGAAAATGGGGCTATGGCTGAGTATGTAAAAACACGTGAAGCTATCGTTCACAAAGTGCCGGATAACGTCTCTTTCGAAAAGGCAGCGATGACGGAACCTACCTGTGTAGCTTATAACGCAGTTGCCCATCACTCCCAAATTCGTCCAGGTGATTATGTGGTTGTATTTGGCCCAGGTCCGATCGGTTTGATGTGTGTGCAATTGGCCAAAATGTTTTCTCCAGGCAGACTCACGATTGTAGGAACAAGCAAGGATAAAGCCCGTTTGGAAATTGCCAAGCAATTTGGTGCGGATACGCTTATTATAGCTGATGAACAAAATGTAGTTGAAGAGATCATGTCTCATGGGGACGGATTTGGACCGGATCTGGTACTGGATGCGGTAGGTATATCGATTACATTGAAGCAAAGTATCGAAGTTATCCGGCCAGGAGGACAAATTACAAAGATTGGCTGGGGGCCTGCCCCAGTTGGTTTTACATTGGATCCATTAATTCAAAAAGCGGCACGCCTGCAGGGTTCCTTCAGCCATAATTATCCCATGTGGGAAAAAGTTTTGTTAATGATGGGTAAGGGAGAGATCGATCCACTGCCCATGACGAAAACTTATGATATTAAGGATTGGAAAGCTGCTTTTGATGAGATGGATTCTCTGGTGCATGCCAAGTCCATTATTTTGCCTAATCTATAAAACAATACTTATATCGATGGGAGACAAACTCATGAAGCCAATCGTACAAATTTCATTAGACTTGACGAATATCAAGGAAGCTCTTGAAATGGCGGAAATCGCAGTAGAAGCAGGTATTGACTGGATTGAAGCGGGAACCCCGCTGCTTCTTGGCGAAGGATTGCATGCTGTTGTGGCACTCCGCGAAGCATTTCCCCATCATCCGATTGTGGCAGATTTAAAGACGATGGATGGAGGTTATCTGGAAGCAGAGATGATGGCCAAAGCAGGAGCGACTCATGTTGTTGTTATGGGAGTGGCCCATCCGGCCACGATTCGCGCAGTAGTAAAAGCCGCACGCGACTTTAATATTCAAGTGATGGGCGATATTATGGCGGCTCCTGATAAAGTGGAATGCGCCAAAATGCTCGAAGCCAATGGTGTCGATTATATTATCGTGCATACCGGATTTGATGAAAGAGGAGAAGATCCGGAACGAAATCCGTTTGATCATCTTCATGAAGTCATACAAGCTGTATCCATCCCCGTTCAAGCTGTAGGAGGTCTTACTGTTGCGCAAGCGGCTGAAATGCCGAAGCATGGGGCACCACTCGTTGTTGTTGGGGCACCTCTGGTAATAGATAAGAAAGAGTTTCGACCAAGCACAGACAAGTCCGAATTGAAAGCGCTTCTTCAGGACCTGGTAGCTAAAGTAAAGAACAACTAGAAAGGGGTAAATACGATGAGTACTAAAAGCGGTGCCCAAATATCCGTATTCCCAAAAGGATACATGGATGAACTTGCCGATGGAAGAATGTCTTTATTTGAATGGATTGAAATGGCTGGCACACTAAATGCAGATGGTTTGGAATTGTATCCGCTTTTTTTGAAGCAAACAGATGAAGCATATTTACAAAAGGTGAAGGAGGCGGCGCAGCAGCAAGGCTTGGAAATTCCGATGATGTGTGCTTCACCCGATTTTACGCATCCCGATCCATCTTTTCGTGAGCAAGAAGTGGTGAAAATGAAGAAGATGATCGATGTCATGGCTTATTTGGGGCCGGATGAATTCCGCAGCAGCCGGGTACTGTCCGGGCAAAATCGCCCTGAAGTGTCAAGAACAGATGGAATTCGTTGGACCGTAGAATGCATTAAACAACTGCTTCCTTATGCGGAGGAGAAGAAAGTACATCTGGTTATGGAGAATCATTATAAGGATGGATTTTGGACTTTTCCTGAGTTCGCTCAACAGACGGACATTTATTTGGAAATTATCGATCAGATTTCTTCTCCTTGGTTCGGAATCAACTATGATCCGTCGAATGCAATTTTTGCAGGTGAAGATCCGTTGAAGCTGCTGAGTGAAGTCAAGCACCGACTACTTACGATGCATGCGAGCGACCGCTATTTGAAAGAAGGCTACACGTTGGATGATCTCAAGAATTATTCCTTACAAGGATATTCAGAGGCATTAGCTCACGGAGTTATCGGGAAAGGCATTAATAATTACAATATCATTTTTCAGGAGCTTCAAAGTATTCATTTCCATGGTTGGATTTCCATTGAGGATGGAGTGAATGGTCTTGGCGATTTGCGTGAATCAGTGATTTTCCTAAAAGAGAAAGTTTCCGAGTACCTGAGCTAATTGTTGAAAAATTAACGAAGAAAGGAGCAGCTATCTCATGGGTACTAGGCTTGCGGGGAAAGTTGTTGTCGTCACGGGAGCAACCCAAGGAATTGGTAAAGGCATTGCGTACATGTGCGCAGGTGAAGGTGCAAAAGTGATCATAAGTGGCAGAAATGGCAGAAATGAAAAGGATGGCTTGCAGGTCGCGCAAAATATCAAAGAAGAATACATCACCGATGCGCTTTTTATAAAAGCGGACGTTAGCAGTGAAGAGGCTTGTAAACGGTTAATTGAAAAAACAGTAGACCATTTTGGCAGAATCGATGGGCTTGTCAATAATGCGGGAGTTTTTCCTCGTGGCAGCATGCTAGAAACGACAGAGGAATTATTCGATACAGTTTTTGACGTGAACATAAAGGGAGCCTTTTTCTGCACGAAATATGCCATCGCTTCTATGCTGCGCACTGGAGGAGGGTCCATTGTTCAAATAGGCTCAACTAACGGTTATAAGGGCCAAAAGGATTTGGCAGCTTACTCTTGCTCCAAAGGCGCGATGCTTACGCTGAATCGTCATGTCGCTGCGAACTATGCTGAGGAGGGTATCCGTTCGAATTGGATCACTGTCGGTTGGGTGGCGTCCGAAGGGGAAATCGAGCTGCATGAGCGAATGGGTGTCACTGAAGCGCAATTACATGAACAGGCTAAAGTTGAAATTCCAAGCGGTCGCATGCAGACGGCTGAAGACATGGCTTATGGTGTCATTTATCTATTGTCTGATGAATCGACTCAAGTTACAGGCACGGAGCTTGGCATCACTGGCGGACATAGAGTTTAGCAAGCTGAGAGTGCTAGCAAATGAGGTGCTAACGGTGCTCGGGATCTCCTACCCATTCACACTCCCCGAGCACAAACGTAGATCGTATTCGAAGGACTTCACGTGCGCGACGCATGGCGCTTTTCTTATGCTATCGATTTTTGTTTGCCGGGCCGAATGGCTATAAGAGCAAGCAGAGCGGCAAGAACTCCAGTGCAGCTGACAGAATAGAACAGAGAACGACTAGAAATATCCATAAGAACAGAGGCTGCAGGGGGGCCCGCTGCAACGCCAATAAATCGCATGCTGCTGTAGATAGAAGTGATGCTGCCGCGCTGTTCTTTTTCAATACCTTCCGTGATCAATGCATCCATGCTGGGTAGAGCAGCACCCACGCCAATCCCAGCCAAGCTTAATAAAAGCAGCAATAACAGCAAGGAGGACGGGTTCATCCATCCACAGATGAATAAAGCCCCGCTTAATAATACAAGACTTCCGAGAGTAATCCATTTCATTAAAGGTTTGTTTTCCCCAATGATCTTTCCGGTTATATAAGAGGCTAAACAAAGAGCAGCTAGTGGGATAGCCAGCAAACAGCCTTTGTAAACCCCTTTTATCCCGTATTGATCCTCCAATAAATTGGACAAATAAAATAAAGCTGAGAACACGACAAACATACAAATTCCGCCAATTGCAAATACCGCAGTAAGCCAGCGACCTTTTTCCTTGAATAGCTCTCGAATGGATTTCCAAAATTGGGGGAACTTCAATGTTGTCTTCGAGTCATCGCTTTTCGGTACTTTTACCAGAAGGCCAACTAAGAGTATCGATATTAGACATAGCACAGGGATTGCGTAGAAGGGGGCATACCAGCTGATTATCGCCAGAAGTGATCCTAGAATAGGGCTAAGAACCTTGCCAAATGTGTTAGCTGTTTCGATAATGCCTAAACCCGCACTAATATCACTTTCCTCTTTGAACATGTCACCGACTAAAGGGAGAACGATTGGAGCAGCACCTGCAGCGCCTATTCCTTGAAGAATGCGGCCCCAAATAATTAGATTATATCCATTACCTGAGAAGAAAGAAGCCATCCCACATATGGCTCCGCCAGCTCCTGCGAGTATTAAGCTTGGTATCATAACTTTTTTGCGCCCAAAACGATCGGATAGGTAGCCGGCAATGGGGATAAGAACAATGGCCACCAAGGAGTACACCGTAATGATCAGGCTGATTTGAAAAGAGCTTACCTGGAGCTTATCGGCGAGTGAAGGAAGAATCGGTATTAGCATTGAATTTCCTAAAGTCATTATTAAAGGAACGGATGATAAGGAGACAAGGGCTCCGGTTTTGCCTGTTTCCATGGAAGCTAACCACCTCTGCTGACTATCAGTTGAAAGTCAATGCTTCCGGTGATCCGGTCAAACATTGTCAATGATTGTAAGGTTCACAATTTGCTTGTATAATATACAACCGATTTACTTGGGATTATTGTATAGACGTTATTCGTTTAGAAGCATTATTGTTGGTTCCTTTAGCGGCCATTTGGATAGGAGCCTCATCAAATATTGCGGTTCCTTCAGCAAGACCTTCACAAATAGCTTTCATAGCACCCGTCTTGTCAAAATTAAAGACAAATACCGGTAATTTAAAATCTCTTGCTAGAATAAAGGCCGATTGATCCATGACTTTAAGATTTTTATTCAACACTTCATTATAGGGGAGAGAAACATAGGTGTTGGCATTGGGATTTGTTCTTGGATCGCCATCCATGACTCCATCTACTCCTTGCTTGGCTACGAGTATTGCATCGCAATTGACTTCAAGGGCCCTCTGAACAGAGGGATAATCCGTTGTTACATAAGGCTGTCCGTTGCCGCCTGCAAAAATAACGATGTATCCCTTTTCCAAATGATGAATAGCGCGCAAACGTATGTAGGGCTCCGCTACTGCGCTTACAGGGATAGAGGACATAACACGGACTTCTTTGCCTGTTTTTTGCTTAAGGACCCCTCTGAGCATTAAACTGTTAATAACGGTTGCCAAGGTGCCAATATTATCCGCTTCAGCTCGTTCAATGCCCCAATAATCTGCCATGTTTCCTCTGAAAATATTCCCTCCGCCTATAACAATTGAAACTTCGATTCCCATCTCAATAACGGACAGCACTTCCTTAGCGATATGCTCCAAGCGTGCAGGTTCAAATCCGAATTCATTACTGCCAGCCACAGCTCCGCCGCTGAGCTTAATCAGAATCCGCTTATATTGAATCATAGTTACACCAAGCCTCCCAGTTGTTATATTTATATGAGAAAAGCTTCTATTCGAAGCCCTTCGATGAAGATACATGCGTGTCTTAGCAGTAGCTTTTCTTGCAATATCAGAATGGTTCAGCTCCGTTGAAAACTTATACATTCTGATATTATAAGAAAAGCTTCTATTCGAAGCCCTTCGATGAAGATACATTCGTGTCTTAGCAGTAGCTTTTCTTGCAATATCAGAATGGTTCAGCTCCGCTGAAAACTTATACATTCTGATATTATAAAAAAAGAACTAAAGCACAAAGTGCCTTAGTTCTTTCATAAAAATATGAATAGGGGAGAGAAGAGAACATTCGATTGGCCTTGCAGGTATGCTTACGAGTTTCATCGACTCTCACTCCTTTTTGACAATTTCTTTTATTTTTCTATAGAATACCTTAAATTGGTTGAACTTACAATGTTTAAGCGAAATAATTGATTTTCATCGCATCCCGAACTTCCTGCATAGTTTCTTTAGCTGTTGTTCTAGCATGCTCTGTGCCCGCAATTAGGATTTCGTCTACTTGTTTAGCATTGCGGCTGTAGATGTCGCGTCTCTCCCGCATAGGCTCAAGCAACACATTGATTTGGTTTGCGATCGTCTTTTTACAATCCTTGCAGCCGATCTTGCCTTGGGTACAGCTCGAATAAATTTCGTTAGTAAGCTCGGGAGAAAATGCTTGGTAGTAGGAGAAGACGGTGCAAATCTCAGGGTGACCCGGATCATGCTTTTGGATACGCGCAGGGTCAGTTTTGGCCCTTTGGATGTTATCGTTCACCTCATCGCGGGTTGAATCCAGTAATATTGCGTTGTTTAAGCCTTTACTCATTTTAGAATTTCCGTCCAATCCCATAAGCCTAGGAGTTTCACTTATTAATGCCTGAGGCTCGGGGAAAATTGGAGCATATAGCTGATGGAAGCGCCTTATGATTTTACGCGTCTGTTCGATGTGCGGCAATTGATCTTCACCCACTGGGATAAGCTCTGCTTTGCAAATAGCTATATCTGCTGCTTGACTTACAGGATAACCTAGAAAGCCGTAATACATTTGTTTATAGCCTCGCTCAGCCGCTTCTGATTTGATGGTCGGATTATGCCTTAGAGAATTGACTGTCACAAACATCGAGAAGTACACAGTTAACTCTGCAATTTCAGGAATCATGGATTGAATGAACAGGGTAGAAAGACTCGGATCGATGCCGCATGCCAAATAATCCATAGCTACATTTCGCAAGTTTTCACTTACAATTTCTGGATTTTCATAGTGTGTGGTCAAAGCTTGCACATCAGCTAATAAGACATAGCAATCATAGCTATGCTGCAGTTCAACACGTTTTTTTAAGCTCCCAGCGTAATGTCCAAGGTGAAGCTTGCCGGTAATTCGATCTCCTGATAAAAGTTTTGGTTTCATGAGATTGCCTCCTGTTAAATATAAATTTGATAAAGCGATCGTAATCGTAATAACAGCACCACCACCAGCCATCTTCCATGGACATCACCTCCTTAAAAAATACAAAAAAACCCCGTCGCAAAGGACGAGGTTATCGTGGTACCACCTTAATTCATCTCAAATCAAAGAGATGCACTTATAAGTACGGAAAGACAGAATGAAGCTGCTCTCGATACAGCTCTCTTTATTAACGGCGAGAGATCCCGGCTTTACCTACTTACCATTCAGCAAAGCAACTCCGAAGTCCATTCATACGTCGGCCGGAAAACGGTTTACACCAACCACCGTCTCTCTGAATCCCGGGAACAACGATTACTTACACTTCATCATCGTCGATTTATTATTAAAAGCATTGTAAATTATTGGACGAGCGAGAGTCAAGATATTTTTAGTAGAGTTTCAGTTAAGTTGATTGTGCAAATTCATCTTTTATGGCACTTAACAAATTCGGATTTACAATTACGTCATAAGCCGTGTTGGCGAGCACCTTGGCTCCGAGCAGCATACCTTGGAATGCACGATCCGTCATAGCTAAGTCGCGGAATTCCTTGGTGTGAAGCAGATGTTTCTCGTCAGTAACCTTGATAAAAGGATGGATCGTCGGACATCTTCTTGATACATTACCGAGGTCAAGCGAGCCGTGGTCTTTGCCAATTTGAATTTGATCTTCATTAATGCCCATTGCCAGTAGATTTCGAGTGAATTGGTCAGATAAATGCTCGTTGCTTAGAAGCTCGTCATAAGAATATTCGTAATTGGAAGCTTTAAGGGTGCAGCCGGTTTGCAACGCAGCTCCTTCAGCACAGCACATTACTTTTTGAACCGTTTCATTCGTGTAGGGCCGATTGGCAGAACGAATATAAAATTGGGCAACTGCATATTCGGGTATAATATTAGCGGCTGTACCGCCCTCTGTAATAATACCGTGAATACGAACATGGCTTTGCAGCTGCTGGCGCAAATGATTGATCGATTGGAACAAGAGTAGTACGGCATCCAGTGCATTTACGCCTTCATAGGGACTTGCAGCAGCATGGGCCGCTTTACCGAAATACTCAAATTGAATCGCGTCCATCGCTAGCGACTGTCCTGATTTTTCATAAGCATAGAATGGATGGGCCATAAGGGCAAAATCAACATCATCGAATAAACCAGCTGCCGACATGGGCACTTTGGCTCCTTTGGTTTCTTCAGCAGGGGTCCCATAGATTCGAATGGTTCCGCCAATCTCGTCAATTACGGATTTAAGACCTATTGCAGCAGCCAACCCCATCGTACAAATTAAATGATGTCCACACGCATGACCTAGATCGGGCAGTGCATCATATTCGCATATAAAGGCTGTAATAGGGCCAGGTTTAGCACTTTTATAGGTTGCTATAAAAGCAGTGGGTAAGTCTAAGACAGGACTCTGAATGCTAAAGCCATGGTTACTAAGCTCCTCCTTGAGTCTGGCTGACGCTAGCCATTCCTCATGACCAAGCTCCGGATTTTCACCAATATATCGGGATAGACCTATTAAGGCCTCTGAATGCTCATCTATGGTGGACGCTATGTTCTGTTTCAAGTTGGGTGGACCTCCTAAGAGTTTCGGCATTAAAATAGCTAGTGGATATGTTGAAAACAACAATTAATCTTATTATATACAAAAAAACCGCTGCTGCTCAATTTTGAGCGGTAGCGGTTGTGTTCAGGTATCTTACTGAATCGTTTTGCGGTTTCCTTCATGTATAATTTGTTCTTCGAGAGAACGCTTAATTTTGCTCATGGCGTCAACTTCAAGCTGATGATTTTCACGGAAACGCACACCTGTTAAAGCAAGCGCCTCATTTAACGTCAATTCGACTGAAATAGTCTTTCCCTGTTGCTTCTGTGTCTCGTAAGTCATATCGTATCGCTCCTTTACATGATCATTCTGCTGCACCAAGATAGGGGATTTTAGCTACGAGTGAGGGGCGTAAGTTGTGAAAAACCTTGATATTGCTTGATTTAAATATAACACATCATGTAATGTATTGCAAGGGCTAAAGCAGTAAATTAATGGTTAATTTGAGTGACTTTTCCGTAGATTGCGGAAGCGAGCCAGGGAACGCACATTAGGAGGACTCCTTCTGTGAAACTATATATTTGTGTACTTGATTAACATACGCTGCATGGTAATAACTAAGCTATCAATTTCTTGGCTTAGCTCTATAACTTCTGGAGCTAAGAAGCTGCCCTTCTGCTCAACTAATTTATATAACTGATTTTGCATCCGCTCCATGTGTAATTGAAGTTCTATATTTTCCTTCGATAAATTACCCATAATTGTACATCTCCATTCAATATACAGATTCAACGGCATCCAGCAATTATAATACGAATGCATTATGAAAAATGTAGCAATTTGTCGATTTAAATTTATAATTTTTTGTGACATATACCAAATAATAGAATTATTTCCTGAAATACTAAGAAACAGGGGAGGTGATGAGAACTATGGATGTCACAAAACCAGATTCTAAAAAAAGTTCTGATTATAAAGAAAATAAATTCACAGAAGAAGAAGCTGTTATGCATGCTGTAAAGCGGCAGATCGAGCAGCCAACTTGAATCATATTCCTAAGCAAACGAATCAACAATAGTGTTAATCCAGTGCACCGCCATACTCATATGGCGGTTTTTGTCGTGTTTGAGTAGACTTGTCGATTTATGGCATGGTACTATTTCATAGAGGTAAGCACATTATATTCGCCATATTAATTATTTATCTCATTAATTATATACATAAAGGAGACGTCACAATATGTATCGATTACTTAGCGCTTCCATGAAGCCAGCTATCCTATTGAGCACAACACTGGCAGCCTGTCTGATTATGCCTGTGTCATCGGAGGCCGTATCCGTTACTACTACGCAGCTCAAATTGATTGCTGATAATGCTCAAGCATCCTTAAATGGGGTACAAATTAAATTGGACGAGCCGCCATCAATCATCAATAACCGTTTTTACATTCCTGCGAAGTGGCTTGCAGATACATTGAATTTTTCATTGGAGTGGGACAGCAAGGAAGAAAAGATTAAACTGCTTGCTCCTAAGGCCTTTATAGAATTCGATGTTCCCCATAACATAATCAAAGTGAATGGAAACACTATTCCTTTTGACTCGGTGGCAGTAATACGAAACGACAGGCTAATGATTCAATTGTCCTGGCTTGGCCAATATGCAGATATACCTTACCAGTATAAGGAAGAATCCAAAAGTGTGGTAATGAATTATATTGGAAAACCGTATGCACCATATTCGGAATCGCTGTTTCATAAGGATGATTCACAGCCGAATTCTAAACCAGCCGCGGTATTTGCATTTGGCAAATCATCATACCGACTTGGGGAGCCGGTAGAATATATTGATTTGAGTTATGACCCGGATGCGGAAGGATTGCCTGAATACGATTGGGTAGGCAAGCAGGAAGCATTTTTCCAACCTGGAATCTATACGGTGACTCTGCAGGTTAGTGACGGTCATGGAAACCGCAGCGAGCCGTTCTCCAAAACTGTAACTATTTTGAATGAACCATTTGTCAGTGAAGAGGATTATCCGTTTTATTTTAAGCCGGCTGGTACGTTGGTAGAACTGAAGACCAATTGGCTGAAGGGTGTGCAAACTGCTGCTGATTCGAAGCCTCCTGTTGTAGTTCGCCAGCCTGAAGACAGAAAACTCATTATTGGAGGCAGCGCTAAGCCTGTTGAACAAAAAGGCTTCCTATACCAGGACTCTTTTAAGCAGCGTGCTCGATTGTCTTTACAGTATGTCAATGGTAGGGACAAGCCCGTTCAATACGGTATTGTTCTGAGAAATGAAAGCATGGATAAACCGGTCCATATCACTACGACCCGAAAAGCGGAAGCGCAAGCCTCCATCTATACACCTCTTCTAGCACAAAAGACGGCAGAAGAATTCCTTGTCAGCGGTTCTATAAATGATGAAATGTCGATTGAGCGGGGAGGTGCCGTGTTCTATAAGATCAGCTCGGAGACGGCACCGGGACAAGGTTATCACGGGATTTATGATATAGAAACCGATGGAGAAGTGACCGTTTCTTACGTAATGATGGAGCCAGGGGAATCTCTATATAATCTTGGAGCTTACTCTAACAGCGGTCAAATAAGTACTGGCAGTCGCTCTTACCCGGTAGCTGAGGTTTCTTGGCAGGTAGATGCCAGAGACTTAAAAGTTCCCACTGCAATAGGGATCGGGGATCCTGCTGTAGAACCGCCGATTAGAGGCATTGATGCAAGGACAAAGAAGGATGTCAATGTCCAAGGATTGGGAAGCATTCGTTATAAGGTTCAGGTGAATGTGAGTGATAAAACGACAGTTGCCCTGCGCCCACGATCGGGATTTTTCCAAGGAGCCATTCGTGTCAATGGGAGCCCTATTCTTGTTCCTGCCGGCGGATTAATATCAAACGACATTATACTATTGCATAGAACTCAGGCCAAAGAGAATAAGATCGATATCGAGCTTATGGCCACCGATGGCAGCAGTGTACCACTTGATCTGGTTATGATACCGTTAAACAAAATCAAGTGATTTGTTTTTATCCCAACTTAAAGGAGTATATGAGCGCATATGTTTTTGTCCAAAAAACTGACTATAGGTATATCAGCTTTGCTGATTGGGTTGTTATCCCTTACCACTGGAGCAGCAGCTGCAGTTCCACAAAGTAAATCGTTACTTCTATATTATGGTAAATCGGAAGCTTACATCAATGGTAGTAAGTTGATTCTAGAAGCTCCGGTTATTGAACTAAAGAGCAAAGCTTATATCCCGGCAGCGATATTGCCCGATACATTAGGGATTTCTGTTATATGGGATTCCGATAGCGGAAGTGTTCAGATTACAGCGCCAGCAGCATTTCTGTCCTTTCAGTTATCAGAAAAAAAACTAACTATTAATGGAACTGAGGATGATTATAGCCAAGCTGCTTTTATCCAAAATGATCGTTTGTACATCGGCTTGGATTGGTTGAAGCGTTATGTTGATTTTAAAACAACGGTTAATAAAGAGCTTCAGCGAGTAGAACTCCTATATATATCTGTACCGGGCTCCACAGGTTTTTATAACGACACAATGCCGAATACGAAGCCAGTAGCTAAATTTTCGGTAAACAAAGAGCAGTATCGCTTAGGAGAACCGATCTATTACACAAATCTTAGCTACGATCCCGATGGTGATGCAATAACGAAGGTGGACTGGACAGGTAAGGCCGATACGATTTTCGAGCCAGGTCTGTTCAAGGTATCGTTGAAAGTTATGGACAGCAAAGGGACAGAAAGCAGCGTTTTTTCACACAATGTGGAGATCATTAATGAGCCGTTTCTAGATCCTTTTGAGCATAAAGTGTACTATGAGCCGGTAGGTACGTTCGTAAAGGATGAGGAAGCGACTCTTCGTAAATATTTGCGAGGTATTCCTCAGCTGCCCAATGTTACAAGCCTCTCTTTAGAAAGACCCTTGATTGTTAGTGACAGCCCCGAAACATTTGAAAAGAAGGGCTTTCTATATCAAGAAAAAGTAAACGGAAAAGCAAGGCTGTACGCGGATCACGTGAACGGTATGAAGGAGAAGGTACAGTTTGCCATCGTTGCTCGTAACGCGAATCCGAATGCACCTGTACGAATTACAACCACGCGACAAGGCGAGGTATATCCATCCATTTATGCCAATCTGATCGGGAATGAAGCCTCGATAGAATTTTTGCAGAGTGAGATGGCTCCGGAAACAATGGTAGTAGAGCCAGGACAAACTGTATTTTATAAAAAGATGCCAGAATTTTTCCCGGACCAAGGAATGAATGTCATCTACGATGTGGAAACAGATGGTGAAGTTTATTTCTCCTTTGTGGCGATGGATGCAGGGGCTGGGCTGGATTCAATAGGAACGTATAAACAATTGGAGTATACAGGCAATGTAAGAGGGACCTTCAGTGGCTCGGATGTTAGCTGGAACGTCGATACCAAGTCGTTTGTTAAGCCGTCCAGCTTGGCTATCGGAGATGGCACAAGCGATATGTTTGTTACAGGCAAAGACTTTTTTACAAAGCAAGACTCCCTAAACTTAGGTAATTATGGAGTGGTATATAAAATTCATGTGGATCGTCCACGTAAAATGTCGGTACTGCTGCTGCCGCGAGGTGGAGTTTTCAGAGGACCCGTAGAAGTGAATGGACGAATTATTCAAACACCGCCATCCGGCGTCATGATGGATTATGAAGGTTACACCATATTGGCACGGACGGATGGGACGGAACCATCCTTGGATATTGAGTTTACCCCTGCGGCTGGGTCGGCTTTCCCTGTGGATGTGATTTTCTACCCGCTTGAGGACAAGTAATAAAGATGTCTATAAGGTTGGTATGAAAGAGAGAGAAGCCTTCTTAGGTTTCTCTCTTTTTTTGGAGTATTTAGATGAGTCGAACGGAACTGAAAGTTCCTTTATTCAATCTGAGGTTTGCTTATTAAGGTAATAGAGGAAATCGGGCATCCTTTATTTGAGGAAAGTAACAGCCCAATGCACAAAAACAGAGAGATAAAGGAAGTAGCACTTCCTTTATCTCTCTGTTTTTTGTGATACTCTGGTGATAAAGGAACAGGTACTTCCGCTATTTGCTATTAGGGGATTCTTTCCACCGGTTCTCAATAAGCGTCAGTACATAGCTTGCAGTGATTCTGATTTACTTAGAAACCATCGAGTGCGTTTATACGTATGAGATTGATGTGCTTTGATAGGCTTACTTTGTGTTATTCGATGGTTTTTATGTATGGATTTTCGGTTCCTTTACTTATTTTGGTTTTTTGTGGAGCCAAGATGTTATATAATGAAAAATAGTGACCGATTAAGGCTGGAGAGGAAGAAGCGACAGATGATTATAGTACGTAATTTATCGAAATCATTTCCGCCGGATCATCAGATATTATCCCGGCTAAGCTTTCAAGCGGACGAAGGCGAGCTTATCGCATTGATAGGAGGGAGTGGCAGCGGCAAAACAACGTTGTTTCGCTGTCTGTCATTAAAGGATAAATGGGATGAAGGCCAGTACATATACGATGGCAAAGATATTTCTGGAATAGGCGGTCTTGAGCAGTTCAAGTATCGGAAGGACTGGGCATTTCTTGAGGAAAAGCCGAATTTGAACCCGCGTAAATCTGCATTGAAAAATGTGTTAAGCGGATTGTTCTTCCATAAAGCGTGGTGGCGTATTCTGTCAGGCACAACTTCGAGCGATGACCATATGACGGCTATGGATTATTTGGATAAGGTGGGTTTGCTGGAGAAAGCTCATGAGCCGATTGAGAAGCTGAGCGGCGGGGAGAAGCAGCGTGTAGCCGTTGCGAAAGCGTTAATACGCGGGGCCAAAGTTATCTTTGCCGATGAGCCTGTATCGGGTCTTGATCCGGAAGCAGCCATGCGCGTTCTAGAGGATTTGAAGTCCATTTGTGAAAAGGACAAGGTTATTATATTTTGCAGCCTTCACCAAGTTGAATTAGCTGAAAAATTTGGCTCGAGGATATGGGGGCTTTCTGGAGGAAGATTGGTTGTAGATATTGCAGGAAGACGGTTGACGCATCGGGAAAAAGAATTAATATTTTAACCAAAACACGCTAGAATCGGGAGGTTCCCGGCTCTAGCGTGTTTATTTGTTCAAGACTTATTCCGAGGTCTTGGTAATATGACGTGCAATCATACCGCCATGCAGTCGTCCGGTTTCTATGAAAACCTCGTTTGCATTGCTACCTGATGCAGCCACTCCAGCAATATAAAGACGAGGAATGGTGGTTTCCATCGTTTCCGGGTTGTGAATAGGCGCTGTAGAAGCTTCGTTCATTTGAGCGCCAGCTTCCAGCAGCATCGTCCGATCAGGACGGAACCCCGTTAAAGCGAGGACAAAGTCATTATCCAGCTCCCTTTTTATGCCTTCATGCAGAATTGTGACGTTCTGCTGTCCGATTCGGACCACTTGGGAATTGAACAGCATAGTGATCCGACCTTTATTCACCATAGCTTCAAAAACGGGTAAAACCCACGGCTTAATGTTAGGTGAATAAGTTTCTCCACGATAAACCACTGTCACTTCAGCGCCTGCTCTGAGCAAATCCATAGCCGCATCGATGGCGGAGTTGTTGCCGCCTATAATAGTCGTCTTTGTACCGCTATAGGGATGTGCTTCGCGATAATAATGCGTGACCTTTGGCAGGTCTTCACCAGGAATGCCGAGCAGATTGGGATGATCGAAATAACCTGTGGCTACGACTACATGGCGTGCATAAGCAACGGAAGCCTGTCCGAATTGATCCGATAGGCTCAGCTCGAAACTTAGGTCTGCTTTCTGCTGAATACGGTCGACCGTATGATAGGGCTTGATTCGAAGCTTGCTGCGAATTGCAGCATTCCGATAGTAATGCAAAGCTTCCAAGCGTGAAGGTTTCTCGTTAGGTGTTGAGAAGGGGATGCCCCCTATCTCAAGTAGCTCTGGTGTGCTGAAAAACTGCATATAGGTTGGATACAAATATATCGAATAAGCCACACATTGCTTTTCAATGATTAACGGATGAATTCCCAGCTGTTCAAGCTCAATGGCTGCGGACAATCCACAGGGCCCAGCTCCGATTATAATTACTTCCTCCAAAAGAAACACCTCATTCATCGATTACATTAGAGAGTCTAAGCTCCTTAATAATAGTAACCGATTCATACCGGGGATTCCACTTTCCCATAATAAAAGGATCATTAAGACTGCAGGCTTTCTTTCGGGTCCTTCTTCCGGCATACATATACAAACGCTGGAGGGACATTAAGCAGCACAAATTGGATAGTTTGGATGTCGAAGTGGCGACTTAACTGCTTCTTCATTTGTAAGGTGTATTGAAAAGCAATAAACAATCCATTGGGTTTAAGTGATGCTACAACCTGTTCCATTATTTCATCGCGAAGCTGCTGAGGAAAATTAGCGAAAGGAAGGCCGCTTATAACACAATCCAAATGCTCAAGACCATGCTGTTGGACGGAGCTGCTCAAGGCCCTTGCTTCTGTGTAAGTAGAATACTCGGGATATTGCTGTGCTAATTGTTCTTTAAGATGGCTATCTTTTTCGAACAAAAGCACTCGAGTGCCCTTAACAGCCGCATTATTAATTGCTTGAGTTATGACACCGGTTCCAGCACCGAGCTCAGCTACGCTACAGGTATCCTGCCAGGAGATGGCTTCAACCATTTTCTTTGCAAGAAACCGGGAGCTTGGGGTCACGCTGCCTATGGTTTTGGGAGTTCTAATAAATTTATATAAAAAAATCATTTTATCCAAGGCTGATGTTTGGTTCATACTCAAACTAATTTCCCCCTTTTAACACTTATATTACTTCTATCATAGCGTATAATCCTTAAAACAACCTAATTTTTTTATAAAAAAACCCTGTATATGGAATTTTTTATGATAGGAAAATCAAATAAATACTATATTGGTTTTACAGCTTAAGTAAATGTTGAGCATCTTTTATTCTATCTTTATTTAAACCCTATTCATGATTTTCTGTTATGATTCATAGAAATACTACTAGGCTCGGAAATTAAGATTTAATAAAAAAAGGAGGTCCTGCAATGACGGGACGAACTATGTTCAACTATATGAACGCTATTAAATGGATAGCAAAACCGCGTCTGCAGCTCCTGTTAGTAGGATTTTTAATAGGTAATTTGATCGCTGTGTTTCTAACTGCTCTACCGCCCTCATCACCGTACTATTATCCTAAGTATTACACGTACCATGAAATGAAAGCGTCAATCGGAGTCAAGCTTCATGCCCTGCAAACTGTCCCGCAAAATATTGCCTTAAAACCGATAACCAGCAACGTAACTCTCACAGATGAAACTGGAATCAATGGGGGATTTTTTTGGAATGGAGATTTATTGAGTATTGCTGTTGTTAATGATCAGCCGCTCAAGGGTCAACAGGAGGATTACGGTTCAGGCTGGTACAATATTGATGTGCCCAAAGGAACGTTGGTATGGGATGAGATTACAAGGCGATTTACGGTACAAGTTGTACAAGATGCCCATGAGCTGAAGGTGACAGATAAGCAGCATTATTGGGCTCAAGGCGGAATTAGTATGTCGCTGCAGGATGATTCCCATTGGGAGGTGCAGGCCATTTCGGAGGACATGCCGGCATTCGATGAGAAGCGGCTGCGTTCAGGCGTCGTATATGATAACAAGCAAACGATATGGCTTATAGTTACAGATACTCCAAGTACTGCAGAGCAATTTCGGAAGGCTGTTGTAGAGATGGTTGGCCGCGGAAATGTAGTAGACGGTGTCTTTTTAGACGGGGACGGTTCCTCGCAAATGAAGAGTATGCAAAAGCAATTAAAAGGCGACTCTCGTGAAGTCTATCAAATGCTCGCCTTGAAACAAAAATAAACTATCGTTTAATTAACATAGCTAAATACATACAATTGAACCGAATAAAATAACTAATAAAATAGCTTAAAAAAGCGAGCTGCCGTCTTATGTCCGGCAGTTTTTTTAGTGTCCACAGTTCACGGAATACAGAAAAAAAGGAAATCATTTGCAACTTTGTTGCTTTATAAAGCGTATAGGTAAGTAGGATCACAATGAATTCTAGACGGAGGAGCGCTATGCTGGAGCTGTATTGGGGATTACTTATCACAGGTGTGCTGTTTGCAGTTGTTACTGTTATTTTCGGTGATTTGCTGAGCAATGCTCTTGATGGCGTGCTTGATTTCCTGTCAGGTGAACATCTGCATGCTTTTCAGCCAATGGTTCTGCTGAGTGCAATTACGGTTTGCGGAGGCGCAGGTATTTTGTTGACACGCTATACGTCACTGGGAACATTTGCTGTGTTGATAACTGCTGTTCTTTGTTCCCTGATTGTCGCAATTCTCGTCTATTTCCTGTATGTCAAGCCGATGGAAAATAGTGAAAATTCAGTTGCCTACTCCATGAAGGATCTGGTTGGGAAGATTGCCGAAGTTTCTGTGCCAATACCAGCTCAGGGCTATGGGGAAGTGTTGGTTAAGATGGGGGCGGGAAATACAAACCATATCGCAGCCAGCTTTGAACAGGTAGAGATCCAAACAGGTGCTAAAGTCGTTACTGTCGAAGTCATTGATGGGACACTCTACGTGGCTTGTTTAGATAAACAGCTCTAATCGGTGCTGAAAAGTCTTCTTTTTGAACACAAATTATTATTAATGCTCACCTGGAAGTTTACTAACTAACTAATAAAGGAGACATGCTGAATGCCAGATGCTTTGTTTATTCCAGCTATTGTTGTAGGAGTTATTATTGTATTGGGGTTGGCTTTTTGGGCACGCTACAGAACAGTTAGTCCCGATGAAGCGATGATTGTAACGGGAGCGTTCCTGGGCTCAAGGAATGTAATGACAGATGAGTCGGGCAGAAGTATTAAGATTGTTCGTGGTGGCGGCGCATTCATTCTGCCTATTTTCCAGCAATCGCAATTTCTGTCTTTACTATCCCATAAGCTGGATGTATCTACACCTGAGGTTTATACCGAACAAGGAGTTCCAGTGATGGCCGATGGGGTGGCCATTATAAAAATTGGCGGTTCCGTGGAGGATGTTGCAACTGCAGCCGAGCAGTTTATGGGCAAGCCAACTGAAGCATTAAAGGGAGAGGCCCAAGAGGTGTTGGAAGGACATCTGCGCGCTATCCTTGGCTCAATGACCGTCGAGGAAGTGTACCGTAACCGCGATAAATTCGCGCAGGAGGTACAGGGAGTTGCAGCGAAGGATCTTAAGAAGATGGGGCTGCAAATTGTCTCATTCACCATTAAGGATTTGCGCGATAAGCACGGCTATCTGGATGCGCTCGGTAAGCCGCGTATCGCTGCAGTCAAGCGAGACGCGGAGATAGCGGAAGCGCAAGCAGTGCGTGACGCACGAGTTCAGAAAGCGCAGGCCGAGGAAGACGGGCAGAAGGCTGAGCTGCTGCGCGATACGAATATCGCGGAAGCGGGCAAGGACAAGGAGCTGAAGATTGCCTCCTTCAAGAGGGAGCAGGATCAGGCTAAAGCGGAAGCGGACCAAGCCTATCACATTCAAGAGGCGCGCTCCAAGCAGAGCGTGGTCGAGGAGCAGATGAAGGTCGAGATCGTCCGCAAGGAGCGAGAGATTGACCTGGAGGCGAAGGAGATTCTTCGCCGGGAGAAGCAATATGACTCCGAGGTCAAGAAGAAAGCGGACGCGGATCGTTACGCCGTAGAGCAAGCGGCGGAGGCGGATAAAGCGAAGCGTCTGCGCGAAGCGGACGCGCTGCAGTACCGCATAGAGGCGGAAGCGAAGGCAATGGCCGAGCAGAAGCGCCTCAACGGGTTAGCTGAGGCGGATGCGGAGCGAGCCAAAGGTACGGCCGAGGCGGATGTCATCCGACTTCGCGGCTTGGCGGAAGCGGAGGCGAAGCAGAAGCTTGCCGAGGCATTCGAGAAGTTCGGCGAAGCCGCGGTGCTGGATATCATCGTCAAGATGCTGCCTGAATTGGCGGGTAAAGTGGCTGAACCGCTTAAGTCAATCGATAAGCTTACAGTAGTCGATACAGGACATGGTGAAGGTGCTGCGCGCTTAAGCAACTACGTGACGTCTTTAATGGCAACAGCTCCCGAAATGCTGAAAAGCGTAAGCGGTATTGATCTGGATAAGCTAGTTAAGGGTCTCATTAATCGTGGCGACGAAAAGAAAGTAGCGGTTCCAACTCAACAAGCTGATGCTGCTATAACACCATTGAAGACGGAAGCATAACCAAATATAAGCTAGGATATATCAGCCTGGAGCGAAGCGTCTACTTCGCTTTCCGGGCTGTTTTTTTTTGGCAGCATTTAAATCTCATTTTGATCAATCAAAATCATGCCTAGTTCGTCCTGTATGCATCATAATTTCCGTGAATTATATGAACAAAATGAGGTTTATGCGCAGTATTCAACTTATGGATATAAGCTATTCGATAAAAACGGTTTGATGCTACAATGATTTTGCCCGAGATGATGTAAGCGCATACACAACTATATAAAAATCTAGGAGGTCTTTTTATGATCCAATTATTAACTCGTCAATCTCTGAAAGTAGCACTTACCGGTCTATTAGCTGTGAGCCTTACGGCCTGTGCAAGTAATGCACCCCAGACTAAAGATGCCGCTGCACCTAAACCGACTGAAACCCCAGCTGCAAGCGCATCCAAGTATCCTGAGAAGCCGCTCTCCATAGTCGCTCCATCAGGAGCAGGCGGAGGCTGGGATTTAACTGCCAGAACGATCGCCAAGGTTTTAACAGAAACTAAGGCAGTCAATAAACCGATTACAGTTGAGAACAAACCTGGTGGAGGAGGAGCTGTGTTTCTTGCTGAGTACGCGAGTGGTAAAAAAGATGATTATAAATTGTTTGTAAGCTCGCCACCCATATTAATCAACAATTTGAAAAAAGAAGCCAACAGCCCTTACGGATATAAAAATTCAACGCCGCTAGCCCAGCTGACGAAAGATTTCGGAGCTATTGCTGTGTCAGCGAATTCCAAATATAACGATCTGAAATCTTTGTTGAACGACTTGAAGGCTGACCCTACCAAATTAACGATTGCAGGAGGTTCAGCACCAGGCTCCATGGATCACTTGGTGGCCATTCTACCTGCGTACAAATTCGGCATCGATCCGAAAAAAGTAAAATACGTTTCCTACGATGGTGGTGGTGAAGCGCTAACAGCGCTGCTAGGTGGTAATGTGGATGTTATCGGAACCGATGCTTCTTCATTGGACCAATATGTAAAAGCCGGCAAAATTAAAGTGTTGGCAGTAGCTTCCGCTCAGCGTCTAGGAGGCAGCTTGAAAGACGTTCCGACAATGAAGGAGCAAGGCGTGGACGCAGAATTCAATATTTGGCGTGGAATTTTCGGTCCAAAGGAAATGAGTGCAGATGCCAAGAAATATTGGGATGATACCTTGAAAAAGCTTAACGAAAATGATGTGTGGAAAAAAGAACTTCAGGCGAATAATTGGGAAAGTGACTTTAAAAATTCGAATGATTTCAATACTTTCCTTGGTCAGCAAGAAGTTTTGATTAAAGATATGCTTACGGCACTAGGTATGCAAAAGTAAGACAACAGAAGGCCCGCCCACTGTGCTGGCATCATGAAAAACAAGGGAGAACAAGCTTCTCCCTCGTTTTATTAAGTAGGGGAGGATTATTGTGAACAGAACCTTTGACCGTTATGCCGGAATTGTTTTTCTTGCAGTTGGAGCCTTGTTCGTAGTTGAAAGCCAAAAGATTACGGCAAGCTCCTATGGAAGCAATGTCGGTTCGAATATATTCCCGTTAGGTCTGGGAATTTTCCTGGCGCTAATGAGCATTCGCCTCATTTATGAGACATTTCGGTACAAGAATACCGGAAGGGAAAAAGAAAAGCTGGATTATAAAAGATTTGGCATCATCTTCTCCGCGGCAGTATTATACGCATATTTTCTCGAGGATATTGGATTCGTTATTGCTACCTTTTTATTTCTAATGATTGGTTTTCAGACTATGCAAAGAGGGAAGATTTGGTCCTCACTCATCATTTCAGCAGCATTTTCGTTTGGGGTTTACTATCTTTTTGTCCATGTTATGGACGGTACGCTCCCAGGATTTCCATCTTGGTTAGGCTTAGAGTAGGGGGTTAAACATGAGTACTATTGATTATTTGTTACATGGATTAGGCACAGCGATGCAATGGCACAACTTGTTGTTCGTCTTTTTCGGCGTTCTAATCGGAACCGTTGTAGGGGTTCTGCCTGGTATCGGTCCAATGAGTGGGGTAGCACTTCTGATCCCAATCACTGCAACGATGACGTCTGGCTTAAGTCCGGAGGAATCGGCCACCAGTTCGATTATTTTATTGGCCGGTGTCTATTACGGTGCGATGTACGGGGGATCAACGACTTCGATCCTTTTAAATACTCCTGGGGAATCCTCTTCAGTCGTGACAACACTAGACGGTTATCAAATGGCTAAGCAGGGCAGAGCAGGCGCTGCACTGGCAATCTCTGCAATCGGGTCATTCGTAGCAGGGATTGTGGCTATGATCGGGCTTATTTTTCTTGCTAATCCTTTATCAGCCATTGCAATCAAGTTTGGGCCAGCCGAATATTTCTCCTTGATGCTGCTAGGATTGTTAGCTATTAGCGGTTTGGCTGGCAAGTCAATGACCAAAGCACTGATGATGACGGCATTCGGGCTGTTGCTGGCAACGATCGGGATTGATAATGTTTCGGGCGCAGCACGTTTTACTTATGATATTCCAGAATTATTTCAAGGGTTGGAATTTTTAACTGTAGCCGTTGGGATGTTTGCTCTGGGCGAAGTGTTCAAAACGATTTTAGAAAAAGATGAAAATGGCGAGGAAGTTGCTAAAATTACCCGGGTCATGCCAACAAAGCAGGACTTGAAGGATAGTGCTGGTCCGATAACAAGAGGCTCCTTGCTCGGGTTCTGTATCGGTCTTTTGCCGGGTGCAGGTGCTATATTGGCATCCTTCTTCTCCTATATTGTTGAGAAAAAAATCAGCAAAAACCCTGGAAAGTTTGGTAAAGGAGCTATTGAGGGCGTAGCTGCTCCGGAATCAGCAAATAACGCGGCGGCAGGCTCAGCGATGATCCCGCTTCTGACACTCGGTATTCCGTCATCAGGAACAACAGCCATTATGATGGGTGCTTTCATTATGTACAATATTCAACCAGGTCCATTGTTATTTCAGGATCACCCGCAATTAGCATGGGGGGTAATCGCCAGTATGTTTGTTGGAAACCTGATGCTGCTTGTCCTGAACATGCCTATGGTTAGAGTATTTGCGAAAGTAATTGAGACACCAGCTAAATATTTACTGCCATTAATTATTGTTTTCTCAGTATTCGGCGTTTATGCGGTTCAGTACTCTACCTTCGATCTGATGATGATTATGGGATGCGGAGTTGTAGGCTATTTCCTGTCTAAAAACGATTTTCCGTTAGCTCCTTTAGTTCTGGGACTTATTCTAGGTCCGATGATGGAGAACAACATGAGAAGAGCGCTTACTATATCTAACGGCGATTTTATGATTTTCCTGCAAAAGCCGATATCCGTAATTTTCTTGATTATTGGACTTCTGTGGCTGGCTATTCCATTAATACTGAAAATGAAAGGGAAAAAAGTATTGATTAATGAGGAAGCCTGATTATTTCTTCCAATCCCGTCTCCGTTATGTTCTAGGGGGGACGGGTGTTTTCTTGTTCTAGGGGTTCTGCTACAATGTTACCAACATCTAAGTGGGGGGATATTCGGTGCGTTTGCAAACGAAATTAATTCTGATCATCTGTTCTTTGCTGTTTCTAGTGATCTCCTTACTGTGGGCTGTGTTTCAATATATGCTCGTGAATGCGCTGGAGGAGCAGACCGGTATACGAGCTTTAGCCGTTGCGGAAGCTTTTGCCGCTATGCCTGAGGTAAGTAAAGCATTCTTGGATTCTGATCCTTCCAAAGTCATTCAGCCTTTGGCAGAAACCGTAAGGGTGAAAACTGGTGCAGAATATATTGTCGTTGGCAATCGTGAAGGAATTCGATATTCCCACCCTATAACGGACCGAATTGGAAAGGAAATGGTAGGGGGCGATAATGGCCCGGTGCTAGAGGGACAATCGATCGTATCCGAGGCGATTGGCTCCTTAGGTTTGTCACTCCGTGGAAAAGCGCCTATTCGGGGGAATAATGACGAGGTAATAGGTATCGTGTCCGTTGGATACTTAATGAACGAGATTGAGAAGCTGGATGATAATTATGAAGAGGAGGTCATGCTGATCTCCATAGCTGCATTAATTATTGGCAGCGGCGGTGCAATTATGATTTCAAGAGGCGTTCGCCGTTCCATTCATGGATTGGAGCCTGAACAAATCGGGATGCTGTATATGGAAAAACAAGCTATACTTGAATCGATCCGTGAGGGCATTCTCGCAATTAACAGTCAAGGTTCTATTACAATGGCCAATAAGCAAACCCTGCGCATGCTGGGATTGCCTGAAGATACAGATATTACGGGCCGCTTAATTGATGAAGTTGTGCCGACGACTCGTCTTCATGAGGTGATACTAACAGGGAATTCCCAATTTGATCATGAGATGATCTTTGGAGAGCATGAAGTTATTGCTAACCGAGTCCCAATTATGGATGAGCATAAACAGGTTATAGGAGCTGTTTCCAGCTTTAGAAGTAAATCAGAGCTGTACCGGCTTGCAGAAGAGTTGTCCCAGGTCACAAGGTTTGCCGAAGGGCTGCGAGCTCAAACACATGAATATTCTAATAAGCTCTATGTAATTTCAGGGTTAATTCAATTGGAATCATACCAAGAAGCAATTGAAATGATTACACGTGAATCGGATGTGCATCAAAATTTAATCCAATTCATTATGCGTGAAATTCCTGATCCCGTTATCGGGGGATTATTAATAGGGAAATACAACCGAGCACAGGAGTTAAAGGTAATTTTGGAAATCGACAGTGAAAGTACGTTTCAAGATGTTCCGGCTACTTTAAATCGTGATATGCTTGTAACTATTATCGGGAATTTGACTGATAACGCGATGGAAGCCGTAATTGAATGCGAGCAAGCTGTGGAGAAGAAGGTTAAGCTGTTTTTAACTGACGCAGGGAATGATTTGATTATAGAGTGTGAGGATAATGGCTGCGGAATTTCCGAAGAGGTGGCATCCCGTATTTATGAAAAAGGATACTCAAGTAAAAAAGGCGAGCGGCGCGGGATCGGATTGGCACTTGTCCGACATGCCGTTGATAAGCTTGGAGGCTATATAACTCATCATCCAAGTGAACATGGCGGAACTGTTTTTACGGTGGTGTTACCAAAAATGTCTAAAGATCCGAAAGAGGATGCATGAGATGACCAAAGAGATGAATACGCTGATCCGAGTGTTAATTATAGAGGATGATGAACGAATCGCTGAAATAAACCGCCGATTTGTTGAAAAGGTTCCAGGTTTCACGGTTGTTGGAATAGCAACAGATAGGCCCCAGGCGATAACACTTCTCGAAGTGCTTGAATCGGATTTGGTGCTGCTTGATATTTATTTTCCCGATGCTAATGGTCTGGAGCTGCTCCAGCTTATAAGGCAGCTTGATCGTCAGCCTGATGTGATTATGATTACTGCCGCGAAGGAAGTGGACGCTGTAAGGGCTGCAATTCGCGGGGGTGTGTTCGATTTTATTATGAAGCCGCTGTTATTTAATCGTTTGCAAGAGACGTTGCTTCGTTTCCAGGAATACCATAGGACACTGGAGAGGCTGCATACGGGACAAGGTCAAGTTAATCAGGACGAGGTTGATCTGCTTCTTCAAGGAACAAGCAAGAAGGAAGCCACGAACCCTTATTTGCCCAAAGGGATTGATAAACTGACACTTGATAAAGTAATACAAGCAATGAATAACATTATAAACCCCTTAACCGCAGAGCAGGCTGCTGGGCTGATTGGAGTAAGTCGTTCAACGGCGAGACGTTACTTGGAGCATCTAGTGTCGCAAGGCAAGCTTCACGCTGATTTGTCTTATGGAGATGTCGGTCGTCCAGAGCGTGTATATAGAAAAATGTAGCTATGCTTCTAGCCTTCTATGGCCGGGAGCATTTTTTTTGGTTCGACAGATAAAGAAAGTACTAGAAAGATCGATTCAAACAGGATATCATTGGAAATAGCACTTGTTAGTTGCTAACATAAAATACTTGAGAGGGATGAATGGACAGATGTCGGTAAACTTTTGTTCGTCCTGCGGTCATTCGATGGAAACACGCAGTATGGACGGCGTCGAACGGCGCGCATGCACAAATTGTACTTCGGTTCATTGGGGCAATTACAGTATCGGTGTAGGTGCTCTTGTTGTTAAAGATGATAAGGTTCTGCTAGTGAGACGTGCGCAAGAGCCGGGTAAGGGGAATTGGACTAATCCAGGCGGGTATATTGAGCAATTGGAGCCGATAGAAGAGACCATTGTCCGTGAAGTTCTTGAAGAGGCTGGGGTACATGCCACAGTTAAGGGAATCGTGGCTGTTCGTGATCAACCCCGCGCTATTCACAATGTTTACATTGCATTTGAAATGCAATATGTGGGTGGGGAGCCAACACCTGACGGCTACGAAGTCGATGAAGCGGGCTTCTTCTCACTAGAAGAAATGCAATCGATGAAAGTGGCGAACTTCACTCAATGGCTTGTAGATATCGCATTAAATGGTCAAAGCGATGGGTTGTTGGCGGATCGTGAGCCGATAGTACCTTCACCTGGAAATGGATTTTTCCGGATTCCTTAAGAAAAAAATATTTTTACTATAGAGGAATTTGTCGCTCAATTCAGAATATAATAATACATTTGGTGAATTTCTTATTTGTTTGAGCTTAGGTTGTCCGCATAAGGACGACCGGCTTCTTCAAATGAACGCCAATTACTCGCAGCAGTCTATTCTCGAAAGGAGTTGTGCAATGGTTACATTACCGAAAAAGAATGAGCTCGGTTTTTTTGAAATTCGACTGGAATCCATAGGGGGTCTTGGAGCCAATCTAGCCGGTAAAATGCTGGCAGAGGCCGGCGTTGTAGGTGCCGGGTTAAATGGAGTCAGCTTTTCGTCATATGGTTCCGAGAAGAAGGGCTCAGCCGTTAAGGCTCATATCCGTTTTTGTGATATTAACACAAACATTCGCGATACATCGCCTGTTGAAAGACCACATGTCGTTGGTATATTTCACGAGTCTTTATCCAAAACCGTCAATGTGGTCAGTGGAATTTATGAGGATAGTCTGGTGCTGGTCAATTCCACTAAATCTCCAGAGGAATTGAAGGAGAAGCTTAAGATGAAGGGCGGAACGATCGCCGTTATCGATGCTATTGGAATCTCACTGGAAGAGAAGAACCGTGTTAACATGGCTATGTTGGGCGCTCTGTTCCGTCTCTGTCCATTCCTAGACCCTGAGATTATGAAGAATGTTATTCGTAAATCGTTGGAGAAAAAGTATCCTCAAGCTGTACAGCCTGCATTAAACACCTTTGAAAGGGGTTACAACGAAGTTAACTTTCAAACCTTTGTACTTCCGGAAGGTCAAGAAATGCCAGCCTTCGTTCGTCAAGATACGCCCGTGCTTGGGTTTGCAACTCAACCTATGGGTGGTGTAATCGTTAACCCTGGAAACAGTATTCTGAAGGATTTGAGCATCTCAAGAGCAGGGATGATGCCTAAATTCGAGGATGACAAATGTATCCATTGCGCAGCCTGTGATAACGTCTGTCCTGACTTCTGCTTCGTATGGGACGAGCAAGCAGACAAGAAAGGCCGTCCGCAAATGTTTCTGCAAGGAATCGATTATCAATATTGTAAAGGCTGTCTCAAGTGCGTGCAGGCCTGCCCAACGGAAGCACTCTCTAGTTTAAGAGAACCAGATGGTTACGCAGATGAACATCGCGTGCCGCACAGATTCGACTTAGCCGCAAAGTAGGAAGCCCAGAATTCTCAAGAAAAGCAAACTGAAAGGTGGAATTCCAGTTGGCAATCGAGATTAATAAAGAGATTTCACAAGGTACGGTGGAGCAACGTATTGTTTATGAATCCGGTAATGAGATGGCTGCATATGCAGCGCACCAAATTAATTATCATATAATGGGGTATTTCCCGATTTCGCCATCGACAGAGGTCGCACAATTCCTCGATTTGATGAAAGCTAATGGACAGCATGACATCAAGTTGATTCCAGCAGACGGAGAGCATGGCTCTGCAGGCGTATGTTATGGAGCCTCGACAGCAGGCGGACGAGTTTTCAATGCAACTAGTGCAAATGGTTACTTGTACATGTTGGAGCAAATGCCTGTACAATCCGGTACCCGTTTTCCTATGGTAATGAATCTGGTATGCCGCTCAGTATCAGGACCCTTAGACATTCACGGTGATCATTCCGACTTGTACTATGCTTTGAATACCGGTTGGCCGATTTTAATGTGCCGTGATCCACAAGCCGTGTATGATATGAATATTTTGGCGCTTAAGCTGGCTGAAGATCCTGAGGTTAGACTGCCTGTACTGGTTGCTTCAGATGGTTACTTCACGTCACATCAGAAGCGTCGAGTGCAAACGTTTGCAAAGCGAGAGGATGTGCAGGCCTTTGTTGGCGCACAGCCGCCAATGGGCTTCCCCGATACGTTAGATCGAAACAATCCGATCACTGTGGGTCCTTACATGAACGAGCCTGATTACATCAACAATTGTTATCAACAATCTATGGCGATGTACAATGCAGAGCATGTATACGATCGGATTCGTAAGGAGTATGCGGAATTAACTGGCCGCGATTACCCAATTCTGGATCAATACAGAATGGAAGACGCTGAGGTTGCTGTATTCTTGATGAACTCTGCTTCAGAGATTATTAAGGACGTTGTTGATCAGCTTCGGGAGAAGGGGATCAAAGCAGGGTCGATTGCACCGAATATGATTCGTCCTTTCCCACAAAAAGCGATTGCTGAAGCTTTGAAAAACATTAAAGCAGTTACGGTTTGTGATCGTGCAGACTCTTACGGTGGGCACGGCGGTAATATGGTTAATGAGATCAAGGCCGCTTTATTCACATTAGGCAACCATACTACGATGGTAATAAGTCGTATTTATGGACTTGGCGGTAAAGACTTCTACAATGAAGACGGTCACCAGATGTTCCAATTTGCAATTGATGCCGTTGAAAAGGGAAAAGTAGAAGTACCCTTTGATTATTACGGACACACGCCTGGCGATCCAGAGAAGAAGCCTAAGCGTGTACTGAATCCGATGAAATATGAAGATTTGAATACAGGTTTGATCACCGTTAAGAAGGATGAAGAAACAGGTAAGCTGAACGTTCGCGTTCCGCCGCTGCGGGCTTTAACGAAAAAGCCTAAGAGGATTGCACCGGGACACGGAGCATGTCCAGGCTGCGGTATTTTCTCTGGACTGGAGCTGTTCTTCAAAGGAATTGAAGGCGATATCGTTGCCTTGTTCCATACGGGATGTGCGATGGTTGTAACTACCGGCTATCCATATTCGGCTCATAAAGCAACTTACATCCACAATCTGTTCCAGAACGGTGCAGCAACATTATCAGGCGTTGTAGAAATGTTCTGGGAGCGTAAGCGCAGAGGCGAGCTGGATTCCTTGAATCTTAAGGATGACTTTACATTCGTCATGATTACAGGTGACGGTGGAATGGATATCGGTATGGGGCCGGCGATCGGTGCGGCACTTCGTAATCATAAAATGATTATTTTGGAATACGATAATGAGGGTTACATGAACACTGGCGCCCAGTTATCTTACTCAACTCCGATGGGACATAGAACGTCTACCTCTAATGTTGGCTCTAAGCAAGGGGGGAAAGTGTTCCATCATAAGGACACAGCGCAAATTATGGCTGCTACTCATATTCCTTACGTATTTACAGGCTCTGAAGCGTTCCCGCAGGATCTGGTTCGTAAGGCTGCCAAAGCCCAATATTATGCTCAGAACGAAGGCCTTGTGTTTGGGAAAATTCTCATCGCATGTCCATTGAACTGGTTATCTGAGGATGAGCAGGGCTCCAATATCGTAGGGGCAGCAGTCGACTCCTGTTTCTTCCCGCTGTATGAAGTCGAGCACGGAGTAACGAACATAACGTACAATCCGGAAGAAAAGAGCAAGAAGGTTCCTCTCTCCGATTGGCTTGTAACGATGGGCAAAACTAAGCATATGACCAAACCGGAACATGAGGAGACTTACAAAATGTTCGAAACGGAAGTAGAACGCCGCTGGAACATGCTGAAAGCCAAGCACGTTAATGAGTTTCTATAAAATTTGGTCAAATGCATAGCAGCATCATTGATTACAATAGAAACAAAGGTACCATCTCCGATGGAGATGGTACCTTTTCACCTTTTTATAGGAAGTGGAGGAAAAGCAATTGCCTTTCGTATTAAAGAATAAGGAGTCGAACCAGCTTTATACCTGCACAATGGTTAATGGATATAAGCTCGCTTATTATGGTACTAAATATTGGGATTACGAGGATGATGCGTCAGAAGGTATGCTTCCGTTTCTAGAGTCCCAATCCATTGAAGACATTAAGCAATGGGAGCTTCTGGAGCTTACGGAAAATCAACTCAAAATGTGTAACGTTAAGCTTAAGAACGATCCGCGGATGTCGTTGTACTGGGATGAAGCAAGTCGTTCGATTCGAGTAAATGCTTCTCTGTCAGAATCGTGAGCAGGTTAATGCCGACTTCATTATGTCCGCCTTCGGGGATGATGATGTCGGCATATTTTTTGGAAGGCTCAATAAAGGCTTCGTGCATCGGTTTTACAGTTGACATATATTGCTCATATACCGATTGAACCGAACGGCCTCTTTCTTGAATGTCACGCAGCACGCGGCGTAAAATTCGTACATCGGGGTCCGTGTCAACAAACACCTTAATATCCAACATATTTCGAATTGGCTCATCAGATAAAACGTGCAGACCTTCCAAAATTATGATTGGATTAGGAAGAAGCTCTAGGGTACGGGTAGAACGTGAATGAGTAGAGAAATCGTATGTAGGAGATAGAGTAGTGGTCATCTGCTTTAATTCATTTAATTGCTGCAGCAGCAAATCATTGTCAAAGGCTAAAGGGTGATCATAATTGATCTTCTCACGTTGGTTAAACTCCATATCGGCATGGTCTTTATAATAATTGTCCTGTGAAATAAAAGTTATTTGTTCATTTCCAAGCTTTTCAATGATGGACCGAGCTACGGTTGTTTTACCGGATCCGGTTCCTCCTGCTATACCGATAATAAGCATAATTGTTATTAGGACCTCCTGCTGAAAGCTGCTATTAAGCTTCAATTCCAGTATTGTAGCATAATCGCTGTGGGAACTCTAGAATGGAAGAATGGAAATGTGGCGGATAGGTAGGGTTTATGGTATGCTCTTGAACAAGCACCCCCCATCCTGCAAGCTTTATGCTTACGAAGCCAGCCTTCTATGGAAAGCTTATTCAATGCTTACGAGGTTAGTTTCGCTACAACGAAACTCTCAGGAGGTAATAGAACATGAATGAAAATTTTATTGCTATTAAGACGTTTCAAGGAGAGCTGAAGCTTTCTCATAAGAAGGGAGACTTCGGTATCACCGTATCTACTAAGGAATTAATTTATCAAAAGCCCCATGCCAATTATCATATCAAGCTGGAGGATATCATTAGTATTGTCCCGTCTGACAACAGTAGTATTAAAGCGATCACCTTTCACAACCGCCGCTCTTCCGGCGAAGAAGTCATTAAAATGTCCTCCGGAAGTCCACATTACCGTATCTATGTTCGTAGCGCTGTCCTTCATAACCGCAGCGGAATATTCACTATGGGGGCAGCCCAGTTTATATTGCCCATCCATAATGAGCTGCTAATGGCGATCTCCAAATACGGCGGGTTAAGTGCGGTTATCTAAATAATAGTACTCCAAAGGTACTAAAAGCGTTTGTTTCCTTCTTAGGGCAGACGTTTTTTTTTGTGCACATTTTGCTGGATTTATGATAATCTGGATCTATTGCGTGTAAATGTCAGGAATCGAAATGGCAAAGAAGGGGTGAGGATTTTACAATGGCAGTTGAAGCATCAACAGCAGTTCGCGTGGCGGCCAAAAGTAAGCTGCCGGTAATGATCAGTATAGTACTGGCTATGCTGGTGGCATCGATGGATACAACAATAGCTAATACAACGATGCCAGTTATCGCCAAGGAGTTAGGCAATTTTAACTTGTATGCGTGGAGCTTCGCCTCATACATGATCATGTCCACGGTCATTGCACCTGTGGCAGGTAGAATATCGGACTTGTATGGCAGAAAGACTATTTTCGGTGCGGGAATCATTTTGTTTTTACTTGGGTCAATCTTGTGCGGCTTCGCTAATTCCATGGTGCAGTTAGTTATTTATCGTGCAGTTCAAGGTATTGGGGCAGGAGTGATGATGCCATTCCCTTCCATTATTGCAGGTGATTTGTTTGCAGTGGAGAAGAGAGGCAAGATTCAAGCGCTTTTTACAGCTATGTGGGGATTATCGGCCATATTGGCACCTATGCTGGGCGCTTTTTTCGTTGAGTATGCGAATTGGCGTTGGATCTTTTTTATTAACATTCCGATATGTCTAGTTTCATTCGTTTTATTATCTGCTTATAAAGAGGTGTATGAACCAAAGAAATCCAAGGTGGATGTTTTCGGAGCTTTAATTTTCGCGGTAGGGGTCAGCTTATTGCTGCTTACAACGATAGTCGAGCAATACACTTATTCCTATGGTATAGCCGGAGTCGCCGTAATGTTCGGGTTTTACTTATATGAGAAAAACCATGTATCACCGATTGTCCCGCTAACTTTATTCCGCAATAAGCCATTTGCGTGGATGAAGGTGAATACTTTCCTGGCTTGTGTCTCCTTGTTTGGAACATCCAGTTTTTTACCGTTGTTTTTACAAGAGGAAGGGTATTCCTTGTTTATTAGCGGGGTTGCGTTGCTTGGAATGTCATTCGGGTGGATGGCCGTATCGGTGCCGGCAGGCAAATGGATTATGTGTTATGGCTATTCGAAATTAATTATTTCAGGGAATATCCTCTTAGTGGCGTCAGGATTGTTTCTGCTTATGTTAAAACAGGGTTCAGGCTTCTGGTTTGCATTCCTGGCGATGGTAATACAAGGTCTAGCCTTCGGTTTAATCTTTACGGTTTCTACAATTGGTTCCCAGCAGCTTGTCGAGCCTCATCAAAAAGGGGTTGCGACTTCGATTCAGTTGTTTTCTTCAAACATTGGAACGGCTATTGGGGTCACGGTTATGGGAGCCATTCTAGCTAAAACAAGCAGCTTCTATGCAGGCTTTGAACATTTATTTCTGTATGGTTTTATCGGCTGCTTGTTGGCTTTTGCTTCTTCTTTTATGATTCGTAAAGTTTAATAAGTTCGGTGAAATGAAGGGCAGCCTCGGCTGTCTTTCATTGTATATAGAGGAGAGATGAGCATGGACTATAAGATGAATATATCACTAACGGTAGTTCCGATTGGTAAAAAAGGGTAGTTCCAGCTTAGCTGACACCACCCGCAAACGTATGGATAAAAATAAAACGAGTTCTCCAAGACTGGAGAGCTTCTTTATTTTGAAGTGAAACTATAATTATAGGTTCTGCATAGAGCAGGGGCTCATTTTTTGTTCCAAGTATCTTTCAACGGCACGATGCGATTAAAAACGAGCCTATCATCGGTAGTGAACTTCGTATCTACGCAAAAGTAGCCATGGCGGAAAAATTGGAATTTTTGCGCCATACGCGAATCTTCGACAAAAGGCTCCAACAAAACGTCCTTTACGATAACCATCGATTTCGGGTTGATCCTATCCGTCCAATTCTGGATGTCGTCCTTCGGAATCGGAATATCCTCCTCCTCCAGCAGCAGCTTCTCATATAGATGAACGTCAGCTTTTACCGCGTGTTCCGCAGAGACCCAATGAATCGTCCCTTTCACTTTACGACCCGTAAATCCGCTACCGCTCTTTGTGAGCACATCATACGTGCAGCGAAGCTCCGTAATTTCACCTGTTTCCGGGTCTTTGATCACTTCCTCGCACTTGATGAAATACGCACCCTTCAGCCTTACCTCGGCATTCAGGCTCAGTCGGTGAAAGCCTTTAGTAGGCAATTCCATAAAATCGTCCCGCTCGATATAAATAGTTTTGGAGAAATTAACTTTTCTTTTCCCTAACGCCTCGTTTTCGCTGTTGTTTTCAATCTCTAGCGCCTCAAAGTCAACATCCGGGTAGTTGGTAATGATAACCTTCAAGGGATGTAGAACAGCCATGACGCAAATTGTTGTTGCTTTTAGATCCTGTCTAAGGGAATGGTCCAGTAACGAGATATCTACCGTGCTTTGGGTTCGGATACTGCCAATCTCCTCGATAAAGCGTCGTATGCTTTCTGGCGTGAAGCCTCTTCTTCTTAAGCCACTGAGTGTAGGAAGCCTGGGGTCATCCCAGCCGTCTACGTAACCCCCTTCTGCCAGCTGTCTCAAAAACCGTTTGCTTGTAACAACTCCTGTTAAGCTCAACCGACCAAACTCTCTTTGCCGCGGCGGCTCAGAGAACCCAAGCTCCTTTAATACCCAGTCGTATAAGGGGCGGTGGTCTTTGAATTCAATTGAACATAAAGAATAGGTGATGTCCTCTATCGCATCTTGAATAGGATGAGCAAAGTCGTACAGGGGATAGACGCACCAGTCATTTCCCGTTCTATAATGCTCAGCGTGGATAATTCGATAAATGACAGGATCACGCAGGTTTAAATTGGGCGAGCTCATATCGATTTTGGCGCGAACAACCTTTGAGAGGGCAGGATAGACGCCATTTTTCATTTTTGCAAAAAGCTCCAGATTTTCCTCGACAGATCGGTTTCTATAAGGGCTGTTTCTGCCCGGTTCAGCCAAAGTCCCTCGATGCTCGGTTATTTCCTCTGGTGCCAAATCACACACATAGGCTTTTCCATGCTTGATCAATTTGACGGCTGCGTTATATATTTCTTCAGAGTAATCCGAGCCGTAGTAGATATGTTTTCCCGGATCATACCCGAGCCACTTGATATCTTCAATAATCGCATTTACATACTCGATATCCTCCTTAAGGGGATTCGTATCGTCAAAGCGTAAATGAAATGTGCCATTAAACCTTTGAGCAATTGTATAATTCGTGTGTATGGCGTAGGCGCTCCCTATATGAAGATAGCCATTGGGCTCGGGTGGAAATCGCGTGCACATGTCCCTGCCGAAAGGTCTAGCCTCAAGCTCCTCACAGATAAGCCTACATAAAAAGTTTTCGGTTGGATGCTCCTTCTCATAATCCAATGTCGACTCCTCCTAATGAACGTGATAAGTGGTAAATCAGCACAAAAAAAACCTCACCTCCAAGACCTCAAGTCTTGGGGACGAAATTTTCGCGGTACCACCCCAGATTCATTAATATGTCGCCATATTAACCTCTTCAAGTACGGCATTGCAGGCAATGCTTATACTCTAGCTCTGTAACGGGAGCTCCCGTCACGCAATCCCCAAGGAGGTTCCTGCATGCTGCTCAGAGACTTGGTTCGGGAGGAAACTCTTTGCTCCTTTTCAGCTACCGGAGCTCTCTGTGCAAGAACGTTTTTCCCTACTCTTCTCATCATTGCGTTTGAATATTTCCCAATTATAACAAATCATTCTCTTTTTTGTAAACTGTGGTGATGTGATGAATGAAGCAAGTAAGCTATTTGTTAGCTCGCATTAGAAGAAAAGTGATTAAATACGCAAGAGAGTTTACGCCAAAAAGAGCAAATATTCCGGGTGTAAGGGTAAAATACAGACTTACTGGTATTGACCAGATAAACGAAACTATCATTAATGCTCTCTGCTGGAGAATCGCAGAAAGGATCGCTAAACAAGCTGGGAGACACAACATTATGAATGTTATAAGGGCCGCATCCGGTTCAAAGCGATTGGAATAAGGGTTAACAAAACTGAATATGCACCAAAGTATCATTGAAATAATGCCTGCGGTTATCCCCAGGATGGACGATATTTTTGACCATTTAATCATAAGCAACCCCCTATGAAGAAATTCGATAAACGTTAGCGCAACTTTTACATAAACTCTCAGAATATTTTAAAAATAAATCCATTGTGTTCTCGTTATACATGTTTAATTTGCGTTATTTCGGGGGACTTTAAAATCGATTAAGCTATACATACAGATCGAGAAGACGATCGCAAGCAACTAAATAGGAGGGTCTTACAAATGATACTAAACAAAAAACGCTGGTTGACTGCTGGAGTAGCAACCGTTCTTGCAACAAGTATGCTGGCTGGCTGCGGAAGCAGTGCAACACCCAAGGCTCCAGAACCTGGTAATGCAGCAGGAGGCGCGGCAGCCAAACCCTTCGATGGTAAGAAATTAACAGTAGTAACGGCCAATCATCCTTGGGGAGAAGCAATCAAACCTTTGATTCCTGAGTTTGAAGCCAAGACTGGTATGAAGGTAGAAATGCAAAGCTTCTTCGAGGATCAGCTGACGCAAAAGCTAACGGTTCAGTTCACTTCAAGCTCAGCGACACCGGATGTATTTATGTATCGTCCGCTCCAAGAAGGCAAGCTCTTCTTCAAGAACGGCTGGGTAGCACCGCTGGATGAGTATCCTCAAAAGGATGCAAGCTATGATTTCAATGACTTCTCTAAATCAGCAATCGGTTCCACAACAGTAGACGGCAAACTTGCTGGAATCCCAATTATTACGGAGCAAGAGATCTTGTATTATCGCAAGGATTTATTGCAAAAAGCTGGGATTGCAGTACCTAAAACATTGGACGAGCTAACAGCAGCTGTTAAAAAGCTGCATGATCCCAAAAATGAAATGTACGGATTTGTTGCTCGTGGACAGCGTTCACCGCTAGTAACACAAGTATCCTCGTTCTTGTTCTCTGAAGGCGGCGACTTTACTAGTGGAGACAAAGCGACGGTTAATACGCCAGAAGCTATCAAAGCTTTCACAACATACAGCTCTTTACTTAAAGATTATGCTCCACCGGGAGTATTGAATATGTCGTGGCCGCAAGCTTTCGGTATATTTGCTCAAGGCAAGGTAGCGTTTCTAACGGATGCCAATTCACTTTATAAGAACGTAACCGACAAGGAAAAATCGACAGTTGCTGATAATGTAGGCTTTGCTTTATTCCCAGCTGGGAAAGCAGGGTCGAAGCCGTACAACATCACTTCATGGGGCCTTGCTATGAACTCCAAAACAGCCAACAAAGATGCATCTTGGGAATTCATTAAATGGGCAACAAGTAAAGACGTTGTTCTGAAGACTCAAAAGCTTGGTAATCCTGGTGCGCGCGCTTCCGTGTGGGATAATGCTGAAGGAACATCTGGTTTCCCGGCAGAAATGGTACAAGTAATTAAAGAATCATCCAAAGGCGGAGTGGATCATGACCGTCCGGTATTGATCGGTGTAGGTGAAGCACGTGATGCGGTAGGAGCTATCGTCTTGCAAGGCATGACCGGAGGCGATATTAAAGCAGCTGCTGATAAGGCGAATTCAGAGCTTCAAGTGATCATGGATAAAGAAAAAGGTAAGTAAGGGTGAAGAGAAGGATCGGTGCTCAAGCCGATCCTTTTTCAATCTAGTGACTGATTTGCAAAAGAGAAAGGTAGGCCAAGGAAATGAATCATAGCTGGTTTGACCGCAACATCAAATGGATCTATACGATGCCGGCGCTGTTATTTGTCTTGATCATGATGGTATTTCCCATCATCTATACATTTAGAATTAGCTTTTATGAATGGAGCATGTCAGCAACGACGCCTCCGAAATGGGTAGGATGGAGCAACTACACAGCTTTATTAAGTGAAGGGCGCTTCTGGGACTCAGTGTTCAATACATTTTATTTTACCATTGTTGCTCTCGTATTGGAGACAATACTTGCTATTGCAATAGCTATGCTGTTGTATCGTGAGTTTCGTGGAAAAAACATTGTGAAAACGATCTTCCTGCTTCCCATGGTGGCGACACCTGTAGCAATGGGACTTGTATGGATGCTAATCTATGAACCGACTATTGGTATAGCTAATACGTTGTTGAAGACCATGGGTCTCGAACCCTTATTATGGCTTGCATCGCCTAATCAAGTTATTCCGTCTTTAATTATCGTTGACGTCTGGGAATGGACGCCAATGATTGCTTTAATCGTTATGGCGGGCTTATCGACTTTGCCGAGCGATCCTTATGAAGCGGCGGATGTGGATGGAGCATCAGCCTGGCAGAAATTCACTAACATCACATTGCCTTTGTTAAGACCAACGATCATTGTAGCCGTAATGCTTCGTTTGATTGACGTATTAAAAACATTTGATATCATCTACGCAACAACTCAGGGCGGACCGAATTTAGCTTCTGAGACCTTGAATTTGTACGGGTATGTGCTAGGCTTCCAGTATTTCAAACTCGGTATGGCATCTTCATTGCTCGTGATTTTCTTTGCTATAGTTATGGGTCTCACGCTCGCTCTGATTTATGTACGCAAACGCATGGAGGTACAGTAGCCTTATGAAAAAGAAAAGTGCGGTTAGGTGGGTTTTCCCAGTTTTGACACTGCTCGTCATTCTGGTATTTGCGTTTCCATTCATATGGATGCTTCTAGCTTCCTTCAAAACACAGGCGCAGATCATGTCAAGAGGACAGTTCCTGTTCTTTACACCAACGATGAAAAACTATGTAAACGTCTTTGGTCAATATGAGTTTATGCGTTTTATTGTGAACAGCTTTATCGTCGCGGTCGGTTCTACAGTAGGTTCTCTGCTGTTGGGTTTGCCTGCTGCTTATGCAATTGCAAGGTACAGGCTTCAGGGTCTCGGTTTAGTTATTCTGGTTGCGAGAATTGTACCGGGGATAACCTTCTTGATTCCATGGTTCATTTTATTTTCCAATCTAAAGCTCGTTGACACCTATCTGGCGCTAATTCTGAGCCATATGCTCGTGGGGCTGCCTTTTATAATCTGGATCATGATTTCATTCTTTGAAGGATTGCCTACAGAAATAGAAGAAGCTGGCTTAATTGACGGTTGCACGCGTTCACAGGTTTTTATCCGCATTATTTTGCCGATTTCCGGACCTGGAATCATCACGTCGTCGCTGCTGTCGTTTATTTTCTCTTGGAACAACTTTATGTTCTCGATCATTCTGGCGGGAGACAAGACCAAAACTTTACCAATTGCGGTATTTAATTTTATGTCGTATTCAGAAATCAATTGGGGCGCGTTAATGGCCGCGGCTTGCATAATAACACTGCCGGTACTTATAATAGCTTTGCTGGCACAACGTTATATCGTAAGCGGATTGGCAGCTGGAGCAGTGAAAGGGTAATAATGCAAGGGCAGGCTGTGCGTTTACAGCAGGAATGGAGTGGTGCGGTTATGGTGGCAGCTAAAAGGAACACGTTTCGTAAAATGGTGCTGATCATCTTTCTTCTCCTACTCCCTATTGCCTGTGTGTACATGTATTCTCATCAAGTCAGTATTAATGTGCTGCGAAGCGAGATACAAGGGAATTTGCTGAATCGTCAGCAATTTTTTATTTCACAAGTGGATGCGGCCGTCGATCAATTAGCTATGTTTCCTGTTATTGTCGGCCACGATCCATTCATACGCGAGTATGTGGGTAAGAAATACAATACTCAATTAGATAAACTCCTTTTACAATCAAGAGTTATTGAGAAACTCGGATATCAAAGCGCATCCAGTGAATGGACGAATGAATTGAATATTTATTTAGCGGAAGAGAAGCAGGTACTGTCATCCAACATTTTCGTAACTTACAATGATGATTATATGAAACAGCCGATCAAGTCTGATTGGACTTATGATCAAGGCCGTGGCAAGCCGTTATTCGACTCGTTCGTCCGTCAAATTAGCGAGCCTGCTTCAACACCAAGATTAGAGCAAGCCCATGCTTTATATGAGGTCCGGTTTTCCGCAGAAAATCTCCGGCTGATGCTGGATCATTTTAAAGCGGGAGGCAATGGGGACCCTTTTTTGTATGTACCAGGCATGGCGGGTATTTATAATCATAGCGTGACATCACATCTTGCAGCAACAGTTGCACAACAATTGGATAAGCAAACGATTGAAGCGCAGTCTGGTAACCGTATTCTAGAACTGGATTCCAATAAATATTTGATAAACTTCGTTAAATCGAATACTCTTGGCTGGTATTTGGTTGACTATGTGCCCCTAGAGCAAACACTGCTTCCAATCACCAAAAGCCGCAATTTCTTTTATGTAGTCATTAGTTTGCTGCTCGTTGCCGGTATGGTAGCGGCCTATTTACTGTACCGTCATGTACAGAAGCCGATTGCTAAGCTGCTGCAGGGGGTACTGCTGCTTAAGAGCGGAATATATTCCGCCCGAATTGACTATCAGCCGAATAACGAGTTCGACTTCTTAATCCGCCGCTTCAACGAGATGGCTGAAGAAATTCAGGAATTAATAGAGAAAGTGTATGCGGAACAGCTCCGCTCACGAGAGGCAACGTTGAAACAGCTGCAAGCGCAAATAAACCCTCATTTCTTATATAACTGCTTATACTTTATAAGCAACATGGCCATGCTCGAGGATAAGCAGTCTGTTGTAGCTATGGCTAATAATCTGGGAGATTATTATCGTTACACGACCCGTGTAGAGAAACAGCTGGTAACCATTCGTGAGGAGCTGCAGCTTATTACTAATTATTTAACCATACAAAATTTACGGATGGAACGGGTCTGTTACGAGATAGAAGTACCTGAAGCCATACTCTCTATGACCATCCCCAGACTGCTTCTGCAGCCGTTGGTGGAAAACGCCGTTATTCACGGGCTTGAACGAAAAGCAGGCAAAGGCTTGATTCGGATTAGTGGAGAGTCAGACGGCACTGAACATCGCATTGTCATAGAAGATAATGGGGTTGGGGTAACAGAGGCTCAGATGAATGAGCTTCGGCAAACGTTAGACGAGCCCATGAGTGAGCAAATGGGCTGCGGAGTGTGGAATGTGCACCAGCGGCTGCGGCATTATTTCGGACCTGATTCCGGGCTGGAATTAATGACAGTCGATGATAATAGGGGCTTTAAATCTATCTTAAAATGGAAGGAGCCCATTGATGTACCAGCTATTGATCGTAGATGATGAAATGCATGTGGTGGAACGGTTATCAACCACGATGGATTGGACATCCATGGGCATTGAGACCGTTCACAGAGCATATTCTGCTGATGAGGCATTGACAATTTTGAGTACAACAACCGTTGATATTCTGATCACAGATATCCAAATGCCGGGAATGACGGGTTTGGAATTGATCGCAGTAGTTCGCGAGAAGTGGAAAAAGACCAAGTGTATCCTGCTTTCCGGCTACGCGGATTTTAGCTATGCACAAGAGGCAATTCAGCATGGTACGGTTGATTATTTGTTGAAACCTGTATCTGAAGAACAGGTTCAGGAGACCGTGCAGCGTGTAATGAATCAAATCCAGTCCGAATGGCAGGAAATTCTCTCCCATCAGCGTATTCAGCATACGCTTAAAGAGCATCTGCCGCTGTTGAAGGGAAACCTGTTGAACAAGCTGTTACAGGGCCGCAGATATGGGGCAGCACGTTGGCAGCAAAAGATGGAGGAGCTGAACGTTCCGATCTTTAATAACGGTGTTATTGCCTTAGTGCTGGTGCGAATGGAGGAGCATTTCTTACACTATGATGCACATAGTTTGTCGCTTTTCGAATATGCGGTTGGTAACATAGCTGAGGAGCTATTCGCTCCACAATATGAGCTATGGCACTGTAAGGACGCCCACGACTATTTAGTTTTTATGCTGAAGTGGAAGGGGGCATCCGGTGCTGAGCATAACGAAATCCAAAGCGTCGATGATGCTGTATTGGGCATGAATAAAGATAGCATGCACTTGGAAGAAGACGGAAAACCATCGCCTAAAGACGACTTATGTGCATCAAGTGAGCTAGAAGAGCGGCAGCAGCATTTAGAGCGTACAGCAAGCGAGCTGCAAAAGGCGGTCAACACCTTTTTGAAAGGTAAGGTATCCGTTCTTGTCAGTGGGTGGGGCTCCTTTCCGAGCGATGTTTCATCGATCTACAATCAAGCCTTGTCGTTGTTCCGTAAACGGATTGGCAGCGAGCATGATATCTTTATGACTACACAAGAGGAGCCTGCTGCGGAATCGTACCGGACTTTGCAGCGTCTTTATGAGTTGCCTTCCTTAACCCAGCTGCTGGAGGCAGGGAGATGGGCCGAAGTCGAAGATAAGCTGCGAGCCGTTTATGAAGAAATAAATGAAGAGTGGGCTAAATCCCAAGAGCATGTCTTGGAAGTGTTTTATGCAGTATCGTCGGCTTTTTCTTATATTACTCATAAAAACGGTCGCCAGCTTTCAGATTTAATCGGGGAGGATTATTTAAAGCTGACGGAAGGCGTGCCCTTCCGATCTATTGGCTTGCTTAGGGAATGGAGCTTTCGTGTGCTTGGACTGTTAAAGGCCGATATGGATAAGGAGGTAAAGGACTCCCGCGCTTCTGTCGTTCATCGAGTTCAACAGTTCGTAGAGCTTCATCTAAGCGGAGACGTATCTTTGCAGGCAATTGCCGACCATGTCTATTTGCATCCAGTCTATTTGTCCAAAATATACAAGCTTGAAACCAAACGAAATATTACCGACTATGTATTCCATTTGCGAATGGAGAAAGCGGCCTATTTACTTAAAAACAGCCATGATAAAATATATGAAATCGCAGAAAAGCTCGGTTATCAGCGGGCGCATTCATTTAACCATGTTTTCAAAAAGCATTACGGCATGACACCTCAAGAATATCGCGATCAGAACGCCGTTACGATTCCATTTGTTAATGGATTGCCTCCCACACTGTAATGCGCAGATTAGTTACTAACATAAACAGTTCCCGTATGCATTTTTACTGGAGCTGTTTATTTGTTGTGCATGGACATTAATTTCCCGGAAAAAAATCGGATAAGGGAGTTAGAATACAGCTCGCTAGTCCTATTAATCATAGAATGCTTGTTCGCATTTTTATCAAGAGCATGTTATGATTAGGTGTATAACCCCTATATAACATCATAGGTTCACGAAAGGAAGAAAAGCGAGCTCATGACGGGAAGAACCCATTTAATTGTAGGCTCGGGTGTAACGTTGTCTGTAATGAGCTTAATAGGACAGAATATCACATTGCCAGCGGCTCTCGTTGCTATAGTAAGCTCTCTACTGCCGGATATTGATGAACCGAATAGTTTGCTTATGCAAAAGACCATGCCGAAGACGATGCTGAAGAAGATTAAGCTTGCGTTAGTCGCAGCAGGTATTGGATTTATGATATACTGCTACTTTAAATCGTTTTATGTGCCCTTCAGCTATGGAATCGGAATGCTCATGATTGGCGCATGCCTTATCCACCAAAGGCTGTTTCGGCAACTGCTAATGGTTATCCTAGGGGGACTTATGCTCTATCTCGGTGCATCTGCCGGACCCTGGTGGGGAACGATAGGAGCTCTGCTAATGGTGTGTGCTGTACTTCCGCACCGTGGATTAACCCATTCCATATATGGGATAATTATCTGGGGAGCTGTGCTGTATTTCGCATCTCTTAGGCTGGGGGAGCCGCTCTGGACATCTGGCGTAATGGCTTACACCCTGCATTTAATGTGCGATGTGCTGACTAAGCATGGCATTCAACCGCTGCCTCCGTTCAAATGGAAATTCCGCCTGCCATTAATGAGCACAGGCAAATTCAGCGGTTTTCTCGTGGAAAGTATTTGCATAACATTGACGTTTGTTTTAATATGGCATGCTTTTATTGAACCGATGGGAGAAACTATGTTTAGCTTATTTACACATTTTAAGAACAGAGTAAGCGCTATGTTGAACATTTAAGTCTAATTGCAAGTAACAATAGCTAACTATATGAATGGAGGCACGACTTTACAATGAATTCATTTGAATTTCAAAACCCGACTAAATTACTGTTTGGCCCTGACAAGCTGAGCCAATTAGGACAAGAAATTTCCGTTTATGGTAAAAAGGTGCTCTTGGTCTATGGCGGTGGAAGCATTAAATCATCAGGTTTATATGACCGTGTTTTACAACAATTAGAACAAATCCAAGCTGAGGTACATGAGCTGGCAGGCGTAGAGCCTAACCCGCGTGTTACTACGGTAAAGAAGGGTATCGACATATGCCGTCAGCAAGGAGTTGATTTTATATTGGCAGTAGGCGGAGGAAGCGTACTTGACGCAGCCAAAGCAGTAGCGGCTGGAGTGCCTTACGATGGTGATGTATGGGATTTCTGCATAAGAAAAGCACAAATTCAATCCGCGCTACCGCTCGGTACTGTTTTGACGCTATCGGCCACAGGCTCCGAAATGAATGGTAACTCAGTAATTACGAATTGGGAGGAAAATCTGAAGAAATCGTTCGGTAGTATTCATGCTTATCCGAAGTTCAGCATTCTCGATCCTACTCTGACCTATTCAGTTCCCGCAAACCAGACCGTTAATGGCATCGTTGATATGATGTCTCACGTATTTGAACAATACTTCAGTCCAACGACGGGTACTCCATTGCAGGAGCGTTTGTGTGAATCCATTCTGCAAACCGTCATTGAAAATGGAGAGCAAGCGTTACAATATCCTAGCGATTATGCTGCTCGCGCCAATATAATGCTTTGTGGCACATATGCTTTAAACGGTGGCATGATCAGTATTGGTATGCAAAATGATTGGGCGACACATATGATCGAGCATGAGGTCAGCGCTATTTATGATATCGCCCATGCAGAGGGGTTATCCGTTTTATTTCCGAATTGGATGAAATATGTGTATCAAGAGCGAATCGACCGTTTTGTTCAATATGCTGTAAGGGTGTGGCAGATAGATCCGAACGGCAAGTCGGACAATGAGATTGCATTGGCGGGTATTCAGGCAACGCGTGAATACTTTACTAGAATCGGGGCACCAAGTCGCTTAAGTGACTTGAACATCGATGCCAAGGAGTTAGACCGGATGGCCAAGGAAACGGTCCGATTCGGACCTGTAGGTTCTTTCAAGCCCCTTTACGAAAGTGACGTTCGCCAAATTCTAGAGATGAGCTTGTAAGCAAAATTTCCTTATTCACCTTGCCTAATAAAGAGCCCTGCTATACGTAGCAGGGCTCTTTATTAGGGTTGAATCTGCTGCAATAACGTGGGAAATTTCAATCATTTCCCGGGCAAGCGCATAACTCGCTAAAAACGGAATCGGTTCGACATTTTCACACGGATGCTTGGTAGTTAAAATTACTATTGTGTCGAGAGGGTCGAACGGCGCGACTATACCTAGTACCAAGGACACATAAATATTGCTTATGATCCCACTTCTATGAACTTGTTTTGGATTTTTTGTAAACGAATATACTCATTTTTCTCAAGACCAGGGCGGAAATAGCTGAACAAGTAAGCAGCATGGTCAAAGGTAAGGCTCGGGTGGCAGACAACCTCTTGAATCGTATGCGGATTATCCAGAATGACCTGCCATTCACCATTTCGTTCTTCGACTGGAACCGCTTGCATTAATTGAGTCTTTATCGAAACCATCTCAGATAGCTCTTTCCAAATATGCAGCCACGACGGGCTGAACAGACCGGGATCGGGAAATAGCCGCTCAGCTGTTTGTATCCATTCTAAGACCTGTTGGACCTGCGTGTCGTTCATTTCCTTGATCTGCTGCTTAAAGCCCTCTAGAAGCTGATGAAAAGCTGAGTAACCTCCATTCTGAATAGAGACTTGTAGTTCTGCAAGCTCTTGTTCGGATTTGGCTTGAACTAACTGCTTCAATGCATGTTCATTCATTATTAGGACTCATCCCCTTGAAAAAAGTGAAAATGATTGGATTTTCTTTAATTTAACATAAATGTTTAATTTTAAAAAGCAGCTTGGCTATTGTTTTTGACCAACTGTATTATTCCTCTGAGCAGACTTCTGTATCCGGTTGGTTAAGTATACTCCCGCTAGCACAAGCGCCGCTCCAATCCAATGGTACAGATGTAAATGTTCGCCTGTAAATGCGGTAGCAAAGATAGCACTGAACACAACAATCAAATTCAGAAATCCGGCACAACGGGAAGGTCCGATCAATGCAATCGCCTTATTCCAAGCTGTAAATGCTATCAAAGATGCAAAAATGCCTAAGTACAATAAGCCTAATATGAGACTGATTGATCCATGGAGAACTGGCTGCCGAACTGCATACTCGATTATAGATGAAGGAATCAATACGATCACAGAAACGACTATTTGCCAAAAGAATAAGGCCTGAGACGGGAAATGGCCAGCAGCTTTTTTCATCCAAACCGAATACAACGCCCAACAAATTATTGCGGCTATCATCCACATGTCGCCTTTATTAAACGATAAGCTAACAATAGCATCCCAACTGCCGCGGCTAATGATCCATAGAACGCCAACAAGCGAGAGCGCTATTGAAGGCAGTACGGCAATCGTGAATGGCTCGCGCAGTACAATAGCAGAAATTAGTACAATAAGAACAGGTGTAGCCGAATTCATAAGTGCAGCATTAATGGATCCTGTATATTGAACCGCTATGTAGGTTAATGTATTGAAGCCGGCGACTCCAGTCAGCGATAGGAATAAAAGCGGCTTCCACTTGGCGATCATAAGCGAGCGCTGCTTCCACATATCACGGCCGACGAACGGTAGCATGACGAGAAGAGCTATGCACCATCGGATGGTCGCTAATAAGATAGGGGGGATTTCAGCGACTAATACTTTGCCTACGACAAAATTCCCTCCCCATAGGCAGGTGGCCAGTATCAAAAGGATGTAGGGGGAACGCCAAAGCATACAAAATCGTACTCCTTTATCATAAGGTCAAGTGACCTCAGTTTACATGGGATACGTGCATGTTACAAGATGATGTTAAATTAAAATGGTTAAAAATTTATATCATTAAATAAATGGCTATGAAATTGAAGTGCCCCGATCTATACTAGATTAACCCGTCTATTTTGACATCTTTAACCATTTTGTGTAGCATTGATAGAGTAGACAAGCTTACAAACATTTGATTCCAATACTGAGAGGAGATTTCCCAAATGTACGATATTGTTGTGATTGGAGCAGGTCCAGCAGGAGCAAGCGCTGCATTGTTTGCAGCCAAGGCTGGTAAGAAAACATTGGTTATTGATAGCGACCAAAGCATTACGAAACGGGCATGGGTAGAGAATCATTATGGAGTATTGGAAATTAGCGGTCCTGATCTTGTAGAGATTGGCAAGAAGCAGGCAGTCAAGTTTGGAGCAGAGCTGGTTCAAAGCAAGGCAGTACAAATTGCCAAGGGTTCTGAGGGCTTCACCATTTCGACAGAAGCAGGGAGCTATGAGGGTACACATGTCATTCTAGCTACAGGCGTAATGACCGATTTGGCTGAACAGCTCGGAATTAAGACCAAACCAGCAACCGAGCCGCGTATTAAAACGGTGTTCGATGTAACGGCTGAAGGCAAAACATCGGTTGAGGGCATTTGGGCTGCTGGAACGGCTGCTGGAGTGAGCGTGCATACGATCATCACATCAGGAGACGGTGCGAAAGTAGCAATTAATGTCATCAGTGAATTGAATGGCGAACGTTATGTTGATCACGACATGATTAAGCAATAATATGAATTCAGCAATGGATTAAGTATATATGGATAAACGGTTATTCTGTCCTTTTAGGCAGCATAATTGCTTAAGAAGGTTGATGCGATACAAAAAGAGGTTGTCTCATGAGATCAGAAATGATCTTATAGACAACCTCTTTTTGATACTGAAAGCAGAGTGGATGCCACTACCAGATGCTTGGCAGCACTTTGATCCCCGAATCCAGCTTTGGCAGGAATGCATAGCTTGGATTGAAAGTGAATATACGTTTGATCTGATAGGTGATCATGATTACAGCAGTAACAGCTTCACTAAGCGATAGCTGTAAATCCGGACAATCGACAATGAGACGTTTGGACTCATTCTCGAACTCCGATCTACCTGAGATAATAACCAGCTTAGATTGAGCGGCGGCTGTTTCCATGGTATCCAGAAAGTATTGCGCATGTTCAAAGCCAAAGTTATTTCTGAGCCATTGGTGGGTGTCAAACATGACATAATTCGATGTAACCAAAGTACGTTCTAAATCATCAAGATCTAGAAATATGGATTTTGCTTTTGAATAATAAGGAGACTGCGGGTCCATAAAGGAAGTAAAGGCCGTTTGATCTACAAACACTGCTTGCTGATAATTCAGTTGTTCATCATTGATCATAGTGACTCTCCCCAACTCCGAACGGTTTGAAATTTCGGTGGGCTAGCGCATCCAACAGAAATATGGGGTTTCGATCTATGTGTTCCCTCGATATAGGAGTGGAAAGTTCATTGCTGCGCTGTAGCCAATAGTGTTCTAGTATTTGTTGAACCACATCATTCACGGTAGTCTGTTCGGCCTCGGCCATTATCTTGCATTTCTCTAGCATGACAGCGCTAAGTTCAATGGGTTCAGCGCTTTCCTCAATGTCCTCAGTGCCGAAGATCTGTTGCTTTGCTCTGTATTTCCATTGCTCGAGTTTATTTTGCCAACCATGTTTTGTACTACTCAAACTGTGTGCACCTCCGTCGCTAGTAATCATTTATTGAGTCGGAATAGCAGGACATCCTACATTATTCGAGAAGGTTCGACAATTTTGAGGGGATACCTGGGAATAACCCTGGGTATCTAGATCAATTAGACCTTATCTAACTGTAAGCATATATAAATTACAATGAAAGGGGAGAACGGCTACCGATCTCCCCTTCATAGTGAGGTCTTCGTCAAATAAACCTTTTTCATTTCATCAACCAATTGTAAAATACCCGGTTTAATATCTTTATCCTTGGCATTGGAAGCGGTGACCTTCAGAATAGGTAATTTAGGAAATGAGGATAAATAATTTTTATGGACGGATTCAAGTAGAATTGATTTTCTATGAAGATTGTTAATAAGCTGTGGGATTGAAACTCTGCTGTCCAGTACGATATGAGCATGAATACACGGCTGTTTAGGAGAAGGATAAGCAAATAATTCCCCATTAAGCGCTGAGTGCTGCTGCAGAGCATCATTCAATAATTGAGATCTTCGAGAATAAGAAGAACGGATTTTCTGTTTGTGGCGTTCAAACATGCCGCTTTTTAAATAAATATCTAAAGCTGCTTGCGAGAGCATAGAGCTATCGATGTCGAGCAGACGTTTGTAACGGTTGAACAATTCCATCAGAGCATCAGGGATCACCGCTATTCCTATACGCAGGCCAGGAAATATAATTTTGGAATAACTTTTGAGATAGATAACATGTGACGAGTCATCGTAGGCATATAGAGGATCAGCCTTACTGTCTTGCTCGAAATCAGCTAAATAGTCGTCCTCGACAATGTAGACATCATAAGCTTTTGCCAGCTCTACAATTTTCTTTTTTTCCTGCTGAGTGAAAGAACTGCCTAAAGGGTTGTGGAACCTTGGCATCGTGTAAAAGAATTTAATAGACTCTGTACGAAATAGATGCTCCAGCTCGTCTAAATCAATTCCTGCAGCAGTTCTTTGGATGCCTAAGACAGGAATTTGGCGCGTTTCCAAATGCTCGATGAATAAGTGATAGCCGGGCTGTTCAATCAATATCTTTGATTTTCCATTTGGAAAAGGAATGGCCGTCAACAACGACAGCGCCTGTTGGATACCAGAGGTAACGATAATATTGCGTTGATCTGCAAAGATTTGATGATTGGCCAACTGACCTTTCACCGTTTGAATGAGAGAGGGTAGCCCCTTGGGTGTCCCGTAAACAAACAGCTCGTTCTTATATGTATCTATCGCTTTATTAATGCAGTGCTGAAAATCCAAATAGGGGAACACGTCAGGGTCAGGAGCGTATGTGGCAAAATCGATGATACTTGAATCATTCTCTTCTAGAAGGTTTGTTCTTTTGACTACGTAATAGCCGCTCTTTGGAACCGAATAAATCAGATGCTGTTTTTCCAACTCGTTCAGTGCACGAATAATAGTGCTTTTGCTGCAGCTGTATTGGTCAGACAATGCTCTTATGGAAGGAAGCTTTTCTCCTTCTTTGTAGGGGCGGCTATGGATCAGACTCTCAAGTCCGTTTAATATCTGTAAATACTTATGCACGAATTCACCTCTGCCGTCTATCTGTACCGGTACAGATGACTTTTTTAAACATTGTATCACACTGATCTACAGGTTACTATGAGCTTACAACTTCCGGTTGGTTAATAGCATTGCATGCATGCGATAGTGGGGGGTAATCCAAATAGAACTCAAATTAAAATCAAATAAGCAAGTTCAGAATGCGTATCTTGCTGCTGGATTATATGCTCTATGCATTGGCTTTTCATTCATTTTTGTGAAGTTAGCATTGGTGTCTGCTCATCCTATTGACATCCTTGCACATCGTTTTAATGTTTCGTTCGTGGCAGCTTCGATTCCTGTCTTAATGGGGTGGGTAAGGATAAACATAAAGCCAAAAGCTATATTACCGATTCTTCCATTGGCTTTATTGTATCCGGTTTTGTTTTTCACTTTTCAAACGTTTGGTTTATTCTATATTTCCTCTTCAGAAGCAGGGATCATACAAGCTACCGTACCTGTCTTTACGATGATAGCAGCGTCTTACTTTCTTAAGGAGCACTCGAGCCGTAGTCAAAAGCTTTTTGTATTGTTCGCCGTTGCAGGAGTCATTTATATGGTGCTCATGAAAGGGGTCCGGTTTGAATCGGCCAATGTACCGGGAACGGTACTCATGTTTCTAACATCTATTTCATTAGCCGGATATACAGTACTGACCAGAAAAAAGGCACAGCTGGGCAATGTTTTGGAAATCACCTATCTCATGACAGCTTTCGGATTTATTATCTTCAATAGCTTATCTGTTATTCGGCATCTATCGGCAGGCACCTTGAACCTGTATTTTGAGCCTTTTACAAGTCCGTCGTTTGTTGTATCCATTCTGTACTTAGGTATATGTTCATCACTCGCTTCTTCCTTGCTATCGAATTATGCTTTGTCACAGATAGAAGCTACCAAGATTAGCGTGTTCAACCATATCGCTACGTTAATCACCATTGCAGGCGGATATATATTTTTGCAAGAGGCTCTGGAGTACTATCATCTGATTGGAGCAGTAATGATTATAGCTGGAGTGGCAGGTACCAACAGCCGTTTCTCAAGAGCTAATCGCAGGCAGGCTGATGTAAAGATTAATGGTTGAGCTTTGAGCTACCCTTAAAGGATAATCGCAATATTGTGAAGGTTGAATCGGGGGAAATACAATTGAAAAAAACATTCCAGCTTATCAAGCCGAAATGTTGGATAGATTAATCTTTCTGGTTGTCGATTGCTTCAGCCATCGTTTTATCGGTCAAATGAGCATAGATTTGCGTAGTTTCCGGTGACGCATGGCCCAACTGCTCCTGAGTTTTGTATAGATCGTTACGCATATAATAGTCGGTGGCGAACGAATGGCGCAGCTTGTGAACGGATAGGAAAGGCTTGCCGAATCGTTTGGCGTATTTGATCACCATTTCCTGAATAGCTCGCTTAGTCATACGTTCTCCCTCTTTTTTACCGTTAGCAATGGCGAGGAAGAGGGCTTTTTCTCTACGAGGAGCTTTATACTGGGACTGGCGCAGCTCCATATAATTTTTCAAAGCTTCAATGGCTTCCTGGCGGAAATAAACCGGCGTTTTGAAAGAATCGTCGTTTTTACCTTTTCGATAAACATGTGTCAATCGTTTTTTGATATCGATATCATCGACATTAAGATTGAAGACTTCCGACACGCGCAAACCGGAATTGAGAATAAGGCTGACGATACAGGAATCTCTCACTTTATTTCTTTCAAAGGAGTATAGAGCTTGCTTGTTATTGACAACCTCTTGCCCGTAACCGGTTTGAATATATTCGAGAAATTCCAGGATTTCTTCTTCCTGCAGCAGTTTGCCCTCCAGCTTGGCAGCTGTATCTTTGGGCTTGTTCGTACGCTTGATCTGTACCTTAGCCATAACATTTCTTTTCAACAGGGGATAGAATTCTTCATCCTCCGCGATTTGACTTAGGTAATGAAACAAGGAACGAAGAGAGGACAGCTTGCGGGAGATCGTTGTTCGGCTGTTGGTATTTTCGGTTCGCGTCATTAGATACATCCGGAAATTGTCCACACTTTCCATGTGCAGCTTCTCCAATGCTTCAATGGGTATGAGTCTCATAGACTCCGCTTCTGCTAACCCTTCGGCAAGCATCCAGGAGAAAAAGGTTTCATAATCGCGCACATATTCCAATAATGATGATGGAGAGAGATCAGGCAGCTTAAAATTAATAAATTTTTCTACATACCACGGCATAGATGGAATTTTCTTATCCAGCTCTTGGCGGTCTTTCACTTTTATTATATTCATAGGTATACACCTCTGTGGAAGTTGGTCTACGCAACGCGCTGTTGAAATAAGTATAGTACAGCTGTTCGCTTATTGAAAGCAATCGTTTGGGGCTCGCGTAGCTTTTTGGCTGTGTGCTGTGGTAAAGTTGAATGAAAACGATTGCAACGAAACCTAGTGGAGCTGTTTTCAAAAGTGGATGAAAATGGTAACCATTGATTGTAGGATAGTAATCATTCACTCAAAAATGGATAGACGGAGGAACCAGCATGCAGCTTACACAAATTAAAGAACTGGCACAGAAGATTAAAAGTAATGTCAACAAGGTGGTAGTAGGAAAAGACGATGTGATCGATAAGCTGTTAATTGCTATTATTGCGTCAGGTCACGTATTACTGGAGGATGTTCCGGGTACCGGAAAGACGTTGCTGGCGAAGGCTATGTCCAAGTCAATAAATGGGAGCTTCAAACGGATTCAGTTTACGCCGGACTTACTCCCGTCCGATTTGAGCGGAATTAACTTTTATAATCAAAAGCTGTCCGAATTCGAATTCCGTCCTGGACCGTTGTTTACGAATCTTCTTCTGGCTGACGAGATCAATAGAGCAACCCCGCGAACGCAGTCCAGCCTGCTGGAGTGTATGGAAGAGAGGCAGGTCAGCATAGATGGAGAGACGCGCCTGCTGCAGCGCCCGTTCTTAGTGATCGCAACTCAGAATCCGGTTGAGAATCAAGGAACGTTTCCTTTGCCGGAGGCGCAGCTGGATCGGTTTTTATTCAAAGTGAATATGGGGTATCCGAGCACTGAAGAAGGTATGGATATATTGAAGAGGTTTAAGGAACAAAACCCGTTGGATGAGATTTCGAGTGTAGCTGATGCAGAGGAAATTGCCGTAGCTCAGAAGCATTATGCTAAAGTTACAGTCAGCGATGACTTGCTCTCCTATTTGCTCGCAATTGTTGAGAAGACACGCTCACATGCGGATGTGGCAACAGGAGTCAGCCCACGCGGCAGCCAAGCTTTGCTGAAGGCGGCTCAAGTGCATGCGGTGCTGCGCGGAAGGGACTTTGTAACTCCCGATGACGTTAAAGCAATGGCTCCATCCGTTTTGGCTCATCGAATTATCGTTAAGGGTTCTTACCGTTCCCGTAATGAAGCGGCGGAAGCGGTAGTTGCTTCGGTGCTGCGTGAGGTTACAGTACCCGCTGAAGAAAACCTGCTTTCCAGATAGGATGTGGACGAATGGCGATCCATTGGTTTCTTTTTGTAGCATTCATTATTATTGTCATACAAGCCGTACTGTTTCGTTATTTGGGGCAACATGGGCTAACCTATAAGCGTTATTTCAGTAAAACGGCATGCTTTCAAGGCGAGGAAGTGGAGCTAGTGGAACGGATTGCTAATCGTAATCTCATTCCGGTGCCATGGCTGCGACTTGAATCTCTAATTCATGCCAGCCTTAAATTTCAGAGCCAAGTGGGTCTCGATATCAATGACGGAGCCATGTTTCAAAACCACAAAAGCTTGTTCAGTTTAATGCCATTTACGCAAATTACTAGAAAGCATCGGATTGAATGTACAATACGAGGCTGCTATAGGCTGAATACAGCTTCATTAACGTTCGGTGATTTACTGGGGCTGTATCGAAATACGTTACGATTAACGCTGGATGTCGAGCTGCTGGTGTATCCGAAGATAGCTGAGCTAAAGCATATAGCGATTCCTTCCCATAGCTGGCAAGGGGATATGACGGTGCGCCGTTGGATTGTAGAGGATCCCTTCATGATATCAGGCGTCCGAGAGTACCGTTATGGTGATCCGTTGAATGGAATCAATTGGAAGGCGACTGCACGCAGCGGCAGGCTTCAGGTTCATCAACATGATTTTACGGCGGATCATCGTCTGATGATTCTGCTCAATGTGGAAGATCACGAGAAGATGTGGAATCAGGTGAATGATGAAGAGCTGTTCGAACAAGGCGTTTCATACGCAGCTACATTCGCGCAATATGCCATTGGGCAAGGCATGGAAGCAGGTTTTGGTTCAAATGCTTATCTCATAGACATACCTAAGCAACCGGTTCTGGTAGAACCGAGAAGTGGTCCTGAGCAGATGACCTTCCTCTTGGAAACGATGGCAAGGCTGGTGGTAGCCCGAAGTATATCTTTCGATGATTTACTGGAGCAATTCGCTGCCCAAAACCTAGGTTCCTCACGAATGGATCTAGTGATTATTACGTCTTATGTGAGCGATAAGATGCAAAGGACGATTGAGCAGCTTGGTTACAATGGGAATGGTGTACAAGTATTTCCTCTTCAGAAGGAAGAAGACCATTCAGCCTCAGTGGAACAGGCAGGTGCCGGAGCATGAAGTTAACGTTCTGGAAAGGTATGGGTAGTAGTGTTTTGAAGGGAACCGTGGAGCTGCTATTGGGGCTTCCGCTACTGCTTATGTTGGCGGTGTACCTATTGCCTAATGATGTCAGTATGTGGTTGTGGGTTCTTTCATTGATGTTTAGCTATGCAGTTGGCTACACAGGCGGAAGCCTGCTGTCATTGCGGAAAAGATATCAGCTGTTTTTTTTCATAATCATTATGGGTGCCTTAGCAGCATATTTGATTTTTGGTACATCGTACGGATTTTACTTGGGCATGCCAATTGCCGCATTGCTTGTAGCCCGAGGGGTAAGGTTCGTTACAGTGCCCTGGGATGTAGTATTTCCAGTATCCTTCTATGGGATTGGTCTTGTAGTTTATTTTATCTGTTCTTTGGTATGGTCGTTTGTCCCGATACTTCAACCCTATTCATCCTTATTGTTATGGGGTGGTCTGGCATCGCTTGCGATCACATTGTTAATGACGAATCAATCGAATATGAAGCAAGAGACGTTATCTGGGGATAAGGAGCCTGTGCTTGCAGCAGCTGTAGTTTGGCAGAACCGTGTCCTGGTGCTTATAGTATTAGGATTGATTCTTATTGTTGTAGGGTTCCGTAAGCTGCAGCAAGCCGTTTTATGGCTGAAGGAGCAGCTGCTGGCATGGCTGCGGGAGCTGCTTTCCCGAAATCCTGAGCCTCCACCTGCAGATAAGGTTGAACAAGCCCCGAAGGACTTTGGAGGGTTAGGAGAAGCTGGTGAAGCTGCGCCTTGGCTTGTATGGCTGGAGAAGATATTTATGATTTTGGTAGAGGTGGCCATCGTTGTACTGCTGCTTATCATGCTCTATTGGGTTGCCAAAAGGCTTTCTAAGCTTATGAAAACATTGTACTTAAAGATGATGGATATTCTGTCACGAAAGGAAATTCGCAAAGGCGTCGGCGGATATGAGGATAATGTCGAAAGCTTGATGGATTGGCAGGCACTGCGTGATCAACTAACGGCTCGAATGAAGGGATGGCTGCCCCGTAAATCGGAACCACGTGAGAAATGGGAAGATATGAAGGATAACCGTGAACGTGTCCGCTATTTATACAGAAATTGGATTCGAAAATCAGTTGAAGAAGGCTATCTTCCACAACGTTTTTTGACACCGAAGGAAACGACGAAGGATATACAGCGCTGGGCCAATAATAAGCTACAATCACCAGAATCGTTAATCTCCTTGTATGAACAGGCGCGTTATGGCGATAAGCTTGCGGAGGACTCGGAAATTATCCATCTCAAGCAGGCTGTTGACAGAAATAAGCAATCTTAAAATAAATGCGTTTCATTTACCATTCAAAAGGATTATGAGTGTGGAAATCGAATTCTGTATAGTGGAGTGGTGATAGAGATTAGAATCTGAAACCGTAGAGGGATAAAACATGGATTTGAACGAAGAGTTGCTGATTGAAGTTGGTCAAATAGTAACCAAGCAGCCTGGAGAAATTATTGTTCGTTCAGGTGAGCCAGGCGTAGACATGTATGTTGTACTCAACGGGGAAGTAGAAATTTTTTTGGAGCAAGATGGCAGAAGCATTCCCATTGCTAAGCTAGGTAAAGGTGATTTTTTCGGGGAGATGTCTCTATTGGAGGAGATGCCCAGGAGCGGGACGGTTGTAGCTTCCCAGGCATGCACACTTGTTGTGCTTCAACAAGAATCTTTTCGTAAGCTGATGCAAGAGGATAGTGTTCTTGCTTGGCGGGTGATGAAGGGACTTTCAACACGCATCCGCGGGTTAAACAAAGAACTGGCGCAGAGGATTGGATATGATCTGCAGGAAGTTTCCAAGCTGCTTCATGAGAATGCGCAAGGATTGACAGTAAGCATTACACATATAGCTGCTTCAGCTCAAGAGATCGATACCAATGAGAAACATTTGGCAGGACAAATTCAAGAGGTACAGGATATTTCCAAAAACATCAGCGAAATGTTACAATTTATTCGTAACGTAGCCAGTCAGACCCATATTTTAGGACTGAATGCAGCGATAGAAGCAGCACGAAGTGGCGAACATGGTAGGGGATTCGGGATTATAGCTGAAGAAATTCGCAAGCTGTCCGCCGTATCTAAACAAAATGCTGAGAAAATCGCTGAGTTAACGGAGCAGATCAGCATCAAGATGGACGCGGTAACTGCAGCCTCACAGGACAGTGCAAGCAAGAGTAACGAGCAGGCTGATGCTACTCAGCAAATGGTTGCTTCAGTAGGTAAAGTTACAGGCCTAGCTGAGCGGTTAACAGGTATAGCGAACTCTTTGGCATAAGATCTAGATGATACAGTTTTTTTGATTGGTATCGAATTAGTAAACGAAAGAAGGATGATGTTGTTGATTACCATTTTGGAAGCCAGCATGACACACAGTAAGGAAGACGGCTACATTGGCAAAGTAGAATTTAGTGTTGAGAACCATAAGCAGCCCTATGAGATTACCCTATACAGGAAAAAAAACAATAAAGAGTGGAGCTATAGCTTGAATTTCTTGAAGGATTCAGGCGGAGAAGAAGAGATTGAAGCGTTAGAAGAACTGCTTGAAGAGGATGATGAAATATATGAGCAGCTGATTGAGGCTGCAAAAAGCAAGCTGCAAGAAGAAGAGTAACAGCTAAAGATTCCCTTGTGCCAGACGGCTTAGGGGATTTTTTTGTAGCTGGAGTTGAACATTTGGTGAGAAAGCTTTTCGCAAAAGAATCGGGAGGCGCGGATAATTTAATTTAGAAAAAATAATAATAATTGATAGCGTTTTCTTGTACTTCTCATCTGACGAAATCTGTTGTAACATGTGGATAAGCGGCTGAGGATATTCTTGATTTTCTACATGAAGTTACGAACGAACGGAGGCATACAGATGAGAGTACATGAGATTCAAATTTGCAATGACTTGCAGCCTCAATACTTGCAGGAGGTTGCTTATCAAGCAGCGAAATTCAGCTCCGATATCAAAATTAAGTTTGATCATGACGATTTACAATTGGATGTGAAAAGCATTCTAGGCATGATGATGATCCCATTACGATCTGGAACTAAAATCACCTTACAAACCAGGGGCAGAGATGAGAAAGAAGCTATTGACACCATGTGCGACCTGTTGGAAAACAAATCTTAAGAGGTTAGTCTCTCGCGTGCTGCAGTCCTAATAAAACTTCGATCGGGGTCGATTTGAAGATACATGTGGAAGCCTGAGCATTCAGGCTTTTTTTGCTCTATAAATCTTTAGACAGGGAGTGGCAGCGATGAAAATTTCATTTAAGAACGCAGATACGGGCAGGTATGTGAAGGACTTCAAGTTTGTGGTTAAGCATGTTTATAAGGTCGAATACACAGATAATTTACAAGAAGCTTACCTTATCAATAAGGAAGACTTTGAAACTCCGAGAAGAGATGAATCTGAGACTAAGATGCAGGTTCAATTAAAATGGTGCAAAGAAAAATTGAACCAAAATATAGTGCCGCTGGATGTAACGATTAGTCTATAAACAATACACTCACCAGCCTTCATCTCTTACCTGGTCTTCTGTTAGTTACTCGAACTTAACTAGCGTACTTTTTTTTCATTTCTTGTTGACTTTTGGAAACTCTTTTATAATTAAATAGGAAAGAGAATTCCAAATGCTGGGCTAAGGAGCTGACAATTCATGAAATACCGTAGACTTGGGAAAACGGAGCTAAAGGTATCGGTAGTTGGAGTAGGAACGTGGCAGTTCGGTGGAGCATGGGGTAAGGATTTCACTCAGGACGAGGTGGATGCCATTCTTGATAAAGCCTCGGATGTCGGGATTAACTTGATTGATACAGCAGAATGCTATGGTCATCATCTATCCGAAAGCTTTATTGGGGACTATATAGCTCGTCGTAAAAGCAGAACGGGTTGGGTTATAGCGACGAAGTTTGGACATAACCATTCCGATCGGAACAACCCATTAAGAAATGATTGGTCAGCGCAAGAGGTTCTTAAGCAGCTTGATGCCTCTTTATCTGCGTTGCAAACGGATTATGTAGATTTATATCAATTCCACTCAGGGTCCAATGAAGAGTTTGACAATGATGAGCTGTGGACAACATTGGACAAACAGGTGCAAGCCGGCAAAATAAGACACCTAGGCATCTCCATCGGCAGTAATGATAATCTTCATCAGACTGATGCAGCATCCAGTATTAATGCCAAAACGATCCAAGTGGTGTACAATCGGCTGGATCAAACACCTGAGAATCGCGTCTTTCCTTCATGCGAACGGCAGGACTTGGGAGTGCTTGCCAGAGTTCCTCTTGCAAGTGGCTATTTAAGCGGTAAATATAAGCCAGGGGCTCAATTTGCCGATAATGATGTCCGTTCTAGGCATGATAAGGAAGCTACAGCATTGAAGCTGCAAAAAGTACAGGAGATCCAGCAGAATGAGCTGCCGGAAGGCGTTAATATGGCCGAATGGGCCTTGGCTTGGTGCTTGCAGCATGCTGCGGTTGCCACGGTCATTCCTGGCTGCAAAAGCCCAGAGCAAGTAGAAGCGAATGCCAGCGCAGCAAACCTGGAGCTTGTCAGTGAGGAACATCCTTCCGCTTGGAAGGCTGCGAAATAATTACTAAAATCGATTGCTGGTGCTGTCCCAAAAGACGAAGACTTCTTAGGATCTATCACGCCCCATTTAGAGTGTTGAGTCCATAGAAAAAGAAGCCTCCAATCCCACTTTATCCGTGGTTTTAGAGGCTTGTTTGTTTGAAATTTGGTACTGGCCCTTTTAAGAGACACATGATGGCCGTTTAAGGCTGGCGGCGAAGTCTTGCATCGAGCACAAAAGTGCCGAAAGGCAGAAGAGAAGCAACAAGAGCGCCTATAACACGAATAAAGGACCAGCGGTTAGTAAGAGTCACATGAGCAAGGGTGAGAAGATAAAGAACAAATAACAAGCCATGCAGCATTCCGACTATCTTAACAGGCAAAGGAAAATCTGCGTAATATTTTAACGGCATGGCAATTCCAAGAAGAACAAGGAAAGAAATTCCTTCATACAGACCTATAAGACGAAAACGTCCAAGCGCAGTTTTTAACATCCGTTCACACCTCTTCTAATAAATATCGACTAGCTTAGTATATATGATAAAATCAATTTTCCATACAGGAAGAAGGATTTGTTCGAAAAAGGTTCACGATTCCAATGTTCACAATACAAATAAAAATTCATATTAAGGGCATTTACAGATGAAAAATAAATCAATGTTAGTTAGCTTAGTCATTTTGAGCCTTATCGCACTATTATATTTTTTTAAACCTGAACTATTTCCAATCCCAGCAAGTACTCAGAATGATGATACTGAAGCTGTATATACCATAGTCTTTCCATCCGTTCGTTATCCAGAAACAGCTGCGCACATCAGGGAAGCTATAGAACAAGGAGAGCCCTCCATATGTACAATTGATCGAAAGGGGGCTGAAGAAAATCGAAAAGAATCGCTTAAAGGCATTCCTACAAAGCCTAATCTAGACCGTGATGAGTTTCCTATGGCAATGTGTGTCGAGGGTGGAAAAGGTGCCGATATTAAGCATATAAATCCTTCAGATAATAGAGGAGCTGGATCTTGGGTTAGTAACCAACTTGAGAAGTATCCTGATGGGACAAGGATTAAGATAGTAGTCAACTAATTTTTGTTTCAGATATTATAATCTCTTAAGAGGAGAACTATTAATATGAAAAAGTCCGGGGAAATAGAAGTATATAAGAGACTTCAATGAAACAGATAGTGGAGCTTGGAGATAAGCAAGCACAGTAGATTACTGAAGATTTATAGAGGCAGTTGAAACGGAGGTGTTTGGCGGAAAGAGTGGGGACTTACCCCCTCTTTATTCATTTAATAATGATTTGATTGCTACACTTAGATGATGTGTTTACTCTATCCATTTTCTCGGTCCGATAACATGGAATAATTTATTATTGTCAGGCTGTAACGCATCAATTATTCGCTGAGTAGTGAAATCACTAATGGGGCGAGGCAGGTCATCAATGGGGTAGTATTTACATTCTAGTATCTCCAATGAACAGGGTTGAGGGGGGTGATCATTGGTTTCTTTACAAATGAAAACAAAATGGATGCATATCATTATTAGGATCGTAGTATATCCCAGTTAGTTGCTCCACAGCCACATCTATGCCTGTTTCCTCTAGTACTTCCCTCTGGGCAGTTTCCTCTGCGGATTCATTTTTTTCGGATAATCCTCCAGGCAGTTCCCAATTATATTTTCCATAGCTATGTTTTACCAAAAGAACATACCCTTCAGAATCTAGTATTACCGCTGCCGCTCCTAATAACTTATTAGACATACGGATCACTCTCCATCATATTTCATCGGTTATTACTAATTTCTGCGTGCCTAAATCTTAAACACTTCATCATTTGTACGGAAAATAGTGGAAGAAAGTTGCGGCAAAATTTGCAACTATCTGTTTTCTCCTCTCGTCAAATAAATAAGATTGGGGGTAGTGGGATGGATTGGGAAATTTTAATTGTCATTATTTTGCTTATCATTAATTATCCCGTATACAAACTTCTTTATAGATTGTTTTTTTATGATGCAGATGAATTTGATGAATCAGTGAGATATTCTTTTACTCCAAATTTCATTTCATTTTTTAGGGGGGAATATTGGGAAGATAAAATGAGCACGTTTAAATTACAAATGTATATTTTTTCGTGTATTATTATCATTTTTCTTGAGTTCATCCTATTCAATAAAATAATTGGCTATTTATAAGGCTCAGTACCAGTATCGAAATCATCGCTTGACGAAGCCATTCGATTTCAGATCCATACCTAACTCATCGCTTAATAAGACTTTTCGAACGGCATTGGCAGCATATAGACATTATTCGAAGCTACTGCCTACTCGCAAAACCTGCATCTGTACATCCTTTTTGATGTTTTATCAACAGTGTTCATGAAATCATGTAAATGTGCATCTTTCTGTGCATGCATTGCTTAATCGGACCATTCTACATGAAAATGGCTGTACTTTCGCAGCTTTTTCCACTCTATAGTAAATTTCAGCTGAAAATAACTGTAAGTTTGCAGGATTTTGTGCAGGTAAATGATCGTGAGAAGGTCAGGGCACCGATTTTGATGTTGAGCCATCTATCATAAATGACAAATAAATCAAAAGGATGAACAAGCATGAGGAATTTAATTGTCGGTATCCTAATAGGTGGGGGATTAATGCTTGCTTTTAATGCGTCAGCCGCCATTGAGCCACTAACTGGGAAAGTGGTTGAAAGTATGAGTGTTGTTGAACTTGAAGGTGAAGTTATTGGACTGAGTATTACGGTGGATGGAACTAATTACGTGCCAACCCTTAAGCTTACAGAACCGTTGGGATTAAAGGTTGCGTTCGATGATAAAAAGATATCGATATCCAAAAAAATTAAGGGGGAACCATACTTTTTTACAGAAGAAGAAATCCAGGATAAAGTAAAAACGATGGATCAACAGATGGAATTTGCAAAAGGTTTTGTAGAATCATATAAAAGAATTAGAGCAACAAAAGCTTTGGAAAGTGTCAAAGAAATTGATCCAGAGAAGAAGAAGAAAAATGACCTCGATGAGCTATCATATATCACTAGTGAAGAATTTTATCAAATGATAGCCTCAGAACATGAGAAACTGAAAAACTATTTATTGGAAAATAAAAGGGTGAATGTGGATGCCTTTAATTGGATGGCAGTTGATTCTGGGCTAATGATTTCTAAGAAAACACTTGAGTATTATAAAGAACATAAGTATCCTGCTGAAACTTTGAAAAAGGTGGAGGAAGATATAGCCCGATTGGAGCTTAAGCAAGCTGAGCTTCTTCATCCACCGTCAACCGCCGATATGATAGCCAAAATTAAGTCACAGACCAAAGAAGACTTAAAAGAAGCGATCAAAAACGAAGAGCTACTTATCTCCTTATATGAGGAAGCACTAGTTTCCAATCCTAATCAAAGTGAATCGCTATTTTCTGAGATTAATACTGAAATTAATAAAGCCAAAATGCAACTTGAAAAGCTGAAAATAAGGTTTGACGAGCTTGATACGGTTGTTCAGTTTGAGTCTGAATCAACGGCTAGTTAGGATTATGCTAGTACATATAAAGTATGAGTTTTGCAAGTCTAATAGAACTATTTAGGAGGAAATAAGATGAATCAGGAAGTGACGGATTTTATTGAAGCGTTAAAAGAGCCTTGGCAGGGGGAGCTTAGTTCCCGTCTTCGTGAGGTGGTTTACCAGGCGATTCCGGACGTACAGGAGCGCATCCAGTACAAGAAGCCCCATTTTTTGAAGAATGGGAAGTACGCCGCCGTTATCTCCACGTCCAAAGACGCGGTTAGCTTTACGATCTTTAACGCAAATGAGCTTGCATTACCGGAAGGTATGTTCGACGGTCCTCCGGAAAGAAAAACCATAAAGCTGCGGCAAGGGCAAGCCGTTGATATGGATCAACTGTCGTCACTGTTAAGCCAGGCAGTCGCAGCCCTCTGATCGTCCAGCAATCGACTGTATCCCATGGTGTTTGCGTTTCTCCCGCATGAGTAAGCAACTACCCCAACACTTCCTTCCTGTTCAGCAGCAACGGCACTCGCGCTCATGTGGAGTGTTGAGTGTTACTTAAATGGGCGGGGGCGGGGGAATGATTTCCCTCGCTTGATTTATGCCCCAAAAGAAGTGGGCGGGTGATATCATTCGCATGTACTTCAATCTTATGAATCAGCATGTGGATGATATGTTTAAGCACTTGCTCATTTTCAATGTCTAGCTTCGCTATCTTACTTACTTGGAACTGAAAATCCTGTAAGTAGCGTTATGTGACTTTCTTTGATTCAATCAGGTTTAAAGTTCAACTTTGCTTGCTGTCAATCGAATTTGTTCAGCCAGTATACTGTCATATGCTGCCTTAAACTGCTCGGTATCTATTGCCTTCTGCTGGAATGGAATAATACAGTTAATAGACATAATCTAGGGTTAGCAATAGATTTAATACACCCTTAAAGTCAATGAGCGTGGACACTGGAATTTCGATCTATATCAGAGAGGTAGGATAATTTTGAATATCCCAGATAACATACAAAAAATGATTGAAGAAAATAGAAAGAAAATGAAAAAACTTAAACCCGAGGAACGGTTTATTAGGTTTTACGAAACTAATAAACCATACGGTTGTTTTTCGAATTTTGCAAAGTATCCAGTAACGCTGATTAACAAAGAATGGGTAACTACAGAGCATTATTTTCAAGCCCAAAAATTTGTTGGAACTGAATATGAGGAAGAAGTTCGACTTGCTATCACACCTATGGAAGCTACAAGATTAGGGCGGGATAGAAATAAGCCTCTTCGCAAAGATTGGGAAGATTGCAAGGTTCAAATCATGCGAGAAGCACTAATTGCTAAAGTTGAACAACATCCCAGAATAAAGTCCATTCTTCTTTCTACAGGGGATTGTACAATAGTTGAACATACGACAAATGATGCCTACTGGGGAGACGGTGGTAACGGTCAAGGTCAAAATATGTTAGGCAAATTGCTAATGGAAATAAGAAACGGATTAGACGGATATGCACCTGAGTTTTTCTTACCACAATGGGTTGCTTTTCCCGATATTCATCCATTTAGTATTGGCTGGAGAATGGGAGCAGGTGAAGATTATTTAATGTACTTATGGGAATGGAGAAAGAAACAGTTGCCAGAAGCTATAAAAGAGTATGATGAATACTTTACCCCACCAGAACAATGGGTTGAGGCTAGTAAAGTTAGAGAGGCACATAAGAATAGAATTCAAGATGAGAAATAAAAATTGAGATGATTACTGGCCACATAAATGTAATGAGCGGTTTATTTGAGGTAAAGTAAGGCGTTCAACACTGGAGATGAAAAAATGGAAAAGGTAAAGTTTTATTCAATAAACGATATGACGAATGGCCAGAATCTAAAAAAATGTGAAAGTCTCATTAAAGAACACGAAGCAGGAAAAGAAGTACAGGATATTAACGACATAATTGAACTATATAATGTTAAAAAGTATTTCGATAATAAAATTTTCCTAGCAGATTGGAATGCTGATGATGTAAACCATTACCAGCATATAGTAAAAAGATTTTTGGGGATTGTAGCTAGATTTTTTAAATCAATTACTGACGATAACATTATTGCACTCTATTTTGATGTTGATGTTTTTTATTATAAGAGTGATTTTTGGGAATTAATCGATAAATTCAAAGTATATGAAGTAATAACTGAAGAAAAATTCAGGGAGATGTTGAATACATCAAAAGTATCGTTATACGATTTGCTGAAGTTCAAGAATATAACTGAACATTTTGGTAGGATCATTAGGGAGTATATGCTTAATAATAACTCATCAGCCCAGCTGCTTTTGGATAAATTTGAACTAAAGCATATTCGTGAAAAAGATCCGATATATTTCCCAAAAGAATTAAGTAGCTCTGATAAAGAAATTATTATTAATAATTACATAGATAGTGAAGATCCTAATTTAAATTATTTACGACTTATTGCCAATATACAAAGTAGTAAAGATAAAATTGAAATTACTCCGAGAACCTTATTGAAAGCAAAAAGAAAGGCTGAAGATCAAGAAAGCAAATTCTTCACAGAGAATTCTGGGATGATTATGGAAACAGCAGTTATCTTCTCCAAATCTCAGAGTGAAGAAGGTACTTTAATTAGAGACGATCTTTCAATAACCGCCACTTATAGTGCAAAATGGATTGAAGAGAATCAGGAATACCCAACACTTTTGAATAATTTTATACATTTATTTGATTTTGTTGACCTTCAAATGAGATGTACATTGGTCAACAAATATAATGAAATGGGTGTGTTTGAGCGTTTTATATTTACAACCTCTCAACATGCTTACACAAAAGGAGTAGCTTTCGACCACAAGAATGCCCTCTCATTACTTCAAATGGTAGGATATTCCAATCAACTATTTAGTTTAGGTATTCGATTAGAAGAAGTAATTGAATGGTTTTTTCAAGATTATCTCGCAATCGAATTTGATACTCGTAACTTCCAAGTAACTATGCCTTCAGCCCACTCTACTTTTCTTGAAAAATGCACAAATATTATGCCTGCATTGGAGTCAGTTCTTAAACAATTCTCATTATATGTTGAAGAAGGACATATTGATTTTGAATTGCTTGAGATACGCTCTGAACATCTTATATATAGCAACATCCCTTCACTAGTAAAAAGAAAATATACCTATGGTATAGGAGAAGAGTTTAAGACTGCAACTTTTCTTCTTTTTTCAGATCAAAGCAGTTTGGGTTATAACGAATATTTAGAAAAATCATATGACAACTTTTTTGAGTTGATACGCAATGAGAAATTAAAACTAAAAGACTATCCTGAATACCATGTCCCGAGAATTAATTGGCTTATAGACAACAAATATTTATCTATAGATGCAGAAGAGAATCTTATATTTGACAATGTGTTTCTTGTTATGATCCTTTATGATTTATATTTTAATGAAGTAATCAGTTACTGGAAATACTCGGAGTCGGAAAGAAAGATATTAGATGATCTTGAGAAGAAGAACGTAATTGAACTTGAAAGCACCTTATTTTCAAGACCCGAACAAGATTATATCAACTATACTCTGAACAAGTCTCAATTTAACAATGGACTAGACTTAAGAAACAAATACAGTCATTCACAACCCAAAAGTGGCGATGACGAAAAGATTCACAACCAGAATTACATGATATTTTTGCGATTATTTATTCTTTCAGTAATCAAGATAAACGATGACTTTTGTACATTTTTAGAAATGAGAAAGATGTAAGTCTGTGGTTAAAATAGGTTGCCTGACTGGGTGATGCTCGCTAAAATGGGTTTTCCATTGAAAAGTCCAGTAAATCTAGGCGATCTTCTTTCCACTTGCCTATAGATTATCGATGAACCTCCGAAAGGAGGTTTTTTGGTGTATTCAATCTATAAATAGAAACAATAATTAATTATTTCATATGCGAATACATACCCACGGACAGATTGGTAACGAAGAGTGGCGAATAATGATGTAAATCACAGACTAAGAAAAACTCTCTTGTTAAACTGGTATTAGGAAGTACCTGAGGATACTGCATCAAAATTGTCGGATGTATGACTATTTTCTTTTACATTCTTGTATTAGGTCCAGAAAAATGGCTATAGCAGGAAAATGGACGTATAATAAAATAGTGACATCCGCTGTTATTAAAGTGCCAAAGGTAATACTGTAAGTTTAATAATAAATTAGGCAAGGCAGGTGGGATCTCTTTGAAAACAATAGTGATTATTGGCGGGGGAATTACTGGGTTATCGACAGCTTACTATCTTCAGAAGATGATAAAATCACAAAATCAGGATGCAAGAATCGTACTGGTGGAAGCGAATGATACCTTAGGCGGTAAAATTAGAACCGTTCATGAGGGTGAATTTATAATGGAGACCGGAGCGGATTCGATTGTTGTGCGTAAAACGAATGTGGCTCCATTCTTAGAAGAGCTAGGCTTACAGGAGAATGTTGTATATAACGCAACAGGAGTTTCTTTTATTTATACAGAAGGTGAATTGAAACAAATTCCGAAGGATGCGCTGTTCGGCATACCGATGAGCCTGGAATCGTTAGCAACGACCGACTTGGTTTCGGCGCAGGGGAAGGTAGAAGCCTTAAAAGACTTTTACACACCGAATGAAACCTTTACGAAGGAAGATTCCATAGGGGCATTTCTGAAGCATTTTCTAGGTGAAGAGCTGGTGGAGAAACAAATATCTCCAGTCCTGTCCGGTGTATATTCCGGTCAATTGCAGGATCTGACGATAGCATCGACGATTCCTTACTTACTGGATTATAAAAATGAGTACGGCAGCATCATCCGGGGATTGGCCGAGAACAAAAAACGAATTCAAGGAAATGGTGACAAGAAATTCTTGTCGTTCAAGCAGGGTGTATCTGGCTTAATCGACAGATTGGAGGAGCGGTTAACCGATGTCGATATATATAAAGGTGTGCAGGCTGAAAAAATTGAGAAGCGGCAGGACCGGTATATCGTTTCTTTGTCCAACAAAGAAGAGTTGGAAGCGAATTTCATCGTACTCAGCACGCTGCATCCTGTGGCACAGCAACTTCTCCGCGATGAGAGGCTGGATGAGGATTTTAACCAGTTGAAAAATAGCTCTCTGATTAGCATTTATCTGGGTTATGACATTCCAGATAGCGAGCTGCCTAAGGATGGGACAGGCTTTATTGTCTCAGAAGGCAGTGATCTTAATTGCAACGCCTGTACGTGGACCAGCCGCAAATGGGATCACACCTCGGAGCAAAAGCAGCTACTGGTAAGGCTCTTTTATAAGAGCACATGTCGCGATTATGAAAACCTCCAGCAAATGACAGAAGAAGAGTTAATGCTGGTTGCGCGAAAAGATATGGAAGACAGCCTTGGAATAACTGTTATGCCGGTTTCATTCGAAGTTACCAAATGGCATGAAACGATGCCCAATTATCATTTGAAGCATCCTCATATCGTTAAATCGTTGGAAAATAAATTAGCCGAGAGCTATCCCGACGTAATTTTAGCTGGGTGCTCCTATTATGGTGTTGGTATTCCGGATTGTATCATGAACGGTGAGCAGACCGCCCAAAGGATTGTTGAATGTTTATAATCAACAACTGCTTTCCTAAACATAAACAATATGAGCAAATGTTTCATCAGTTCATATTTTTATGAAAGAGCAGCTCAAACGTCAGAAAATGATGGAAAGAACGAAAAGAGGGGTTGTGCAGAGGGGTTTTTTCTGCCCAGCCTTTTTATGTTTTGTCTGTGGCTGTTAATGTAGTGAATTCCCTTAAAAGTTAGGAATGATAGTATTGAGAGACAGGATTGTATATCTTATTGCAGTTTTGATTACGATCGTATTGGGACTTAGTTCAAGAGCATTTTCGGATCTGTTGCCTGTATTTGTTACAAGACATTTTGGAGACGGACTATGGGCTAGTATGATCTATTATGGCTTTCGTTTTTTGATGGTGGATAAGAAATTGTCTTTGGCATTTGGAATGAGTATCCTTTTTTGTTTTGCAATAGAATGCAGTCAGCTATATCAAGCAGAGTGGATAAATGGAATTAGGAGTACTTTATTAGGTTCTTTGGTTTTGGGAAGGGGATTTTTAATAGTGGATTTAATTAGGTACACCGTTGGTATTATCCTATCATTTTTGATTGATAAATATGGGTATAAACGTATTGTTTAACTTAATCAGATAAGTAGTTCTAACGGTATTCCGATTGGATAGGAAAGGTGTAAACAATACAGAGTGCATGAAGGGAAAGAACAATTTATACAGCGTTTACAATTATCGACATTCTCTTTTATAATGTGCGATTAAGCGCTTTACCAAAAATTTACGCAGAGTTTACAAAAATGGGTTGTAAGAATAATAATACGTATGTATAATAGGAAATGTAAACCAGTTAAACCGGTTTAACGATTCGTTAAATCGATGAATGAAACCAGTTGTAGGAACTGGTTTTTATTGGGAAAATCATTAAACCGGTTTAATGATTTCTTAACAAATAATTGAAGGGGGGATCGTGTGGCAACAATTGATGATGTAGCTAAGGTAGCTGGTGTTTCTAAAGGAACGGTCTCCAGTGTATTCAGCAAGAAACGACCAATCAGCAAGCAAGTAACGGAAAGAGTGCTTGAGGTAGCTAAAGACATGGGGTATTTTCCTAATCATGTAGCAAGAAGCTTAGCTATTAAGAAAACGATGATTGTTGGACTCAAGATGCCCATTTCCAAAGAAAGCACGATGTCGGGCTTCGAGATCCAAATGATAAACGGCGTTATTAGAGAGTGCTCGAAGCAAGGATACCGGGTACTGCTTGATTCATTGCCTGAGCATGATGATCCGACCCAATTTTCAATCGATCCTATTGACGGTGTTATTATGCTGAATCCAAGAAAGCATGATCCCCGAATAGATAGATATAATCAAATGAACATTCCATTGGTACTAATTGGTAGGCCCGATCCTGAGGATGCGTCCGTCTGTTATGTGGATAATGATAATACCAATGTCAGCTTTCAGGTTGGAGAGTATTTATTACAGAACGGCCATTCATCCATCCTATTTCTTAATGCTGCAGATGATATGACTGTTTCTACGGATAGGCAGAACGGATTGTATGAAGCAATCACTCGGCATGGAAAGCCGCTCAGCAGCGTACATGTGGTGAATTATTCAAGAAAGCATCATAGTCATGCAACGGATTATGGTTACAGCGCACTAAAAGCTATCTATGGCAAACATGAGTTTACTGCCGTAATCACAGACACTGACCGCGTTGCTCTAGGTGTGCTGCGTGCAGCCAGAGAGCTTGGTATCGATATCCCTGGTGATCTTTCGGTGATTGCATTAAGTAACGATGCGACGTTAGCGCAGGAGATTACGCCCAAGCTGACCTCAGTTGAGTTATCAGCCGAACGGCTTGGTGCGGAAGCAGCGCAAATACTTATACAAAAAATGAATGACCTCAGCGTCGTGCAGCAAAGGATTATTGAAGCAAGACTGGTGATCCGCGAATCATGCCGCAAGTTGATCTAAAGCCTCATATTGAGGTGGATGTTCTATGAAAGCGCTTTATTAACGTATTGTAAAGGCGGTGGTGTCTCAGGTTGAATTGGGTTATTAGTTTATCATTAGCCATATAACAGAATGTGCTGGTACAAAAGTATTCTGTCCAAGAGAAATTAACATTGGGAGGTTAACATGATTAAGAAAACTAAAGCGGTTAGTTCGATGGTAGCATTCATGCTTCTTGGTGGCGCACTTGCAGGCTGTTCCGGCGGCGATTCTGCACCCACGGCCAATAATACAGGAACCACAAACAATAACACCACGACCCCTCAGCCTAAGACGGATGCCAAGAAGGAAGATAGAGCACTACGTATGATGTCATCAGTAATCGGCGGTAAAAATCCTGACGAAAATACGCTTTTCGAGAAAGAAATAGAGCGGTTAACCGGCATTAAAGCCAAGCTGGATAAGCCCGCATCCGATTACGATCAAAAGCTGATGGCCGCTATTTCATCCGGTGAAAAGTTCGACCTGCTGCAAGTAAGTAAAGAAAGAATGAACCTTCTAGTCGATCAAGGTGTATTGACTCCTCTGACAGATCAAGTTAAGGCTTCCAAAGTACTGCAGGATCCTGATGTTCTGCCGACACAGGAATGGGATCAGGTTAAGACGAAGGATGGCAAAATATTCGGCGTGTTTACTAAATTCCAAGGCGGAACTATGCCGACTGTACGGAATGACTGGTTGAAGAAGTTGAATCTGCCGGAGCCGAAAACATTGGATGATTACTACAAAGTACTCAAGGCCTTCACTGAGCAGGATCCTGATGGCAATGGTAAGAAAGATACCTATGGTTTATCAACGGCCGGCATGTATGAGCTGCAAGGATTTTTCAGTTCAGCGGGCCTGAAACAGCGGTATGTAGAGAAGGATGGCAAGAAGGATGTTCCTTATTCAACAGATGCTGCGATTCCTGTCTATGAGTTCCTTAACAAATTGTACAAAGAAGGCATCCTAGATCCGAACTTTGCAACTAATGATACGGGTAAAATGCGTAACTTGTTCCTTACGGACCGTGTAGGCATGATCACTTATTGGGATGCTTGGGTGGGTATGTTGAATAATACGAGATTAGAGCAGGACCCGAAAACAACCTTTGAAGCAAAGGGCCTACCGGGTGCTTCAGGTCCCGATGGCAAGTATATGCTGCGCCGCGGAGATCCGGATGTATGGGTAATTCCTGTTAATGCAGAGCATCCCAAAACAGCGTTCGAATTCATCGAATGGTGGCACTCCAAGGATGGAATTATTCTGGGCAGCCTCGGTATCAAAGAGAATGATTATACAGAAGCCAACGGCAAATATGAGCTGACAAAAGCAGGTAAGGAGCATGCGATGGATCATGGCGTACCGTTCTGGTATAACAAAAAGGTTCAACCGCCATTCGGCTTGCTGCCTGGTGTTAAAGAAGCTCAGGAGCTCGTAATCAAATATGCGACGCTGGAATTGACTCCTCCAAAATGGGCTGACGCAGAAAAAATTATTAATGAGTTTTCGTTTAAAGCGATACTTGGAGAAATGCCTGCTGCTGAAGCTGTCAAGAAAATGCGTGAGCAATTAAAAGCCAAACAATTAATTGATTAATAGCATGAATTATTAGGTGAACCGATAGTAAATGGAATTCTGTTTTCTTATCAGCATAAGAGAGGGAGTATGCTCGTTGTACTCCCTTATCAATCAACTTCGATCGGATAAGGTGGTGGCTGTCGCTTGAAAGCCGTCTGGAAATATAAAACTTTGTATATAATGATGGTTCCCATTCTCGGTTATTTCTTACTTTTCTCGTATTATCCTCTTGTAAGAGGATTTATTATCAGCTTTCAAAACTTCCGCTTGATTGGAAACCGGCCATTCGTAGGCTTTGACAATTACAAAGAAGTGCTTATGGACAGCTCCTTCTGGGACGCTCTTCAGAATACGCTTATTATCGGCTGCAGCTCGTTAGTTGTTGGATTTATTATGCCTATCGTTCTGGCGTTATCCTTAAGTGAAATTTTTTCTACCTGGTTTAAAAAAGTAACGCAAATGGTCGTTTACCTTCCTCATTTATTCTCATGGGTTGTTGTAGGCGGGATGTGGATTATGATGCTCTCACCTGACACAGGGATTGTGAATCAGCTCTTGTTGGCGCTAGGGGCGGGAAAACCAATTAGCTTTATGTCCAGCACCATCTACGCTCGAGGGATTATGGTATTCACTTCAGTATGGAAAGAGATGGGCTTTACGTGTATTTTGTACTTGGCTGCAATCGTTTCGGTCAACCCTTCGCTATATGAAGCGGCAAGAATAGATGGAGCCAATCGTTGGCAGCTGGTGCGATTTGTGACGCTTCCTTCTCTTGTTTCAACAATGAAGGTTGTTATTATGTTAAATGTATTAAGTATTCTTCGTATGTTCGATCAGATTTTTGTCATGAGAAACGGAGCCATCGCCAAGAAGATAGATGTAATCATGATGTACACGTACCAGAAGGGGATTCTTGAATTCAAAATTGGACTTGCAACTGCTTCCGGATTTTTGGTCATTTTTGCAACGCTAATCCTTACTTTTGTAACCAGAGCGCTTATCCGTTATGACGATGGGGGAGACAAATAGGATGAAGAATCAGTATACAAGTTTGTCTAGCCGCGTATTCGACGCTTTCAATATATTGTTCCTACTGGTACTGGTTTCAACCATGATTATTCCCTTCATGAATACCTTTGCGTTAGCGTTTTCCACGAATTTTGCTTCCATGCAGCCAGGAATCGTTTTATGGCCGAAGGAATTTAGCATAGAGGGCTTCAGCACGGTTTGGAACCGTATGCAGCTGTATTTACCCTTTACCAATAATGTAATTGTTACAGTGGTGGGTACGATCGGTCACGTGCTGCTGTGTGCGATGGCGGGATATGTGCTGGTTCAACCGCTGCTTCCAGGGAAAAAGCTGATGGTATCGCTAATTCTAATCACGATGATGGTTCCGGGCGAAGCGATTATGATACCGCTCTATGTGGTGAACAAAGAGCTTGGCTTATTGAATACTCTGTCAGCCCTTATTATTTCAGGTCTTGTGTCGGGCTTCAGTGTGTTATTAATGCGCAACTTTTTTGCAACGGTACCTATTGAAATGTCGGAATCTGCGCGGATGGATGGAGCAGGAGATATGCGGATATTCTTCACCATGTATTTGCCGTTAGCAAAGGCAGGTTTAGCCACCGTCACCTTATTTGAATTTGTAAGTCGTTGGAATCAATTTACCCCAGCGCTTCTATACATCAGTGATCATTCCAAGTATACCTTACAGATTGCTCTGAAATCGCTAATTATCGACACGGATTCTACCTCCAGTAACTTTATCATCACTACGAATGTTCGTATGGCAGGGATTGTTATTGCCTTAGTTCCGCTCATTATTATTTATCCTTATGTTCAAAAGTATTTCGTCAAAGGCATCATGATAGGAGCAAACAAGGAGTAGTGTCATTATTTTCCAAATGGAGGCCTGATTTATGAAAAGGGTTGAGCCGAAACGTACAACAGCCACTTTCTCACTTTTTATAGAACATGCGTTGCAAAGCACCTATGTGGAGCTTCCTTTTGAGATGCCGAGCCACGTAGAGGAAATACAAGTTAGTTACATAGTGGAAGCCAAAGAGAATTCAATCGCTATTATCGATCTGGGGATTCGTGATTCTCATAGAGTTAGAGGCTGGAGCGGTGGTGCGCGCACTCATTTTAGCTTAGGACTGGAAAAAGCAACCCCTGGTTACTTGTCGGGTCCATTAAGTGCTGGTAACTGGGCTGTTCTGCATAATGCTTATAAAATACCTGAGGATGGCTGCACGGTAAAAGTAACAATAGAGTTTACTTATGCTACGGAACGCTGGCTTAAAGGCGATTTGCATACCCATAGCATCAATAGTGACGGATCGTATACCTTGGAGGAAAATGCAGCAATCATGGAGCAGCTTGGCTGTGATTTCATTGCAATGACCGATCATAATACTTCCAGCCAAAATCAATCCTTTCCTAGAAATACAAGTGTAGTTATGATTCCTGGCTATGAATTTACAACAAACTTTGGACACAGCAATTTTCTTGGGGTTACAGATCCTTTAGATGATTTTCGTGTTTCTAATCAAGACGATGTTAACAAAAGATTGAGCATGGCTAGAGAACGCGGAGCTAAGATCGTGCTGAATCATCCTCATTGTGATTTTTGTCCATGGGAATGGGACTTTCAAGTCGATCATGATTGGGTTGAGGTATGGAATGGCCCTTGGACAGACAGAAATGAGCGGACCTTAAACTGGTGGCAGCAGCAGCTCGTAACCGGCAGACGATTGACGGCCATAGGAGGAAGCGATGTCCACAGACCGGATCCGTATGTGAAGCATGCGATGCCCTGCACTTGGGTGCTGGCTTCTACTAAGACCATAGAAGGCATTCTGAATGGTATTGATAAGGGACATGTGTCAATCAGCTACTCTCCTGAGGGACCCTTTGTAGAGCTGGAATGCGGGTCCTATAAGATCGGCGAGGTTGTACCAAATGAGGAGCGTAATAGAACCATTCGACTTCAGGCAGAGAAGCTAATAACGGGGGACAGGTTGAAGCTGATCAGCAATAGAGGGGTTGAGCAGGAAGTGATAGTTTCAGATAACGAGAATGGAATAGCGGAGCTTAGTTTTGAGGCAGGCCATATAAAGTTTGTGAGAGCAGAGGTATGGAGGTACTTTAAAGAGACGGACTGTTTATTGATGGCGACCTTGACGAATCCCATTTATTTGGATTAAATTACTAATTTCTGAGGTGATTTCAAATGAAAATTACTGTAATGTCGTATAATTTACGATACAACACGCCGAATGACGGGGATAACATTTGGACCAACCGAATATATCGGGTTGCACGTATTATTCAAGAGCATCAACCACTTATTATCGGTACTCAGGAAGGCTATCACATCATGTTAACGGGTCTTAACGAGAGGCTAGAGGAGTATGCTTGGGTAGGTAATGGGCGAATGGGCGAGCACGAGAATGAGCATTGTGCTGTTTTTTACAAAAAAGCAGAGCTTGCAGTCCTGCATCATGGCCAATTCTGGCTGTCGGAAACTCCCTATGAAGTAGGCTCCAAAAGCTGGGACAGTATGCTGCCGAGAATATGCACCTGGGTCCACTTTAAGCATCTTATAAGCGGCAAGGAGTTTCTCGTCTATAATACGCACTTGGATCATTTTGGGCAGACCGCTAGAGATTTGGGTTCTGTACTCATATGGGATACTATCCGATCACATCGAACAGAGTTTGGCTTGCCGGTTATCCTGACGGGTGATCTGAACAGTCATCCCGATCATTTTCCAATCCGCTTTCTGCGAGGGGAAACGGACTATCAGGGCCGCCAGACTTGGCTAAAGGATGCTTACACAGCGCTTCCGGGTACTATCGGATTAACTGCTCACGAATTTAAAGGCGGTGATACAGGGGAGCCAATTGACTATATTTTTGTGTCTCCCGAAATTGAAGTTCTGGAAACGCAGGTTGATCGCAGAGAAATTGATGGAGGTTATCCATCTGATCATTACCCTATTGTGACATCCATTCAAATTAATGATGATGTCTTCAAGCAGCAGGTACTAGCAGACAATTAGACCGACGAATGACAGTAGATGGTTCGGTTCTAAGTAGAGAAAAGGAGACAGGGCCCATGAACGATCGTTTGGAAAAAATATATGTGGTTTTTAAAACACATTTTGATATCGGTTTCACGGGTTTGGCATCCGATGTAGTTCATAAGTACAAAACCGAGATGTTGAAAGAAGTCATTGCTATTTGCGATAAAACCAAGGATAACGATCCGAACGAAAAGTATGTTTGGACGATGTCGGCATGGCCCTTGCTGCAATCGTTGCAGGGCAGTGACGAATCGGATAAAGCAAGCGCTTTGAAATTCCTGGAAGATGGCCAATTAATATGGCACATGCTTCCTTATACAACTCATACCGAGTTTTGCGGCTTGGAGGAGTGGATTCGAGGCATGTATGTTTCTCGTAGTTTGAGCGAGAAGTTTGGGTACCGTCCCAAGGATGCGAAAATGACAGATGTCCCAGGGCACACCTGGATCGTTCCTTCCTTATTGAAAAAAGCAGGTGTAGAGATTTTGCATCTGGGCTGCAATGGCTTCTCAACGCCTCCCGATGTGCCGCCGGTATTTTTCTGGGAAGGGCCGGATGGGGAGCGGCTGCTAACCTTTTATTCCAAAGGCGCCTATGGCACCGGCATCCTGCCACCGGAGGAGTGGACTCATCCGGTATGGCTCGCTTTGATTCATACAAGCGACAATCATGGGCCGCATGAGGCGACAGTAATCGAAGAAATGAAAGCTTCGATTGCTGAGAGCGGTCTGCAGGCCGAGCTGCACATCGGCAGCTTGAGTGATTTCGCTGTGGATTTCTTGTCAAGAAATCCAGATTTGCCTGTAATCCGCGGGGATTTGGCGGATGCCTGGATTCACGGCGTAGGCACGGCGCCGCGCGAGGTTTCCCGCGTGCGGGAGCTGAGGAGCCGCATCGCGGCGGCTGAAAGCGCACTGGCGCTCGGCATGCTCTCCGGCGAGACAAGCGATATCGGCGGGGCTACAGGCCTTACACAGCAGATCAAGAGTAAAATTGATGAGAGCTATGAGTATACTCTTTTGTTCGGTGAGCATACATGGGGGATGGATTGCAAAAGCTTCTTGTTCCCTAGAACATACGATAAGAAGTCGTTTCTTAAGGATAAGAGCAGTGAACGGTACCTCAAGATGGAGCATTCCTGGCAGGAACAGATCAATTATTTAAATAAAGCCGAAACCTCACTTGATGCTGCGGTTGGGATGCTTACTGGAAGGGTAAATGTGACGCCGTCAAAGGATAAGAAAACGTATCGAATCTATAATTATTTGGGTTGGCAGCGTGATGCGTTCGTCCTTCTGGAGGACATAGAAAGCCTAGGCTCCGATGAAGTCTTTATCGACTGCGCGAACGGTGAGCAGCTTATCTGGAGCTTTACCAATTCCGGCATTATCGTAGAAGTGAAGCAGCTCCCAGCCTTGGGCTATAAGACGATTGCTTGCATTAATCAAGTAGAGCTCCAAGCTGCATATAAAGGTTCAGCTGTTGAGGTTGCGGCTACTTCTGTAGATACACATGCAACCGAACTGAAAGGTTATGTTAACCATCAGGAGTCTGTGTTAGAAAACTCTTTCGTCAGGGTGAAGCTAGATAATCGGACGGGATGGATCACTAGTCTTTACGACAAGAAGCTGCAGAAGGAATGGGTGGAAGAAACCTCTGAATTCGGCTTCGGACAGTATGAATACAATATTTATTCAAGTGAAGAAATAACCCGCTACATCAAGAAATATGCGTACCGGTTTTATGATTGGGGCGTTCATGACTTCGGTAAGACAGAATATCCTGAACAGCAGAAACGGCTATCGTTTACCACCGAGCTTAGTGAGATTCGTCTGATTGAAGAGTCGGATTTTGTTCGGTTGGTGTGTAGCGCCTCAAGTGATACATCGTCAGTTAGTGAGTATGGCAATGCTAACGAGACGGTTTGGAGTATTACTCTAATGGAGGATTCGCCTAATATTGATTTGGAATGGCGGTTTACAGGTAAAGAGGAAACCCCTATGGCGGAATCCGGGCACCTACTGTTTCCATTAAAGCTGGATAATCCAAGCTATCGAATCAATAAACTGGGAAGCGTTATCGATCCTTGCACGGATATCGTTCGATCATCCAATACACTGCTGCATTGCTGTGAAAACTTCGTGGATGTATCGGATGGAAATGTGGGAATGGCGATCATTCCGTTAGATACCCCATTATTTTCCATTGGACGTAACGGAATGTGGGATTTTGAACCTGATTACAAGCCTGAGAAGCCTGAGATCAACTTCAATTTGTTCAACAATTGGTGGGGTACCAATTTCCCGCAATGGGTTGGCGGAAGCTTGTCTTATCGTTACAGACTTATTCCGCATAAAGGTGACTGGGCAGAAGGCTCGGTATGGAAGCAAGCCCAAGAAACGATGACTCCTGTATCTGGAATACTAGTTGGCGAGGAACATTCGCAATCCGCAATTGCTGATTTGTTGCCTAATGGACTGGATGGTATGGCGGTAACAAGCTTCAAGCCAGCAGAGGATGGAGATGGTTATATACTACGTCTGCGCGAATGGATAGGCCAGAGCCGTGAGGTAACGGTTCATATTGCTTTACAAGCTAGTGAAGTGCTTAAAACGGATTTGCTAGAATATAAGATCAAAGAAAATGTATGTTCCTTAATCGAAAGTGGAGCTGACAACGTGAATCAATTTCGCTTTCAAACACAACCCTTTGAAATACACACTTTCCGAATTCGTTAATTTTCTTATATTACCTAAATCTCTTAAGAAACCCTTGTCTGGGCTTGCAAAGCAAGCAGGCCAAGGGTTTTTTCGCAATAAATTTGGTACTGAATGGACTGGTAATGAAAAGCTCTATTGAAATTCCTGCTGTACATGGTATTGTTGTAGTAGTGGAGGTTGATAGTTATGAACTATATAGTGATAGATCTAGAGTTCAATGGAAGAAAGCATTATGATATTTATCCAATGGAAATTATTGAAATAGGTGCAGTAAAGCTGGACCGTCATTTAAATATTGTTGATACGTTCCAAAGCTACGTAAATCCCAATTTTGAGCTAAATCGGTTTGCTTTGAAATTTTGCGGCATTGAGAAAGAGACATTATATGCAAGTCCGTCTTACCAAGAAGTGATTAGCCGGTTTATATCATTTTGTGGGGAAGATTATAAGATGTTTGCATGGGGCGGCAGTGATTTCTTCAATTTATTCGTAGATTGCAAGGTGAACAAAATTAATAATGAATGGTTGGGTCAGCTGATTGATCTAACACAGTTTTTTGAAGGGGGCTTACAGCAAGCCTTAGAAGCTCACCAATTAACGCCTATCGGCCAACATCATTCTGCACTAGACGATGCATTAAACGCTGCACAGCTTGTAAAGCTGCGGCCTGAAGTAGTAACTTCAGAGCAATATTTTGCACCCAATGAATTCAAAATATGTACAGGCGGCATAAAGAAGTGGATTGCTCTTTCACATGATCATGCTGTTAAAATAGGAAATAAGCTGACTTGGGAACAATTTACCAATAATGAAAAAACTAAAGCTTACTTTAGAGTGATGAATTTGACAGTCTCAGAGATTGCCATGGTTGAAGCATTATTTCACAAGTATGGTTCCCAAAAGTTTGGACGTAAATACAATAAGCTGCAGCTTGCCTAATAGGATTAGGGGCTGCGGCTTTTTTTCTAGTTGACTCCTAAAGATTGGCTTAATATTCCACCTCGAATGGGTTATAATAAGGGTTAACTCGCTGTAGACATCACACAACTCGCTAATTCGATTAATGGGAGGGATACATGTTTTATGGAAAAACGTCAATTTGGTAAAACCGGTTATGAATTCCCGATCCTCAGCTTCGGCGCTCAACGGATTGTCGATGAGCATAACTGTACAGAAGACGAGGCCATACAGATTGTGAACCGAGCGATTGATGAAGGTATCACCTATTTTGACACCGCACCGACCTATTCCAAAGGTCAATCGGAGGAACGTCTTGGCAAGTCATTCGGTGATCGGCGTGATCAGGTGTGGATTGCTACAAAAACCGGTGAACGCACTAGGGACGGATCTTGGAGAAAGCTCGAAGAGAGTCTTAAACGGCTTCAAACAGATCATGTAGAAGAATGGAGACTTCACGCAGTAGGTACGATGGACGAATTGGATCAAATATTTGCTGAAGATGGGGCGCTTAAAGCGCTGATTGAAGCTAAAGAGCAGGGTGTTATTAAGTACTTAAGTATTAGCGGGCATCTTAATCCTCAAGTTCAATTGGAAGCGATTAACCGATTTCCGTTCGATAGTGCACTTGTAGCCTTATCGGCAGCGGATCATTTCATATACAGCTTTGCGCATGAATTTCTACCCAAGGCCAATGAGAAAGGCGTAGCTGTAATCGGTATGAAGCTGCTTGGGCTAGGGCGGTTATCTGATTGGTACGAGCAAGCACTAAGATATACATTCAGCTTACCCGTTTCCACCTCCATTGTTGGGATTTCGTCAATGGAAGAATTGGAAAAGAATCTGGCCGTAGCTCGAAATTTCAAGCCGATGTCAGATGTGGAATTGCTGTCCTTTCTGAAGGAAATGATGCCTATGTGTACTCCAGAAATATTGCGTTGGAAAGCGAAGGACTGGAATAACAAAGAGGAATGGTCAGTTCGATAGTTAGTAGTTAGTTGGTTAGTATTGAATTATTACCTTGAGGAGCAGCGGCATTATAAAGCCGGATGCTCCTTATTTTCTGTGCCTCCGGGCAGAATTAATCCTTTTTTTTTTGATATACAATAGGATAATAGAGAGTAAGCTCATCCATACTATTCTAAAGCCGAAGTGTTGAATAAAACGGAATTTTCGGGGAGTGAGACTTATTATGAATAAGGCAGCTTTATTACATAGACCGAAGCAACGTAAATTACTAGTCAGTGTTGGCCTTAGTTGGCTTTTCGATGCAATGGATGTGGGAATTATCTCATTCATTGTTGCGGCTCTAGCTGTAGAATGGAAATTGGGGGCGCAGCAGATAGGTCTGTTGACTGCGATTAACTCGGTTGGAATGGCTGTTGGGGCGGTAGTGGCGGGTTCGTTAGCGGATCGCTATGGTCGCCGGTCCGTATTGCTCTGGACGCTTCTTATTTTTTCGGCTTCAAGTGGACTATCTGCACTGGCTGCAAGCTTCGGTGTATTATGTGTGCTGCGTTTCTTCACCGGATTCGGTCTTGGAGGTGAGCTGCCTGTCGCCTCTACACTTGTTTCGGAGTCGGTACCTATTGAGGAGCGAGGGCGCGCTGTTGTGCTGCTTGAAAGCTTCTGGGCAGCAGGATGGATCTTGGCGGCATTGATAGCTTATTTCATCATTCCAGCATATGGCTGGAGAACTGCCTTTGTTATTGGCGCGTTACCAGCCCTGTACGCTTTATACCTTAGAAAAACTATTCAGGATTCGCCCCGCTTTATAGAGCAGTCACGCATAAAGCTGACATTCAGAGAACGCGCAGCCTCCGTGTGGTCTGTCAAATACCGCAAGTCCACGATTACACTATGGATTTTATGGTTCACCGTTGTGTTTTCCTATTACGGTATGTTCTTATGGCTGCCGACAGTTATGGTGCTGAAGGGCTTCACCCTTGTAAAAAGCTTTCAATACGTACTGATTATGACGCTGGCACAGCTCCCTGGATATTTCACAGCTGCTTACTTTATTGAGAAATTCGGACGAAAATTTGTGCTCGTTACGTATTTACTGCTGACAGCATTAAGTGCGATCTGGTTCGGCAATGCGGAAACGGTAGGGATGCTGATTGCTTCCGGAATTAGCCTCTCTTTCTTTAACCTCGGTGCATGGGGAGCTATGTATGCCTATACACCGGAGTTATACCCAACCGCGGTACGTTCTACCGGTGTAGGGCTTTCGGCTTCCTTCGGGCGCCTTGGCGGAGTAATCGGTCCTTACCTTGTAGGTATGCTGGTAGCCCGGGAAACCGGAATCAATTCTATATTTATCATATTTTTCGTGGCGATCGTTATTGGGGCACTTGCAGTGCTATTTCTAGGCAAAGAGACCAAAGGGATAGACATAGTTTAAAATAGCAAATCGACAGTATACATAGTTAAATTTAATCAAATAATAATTCGGATGCTCTGACAAACATCTTAAGATTATTAAATAGAGGAGATTAACTATGTCTAATGTAAAACTAGCCATTGTTTATTACAGTTCAACAGGAACCAACTATCAATTGGCACAGTGGGCAGCAGAAGGTGCCAAAGCAGCAGGAGCAGAGGTAAAAGTGGTGAAAGCTCAAGAGCTTGCGCCTCAAGCTGCGATTGACAGTAACCTAGCTTGGAAGGCACATGTGGAAGCAGCCAAGGATGTGCCGGTAGCATCACCAGCCGACCTGGAATGGGCAGATGCCATTATTTTCAGCGTTCCGACTCGATTTGGCAATATGCCTTCTCAGATGAAGCAATTTATAGACATTACGGGCGGCCTCTGGGCTCAAGGCAAATTAGTAAACAAAGTAGTAAGCTCAATGGCCAGTGCAGGCAACCCACACGGTGGACAAGAGGCAACGATACTTGCACTTAATACGACTTTTTATCATTGGGGAGCAATAATCGCGGCGCCTGGGTACACCGATCCCGTTATCTATGCGGCCGGAGGGAATCCATACGGAACAAGCGTAACCGTTGAACAAAACGGGACTATGCGTGAGCAGGTAAAGGATGCAGTAGTCCATCAGGCCAAGAGGACGGTAACCGTAGCTGGATGGGTGAAAAAAGGGCTTGAAGGATAACCACTTATAAAGAAATGAGAGAAGACCTTTCAGGTATCTTCTCTTTTTTTGTTGTAGGTGTGAAAACGGTTCATAATACGACGATTTGGTGATATCCAAATAAAGATCAATGCATTATACTAAGGCTGCAAAATTGTAAATATCGGGATCTGACACAGCTCTAGCCAGATGAAAGGACTGTATGCCTTATGAGATCATTTCAACTAAGCTCTTATATCCCTCTAAAAAATAGATTGTTCCTCCGTATATTACTGTATTTCTTATCCTTTCTTTTACCGATTCTTATTATCGGCGCGTTTTTGTATATTCATTTTCATGACACGGCCAAAAAAGATTTTAAGCAAAAAATTCAACTCAATTTAGAAGCCTCTGCGGAATTTATTGACGTATATCTACAAACGGCTCAAAGGAGCAGCCTCAGCTTTTATTCGGATAAAAACGTCATGTCTTATTTACTCCCCTATAGACTCTACGACCCCGCAGATAGAGTGAATTTGCCGAATATTCCTTATACACTAGCCCGTATTTCCAATAACATCGGTGAGTTGATTGATAACATTTTTGTTTTTGTTGACGATGAGAAGGTATACACGAAGGATGGTTTGGAAAATTTTAATTATTTTTTTAACAATATTTATCAGTTTACCGCTTATGATCAAAGCTTCTGGAGAAGTAAAATCAATACAGATAAATATTTGGAGCAATTGAAACCTTCTAAAGTTACGGTTACTAATTCAGTGGAAAAAACCGCCATACCCTTTGTGTTTGCAAAAACCGTAAACGGCCATCAAGCGGCCATGGTTATGACCGTATCGGTTGAAAGAATAGCCAATACGATCCAAAAAAACGGCGGTTATTCGTCGACTAATTACCTTATTTTCGATAGCAGCAAGGAAATCATTTGGTCCAGCTCTAAAGATCTTATCCCTCCAAACAGCTGGTTAGGCGAGGATGGCTTTACAAGGGAGCAGATCAGCAGCGGGGAGCTACTTATCGATGGCCACAAATTTGTTTTAACAAGCGTTAAGTCCGGTACCTATGGCTGGACCTATTATGCGGTTACCCCTTACACGGAATTTACGAAACAATCGACTCAAATTTTTGCGACAGTCGCTTCTATTTGTATCATTTTACTGATGGTGGGTTGTGTTTTGTCGTTTGTTTTTGCCTATAATCTGTACAGTCCTATTCAAAAAATACGAGATATTTTAATGCAAGATGGAGATGAAAGCGATTACACATCCAGGCCGTTAAAGAAAGGGAATGAGCTCGAGTGGATCGGGATGGGGATTCATCAAATCATCGAAAAAAACAACATATTTAAACAGAAGCTGGATAGCTTTTCGACGGACTATATCGACTATGTGTTGCTCAATGCTGTCTCAGGGACTAAGCCGGTGAATGAGCAAGAGCTGGAGAAGCTGTTAAAGGAGGAGCTACAGTTTAATGAGGAGTCGTTCGTATGCTGTAAAGTTGTTTTCTCTTATAAGCCCGCATTTTATGAAGAGATTCAGGATGTGGAAAGGCTGCTCATTATTAATAAAATCAAAAAAATCATCGACGGCTTTGTCGCCCAATATGTGCCGGCCTATATTCTTGAATCGAAACAAAATGTATTCGTCTGTCTAGTCAATATCAATGAGAACGAAGGGTTGAATGAGTTGAGAGGAGCCATGCTGGGCATTGTGCAAACCTTTCGGCAAGATTCCAGATACTGCAGCATTCATATAGGTATCGGTAAAATCTACGCGGGTATAAGTGGAATTTCGAAGTCCTATAAGGATGCGGTAACCTCCTTGGAGCATGCGGACACCCGGCAGGATTTTCTTATTACAGAGCTGACGGATATGTCCAAAGAAAGAAATATCTATTCCTATAAAACGGATCAGCTGGTCTCGACCATAGTAACTTATATTGAAGAGCATTATGGTCAAGATCTTTATTTGGAAAAAATAGCGGAGCAAATGGGGGTCTCCTCCAAGTATATATCGAAGGTTTTCAAAGAAAAGAAAGGCATAAATTTGACCGACTACATAAGCATGATCAGAATTATGAAAGCGAAGGAAATATTGATGAACACAGACCGGAACATTAGTGACATTTCGGAACAAGTGGGAATTTACAGTAGGACGACGTTTATTCGATTGTTCAAGAAATTTGAAGGCCTACCTCCCAATGAATTCAGGAAAAATAAGGGCTACAAGCCGGAAGCGGAAGAATGAAACAAGGGAGGAAAGCTGAAACAATTGCCGAACGTTCCCAAAATGGAACAAACGAAGCGAGGAATGGACGTTTAAACTGAAGTATCTGCCGTGGTACAAATAAGGCAGCTTAAGAGAAAGGAGGTCCTAGTATTAAACAGACCGGATTTATGGGCGAAAGAAAAAAACTAATTCAGCAGAGCAAGTACCTTTATCTGATGTTGATTCTTCCCATGTTGTACTTTGTAATCTTTAAATACGGTCCATTGTTCGGGCTGTTAATAGCATTTAAAGAGTACAATGTATTTCAAGGAATATGGAGAAGCGAATGGGCGGGCATCAAATATTTTCAGCAATTTTTATCGGATCCTTATTTCTGGACTCTGGTGCGTAATACTGTGCTAATGAACATTTACTTAATCGTTTTCTTTTTTCCGGCTCCTGTTCTTTTAGCACTTTTATTGAATGAAATGAAAAGCAAGCTGTTTAAGAAATTTGTGCAGACGGTCAGCTATTTGCCGCATTTTCTATCGACAGTCGTCATCTGTGGGATGATTATTAATTTCTTAACCAATGAAGGCTTGATTAACCGCATCATTGCCGGTCTTGGTTATGAGCCTATCCAGTTTTTGATGCAGCCGGGTTGGTTTAGGACGATCTATGTAAGCTCTGAGATATGGCAAGGGGTGGGGTGGGGCGCTATTATTTATTTGGCCGCGCTTACCTCCATTGATCCGCAGCTATATGAGGCGGCGACCATGGACGGTGCTAACCGTTGGAAGCAGATGCTGCATGTAACTCTGCCCGGTATAGCACCCGTGATTACTATCATGTTCTTATTGAATTTAGGGAACATCATGTCAATCGGTTATGAAAAAATTCTGTTGTTGTACACAGGGCCTACTTATGAGACCGCAGATGTTATTTCCACCTTTGTTTACCGTAGAGGTCTTGTTGGCAGTGATTTCAGCTTCGCTACAGCCGTTGAATTTTTCCAATCGATCCTTGTTTTATGCTTTGTTGTTACGGCGAACTACATTGCGAGAAAAGTTAGCCAAACCAGCTTATGGTAGAAATGAGTGTGAGTTGTGAGAACTAACAAAGGCATCGGCCCCTGGCTTTTTGACGGGTACAATTATTTGCTCTTATCGGTGCTTGTAATTGTGACCTTATACCCAATTTATTATATGGCTATTATATCTGTGAGCGATGGACTGTTGGTGTCTCGGGGGGATGTGAAGTTTTTTCCTGCCGGATTCAATTGGGAAGCTTATAAAACAGTCCTAGAGGATCCTGCGATCATTCGCTCCTATGGGAACACATTTGTGTATACGCTGCTAGGTACTTGTATTAATGTCGGTTTAACAGCCCTGTGCGCGTATCCGTTATCCAGAAATAAGCTGTATGGCAAATCGGTGTTTACCTTTCTGATCATCTTAACGATGTTCTTTCACGGTGGCATCATTCCGAATTATTTGGTTGTTAACAATCTAGGTTTGCTAGATTCGATGTGGGCAATCCTGCTGCCTCCGGCGATTAATGTATGGTATATGATTATGATGCGAACCTTTTTCTCAGGGATTCCCAATGAACTTCATGAATCCGCTTTCATCGATGGAGCTAATGACGTGCACATTTTCTTGCGTATTGTTCTGCCGCTTTCCATGCCTGTATTGGCTACTATGACAATGTTTTATGCCGTGTGGCATTGGAACAGCTTTTTCCCGGCGATGATCTATTTAAACGACCCAAAGCTGTTTCCCGTACAGATTATTATGCGCAAAATTGTCGTAGCCGGACAGATGGGCAATCAGAGCATGGCTGCAAGCGGATCCGATATGACCGTGCTGGTCTCTGCTGAGAATATCAAATATGCGGTCATCATTATTACGATCTTTCCGATATTGGCCATCTATCCGTTCATCCAGAAATATTTTGTAAAAGGGGTTATGGTGGGTTCTTTAAAAGGATAGCTGTGTTTGGTGTTTCAATTGCGAATGGAAAATAGGAAACGGAGTGAATAGCTATGGCTAGTAAACAGAAAAAAGTCATTTCCTTGATTTCAAGTATGGTGTTAACAGGTACAGCGTTGATTGGCTGCAGCACACAAGGCACTATCACGGCTCCAGCTTCGGGGGGAACACCAAAAGTGGAAGGGCAAGGTCAAAAAAGCGCTGATGCCAAAAGTCCGGGCGGCAAGCTGTTTGATCAGCCGATGACATTAAAGGAAATGCTGCCAGATGGTGCGTCCCAGCCTATCGTAACGGATTCTCCATCCATACAAGAAATATTTAAGAAGACGAATGTCAAAATCGAGCTTCAGCCTTCTCCTGATACGAATTACGGGGAAAAGGTACAAACCTTGCTCGCAACTAACAATATTCCGGAAATTATCCGTATCCCCAAAACAAATTTCTTAGACGCGGCACCTTTAGCCAAAGCGGGCATGTTTGTTGCTGTAACGGATCATCTGGACGTTGCTCCGAACTTTAAGAAGGTGATGGAAGAAAATCCTGAAATCAAGAAATTGATGGTGGACGGAAAACTTTACGGCTTCCCAGTTATGGGGAAATGGAAGGTTCGTTACGGGCAGCTGCCGCTCATTCGTGACGATCTGCTTAAAAAGCTCAATTTGCAGGCTCCGACTACATTCGAAGAGCTGTACCAGGTGCTGAAAAAATTCAAGGAAGCTTATCCCGAAACATATCCGATTACATTCCGCAACGGAATTGCGAACTTTTTACCTTACATGGCTTATACGCTTGGCTCGGGGTATCCGACTTACTATGATCCTGACGTAAATGGAGGCAAGTACGTATACGGGCCGGCTCATTCCGCCGATTTCAAACCGGTCTTGACCTATCTGAACAAGCTGTACAGCGAGAAGCTGCTGGATCCGGATTATGCCGTCAATACAGGCCAAACGTGGCAGGAGAAATTAAGCTCTGGAAAGTCACTTTTCTATTATGATAACAACACATTCGGGCTCACTTTTACTAAGGCGCTGCAGGCTAAGGATCCTCAGGCCAAATTCGAACAAATCCGGATTCTCAAGAACGGTAAAGGACAGACTCGTAACTACGAATATCCGAAGGACTGGTGGCATATGTTTGCTATCAGCTCCAAAGTGAAGGATCCAAAGGCTGTTGTCAAATTCATGGATTGGATGTACAGCGACGAGGGGGTTATGGCAACTAATTTCGGTATTGAAGGCGAGCATTACAAGATGGACAATGGCAAACCTGTCGTTCTGGATAGTGTCCTGCAAAAATTTAACGATAAAAAAGATCCGTTCCATGCCATGCAATCGGCTCTGGGTACCGGACTGTTAGCCTTCGCTACCTATGTGGATGAAAAACCGCTGATTGCTATTTCGCCTCCGGAATTGGATAAGTGGAGTAAATTGATGGATCAGGATAAAGGCTTTTTTCAAAATATAATGGATCCACCTTTCAATAAAGAAGAGATGGACAAATTGAAGCAGTTAAAAACCCAGGTGGATACACTGGTACAGCAGGAAATGGATAAGTTCATCATGGGAACAAGGAAGCTGAGCGAATATGATGATTTTGCCAAACAGCTGGAAAGCAAAGGAGCATTGGAAATCGAGAAAATTTACAATGATGCTAACGCTCGCTTGAAATAATCAACAGAATTGAGGTGAGACCGGATGATAATCGATCATATTAGCAATGCCCCGCTCTATTACGGCATCAACGGGAAGTTCGCCACAAAAAGCAGTCTTCAAAGTAAAAATCTAATAAGGAAAGTTCAAAAGCTGCTTTTTTTGAACTGCCTCTAAAGGGGATGGAACGATGAATAGTACGGATTTATTGGCCAGATTGAAAGATGGGGGCAGGGCTTACGGGACGTTGATCATATCAACGTCTCCCCGTTGGCCGGCAGAGGTGAAAAAGCTGGACTTGGATTTTGTGTTCCTCGATACCGAGCATATGTCTATCGACAGGGACCAGCTCTCATGGATGTGCCGGACGTATGAAGCGCTTGGGATGGCTCCGATCGTCCGGATACCGTATCCGGACCCTCATCAAGCAACCATCGCATTGGATGCAGGTGCCTCAGGTATTGTAGCTCCATATGTGGAAACCGTGGAACAGGTGCAGGCTCTGCGGGGGGCTGTTAAAATGCGGCCGCTTAAAGGACAGAAATTGCAGAAGCTGCTGGAAGGCACAGAAACAGCTGAACCACAGCTCGCTGAATATTTAAAGGAGTATAACCGGGAGCATATACTGATTGTGAACATTGAAAGCCAGCCTGCGTTGGATGCGCTTGACGAAATTCTTGCTGTACCCGGCCTGGATGCTGTACTTATCGGTCCGCATGATCTTTCCTGCAGCCTTGGCGTTCCCGAGCAATATCGTCATCACTTGTTCATGCAGGCTGTAGAAACGATTATTAAGAAAGCTCGTGCAGCCGGTGTTGCCGCAGGCATCCATTATTTTTTCGGAGTCGATCAGGAGATCGGATGGGGCAAGGAAGGGATGAACCTGTTCATTCATGCTTCAGATATGACAGCCTTTATGGAGAGTATGTCTCGCGATCTTCAGATCATCAAAGAAGGACTTGGGGATAAAACGATAGATTCCGCTAACAGGATCCATATCTAATATTAACCTTCACTTATACAGATATAACAGGAGGATGCGCAATGAAACCGAATCAAGAGACAGCAAGTAAAAGAGTGGCTCCATGGGACTTTTCAGACGCTGTACTTTTAATACCGGTAGGGCTTAAGGGAGCAGAAGCAAAAGCAATAACCTTGCTAATGGAAGAAACAGAGAAAAGAACCGGTATAACTTTAACGGTTACCCATGAGTGGCCAGATGGTCATCAACCTATTATTGTGGCGGGGACAGAAGCTTCCTTGCAAGGTATAGTTAAGGACTGGGATGCCCTCCAGACGTTGGCCAATCCCGGGAAAGAAGGGTACAGGCTGCTTGGTGCAAAAGGCGAGAGATCGGTTGTTTTAATCGTAGGTGCCGATTCAAGAGGTATGCTTTACGGGATTGGCAGATTTTTGCGCAAATCGAGCTTGATGAAGCAGTCGATAAAAGTACCTGCGAACTTATCCATATCCAGTACACCCAAGCAATCATGCCGAGGGCATCAATTAGGCTACCGTCCCAAAACGAATGCCTATGATGCTTGGTCTGTGGGCCAATTTGAGCAATATATCCGGGAGCTTGCGATATTCGGTGCCAATAGCATTGAAATTATGCCTCCGCGGACCGATGACGATGCGACGGGACCGCTGATGCAGGAGGATCCGTTGGACATGATGATCCGATTATCGGAAATCATCGATTCATACGGACTGGATACTTGGGTCTGGTATCCTAATATGGCTAATAACTATGCCGATCCGGCAACGATTTGCGAGGAATTGCTGGAACGGGAGGAAATATTCAGCAAGGTTCCGCATATTCATGCAGTGTTTATGCCGGGGAGCGACCCGGGGGAGCTGGAGCCGGATCTCTTATTCGTATGGGCAGAGCAAGTGGCGGAATTGCTACAGAAATATCATCCTAAGGCCAAATTATGGATTTCACCGCAGGTAATGTCGCATGAGCCCGCTAAATGGCTGGAAGGCTTCCTTGCCAACGTGGACAAAGAACCGGAATGGCTGGGAGGATTAGTTTTTGGCCCGCATGTGGATATTACATTACCGGATTTGCGCCGCCGCATCCCAGAGAAATATCCGATTCGCCGTTATGAAGATATTACTCATAATTTCCATTGTCAATATCCGGTTGTTAACTGGGACCTTGCGTTTGCACTGACCTTGGGCCGCGAGAGCATCAACCCTCGGCCGCTAGCAGAGAAGCATATTCATAATTTGCTGGAATCGTATGCTATCGGTAATATTTCATACTCCGAAGGCATCAACGATGACGTGAATAAATTTATATGGAGCGATCAGGACTGGGATTCGAAGACGGAGGCTATAGAAACACTGCGTGATTTTGCCCGCTTATTTATTGGCGATGCTTTCTCAGAGGGAGTTGCACAGGGCTTGTTAGCTCTCGAAAGAAACTGGGAAGGTCCTGTAGCCGTTAATGAAGGAATAGATCGAACTTTATATCAATGGAGAATGATGGAACAGGCAGCTCCTCCCGAAGTTTTGAATAATTACCGTTTTCAAATGGGGCTTCTGCGAGCTTATTATGATGCCTACATAAAACGCCGCTTCATTTACGAAACGGAGCTGGAGATGGAGGCGATGGATGCATTGAAATCGGCCTCTTCCACTGGCTCACTTGCCGCGCTGGAGAAGTCAGAAGCTATCTTATTAAGAGCGAAGACAAGTCCAGTCTCTCAAACACTCAAGCAGCGTTGCTGGGAATTGGCTGATGAGCTGTTCAGTAATATCGGAGCGCAGTTATCCGTTATCAAGCATAAAGCCATAGCGTTAGGCCGCGGTGCTTTTATGGATGCTATTGACTTTCCGTTGAACGATTCAAGATGGTTGTCTGCTCAAAGTTCCGTCATCAGAAAACTAGATAATGAGAAGGATAGGCTGAATGCTATTTATGAAATATTGAATCGCACCAATCCGGGACCTGGCGGTTATTATGATAATTTAGGCTCCTACAAGGGCTGGCAGAGGGTTGCTAAGGGCAAGGGCTGGGAGAAAGATCCAGGTTATCTCGAATCCCCGCGAATGGCTCCCGGCATTTATTTATTGCAATCGGAACGGACATTTGATGAGAGTGCCATTCCACCTATAGCTTCAACGCGCCATGCCAACACGTTAGCTGATACCCAATTATCTCTTCAATACGAACATTTAGACCCCGCTTCAGCTTACACCGTGAAGGTTACTTATGTAGGGGATACTGCGAGTGAATTATCACGGGATTATCATGTTACGCTGACGGCGCAGGGAGGTCGAGTACTACACGAGAACATATTAATCAAGCAAGGACAGTGCACTCAAATAGAATCACCGATCCCTCAGGAGGCTTTGGCTAATGGAAACCTGGTTCTCACTTTTAACAGGGTTAGCGGGTTCAAACGGTTGAATGTTTCCGAGGTATGGATCATGCGCAATGGATTAGCTGATGGAGCGTCATGAATTAATTATTTCCGTTATACCGATTGCGGAATTGGTGCATACTGACTATAATTGGATAATATAGGTATAGGATTAAAAGCAACGATGAGAAAGAGTAATTGGATTATTTCTTTGTACAGAGAGCTCCGGCAGCTGAAAAGGAGTAAAGAAACGTCTAATGAACATGGTCTCTGAGCTGTACATCGAACCCTCATTAGGTAGTAGATTGTATCGGGTGCACCCGTTATAGTGCTAGGGTATAAGCGCGTAATTGTGTCGTACCTGAAGAGGTCAATGCTGCGAGGTATTGATAAAATTAGGTGGTAACACGTGAGTATAACTCTCGTCCTTTATGAGGATGAGAGTTTTTTTGTGTTTTGAACAAAAGGAGGTTAATCAAATGAGCATTTTTATTGGTGGAGCTTGGCCTTATGCCAATGGTTCGTTACATTTAGGTCGCGTAGCAAGCTTATTGCCTGGAGATATTTTGGCCAGGTATTTCAGGTTAAAAGGTGAGGATGTATTGTATGTTTCAGGTAGTGATTGTCATGGAACACCGATCTCCATTCAAGCAAACCAGGAAGGGGTTTCACCCAAGGTTATAGCAGATCGGTATCATAAGGAATTTGTTGATTGCTTCGAGAAGCTCGGTTTTTCTTATGACCTGTACACAAGGACAGATGATTCCTTCCATCATGAGGTCGTTCAGCAATTGTTTCTTCAACTATCGAATAATGGCTACATTTATAAGAAAGCTGTTGAACAAACCTATTGTTTGAAGTGTGACCAGTTCCTGCCGGATCGATATGTGGAAGGAGTATGTCCTCATTGCGGACAGAATGCTCGTGGAGATCAATGTGACTTTTGCTCCTCATTGCTGGATCCGGTTGAACTGATTGATAAGAAGTGCAAGCTGTGTAAAAGCAGTCCGACCACTCGATTCTCGGATCATTATTTCCTTGCCCTATCCAAATTTCAAGGGGAGCTAGAACGTTATCTGGACCAGGCTTCGGGCTGGAGGGAAAATGCGCTTCACTTAACTCGACGCTACTTAAACGAAGGACTGCATGACCGGGCTGCAACGAGGGATTTACCGTGGGGAGTGGAAGTACCTATTGAAGGGTTTGAAGGCAAAAAGATTTATGTTTGGATTGAAGCGGTCAGTGGGTATTTGTCTGCCAGCATGAAGTGGGCAGATGCCAACCGCTGCAGCTGGGAGCATTTCTGGTCTGAACATACCATTGCCTATTATGTGCACGGTAAAGATAACATTCCATTTCATACCTTGATACTGCCTGCGATATTGCTTGGCTCGGGGAATCTTCACTTACCGGATAGAATAATCTCTGGAGAATATTTAACCTTAGAGGGCAAGAAGTTTTCGACTAGTAGGAATTGGGCCGTGTGGGTTCCATATCTATTGGAAAATTACAATCCAGATTCCATTCGGTATTTTTTAACAACGAATTCCCCTGAAAACAGGGATACCGATTTCTCCTGGAGAGAATTTATTTATAGTCATAATAGTGAACTGCTTGGGGCATTCGGAAATTTTGTCAACAGAAATCTGATGTTCATTGTAAAGTCCTTTGAGGGTGCGGTCCCTGAGGCTCAAATGAATCAAGTTATCCGATTAAAAATTATTGAATTGTATGAGCTTGTGGGAAATCGAATTGAATCAGGGAAAATGAAAGATGCGCTAGAAACGATATTTACGTTTATCCGAAGCTCTAACAAATATTTTGATGAAAGAAGACCGTGGGTTGATTATAAAGAAAATCCGCAGGAGTGTAAGGAGACTTTATTTACTTGCGTTCAGATTATAGCTAACTTATCCGTTTTACTTTCTCCATTTCTACCATTTTCATGTCAAAGGATCCGATCCTTCTTGAACATATCACAATCAAGCTGGGGCTATATGGAGATTCTGCCACTTCAAAAAATCCAATCTCTACAGGTTTTGTTTGAAAGAATCGATATTAGCAAAATTCAAGCGGAAGTTAACAAGTTGAGCAGTGAGTCCGGTCAATAACTGTATTTTTATTTCCAAAAAATGCGATTCCAGATATAATCATTGAAAGGAATGATTAGGGGGTGTCTTTATAATGATTAACATCGTTAATCTTATCGAGTTCGTTAAGCCTTTTTACGAAAAAAAGGATGTTATGCATGACCTGTCACATATCGACAGAATGATTAATTCCGCTCAACGCCTATTAATACATTACCCCGAAATAACGGATCATGATTTAATTAGGTATGGTTGTTATTTTCACGGCTTTATCTATATGGAAGAGCAGCTGATTAGGGAATATTTGCGGCAACAAGGATTAAAGGAGCCTTATATTGAGAAGATTGTCAAGGTTTCTTGGGAGTCTCAGAAGGATGAAGTTCCCGAATCAATTGAAGGCAAATTACTACATGATGCTCATATGATTGAAGGCGGTAAAACCTATCTAATAGTAAAATCCTTATGTACGGGAACTGCGAGAGGCCAGAGCCTAGAGCAAACATTGGAATATTTCGAAACCTATGTTCTCGGAAAAGGTGCATGCTACTTAGCTGAAGCCCAGCCTCAATACAGGGAAATGCAGCAATTTGCATCTGATTTTATTAGAGATTTGCGTGCGGGATTAAATGGTGGTTGAAAAAAAAAAATTGGGGAAGGGAGGATTCTTAATGTCCTTAACTTGTTTAGGCTGTAGGTTAGCTAATGGCCAAGAGAGCTCAGAAATCGTATATGAGGATGAACTTGTAACCTGTCTGCTGGATATTGACCCTTTCAATGAAGGGCATCTATTAATCTTGCCTAAGAAGCATTATTTGGATCCAGATGAGCTGGACGGGCTAACTGGAGCCGCTATCATGAACGTTTCCTCGGAAATGTCAACAATCCTGAAGCGAGTATTTTCTCCTGACGGGATAACCATGATTCAAAATGGAGGCATATTTAACGATTTACGCCATTATCATATGCATGTATTCCCGAGATATGAAGGTGATGGATTTGCTTGGATTGAACCTTCAGAAACGCATAATGCGAAGGAACGCCTTGCTGAAACGAAGCTATTAATTGTTAAAGAACTAACTAAGAAGGGGCAGCCTGAATGAATGATATTGAAATCAAGATAGTGAAACCGGATTATCCAGACCTGCTGCAGTTGATTCATCAATTAGACGAAGAATTATTAGAGAGATACCCTGCCGAAGAGGTTCATGGAATTGATTTTGAAGACCCTAGTATTAACGATGTTGTTTTTATTGTAGTTTATAGAAATAACAGGGCGGTAGGTTGTGGGGCAATCAGGCCATTGGATGCGAGCTGTACCGAATTAAAACGTTTTTTTGTCGACCGGACTTATAGAAAGATGGGAATTGCTAGCCGTATGCTGAGTTTTCTGGAGAATGAGGCCCGTCTCTTGCATTTTGAAATGATTCGTTTGGAAACAGGAACCGAACAACCGGAGTCGGTGCAGCTGTATCAAAAGCACGGTTACTTGTCGATAGAAAAGTTTGGCCCTTATGTGGATGGAGAAATGAGTCTATGTTTTGAAAAGAGGCTATGATCAAAGGTTTCAATCAGTTCAATTTCAATACGGAATGAGTGATTAGGTTTGCTTAAATTATTTTTCTCCTACTACCGTCCTTATAAAAAGCTGTTTTTTCTAGATTTCACTTGTGCTGTAGTTGCTGGACTTTTGGAGCTCGGATTTCCGCTTGCTGTCCATCAATTTGTCGATAAGCTGCTGCCCGGTAAAGATTGGGGATTGATAATATGGGCATGCGTGGGATTGCTTGGGGTTTATGTTCTGAATACGGTGCTGCAGTTTGTTGTTACTTATTGGGGACACATGCTGGGCATAAACATTGAGACGGATATGCGCAAGAAATTGTTCGAGCATATTCAGAAGCTTTCGTTCCGTTTCTTCGATAACAATAAAACGGGTCATTTGATTTCGAGAATCACGAATGATCTCAATGAAATCGGCGAAATTGCTCATCATGGACCTGAGGATATTTTTATTGCGATTATGACGCTGGTTGGAGCTTTTATCTTAATGCTCTTCATCAATTGGAAGCTGGCTATTCTGACTTTCCTGATCATTCCATTTATGGCTTGGCTGGCCATTTTCTTCAGTCGTAAAATGACTACTACTTACCGCCGTTTGTTCGGGGATGTCGCGGATTTTAACGCGCGTGTTGAGGACAATGTCGGAGGTATTCGCGTAGTGCAATCTTTTGCCAATGAAGAGTATGAGAAGGAATTGTTTGCAGTCAATAATAAGCGGTTTCGAGAAACGAAGCTGCTTGCATACAAGATTATGGCTAAAAGTATGTCCGTTAGCTATATGATGATGCGCTTGGTTTCCATGTTTGTGATGATCTGTGGTACGTGGTTTGTCATCCGAGGAGAGCTGAGCTACGGGGGCTTTGTTGGTTTTCTGCTTCTGTCCAATGTATTTTTCCGTCCGATAGAGAAAATCAATGCTGTTATTGAGAGTTATCCCAAAGGTATTGCCGGCTTCAAAAGGTATGTCGAGATCCTGCATACGGAACCGGATATAGCAGATTCTCCTAATGCAATTGATGTGAAGAAATTAAATGGGGATATTCGGTTCAGCTCGGTTACCTTTGGTTACGAAGATGATAAAAAAATAATAAGCAATAGTGATCTTTCCATTCGTGCAGGAGAAACAATAGCTTTCGTCGGACCCTCAGGTGCAGGTAAAACTACCATATGCAGCTTATTGCCCCGGTTTTATGAGGTTAACAGTGGAAGCATCCTGATAGATGGCATCGACATTCGAGACATGACCTTAAACTCGCTGCGCAAACAGATCGGGATTGTTCAACAGGATGTGTTTCTATTCTCAGGTACAATTAAAGAAAATATCTCATATGGCAAGCTAAAAGCAACCGACTCAGAAATCTGGGAAGCAGCAAAAAGAGCACAACTAGAGGACTTCATTAAGCAGCTGCCTCAAGGTATGGAAACGGTTATCGGGGAGCGAGGGGTTAAGCTCTCAGGAGGTCAGAAGCAACGCTTGGCGATTGCGCGGATGTTTCTGAAAAATCCACCGATTTTAATTCTCGACGAAGCAACCTCAGCACTTGATACAGAGACAGAAGCTGCGATTCAACAATCACTCGCCGAGCTTTCAGCAGGTAGAACTACACTCGTTATTGCCCACAGGCTGGCAACTATTAAGAATGCGGATCGGATTGTGGTCGTTACGGAAAAAGGTGTGACCGAGCAGGGAAGACATCAGGAGCTAATTGCCGCTGGAGGGGTATACAGTCGATTGCACAAAGCCCAATTCGGATCTTAATACAAGATTGGAGAGTGGATGGATGATAAACCAGGAACCGAAACCGGTTGGCCTTACTGCGTCTGTAGGCTATCAAATTGGAGTTAGAAGGCCCCTTCCCATTTCTAAAGAACGCGCGTGGGAGTTAATCTCATCGTTAGACGGACTCCAACTATGGTTAGGCAGCATCTCATCGATGAAACTTCAAAGAGGCGAGAAGTATTTAACAGAGGAGGGGACATCCGGTGAGCTGCGGGTTGTTAAACCATATGAACAGCTGCGCTTGACTTGGCACAAAGCTGGATGGTCCCAGCCGTCTACATTACAAATTAGACTTATTTCCACCAGCCCCATCAAGACGACTCTTAGCTTTCATCAGGAGAAGCTTGAAAATGCAGCAGTTAGAGAGGAAATGAAAGCCCGTTGGGAGCATGTTATTATGCAAATCTCAGAGTCCAGTGTATAAATGGATAGCACCTTGAATGGAGTACTATATATTGAATCATGTTGTTGCAAAGTGCCTTCATTAGGAAGGTGCTTTTATTTTTATGAGCATATCTTTATAATAGGTGTATCAAATTGCAACGAGGTATGAATGATGATTATACAAGCACTAGTAATAGCGCCCTATAAGGGTTTATTAGAACTAACGACAAGTTTAAAGGAAGAATTACATGATTTCCGCATTACTATGCTGCAAGGCGATCTATCCGAGGTGCTGCCGATGGTAGCACAGATCGAAGAGGGCCAATACGATGTCATTATTAGCCGTGGTGGAACTGCTAGGCTTTTGCGTCAGCATGTCAGTATTCCTGTTATTGATATTCAAGTTTCCGGTTATGATATCATGCGGATTATTACACTGGTGAAGGGTTCCCAATCCAAAGTGGAGATGATTGGTTTTCCTAATGTTATCGATGGTTTTGTTGCGGTGTCGCGGATTATGGATATTGAGATTCCACATACCGTAATCGAACATGAGAACGAAGTCGGAAGCGCTTTGGCTAGAGCCAAGGAATCGGGTATCAGCATGGTTTTGGGGGATACGGTTACCGTAAGGATGGCGCAGGATATGGGTCTTGAAGGTGTGCTGATAACTTCGGGAAAGGAATCGGTGCTGGAGGCTTTTGCTCAGGCTCGGTATATGCAGGTAATCGCTGCAAGGTATCAGCAGAAATGCACGCTATATGAACAATTGCTGAATAAACTGGACACGGGTTTTGCTGTCTTTGACGAAAATAACCATTTTCAATATGGAAATGATACCTTCTGTTCGCAATGGGGTATATCCCTCGATCCTTCAAAAGGAGAGCTTCCAGAACGGAATTCTAACATTACTCGTTTACTTCATTGTTTGAAGAAAGGAGTGGTGTTTGATCAGGTCATTACGGTTTGCGAGCCTTTACATCCTTTTATCCTGAGTGCAGGGCCGTACACACAAGAATCCGGTTTGTATTATATGAAAATGGACGCTCTATCCTCTATGGAAAGTGAACTGAGAGTAAGCTTTTCAATGGGAGAAATGCTTAGTTATCCGCTCCTATTATCGCGTGATAATGTTGTGAATGGAGATTCTGAAGGAATCGGAACAAGAAGCGGTGATTTTCCAATAGCCTTGTACGGGGAGAAGGGAACGGGGAAGCGGCAATGGAGTGTAACTCGGATACAGAACGAACAGTCCGCCTCCGGGCACAGGCTCTTCATTGAAGTTGAATTATTGAAATCGGGCAAGCGTTCCGTTGATGGACTTCAAAATATATTGCTGCAGATGGATGAAGCGACCGTACTTTACCTCAAGGGGATTGAAAAGATAGATGCGGTTCATCAAAAATCGTTGACAGCTTGGATAACAGCTTCACGTGCACAGGTGATTTTATCCTTCGATCTAAATCCGGCCATCTTATATGAAGAAGGAAGCTTGGAGGCAGGCTTACATGAGTTGATTAAAAGCAACGTTGTATTCTTTCCTCCACTTCGTGAAAGACGCGAGAAACTGGAAGCGTTGCTCAGGTCATTTATAGCCAAAGCAAATGAAACGACGGGGAAGCAGATTGTCGGTATGCGGGCTTCTGTGCTGGATGCGCTTCTACAGCAGCCATGGGCAGGAAATTTCATTGAACTTAAAGAAACGGTTGATTGGCTCGTACAAACCTCAGATGGCGAATTCATCGATGATGCTACTTTAGATCTGCTGATAGCTCAAAAGAAACTTAACCATGCTAAAAATTACGCTGACGCACAAGTGAACATCAGCACCAGCACAATCAATCTCAATCAGACTCTTGAGGAGATTGAGAGAGATGTCATTCTTGCTGTTATGGAAGAAGAGGAAATGAATCAATCCAAGGCAGCCAAACGGCTGGGAATTAATCGATCTACGCTGTGGAGGAAACTGAAGCAAAATGAGTCATAGATTTTTGCAAATAAACGGATTGATTGTTCCATTATGCAACATTATTTAGTGATTTGAATAAATTAAAAATTAATTGTTGCATAATGATGTATCTTATACTAAATTAGAATATATAGAATAAAGAAAAGTTAGATGGTGAGGTGGAATGTTGGAAATTGCAATAATTGCCGATGATTTAACTGGCGCCAATGATACAGGGGTGCAATTGGCTCGCCGCGGTTTGAGGACTTCCGTACTTCTCAAGTTGGGTAGCGATGCCTCCATTAATGACAGAGAAATGCTTGAAGCTGTTGTCATTGATACAGATAGCAGAGCATCTAGTCAAGAAGAAGCGTACATGCAGGTCCGCGCAGCTTCCGAATACATCAAACAGAGTGGCTGCAAGGTTATTTATAAAAAGATGGATTCAACGATGAGAGGTAACATAGGCCCAGAGCTGGATGCTGTTTATGATGCACTTGCTCCTGATTTCATCGGGATTGCACCTGCCTTTCCGCAAAGCGGACGGTTGGTGAGAGATGGTATTCTTTATGTAAATGGTAAGCCAGTTCATGAGACCGCTGCCGGAATTGATCCAAAAACACCAGTAAGGGAATCCCATATTCCATCGCTGCTCCGTTCACAAACTGGCCGGACAATTGGACATATCGGTTACATGGATATATCGAAGGGTATCGCTTATATACAGCAGAAGCTAAATCTGTTTCATAATCAGCAAATTCGGTATGTAGTATTCGATACTACTTCAGATGCTGATTTGAAGACTATAGCAAGCTGCTTGGAGCAAACTCAATTTAACGTAGTATGGGCCGGTTCAGCTGGTTTGGCCAACTATGTGCCGTTATCCAAATCTGATGTTCCTGCAATTTGCTTAGAGCAAAATGATGAGCTTGCTACGATTCCCAAACAATCGGTACTTCTAGTTATTGGTAGTGTAAATGAACAGTCTAGGAAGCAGTTGGATTTCTTACTGAATCATCATGATTCCGTCAAGGCGGTTAAGCTTCAGTCGCATACAGCAGTTGAGGGGAGCACGATGAAAGGGTTGGAGCTTGACCGAGTTTGCAGGGAGGCGGAGCAAGCTTTACAGCAAGGGCTGGATGTAGTGATATTCAGTTCAGGAGATAAGACTGACATTGACGAGGCAAACGAGGCAGGTATTCGTGTTGGGCTTAACCCTACAGCAGTTAGTCAGCGGATAGCTGATACGCTGGGTGAAGCTGCTGTTTATCTAATGAATCATTACTCCTTGCAAGGGGTTATCATGACCGGAGGGGATACAGCTAAGCAGGTATGCTTGCATTGGGAAGCCTCACGCTTTGATCTTCTGGACGAGATAGAAAGCGGTGTGCCCATAGGGCTGCTGATTGGGGAGAAATCGAGTGTTAATGCAATAACCAAATCAGGTGGATTCGGAACCGAGCAGGTGCTGTTTCGGGCAATTGAACGATTACGACAGGAGGCAACAATAAGATGATTAAACCTATCATTGGAATTACTATGGGAGACGGGGCGGGTGTTGGTCCTGAAATTATTGTGAAAGCGCTGCAGAATCAGTCCTTATATGATATTTGTAAACCTATCGTTATCGGCGACGCAAAAATGATAGAGAGAGCTGTTCATATCGTCAATAGCAGTGCTGCTGTAAAGATCGTTGATAACGTTTCGGATGCGCATTACGAGTACGGCGTTATTGAGGTCCTTGATTTGGATCTGTTGCCATCGGATTTAGTGTTTGGACAGGTACAGGCTGCAGCTGGCAATGCTGCTTTTCACTACTTGGCTAAAGCAATTGAGCTAGCCTTGGGGAGTCAGATTGATGCGATATGCACCGCTCCATTAAACAAGGAAGCGCTGCATAAGGGCGGCCATATATATCCAGGCCATACGGAGATACTGGCAAGCTTAACGGACACAGAGGATTATTCGATGATGCTGTATACACCAAATTTGAAGGTCATTCATTTGACCACTCATGTCGGGTTGTTGAAGGCTATCGAGATGATTAATCCGGAAAGAACCTATAAGGTCGTAAAGCTTGCCCATGATACATTAGTCCGAGCAGGCATGTCCGCACCACGTATTGCTGTTTGTGGTATTAACCCGCATGCAGGCGAAAATGGGTTGTTCGGAAATGGCGAAGAAGAAGAGAAGCTTGTTCCCGGCATTAAACGTGCAGAAGCTGAGGGGATTTGCGTGACCGGTCCTTATCCAGCAGATACTTTGTTCTACCGCGCTGCTCGCGGAGACTTTGACATGGTTGTGGCATGTTATCACGATCAAGGGCATGCACCGGTGAAGGTGCTTGGTATTGAATCTGGAGTTAACATTACAGCAGGGCTTAAAGGGGGCGTTATCCGTACATCCGTAGATCATGGAACCGCCTTCGATATAGCAGGGCTCAATAAAGCGGACGAACAAAGTTTGTTAACGGCAATTCGGGTAGCGGCAGAGATGGCGCCTAAAGCAAGTGCAGGCAGCTCGCTTTAATAAAAATGAGGTGTGAAAGCTTATGAATACTTATCAATTTCAGACTGCTGGAAAAATTGTAGCCGGCAGCCATTCGGCAGAGCAGACAGCAGCTTATATAAGCACAACTTTCGGTTCCGTTAGGTCGGCACTAATCATCTCCCAGCCGTCTATCCAGAAATCAGGTTTTCTCGATACGCTCAAAAGTAATTTGCTTCAAGTAGGGATTAGCTGTCAGTTATTTGCAGGAATTAAGCCAGAGCCAACGGAAGCTCAATTGACTGAAATTTATAATCTATTGTCACAAGAAAGCTTCGACGTACTGATCGGTGTCGGCGGGGGCAGTGTGCTGGATGCAACTAAATTGCTCTCCGTAATGTTCACTAACCCCATGGGAATTCGCGAAATGTTAGGGACGGACTTGGTTCGCCAAGCCGGAATCCCAATGGTGCTCATTCCTACAACATCGGGTACAGGCTCCGAGGTTACGCCTAATGCCATTGTCACATTACCTGAGGAGGAGTTGAAGCTGGCGGTAGTCAGTAGGCATCTGTATCCTCAGCTTGTACTGTTGGACCCTTTGTTGACGTTAAGTCTACCTCCTTCGATAACTGCTGCTACCGGCATGGACGCCTACACGCATGCACTTGAATCTTATATTTCGAATAAAGCTAATCCGATAAGCGATATGTTTGCTCTTGAATCTATTCGGCTTATATCTGACAGCCTTGTTGAGGCTTATCAGAATGGGGACTCGGTAGTAGCCCGAGAGAGGATGCTGTTAGGATCGATGTATGGAGGGATGGCTTTGTCCTCCTCGGGAACCGCTGCTGTACATGCGCTTGCTTATCCATTGGGTGGCAAGTTCGGTATTGCGCATGGAGTAGCGAACTCGATGCTGTTAACTCATGTTATGGAATATAATATGGATGCCATTCAAGACCGTCTGGCAGTTGTTGCTTCGGTGATGAAGCTGCCTGAGGTTTTGGAGCCTTCTAGCTCCAGGGCGGCTGAAGCTGTTATTGAACGTATCGCCGAATGGACGCGTGTGTTGAATATTCCGCAGAACTTGCGGGATTATGGTGTACAAGAGGAGCATATTGATTCTCTGACACTCGCTGCTTCTAAAGTAACCCGTCTCTTAAATAACAATCCCAAGGCGCTCGGAATGGATGATATTAGCATTCTGTATAGGAAATTATTGGTGGCGCTCTGATCGTGGAGTGAACACGAAACAGAAGGTGGGGGTTGCATTGTCAAGTCCGATCAAGAATCAAATTGGCATAGCAAAATTTATTCGGAAAATAATGTTTTTAAGACCCCGATGTTTCATTTTAATACGGATAATATAATTGAAGCCTATGAATTTATGAAATCGCAGAAGGTGGAAATTATAACAGGGATAGAGCATGGACACTGGTTTAATTTCGAAGATTTGGATGGCAACATCCTAATGGTTTGTAGTGTTTGGCACCCAGATTGTAGTTAGTGGATCAGCTGCGCATGTACAATAAACTTCAAAAACAAATTTAGAAGAAGGGCCGAGAGGCCCTTTTTTGAGTTGAATAGGCAAGATAAGTTTATACTTTGCTTCGCTCAACCTTGACAAACGCACTAATCCCCTTGGACTAAACAAACGTTTATCTTCTTGAAAGAAGAAAATTTTATAAAAATAGCGGTCTTTTCTAGCCTCTACTTTGTTATTGTGTACGTCCTGCTAGGGTGTCATTTTTATGTTGGAAGTCACGAACATGAATCCCGGGAGAGCGTTGCGGCGTTGCATGGCGGTCGGTCGAGCAAGGATTCAGTGAGGTGAAACTGAAGGAATCTGTAGACAAATGCACGAGGCATGGTGCACAAAATTGGCAGGGATAGTCGGATGAGTGACCCTAAACACGACAAAATCCAGAGCTATCAAGGGTGATCCTTGTGGATTGACCCTTCTGTGACCCGTACAGAAGGGTTCTTTGATGTTTTATCTCAAAATTTTTATTTGTATTGTCTTTACAGAGGCGTTCAGGTCTGCTAGAATTACCAAATATTATTGTTAACCTAATTTATGTTATTTAAGTTTACAATTAAATGATTATTGAGGTCCTTGGTTAGTTTCCTTGTTTGCACCCGAAGCGACTTCTGAGACGTTGATGCAAACCGTATGAAAAACAATACACTTCGTGCCTGACAAAGAGGCGTTTGCAGTGCAACCTATGGGAGGATGATTGAGATGAAAACAATTGCAGCGGAGATGGAGTGGCAATCGCTTGCCCAAAAAGCATTACGTGGAGAATGTTTAACATTAGAGGAAGGGCTCGCTGTGCTCGAAGCCGACAATGATGAGGTACTGCTGATCATGCAGGCTGCGTTTGAGGTGAGAAAACATTTTTACGGTAGAAAAGTGAAGTTGAACATGATCATTAACGCCAAAAGCGGCTTGTGTCCTGAGGACTGCGGATACTGCTCCCAATCGATCATTTCGACGGCACCGGTAAAAAAATATACCCTGTTGGATAAAGACACGTTGCTTTCAGGCGCACGAGAAGCGATGGCACGTAAAGCCGGAACCTACTGCATTGTTGCGGCCGGGAAGGGTCCGACAGATAAGGAGCTGGATCAAGTGGTGGACGCGGTTAGAGAAATCCGTAAAACAATGCCACTAAAAATTTGCGCATGTCTAGGCATTCTCAAGGACGATCAAGCTGAACGTCTTGCTGAAGCTGGCGTCCATCGATATAACCACAATTTGAACACCAGCAAAGCCAACTATCCCTCCATCACGACGACCCATACATACGATCAACGTGTTGAAACTGTGGAAAAGGTAAAGTCACACGGCATGTCCCCTTGCTCAGGTGTCATTATTGGCATGGGCGAAACGAATCAAGAGATTGTTGAAATGGCTTTTTCTCTCCGTGAACTAGATAGCGATTCGATCCCGATCAATTTCCTGAATGCGATACCAGGAACACCTCTGGAGCATGCAGGCCGCACATCATCTATGAAAGCATTGAAGGTAGTAGCTTTGTTTCGTTTCGTATGTCCGTCTAAAGAAATCCGTGTGGCGGGCGGCCGTGAGGTTAACCTCCGTACACTTCAGCCTTTGTCGCTGTTCGCCGCAAATTCGCTTTTTGTAGGTGATTATTTAACGACAGCAGGCCAAGACGTATCGGCTGATCATCAAATTATTGAGGATTTGGGTTTTGAGATTGAATTAAATGCCCTTTAAGGCGGTATCGAGCATGAACTGGATGGAAAAAGAACTTGAATAGTGGGCTGATCCTATGTTGGAGTGTCTCTTGGCTTCAAGTGGCTCGGTCTTCGGATCTCCTGGCGATATGGTGCGCGGGGAACGAAAGCTGCTCAACATGTCATCCAATAACTACATTGGATTCACCCATCAGCCTGACATACTTGAAGTGATGCGCGAAGGGGGTAGCCTTAGGATTGAAGCTAAGTTCTCTGAATAGAGCTTCACGTAGTATCAAATATTGACAGGTAGAGGAAATGAGGTACGCTATTTTGAAGTGCACGCGTGTTCATTTAAGTGAAACGGAAGTACGATGCTCTATTAGGATGAAATGTAGTCATTTCGGCAGGTAGGAGGCAAAATAAAGCATCGTAGTTCCGTGAAATGATGAATTTTGCACAAACATATATGTACGCACATAATAATACCGTCAGGATGAATCCATGGCGGTTTTTCTTTATATTTGGTCTGATTTAACGAACGACTCTGATACCTATATCGGCATTTTGATAATTCCCATAAAAAGATGAAATACTTAAGAAGTACCTTAACTACCATAATGAGGAGGGAGCATGTCTTGGGATCTCATCTGCTTCCCATCAAAGCCGCGTTGATTACGTTTCCTTTAATTGCGCTGCTGTTGACAATCCCTTCCTTAATATATAATTATTGGCGCTACGCTTACGTGAATGTATTCAGGATGATCCTTATGTATTCTTTTGTTTTATTTATGCTAACAGCCTACTATTTAGTTATTTTACCTTTGCCTGAAACGAGAGATACGTGCTCACAGCAATTGCCTGGAACGAAATATTACACGCTGCTTTTATTTACTTTTGTATTTGATTTTATGAAAGAGACCCAAGTCGTCTGGGAGGACCCTTCTACTTATTCGAAGGTATTACATGAAAGGGCCTTTCAGCAGGTTGTGTTTAACTTTATCCTGCTTCTGCCGCTAGGTGTGTACATTCGTTATTATTTTAGAAGAAAATGGCTTGTTGCTCTAGGCGCAGGATTCCTAGTTTCTTTGTTTTTTGAAGTCACTCAGCTTACGGGTCTATATGGTATATATAACTGCCCTTATCGGATTTTTGATGTGAACGATTTGCTATTGAATACGTCGGGCGTGCTTGCCGGTTATTGGATAGCTCCTGTGCTGCTGTTCCTTTTTCCTCGGAAAGAAGCACTGGATCAACATATCGATTGGGGAATCAAGCCTGTCGGGTACATTCATCGTATGCTTGCTTTTTTAATCGACGGATGGTTGATTATGTGGATCGTTGCGGGTATATCCATACCAAACCAATTTAAACTGGGCAAGATGGCTATGCTTCTGGAATATCCGCTTACAATGTTTGTGGTGATCCTGGGTTACTCTATTGCATTACCCTATATAACGAATGGGTGCACGTTTGGATTATGGTTGTTGCGACTTCGGATCGCTGGTAATCAGCCGCGTTTACGGTTCAAAGAGATTATTATTCGCAATGGTTCGCTGTTTTATGGGTATGGTGGACTCAGCTATCTTATTCTAAGCGTGGTAATAACCGAAATGGATCAGAATCGTTATGTAGCCTACACTTTATTTATATGCTTTACTATAATGCAGCTTGTGTTTGTATCGCATTTTGTGGTGGTTGTTTTTCAGAGAAAAAGGCGTTTTTTTTATGAGAGGCTTAGCGAAACGGCTGTCGTTCGAAACCTTGGCATAGACACATGAACTGGATAATATTAATGGATTATAGAACATGGATTACTATCAGGTAAAGTGTACGTAGTTAGTGTGGTTATTGCGAACTAAAAGGAGGAATCCATCGTGCAGAATATAACTCTAAAAGTAGTAGGGATGACTTGCAGCCATTGTGTGCTGTCAGTGGAAGGAGCTGTTAAAAAAGCAGGAGCTTCCGCCAAGGTAGATCTTTCCCGTAATTCGGTCTCAGTTGCCTTTGATGAAAGTAAGCTATCGCTGGAAACTATTAAAGAAGCAATCGAGGATCAAGGTTATGATATTAAATAAATTTTTAATGGAGTAAATATAATCTATCACTGTTTAAGTTGACTTTCTTTGAAGGTCAGCTTTTTCTGACACTGCTTGGGGTGGAGAATGGTATGATATCTATTAACGTTATGCTAACATAAGGAAAACCTTGTAAGGAGACGAAAACCATTGACACATACTATCGGCTTTATATACGCACATCCAGATGATGAAACCTTTCTAAGTGCTTGTTTGATAAGACAGCTTGTCGATAAAGGAGAGCGGCCGGTTCTTCTGCTTGCGACCAAAGGTGATGCGGGTAAGAAAAACGGTCATGTCGCTCACTTGTCGAATGAGGAGCTTGCATCATTACGTGTTCATGAAATGCAACAAGCTGCTGAAATATTGGGATTGACGGATATAGAGCATTTGGGTCATCCGGATGGTAAATTGAATCAAGTGGATGAGATCCTCTTTATAGAACAAGTGGCCGAGTTTATTAATAAGCATCAGCTCCAAATTGTTTTCAGCTTTCCAGAGGATGGTGGTAACTTTCATCCCGATCATATGTCCATTTCCAAAGTGACTACAGCAGCGGTACTCAGCGGCAAATGTCCTTCTGTGCAAAAGCTATATTATTGCATGTCCAATACTTTGCTTCAGCAAGGACACGAGCCTTCTATTATCATCGACACAAAGCCTCAGTGGGAAATGAAAGCAAATGCACTGCGGGCGCATGCTTCGCAACTATTGGCTATCGAACGTTATTTTGGTGATTTATCTTCATTTCCTGAAAACCGAAGATACGAATCATTTGTATTGTGTTGGGAAAGAGGTGTGCTTTGGCCGCAAAAACAGGAATTATCCGTGTTGGATGACTTAAATTGAGAGAGAAAGCCGGCAATGAGTAAAGTGTTTATGTAAAGCCGGTGTCAGTATGGGAACCGATGAGGTTTGGTGGTGGACGCTCGACCGACGGGTTCACTGTGAAACAACCTAAATTGTTAATGAAGAAAAAGCTTGGCGGATATCAAGTCCGTCAAGCTTTTTCTTCATTTCAACCACGCATGATAAGAATGAAATTCGGATGTTCAATAACTCAACAATGAAGGTTGAGCTTCAGCGGCACCTACAGCTCTGCAGGATTGTCGGACAACCAATTGAGTGTCGATGAACGACTTCATTTTAACCGAATCCCCGTTCTCGATCATATCGAATAACTTCGTAACCGCTAGCTCGGCTATTTTGCCCTTTTCTACGTGAACGGTGGTCAATTCCGGTGTTATGATTGTTGATTCCTGGATGTTATCGAATCCAATTATTGAGATATCCTGAGGAACACGGATTCCTAGCTCATTCAACGATTTGATAGTGCTAATAGCTATATAGTCACATTCGCAGAAGAGGGCGGTTGGCATAGGAGTTTTCAAGGCCTTTATTTTCTGTATAAATTCATCTTGGGAAGACACAACTGTCGGAGAAACCGAGAAGAAATGCTCGTCATCCACCGATAACTGTTCCTCAGCTAAGGCTTGCAGAAAGCCTTTCTTGCGGGAGTTGAAATTGTACATGCGAGAATTCGACTGTACATATCCAATCTGCCGATGTCCAAGGTCGAGCAGGTGACGTCCTGCTTGATAGGCGCCCATTACGTTGTTCATAACAATGAAATTGGCGTTGAATGTTTCCAGACAAGTATCCAGGACGACCAAATTGATCTGCTTTTGTGCAATTAGCCGGATTTGCTCTTGGGTGAGGTTCGTGCCAAGCAATATAATCCCATTAGATTCATGCTCAGTTTCCATAGTTTCGATGGCATCCTCAAGATTGTCCGTTTGGATAGAGGAGAAGAAAAGTGAGTAGCCGCGGGAACGACATTGTTCTTCAATATCATGAATTAACTCCATGAAAAAAGGCTGTTTGTAATATTGCTCAAGTACGATCCCTGAATTGGTGCAAGCGACGAAACGAAGTGTTTTAGTCAAACCGTATACTTTATCGGCTTTGATCATCGATCTTGGTAAATAACCGCTTTCCTTAACAATCTTTAATATTTTAAAGCGGGTTTCCTCGCTAATACCTGGTTTGCCGCTAAGCGCCAAGGAAACAGCTGATTTGGAAACATTGGCTATCCTTGCAATATCCTCCATCTTCATGAAGCAACTCCACTCCTTTGCCCAAAACAATATAAATCAACTAAACATGTTTAGTTTACTATGGCATGGTCCATTATTCAAGCTGATAGAACCGAAATGATTGAATACACCCATTTAGTTGATGGTATGAGTTAAATGACCTTGTATATTTTAGATTAATGATTAAGTTAAGTGGATTTGTTTAGTTGGAAAATAGATTTTATATAAATTAATTTACTAAACTTATTGACGTTTTCAGAAATGTGATGATATGATTTAAACGGGCATTACGCCTAACTCTAAAAGTGATTGCACCATAAAACAGTTAATTTAGTTATGAGATGGGCTTTTTTATTGTAAGAGGAGGTTGCTTCGGTAGGTTGTGATAGCGTTTACAAATTTACGTCAGAAAAACAATGACAAGTAAACAAGTTTAGTAAACAAAATTGAAGGAGGGTTTTGCTATGAAAATGAACAAGAACTGGTCCTTGCTCGTTACATTTGCAACTTTTGCATCCATGCTGGCAGCTTGTACGCCGGGTGGAGGCGGGTCTTCATCACCTACTGCAAGCACACCTGCGCCTGGCGGAGCAGCAGCACCAACTAATACATCAACATCAAGCAATCAGAAGGTCGAGCTTCGTATGACATGGTGGGGATCGCAGGTGCGGCACGACGCTACCCTCAAGGTCATCGAGCTGTTTGAGAAGCAGAACCCGAATATCAAAATTAATGGAGAATACTTAGGTAGTGATGGGTATTGGGACAAATTAAATACACAGATCGCCGGAGGGAACGCACCTGACTTAATCCAGTTGGGTAACAACTACCCCGACTATGTAGCACGAAATGCGCTTTTGGATATTAACCCTTACCTTGGCAAAGAAATTAATGTAACGGATTTCGATAAAGCAACTGTCGAGTCTGGAGCTATGGATGGGAAATTGTATGGAATTAACTTAGGCTCTAATGCATTTGGTATTGCTTATAATACGGAGTTGATTAAAAAATCGGGTCTGCAGCCTCCGACAGGCAATTGGACCTGGGATGAGTTCGGTAAGTATGCGCAGGACTTAACAAAGGCATTGGGCAAAGGCTTTTATGGCGCAGTAGATGAATCGAAAGTTCCTTTGTATTTGAATTATATGGCACGGCAAAGCAATAAAACACTTTATAAGGACGGCAAGGTTGGACTCGGCAAAGAAGAGATCGCCAAATGGTTTACCACGTGGGATAGCTACCGCAAGCAGGGCAGCACGCCTCCGGCGGAAATTACTACCGCTTATACGGAAAACCCGGATAACTCCACATTCGTTGAAGGAAAAACAGTCATGCACTTGATCTGGTCCAACCAAGTTAATGCGTACCAAAAAAGCATGAAGGACGAAATTAACATTGTGCTTCCACCAAACGGAGGAGTAGGTGCAGCACAAGGTCTGTGGCTGCAGCCGAGCCAATTCATGTCGGTAAATGCCAAAACGAAAAATCCGAAGGAAGCCGCTATGTTTATCAGCTTTATGGTTAACGACCCGGAAGCTACGATGATTCTAGGAAGCGAACGCGGCGTACCAGGTTCCTCCAAGGTTCGTGAAGCGTTGAAGGCGAAAGCGACGCCAGTTGATAAGAAAGTATATGACTATATCGACTTGGCAGCCAAAAACTCACGAGTGCTGGACCGGGAAATTCCTAACGGCAAAGAATTTGAAACAAGCATTGTTAATTTAAGCCAGAAGATTCTCTTTGGCAAAGAAACCATTCCTAACGCTGCCCAAGAGCTGTTGTCTGCCGCTGAGAAGGTTGTTAAAAAGTAAGTCGACAACAGAAAGGGTTGTGCTTATGAACCGAATTGCTTTGGAGAACAAGCGTAGATCCAGAATGACGGTAGGCATTTATTTGACCAAACTTTGGAAGAAAAATGCGGTTGCTTACTTATTTCTATTGCCTTGGTTTATTGGTCTGCTTGCCCTGACGATCGGTCCAATGATCAATTCATTCTACTATTCATTAACGAAGTTCGACGTTATCTCGCCACCGAAGTATATCGGATTTGAAAACTATAAAACTATGTTTACTGGGGACCCTAGATTTTTTGCTTCTTTAAAAGTGACCATTATTTATGTCTTTACCTCGGTGCCTTTGAAGCTGACGGCCGCACTGATCATTGCTACTCTCATGAATAGGGGGTTGCGTGGAATAAGTCTTTACAGGACGCTTTATTATCTCCCAACACTTCTTGGTGGCAGTGTGGCTATTGCTGTATTGTGGCGAAAGATTTTTGGCGGATCAGGTGTAGTAAACCAGTTTCTGCTCAATTTCGGCATTCAAGCTCCGGACTGGATTGCTAATCCTGACTATGCTTTATATTCTATTGTGGCTCTGTCCGTATGGCAGTTCGGCTCGTCTATGATCATTTTTTTAGCGGGGCTTAAACAAATTCCACAGGATTATTATGAGGCATCTCAAGTGGACGGAGCCAGCAAAATGAAGCAATTTTTCCACATTACGATTCCGTTGCTAACACCTGTTATTTTCTTTAATTTAGTTATACAACTAATAGGCGCGTTCCAGGCATTTACTCAATCCTTCATAATTAGCGGAGGCACGGGAGGTCCTATGGATTCTACGCTGTTCTACACCTTGTATCTGTATATGAAAGGCTTCTCTTTCTATGAGATGGGCTATGCATCAGCGATGGCATGGGTACTGCTGGTCATTATAGGTATATTTACCGCCATAATTTTCGGTTCATCCAGATATTGGGTGCACTATGCGGACGGGGGGAAGTGAGATGGCACAGGCTAAAGGATTCAACCGGCTGCTGCTTCATATCTTAATCCTCGGAGTAGGGATGTTTATGCTTTATCCTATTATGTGGTTAGTTTCCAGCTCCTTTAAACCATCTAATCTGATCTTCAGTGATTTGAGCCTATGGCCCAAGGAAGTGACGCTGGATAACTATTTGAAAGGCTGGTCGGGCATCGCACGAGTAAAGTTCTCAACCTTTTTCACGAATTCCTTCATCGTTTCTGCACTTTGTGTTGCTGGGAACCTGTTGTCATGCTCTATGGCTGCCTACTCATTCGGTCGGTTGGATTTTTCTTGGAAAAAGGTTTGGTTTGCTCTCATGCTAGTAACGATTATGCTGCCTCATCATGTGACGATCATACCTCAGTACATTTTGTTTAAACAATTGAATTGGATCGATACTTATTATCCGTTGACTATACCGAAGTGGCTTGCCACGGACGCGTTCTTCATCTTTCTAATGGTCCAGTTTATTCGAGGATTGCCTAAAGAGCTAGATGAATCGGCAACAATTGACGGCTGCGGCAAAGCACAGATTTACTGGCGGATCATTCTGCCGTTGGCAGTTCCGGCCCTCATTACGACGGCTATATTCACCTTTATCTGGACTTGGGATGACTTCTTCAGTCAATTGCTTTACATCAATACAGCCAAGCTTTATACGATTCCACTCGGGTTAAGATTGTTTATGGATTCATCAGGCGATTCTGCCTGGGGCGTTATGTTTGCGATGTCCGTCCTGTCACTAATACCAAGCTTAGTTATTTTCTTCAGCTGCCAGAAATATTTTGTCGAAGGAATTTCGACCTCAGGAATAAAAGGATAGATACAGAAAAGGAGCGATTTCAATGAGAGAAGCCATACAGAATTTTAAGGAAGTAGAGCGTTGGGGATTATTTGAACTGTCTCTAAGCGGATCTGGTGAAGGCAATCCGTTCTTGGACATCCAATTGGAAGCAAAGTTTCAGCATAAACACCGGATTGTTAAAGCAGAAGGTTTCTATGATGGAAATGGTGTGTTTAAGATTCGTTTCATGCCTGACACTGAAGGAACATGGACCTATTCAGTCAGCAGCAATTCTGCTGAGCTTGATGGAGCAGCAGGAAGCTTCTCCTGTATTCCCGCTTCTTCCGAGAATCACGGTCCGGTGCGGATTAGGGATGTTTCTCACTTCGTATATGAGGATGGGAAGGCCTACCGGCCTTTCGGAACTACTTGTTATGCATGGACTCATCAGGATGAGGAGCTTCAGCAGCAAACCTTGCAAACCTTAAGCGTCTCGCCATTTAATAAAATCCGGATGTGTGTATTTCCTAAAAATTACAGCTTCAATCTGAATGAGCCGGATTTTTTTCCATTCGTTGGTTCTAGTGTAGAAGGCTTCGATTGGACTCGCTTTAATCCCGATTACTTTGCCAATCTGGAGCAAAAGATTATGGAGCTGCAAAAGCTCGGGATCGAAGCCGATTTAATCCTTTTTCATCCTTACGATAAAGGCCGATGGGGCTTTGACCGTATGGATGCCAAGACGGATGCTTACTATTTGCGCTATATCATTGCCCGACTTGGGGCCTTCCGTAATATTTGGTGGTCCCTGGCTAATGAATTTGATTTTATGACGGAGAAAACAATGGATGACTGGGATAGGTCATTTCGCATCGTACAGGAAAGCGACCCTTACCAGCACCTGAGATCGATACATAATGGAACGAAAATGTATGACCCTACAACGCTGATCGTCTACGATCACACAAAACCATGGGTAACGCATGTGAGCATGCAGTATTGGGAGCTAACCCCAACGAACGCATGGCGCAAGCTATATGGCAAGCCTGTTGTAGTTGATGAATGCTGCTATGAAGGCAATTTGCCGCAGCGTTGGGGAAATATTACAGGTGAGGATATGACCGCGCGTTTCTGGGATGGGTTTACCCGTGGCGGATATGTTGGGCATGGCGAAACCTTTTTGCATGCGGAAGAGGTAGTTTGGTGGTCCAAGGGAGGGCAGCTGTATGGGGAGAGCCCAGCAAGAATTGCTTTCTTGCAGCAAATTCTTAATGAAGCCCCAGCTTGCATGGAATCGATCGACAGGCTGCGGGATGCTCCAACGATTGGAGTCGAGGGAGAGTATTACCTGCAATATTTCGGGATCCATCGTCCAGCTTACCGCGAGCTTCCGCTGCCGAGCGACCGCAGCTTTAAGATTGATGTGATCGATACTTGGCGTATGACGGTTACTACGTTGGAAGGAACCTTTAGCGGTATGACGCGGATTGACATGCCCGGAACGCCTTATATTGCAATAAGAGCATGTGTAATAGAAAAAGGGGAGGTATAAAACGATGGGAAAGTTAAAGCTCGGCTATGCGCCGACTAGAAGATTTGTTTTTAGCGCAGAGGATGCATTTAAGTATAAGGTGCTGATTCGAGAGAAAATGGATAGCTTCGGACTCGACATTGAGATCGTTGATTTGGAAGGCTTGAATAATGAGGGGTTATTATATGATGACCTCTACAATGCAGAAGAAATTGTAAAGCATTTTCAGCATCATGAGGTGGATGCGGTCTTCTTCCCGCACTGTAATTTCGGTACAGAGGATATGGTCGGCCGTGTCGCCAAAGCGCTAGGAAAGCCGGTTCTTCTGTGGGGTCCACGCGATGAAGCACCGCTTGAGGATGGTATGCGCTTGCGCGATACGCAGTGCGGATTGTTCGCGACAGGCAAGGTGCTGCGCCGATTTAACGTGCCGTTCACTTATATCACCAATAGTCGGGTGGATGATCCCGTGTTTGAACGAGGCTTCCGTAACTTTGTAGCGGCTGCGAATGTGGTGAAGGAATTCCGCAGACTGCGCATTTTGCAAATTGCTCCTAGACCTTCTTCCTTTTGGACCATGATGTGTAATGAAGGAGAGCTTCTGGAAAAGTTCGGTATCGAAATCTACCCGATTACATTGGAAGATATCAAGACGGCAGCCAAAAAGGTTGGGGCCAAAGGCGGACCCGAGTTTGATGAAGCTGTTAGCTATATAAAGGAGCATTTGGATTATTCAGAGGTCGGGGAAGAAGCTGTTAACAAAATTGCGGCACTTAAAGTCGCGATGAAGCAATATGCCGCTAAGACGGCCAGTACCGCTATTGCGATTCAATGCTGGTCTTCGCTGCAAGATGCGATGGGTATCATGCCATGCTTAGCTAACGCAATTCTGACGGATGAGCAGATTCCGGTTACTTGTGAAACGGATATTCACGGAGCTATCACATCGATCATGGTGCAGGCTGCGTCACTGAATACGAAGCCAACTTTCTTCGCCGATTTGACTATTCGTCATCCGGATAATCCGAACGGCGAACTGTTGTTCCATTGTGGAAATTTCCCGGTTTCTTTGAGCGTAGAGGAAAAGCCTCAGCTGCGTAAGCATTTCCTGTTCGATGATCATTCACCAGGGACTCATGAAGGTGAGATACGCGGTGGTGAGATGACACTTGCCCGCTTTGATGGCGATCATGGTGAATATTCGATTTTTCTAGGCCGTGCTAAAGGAATACAAGGACCTTATACAAGAGGCTCCTATGTGTGGGTTGAAGTTAACGATTGGCCGTTATGGGAAGAAAAGCTGGTGAAAGGGCCTTATGTGCATCATTCCGTTGGTATTCATCAGGATGTCATTCCTGCATTATATGAAGCCTGTACTTACATTCCAGGGCTTAAACCCGATCCGGTAGATCCATCGGAAAGTGAAATCCAAGCTTGGCTTCGGGGCAAGGATTGGCAGCGTTAATGCACACTAGAGAGAAGCTCTGACATTAGAGCATTTAGAATAGGAGGAAACAGGGATGAACACACATACTAATGAGCTTAAACGAAAGGCCGCTCAAATAAGAATCGATTTATTGCGAATGATACATCATGCGAAGACGGGGCATACGGGCTCTTCACTAAGCAATGCCGATATACTGACTACGCTGTACTATGATGTGATGAAGCTGGATGTGACCAATCCGAAGTGGGGGGACCGGGATCGATTTATTGCGAGCAAGGGTCATGCGGTGGAATCTTTATATTGTATCTTGGCTGACAAGGGCTTCTTTCCGAAAGAGGAGCTGCAGACGTTCAGTCAATTCGGTTCCCGCTTAATAGGCCACCCCAATAATAAAATACCTGGTGTCGAAATGAATACAGGTGCTCTTGGTCATGGTCTTTCTGTGGCTGTAGGTATGGGATTGGCAGGTAAGATGGATGGCAGAAGCTATCGCGTATTTACATTAATGGGTGATGGAGAGCAAGCGGAGGGGTCTATATGGGAAGCGGCAATGGCTGCCTCCCATTACAAGCTGGACAATGTTGTTGGCATCATTGACCGCAACAAGCTGCAAATAAGCGGCAGCACCGAGGATGTAATGGGGCTGGAGCCCTTGGAAGATAAGTGGAGCAGCTTCGGATGGCATGTCGTTCCGGTGAACGGTAATGATGTTGCTGAATTATCAGCTGCACTTCATGCTGCACCAGAGTCATCCGGCAAGCCGACTTTGTTAATGGCCTATACAACAAAGGGCAAGGGGGTTTCCTTCGCAGAGAATGTTCCGCATTGGCACCATCATGTACCAAGCGATGCAGAGCTAGCTCAAGCCATTGAACAATTATCGAAGGAAGCGCAGGTGGTCATCCATGAATAAAATCGCCAACCGTCAAGTTCTTTGCGATACACTGTTGGATTTAGCTAAAGAAGACAGCAGTATTCTGGTGTTAGCCAGTGATTCGAGAGGCTCGGCATCCATGCTACCCTTCGTTAAAGAGCTACCAGACCAATTTGTTGAAACAGGTATTGCTGAACAAAATATTGTTGGTATTGCAGCTGGCTTGGCTTCTTGTGGGAAAAAGCCGTGGGTTACTTCACCCGCTTGCTTTCTGAGTATGCGGGCCATAGAGCAAGTGAAGGTAGATGTGGCTTATTCAGCTACCAATGTGAAGCTGGTTGGTATCAGTGGAGGAGTAAGCTACGGTGCATTGGGCATGTCTCATCATTCCCTACAGGACATAGCGGTTACAAGAGCGATTCCCGGGTTGACGGTTATTTTGCCGGCAGACCGGCATGAAACGAAACGGATGACGGAAGCACTGGTAGAGCATGAAGGTGGCGTATACGTAAGAATCGGTCGAAATCCGGTGAGAGACGTATATCCGTCAGATGATTATCCGTTCGAAATCGGAAAAGCGGTGACTTTACGTGAGGGAACTGACCTCACGATTATAGCCGCAGGGGAAACGGTTCGAGTCGCGCTCGATACGGCAGATGCTCTGGAGCAGGATGGTATTCGCTGCAGAGTGCTCAACATGCATACGATCAAGCCGTTGGACAACGAGGCGATTATTCGTGCTGCTGTTGAAACCAGCCATGTCATTACCGTGGAAGAGCACAGCATCCATGGGGGGCTTGGAGCTGCCGTAGCTGAGGTAATTATCCAAAACCATCCGGTTCCAATGCGTATCATAGGTATTCCTGATGAACCGGCTATTACTGGAAATTCAACTGAGGTATTTAATCACTATGGATTAAGCGTAGAAAATATACGCTCCATTGCCCATATTATGATAAGGCCATCGTGAGGAGTAACCGATATGGAAACCAGCTATATTTTGGCAGTGGATCAGAGTACTTCGGGTACCAAGGCCTTATTAATTGACAAACTAGGGCAAATAAAGGGTCGCTGCTCTATTGAGCATCCTCAAATTTATCCGAAACCAGGGTGGGTGGAGCATGATCCGATAGTTATCTATTGTAATGTTGTCCAAGTGATTCAAGAGGTGCTACATACTACGGGTACGACCCCGAGGCAAGTAGCGGTCATTACCATTACAAATCAGCGGGAAACGGCTGTTGTCTGGGACAAAGAAACCGGGCAACCCGTTTACAATGCCATTGTATGGCAATGCCGCAGAACAAGTGAGCAATGTGCAGACCTGAAGGCTAAGGGGCATGAAGCCGGGGTGAAAGCTAAAACGGGATTAGTGCTGGACCCGTATTTCTCCGCGAGTAAAATTCGCTGGATTCTAGATCACGCTGATACCAATGCTTTGCATAATGGTGTCAAAGGTCAACTACTCGCAGGTACGATAGATAGCTGGTTGATCTGGAAGCTGACGGGCGGAGCCGTTCATGCTACCGATTATACGAATGCAAGCCGGACATCACTGTTTAATATTCACACTTTACAGTGGGATTCGGAATTAATCGAGATGTTCGGCGTGGGTCGTGTAGCCTTGCCGGAGGTCAAATCGAGCAATGACCTATTCGGCTATACCAATGAGCCCGCCTTGTTTTCGGAGCGAATCCCCATCTCAGGGGTTATTGGGGACTCCCAAGCGGCGCTGTTTGGACAGTTGTGCCATCGCCCGGGAATGGCGAAAGCAACCTACGGCACCGGCACTTCCGTAATGATGAACATTGGGAGCAGAGCAGCACAGCCGGTTAATGGATTAGTTACCGCTATTGCGTGGGGAATCGATGGCAAAGTAGATTATGCGCTTGAAGGAATTATTCACTGTACAGGTGATTGTTTGAAGTGGGTACGCGATCAAATGGGCCTATTCAATGACTATTCGGAAGCAGAAGTGCAAGCAGCTTCTCTAACCGATAACGAAGGCGTCTATTTGATTCCTGCCTTTGTCGGTCTCGGTGCACCCTATTGGGAACCTAATGCCAAGGCAGCGATTATTGGTATGAGCCGAAGCAGTGATAAAAGGCATATTATCCGAGCAGCGCTGGAAAGTATAACCTATCAGGTGCGTGATACGGTAGAATTAATGGAAGCCGAATCAGGTATCCGTATTCAAGGATTGCGCGTGGATGGCGGGGCATCTGAAAATCGATTTTTAATGCAATATCAATCGGATATGCTGCAAATTAACGTTGTTAAACCCGCTATTTCTGAGTTATCTGCTGTAGGCTCGGCACTATTGGGAGGACTCTGTGTTGGAACGTGGAATAACTTAGAAGAACTATACGATCTTTTTTCATCTGAAACCATTTATAGCTGTCAGGCGGATGCCACAATAATCGATGACTATTATGAGGGATGGAAGAAGGCCGTTCAGACTATCATTTCCTGATGCAATAATTTGACATAGCGTGTAGTACGATTTACTTGCTTTCGTTGGCCATCGAATTTATCGAAAAACAGGAGATTATAAAAACCTTGAGGGCACGTCAACCCTTGAATTCAATTATGATGCACTGGAGGATAAGTCATGAGTATTGTTATAAAAAGGCTGCGTGTTGAATCCCTGGATCAACCGATAGGACTGGATACCGAACAGCCTCGATTCAGTTGGTTATTGGATTCAGAACTGCAATCACAACGGCAAAGCGCTTATCGAATTCTAGTAGCCTCCAATACGGATCTGCTTCAGCAGGATATTGGGGAGTACTGGGATAGTGGAGAGGTGGTATCTGACCGTTCCGTACAGGTTATATATCAAGGAAATCCCTTGCAAGCTGAACTTCGTTACTATTGGAAGGTCAAAGTATGGGACGAAACGGGAGCAGCTTCTGAATGGAGTTCTATTGGGCAGTGGACCATGGGGATACTTGACCAGAACGATTGGAAAGGGGAATGGATCGGTCAGTCGTTGGACCCGGAAATCGAATTTCCTCCTAGCTTGTACCTACGTAAAGAATTTGTGATAGACCGTCCAGTTAAACGAGCCACTCTATATGGTACAGCATTAGGCGTCTATGAATTACATTTAAACGGCAGTCGGGTAGGTGACGAATACTTTGCCCCAGGCTGGACTGACTATGCTGTAAGGACTCAATACCAAACGTTTGATATTACTGCTTCTATACAAGTGGGCGGGAATGCTATAGGCGCCATTCTAGGTACAGGATGGTATGCGGGTCAAGTTGGGATGATGGGGAGAGAAATATACGGTACGAGTCCTGCATTGCTTTTGCAGCTTCATATTCAATTTGAAGATGGCTCTAACCATCACATAGTTACAGATGAAACATGGACCATGAATACCGGGCCTATTCAATATTCGGATATGCTAAAAGGTGAGTCTTATGATGCTCGCAAAGAAACGCCGGATTGGGATCGAACTGGCTTTAATGAAAGTGATTGGCAGAAAGTGTACCGATTCGAAAGGTATGTCGGTAAGCTAGTCTCCCAGATTGATCCTCCTATAAGGATTACGGAATCGATTAATCCTGTAAAAATGTGGATGACCAAACAAGGAACCTATCTATTCGATATGGGGCAAAATATGGTAGGTTGGGTAAAGCTGCAGGTACAGGGGCTGACGGGTACGCAAATAACGGTTAGCCATGCTGAGATGCTCCAAGATGAAGATACACTATACATCGAAAATTTACGCAGAGCAGATCAAAAGGATATTTACATATTAAAAGGAGAAGGAATAGAAACCTTCGAGCCGCATTTCACATTTCACGGCTTCCGGTATGTAGAAGTAGAGGGCTTACTTGACAGTGAACTGACCTTAGGAAGCGTTACGGGTCGGGTTGTACACTCTGACACTCCTAGTACTGGATCACTGGAAACCTCGGACGACATGGTTAATCGTCTTATCAGCAACATCCGTTGGGGACAGCGCGGAAATTATTTGAGCGTCCCTACAGATTGTCCACAGCGTGATGAGCGGCTTGGTTGGACCGGTGATGCTCAAATATTTATTCGTACGGCCTCGTATAATATGGATGTGTCGCGCTTTTTTGCCAAATTCATGGAAGACATGACGGACGGCCAAACGCCGGATGGCGCGTTCCCTGATGTAGCGCCTGACGCAGGATGGTTTGAATTTAAGCAAAAGGTCGTCAAATGGTTTGCGCCTGATAATGCAGGTTGGGGGGATGCAGGAGTTATCATACCTTGGACGCTTTACTTGATGTATGAGGATAGGACAATACTTGAAACCAACTACGATGCGATGAAGCGGTGGGTGGAATATTTAAAGGCTAATAGTACGGATAGGATTCGTCCTGATTATGCCAACTATGGAGATTGGTTGTCCATAAATGCAGATACACCAAAAGATGTTCTGGCCACGGCGTATTTTGCTTACAGTACCGCTATATTTGTTCGAATTGCTAAAGTTCTGGGATATGCAGATGATGTAATTGAATATAGTGCATTATTCGAAGAAATCCGCACAGCCTTTGTCCGTACCTATATGGATGAGAAGGGTATCATCCAGGGGGATACTCAGACCGTATATGTTCTGGCTTTATATTTCGGGCTGTTGTCTGAAGAAATGAAGCCGCTTGCCGCTAAACGTCTCGAAGAGCTTATTCAGCAGAATGGAAATCATTTGTCTACCGGATTCTTGGGAGTAGGGTATTTACTTCCAGTCTTGACGGAGAATGGGCTAGAGGAGCTGGCTTACTCACTCCTGCATCAAGACACATTCCCTTCATGGCTGTATTCAGTAAAGCAAGGCGCGACTACGATCTGGGAAAGATGGGATGGCTGGACGGAGGAGGCAGGCTTTCAAAACCCGGGTATGAATTCGTTCAATCACTATTCGCTTGGATCCGTCGGCGAATGGATGTATCGATATATGGCAGGCATCGATGTTGATTCGGAGCAGCCAGGATTCAAGCACATAGTCATACATCCGCGTCCTGGAGGCAAGCTGACTTATGTAAAGGCAAATGTAGAGAGCGGTTATGGTCTAATTTCTTCCTCATGGCAGCTTAATGATGGACTTTTCTCTCTCCAAGTATCTATTCCAGTGAATACAACGGCAACGATTCACATGGATGGAACAAGTGTTCGTGTTCCTGATGAAGCGGTAAAAATGGGTATGGAAAATGGTAAACATACTTATCAGATCGGATCGGGAAATTACGAATTCATTAGTCAAATAGAGAAAGTCATGAAGGTAACCTAGCCTATGGAATAACGGTTTATACTTAGTGGCTGTGACCGTGTTCTATAGATTTCGATTTCATTCAAATGAAATAATGGTGATAACAACATAGAACCGCTCTATTGTTAATTATAGCAATAGGGCGGTTCTATGCCGTTTATATAAGTTGCAGCAGCCCAAGTATGACTGACAGCAGAATCGATAATAAAATTAGGCGCTTTGCAGAATCTTGGCTTCCAGGTTTTCTCTGATCATTCTAATTCTTTGTTTAACATAGAAATCATAGGCGGCCCCTTTAAGATCATGAAGAGAGACTTGTAGTTCGGTGTGGTTATCTATGATGATCATCGACCCGTTATCAAAACATTTAAAGGTTAAATCAAGCCAATAGCTGTCAGCTGTATCAAGAATTTTCTCAATTTGACAGTCTGTAATAAATTCGCTGTTCGTTACCATCAAATTTTTATAATAATCGCGTTCAATAAATCTAACATTCTTCACCTTCATCGTCTACACCCCTCTCAATATAGGAACAATTGTTCTATAAATCTATTATAGCAAACATTTGTTCGTAGTCAAGAGTTTGGCTGAATATTCTATCAATTTATTCAATAGAGTTAGGTGCTAATAGGATATCGCTATGAAAGAGTGTCAGTTTTTCGTTCTATATGGTAAATTTTCATAAAAGTGTAAGGTTTCATGCAAATTTGTTGATATTATTTGTTCAAATTTTTATCACTCATGGCATCTTATCTCATATAGGCAGGCGAGAAGTCGTAGGAGGAGAAGAATGAAAGTAAATGACTATGTGCAAAGAACGGAACCTGCCTCATCACAAGACGATGGAGGTGCCAAATGGCAAGATCATGATCAAGAGTTAGTGGAGCGTGCGCAGCAAGGGGATACGGAAGCTTTTGGGCAGCTAATCCACACTTACCAGGATAAAGCAAGAAGCTGGGCTGAGAGAATGACACGCGACCCCTACTTAGCTGATGACATCGTACAAGATGCGTTAATTCGCGCGTTTCTTCATTTGGGATCATTAGCGGATACTAGTCGATTCTTGCCGTGGTTGCATCGCATTGTGCAGAATCAGGCGAACATGCGTCTCAGGAGAGGCGGCCCTTATAAGAGGGAGCAGCCCATAACGAGCTTGCGGAATACACGTCCTTCAGGAACTAGCGGCTCAATGGATTGGGATAATTTGGATAGCATCTTGCATCATTTAACCCGTTCAGCATCAGAAGCGGCAGACATGCAAAAGGATCCGATGGAACATTTGCTTCGTAAAGAATTGTTCGGGACGATCCATACACTATTACATTGTTTGAACCGTAAGGAGAGGAATATATTTGAAGCTCATTTCTTCAGGCAGCTTGCTCCTGATGAGATTGCAGAATTGTACAACACTACTATTGGCTCTGTATATACCTATATCCATCGTTCCCGTAAAAAGCTTCGTAAGGAGCACATTCGAGTCTTTATGGGTGGTCATGAGCAAGATAAAGGAGGGAGCGGGATGGTCAAACAAAATGTGCTGCAATTGCCAATATGGCTGAAGCATCAAGCTGTGAAAACAACTCTAGTTGACCGTGTCGGCCATATGCTGGCAGCATTAGGTGATAACCGGCCTATATCGGAATTAATGGGTATATCCGGATTTGCTTTCCGTATGAAAATTTCGGATAGAACAACCTTCGCAGATGGGATTTACATCTTTGATTGGAGAAATACCCTCAAGCAGTTCATGAACGATTTGGGATACGATGTAAGTATTCTATGCGGTCAGTTGCCTGATGCGCCGGTTCCACTTTTAGCGGCGTCCGAACGCTTTCCCGTCGTGTTACCTATTGAAGAAGCGATACTTCCGTTTATTCGTAAATATATAGACAATGGAAAACCTGTTCTATATTTTGATACACTTGCCAATATACCTTATGTCCATGAATGGTCGCTTCTCTACGGATATGATGATGAGCAACGTATCGTTTATATGACTGATGCTATGAGACCGGATGGTAAGGCATTACCGTATGAAGAAATTGCGGGGAATCCGCTGCGGTTCCTGGCGGGAATCGACAGCAAGGGAGCTGAATCAACCGTTTTCAGTATTTCGAGTCAGCAGCAGGCTAGAAAAATTCTGGAATTTGCAGTTAGCTACGCAAGGACGGGCTGCCGATATTCTCCTATGACCATGTATTTAAGTTATACATCGGGTTTAGCAGCTTATGACCGCTGGATTGGATTCTTAAGCAACCGCTCGATTACAGCTAACCGCTATGGAATGGGGCAGCTTGCAGCTGTCTATTCTGAAGCTAAGCGACATGCGGCGCAGTATTTACGCAGTGTGCCTCAGACAGGGGAAGCAATGAGGCTTATTCTACTCTCATCCGAAGCTTACGAGCAGACAGCGGAGGCTCTCGAAATGGTGAGTGGGCACGTTCCGTTTATTCGTACTACCGAGGTGCTCTCACAAGAGACAATGGAGATTTGCAGCAATTATTTGCGTCTGGCAAAAGAGTTCGAAACAGCCGCTATTGGTTACTTAGAGAAGGCTTTAATCTTATGGGATCAGGGGAGATCAAAATGAGTATGACCGAGATTCGATTGCTTACGCAATTTCAGCAAATGCATCATCTATTGCAAGCAAAGGAATCCTTCGAAGCAGCCAATCCCAATGTCCGGATTGTTGTAGAACAGGCATCCGACAACTTTGAGTCTATGCGAGAGTTTAAGTCTGACCATCCGCCGGACATCATGGATTCGGGAGGTTGGGGATTGTTCAATCAAGAGGGTGTTTTTATTGACTTAATACCATTTATCAAAGAAATAGAGGGACTGGAAGAAGATTTATATCCAGGTATCATAAGGGTAGTTGGCAGGGATGGTACATTACCTGGACTTCCAATGGATGTTTCGCTTCCTTTAATATTAATTAATAAGGCTATGTTCGATCGACAGGGCTTAGCTTACCCAACAGAAGATTGGACTTGGGATGACATGATTGGGCTAGCGCAAAGGTTAACGCTTCGCAATGAGGATGGTGTTGCTCATCAGTTTGGATTTGCTACTGGTGCGGACATTGAAAATTTCGAACCGTTCGTAATGCGTAATGGAGGAAGATATCTCTCCCCAGATGGTTCTACAGCACGAGGTTACGTAGACTCAGAGAACACAATGGATGCATTCAGAAAAATCATCGATATGTACCGCATTCATCAGGTTACTCGAAAGCCTGGAGAACCATTCAAAGCAGGGCAGCTAGCCGATGGTTTTGCTATGATATTCGGATTTACTTGGTTTGTAGGAGGTATTTGTGAGAAGGGCCGGGAAGAGCAATTTGAAATAGTAGGCTTGCCGCGAATGCAGGGTGGCGAAGAAGCAAACATGATTTACATGGGTGGATGTGGGGTTACAACGAAATCCAAGCACCCCCGCTTGGCTTGGGAATTTATACGACATTATATTCTGGAACGTCAAGAGAGCTTCCTCATGCCATGGAATTTACCAATTACTCGAACACTTGCAGAACGCAGTGGAATGAACTCGCATCGACTTTGGAAGCGGTATTTGATGGAGCTTGAGATTGTGCAGCCTAGCGGGTTTTATTTGAGTGAAAAGTGGAACACGTCTCGTCAGCTTATTAATGAGGACATCCATAGAATGATTAATGAGGGTGCAGATGTCCGTCACCTAATGAAGTCATGGACTCGATTCGCATAGGGAAATAATTAAACTAGCCAGTGTTTTCATAAAAGAAAACACTGGCTATATTAATGTAAACTTGCTATTCTGGTTAAGACAATTTCTGGCAGTTAACTGCCATTTCACTAATTGGAGGTTATAGGGGATGAAAGAAATCTCGCTTGGATTAGTAGAAAACTGGACTGAGCTGCCGAGAGAGATTCAGATCGAGCGGAGGTCCTATTATTTATTGAAGGATGGGAATACCTATCGTCTGGTATCTCAAGTTTGTCCACATGCAGGCGGATTAGTTGAATTTGAAGACGGAGAATTGGTCTGCTTCATGCATGGTTGGTGTTTTGACAGGCATACTGGAGCTTGTATAAATGTACCTAGCAAACGATTAGCTGAACATTCCGTTTTAGCTAGAGACGGGCAATTATTTGTTCAGTTTAATGATTAAAATTTTACTCAAATGAATCAACTGGAGGAAGTTGCGTGAGCAGTAAATTAGCAGAGAGCAGTCTTCACAGACAAGTTGGGCAAAGGCAGAGCTTATCTAAAGGCATCATTTTACTAATGGCTATTGCATGCGGTATGACAGTCGCGAATCTTTATTATAATCAACCGCTTCTTGCGGATATTGGGCGAACCTTTCAAGTGAATGCGAATCAGATTGGAATCATTTCTATGCTAACTCAGATCGGATATGCAGTCGGCTTGTTCTTATTTGTCCCATTAGGTGATATGCGGGAAAGGAGACAGTTGCTATGTATCCTGCTCATTGCCGTATCCGTTTCTCTAGTAGGAATTGCTACAGCGCAATCCTTAATTTGGATTAGTATTGCCAGCCTGCTCGTTGGAGTTACAACGGTTATACCGCAGATGATGGTTCCTCTTGCCGCACAGCTTGCCGCCCCCTCAGAAAGAGGCAAAGTAATAGGCACAGTTATGAGTGGTTTATTAATAGGCATCCTGTTGGCTAGAACTGTTTCTGGAATAGTTGGCGGAGCTTTAGGATGGCGGACGATGTTTGGAATTGCTGCCGTGATGATGCTGCTTCTGGCAGTAATATTAAGAGTATACTTGCCTAAAAGCTACCCAGAGTCCAAAATATCATACCGTCAGTTGATGTTATCCATAGGACAGCTAATTATCGAGCATCGGACGCTTCGTGAAGCATCTCTAATTGCTGCAATGATGTTCGGCAGCTTCAGCGCTTTTTGGACCACTCTTGTTTTTTACATAGAAGGGGCTCCGTATAATTATGGCAGTGAAATTGCGGGCTTGTTCGGGCTAATAGGGGTGGCCGGCGCTCTCGCTGCTCCAATTGCAGGACGCTTGTCAGATCGTTATAATACCAAATACATTGTAGGCTGTTCTATCGTTATTACATTACTCGCTTTTGTGTTTTTTTGGCTGTTTGGCAACCACTTATGGGGTTTAGTTATCGGTGTGCTTTTACTGGATCTGGGAGTGCAGGGGGGACAAATTGCTAACCAATCACGGATTTACAGCTTGGCTCCAGAGGCACGCGGCAGGCTAAATACCGTTTATATGGTGTCTACCTTTTTGTTCGGAGCAGTAGGGTCTGCGCTTGGCAGCTATGCTTGGAGCTTATGGCACTGGAATGGTGTGAGTGCTGTAGGGGGGAGTATGGTTCTAATAGCATTTACTGTTTGGGGATGGCACCGAATGAAGGAACGGAAAAGCAGTTATAATAGTCGGAATAACGGACTTGATGCAACGGTACATAGAGAAGGCGGTGCTTGAGTTGGAAAAGGTGCTACAAGATCAATGTGATGAGACCTGCGAAGGTACGGTTAATGTTGTCACTTTAAAGCAAAATTTAATACCCGAAACGACAGCGGCGGGTTTAGCTGATGTATTCAAAGCGCTCGGGGACCCAACACGTGTAAAAATCATCTATACCTTATTGCAAACAGAGCTTTGTGTACATGATTTGACTGTCGTTCTGGATATGGGACAATCGGCTATTTCCCATCAACTAAGGTATTTGCGTAATTTGCGAATTGTTAAGCGCCGTAAGGTAGGTAAGACGGTATTTTATTCTCTAGATGACGAGCATATCGAGCAAATTTTTGTCCAAATGCTGCAGCATATCAAGCACGTATAACAGTTGTTTTTCAATCCAACAAGAAGTGCTGAGGGAAGGCAGAGCAAGTATCTCTGTCTTTTTTTGTTGTGTACAAATATCTTGTCGCAGATTGACTTTTTATAAACAGAGATGTAATATGTCTGGTATAAAGTAAACATTACAAGGATGTGTTTGTTAAATGGAAGTTTCAGAACGTTTTTGGAATGCGACCCTTGAAGAGCTGAAAAACGGCTACTGTGAAGAAGGGGAGCAGGTTGTCTGCTTATTATGCGGGAAAAAGCTTGAGAAAGGGATCATTTACCCTGACGATGGTATTTTATACGAGGCTGGGAGATTTATGCGTGTTCACATTGAGAAGTCTCACCAATCTGTGTTTGAGTATTTGATACAGCTTGATAAAAAGCTGACGGGTCTTACCGATCATCAAAATAATCTTCTGAGGCTGTTTCATCAGGGGAAAAGTGACCAAGAGGTTCAGAAGGAAATGGGGATTGGCAGCGCGTCTACAATTCGAAATCATCGATTTGCCTTAAAGGAGAAGGAACGGCAGTCTAAGGTATTCTTAGCCATGATGGAATTGTTAAAGGAAAAGGATAGTTATGCGCCTGCCTTCGTGGAGCTTCATAAATCAGCAAAGATGGTAGATGAGAGGTACAATATTACTCAGGAAGAAAATGAAACCATTCTGAAGAAATATTTTCCTGAGGGCACAGACGGACCCATTAAAGCCTTCTCCAAGAAGGAAAAGCATAAGCTTGTGGTGCTACGGGAAATTGCCAAACGCTTCAACAGTGAGCAAATCTATACCGAGAAAGAGATCAATCACATTTTAAAGGTAGTATATCCAGATTATGTCACGCTGAGAAGATATTTGATCGAATATGGCTTCATGGATCGAAAGTCTGACGGTAGCGAATATTGGATTAAGGAATAATCGAATAATCGAAAAATACGTAAGGAGAGGATGCTCATGGATCGCAGAAAAGAACTCGTACAGCAATATAAAGAACTCAAAACAGAAGCTGGAATTTATCAGATAAAAAATATCATCAATCAAAAGATTCTTATTGCTAGCACGAATAATTTAAAATCCTTGAATGGAAAAACTCTCATGCTGAAATTGGGCTCACACCGTAATCTACAGCTCCAAAAAGAATGGAATGAATTTGGTGAAGCTGCTTTTGTAATTGAAGTATTAGAGGTTCTTGTTAAAAAAGAGGGATATTTTGACGAGAAGGATGAATTGAAGAAATTAGAAGAAAAGTGGCTCCATGATCTTCAACCCTTTGATAATAGGGGCTACAATAAAATAAATAACATTAATAATAAATGATATTAATAATAAGTTGGATGTGTTTAAAGATAGATTCTGTATAATCAATGAAATTAGTCGAAAAGAGGAGATTAACGGTGGCGGAGCCATTGAAAGCTATGTATAATGAGGATTTCCTGCGACTCTTCGGACAAAAAGTTTATAAGGTTTATTCCGCTTTTGACACGGAGGGATTCATCAGCAAGGTGATGGACGAGAGCTGGGAAAATCTAGAACTAAAAGCCCGTATGCGTCGAATCTCTCAAACTCTCGGGGAATATTTGCCTGCTCGGTACGAAGATGCGTTAGAAGTATTGTTTAAAATTGATGAGGACTGTATCGGCTTTCCGTACTTGTTCTTTCCTGATTTTATCGAGGTATACGGTCAGGAGGATAAGCACTGGGCGCTTTCCATGAAAGCATTGGAACGGTTTACACGAAGGTCATCTGCTGAATTTGCTGTAAGGCCATTCCTTCTGCGCGATCCAGAGCGAATGATGCTTCAGATGCTGGAATGGTCTAAGAATCCGAGTGAGCATGTGAGGCGGCTTGCAAGTGAAGGCAGCCGGCCGCGGCTACCGTGGGGACAGGCGCTTCCAATGTTCAAGCGAGATCCTTCTCCTATTTTTCCATTGCTGGAGCAGTTGAAGGAAGACCCGTCTTTGTATGTACGCAAAAGCGTAGCTAACAATCTGAATGATATTACCAAGGATCATCCTTCTCTTGTCCTTGATACCGCTCGTAGATGGAAAGGCACACACCCGGACACGGATTGGATCGTGCGGCATGCGTGCCGATCCTTGATTAGAAAAGCTAACCCTGAAATTCTTGCCTTATTCGGTTATGCAGAATCTGCAGTAGAGACACCTCTTGTAACATCCGCTTCTTTATCCATTGAGCCTGTTGAGCTGTCAATTGGTGAGAAATGTGAGCTGAGGTATGAGCTTCGGACCCGTGAAGGCGAACCGGTACGAGTTCGGATTGAATACGGAATCGACTTCGTGAAGAGCAATGGATCTGCATCACGCAAATTATTCCTCTTATCTGACAAAACCGTACCAGGCGGAACAAGGCTTAATGGCACTCGTAACCACAGCTGGGCCAATCTGACTACACGCCGTCATTATCCAGGCGAGCATAAGATTGCCTTGGTGGTGAATGGGCAAGAGGTTGCGAATAGTGTTATTAACCTTGTTGGAAATGATGCTCCCCTCGAACAATTTGAGCGATTGGGATTGTAAGCGGTATACACATAAACAAGAGTATGTATAATTAATTTATGAAAGGAGATGAGAAGGCTAATGAAATATTTACAAGAACGGTTAACTCCGCTGCTTAAGGGATGGGTGGAAAAAGGACCTGCCGGATGTGCTTGCACTATTGTCAGAAATGGAGAATTAATGTATCAGGAAAGCTTTGGGTATCTGGATTTAGAAAAGAAAACAAAGCTTCAACCTGATACCATCTACCGAATTTATTCTATGACCAAAGTGGTTACATGCGTAGCGGCGTTAATGCTGTATGAGAGGGGACTTTTTCTTCTAAACGATCCGCTCGAGGATTATTTGCCGGAGTTCAAAAATCCTATGGTTTACAGGTATAATGAATTCGGTGTAAGATCGACATCCCCGGCAACTGCTTCCATTCGGATCAAGGATTTGTTCACCATGTCTTCGGGGCTTACATACGGCGGGGACAGTACAGAAACGGAACGGTTGACTCGTATAGTTATGGAGAATGCTGCTAAAACGATGGATATCCGAGCTTTGTCCAAAGCGCTTGCTACCAATCCACTTGCATTCGATCCCGGTACACATTGGAAGTATGGTACAAGTCATGATGTCCTTGCAGCTTTGATTGAGGTGCTGTCTGGTGAAACATTCGGTGAATTTCTGAGTAAGGAAATTTTCGAACCATTGGGGATGACCGATACCTCTTTCCACATCTCCGAAGATAAACGTGAAAGACTTTGTAAGATGTATGATCGTACAGAAGACGGCGTGCTGACCCCTAATATCAATATGGATGTCCCTTATCAGCCAGGCTGTAACTATGAGAGTGGCGGAGGAGGCCTTCTGTCAACGGTCGGTGATTACAGTCGTTTTGCGCAGGCACTGGCGAGAGGTGGAGAGTTGGATGGAGTGCAGATTCTTAGCCGGAAGACGGTGCAATTAATGGCAACAAATCATTTGGGGCCACAGCAGATCAAAGATTACAATTGGCCACAACAGAAAGGCTATGGCTATGGTTTGGGTGTCCGTGTCATGACGGATCCTGCAGATGGAGGCATCAATGGATCTCTAGGCGAATTTGGCTGGGCCGGTTTAGCCGGATCGTGGGTATTGATCGATCCGAAGGAGCAACTAACCGTCGTTTATATGCAGCAGATGCTGCCAAGTCTCGAGCCTTATATTCACCCACGAATGCGTGCCGTCATCTATGGATCGATAGAATAGATAATCGGTTGAATAAATAGTGACATGCGTAGCGATCTAAGTTAGCCTAACTTGTGGAGGACGTTCTTTATGGAAAATAAACCGTCGTGCTGCTGCCAGAACGGCCAATACACCGGACAGCTCATCGGGAAATACTGGGTTTCGATGCGCTGCAGACTATAATTTTTAATTAATTTGCATCGTTTTGACAACTTCATCTCCTGTTTCTCAGTAATTATGACATCACAGATAAAAACAGGTTAGTTGATCCTCAAGGTATTGCATACCTTGCAGGATCATTTTTTATTGTAGAAAATACCCAATTGTAATGTAAACTAAAGCTAGATTAACTAATTCGTGAGGAGAATGAAAATGAATGATTTGCTGCAGGTACGTGTAACTGGAATATTAATTGAGAACGAACAAATTCTGCTAGTGAAACAACAGGTATCGAATTCCAGAGCTTGGTCATTGCCAGGCGGTCGGGTAGAGCAAGGGGAGACGTTGGAAGACTCAATAGTGAGAGAACTGCTGGAAGAGACGGGATTACATACTAGAGTTGTCAGGCTGCTCTATCTTTGCGACGTTCCACAGGCCAATCCTTCATTAATCCATATTTCGTTCTTAATGGAGCGAATGGAAGGGGAGCTTACCCTGCCAACTAACGAATTCGATAAAAATCCGATTACAGATGTTCGCATGGTCCCTTTTGAGCAATTAGGTGAATTGGGATTTTCAGACACATTTGTTCATATTCTTAGACATGACTTCCCGGAAAGCGGAACCTATAAGGGACTTAAAAGCAATATCGGACTGTAACACATTAAAAATGAGCGCGCCGAGTGTAGTTTTACTGTATATGAAAATACAGTAATTTCGGCTATGATTTTAATGTAAGCGCAATCATCCAGACTTTTCCGGTTAATTGGCAAGCGCTTTATAAAACATTATGGGAGGAATATGTAAATGAAAAGGTGGTATATCAACTCACTCTCGTTTCTCCTCATGGCGCTGCTCATAGTATCCGGTTGTTCCAGTCGTACAGGTACGACTACCACACCTGCGCCTGCCAATCCCGCACCTCCAGAGAAAAAGGACACAACCAGCCCTGCTCCGGCACCCGCTCCTGCAACAGTTGCAGCGAAGATGAAGATCACCGTTTACAGTACTGTTAATGATCCGCCAATCCAAAACGTGTACAAAGAGGTAGTCGAGGGCTTCAAGAAAGAAAACGCAGGCGTAGATGTTGAGCTTCAGTTTCCAGGTTCTGAATATGAGAACATACTGAAGGTCAAGATGGCAGCGAACGATATGCCTGACGTATTCGATACCCATGGCTGGGCACAAATCCGCTATGGCAAATATTTGGCCGATCTGCGCGACGAAAGCTGGGCATCACAGCAGACTGATACGATTAAAAATGTCGTGACGGATAAAGATGGAAAGGTCCATGCTCTTGTCATGAGCGAAGCCAAGGATGGTATCACCTATAGTGAGGATATCCTTGCGAAATATAATATTGAACCTCCAAAAACTTATGACGCACTAATTGCAGCAGCCGAAAAGATCAAGAATGAAAGCAAGGGAGATATCGTTCCATTCTATTTCTCAGGTATTGACTCCTGGATGTTCGGAAGCTACCTGGATATCTTCGCCACATCTCTGTTCATCAGTCCAAAGGATAATCAAGCGGAAGCCTTTCTGAATAACACGTTTGATTGGAATAAGTGGGGAGATCTTGCCCAGAAAATGCTTGACTTGCAGAAAAAGGGATTGATCAACAAGGATGCATTAACAGCCAAATACAGTGATTTGCCGAAAATGTTTGCGAACGGTAAATTGGCATTTGCGCTCGGCAGTCCTTCCTTTGCAGACGAAGTACACAAAATCACGCCAAACCTTAAGATCGGCTATATGCCAGTTCCCTCTATGGTAGCCGGGGATGAACCCAACTTCTCCGGAGGTGAGCGTTATACAATGGGAGCCTGGAAAGATTCGAAGCACTTACCTGAAGCGAAGAAGCTTATCGCCTATTTTGCCAAGAAAGAAAGCATGGAGAAGATCGCAAATGCAACCAAGCTGCCCCCCGGCCTCAAGGGCATAAGCTCCAATCATGAGTTCTCGGATTATTACAAAAAATACGAAAGTATCCGAGTGTTCCCGTATTTCGACCGCGTCTACTTGCCGAATGGGATGTGGGACGTTATGTGCAAACAAGGTACCGAGCTGATTGCAGGGAGGATTACAACTCAACAATTCTCTCAAATCATGAAGCAAGAAGTGGAACGGCTGCGTAAAAAATAGATGCTCGCAAGGGGGATAAACCGTTTCGTGTTATCCCCCTTTCTTCGATATAGGTTACCTTATCCCAGAGAATGGAGGAAGGATATGCCTTACACCACCCCCAAAAAAACGAAGCTTTACCAGAAAACGCATCAGCATCCAAAGCATACCGCCATACGCAAGCTTCTCAACTCACCAGCCATTTTGAATGTGATGTATATTCCTGCCTTAGTGCTATTCGTCATCTTTATTTTCTTTCCTTTTGTAGAGGGGATTAAGATCTCCTATACGAATTGGGATGGATACAATCAAGACTACTCATGGGTGCAATGGGATAATTACAGAAGAATGTTCTCGGACCCGCAAATCTTGAACGTTATCCAAAACACCTTTATCTATGGTATAGGAAGTACGGTTCTTCAGAATTTGATGGGCTTGCTCTATGCACTGCTCTTGAATCAAAGCTTTCGTAGCAAGGGGATCACAAGAACCATTATTTATTTGCCGGTTATCATTAGTCCGTTGATTATGGGATATATTTGGTATTTTATTTTTCAATATTACGGTGGTGCTTTAAACGATATTATCCTTTTATTCAGAGATGAGCCTGTTAACTTACTTGCCAGTCCGGAAATCAATGTATGGCTAATAACGCTAGTGAACACTTACCAGTACCTGGGGATTGCGATGATCATATACTTGGCAGGGCTGCAGGTCATTCCGAAGGACTATTATGAAGCGGCGCAAATTGACGGTGCAAGTAAGTTTTCCCAATTCCTGCATGTTACTTGGCCCTTGCTCGCGCCTTCCGTAACGATAAATATTGTGTTGAATTTAATAGGAGGCCTTAAGCTGTTCGATGTCATTACATCATTGACGGGTGGGGGGCCAGGGTATGCTTCTGCGTCGTTATCTACCTTGATGTACCAGCTTTACTTTGCCAGACAGGACGCGGGATATGCTGCGGCGCTAGGGAACCTGATGTTTGTAATTATCTCCGTGATTAGTATAACCTCCTTGTATTTGTTGCGGCGGAAGGAAGTGGCGCATTGAACCGTAATCGTCATCCCAAATGGCCGGTTGTTATTTCTATTATAATTGCGATCATTCATATCATCCCTTTTTATATCCTGATCACCACTTCATTAAAAGCAATCGACGATCCCAGCTCCAAATGGATCTTACCTGGTTATCTTTATCTGGACAATTTCATGAATGCTTGGGATCAGGCCCGTTTGAGCACTTCATTCAAGAACAATATTTTTATTACGCTTGCTTCAGTCATACTGGTTATTGTACTAGGAGCAGTTTCCGCTTACCCTCTGGCCAGATACAGAACAACATGGAATAAGTTGATGTACACCGTATTTATTTCTGCACTTATTGTGCCACCGTTGACTATTCTCGTGCCTTTGTACAAGGTATATGTGGATTTAGGTGCGCTTAACACCCTCTGGGGAATCGTGCTGCTCCATGTTACGTTTAATCTTCCGATTACAATCTTCTTATACACGGGCTTTATAAGCACAATACCAAGAGAGCTTGACGAAGCGGCTATGATGGATGGATCATCGCGGCTCGGGCTTTTCTTCCGCATTATTTTACCGTTATTAAAGCCGGCTACAGCTACAGTTGTTATTCTTTCTGGAGTGGCGGTTTGGAATGACTACCAATTTTCTGTATTTTTTCTGCAAAAGACCGAGGTTCACACAATTACCGTTGCGTTATCCGCATTTTTCGGCCAGTTCAATAACAATGTAGGCTGGGTTGCTGCGGGGTCTTTAATGGCAGCATTGCCGATTACGCTAGTTTACCTCTTTTTGCAAAAGTACTTTATTGAAGGTATGGCAGCAGGAGCCATTAAGGCTTGAGGATACCACATTTTACCAAGTTATATTATAATAGAGGTATGATTTGCACGGGGGAGACAACCCAATTCACTGCTTCGTTAGAAGTGGTTATACCGGTGATACGACGCCAGCTTATAGAGAAGGTGACTTCCGATGAAACTATCCTATTCTCTACGAATGAGACTGTCGATCTTGTTCTTTCTGACGCTCATCGTGCCTCTATTTATTATCGTTTTTGTTATGCCTTCCTATTATCAAAGGCTCATTACCACAGACACGACAACACTGACCGAGAGCAGCTTAACTTCATTGACACATAATATCGAAACGTATCTGGAGGATTTGGAACGGCTTACGGTTACTCCTTACTGGAGTGAAGAGGTTATGCGCGCCTTAAAGGTAAAAGCAAATGGGCAATATGAGACAACCGATGCTTATTCACAATTTTTAACGGATAAAGCGCTGAACGTGACATTGCCCAACTTTTTGAAAAACCCCCGTAATGACATTTTGGGTACGATTTTGCTTTCCTATGACGGTTCTGTATATGTAACCTCTGCTTTCAAAAATGAACCCGTGGACAATTACCCATTTACAGAACAGGGCTGGTACAAGCAAGCTGTAGAGGCTGATGGCAAGGTAAGCTTTATAAGCGCCCACGCGCAAGACTACTTAAAAAAGCCCACTATCACACAGGTTTTTTCCGTTGCCAGATTGATTAAAGACCCCGATTCCAAACAGCCGTTAGCCGTGATGAAGGCCGATGCGGATACCATTATTCTCGAAAAAATCGCCAATGACATCAGATTTAATGTGAACTCGATCGTAGCCATATTTGATGAGCAGCATCATTTGATTTATTCCACAGCCAGCCTGCCGCTGGAGCTTCAGCAAAAGCTGATTTTCCCTGCACCCAATGGTCAAACGATCGATGATTATGTGGTCGTATCCAAGAATGTCACGCAAGCCAATTGGAATATTGTTGTACTACTCGACAACTCAGAGCTCAAAGCTAAGCTTGAGGGCATCTATATGGTCGGATTGCTGCTCGCTGGGGGCGGAATTGTTCTGACACTGCTCGTCTTTTTTACCTTATCCCGATGGATTGTTAAGCCCTTTAGAGAAATGACCTTTGTTATGAAAAGGGTGCAAAAGGGAGAGCTTCATACCCGTTTTGCTGTTCGGGGAAAGGACGAGGTTGCTGAGCTTGGAAAAGCGCTCAATACGATGATCGACCAGCTCAAAGAATTAATCGATAGTGAGTACAAAGCGGTTTTAAACCAACGTGATGCCGAATACAGGGCATTGCAGTCGCAGATTCAACCCCATTTTTTATATAATACACTAAATGGCTTTATTGGATTAAATCGCATGGGGGACCGGCGTTTATTAGAGAAATCGATATTATCACTCAGCGGCATGCTGAGATATATATTAGAGCATAATGACTGGTCAACCGTAGCTGAAGAAATGCTATTTTTAAAGAAATATGGTGAGCTCCAACAGCTTCGTTTTCAAGACCGATTGACGTTGGATATCTATACGGATCCGGCTACAAACAACTATCTGCTTCCTAAATTGCTGCTTCAGCCACTCGTTGAAAACGCTATCATTCATGGGGTTGAGCCTTTAAATCGCCCTTGTACGCTAGTAATGTCATGCATCGTAGATCACGCGCAGGATATTGAAGCGTTGATTATTACTATTAAGGATGACGGAGCGGGATTCGCTTCACATAGAGTAGATGAATCCATAGCAGTTGGTCTCGCGAATGTAAGAAACCGGCTTCAGCTGGCCTACGAGCATGCGACTTTTCACATATGGAGTGAAATAAACCAAGGTACCCATGTTACGATCACCATACCATTACGGGAAGTGAGACTATGAGAATTGTCATTGCTGATGATGAAGTGTTAGTTCGCTTGAGTTTGCAGAGTATGATCGAAGACATGGGTTCCACTTGGGCAGTTGTGGGTGAGGCGACGAACGGGCTGGAGCTGCTGGAATTGTTGAAAAGTGAGGCGCCAGAAGTCGTACTTATCGATATTCGTATGCCGTTAATGAACGGTCTACAGGCGATTCAACAAGCACATACTATGTCTCCCAAAACTTCTTTCATTGTGATCAGCGGATATTCCGATTTCAGCTTTGCCCAAGAAGCTCTAAAGCTAGGTGCAGAGGACTATCTATTAAAGCCTGTAAGTCCGGATGATCTGGAGGCCTCGTTGATTAAAGTAAGCAAACGTGTAAAGGAGCAGCAGATTCTGCTTAGTAGGCAGTTTGAGTCTACAATGCATTCTCTATTGCTTGGAATGACTACACCTGAGTCTGAATCGCCTGAAGCCGTGATCTCCGAGGTTTGCTTTCGATCCATCGTATTTTATACGGACAGCTGTTTAGAGGAATCGTACAGAGGAGAGAGGCAGCGGGAATTATGTTTGAAGATTCGTGACATGTCAGATGAATTTGTCCATGGCGGGCTTCGCAAGGCTAAATTAGTTCTTCCACAAGGTGAACTGGCGCTTATTTGCTCTTGGGATCCGGTTAATTATGGAAGAGGTGCTTTGGAATCTGTTAACATGATTAACAAAATCAATGAACAGATTCAGCTCTTCCAAACGGAGCATTATGCCGTCACATCAGTTATCCTGGAGCCTTGCAGCAGCATTGCTGATTTACAGAGGCAGTGGGTTTCTCTTCATGAGATCTCAGCGCTTCGCTGCTTATATGAACATGGAAACACTTTGGAGCTCAGTCGTTTAAAGGAATGGAAACCCAAGGTCGCTTTAACCGAGCTAGCTCGAAAGACTCTGGAGCTGCAGCATTTTTACAGCAAACATGCTCACACGGATTACATGAAAGCTTTGGCTGTGTTCAAAATGCATATCTTAAGTCTCAAAGAGGGATTCAATTCATCGTATAAAGCCCAACTAAGCCGTTTTTTGAACGTAGCTCTAGGTTGTCATATGGATGCCCATCAGCCTTTTCCAGACTGGTATGAGCCTCTTATTAAAAAAGGGGAAGAGCTATTATCCAAACACCAAGGAGCCGACAACGCCACCTGCTTGGTTCAAGCTACCATTGCTTTTATAGAACAAAATTATGACCAAGACATCAGCATTTCGCAGATAGCCGAACAATTAGATGTCACTCACAATTACTTAAGCACGCTCTTCCATAAGCGGATCGGAAAGACGTTCATGAAATATTTAACCGAATATCGGATGATCCGGGCTAAGGAATGGCTGGCTATGCCTAGCGTACAGGTGCAGCAGGCAGCAGAAAGGGTAGGTTATTACAGCACAAGGCATTTCACGAAGCTGTTTACCGAATTTGTCGGCTGCTATCCTTCTGAATACAAGAAACGGTTTAGCTAAATATCGCTGATACAATCATAAATAATGAAATGGGGATGCTATTCTGTTAGAAATTATTAACAGAATTAAGTATCCTTTATTTGAATTCAAAGACTTGTCAAAGAAATAACCTCTTCAATAGCGAAAGATGAAATAATAGGCTAAGAGTTATATAATACAACTATTAACTATTATTTATTTGAGGTGAGTTATGAAGCTGTTATCAAAGTCATTAATTATTGGAGTTTCCTTGGCGGCATTAGTAGCCTGTAGCTCCAATAAAGAGACTACAAGCAAAGAACATGAAGGTCATGAAGCAGCGGCGCATGTAGAGAAGGACTTACAGGAGAAAACAACTTCCCTGGAAGTTTTACCTAAATTTTTGACCAACCAACGCGAAGAGATTCGTATGATTTATCAGATAGCTGCTGCCAACGCAGACCTGCTGCAGTGGATGCCTTGCTACTGCGGTTGCGGGGAAAGCGTCGGCCACCAAAGCAATAAAAATTGTTTTATTAAAGAGATTAATAAAGATGGGTCCGTTGTATGGGATGATCATGGCACAAGATGCGGAGTATGTCTTAATATTGCTTTAGAATCGGCCAAGCTCAAGAAAGACGGTTTAGCCGATAAGGATATCCGTACCTATATCGATGGCAAATACAAAAGTGGCTTTGCAAAACCAACCCCTACGCCAATGCCTCTATAAAATGGTTTTAAATGATTTCATTTGGAGAACAATTGAACATAAGGAAATATAATTAAGCGATAATAAAGCAGTTGGCCATTCGCTCAAAAAAAAGTCATGAACCTAGCAACCAGGCACGATATTGTACGTATTACTAATTCAGCTTGTGAGAACATGATTAATCGTGAGCCTGAATATGCTTTTACTATGACTAGGCAGCTCGAATCATAAAATACAAAGAGTTAAATAAGAAAGGTGCCAAATACAAATGAGCTGGATAGACAAGCTAGCCGGATTGACATGGGAGGACATTGAACTTATTTTATTCCGGTACGAAGCACTCGGCCCAGTTCCGGGTATTCTCGCAACGTTTATCGAATCATTTGTACCCATATTACCTTTAATCGCAATCATCATTGCAAATGTGAATGCTTATGGCATGTGGGAAGGCGCTTTGTTCTCTTGGATCGGCGTTGTTAGTGGCGCAACGTGTGTGTTTCTGTTTTTTCGAAAATTCGGAGGACGCTTCCGCGGCTATATTGAACGTAAACATCCTAAGTCACAGAAGTTCATTGTTTGGGTAGAGCAGCATGGGTTCACGCCGATTTTTGTGTTAGCTTGCTTCCCGTTTACCCCCTCTGCATTCGTGAATATCGTAGCTGGCATATCTAAGCTGCCTAAGAGTGTTTTTCTGATCGCTACCTCCATGGGAAAGGCTGTTATGATCCTCATTGTATCGATTGCGGGACATGATCTTGGCAACCTATTCAACCAACCGTGGAAAATGATCGCTATCGTCATTCTCCTAGTATCTATTTGGTACATGGGCCGTAAGCTGGAATCGAGATATACGAGATAAAAACAAGGCATGGCCAAAAATCAGGAGAATGAACGGTGAGCAGAAGTGAAGATAAACAAATGGATACCCAGAACGCTAAATAGCATTTTATTAACCAGCACACTTCTTGCTGCCTCAGCAGTTACTGTAGGTGTGTTTGGTTATTATGGGCTTCATCGTGACAGCAACGGAAGTTTTACATTATATCCCAATTTTTCTGGTGATCCGGATGTCGTTGTAATCGGTACAGAGCTAGAAGGGATGTATTTGGCCCAAAAAGCGAAGCAGGAAGGGCTTAATGTCCTCATTCTAGAACCTAAAAATAACTTGGGAGGACAGCTTCTTCAAGGTGAGATGCTCTACTTGGATGGAACCTATGATGATCAGGGCAATTCATTAGTACAAGGTGGCATGAAGGAGCTGTTTCATCAATATGAAACGGGAGCGATTCGGAATAAGCCGCAGTTTGCCCAATATTTTCATCATTTGATCGATCGAATCCCGCTTGAAAAAAAGGTTGAATTAAAGAACGTACATACTGTCGGAGGCGAGGTTGTTTCCATCCAATATGTAAATCGGTTTGGAAAAACGAGAACCGTATATCCTCATTATGTGGTTGACAATTCCGATGATGCCGCTCTGATTCGAAAGCTGAACGTGGAGCCGCTCCAAGGATTGGAAGCGCTTTACGGCGCTAAGGAGAAGGAATATATGAGCGCCACCTACATAATGAGGTTCAAGGGAGTCGATTGGCATAAATTTTACAGTCACTTTTGGAAAATGGATAAGGTGGAGCGGTCTCATATGTACGGACCGGAAACGTATGTGGATTCGAATATCTCGTACGGCTTTCCTCCTGTAGTTTCAGCTTACAAGTTGATAAATAAGGAATGGCTTAATCTGCGTGGACTCAATATCTTAAATCAAGGCAATGGTGAGATTATCATTAATGCGCTTCAGGTGTATGGGGTAGATCCGAGCAGAGGAGAAACCATAGACAGGGGAATGAAGCTGGCCAAGGAGGAAATGGCTTCTATTAGAGACCATTTGCGTAAACAAATCATCGGATTTGAAGGCTTAGAGCTTAATGGGGACCCTAACTATTTGTATATCCGGGAGTATAATCATTATCCCACCGAGTATGTGATGCAGGCGTCTGACCTGATGAGTGGTAAGATGTTTTGGGATAATGTCAGCATAGGCGGATATTTTCTGGACATTCAGGGATCTCGATCCAACAGGGAGGGCCTTGCAATTGGACGGCCAGATAAATATGGCATCCCTCTGCGCAGCTATTTATTGCAAGGCACCGATAATGTCGTAACAGCGGGGAAATTGGTTGGCTCAACAGCAGTTGCTTATGGAAGTACGCGGATCCAACCCAATGGTGCAGTTGCTGCCGAATCTATAGGAGTGCTTATGGCGCAAATGCAGGGAAGGAGCTTAAGGAGTGCAAGCAAGGAAGAATTAGATAGACTTCATCGTTATATGGATAAAAAATATCACATCAAGCTTCAGCCGCGGGAGTCTGCCAATAAAATCACTCATCTTTCCGAGCAGGAAAAGACGGATCTGGATCAGGGAGTTCTGACGCTTTTAGCTGGGAATTCAGTGGCTAAGCATTTGCCTTTTATCCGTATTGTTGCCGATGGTCGAGAGTTATCCTTCAACGGAATCAAGCCAATTGTTATTCAAGGGTTACCTTGGGTGCCACTAAATCAAACTTTTGAAATGCTGGGAGCCCAAAATGTGCGATATGACGCCGAAAACAAACGAATTACCTATACCCTTAGAGGAGAGAAGGAAACCATTGAGTCGCCTCCAGTCCATGTATTGAATAATTTTGTTATGGTGGATTGGGAAACAGCTGTGAAGGCACTAGGCTACCATTGGCAATGGAGTGAAGCAGAGCGGGTGGTTATTGCACAAAAGATACATCATTCAGATTACAATTAAAAGGGGCTAACCTATGTCATTTCAAATACAAAGCTATGAGTTTGCTGAAACCATGGAACAAACAGAAATCGATTATATGGTTGATCGAATGCATGCAATTAGAGAGCGTCCTGGCAATCCAATGGGTATTGAGATTATGAAGTTCGGCGGTGCAACAGCATTTTTCAGTAAAGAGATGCCCTGGCCTCAGTTTAATACGGTGAAAGGGATTAGTTTGGACGATCTTCATGTTTTGGATGAAATCATTGAATTTTATAGGAGCAGAGGCAGTCGATTACAATTCGAAATTATCCCAACCAAGGCCAAAAAAGAACTAATGAAGGTCCTGTTCGAGAGAGCTTTCTATCAATCTGATTTTCACGCTACGTTATACGGACACCCCTTCGAAATGAGTATGTCTGACGGTCCAATCACAATTCGCGAACTAGAAGCAGATGAAATTAATTTGTATGCCGAAATCCATTGCCTTGGAACTGGATTATCACTTTCAGGGATGAGCTATGTAGCAGATAATAATAGGGTTCTTCTTAATAGAGAAGGCTGGAGGTTTTTTGTTGCGTTAGTTGAAGGCACTCCCGCAGGTGTTGGGGTCATGTACATGAATGATGGACTAGCCTCTCTAACCTTTGCTACAACCTTGCATGAGTACAGAAATAAAGGTGTGCAAAAAGCATTGCTAGAGAGAAGAATTACGGAAGCAAGCAGGAACAACTGCAAGTTTATCATTAGTCAAGCGGCGTATGCTTCTACTAGCTTCAGGAATATGGAGAGGTCAGGTATGAGGCTCGGCTATACGAGAGCGACTTGGATAAAGGGATAAACAAGAACAGAATGGAGCTTCCACATGTATTTATTAAGAGAAATGACGATAGACGATTACGAAATGTCAATAGAATTATGGAAACGAACAGAGGGAATGGCACTAAGCAATGCTGATTCAAGGGAGTCTATCCATAATTATTTAATCAGAAATGCCGGAATGAGTTTTGTATGTGTAGATAAGGAACGAGTGGTTGGCACCATCCTATGTGGGCATGACGGACGAAGGGGTTACATTTATCATGTTGCTGTAGATCTGGAATATCGCGGTCATTCAATTGGTAAGCAATTAGTAGCTAGCAGTTTAGATAAGCTTAGATTAAAAGGAATTGACAAATGCCATATCATGGTGATCGAAGACAATGAAATTGGAAATCATTTCTGGAACAAGTCAGGCTGGATGAAGAGAGACGGCATTTTATTGTACTCATCTAATACATAGGACAATACATAAGGACAGATTGAAAGAATAGACTTCGTGTTTTACATATAGAAAAATATTGATTTTTCGAAATATTCAGATATGATTATAAGTAAATATATGGGTATGTGTAACTGGCGATAACGTAGAAGACTACGAGGGAGCACATATAGGATATAGCCGTTCGCCTGGGCAAAGTATTTGGTCATTGATCAAATGCTTTTTATTATTTTTGGGGAGATGATTAGATGATTAGAAATACAGTCAGAGCTTTGATAATCCAGGACGATCAATTACTTTCCATAAAGAAAGAGAGACCAGGGATTGGTATCTATTATGCGCTTCCTGGCGGTGCCCAAGAGCCTAATGAAACCTTGGAGCAAGCTTTAAAACGTGAATGCTTAGAAGAGCTAGGGGTTAATATTGTAGAAAGCGAATTGATTTGTATTAGAGAATACCTATCTAACAACCACGAATACTCCTTTATAATGAAGGAAGTTCATTGTATTGATTTTATTTATCTATGTAGTATTGAACCCATGGTTACTGACTTGCAGAGCATTCAAGCAGATGTCGGACAGATCGGGATTGAATGGTTGCCCATTGATAAAATTAAAGAGACCGTAAACCGAGATGACGAATCTATGAGACCGTATAAGTTTCCTAGATCACTACATGATTTCTATAAAGAATATTTTGTACATCAAAAAGTAGAGTTTTGTAAAAGTACTAGTTTTTAACTGTGATCACGGTTTTTGGGGACGAAGCTAATATTAGGGAGGTCTTGCCATGTATGTAAATGCTCGCGCTATAATCGAAAGAACAAATAATGATAACGATCAAGTGGAAGTTTTAATGCAGGTTAGAAATAAACCCAATGAAGCCAAAGCACTTGAATTTCCGGGTGGACGACTTGAAGAATATGAATCCATTGAGCAGGCATTAGTTAGAGAAGTGTTTGAGGAAACCGGATTGAAGGTGAAATACATAATCGATAATACGAATAAACAAATTCACATTAATAATCAGATAGAATTAGAAACGTTAAGCCCTTATTTTGTATATCAAACTACGAAAGGGCCGATTGATTCAATTGGATTTATTTTTAGATGTGAAGTTGAAGATTACGAAGCATACAGCAGTGATGAAGCATACGGACACCGATGGATCGAAGTTAAGGAATTAGAACAAATGTTTCAAGAAAATGTGGATCAATTTGATTGGCTAACACAAGGAATTATCAATCACTATCTACATATTAGAAACTAAATAAAGAATAACTGAAAATCAATTGTAAGAGAGGAATTTATCCAGAATGATTAATAACTTCATGCTTGTTCAAGCAACTGTTCACGATGTTGAGGATGCCGCGCCATTGTTTGATCAATATAGAGTATTTTATGGACAAGAATCCGATGTGGTAAGCGCGAGGGCGTTTTTATTTGACAGATTAGTTGCTAGGGAGTCCATCATTTTTATTATAAAAGATAGAACTAACCAAAAAGCGGTAGGCTTTATGCAGTTATATCCTTCATATTCGTCTATCTCACTCCAACGCTCATGGATACTCAATGATTTATATGTTGCAGAAGAATATAGGGGGAAAGGGGTAGCTCAACAATTATTAGATGAAGCCAAGAAATATGCTGGAGCTTGCTCTGCCAAGGGCATAGAGTTAGCAACAGCACAGGATAATGTAAGAGCTCAACAATTGTATGAACGAAATGGATATGAGAAGGATCAAGCATTTTATCATTACTATTTGACACTTTAATAAGCTATCAATAGGAGGTAGGTCGAAGTTGCTGACATTTATCCTTGAAATACCGATCGATAAACCAATTAGTGGTGTGCATTGCGTACCTATTTTAGATAATGGAAACTTAGTAATGGTTTGGGATAGGGAGGAACAAGTATTAACGACCATTGGAGGAAGGCTGGAAGAGAATGAATCATTAGTTGAAGCATTGAACCGAGAGGCTATGGAAGAAGCGGGAATTGAGCTGGCAGATGAAGTAATTCCTTTTGCTAGCTGGTATTGGGAAGAGTTTGACTCCTATAGAGTATATGTTCTAACTAAAGTTATGCGTTTTATTGATATGCCCAAACAATACGAAACAACGGGTTATATCATAACGAATTTCGAAACGGCAATAGACATGATACAAAAAATTGAAGGACGAGAAGAAAGGATTGCGATCATAAGGAAAGCAGGTATTTTATCGGGTCACTTAAAGGAATAGAGGGACCCGAATGCAAAGTATAATGTGGGGTGAATTATGGAACTAGAATATAGATTCAATGAATGCTGTAGCGTTAAGGATGTGCAAGAGGTATATATTAAATCCGGTATCAGGAGACCTGTTGGAGACACTGTTCGAATTCAGAAGATGATAGATCATGCGGATGAAATAATTACAGCAAGAGATGGTGATAAAATAGTTGGATTCTTAAGAGCTATTACAGATTATTCTTATTGCTGCTATATTTCTGATATTGCTGTAGATAAAAGCTATCAAGGACTAGGGATTGGAAAACAATTAATTAAAATGCTAAGGGACCGACTAGGAGATGAAGAAATACAGTATATCCTAACCTCGGCGCCCAAAGCAGTAGGATTTTATGAGAAGATTGGGTTTGAAAGAGCGGACAAAGCCTTTGTAATAAAACGAATGATTAATTAGATTAACTTACACGAAGCTTTTTAATGAAGGTGCTTTGCGAAATTGGGTGTGCTGTTCGAATGAATATGCAAGCTTAATGAGCATCGGTTCACAGTAGGCTTGAGCTGAGAAGGTAACACCAAACGGTACGCCTGCCGCAGTGTAACCAGCGGGTACAACGATCGATGGATACCCGGCTCTTGAAGTAATTCTTGATCCAAAATCAGCTGGAAAGAGAAGCGCATCGAGGTTGAACTCCTTCATAACAGCATCGATTCCTTCCTGCTGACACAGCTTTAAATCCAAAGCGCGATCTTGAATATAATTGGGTTCGGTTAATGTCCCTGAGGTGTTGTATTCGGCTTGGATAAGTAAGGTTTGTCCGTACTTTAAAGTCTCCATAGGGTGCTTATTATTAAATTCTATGATGTCTTTTAGAGTGCGAACAGGCGCGTCAGGGCCCAATTGTGATAGATAGGCATTAAGAGATGCTTTAAATTCGTTGAGTACCACGGAGGAATATTTAATTTCTCGTGCCGTTTTGATATCAGCAGGATCAATAATGACTGCGCCATGCTGCCTCATGATGTCAACGGAATGATTAAAGAGGGTGAGCTGCTCATCTGTTAATTCTTCGAAGTAATAATCCCTTGGAATCCCTATTCTTGCTCCGTTTAACCCATCTTTGTTCAAAAACTCCGTGTAATCTTCGCACTGTCTCCCTAAGCTGGTACCCATTGCAGGGTCGCTTGCATCCATCCCTACAAGAACATTCAACAGTAAAACCGCATCAGTAACGGTTCGAGCCATAGGTCCTGCCGTATCTTGACTATTAGAGAGTGGCAGTATTCCTGTGCGGCTGATTAATCCAACCGTAGGCTTAATGCCAATAGTAGAGCTTAGGTTCCCTGGGTTTAGAATAGAGCCCGAAGTTTCTGTGCCAACAGAGACGGTACAAAAGTTACAAGCAACAGCAACACCAGACCCTGCACTGGAGCCACCCGTCGGTGTTGAGATATTGTAGGGATTCAAAACCTGTCCCCCGCGTGAGCTGTATCCGGAGGGCATATTTTGGGTCATAAAGTTAGCAAATTCTGTCATATTGGCTTTTCCTAGAATAATCGCGCCGGCATCGCGGAGCCTTTGCACAATAAATGCATCTTTTCCTGCGTAAGAGTTGGCAAGAGCGAGTGATCCTGCACTGGTGTGCATTTTGTCAGCGGTATTAATGTTGTCCTTCAGCAAAATAGGAATTCCATGCATCGGTCCTCTGGGACCTTGAGCAGCCCGTTCTACATCTAAGGAATCAGCGATAAATAAGGCATCTGGATTAATTTCGAGGATTGAATTGATGGTGAGACCTAATTTGTCCATACTTGCTATTCTATTGAGATATATAAGGACTAGACCTTTAGAAGTAATTTCGCCTGAATCAAGTGCTGCCTGAATGTTAGGGATTGTTGCTTCTACTATTTCAAAACTCATATTATTCCCTCTCCCTTTATATCCAGCTTATCATCTGATCTACTTAAGTATAAACGGATCTCCTAATTTTTACATGACATGAATCTTCTTCATCGAAAAAATAAATTAGTAGAATCTAGGTTTATCACTTAAAGAAAGCAACCAGGTTAGCTGGATAAAAGGAAGAGAGGACTCTTTGTATGCATTCTAAGCTTGCTGAATCGACCTTGAAGTATAACGGAGATAGATATGGGAGCATCCAATTGAAGCCATAACAATGATCGACAGCCCCCAATAAATATTCGCATAAGCTTCCGAGAGGGGCAGCTTTTGCTGCCAGACTAGGGCGCTGGCTGTTGCTGCAACTCCGAATGCCCCACTGAAGAACTGCAGCAGCTGGAATAGTCCTAATCCTGAGCCGATTTGGGCCCTGGGCAATATGCGGGACATTTCATTAGAAATGCTGCTCGTCAGAAAAGTAAAGCCAACACTTAACAGCATATAAATGAACAGAATAGCTATATATGAAGTACCGGCAAACAAGGCAAACAAGGTGACGGACGCGAGTACGAGCAGAGGAATGTAACGAATGATAGAACCATTGCCATATCGATCGATAGTTCTGCCTACTTGACCAGAGACAAACATTGCTAGTAAGGATCCGGGGAATATGATAAGTCCAGATACACTTGCGCTCAAGTTGTACTGATGCACTAGAATTTGAGGCATTAGGAATAACGTTGCGAAGCTGCACAAATAGGCAGCAATCCCAACTGAGCCCAGCATTAAATAAGGACGGTTGCGGAACAGGGCTGGCTGCACGAATGGATCCGCTGCTCGGTGAATCCTAATTGCAAACAGGATAAGAGTTAGTATCCCAGCAGCAAGTGCAATCCAGTATTGATTCGTCAAAAACAGAAGTATCCCCGTTGTTCCGATACCGGCTAATAGGGCACCAAGAGCGTCGAAAGATCCTTTGGCAGGGGTTTCTTTGGGAATAAGTGATGTATAGAAAGGCACCAATAGCAGAGTGACAGCCGTTACAGCAAATAAAAAATGCCAGCCTAGGTACTCAACAATAGCCCCACCGACAACAGGCCCAAGACCTAACCCTAGTGAAGCCGCGGACATGACTGTTGCCATTGCTTTACCCCGCCTCTCCAGCGGGACATAACGAGTGATTAGCACAAGGGATAAAGCAGGAATGGAGCCAGCCCCTGATGCTTGCAGAATACGGGCAATCAGCAAGGGAATGAAGCTGTTGCTGAAGAATCCAGCAATAGCGGCGATGCCAAGCGAAAGAATCCCAATGATGAATAGCCGTCGAATGGGAACGAAATCGGACAGACGGCTGTAAGTTATGGATGAGATCGCAAATACAATGGAGTAGCCTGTAACGACCCATGATGCAGAAGAAGCTGACATACTGAAAGCACGAGATACTTCTGGAAGCGCCAGATTGAACATCATCGTATTCATGATAACCAGCACAATGGAGATTCCTAGAAGGATGGCGACTCTTCCTTCGCGCAAAGTGATTGGCTCTGCTATACGGTCTGATTTCTGATTATCGAGCTTTGACATAAATTACACCTCACTTTATTTCTATTGTTCGATTATAATCGAACAATAGAAATATAACATCCAATATGATAAAATGCAATCATAAGCTTTATCGTATGAAGGAGGCACTTTCATGAAAGTCCTGCACCATCCAGATCAAGCAGATATCCACTTGTCCTCCGTACTTTATGCCTTGAGTGATCCCATTCGCTTGCATCTTGTCGCTGAACTCTATAAAGCGGGAGAGCGAGCATGTGGTGAATTACAAGTTCCTGTCGTCAAATCGACCGTATCTCATCACTTGCGTACACTTAGGGAAGCCGGTATTTTCAGAGTCAGAATTCAAGGTACCCAGCGATTCCTTTCTATTCGAATTGATGATTTAGAGTCACGTTTCCCCGGATTGCTAATGGCGGTTTTACAAGCGTATGCCTCTTCAGATGAATCAACTCTTTCTTCATAGTTTAAATGGCAAACCGTCGCTATCTGGCGGTTTGTTGTACTGTATAAATGTGTAAATATTAACTTTAATACATATTATAAATGAACGATCAACCTATCCTTTTTTGCCATAAACAAGGTATAAATCGTTAAGAAATGCTTATATTGGAGAATATGTTATACTAGATTGCTTTTTTTCTTTATTTTTTTTGCATATTGCAGTAGAGGACAGTAAAATAAGAAAAGAACTAATAAAATAATTCCTGTTTTACGATGATGATAAGTATCTATTCAAAAGAGAATCGATTTATGTTGGAGGGCTTTTGGTGAATAAGACAAATGATTTATTGAGCGACGCAATGGATATGTTGGCGGAGACAAGTAGGACTTTCTTAATTCCGATTAGTCGTTTGGTACCCGGAATTAAGGAAGCTGTGGCCTCTGCGTATCTTTGTATGCGAGCTATTGATGAGATCGAAGACCACACTGATCTACCGCCAGAGGTAAAGGCCAAGCTGTTATTAGGAGTAAGCAAGCTCATCCAAGTGCCGTCAAGAGAAGCAGAGCTGCGTACGCTTTTTCAGCCTTACCAAGATACGCTTTGTGAGGTAACTGTACGCCTTAATGATTGGGTAAATCTTTGTCCGACTTCAATTGCTCCTCGTGTCATTCAGAGCACAGCGATTATGGCTGAACAGATGGCTGAATGGGTAGAGAGAGAGTGGAAGATTAATACGGAAGAGGATCTTGATTATTATACTTATTGCGTTGCTGGTGCTGTGGGAGAACTGCTGTCAGACCTGTGGAAGTGGTTTGATGGTACAGAAACGGATCGAGTTAAGGCGGTGGCTTTTGGTCGTGGCCTTCAAGCTGTAAATATTGTTCGTAACCGTATTGAGGATTCAACAAGAGGAGTCGATTTCTTCCCGCCTCATTGGGGGATTGAAGATATGTTTGCCTACACCACCCGTAACCTAGAAATGGCTAACGAATACATAGCTGATATTAAACCCGGTCCAATCCTTGATTTCTGCAGCATTCCTTTGGCGTTGGCACATGGTACATTATTTGCTTTGTCAAACGGTGAAAGTAAGCTCAATAGAGAAGCAGTGCTTCAAATTGTAAGCAGAATTACAGGCGAAGATTAAAATTAGTACCCGATAACAGGAACAAACCTGATTTTGTATCTCATATAACAGCCCTTAATATAAAAAGTATTCGTACCTCCCAGATAACCCATTACCTACTCCGGTATGGGTTATTTTTATATAAATATAATGTTTGATCGAAACACCTTACTTTTGTGCAAACTTGAATTAGCATTCTGTATATGCTCAAACCTCCTGAATTATTATAATTTGAATCAAGATCACATTAGGAGGTAGAGACATGGGTCGTGAAGTTCCAGTATTATTAAATGATGAGCAAATGAGGAAGTTTGTAGCAGAAGGATTTTTAATTCTTAAAACTGATTTCTCGAATGAATTTCATCAAAAGCTTATGGAACAATTGAATCAAGTGTACGAACAAGAAGGTAACCCAGGCAATAATCTACTGCCACGCATTAGAGATTTGCAAAAGGTTTTTGATAATCCAATTATAACCGGTGCGTTGACTAGTGTTCTCGGACCCAACTATTTAATGCATACCCATAGACATGGTCATTTTAATGCGTCTCCTACAGCAGGAGGGTGGCACAAAGACAGCTATTGGGGTTATAAAAAGATGCGCAACCATCACCCTTGGTGGGCCATGATTATGTATTTCCCACAAGATACGCCGGTAGAACTCGGACCAACAGGCGTTATGCCAGGCACACAAAATTATGAAAGCAGAACATTCGTTTCAGATGATGCGGAAGGAGAAGCGGTTGCCAGCGGAAATGCAGGTACCTTCGCATTGATTCATTATGACATCTGGCATCGCTCGACACCGAATGTACTGGGTCAACCCAGATATATGCTGAAATTCGAATTCATGCGTACAGAAGCACCTACAGCTCCTAGCTGGGATTGCTTGGAACCGGAATGGAAACAACCGGCATCCTTCAGTACCAAAATTAACGAGCATGAAACCATGTGGAAGGAAACATGGAACTGGCTTTCTGGTCAGGTAGGCAGTTTGGCAGATAGCGAGAAGGATGTAACGTCTCATGTACAAGAAGCCGCGGCGCAGCTCGAAGATGCTTTTGAGCCTAACACCTTGAATGCCGCGTACAACCTTGCAACAATGGGAGAAGCGGGTATACAAGCGCTGTTACAAGGACTTCGACACGATAACGTGAAGGTATCACGCACATCAGCTTACGGGTTAGCAGCAGCAGGCTCAGGGGCTGTGGCTGGTCTGGAAGCTGCACTCGCTGAGGATCGTGTTGAAACCGTGGTTCATGCAGTTTTTGCACTAGGCGAGCTTAGGCATTTCGCAACTTCTGCTGTTCCTAAGCTGCTAGAGCTGCTTGACCCATCAACGAATGTTGTCATTCGACAAACGGTTGCAGAGGCTATAGCCTTAATCGGAGCTCCGACAGATCAAGTTGTTGAGGGACTCATCCGATGCCTTAAGGACGAGGATGTGCAGGTCCGTTTCATAGCTGGACTTTCGTTGTGCCGTATGGGGGCAGCTGCTGATGCAGCAGTGCCGGCACTCGAAATTTCACTAGAGGACGACAACCGTTATGTTCGTGGACATGCTGCAGAAGCGCTGCACTACATTGGTACAGACTCAGCTAAAAAGGTGCTCATCGAGTTCTTGTTAAATTCACGCTGGTGCCCAACGACCACTCCTCAAAGCACATTCTATCCTTAAGCTGCTTTAACTTTTAATGCATTTGACCTCATTCCTTTGCGATTTGCATAGGATGAGGTTTTTTTTAGGTTCTGGAAACCTTAACATTAGTGTGATATGGTTAGATGATATTTTATATGTAAATTAGTTGCCGCTTCAGAGTTCGGACATACAAATAAACATAATAATGGAGTGTTAAGATGAGTAAAGGAAGAGTATGGAACAAAGGAAAACGGAATGGAGGGGGCGGACCGCCAGGAGGTAGTAAAAGTAAAGCAGCGGCAAGCACTAAGGAGAATAATCTTCAGCAAACAGGGGAAGCTTCCACTGTAAGCCATATCGTGGATACAGATAATCCGATAAATCGAGTAGGACGGATGAATCGGGAAAACTGGGTAGTCCGACCCGCTCGAGTGATTCGCAAAGATACTAAGATTGACGAAAATAAAGTTGAAGATGAAAGCTAAAATTACTTGCATAAGCAGATAAAGCGGAGTACAGATTAAAAAATATAGAGGGAAGCCAACTCATTGGCTTCTCTTTTTAATTAAATGATAAAAAATTTACATCGCCTTTATTTCAAGTAACTCATATTTGATCGTCCCAACAGGTGCGTTTACACTTATGATATTGCCAACTGATTTTCCCATAAGAGACTTCCCAAGAGGACTTTCGTACGATATTTTATTTTCCATAACATCTGCTTCAGCCGCACCTACGATTCTATATTCGACCTTCTCTGATACTTCTATGTCGTTTAGGATAACAACGGATCCAACTTTGACGGTTGATAAATCTAAACTATCCAGATCAGCAACACGAACCTTATTTAACATCTTTTCTAGTATAAGAATTCTGGTTTCCATAAAAGACTGATCATTTTTGGCAGAATGGTATTCACTATTTTCTTTCAAATCGCCATAACTAATCGCTGTCTTAATACGAGCGGCTATTTCTTTGCGTTTTACTGTTTTAAGATCTTCTAATTCAAGCTCTAATTTAGTTAATCCCTCTTGTGTTAAAACAATTTCATCCTTTGACATTTCTACAACTCCTAAGTATCAGTACGATTATTATGCAACATTTATTAATCTATTCTACACTATAACAGGGAATCATGCGAAAAGGACATTTATTTTAAACAACATATAAGTTATAGACCCGAACCATGGCTTTTATAATGAGGGTTCAGCATTGAAGTATTTAAAGATCAATGGTAGCTGGGAAGATCACATACATATGGTTTTAAGAAATACAGAAATGGAATGAGCCAAGATGACTCAAACCGTTGGATATGTATTCGCTTCTCCAAATACGCTTTTCTTAATGATGTCTGCAAATTCTTGTTTTTGTAACTGATATTCGGTTGGAGATATACTTCCATTTGCGAATCGTGAGTCCAATTGTTTGGTCAATTCAGCGATTTGTAAATTAATAATGTGCTTTACATCTTCGTTATTCTTATCAGCTATATCCGCCAGTGATTTGCCTTCCAACAGGGAATTATAAACATCCTCATCCGAAGAAGCACCGAGCACTTGTAAGAATTCATCTTTAGCTGCAACTTGCACGCTCTGAGCTTCAAAGTTTTCCGGTTGGCCGTGAGAAGCTTTGGCTCTCGCTTCCTCGTTCCACAACCCTCCAATAATGGTGATGCTGAGTGTCATGGTGCTAATCATTAGAATTCGTTTGGGATTCATCGAGAACTTCCTCTTTTCTTATAAATAATGCATACCCAATATGCGGAAACTAGATTGATAGTGATTGATATATTCAGTCTAACACAAGCTTTTACGCCTGGCTTTAGACTCAAGCAGTGTTTCTCCCCCGTCTCAAGTCTAGTTTATTAGAAAATGTTCAGAATATTATCCCTCTCAATTGTAGATTGATTCATCTATAAGTGGTATGACATTTGTTTTAATTATATCAAAATTAGATTGGTTTATTCAATTTTACATATTTTACATATTCCACGTCTTACGATTACTATTAGGGTAGTCAATCATTCAGTCCTCATTTGATATCTGATAACAACCAAAGGATGTGATAGTTTTGCCATGGTCTATGATCCATTTCTCGATAGCAATCCGGGTATTTGGTACCCAAGTAAATCCAAGTTTTCTGCTGGGAAGTATAGCACCGGACGCTGTAATGATAAGAGAACGCGGTAAAGTAAGTAAATCTAAATCGCATTTATTAAATAAAACAACTGGCCAAACAGAGGATTTCTTTACGTTCTACGAATCACACAGTAAATTATGCACTGATCAAAACTTTAAACCGTTTCTCTTGGGTTATATAAGTCATGTCGTCGCAGACATTAATTGGGGAAATACTAAGAAAGCTATTTCTGAAGAAGTGTATCCTGAATCCATCAATAAATTATTGTGGGATGAAGAGAACCAGAATGATTTTAATATATTTCGGACAGTGCCATGGAGAGACAGTGTCATTGAAAAAGTAGTACGAGCACCTTTATATGAATTAACCAACCTCTACACTACAAATGAACTTCAAAAGTGGAGGAGGCAGGTTTTTGATTGGTTTGATGAACCAAGTAATGAACCGCATATTCCAATAAACTATCTTACGGAGAATGTTGTAGAAAATTTTATAGCAAATACAGCTGATGAGCTTAAAGAGCTGTTTAAAAAGTTACAATGATGGGAGCAATTCGAAAAGAAAGAACCCATCAACGGCATAGACCAACGTCAAATAAAATGTGCATCTATGAGATCCGGTTGGGATCCTTAGATGCACATCGGCTTCATAACTATGAGTGATGCGGCTTACTTTTATTTTACGTAATAGGATCCTACGGGCAAGGCGACTGACTTATCGACTACAACCAGACCTACTCCACCCGGAATAAAGGCAACTTTTGAATCTTTATTTACTACATAATTACCAGGAACATATGTACCATTAACCATCGTTTGAGCTATGGACCAGAAGATTAGGGGTGGAGTTTTTACAGTGGAAGTTGGGGTCGACGGGGTTGCTGGATCAGCTGCCGCCGCGACGCCAGCCACGCTTGTAAGCATTAAGGCTGAACATACCATTAGTGCAGAAAATTTCGTTTTTAATAAATTCATTTAATACCACATCCTTATTATTTTATTGTTATGTACTTTCAAATTATGGTAAATTATCTAGCTGGTAATTATTAACCATGAAGGTTATTTATGAAACAAAAGCATTGGAAATACCAGCATGGTTGTCATTACCATAAAAGGTATGAATAGATGGTGATGAATATTCATACCCTGATACATTTTCTTTATGGAGCTTCATTATAAATTGTTTTGTGTTCAAGTTCGTTTCTTTTATTTATTATTAATTCTGTTATCATAGGAAATAAAACTAATCCGGTATATACAATGGATGGAATCAAAGGAAGGATATAAAGGCAATGAGCTTTCAGTTGACCAAGCGGGTCATTAAGTTGTTATGTGGTCCGAGTTCTTATGAACAAGGAGAAGCTTATTATCACGCTAAAAAAGTAACTTTTATAAATAGTGACCCTAATCCCTCACTCTATGAAGCCGTAATCAAAGGGGGCAGCAGCTATCACATTACAACGGAAATTGATCGAAACGGTGATGTGGATGCGGAATGTACTTGTCCTGCATTTTTTTCAAGTGACAAGTATTGTAAACATATCGCCGCTGTCTTACTGAATATCCATGATATACAGCAGGAAGGGGAAATGCCGGTTCGTTCATATGCTTCACTGCTGCAGCCAGAAGACGAGTACCCCAATCGATCCGGGCATGTTGAACCCCGGTTTGTTTCCAGAGCCGGACGAGCTTCTGATTCGGCAGGGGATGTTCAACTAACCAACGGAATGCTAGAGCTGTTTGATCACAAGCCGCATCGTACAAGCAGCACCCGAGCTCTATTCGATGCTAGAACTCCTCTTGAAGTGGAGTTCATCTGTAGAACATTTCCCTACGGATATAGGAAGTACCTGTTCGGCATTGAAATGAAGGTCGGCCAGAAGCGACTCTATATTGTACAGAAAATAAGAGAGTTTCTCGATCGAATCGAACATAGAGAATCCTATGTGTTTTCCAAAAATTTCACTTATGATCCAGAGCTCCACAGTTTTCAAAAGGAAAATGATGCAGTAATTCGGCAATTATCCCAAATTTATAATAATGAACAGATGTATCGCGAAACCTCGAGCCATTATTCCATTAACAGTAACAGTCTGAGCGGCGATCGAATGCTTCTAATTCCAGCCGTTTCTTGGGAAGCTCTACTTCCTTTGCTTATCAAGGCTCCGTCGGTGCAGCTAATGCAGGGAGACCGTTCCTTCGATGGAATCCATCTATCCGATGAGTCGATCCCTCTCTTCTTTAAGTTTGACCAAGCCGCACATTCCGATGGCTATCAATTGGACATTCAGGGCTTGGAACAGATTATTGTAATGGAAGCTTATGGGATAGCTCTTTTTGAAGGGAAGTTGTTGAAGCTTCAGCCTGATCAATGCAAACGTTTAACGGAGCTTAAGCAAATGCTTGAATCTTCCCGCAAGCATCTAATTCAGATACCGCAGGAACAAATGGAGCCTTTTATGGAAAAGGTAGTCCCTGGCCTGATGAAGCTGGGTAGTGTGAGCATTGCTCAATCTGTCTCTGAACGAATTGAGCATACACCTTTAAAGGCGATGCTGTATTTAGATAGGGTAAGGGATCGATTGCTTGCTGGATTAGAGTTTCAATATGGTGATATTGTAATTAATCCTTTAGAAGGAACCAGTCAAAAGCGGGGCAATGATCGCATCCTCATGCGGGATGGTGAGCAGGAGAGACAAATCATGGACCTCATGGAGCAAAGCCTCTTTGCCAAAACAGAAGGCGGATACTTCATGGAAGACGAGGAAGCGGAATACGATTTCCTCTATCATATCGTTCCTCAGCTAGAGAAGCTTCTGAAGGTATACGCCACCTCTGCCGTTAAAGCAAGGCTTTATACGGGAAATACTCCACCGAAGATATCTGTTGATGTGGATGAACGAACCGATTGGTTGGAATGCCAGTTCGATATGGAGGGGATTCCAGAATCGGAAATTCGCAATTTATTGAAATCGCTTGAGGAGAAGCGCAATTATCATCGGATGCCTAACGGGGCGTTATTACCGCTGGAAAGTACGGAGTTTCAAGAAATTATCAGCTTCATGAATGAAATGGGCATTAGCAAGGACGATATTAAAGGAACGATATTCCATCTTCCGGTAATCCGCGGCCTACATCTGTTAGATTCTCAAAGACAAGGCAATGCGGTTAAATTAGGAAAATCATACCGAAGGCTCTTGGAAAATATGCGTAACCCCGACAATCTGGATTTCGTCGTTCCCGAAAGTCTGACTTCTGTTTTACGGGACTATCAGAAGTATGGCTTCCAATGGATGAAGACACTGGCGCATTACCATTTTGGCGGTATTCTGGCAGATGATATGGGCCTTGGGAAGACACTGCAAAGCATCGCTTTTATCGTCTCAGTGCTTCCCGAGATTAGAAATCGGGAACAGCCTGCGATAATTGTTTCTCCCGCTTCTCTTGTTTATAACTGGAGGAACGAGCTAAAGAAATTCGCACCAGAGATTCGGTCTGTCATCGCCGACGGCAGCAGAACGGAGCGCAGCGGAGTTCTGAAGAACCTATCCCAGGTTGACGTCGTTATCACTTCTTATCCGTTATTACGCAGGGATATCGATCTGTATGTCAATCAATCGTTCCATACGCTTATCTTGGATGAGGCACAGGTATTTAAGAACCATGCTACTCAGACCGCACATGCGGTGAAAGAGCTACAGGCACAGTATCGATTTGCCCTCACAGGGACTCCTGTAGAAAATAGGCTGGAGGAATTATGGTCCATCTTCGATGCGGTCTTTCCAGAGTTGTTTCCAAGGAGAAAGGAATTCAATGAGCTGTCTCGCGAAATCGTTGCGAAGCGTATACGTCCGTTTCTGCTGCGTCGATTGAAGACTGAAGTGTTGAAGGAGCTGCCGGATAAGATCGAGTCGCTGCAAGCCTCTGAGCTGCTGCCTGATCAGAAGAAGCTGTATTTGGCCTACTTGGCCAAACTACAGAAGGAAACTTTGAAGCATCTGAACGAAGAAAGCTTTCAGAAAAACCGGATCAAAATATTAGCCGGCTTGACCCGACTTCGCCAGCTGTGCTGCCATCCAGCGTTGTTCGTTGAAGACTATGCAGGAAGCTCGGCTAAATTCGAGCAGCTATTGGAAATTGTAGAGGAATGCCGGAGTGCAGGTAAGCGGATGCTGATATTCTCACAATTCACTGAGATGTTAGGACTGATTGGACGGGAGCTCGGCTATCAAGGGGTGCCTCACTTTTACTTGGATGGTAAAACCCCAACTTCTGAGCGTGTTGAGCTGTGCAATAGATTTAATGAAGGTGAGCGCGAATTATTCCTCATCTCACTTAAGGCCGGCGGTACCGGATTGAACCTAACCGGTGCGGATACGGTTATCTTGTATGACCTATGGTGGAACCCAGCAGTAGAGCAGCAGGCAGCCGATCGTGCACACCGAATAGGGCAGAAGAACGTAGTGCAAGTAATTCGACTGGTATCTCAAGGCACCGTTGAGGACAAAATGTACGAGCTCCAGCAGAAAAAGAAAAACCTGATCGATGAAGTGATTCAGCCGGGACAAGAGGCATTATCTGCTCTAACAGAGCATGAGATCCGAGAGATCTTAATGATTTAGTAAATACGTCTGTCAAGCTCTTTATTGGTAAAAAATGGACTTTACAAGAAGGATGTTTAGGGGTTAGAATATAGTACAACTTAATATCACTTTAGCACGCTGAGTTTTCTTTTTAGAAAAACGGGGGAACCAAATCTATTGGGGTGAATCAACGTATATCTTCTACGTTGTAGGGCGAATTCTCACCGCCCAAATCCGACAGCTAACCTCGTAAGCGGAAGTGGGAAGGATAGATTTGCTTTTTAAGCACAAGGTCTAGCCTTGTGTTTACTGTGTTATATGGAGCAAAAAAATCTTTCCATCTCTACTTTTTTTAATTTGAGAGGAGGATTTATTTATGGTCAGCAAAGAAAAAATATTTAACTTGTTGGATGGATTAAACGAACTTGATCAAAGAACAGCTTATGAATTCATTCAGTATCTGGCTCATCGGAATGGTGGCAATAAATTAAAGTCTGAAGAGGTAGTCGATTTATTTGGTAAAAACTACTTCATAGTGCCTGATTAATTATTACTAAATCAACGCAACTTGATACAAACAAGTGTTAGGGACAACTGTTTCATTACAGTTAGTCCCTTTTTTGTTGAGAAAAAAAGAGGAAAAGCTAGATTCTAGAGCGAATTTTACACATAATGGCATATTGGGAGGGATGATGTTGGAGCCACAGCGTATAATGAGTAAAGTTGGAGCTATTTTTATACCTGTATGTGACATCGAAAAAGCAAAAAATTGGTATTGCTTAATACTTGGTCTTGAACCCAACTTTGATATCATTGCGGGTCATCTTTGTTGTATCCCAATGGATAATAACGGGCTGAATCTTGTATTAGACAGCAAAATCTATACGAAGGATTCGTATTTTAGAACACCAATGTTTCATTTTAATACGGATAATATACAAGAATCGTTTAATTTCATGAAGGATCAAGGGGTTGAAATGATTAGTGATATTGAGCATGGACATTGGTTTAATTTTAAAGATCCCGATGGGAATATGTTAATGATTTGCAAGTGCTAGAACTAATACAAAGGGAAGATTACAATTGAATTACTATAAAATAACTATATTTTCAACATTGTTATTCCTTCTGTCTAGATTAATTCTATAGACGAAAAGACCAATCATAAGACTGGTCTTTCAATCTATGCTTGATTATTGTTGTTGCTGCTGCTGCTGATCTCCTGAATTTTCTGAGTCTTGCAAAGTTTGCTGAAGCTCTTGGAGCTGTTGAGAGCTTTCATCTACTTGTTGTTGGATTTGCTGTAATTGTTGCTCGTTGACTTGTTGGGCTATTTTGTCGGTTTGTTCAGCAAGCTGCTGTGCTTCTTGTGCGGCCTGCTGAATTTGCTGCTGAACTTGATCTTGATTAGATGCATCTTGTTTTGCCATGTCATCACACCTTTCTAATAAGTCCTCTTTGAAAGGATTTGTAAAATATCTTACAGGTATACACTTTCAACGAATAAAACCAACTAAATTTTTATTGTGAATGGAGAGGGTAAGGATGGAATACGGTAAATTGGGTAAAAGTGGTTTGAAAATTTCGAAAATTAGCTTAGGCTGCTGGAATTTCGGCAGTTCGAACCCTGCTTTTGGTATTCCGGGTAGAGTTTCACCTGAGGATTCGATTCGACTCATTCACCAAGCCTATGATATAGGTATCAATCTAATCGATAATGCTAACCGGTATACAGGCGGAGAGGCTGAAGAGATTCAAGGACGCGCGATGAAAGGCAGACGTTCTGATTTTGTGGTCGCTACAAAATTGATGAAAAGAGTAGGTAACCGCCCTAATGACGAGGGCTTATCCCGTATACATATTATGCAAGAGGTTGATAATATTTTAAGGCGTCTTGATACGGACTATATCGATTTACTGCAAGCGCATGATGTTGACTGGGAAACTCCTTTAGAGGAAACTCTTCGTGCCTTTGATGATCTTATTCGTCAGGGGAAGGTTAGATATATTGGCAGCTCTAATTTCCCTGCTTGGCTGCTCACCAAATCTTTATGGATTAGTGATGTAAAAAACCTAGTCAGCTTCAGCTCCGCTCAACCTAAATATAATTTAATTAGCCGTGAGGTGGAGAAAGAGCTTCAACCACTATGCGTGGATCAAGGGATCGGAATGATTATTTACAGTCCTTTGGAAGGTGGCATATTAACTGGGAAATACGATCAAGGAATACCATCGGATAGCCGTGTCGGTGATAATAATCCATTAACGCTTGAAAGAGCAATCCGAATGAAATCACAAGTTGAACGGGTTCAACATGCGCTCTCGGTTCTAAGAAACGTAGCTCAAGAGCTTGGAAAAACACCATCCCAGGTTAGCTTGAATTGGCTAATTAACCGACCTGCTGTTTCTTCAGCCATCATTGGTGCAACGCGGCCGGAACAAATTATAGAAAATGCGGGAGCAACGGGTTGGAAATTGTCTGAGGAGCTAGTACTTAAGCTAGAGCAGGCATTTAGTTTGTAGCACCAAAAGTCATCATACAAAGTAATATTATTTGGGGTAGTAGGAAAACCCAGGGTATTTGACTACAGGCCATTTTTCCTTGCGCAGCGCATTTATAAGTTCAGGGCCAACATGAAGATTGTCTTGAACCAGAGCAGAAGGCGTTAGAGCCATCCACTGATTGAGTGATACATCAACGAATCGGTCACTTTTGAACATTTCAAGGAACCACAGAGATTGCTTGCCAGTATTTTGAATATAGTGTCCAAATGCGAAGGGTACGTAGCCAACATCTCCGGCTCTGTAATCGAAAGTCCTTGCTACGCCATTGCCGGCAAAAACCGTCATACGGCCTTGGCCGGTGAGGTAATATTGCCATTCATCGTTATTAGGGTGCCAATGCAGTTCTCTCATACCACCAGGTTCGATTTCAACGAGAGCTGCTGCGATAGTTTTAGAAATGGGGAAGTTGGAGGAATCCACTATCCGCACGCTTCCACCAGGGGTTTTAAGGGGGCTCTGTGCCAGCAGCTGATACTTAAAGCTCTGGGGAATCGTGCCATATGGAGATTCGACGAATTGACTTTCTAGTGGACCAGGCACTGTATCCTGATATATATAAACCTGCTCGGATGGAATATGCTCAAAGGCACTCGTAGGTACACCGAAATTAGCTGAAAGCACATCCTTGGGCGTATGTGCAAACCAATCAGATATAGATAAGGTATTAAGATCAGAGAAGCTTCCATCATCGAATACAAGCAAAAATTCGCAGCCATCCTCCAAGCCTTGTATGGAATGTGGAAGTCCAGGGGGAAAATACCACAAGTCGCCAGGTCCTACATCAGCAATGAAATTTCGTCCATTCTGATCTACAGAAGTAATGCGGGCGTGTCCTAATAACATATAAGACCATTCTGCTTGCTGATGCCAATGAAGCTCACGTACACCTCCAGGTGTTAAGCGCATATTTACGCCTGCAAGTGTGGTTGCGATCGGCAGCTCCCGCGATGTGATCTCCCGAGACCAACCCCCGTGATTAAGCTGCATGTGACTGTCCGAGAATGAGAATTTAAGATTCGGGATTAATCCTGCATCCGTGACAGGTGGCACCAGCATATCAGGGTTCTCTATATCCCTCATAACGTCGCGAGGTCCGTAATCGGTTGCACCTGTCCCATCGCTTCTTATGGGTTGCGGCACGCCTGATTCATTGATTTGATTCTGCTTAGGATTTTCCATCCGAAAACTCCTTTCACTATTTTAAATTAATAGGGGATTTTACTCATTCAAGAATTTTATGCCTTTTTTTTAACGGGTATGCTTCGAATTTAGACAAGGGTTAACGAAAAGATATCAAGAGGTTAAAAAAACAGGCTCACGAATAATCCACTTGGCCATATCATGTCTTGACAAGTATGGTTCAATTAGTTATTATGATCTACAAATAAAGGCTCAAATCAAGGACATGAATACTTATAGATACCGTACAGAGAGAGGGGCCACCGGCTGAAAACCCCTTCGGAAATTGTAAGACATTTACCCCCTTGTAGCTGCGATATTGAAATCGTCATGAGAGTAAATTTCGCCGGGCATTCCCGTTACAGAAAACTAATGAGGATCTGTTATTTTTTAAATAGCAGGTTATAATCAGGGTGGAACCACGAGCGCACTCGTCCCTTTTCGGACTAGTGTGTTTTTTGCGTCTATTCATACTTTAAAAAGCTATAACCAAGGACATGAATCCAAATAGGTTTCGCACAGAGAGAGGGGTCACCGGCTGAAAGCCCCTTCAGAGATCGTTAGGCATTTACCCCCTTGCAGCTGCGATATTGAAATCGTTATGAGAGTAAACTTCGCCGGGATTTCCCGTTACAGAAATTAATGAGGACCCAGCATTTAGGGGGTCATAATTAGGGTGGAACCACGAGCACATTCGTCCCTTGGGAGGAACTGTGCTTTTTGTGTTTGCAAAAAATAAAATTATGGAGGAATGGACATGGAAATTAAAGTGAAGCTGCCTGACGGATCTATACGGAGTTATGATTCAGGTACGACTATTGAACAGGTGGCGGAATCCATTAGTACTGGATTGAAGAAAAACGCGGTCGCTGGGAAAATCAATGGCCAAATGGTCGATCTAAGCCGGAGAATTGAGGAGAATTGTGAAGTTGAAATTGTAACTCTTGAAAGTAAAGAGGGGCTTGAAATTTATCGTCATAGTACAGCGCATTTGATGGCACAGGCAATTAAGCGCATTTATGGGCAGAGAGCCGTCAAACTCGGTATAGGCCCTGTCATTGAAGATGGATTTTACTACGATATCGATATTGAAAAGCCTTTATCAACTGAGGACTTAGCTGCAATTGAAATAGAAATGGAAAGGATTGTTCAAGAGAACAGTCCCATTGAACGACGTGTGGTAAGCCGTGAAGAGGCCATCAAGACATTTGAGCAGCTGGGTGACACACTTAAGCTGGAGCTAATCCATGATCTGCCGGAGAATGCAGTAATTACGATATATGATCAGGGAGAGTTCTTCGATCTATGTCGTGGGCCACATCTTCCATCAACAGGTAGAATCAAGGCCTTCAAGCTTTTGAATGTAGCTGGTGCGTATTGGCGCGGTAATTCAAATAATCCAATGCTGCAGCGTATCTACGGAACTTCCTTCCCTAAGAAGGCTCAGCTTGACGAACATTTATTATTAATTGAGGAAGCCAAGAAACGTGATCATCGTAAACTGGGTAAAGAGCTTGGGTTGTTTATGTTTTCAGAAGAAGCTCCTGGAATGCCGTTCTACCTGCCCAAAGGGATGTCAATACGTACAGAGCTAGAGAACTTTTCTCGCGAAATACAGGTTAAGCAAGGCTACCAAGAAGTACGCACACCACTTATGATGAACCAGAGGGTATGGGAACAGTCCGGACATTGGGATCATTATCATGAAAATATGTACTTTACTGAAGTGGATGATATCAAGTATGCTCTTAAACCAATGAATTGTCCCGGGCATATGCTTATTTTCAAAAATACACTCCACTCCTATCGTGAGCTTCCCATTCGGATAGCCGAATTTGGCCAAGTGCACCGTCATGAATTTTCGGGTGCTTTAAACGGGATGATGCGCGTACGTACCTTCTGTCAGGACGATGCTCATATATTTGCAAGACCTGATCAGATTGAAGAAGAGATCGGTCGTGTAATTGCTTTTATTGATCAGATTTACCGTGTTTTTGGGTTTGATTATAAAATCGAGCTGTCTACACGCCCCGAAGATTCGATGGGCTCTGAAGAGCTTTGGGATCAAGCAGAAGCGGCACTTCAGAGTGTGCTGGATAACCGGGGGATTGAATATCGCATCAATGAAGGAGATGGGGCCTTTTACGGACCGAAAATCGATTTCCATATACTTGATGCACTCAAACGCAGTTGGCAGTGTGCTACGATCCAGCTTGATTTTCAAATGCCTGAAAAGTTTGACCTTTCTTACATTGGAGAAGATAACCAGAAGCACCGTCCTGTCGTCATTCATCGTGCGGCCTATGGGTCAATAGACCGTTTTATAGGTATTTTAACTGAGCATTACAGTGGAGCTTTCCCGATCTGGCTTGCACCGGTGCAAGCGAAAATTGTACCGGTATCTGATCACTATATCGACTACGCGCTTCAAGTCAAAAAATCATTAGAGGATGCAGGAATCCGTGTGGAGTTAGACGTAAGAAACGAGAAGCTTGGCTACAAAATTCGCGAGGCACAGCTTAAAAAAGTACCTTACATGCTTGTGGTAGGCGAGAATGAAAAAAATGCAAACGAGGTAGCTGTCCGTAAGCGGGGAGAAGGTGATCTTGGTTCGAAAAGCTTATCTCAGATAACGGAGCAAATCGCCCGTGAAGTTCGAGACAAATCGCATTAAGACGCTGATAAGCAGAGAAGCTCCCAAACCAAGGAGTTTGGGAGCTTCTCTTTTATAACCCGACAGCGAACCTATTAGTCATACTTTTCGTCATCGATTCTATGCTTATTTTCAAGGATCAGCTCTGCTTCGGTCTCGAAATTCAGATACAATGGCCCTGGAAGCCTGTCGATAATATCTTTGATCAGGGGTAATTCTAAAAAGATCTCCAGTGTTTGTGGCTGTGGATCTAACTCATGAAACCACTCACGGACAGCATCAATGAATATATAAAATGAGGCCTCAAATGCATTTGCAGCTTCCTCCGCATCAGCATTATCCGCTCCCGACATAGACTTCCAGTTTCTTAAAGTGGTGATAAACGTCTGTTCAACCTTCGCATTCATTCTAAACCTCCGTATTTAATTTGGTGATTTTACTAGGCTATATTATAACAGTATTTTGCATAATAAGTCTGATAATTAGCCGAATTAGGTCTTTCGCACTTAATAATTTCTTAGTATAACGCGCTTATTTTCGACAAAATATTACAATTATTTTATTTCCTTGTTATAATGAAGGTAAGAATGAGAATGAAGCGAAGGTGATACTGTGGGTTTATTAAAACATATACCTCTAAAAACATCTCTATTGTTTATAATCATATTAATTTTATTGAATACATCCTATTATATGCATTATAAAGAACTGCTCATAGACAATCAGAAGGGAGTCATGAACCTTCTATACAACAGTATTAACTCGAACATTGAACAGACTGTAGATCGTGAAAAAGTTTTCGAGGAGTTAATTGGGCTGAATCTTCGGACTGTAGCGATTGCAGCAAAAAATAAGTTAGATCCTGATTACAATAACATCGATAATAATGAACTTAAGAAATTAGCCAAGGAGCTTGGGGTCGATGAGATTACGCTTTTTGCTAAAACCAATGACGATATTATCGGAGTAAGATCATCGGATCCCAAAGAGATCAACGTAAGCTCCAAAGGCTGGGATACGATATATGTTGCTTTTCACCAATTGTTCAAGCTGCAGGAAGTTAATGTGGGCATGGGTCAAACCTTGCCAAATTATTGGAGCTGTCCTATCGATACTTCAACTACAAACCAGAGTGAAATTAATAAGTGGGGGTACTATTACGATGGTACTACCAATTATATAATTAATCCCTTTTTACATAAAAAGAATTTTCAAGACTATCAAGAAATAACAAGAATAGAAGAAGCTATTCAAAGATTGATGAAGGGCAATAGCCCTACGATTCTAGAAGTGTCCATCTTAAACTCTAATACATTTCTTGGTCGCGTTCTCCCAGGCAATAATCCGACTCCGAGCAGCTGGTTCTCAGAAAGAGAAGTGTTTTTTGGATCTTATCAATTACGTGACCCTCGTGAGAAAGAATATGCTTCGTTGTCTATGGTGAACGATGAAATGGTTTTCTATATAGCTGAGGTTAATGGGAAATCTGTAATGAAAAGCTTTGCTCCTATTCCAACGGATTATTTGAAATATAACCCCTCTGGCAGTGTACCCTTAATCCAAATCACATCAGACTATACTGAAATTAATAAGCTTCTTAATAAGCAATTAATGAATACGGTATGGTTTATGGGCGTCTGTACATTGGTGGCTCTAGCAATTATGGGTTCTATTTTATGGATTTTCAAACGAAATAAGAAGCTTGCTCTTCTGAATGTTCAAGATGCCTATGTTGGAAATATAGAGATGTTGTTTCAATCCGTTAGAGAGCAAAGGCATGATTTTATCAATCATATTCAAACCATTCATGCCTTTCTAACTCTCAAACGTTATGATGACTTACAAAAATATACGAATTCTCTTGTGGGAGAAATACGGATAATTAATGATTTAATAAATATTAATGACCCAGCTCTTATTGCCTTAATGCAGGCCAAATTAACACAAGCTGAATCTCTGCACATTCTGTGTGAATATGAATTTAAACATATGGATCAATTAAAGCTAAGTCCGATTAAAGCTACAGATGTCGTGAAAATTCTTAGTAATTTAATAGATAATGCTTTCGATGCTACGATGGAGCTCAAGGCAGAGGATCGCAATGTCAAAGTTATAGGTGATGTAGTCAACAACCAATTTCGTTTCACAATAAGAAATACAGGTCCGACTATTCCAGAGAAATGGCTTGAACATATTTTTGAATCCGGGTTCTCTAGTAAAACTAACGGTAGGAATAGCGGATTAGGGCTCCATATAGTGAAGCAGCTTATTATTCGCTATAAAGGCACGATTCAAGTGAAAAGCAGTAAGGGCATCACTGAATTTGTGATTACCCTCTCCTTGTTTTGATCATAGGGTATTGTCCCTGCCGTGTTAAATGACGCGGCGAGCTGTGACGAAAGTCCGATCCCAAGCGCTGCCAGAAAAATTGGAAATCGTAACTCCAACTCCGACTTTATAGGTATGAAGAACTTTTCCATTGCCCATATAAATACCTACATGGTTAATGACTCCATCATGGTTTGTGTCTGAGAAAACTAAATCGCCAGGTTGCAGTTTACTTTTAGATACAGCAGTGCCGACTTTGGCTTGCTGTCTGGACGAGCGTGGAAGGCTAATTCCATTTTGCTTAAAAACGTATTGGGTGAATGATGAGCAATCAAAAGCATTCGTTTTTCCTGATGAAGCTCCAAATTGATAACGGACTCCAAGAAAATGTTTTCCTGTTGCAATTACCTTGTTTGCTACAGAGGTACCGGATACGGTAGCTGCGTGAGCAGATTGAGGTGCTACCAGCATACTTCCCGAAAAAGCAACCGATAGGCTGAGAGTGATTCCCACTAGTGTTTTACCAAAATGGTTTTTCTTCGTGTTGTTCATAGCTTCCTCCTATGGGTTTGTCTGGTTTAGGCGTTTGCCTAATAACACCATACCATAAGAAAAACATCCACGATTTACCTGGTTGGGATAAAACCTTTACACCGGTTGACCTAAGCAGCTGTTATTAGAAATTCATTAGAAATATCTAATGTAAATAGCCTTGACATGGAAGAGCTATAAAGTCGTGCTCATACCATAAGGCTATCATGATTTTATGGAAAAAGAGGCATACTAATAAAGAAATTATTCTCATTTATAAACGATAGGAGCAAGGGAGGACTTCTGGTTGAATCTTAAGCTGCAATTAGTACTGGCTTTCATTATTAGCTTAATTTGCGCAATAGGCTTTGGCATTATGGCCATGTTTATTCAAAAAACTACAATCGATAATTTTGATCGATCCATCATCCAATTTGTTCAAAATTTAGAAGCGCCATTGTTGACGAACATAATGAAGTTCTTTTCATTCATTGGTTCAGGTAATGTGGTTGCGATTCTTGTTATAATTATTGCTGTTTATTTATATAAAGGTTTAGGGCATCGGAGGGAGCTTGTTTTATTCATTGGGGTTAACATTGGCTCCGGCTTACTGAATAAAGCTCTTAAAACTGTATTTCAGCGGGCTCGTCCAACCATTCATCAAATTGTAGAGGAAGCAGGGTATAGCTTTCCCAGCGGTCATTCTATGGGAGCTTTTACTTTATATGGCGTGACAGCTTTTTTACTATGGCGTCACACCTCTCCTGCGATAAATAGAGTAGTTCTTATTATTATAAGTAGTTTGATGATTGTTGCGATCGGGATAAGTAGGATCTATCTGGGAGTTCATTATCCTAGTGATGTGGTAGGTGGATATTTAGCAAGCGGCTTTTGGTTAGCGATTTCTATCTGGTTTTTTCAAAGATTTGGGCAGTCAAAACAACCTAGTAAAGAATAAAGCCGAAGAGCCTAGATTAGCATGGAGCTTCGGCCTAGTTGTTCTTATTTTACACGCTTTCTGGCAAAATCCATAATTTTCCTGTATGTCGACTTGTCTTTTAATTTTAAGAAAAGTGATTTGGACGGTTCGAAGTTCGCTTCAATAATCCATACTTTACCATGGCTGTCCAAACCAATATCCATACCAACGATACGGATCCATCGATATGAGGAATGCAGCTGTTTTACCGCTTTTAGAGCAATTCGGTCTATTCCGCGTAGTACTATTTCTTCAGAGATGCCAGAAATAGTTGAATTCCGGATGGCTGACGCAATGGGAACGACCTTGCCTTTACTGCGGGCCGTATTGGTAATAATGAAACCAGCTCCAGCAATTTTTGCCAACTTACCCGTGACAGTCCAGTTTGACTTGTTCGTTCTTTGCACCATCACTCGAACGTCAAACGGCTTTCCTTTTACCTGAGCCAAAGCGATCTTTTGTTGAACTACTTTCAATGTAGGTTTATATTTACTTCGAACGAAGCTGTAGGTTGACTGGATTCCGGTGATCTTTTTTTTGTTTTGCCCGTAATGCACTTCATATTGTCCATCTCCTATTGAAGAAACTTGGATAACTCCTAATCCCCCATAAGCGCCAGATGGTTTGACAATTATCTTCCTATACTTTTCTAAAAGAGCAGCAAATGATTTATAACCCAATATACGTGTGACAGGAAGAGCAGACACAAGCTCAGAGGAGCCGCTCATGATTTTATGTTTCGTCCATTTGTCTAAATTGTAAGCCATTATTCATTATTCCCCTTTGCGTCGAATTCGTGATATACGTGGATTCATGTACCTTCACCGCGGCTGTAAGTCATGCCAATTCAACTCACTGGCTTCATTAAACAGAGGATGCTCTTCGCAGCTAGTAATCTGATTATCCTTATCCACAAAAACGACTTTTGGAGCCAGAGTTTTCAACTCTGCTTCGTTGAATAACCCGAGACTCAGAATAATAACCAAATCTCCAGGTTGAAATAAATGAGCAGGCGGGCCATTTAAGCATATTTTCCCGGAGCCTTGTTGTCCTGGTAGTGCATAAGTCTTCCAACGGGTTGCGTTACGCAAGCTCGTGACTTGAACCATTTCATAGGGGTGAATATTAGCTGCTTCCAAAAGGAGCGAGTCTATTGTAATACTACCCACATACTCCAAGTTCGCTTCAGTTACTGTTCCTCTGTGAATTTTGCCTTTACACATCAATCTTTGCATGGGGGATCATCCCTCTTTTCTTGATTTGAAATAAAGACTCTCTTTCACCTTATGAGTAAAAATTAATAATGTTTGGGCATTCGTGTAAATTAACAAAGGCTTCCTATAGATGCCCCTATCGGGATAAGTAAAACCTCATATGCTGTAAAAGAAACCTGACGACAGGAGGGCGTACAGCTCATGAGATTTTGGTTAGGGTGCAGAAAATGTGGCAAACCAACTCCTTTTAACATAAAATCAGGATCATGCCCATGCGGAGGGACTTTGCAGGTGGAATATGATTTGGAGCTTGTTAAACATACCTTAATTAAGGAAAACTTAAGAGATCGCGCAACATCGTTGTGGCGATATGCCGAGCTATTGCCTGTGCAAAGCAAAGAACATATTGTGTCTATGGGAGAAGGCTTTACCCCCCTAATTTCTCTAACAAGAGCTGAACAAGCGTTTCCTCTTAAAAGGCTTTGGGTGAAGCGGGAAGAACAGAATCCGACGGGTAGCTTTAAGGCTAGGGGATTTTCAGTCGCTCTCTCGATTGCCAATGAATATGGAATCCGCAAGGTAGCAGTCAACTCTAATGGTAATGCAGCCTCAGCATTAGCCGCATATGCGGGCTACGCTGGAATGGAAGCGTATGTTTTTCTCCCCAAGGATTGTCCAAGTCTGATTATAGAGGAATGCATTCATTATGGAGCCCATACATGCTTAATTGATGGATTAATTCAGGATGCCGGTAAATTGATTAGAGAAGGAGAGCAAGAACAAAATTGGTATAATGTAGGTACCTTGAAAGAGCCGGGGAGAGCTGAAGGAAAGAAGACTATGGGACTGGAAATAGCGGAGCAGTTACATTGGAAGCTGCCTGATGTCATTATTTACCCTACTGGGGGCGGATCTGGAGTTATCGGTGTGTGGAAGGCCTTTCAGGAGTTGAAGCAATTAGGTTTTATTCAAGGAGATCTTCCCCGCATAGTCAGCATACAAGAGACAGGCTGCCAGCCGTTAGTCGATGCACTTAGGAATAATGATCTATTTTCTCCCCAAAGCGAAGAAGTGAGTTCAAGTCCGACGGGTATGAGAGTGCCTCAGCCACCCGATGGACAACTCCTTGTTTCGATTATACGTCAATCAAGCGGCACCGCTTTGGCTGTTTCTCAGGAAGAAATACGGCAAGCACAGTTAATTTTGGGCAAACAAGGGATATCTTCATCACCAGAGGGAGCGGCCACATGGGCAGGGTTAATTCGTTTGCTCGATCAAGGGTGGATTAGTCGACAAGATGAGGTTGTTTTATTTAATACTTCCCATGCGATGAAATATGTGCACGGCAGCAGCCAAAGCAAATTGCCTATTGTGAAATCGTATCAGGACTGGGTAACCCTTAAACCATCCTAAAGATGTGTTGATATGTACAAATTTTTAATATCGATATAAAGTAAGTTAGAACCCGGCGCTAGGTTGGTATGTAGCTCGCTTACAAGTTAAAGATAAACATAGGTTAGCAGATTAACCTCGGAGGTAGAGCAATTGCAGGAACTTGTTGGTTATTGTAAACAATGTAACAAATCAATTATGTGCGATGATGGATTTCTTAACGGTATAGTCTTAGAAGATAAATCAATAATTTGTTTCAATTGTTCCGAAAAAGAACAGGTGCAGTCGACATTAGTTGATGATTAGCTCACTTAAATCATTTGCCGAGCTTAACCAAAACAGCAATCGAGAAGAAATTATAGCCCATGTTGTATGCTATTATAGGAGGTGTAGAAGTTAACTATTAAAAGATGGGGTGTACTATAATGGCTGTTCGTGCTGATAAAATTTTTGTTAATTTACCGGTTAAAGATCTGAACAATACGATCGACTTTTTTACAAAAATAGGATTTGAATTCAACGCTCAATTTACCGATGAAAATGCAACATGTATGGTAATCAGTGAACATATATTTGTCATGTTGCTAGTTGAAGAATTTTTTAAAACTTTTACCAAGAAAGAGATTGTTGATGCAACAAAAAGCACAGAAGCTATTGTAGCTTTATCTGCTGAAAGCAGGGAAAAAGTTGATGAGATTGTAAACAAAGCTCTAGCAGCTGGAGGGACGCCTTCCAATGAACCTATGGACCATGGATTTATGTATTCATGGAGTTTTCAAGATATTGACGGTCATCTCTGGGAAATCATTTATATGGATGAAAGTGCAGTTAATCAAAATTAATCTCCACGTTAACCAAATAAAACCATCGCATAATTTGCGATGGTTTTATTTGGTTATTGAACTATGAGAACGTTTGCTGAAACTAAAATTCAATCGCTCGATAGCTTGCGGCTGGGCGGACGCAAGGCCCACGATGCGATGACCAAAGCAAGGAATACAACCGGCTGGGCGATTAGAGCTAGACTATCTCCCGAGAAAGCGTGTGATGCAGCTGCGCCGGTGAGTTCAAAGAAAAATCCCGCATAGGCCCACTCCTTTATGCGCGGAAAGCGCGGTATGACAATGGCTATCACCCCAAGAAGCTTCCACAAACCTAGAATAGTGAGGAGGTAAGTCGGATAGCCGAGGTGAGTCATTACTTCTACCTGCTGCTCCCCGTGGGTGAAGAAGAGGAAACCGCCGATGACAAAACTCGCAGGGCCCAATAGGGTGGTTACCCAGTATGCGATAGTTTTCATTCTACTGGTTTTCATGTCTGATCTCCTATCATTTGTTTATGATTCTATTTCAAATTATCATAGATCTATACTAGCATATAACAGATGTTGGGATTTCTTCTGAATTGCTTTTCTAAAATTAATAAATGGCATTGACAGAAATGTTTACCAGTGATAATTTAAAAGAGCAAATATAAACAATAATGAACATTTAAGTGCAAAACCGTGTTTCTTTGAGAGGGAGCGTAACCATGTTAGCTGCTGAAAGAAAAATGAGAATCGTAGAATATGTAAGACAGCATCGTGTGGCTTCTGTGGCAGCACTAGCCTTGGAATTTGATGTTCACGAAGCAACAATCCGCAGGGATTTAGCGGAGGTTGAACAAGAAGGCTTGCTAAAGAGAACTCATGGTGGAGTCATAGTGGAGCAATTGACCCATAATGAGCCTTCTTTTAATGACAGGTACAATGTGCAGCTTGAACAAAAGATGCGTATAGGGAAGATGGCTGCAAGTATGGTGGAAAACGGAGATCATATCATTATTGATTCTGGTACTACTACACTTCACATTGCGAAGAATTTGATACATCATTCGAACATTACTGTTGTAACGAATGATATTAATATAGCTGCGGAATTGAGAGATGCTCCTGGCGTGAGGGTTACAGTAACTGGAGGAGATCTGTATCCTTCAAGCTTTATGCTTAATGGGATGTTTACGGATCAAGTGCTTCGTTCTCTTCATGTGTCCAAAGCTTTTATTGGTACACCTGCGATTCATCCTATACATGGATTGATGCATCCAGAAGCACAGCTAGTGCTCGCAAAGCAGGGTATGATTAATGCGGCACAGGAAGTGATTGTTGTAGCTGATGACACAAAAATCGGCAAGTTGTCTCTTCATACGGTTGCCCCAAATTCAGCCATTCAAACTTTGATTACGGCTAAGGAGATTACCGAATTCGATAAAAATCAATTTCAGGATTCCGGTTTGAACGTAATTCTTGTTTAATACGCGATGATATTTTCATGGCTGCTTCCTGCATCCTTGAAATTTCATATAGATACTGAAAATTATTAACGGAGGTGTTCTTATTAGTGGACAGAAGTAGAACCGGCACAGTAAAATCACGTACTTTACGCCTGATTAAGCCGAGTGAAATTCAAGAGTTGGAAGTCACTAGGGAACTTCGGAAGAATGAAGTTGCAGTAGAGCCAAGTATTGCCAGTATCTGCCATGCTGATCTGCGTTACTTCAGCGGTCAGAGAAAACCAGAGGTATTAGCTAGAAAACTACCGATGGCCTTATTACATGAGGGAATCGGAACCGTAGTCGAAAGTAATTCATCTAAGCTGTCCGAAGGGCAGCGAGTGCTCATCGTTCCGAATTTACCTGGCTACCGTCTTAGGGGAATAGAACCAGAGCTTTGTTGTCCGGCTTGCAGAAATGAGATTGAAGATAACTATTGTTATCACTCTGAGTTTTTGGGGAGCGGTACCGATGGGATAGCTCAAAGCAGATTGGTGCTTCCTGACGAGTGTGCAATTCCGATTCCTATATCCATACCCGATGAGATAGCCGTGTTAGCAGAATTATGCAGTGTTTCGTACAGAGCAATAAGGGGAGTAAGTCATTTGTTGGATCGTTCTCGGGTCGCAGTATTTGGCGATGGCCCCGTAGGATATTTGACCGCAGCCATGCTGCATCACGCATATAAAATTGGCAGGGAGCGCTTAATTGTCTTCGGTGCAATAAGAGAGAAGCTGGATCAGTTCACATTTGCAACGACTGAAATGGTACAGAACTATGATTTCTTATCCAGTGAGAAAGTTGACATTGTGGTGGAATGTACAGGTGGGCGATTTAGCGAGAGTGCAATTAATCAAGGAATTGATATTCTAAAACCCGGAGGCCATCTCATTGCAATGGGAGTTAGTGAGGAGCTTGTACCGATCAATACGCGTGATGTGTTGGAGAAGGGGATTACACTCCATGGAAGCAGCCGCAGCTCGGCAAAGGATTTCCAACAAGTGTTGAAGGTTATGGAAAGCACAGATTGTCAGGACACATTAAGAAAATTGCTACCCGAGACATACACAGTGGTGAGCACGGCAGAAGACCTCGCTGGCGCTATGGAATCTGCCATGACTCACAGGGACTGGAAAAAAACAATCCTGGACTTTCACTGGTGACACAGTGCAAGTCGTAAAAGGATTGTATCATAAAACCATTCAATTGTTAATAATCGTAAATTGTATAGCTGAACGGAAATGTTATCGCAGTCAGAAGCCATTATGTATGACAACAAAAATATGTAGCGAGCCGATTATAAAAAATAGGTGGAAAGGAAGGTTGATTTATATGATTGGACGTCTTGAAAATAATAACTCCATCGTTGTGGCAGCACATAGAGGCTTGAAATGCGATTATCCGGAAAACACACTGCTTGCCTTTCAAAAGGCTATGGAATCAAAGGTAGATATGCTGGAGCTCGATCTTCGGCTGTCCAAGGATGGCGTGGTCATGGTCATACATGATGAAACGTTGGAGCGTACGACGAACGGTTCCGGTAAAGTGATGGACTATACTTTGGCTGAGCTTAAACAATTGGATGCGGGAGCTTGGTTTGGCCCCGTTTTTGAGGGATTGAAAATCCCCACCTTAGATGAGTTATGCAGCCTGATTGCCTCCTATCCCGAGATACTCTTAAATGTAGAAATTAAACCGAGCCCTAATGCAAAATGGGTTGTGGATAAGGCGGTAGCCATGCTTGACGAATTCGGCTATCTTCCACGTTGTGTATTCACCAGCTTTGATGCCGTAATTATCGCCTATATTTATGATACTTATCAATTAAAGACACAGGGTTTCCCGGCAGAGCTGATGTATAATTTTGATTCCGGCCCTGATGGGACCTATTCTAAGATGTGGGCTGTTGGAATCAGTATGAAGCTGTTGACACCGGAGCTGGTTCAGGACTTTCGGGATAAGGACATCCTGCCTTGGTGTTATTGCCCGGACGTTGATCAGCAAGTATATTATGCGCTTGGATGTGGCGCTACTTTAATGACCTGCAACAACCCGAGGCCTGCTCAAGAAATTAGGTATCAAATCGAACAGAATGGAAGGTGAAGCATGAGTTTATCGCATTGATTTACTTGGTAACATCTGGTTGCTAATAAATGCATAGGACAACTGAAAAACACAACATCAGGTGTTACAACTTGATGTTGTGTTTTGTTGTAAAAACTTGGTAGTATTACAATGTAGCTTATACAAATTCTACAACAAAGCAGGTGTTTATTTGGATGGAACCTATCGATAATACCCACATTTTTAGAGAGCATATTCCATTTCTTCAAGGCAATGTTCAAATTGTCCCCATAGATAAGGGATATTCAAGCGATAAAAAGTATAAGGTTGTTAAAGATAATCAAACCTATCTTCTGAGATCTTTTAATAGTAAACATTATCAAGAGAAACAATTTGAATATGATGCCTTAATGAAAATGAAGGAATATAAGGTGAAGTGCTCGCGCCCCTTACATATGGGAAGCATCCGAGAACATGGTGTTGGATATATGCTATTGACATTTATCGAAGGAAACGATGCATCAGAAGAACTTCCTATATATTCAAGTAATGAACAATACAATATTGGGCTTGAAGCTGGGATTGAATTGCTTAAGATACATCAATATAAGGCTCAGGATCCTATTTCTTCTTGGTATGACAGGAAGGCGAAAAAGCATAAACGATATATCGAAGAGTATTACAAAATGGATGTTAGGGTTAAGAATGATTTTAGAATCATGTCTTTTATTGACGATAACCTTCAACTTATGAAAAATAGACCCAATCTATTTCAGCACGATGATTTTCATGTAGGAAATCTCATTATTAAAGATAAAGAGTTGTCTGGAGTTATTGATTTTAATAGATATGATTGGGGAGACCCCGTACACGAGTTTTTAAAGGTCGGGATGTTTAGTGCGGAAGTGAGCATTCCTTTTTCAATAGGTCAGATAATGGGTTATCATGATAATCAAGATCCAACTGAATTATTCTGGAAGCTATATTCGCTCTATCTTGCGATGTGTATCATTTCATCTGTTGTATGGATACTAAAAGTGAAGCCTGAAGAGACAGCTATTATGATGGATAAAATTAATAGGGTATTAGATGACCATAGTTATTTTGAACATGAAAAACCTAAGTGGTTTAAGATATGACAATTGTAAGGGAAGTTTCTTGGTCTAAAAAGGGATGTTCAGGTCTATAACCGTCCCCAATCCCGGCTTGCTCCGAATTTGAATGCCGTATTGTTCCCCGTATGTCAGTGTCATCCGTTTATTCGTATTGAATAACCCAATGTGATCATGGATCTCAGTATTTTGACGAAAATGATCACTTATCAGCTCCAGCTGTTCTTTGTTAAGCAGAAGTCAGGCAAAAACATTCAGATTCCAGGCAGCCCCAGGTTAGTTCGTTCATTACTACGTGAAGGACTGCTTGATGAGCTCCGTCTTAATATTTGTCTGGTAGTGGTCGGCTCAGGAATGCACCTCTTCGACGAGATTAATCAAGTGAATCTCAAACTCGTAGACTCGGAAATCTACAGTAATGGGGTGGTAGGGGTAACGTACCAGCCAGGGTAAAGAGAGGAGGTCTGTATTTCAATCGGCAAGCTCTAAGCATGATCCTTTTTCTGGCAGCTGTTGTTGTTTTTTGCACTCGATAACGTTACTAGTTCTGATTATTGCATATCTACCCGTTATTCAAATGACACATTCCATCATTAAATGGAGCTATTTCGGTATTGCTTCGGAGTAAGGCCTGTAATCCTTTTGAAAAGACGGCAAAAGTATGAAAAGTGGGGGATTCCTACACTCAAACCAATAAACTCTATGGATAATGATTCAGTTTTCAGCAGCCAACATGCTTGTCTGATTCTTCGTGCAATTACATAATCGCTAATGCTGCTCCCGGTCTCGGTCTGAAACAGATGAGAAACATGATGCCTTGAAATGTGCAGCTCCTTGGCCAGTTCGTCCAGATTAAACGGTTCCGTATAATGATCCTCAACCCACTGCATAATTTTTTCCGCATAACGTTCGGGCCGTGGAACAGCTTGATGCGTGCTGACTTCATTCAATGAATGCAGATAATCGAATACTGCAACGATCATCAGTGCGGCTTCGATGTGATCTTCTCCATGCCGTTCAGAAAGCTTTTTATTCAAGCGTTCGAGTATCGATAAGATATAAACAGAATCGTTGCTCATATGAAACACCTGATTGGACAGTTCATCTTTCCACATATGCTCATAAAAATGAAGGATCGATGGAAATCCTTTGAAAAAAGTAAGAAACGAGGTTGGCTCAAAGGTTATAACCGAACGCTCATAGGGACAATTCTCACTTACCTCAAAATGCACGCGATGAAGCTGAAAGGGCTGGATCAAATGAATGCAGCCTGCCTCCAACGTATACACTTTTCGATTCAATACCAAATGCCCTTTGCCTTGATGAACAAATAATATTTCAATACCTCGGTGATAATGGTAAAAATCAGTGAAGTTGTGGGTAGAAATGTGGCGGAATTTTACAGTTATTTGGTTGTTTCGCAAAATATTATCTGAAATCGGCATTGTCCAAACCTCCCAGGTGACATATCCCTGTTCATATTATAACAACATAGTCCTATTTTTTAACAGTCTCAGGTGACAGAGATATAGTCAGGTGTCGATAATTTAAAAAGAAAAAACCTAAAAAAAACACTACAGAATCTAAAGGGATTCCATAGTGGGGTATGTCGAATAACGATAAGATGAAGGCGAATATGTTGGTAGCGCTTACAATATTGCCTGCGTTATTACCAACACAGTATTTGTTACGACTTTAGGAGTGAAATGAAAGCGCTTAATTGAATATCGCTTTCGATTCATAAATGATGAGGGGATGAGGAGTACTATGGAAAAGTGGAAGTGGATGTCAGGTACATTGGTAGTAGCAATGACCGTTGTGGCGACAGGCTGCACTAATGGTGACAACGGTAAATCCGTTGAGACGGCGAAATCTGGGAACGACACTGCAAAAGCCGCAAATGTCCAGCAAGGACCGACCAAATTCAGCATCTCTTTGCGCACCCTCAATTTTGATTACGTAGAAAAGTCCGCTAACCTGAATGACGACAAATGGGTTAAAGAGCTTGAGAAAAAGACCAACACAGACCTTGACATAACGCTTGTCCCTCACGCAGAATTTGAGAAGAAAATGGTCCAAATGTTCGCAACAGGTGACATAGCCGATGTCGTTCAAGCTGGCGCGGGCACAAGCGGCAAAGAACTAGCCGGATCTGTGCAAGCAGGGGTATTCCTAGAGCTTAACGATCTGCTCAAGCAGCATGCTCCAAATCTGCTGAAGACAATCCCGCAAGCAGCTTGGGACGAAGTAACGCTAAACGGCAAGATTTATGCGATTCCTGAGTTTATTTCACAGCCTTCTCGTAGAGCGACTTGGGTACGTGAAGACTTGATGAAGAAAGCTGGCATTACAAAGGATCCTAAAACGGTTGATGAATACCTAGAGATGCTGCGTGCCTTTAAAAAAATTGGCGTGGAACATCCTTTTATGGGCCGTCAGGATTTTAAATACGCTGATATTTTCTTCGGTGCTTATGATGTATACCCGTACCTTAGCCAATTTGAGGTGGTCAATGGAACTGTACAGCCGAAGTTTTTTGATAATGAGAACATGCAGAAGGCGCTGCAGACCTACAAAACGATGTTTGATGAAGGCTTGATCAACAAAGAATTCGTGACGATTAACCCGACGAACTTCAAAAATATTATTTTGTCTGGTAAAGCAGGTATGTGGGAAATGAATGCGCAGGAGCTATTGCAGTGGGAAACTCAATTGAAGCAATTGGTTCCCGATGGGAAGATTAAGATCATTCCTTCTCCAGTCGGTTCTGACGGAAAAGGCGGCGGATATTTGTACTCATCCGGAGGCCGTGCTTACTTCATCAACTCTAAGGTGAATAAAGACAAAATCCCGGGTATCCTTAAGTTCTTCGAATGGCAAGTCACTGAGGAGGCTGACAAGTGGTTTGACTTGACCTTGCCAATTAATCCGAAAACTGACGCCGAGGTTTCCGAACAGCGTTACTTGAGTGGATTCCTGCATATGGTAAAGGATGATGCGTATCGAAAGCAAATTTTGAGCGCCACACCAGAAGGCAAGGCTTTGCTCCAAACTTTCGAGACTATTTTACCTAACGAAGGACGCGGCGGTATCGAGTTCGATCCAGCTCTTCAAGCTATGCAAAAAAATCCCGACATCACGCCATTATCGGATACTGCTCCACCAGTTCTGCTCAGTCACATGGTCAAAATGGTGTATGGCAAAGAACCAATTTCTGATTGGCCGAAAGTCATTGAAGAGTGGAAGTCCAAGGGTGGTAACGATGCATTGAAGGAAGCTAATGATCTCTACCAGAAGAAAAATGGTATTAAGCTGAGAGGACCAGAGGCACAGAAGTGGAAATAAGGATAGGGGGAGCTTGCCACTTGGCAAGCTCCTTTTCAATTATGGATGTTTATCCAAACTCATCAGCTATCGTATTTTTTAATATAATGATTAAGCGTTAAAAGAGGCCATATATACCTGTAACTATGGTAATCGGTGTAAAAACTCCCAGGCAGTCCAGCGCCCGTAGGATATCGAGTCGTCCAATCCTCCTTATGCAACTGAGCGATTAATTGTCGAATACCCTTCTCCATGGCGGGTTGAGGTTTAACATGCACGGCGATAAGGGCATCCATCGCCCACGCAGTATGCGAAGGAGTGCTTGCACCAAGCGGCACATATCGATTCTTGCGGTCGCTGGTGCAGGATTCACCCCAGCCTCCATCAGCGTTTTGGATGCTAAGAAGCCAACGGACAGCATTATTCACAGCTGGATGCTCAGGGCTATTCCCGACGGCCATCATGCCCGTTAAGGCAGCCCATGTGCCATATATGTAGCAAATACCCCAACGACCGTACCAAGAGCCATCCTTTTCCTGGTTCCCTATTAACCAGTCGGTCCCCCTCCGAATGAAAGCATGGCTCTTGCCAAGACCGGCCGTATTCCCGAGAAACTCCAACGTTCTACCTGTAAGGTCGGCCGTGGAGGGGTCAATCGCTGCCTCACGCGCGCCTTCGATAGGAAGCAGCGTAAGCAGCTCGTTGTTGACATCTTTCTCGAAAGCGGCCCAGCCTCCGTCTTTGTTTTGCATAGACAATACCCAATTGAGTCCGCGGTTCCAGGCATCTCGATAAACAGGTTCACGCCATGCTGTTTGACGAATCGCTCTTAGCGCTGCAGTGGAGTCATCCACATCGGGATTGATCGTATTAGACTCAGAGAAACCCCAACCACCAGGAATCGGATTGGGAATACGCCGGCTCCAATCTCCCAGCTTGTGTTGCTGCTTTGCAATCAGATAGGCGACTGATTTACGAATCGTTGTATTCTCAGGCGAAACTCCTGCTTTTTGTAAAGCATCAGACACTAAGGCGGTATCCCAGATTGTGGATGGAGAATTTTGAAGATGAATCTTTCCATTTGAACTCCAAAGCATGGATGAAAGACCATGCACTGCTGCTTTAATAATCGGGTGACGTTTATCATAGCCAAGCGCCAATAACGCCATAATCATCAGCAGCGTGCTAGTCGCATAGCTGTATAAGGTTCCGTCAGGTTCGATTCGCTCGAGCATGTACTGTTCTGCCCGAACCACAGCATTTTCGTGAACATGCCCAGGGAGGCTTGAAAGCAGCTTTACACCGCTTTGAATCTCATCCAACAGCCTTTGAAAGTTGTGTGAAGCAGAACGCTGAGCTTCTGCTTCTTCTTCAGTTTCGATAATTCTGTCACCACTATGTAGGTCCGACAGATCCGGTGTGGCGGTTGTTTCTATCGTAAACTGGCGGCTCGCCATGAGCAATATAGGAACTAGATGCACTCGCGCAAACCCAGAGAAATCATAGAAGCTGATGAGAAAGGAGGGGGGGAGAAGAAGGAATTCAAGGGGGATGCTCAGAGAGGTGGGCCATGGATGCTGACCGGTGGCCGCCAAGAATACTTGGGACAGCATGGTCTTTACCTGATTGAGTCCACCCTTAGAAGTTATGAAATGCGCTGCTTTTTTCATCGCCTCGTCTGTTTTTTTGCTGTAGCCCGAATACAACAACGCATAATAAGCGTCCACACTAGCTGATAAATTACCTTCATCCTCATCAGGATAAACCTTCCAGGCGCCATTGTTCTGCTGTTTTGAAGCAATTCGATCATGTAATTGCCGAATCAATGTTTCATGAGGCAGCTCCAAAATCCGAAGGACGATGATCATATAGGCGTCGGTCAAAGTTCCATTATCAAAACAAAATCGCCAAGATCCATCCTCCTGCTGCAAGTTTTGGAGTCTTTCTGTCAGGCGTCGTACTTCTTCATTCGTCTCGCTCCATACACTCATTATCTGAATCACCTGCCATTTTCGAACAAAATAAACGCATCCCTACATGATATGAACCGTTTTGCACATCCATACCCGACAAAATATTTCCGAATAATGGTAATATATGTGATGAAGACACTATTCAAACTTTCTGAATTATTAACTCTTACAAAGGAGTGTAAACAATGACTAAACATCATTATAAAACCTCAGAAACGCTGCAAAAATTAGTCTCACTTAACCTTTCATTGAAAGAAGATTATGGAAATGATCTTGACAATTATTTAGGAATCTCTCTGATAGATCTGAACGAGGAAGAAGAGTACCGTTATGATTGTACTCCGCTGGGTTCAATTGTGTTTGCCGCGACGGGTATGGGGGGAGATCATTTTGCATTTTTCCTATCCAACCATTCAACAAGTCGTCTTGATGAAGCACCTATAATTTTTGTGCAACCCATGGATTCAGAGAAACCTGTAAAGTTAGTAGCTCGGAATATTATTGAATTTCTGTCCTTATTTCTTAAATTGAAGGAATTGTATGTGCTTGAAGGGTTCGATTGGTATGAGACTGAGGATGATTTTAATATTGATTACAAGGACAATTATCTGGAACAAATAAGTGATAAGCAAGAGGAAATGGAGGTTATAACAGAGAAACTACAGCAATTATTTATTCTTAAATCCATAGGTAATGTCTATACATATATTAAAGATTTACGGAGAGAATTGCCAATTTAATGTAAGTAAAACGACCTCAAAATTAGTGGTTATCTTCCCTCGATCATCAGCCAGCCTGCATAATCCTGCAAACATGCAGTTATTATCTGCTGAAATTTGCTTGAGAGAGGAAAAACTGCAAAAGTACAGCAATTTTATGCCAAGCCGTCCTGTTTAAGACAAGAACGATAAAAGAACTGCACATTTGCATGAATTCATCAAGACTGTCAATAAAATGGCCAAAAGGCTGTATAGCTGCAGGTTTTTGATGGTAAGCAACAGCTTCTTAGTAATTTCTTGTCCTCTGCCATTGCTGTGCATAAGGTTTGATCAAGCGCTGAGTTAAGTAAAAGGAGCCGAAATCGAATAATTTCGTCAATCACTGATTTCAGATCTTAACCGTCTGAATTGCATATGGAGTCAAAACCATGGAAAGGGAGATTTTATAAAATGAATCAATTGAATGGGTTATTTCGTAGAAGAATGGGCATTCCAGAGAATGAGAAACTTACATTTGAAGCCCTAGATACCATTCTAGAAAAAGTTGCTACAACGATTCCTTTTGAGAATTTAAGCATCCTTTCAAATAATACAAGAGCTATTACAAAAGAGAATTTGATTAACAAAATTCTTGTAAACCATGAAGGTGGTTTATGCTATCATTTGAACCCTCTGCTTTATTTTTTCTTAGTTGAAAATGGGTTTAATGCCGTGTTGGTGCGAGGGGATGTATACAATAAAGCAACGAAGGAGTGGTCGAGACTTAGGAGAACTCATGTAGCTATTCTTTTGCAGCATGAAGATCAAACGTATTTGATTGATACTGGATTTGGAGGAAACTTGCCACTAAAACCTGTTCCGCTTAATGGAGAAATAACCTCCTCAATGAATGGTGAATTTCGAGTCAAAGCACTGGAAAGTGATTTTGGGGATTATCTGCTTGAATTGAAACTAAAATATAAGGATACAGATTGGAATATAGGCTATGCTTTTAATACTAAACGAACATTAGAAAATTTATCTGAATTGAATGAGGTCCAGGGACTCATCGTTGAGCACAAAGATTCGCGATTTAACAAAATCCCCCTAATTACTCAAGTTAAAAGCGATGGGAATATAACACTAACTGATACTTCTTTCACACACTGGACTAATGGAAACTCGAAAAAGGAACAGATTGACAACATTAAATTCAAAGAGCTTGCAAAAGAGCATTTTGGTTTTCATGTGCTATAGTGGGCAGATGAAGAGCATGTATACGGATGAGCAAAGCTAGAATGATTTATTATAATAAAACGGCTTTTGTATTGGTAGTCGATTGATACAGCATGTTGAACAAATAAAAGGTAGTCATCTCAGAGTTGATGTCAATGAGCAAAACGAGGGAGCCTACGCTTTCTATAGAAGATATGGTTTTGTTCAGAAAGGGAGATCAGAACTAGATGGCTCAGGACGACCCTTTCCTTTACTTCATTTAGAGCTTAATAATAAGTAATTATTCGATAAAATGCGTTAAAAAAGATAGCTGCTCGTTGATCGATCATGTTATTCCCCGTTACGGGTCAATAACCAAAATAGAAGAGCCAAAGCACTGACACTTGCCCCTAACAAGCACACTCCATACCAACCTGAGTAATGATAGATACTGGTAGATGCGATTGATCCGAAGGCACTGCCAATGGAATAGAAAACCATATAACCGGCGGTAAGCCTGCTGCGTGCCTCAGGCCGCACAGTAAAGATCATGCTCTGGTTGGTGACATGCACGGCTTGTACAGCAAGGTCAAGGAGAACAATGCCAACAATCAAATTGAGAAGCGAATACTGCGAGTAACTAATTGGCAACCACGAAACAAACAACAGAATTAATGCAACGCCAGTGGTCCTCTGCCCTAAGCCTCGATCAGCATATCTACCTGCTCGTGCTGCCGCTAACGCTCCAGTAACACCAGCAAGACCAAACGCCCCAATAGCAGTATGCGAAAGAGAAAGTGGTGGGGCACTGAGAGGTAGCACGAGGGAAGTCCATAATATGCTGAAAGCAGCAAAAATCATCATAGCTAATGCAGCCCGTATGCGCAGAATTCGCTCTTGTACAAACAGTGTAAAAACCGAACGAAGTAACTGTAGGTAGGATAGTGATTCCCTTTCACGCTCATCATGCGGCAGCACTCGAAATAAAGCGCCTGCCATGATTAGCGTCAATACTGCGGATACAAGATAAACGGAACGCCATCCAGCTAAATCGGTCAATATGCCAGCAAAAGTACGCGCAAGTAGAATCCCAATGACTATTCCGCTTGTCACCATACCGATGACACGTCCACGATCTGTTGAAGCAGCCATAGTCGCCGCGAACGCTACGAGTGCTTGTGTCACAACTGCGAGAAGCCCAACGGCAGCTATGCCTATGAACAATATCGTACTGGTAGGGGCAGTACCAACCACAATCAGAGCCATAACGGATAATAGCATTTGCCCAACGATTAACAAACGTCGATTTACCAAATCGCCGAGCGGCACTAACAGCAGCAGTCCCAATGCGTAGCAAGCTTGAGTAATAGTAATAATAATGCCAACGGATGAATGAGTAATACTGAACTCGTTCGAAAGAGCGTCCAACAATGGCTGTGCGTAATAGATGTTAGCGACAGCCAGTCCGCATGCGATCGCAAATAAAAGTGCCACTTTTCGAGATATTAAAGAGGGCGATTCTGGTGCTATTTGCTTTTCTTGTTTCGTTTCAACTTCTATGCTGGCGTAATCCTCAGTGATATTTATCGGTTTATCAACGAACTTCCCCATATGACAGAGAACACCTCCTTAATCAAATTTAATAACATACCGAATGGTACAATATGATGCCTGATCAATATACCTCTAAAAAATAGGAACTGTCAATAATTTACCCAATAGTTTAATATTTAAGTTGATGGAAAATAAAAAGGTCTTACTTATGCCATTCATTCCGTTGATTGGGCTGTGGAAATGAAATCATATTGACATAATAATCTTCAAGTAGTAAAATCATAACATACCGTTCGATATGAAAAGAGGGTTGTTATGGTTCGACTACGTGAATTTGATGAGGAAAAGGCATTAGATGCAGCTATGCAATTATTTTGGGAAAAGGGCTTCGAATCTACCTCTTTAAGTGATTTGACATCAAGAATGGGCATACAGCGACCTAGCATATATTCAGCTTTTGGAGATAAGAAAGAACTATTTGAAGCTGCATTGCGTAAATATACACAATCCCATGCTGCCTATGTTCGCGCTAGTCTTCAAAACCATTCTTCGGTTAAAGAAGCATTCCGTGCCTTTTTTGAAAATATAGTGGCCAAAGAATATGAAAAAAATCAAAACCGAGGATGCTTTTGCATCAATACAATGGTAGAACTTTCACCCCATGATGAGAAATTTGAAATCCTTACGAGGGAACATCAGATGTACCTTTCGGTACTATTCCAAGAAACGATTGAACGAGGTTTGCGCTCAGGTGAGCTTAGTACCCTTGTAAACACAAAAAAATTAGCACAGACTTTAGTCGTATCATTAATAGGGCTTACCGTGATGATGAAATCTCGTCCTGAACGATCATTTGTAGATAATTCTGTAAAAGTCATACTTACCTTGCTTAAGTAGAATCGAGGTGACCGTTTTGGTAGCCGAATGGTTCGTAAAATAGAAAAAATACCAAAACGGCAGCTAGACCCATTGGGTTTAGACTGCCGTTTGCTTTAAGGCAAGTTTGTGTATGATTGGTATAAATATGGATTTCTGGTTCGCGAAATGGTTCGTATTAATCCAAGGATGTCACTTGACTGAAGTGTTATCGCAACGATTTTAATGCGCCGCTCCAGGCGATGACTTGATCGAACATTGTGTTGGCGGTGGCTTCCTGACGTGGTGCGGGCTTTAGAATGCTATAGTTTTCGAAATCCGTAAAGATGGAGAGGGTGACCTGAGCACGTACGTCAGCAATATGCAGCTCACCTAAGATGAGTCTCAGGTTTTCTGCTGCTCGAGCCCCGCCCGTGCCACCACCGTAGCTGACGATGCCTGCGGCCTTATCTTTCCATTCGTTAAAAAGAAAGTCAATTGCGTTTTTGAGCGCCCCGGAAATGGCATGATTATACTCAGGTGTTACGAAAATATAACCATCGAATGATTTAATGGCTTCCGACCAAGCGAGTGTGTGCTGTTTTGTATATTTACCTAATACAGGCGGATTGGGTTCATCATATAGTGGCAAATTGAAATCTGCAATATCCACCAGTTCGTATACAGCATCACTGCGTTTTTGTGCGATCTGGTGTACCCATCGAGCAATTGCTTCGCCTCTTCGTCCTGGACGCGTGCTGCCAATTATGATTGCGATTTTTAGCATAATAGTATCCTCCATTATGTTGATAGTATTTTTCCTATAGCTATACCTGGAAAATTATAACAGCACGATCCATTTCATTCAAATTAATTTACCGTTAAAACAAAAGTTTCCGGTGCTGCTTAAGGGCAGAGGAGGGGTGTGCGTAGCATCAATATTGGGAGAATAAAAAAGACCTTCAAATTCCACTATGATGGTGTGAATTTGAAGGTCTTTTTTATTCGTATTTCCCTAGCTATCAAACCCTGGAACATCCATCGCAGTCCGATATAGGATCCTTTCAAAGGCTTCGATCAGAGACTTTTTGGCATCCCCATAATTGCCTTTGATAATCGATTCGTATACCGACTCGTTGATCCGATTGGCAGAGTAATGCTGGAGATGAGGCGTTTGCTTCCAATGGAGCAATGATTTCATAATCACTTTGTCTTTGTAGGAATCGATCATCTTCAGCATCGTATCGTTGTTGGCTGCAGAAATGACCGTTCGTCTAAACAAAACGGAATTTTCGATGTATACCTTATAATCGTTTTTTTGACTGGCTTCTAATTGAATATCCAGATACGTTTTCAATTTCTCCGTATCAAATGAGTATTCACGCAATTCGGCTTGATCCAGAACGTACAGCTGCAGGGCCAATATCGATTCATAAATGTGTATAAGTTCTTTATGTGAGATATCCTTCACCAAGATGCCCCGTTTGTTGAATGAAACAATAAATCCTTCCGATTCCAAATGCGAAAGTGCGGACCGAATCGGAGTGCGGCTCATATTAAATTCAATGGCAAGTTCGTTTTCGGATAAAACCGTTCCAGGCAAATACTCGCAGGAGATAATTTTTTCTCGAATATTTGTATAGGCAATGGATTCTAAGGATAATTTGGGCATTCTCAAAATGTTCCCTTCAACGTTATTTCAATTGAATTCTACACGGATTGGCACAAGGTTGCAATAACAAAACGAAACGCATCCACTTGCTGATCACAGGTGCTTCGGCATTTTTCGTTAATAAATTCTTCATGTAAAGATGATATCTATTTAACAAATCAATTGTACACTTTATTGTATACACTAATGGATACATAGGAGAGGGGTTCAACAAACAGAAATGAAGATTCAATTATCCAAGATAGCAGTGAACCGTATTGGCAACCGAATTCACATTCAATGGAACAAGGATGAAGCATTAGGAAAAGTAAAAGTATTCATAGGGTTGTCCCCACTTGATACGAAAGTTCAACTGGCCGAAACGGGTGTCGGTATTTCATCCCTGTCATTCGACGACCCGAATCCGGGACTAAGAACTTATTATGTACTGAAATCAGAACACGGTGGAACTCGACTAGCAGCCGAGAGGAGATTGCCGCTCGAAGGCTCGGTAAATTTTCGAGATATGGGTGGGTATGAAACGGTCGATGGACGTTATATTAAATGGGGATTGTTATATCGCTCGGAAGAGCTGATTGGTTTAACTGAATCTGACCGACGTTACTTGCAAAACTGCGGACTAAAGTTGATTTGCGATTATCGTGCTGAATACGAAGCGGAGTTGAAGCCAAACCCTTCCATAGGAAATGCGAGGCAAATTGGGATTCCTATTGAAGTGGAATCGTCGAGGCATCGTTCACGAATGAATTATATGGATATGATTGACAAGAATATGCTTCATTTACTCGGACCTTCAGGTGAGATGTTGACTTTAGCCAATCAGCGGTATGTTTCTGATTTTGCTAAGTCATTTACGACCTTGTTCAATCTTCTGTTAACGCCCGGTAACTTGCCCATGGTACAGCATTGTGCCGCTGGAAAAGACCGCACCGGTTTTGGATCAGCGATTCTTCTGTTAGCTCTGGGTGTTTCAAAACAAACCATCATGGAAGACTACCTGCTTACCAATACGTTGAGAGAAGAGACTGACCGTAAAATCCTTGCCTCCATTAGACCGAAGCTTACGAATGATGAAGATTGGGATGTTTTGTGGGCTATGATGCAAGCTAGACAGGAATATCTACAAGCAGCGTTTGATGAAATCCAATTGCGTTATGGGAGTATAGAGCTGTATTTAGAGGTAGCGGTCGGCTTAACACCTATTCATCGGAAACAGCTACAAGACATGCTGCTAACCGACATTTAATAGGCTTATTACTCTTATGTCAAAGGAGAGAAGGAATTCATGCAGCGGAGTCATCGTCTCGCCTATTTACCCTATCTGTGCATCTTACCTGCGTTTATCGGTTGCCTTGTATTTACCGTATATCCTGTTATCTATCTATTTTACCTTAGCCTTTACAAAGTCGATCTGTTAAGCAATACATGGGAGTTTGTTAATATACAAAACTATTTAGAATTGGGTCATTCAAAGGATTTTTTGCAGGTTTTACGAAATTCGGTGATTTATTCATTTTTTACAGTCTCTATATCCTGCTGTTTATCGCTTGTGCTTGCTGTTGTATTAAACCGTCCAGGAAGGCTCCATCAATTTGTTCAATCAGCGGTGTTTTCGCCCCATATCATCCCGTTAGTTTCTGTATCTTTATTATGGATGTGGATGATGGACAAGGATTACGGGCTTTTGAACATGGTGCTTCAATCGCTTCACTTACCTAAGCTAATGTGGATCGATAGTCCGGCCACCTCATTGATGTCGCTGATTTTGGTAGCCATATGGAAAAGCCTCGGCTTTAACATATTGCTGATAATCGCGGGTATGCACGCCATTCCAGTGCCCGTGATAGAAGCTGCACGGATGGATAATGCGAATCCGATTACAATGGTTACCCAAATCTTCATTCCACTTTTATCGCCAACACTCTTTTTTATGCTGACAGTGAATATCATCGCTTCATTTCAAGTATTCGATTCCGTTAAAGTTTTGACAAGCGGCGGGCCTTCCAACTCTTCAAATGTATTAGTCTACTGGATTTACCAATCGGGATTTGAGTTTTATAAATTTGGTGAAGCCTCGACTGGGGCCGTTATCCTTTTTGTGATCGTGTCCATAGTCACTATCGCGAATTTCTTGATACTTCGTTCCCGAATTCATTACCATTAAACTAAAGGCGGATCAAAAAATGAACAAACGCTTAATGGGTGAAACCATCCCTAGAACGGCAGGGTTATTCTTGCTGCTTGCGATAGGACTGATCTATTTGTTCCCGTTTTATTGGATGATTGTTACCTCACTCAAAACACTGCCGGAAACATTGGCTTTTCCGCCAACGTTTTTCCCGAAGCAATTGAAGTTTGAGAACTATCTGGAAGTATGGAAAACGGGGCCGTTTCCCCGTTATGTATTTAACAGCTTTCTCGTTGCCATCTTAACTACCGCACTCCAATTGGTTGTCGCAATACCAGCAGCTTATGCGTTCTCACGGAAACGGTTCATGGGATCTAAGATTACGTACGGTCTGATTCTTTCCGGTATGATGCTACCGATGCAGGTTGTGATTATTCCAATCTACTTGCTGCTTAGTGAATTGGGGTGGATCAATACTTATGCAGCATTAACAATCCCCTATATGGTTTCGCCATTTGCGATTTTCCTGCTAACCGAATCATTTAAGCAATTACCGGATGACATTATCGATGCGGCGAAGCTGGAGCAACTGTCTGAAGTAAGACTCATATGGAGTATGATGCTGCCATTGATCAAGCAAATCATTGTTACTGTCACTTTACTGCTATTTATTACGCATTGGAACGATTTATTCTGGGTACTAATCATGACGAGTAGCGAGAAGCTGCATACTCTGACAGTCGGAATGATTAAATTGACCAATACCGAAGGAACGCATTGGCAATTGTTGATGGCTGGTAACGTTATTCTTGTAACGCCGATAGTTATAATCTATTTGTTCGCGAGTAAACACATCAAGTCCGCTTTTACTTACAGCGGCATCAAATAGATAATTGACTCAATTAAAGGAGAGAATTTGATGAGGAAGCTTTCATTTATTTTAATTGTCTTATGCATGACAATGTTATGGATTGCAGGATGTGGGGGAAACACCAAGACGGATAACGCTGCAGGTGAAGCAGGCTCGGGAGGTACGAAATCAGAAAACGCTGCTGCAACTAAGACGAAAATCGAATATTGGTATGCTCAAGCCGCTCACCTAAGCAAGGCAACTGAAGACATGATAAGCAAATTTAATGCCAGTCAATCCGCAATTGAAGTAACCGGAGTAAACCTAGGGGATGGAAGCGCCCTTGCCACCAAGCTCCAAGCTGCCATTCTAGCGGGGAATCAGCCAGCCATTGCAATGCTTGCTACAACACAAACGTCGGAGTTCGGTTTATCTCGTGCTCTGGACGATTTGAAAAACTATTTTTCGAAAGAAGAAATAGCTGCCTTTCATCCAGGAATGCTGAATAATGCCTTAATTAAGGATCAATTGCTAGGAATACCATTTTATCGAAGCACATTCGTCATGTACTACAACAAAAATATGCTGCGTGATGCCGGCCTTCCGGACGTAGGACCGAAAAATTGGGAGGAGCTAAAATCGTTCGCATTAAAAACGACGGATAAAAACAAATCGGTTGTCGGCTTTGAGATGCCTATTGACGTCATTTTCTTTGAAGACGGTGTGTTTCAGCAAAAAGGAGAGATGTTCTCTGCCGATGAAAAGAAGGTCGCTTTCGATAACGAAGCGGGATATGCGACTGTCAAGCTGTACCAAGACATGATGAAGGAAGGCTCCATGAAAATACCTTCCGGTCAGGATTCCAACGCGCATTTATCAGCGATTAACGACTTCGTATCTCAAAAAGCCGCGATCATTTTAACTACATCGGCGACATTGCCAACTATGCTTGAGGGAACTAAGGATAAATTCGAGCTAGGCGTCGGCTTTTTGCCAGCAGGGAAGCAGTATGCGGCAAGTACAACCGGCTCTAACCTGACAGTTCTTGCGAAGTCATCCGTACAAGAAAAAAAGGCTGCTGTAGCTTTTATTAAATGGCTTGCGCAAAAGGAAAATGTCGCTCAATTGAGCGAATTAACGGGGTATATACCAGTAACGAAGGAAGCAAAAGAAAGCGATCGAATGAAGCAGCTATGGGATAAAATACCACAATATCGTGTTGCGTACGACCAGCTTGATTTCGCTCGCGCAAGGCCAACGATGAGAGGATACAAAGAAATATCGATTAAAATTCAGGATGAAATCAAGAAAGCTTTGTTGGATCCATCGATTGCGCCGGAAGATGCTGTAAAATCGGCAGCGAAACAGGTTCAGCAGCTGCTGGATGGCCAAAAATAACTGGAAAAAGGGAGCTAAAGTATGAATACATTCTATGACGAACTGCTTTTCAAAACAAACAAGCGGCCATGGATAGGGGATTTACCACAGACGTCTGCGAATGATTTCCACTTTGCCATCATGGGTGACCGTAGTGGCTTTGCGATAGAAGGTGTATTTGAAGGAGCGCTTCGGTTGGTAAAGCAATTGAATCCAGATTTTATCGTTTCTGTTGGCGATTTGATCGAAGGATACTGGCAGCAGGCAGAAGGTGCTCATCGGGAATGGGAGGAGCTTGAATCCCATATCAAAAGTACAGGGATACCGTTCTTGCCAATTGCCGGCAATCATGATTATAGCAGTGAGGTTATGAAACAGGTTTGGCAGGAACGGAAGGGAATCGATTACTATGCTTTTCGTTATGGAAATGTTTTGTTTTTGGCTCTGAATACGGAAGAACCGCAGCATATTCTTTCGCAAGAGCTTGAACTCGCATTTCGCGAGACGGAAATGCTTAGCAAGCGCTACCCGGAAAAGGCCGAAGAAGTTATCCAAGCGCTGCTGTCTACCATTGCCAAGCAACAATCAGAAGAACCAAGCACGCATCTACCGGATCCTTGTATCGGGGAGGAGCAGTTTGCCTTCATCGAAAAAATGCTGAATGAGCATCAGGATGCGGATTGGACCTTTGTCCTGACACATCGGCCAATATGGAAAACGGACGATGCCGTATTCGAACGATTGGTCCGAGCCTTGAATTCAAGGCCTTATACTATGCTTGCAGGTCATTTTCATAAGCTGGAAGTTAAGCATATAGCTGACAATCAACATATCCAAATGGGGAGAACTGGCGCAAACAAGCATAAAGCGGGACTGGATGAATTTCATCACATTATTTGGGTAGCGGTGAAGAATGGCTTGCCTAGCTTTACGGCCATTAAGTTGGAAGGTGCTATGGTGTTAGATTAGCTCTTTGGCTGTAACGTATAAATTAATTCTACGTGCACTAGTGTCAAAAATATCTTTACTCTATTTCAATTATTTAGTATACTGTTTGCAATATTTCGAAATGCGACGATGAGAAAAGTAAGTAAAGCATTCTTCCACAGAGAGCTCCGGCGTTGCTGAAAAGGAGTGAAGAATTTTTTATTGAAGAAAGCCTCTGAGCAGTACATCGGAACCCAAGAGGGGATGGTGTAACAGGAGCTCCTGTTATAGAGCTAGAGTATAAACATCTTTGTATAAAGATGCCGTACTCGAAGAGGCTGATATGGCGACATATTTGCGAATCCGGGTGGTACCACGAGCATACAAATCTCGTCCCTGAGACTATAGTCTTGGGGGTGGGATTTTTTTTATTTGTATGATCGATATACGGAAAGTTTATTCATACCACACAAGGAGTGAGCAATATGTCTAGGTTAAAAGCGGCAGTCGTTGGAGCAACGGGAATGGCCGGACAGCAGTTCGTGCAGGCATTATCGAATCATCCGAACTTTGAAGTTGTCATTATGGTTACATCAAGAACTTTGGAAACTTACAAAGAAGCCTTATTGGAATCTAATGGATCATCGAGATGGACACAGAGTACACCTGTTCCTGAAGACATGTTGGAAGTTCCGGTAGTATCCTCCAAGGAATTCCGACCCGACTCTGTTGATGTTATTTTCACAGCGATTGAATCCGATCTTGCAAAAGAGCTAGAGCCTTGGTTTGCACAAACGACTCCAACTTTTTCGACAGCATCTGCATTTCGTTACTTCGATGACACTCCACTTCTCATTACAGGAGTTAATGATGATCACGCGGAATTAATTCGCAAACAGCAGCGAGAACGCGGCTGGAAAGGCTTCGTTCTACCTGTTCCCAATTGTACGGTCACCGGACTGGCGATAACTTTAAAACCATTGCATGAGCATTTTGGAATTCAAAATGTTCTGATGGTTTCCATGCAATCGCTAAGCGGAGCTGGAAGAAGTCCCGGGACGCGTTCATTAGATATTTTAGATAATATAATCCCTTACATCCCGAACGAAGAGGGGAAGGTAAGAAAGGAACTTTTAAAAATACTCGGCGAATATTCTAGTGAGAGCGTTATTCCGGCTGAGATTAACGTAAATTGTATATGTACGAGAGCGAATGTGTTGGATGGACACACGGAATCCGTGTTTGTCGGTCTGAAGAAACAAGCTAGTTTATCTGAAATTAAAGAGGCAATAAATAGTTATAATCCCTTCGACGACTATAATAGTTTACATTCAGCTCCTGAACGTATGATTCATATCTTTGATGACCCTTTTCGCCCTCAACCTCGCTTGGATCGTGAGCTCGGAGGCGGGATGACAACAAGTATGGGAAGACTGGAAGAGGAGCCTGTACTTGGCGGGTTAAAATATGTATTGGTCTCACACAATACGAAGATGGGTGCAGGAAAAGGTGCAGTTCTGCTCGCCGAGTCAATGCTAGCACGGGGTTTACTGCACAAGTAACACAATCGGTTATGTTATTTAAATCATAAAAAGGCCCGGTTCCTTAGCAAAGTTTTTAAGACCACTCCATTGACAGTTGTCAGGGAGTGGTTTTTTATTATGCCGGAGATAATAACTGCTAATTTGTGATTGTTACATAGGATTGAAGCTGGTGATTTCCTTCCAGGTTCCAAATTGCCAACGGAAATGGAATTAGCGGCACAATATGGTGTAAGTGCTCGTAAGTAAAATAAATTCACTCTTGCTATAAGTCGTAATTAAAGATATATTATTAATTAAATGAATGATCATTTAATTAATTAAAGTTTAGTTTAAAGAGAGGGGAATACATTTGGCAAGACCCATCAATGAAGAAAAAAGACTGGAGCGGCGTAAAAGTATCCTAAAAGAAGCTGTTGTCCTGTTCGCAGAAAGTGGATATTCTAATACCACAACGGCTATCATTGCGCAGAGTGTGGGAGTGACTCCTGGAACCATTTTTCAATATTTCCCTAGCAAAGAAGCTTTATACTACGCCGCTGTCCTTGAGCCGCTTGCTGATATTCAGGTGAAATCGCTTGCTTGTCTACAACAAGAGGGGGCGCCTGGCGTATTAATTCAGAACATGGTCGAAGAACAATTCAACCATATCTACTTCTATACAAATGAATTGCGGCTTGTTCAATCTGTCTTAGGACAACGAATAAGATTCCCTGAACTTACACAGAAGGTCCTTGAAAGTATAAAGGTAATGACAGATGCGATCGAACGCGTCTATACCAAAGGACAGTTAATGGGAGAATTCAACAAAAGCTTTTCTCCAGCAATGATCTCTCGTGCCTATATCTCTTTGTTAAATGGAGTGGGCTTAACTCTTGGAGAAAGTATTATTCATCATCCCGAGTGGGAAAATCTGAAGGGGCATGCCTTTTATTTGTTCGCACCCATACAACCCAAAGAAAAACTGGAGGAGTCTGAATGAGTCAAACATCATTACAACCCGATCTGACATTTAATGTTCGTGTGAAAAAACGGAAGAAAATTATATGGAGCCTAGGAATCGTGCTTTTGCTTGTGATGGCTCTTGTATTTTTTATATCTTATAAAGTAATAGACACCTTGTTGCACCATCCTAGAGACACTAATGTCAGCTACGAATTGAATATCGATAAAACTCCCTACGAAGAGGTCGAGTTCAAGGGTTTGAAAAATAATAATACGATTAGAGGTTCCTTCTTTCCTACAAGTAGTCTTTCTGGTAAAGAAAGTAATAAGACGATTATTGTCGTCCATGGATATACGAGCAATCGTTTAGTCAAAGGGCGGACCCAAAAGTTAATAGAGCATTTGGTTCCGAAAGGCTACAATATATTGGCATTTGACCTCAGCTCGCAAGGAAAATCCGATGGTGATTTGATTACACTGGGCCTCAATGAAAAATACGATTTGCTAGGAGCTGTAAGCTATTTAAAATCCAGAGACCATACGGGTGATAACATTGGAGTTATCGGCTTTTCAATGGGTGCTGTTACTTCTTTGCTAGCCGCAAGTGAAAGTGATGACATCAAAGCCGTAATTGCGGATAGTCCTTTTCGTAATGCTGGTCTATTTCTGAGAGAGGGTTTGCCCTTCTTTTCAGGTTTACCTGCGTTTCCATTCAGTTATACATCGACATGGATGGCAAATTGGGTCTTTAAGGTTGATCTTGATTCCATATCTCCTATGGATGCGGTAAAAAAGATGCAAGACAAGCCAGTTATGCTCATTCATGGTACTGGAGATCAGCAAATTAGTTATAAAAATACAGAAATTATTTACGAGTCCTTAAGAGATAATGCAAGTGCAGAAGTATGGTACCCTCTAAATACGGAGCATATCGATGCCATCAACCATTACCCCACTGAATATTTCCAAAGAGTAGATCGCTTTTTGGATGAGTATGTAGGAAAATAAATTCAATCCAAGAGAGCCAACTAGTCCTGACGAAGTAAAAATACCCAATAATATCAAGCATTTTTAGCCTGTAGTGTAGAAAACCACTACAGCTTTTATTTGCGTTTTAAATGAAAATACATCACACCTGCTGATTAATCATTTTCTAGGTTATTCAGGATCGACAAATAGACGTGTTTCTCCAACACTTTACCAATAGCGATGAACCAGATGAAAGCCATATTATAAACTCAATTTATCGAACCGAACTTTAATGTCCTCAATTAGCAGCTTTGCAGCAATGATACCGCCTGATGTGTTCCATATCGGTTCGTTCACGTTAAAGGCCCGTTGTTTTTTTACCACATTCAGGTTTTGTCCTAGAGGGCTTTTAAGCCATTCATCGGTCGTTTTAGTTGCACCGGTTTCACCTTCGCGGTCGGAAGTGAAATAGAAAAATACATCTCCATCAAGCACAGTTATTTGTTCCATTGCAACATCAGCGGAGAAATCGTTCTTATTTTGTGCCTCCGGGCGAGCAAATCCTATCTGATCAAGGATGACACCTGCAAAATTATTTTTGTAGTATACACGCACTTTCCCAGGCTGGAATCGAGCCAATGAAATACGCAATTTGGTTTTATCACCGAGAGCTGCCTTGGTTTGTTGAATGGCTTGGTTGTAGTTTTCCAGAGCAGCTGCTCCTTCGGATTCTTTGTTGAGAGCTTGAGCATACAATTTGAAATTTTCCAGCATACTGTCGCCAAGATTCTCTGTAAATACAGTAGGCGCAATGCTGGACAGCTGCGGATACACTTTCTCCTGTCTAACCTTGGTACCTAATATGAGATCCGGTTTCAAGCTGGCAATGAGCTCAAGATTAGGCTGCGTCTCGTTGCCGATTACTTGTACACCGGTCATTTTATCCTTGATATGATCAAACCACGGCTCACCAATCCAAGATTTAACTGCAGCGACAGGTTTAATGCCTAACTCTAACAATGATTCAGTGCCTTGATTAGTCAAAACCACGATGCGTTGAGGCGTTCCAGTAATTGTAGTTGAACCCATAGCATGTTTGATAATTCGAGCGGGAGCATCAACGCTCTTCTCCTCGGTTTTCTTCCCTGTATTTTGACTACCACAAGCCGAGATGAATAAAGACATGATGATTAGTAAGGTTAAGGCCATTCCTATTTTTGATCTTAACAACAGTAGTTCCCCTTTCAATTCCCTAGATTCAAAAATGATTATCATTATCAATAAAAGCTATGTTTGTTATACTAATATAAAAGCTTTTTCCATGCAATGCTTGTTGAGGCGATTTTCTCGAAAATAGACAGATAAGAGGATGTGTCACACTTTGGCTGAGCAGTCAGGCAAACTAGCTTTACAATCACAAGAATGGATAAGAACGGCGTTATTTCAAATAATGGAGAAGAAAGAGTATTCACACATATCAATAACCGAAATCGCGGATAGGGCGGGGCTTGCAAGACAAACCTTTTATCGTAATTTCCAAGGTAAGGATGAGATTTTACTGAACTATTTGGAAGAACTCATGAAAGGTTTATGGCAAGATCTTGAGGAGACCTCTGTGATTAATGAAGAAATACTCGTAGCACTGTTTCGCAATTGGAGAAGTAATATTCCTTCCTCACTGATCCATAATATTGTTACAAAAGATCGGAAGATCAGGCAGCTCATTCATAAAAGCATTAGTGATTCCTTCGATGAGCTGTTCGTCCATATAAAGAAAGATCGCAAGGAAAGCGCAGACGATACATACAGATTGTATGCTCATAAATCGTTATCCGCGACCGTACATTTGATGTTAATTGAATGGACGCTAAACGATTTTCAAATGACACCTGAAGAGATCGGAGGAATGGTTAGCGACTTGACCGCTTCGATACGATCGTATTTGTGAAAAAGAACCTGAAGTTAACAAAGGGCGTTGTTTTTTGTGTAAGGACAAAAAAAGAGTCGCAAGGACTTATTAAGACCCTTCAAGGAGTAGAGGTTGCCGCGGGAACTATCGGCAGCCTCTTTATTCTATGCTAGCTAATAGCTTGTCAAAATTAAGCATTTTTTCCTTAGGGAAAAGAGTGGGCCACCATAGCATGTATCAAAAGTAATCAGAGAAATACGGTGTCTGGCGTTCTATCAGATTTTCCAGCAGCTCGATCGTAGCTCGCCGTGCTTGAAAACGACCTGCCCGTGCCAAATATGCTGGACGCTTATAACCCATCAGCATCGTCGTCAGCGTCTGTATATCGAAGGCCGCCTCCGGATTACCGCCGCCCTCCATCAATTGCCCTCGACCCTGCTCATCCACCTTCAGCGTGAATTTGCCCTGATTCCACTCCAGCATTGGATCGTGAAGTGTGAAGGTCAATTGGCATTCTGCGTTTTGTGGCAGGAATGGATACTGCTTCACGAAGCGGTGAATATCGACGATCCGCGCCATATAGTAGGGTGAGATCGTCTCCTTGATATCACTGTCTTCCAGTAAGAAGGCAAGAGGCTCTGTCGTGTAAATATGGCCTTTGACACGCGTTATCATCGAGAAATGAGCGCTAATGAAATTCCACAGCCCCGCTCGCGCCTCACCATCTAGATACACCATTATCTTCATATGGAGGACTTCCTCCGCAATCCAATAGAGCAGGTAGCCCTGCGGCTGCTGATCCTCATCATAGTAGACCGCTACGGTCAGATCATCTAAATCCCAGCGCAAATATTCCTCCCATGCCAACTCGCTCCTCAGCATTGCACCATGATGACACTGAGCGAAGCGGCGGTACACATCGCGAATATCCGGGTGATCGATTGACAGGCGTTCCACATTGCCGGGCACTGTCTTCAGCTTTGGCAGCTGCGTATCCTTAACCTCGAATGAGATCTTATCAGAAATGATTTCCCAGCCTTTGCGGCGGTAGAACGGAATAGAATATGGATACAGATAAGAGATCGACTGTTGCCGTTCGCGCATATTTGCGAGTGCCTGGCGCATCAATTGACTCATCAATCCTAGATTGGCATATTCGGGGTAGGTTCCGACACCGGTTAAGCCGCCCATATCATAGATCTCCCCAAAAATATTAACCTGGAACGGATACACCGCCAACTGGGAAATCAACTTATCGTTATCGAACCAGCCTAGTACATCGGCCTGTTTCAGTACGGGAAGCTTGGCCTTTGCAATCTCGCGGTTTTCCCATCCAAACGTATGCAGATCGTGATTCGTCACTTGGAATACATAGCGAAGCAGATCGTTGAATTGCTCTCCATGCCTAGGCTCGACTTTCTTCATTTTCAATCTGTCTTGAAGCTTCTGCCTGCTCACTGCTTTTTCCTCCATATCTTATCTTACCCGTTATTATTTAGTAGAACGAAACGATTTTATGAATGAAACAGTAGGGAACGTTTGTCGCTCCATATTTATCATTATTGACTATTGAGTTGACTGTAAAACAAACAATAACTTTTCCAAGAAGAGAAACTGATTTCCGACTGGTGTTCCATATGCGGAAGTTTCCACGTCTCCCCCAATTTTTTTCTAACTATGTATCAATCATGCGAGAATTTTATTATGTTTACCTATAAAGGTCATTCATATAATATATTAGACCTATAGATAGTTTGGATATAAGATGTATGGAACAACTAAACATGGCGTCAAAAGTAGGAGTTATTGAAGAAAATACAATAGTTAAATACAAAGGAGGAATATTAACATGTCAATTTACGATTTTCAAGCAACCTTGATTAACGGGAAGCAGGTCAAATTGTCAGACTATAGGGGAAAAGTTCTCCTAATCGTAAATACAGCAAGCAAATGTAGCTTTTCTCGTCAATTCGCTGATCTGCAGAAGCTTTATGAACGGCGACGGGAACAGGGATTTGAAATTCTTGCATTTCCTTGCAACCAATTCAACGAGAAAGAGCCGGGTAGCAACTCGGAAGTACAAGTATTTTGCGATATTAACCATGGAGTTACGTTCCCATTATTTGAGAAAACGGAAGTAATAGGTTCATCTCCTCATCCTTTATTTCAATATCTAACTCAGCAAGCACCGTTTCAAGGCTTCGATATCCAGACCAAGGACGGTCAATGGATGGAGGATTTTCTGCAGGAAAAGTATCCTGAAATATACGCTGGTGACGGGGTGAAGTGGAATTTCTCCAAGTTTCTAATCGAGCGTGATGGTCATGTAAAAGAAAGATTTGAATCAACGGTGGAACCCTTTGACATAGATTCTGCCATCGAATCACTGTTGTGAGGTTTCAGTTTTTCCCTTTTAGGCATGATGTTTTACTGAGGAGCCGCCATATGCGGCTCTTTTCTGATCTTCATTGAAGTAAAGAGTAGAGCAGTAAACGAAGGAGAAAATGCTGATGCCCACGAATCATTAATTAGATGACTAATACAGAGGGAGTTGAAAATTACATGTCCATCCAAGAAATATTAAAAAATGAATATGATGTTTGTGAAATCTTAGAGCTGCAAGACATGTCAAAAAGCAGCCCTTGCTATCAGATAGTTACGGCTGAAACCAGCTATGTTTTGAAACAAGTTGAAAGGTTAGACTTTCTAAAAACATATCATAAGGTACAAAATGTTTTAAACAACCAAGGACTGCTTCAAGGAAGGCTTATTCCCACAAGGGAAAATGAGTTAATGTCCAAAACTGGTTACTCTTTAATCGAATATGTCCCGGGCGAGGCTTTAGAAGAGTATAACGATGAGCAATTTATCTCGATTATTAAGTATCTATATAAGTATAATCAAATCCTTCGAGAAGTTCCTTTTGAAGCAAACGAGATAGAAGAAGTCAACAATTGGGATAAGGTTAAGTCAGTCGTGTTCATTTGTCATAAGGTCGAAGAGATACTGAATGAGTTTGAGCTTGAAGAGAAGTCCAAATTCTTATTGAAGAATGCAAAAAAAGTTTTATCGGATCATGCTGACTATTTTAACCGAAATAATAAACAACTAATACATTCCGATTTGGGACCTGGGAATATCGTCTTTTGTAATAATAAAATACAAACCATCATTGATTTCACACCAGAGTACGAAAATGAATTGTATTCATTATCTCAGTTCTTATATTGGACCTGTTTGTGGGATTTTTCAGAATCAACTTCATTAGATAGAATCCGTTCAACTCTTAAGATCTATTTCAATGAGGATGTACCTCAGGAAATTTACGAAGGTCTTTTTCTTTATTTGTTAAAAGCCTGTATGTTTAGAATTATGGGACCTATATTGAACGATACTCACAATGGAGTTCTTAACATGAGCAAAGTCAAAAAAAGAATGTCAGCGTTAGAGTCGTTATTTAACATTCGCCAGAAAATAAAGTAGCAGGTGAATTGGGAAGAGAACAGACAGTAATGTTTAAAAATGATACTTGTAATTGCACCAAACTATACAACTGACAGTAGTCACGGGAATACCGGTTGTATTAGGCTGAAGAAGTGGGCAGATGTGCTGACTGCTGCAAATGTTCGTTCATAACGATGTATTTATTCTAATAGACTAATGTCAGAAAGGAAGCGATCATTGGAATGAATAAAGTGAAGGTAGGCTTGATCGGCTGTGGCCAAATCAGTGGCATTTATTTGAAAAACTGCACACAAACGTTTGACATTTTGGAGGTAGTCGCATGCGCGGATATAGTCCCTGAGCTGGCACGCAAACAGGCCGACGAATTTGGGGTCCCGAGGGCTTGTTCGGTTGAGGAGCTGCTAGCTGATTCAGAAATTGAAATCGTTATCAACTTGACCGCCCCCAAGGTTCATGCGCAGATCAATATGAAAGCGCTTGAATCCGGTAAGCATGTGTATACGGAAAAACCGTTTGCCTTAAATCGGGAAGAAGCGGACCAAGTGCTTGCCCTAGCCGAAGCCAAAGGTCTTCGTGTCGGGTGCGCTCCGGATACATTTCTCGGAGGAGGTCTGCAAACATGCAGGAAGCTGATTGATGATGGTTGGATAGGCACCCCGTATGCCGCAAATGGGACAATTTTTATGGGCGGAGGATCCGGCGGCCTGCATCCAAACTTTCAAAACTTCCTTCGATTGGGCGGTGACCCATTGTTCGATATGGGACCATATTACCTTACAGCCATGGTATTTCTGCTCGGTCCTATCAGTAGTGTCAGCGGATTCGCGGCTCAACTGAAGCACCAGATTACAATCGACAATCCGGCATCCCCACACTATGGCAAAACCGTACCAATAGAAGCGCCGACGAACATAGCGGCCTCACTCCAATTTGACAATGGTGTCATTGCAGGGCTGCAGGCTGCGAAGGAGGGCTTCAAATATACGCCGCGTATGGAAGTTTACGGAACGGAAGGCATCCTGTACGTCCCCGACCCGAACAATTTCAGCGGCCCACTAATGATCAAGCAGCAAAACGGTGAAGTCAAGGAGTTTCCGTATTCACATGGATTTACCGAAAACAGTAGAGGCATCGGTGTTGCCGATATGGCTTATGCGATTCGCTCAGGACGAGCTCATCGCGCTAGCGGTATTTTGGCTCGGCATGTGCTCGACGTAATGATTGGAATCCATGAATCTGCGGAAACAGGAAGGCATGTCACTGTTAAGGCTACTTGCGACCGCCCATCACCATTACCGCTCAGTTTGAAACACAATCTGCTGGATACGTAGACCAAGCTATCTGAATTCACTAAATCATAATAATGAATGGATGTGCGAGATCATGAAATTTCCGGTTGCTGTACAGCCGTATACGATACGCGAAGAAATGAAGCAGGATTACTTGGGTTCATTGGAAAAGGTGGCGGAGATCGGTTATCACGGAATTGAATTGGGGCCGCCCCCAGAAGGCATGACGATCGGTCAGCAGAAAGGCCATTTGGAAAGACTGGGACTTCAGGTCATCAGTGCGCACGCAAGAATCGATGTGCTGACCGACGGTCTTGACGCGTTAATCGATTATTTGCAGGAAGTGGGCGGGGGCTGGATCGCGCATTCCTCCAGATTTGACTCGAAGCAAGCGGTCATCGAGTCTGCGGCACTTTTCAATCGAATCGGTGAAAGCTGCAGACAACGGGGCATCCAATTTTTGTATCATAACCATAATTGGGAGTTTACGAGATATGACGGTGAATATGCATACGATATTTTACTTCGCGAAACCGACCCCGAGCTGGTCAAGATGGAATTGGATACATACTGGGTAAAGAGAGGCGGCGAAGATCCGGCGGATTACCTGCGTAAGCTGTCGAATCGGTGTCCGCTCCTCCACATCAAGGATATGGAGCCAGGCGAGGAGCAGTTTTTCGCGGAAATCGGAGAAGGTGTCCTTGACTTCCCCGACATCGTTAAGGCGGCGAAGGAAATCGGTACAAACTGGCTGGTGGTCGAGCAGGATGGCTCCCGCCGATCGCCCTTCGAAAGTCTGGAAATCAGCTTCACAAATTTAAGAAAAATGGGTGTTGTTGAATGAACGAACACATTCGGGTCGGATTGATCGGATACGGCTTCTCTGGCCGGACCTTCCATGCGCCGGTCATTACATGCGTGCCCGATTTGATGCTGGCAGCAGTGGTGGAGCGCCATACAACCAATTCCAAAGAACGGTACCCGTGGGTCAAGGTGGTTTCCGATGTCCGGGATTTATATAAGGATGACATCATTGACTTGGTCGTAGTCACGACACCAAGCACCGATCATTATCTGTTTGTGAAGGACGCGCTTCTGGCGGGAAAGCACGTTATTGTAGAGAAGCCGTTTACTACCACTTCGGCCGAAGCCGATGAGTTGATCGCTCTGGCGAAAGAACAAGCCAAAGTATTGAGCGTATTCCATAACCGCCGCTGGGACGGTGATTTTCTGACTATCCACGAGCTGCTTAAGCAGGAGCTCCTCGGTAATGTGACCGAATGCGAGTTTCATTGGGACCGCTACAATCCGATTGCAGCGATGGGCAAATGGCGAAACAGCGACTCACAAGGAGCAGGTGTGTTTTATGATCTCGGTGTGCATTTTCTTGATCAAGCGCTTTGCTTATTTGGGCTCCCGCAGACGATCCGCGCAGACATCCGGATTCAGCGGGAAAGCTCCTTGGCGGACGATTATTTCGATGTGACGCTTGGCTACGAAAGCGGGCTGAAGGTGAACCTGCAATCGTCGCAGCTTGTTCGCGAGCCGAGCCCGCGCTATATTCTACATGGAACGAAAGGTTCTTTCATCAAATACGGCATCGATCCGCAGGAGGAAGCATTAAAGCGGGGATTGACGCCTGCGTCGTCAGGCTGGGGGATGGAGCCAGCGGAGCTATGGGGCAAGCTGAATACGTACATAGGAGGCCTTCATGTGGAAGGTCGCATCGAGACACTTCAAGGCTCTTATACGTCCTATTATCAAAATATCGCGGATCATATCAGGGGGATTAGCGAGCTCGAGGTAAAGCCGGAGCAAGCGCGATCAGCTATTCGCCTGATAGAGCTGGCACTGCAAAGCAGTCGGAAACAAAAGACGATACAGGTTGAGCTATAAATAGTATGTATTTCGAGAATAGAAAGGACTAGTCCGATGTTTCCATTTAAACCGGCATTGAATACTTCGACCTTATTCCCTTTCAAGCTAGATATCAAGCAGCAAGTACGAATTGCCGCGGAGGCCGGCTATGAAGGCATTGAAATTTGGATCCGTGATGTGGATACCTATCTGTCCAACGGAGGGATGCTCCAAGAGCTGAAGCGGTATATTGCTGACGTCGGCATCCCGGTTGTTAATGCGATTGCGTTTTTTAAATGGGCGGATGCGGATGATTCTGAACGAGCGAAGGGTCTTAAGCAGGCGGAGCGCGAGATGATCATGCTTGCAGAATTGGGCTGCACGGCTGTGGCGGCACCCCCGTTTGGGAACGTTGGGGCTGTTTCGTTGGAGCGGATGGCGGCACATTATGCGGAGCTTTCGGATATAGCGATACGAATTGGGATTGAGCCTTACGTGGAATTTTGGGGGAGGGCCAAGACGCTCTCCACACTTAGTGAAGCTGTATATGTGGCTATGGCAAGCGGTGTGCCTGACGCCAGGCTTCTCGTCGATCCGTTTCATATGTATACCGGGGGCAGCAATATGAACGGTCTGCAGTATTTGAACGGGGAGCGAATCGGCATTGTGCACGTGAACGATTACCCTGCCGAGCGGTCAAGAGAGACGATTGTTGATCGTGACCGTGTATTTCCAGGCGAAGGCAGCGCTCCGTCACGTCAGCTTGCAACCTCATTGCACGATATCGGCTATAACGGATATTTGTCACTGGAATTGTTTATCGAAAGTTACGGTGAGAAGAGTGCCCTTGAAGTCGCCAAGTCAGGTTTGGAGTCGATCTTCAATACGTACCGTTTGTAAGAGGTTGTTCAAGAAGTCACCATCTGAACACGCATTATAAATGCAGGAGAGGGGCATGAAGTCGATGGCTAACCGATTAGCAGGAAAGGTTATAGTCGTTACGGGAGGAACCAAAGGAATCGGAGCAGGCATTGCGTTGATGGCGGCCAGCGAAGGGGCACGGGTCGTGATTAATGGAAGAAATGAGCGCGACGGTGAGCGGGTTGTTCATAACATCCAGGAGAAATACGGGACGGAGGCCCTTTTTATAAAAGGAGATATCAGCAGGGAGCCGGCTTGCAAGCAGCTGATCGATGAAACGGAGGCCCGATTCGGAAGGGTTGACGGTCTTGTCAACAATGCAGGCATATTTCCGCGCGGAACGATGACCGATACTCCAGAGGAGATGTTCGACTCCATTTTTGCAGTCAACATCAAAGGCTCTTTTTTCTGTTCGATGTACGCGATTCAGTCCATGCTGAAGACAGGGGGCGGCTCCATCGTCCAAATAGGCTCCACGAACGGCTACAAAGGTGGGAAGGAACTGGCCGCTTATTCGTGCTCAAAGGGAGCGATGCTGACTTTAAACCGTCATATCGCAGGTCATTATGGAAGAGATCGTATCAGGTCCAACTGGATTACAGTCGGCTGGGTAGCCTCCGAAGGAGAAATTGAGCTGCATCAGAACAGAGGTTTAAGTCCCGATGAATTGCGAAAAAGAGCTGAGTCGTACATCCCAAGCGGCCGTATGCAGACGCCGGAAGATATAGCTCATGGAACGGTCTTCCTGCTATCCGAAGAAGCCAGCCAAATAACCGGTACTGAGCTGCACATCAATGGAGGACTAGGGTTATGAATGGTAAAGCATAATACAGGATCGCAACCGCGAGTAATACCTATAATCCGATGAGGTGATGAATATGACAGCTATAGATTTAAGAGGGAAAAATGCAATTGTAACAGGTTCCAGCAGGGGGCTCGGAAGACAATATGCCGAAACACTGGCTCGTGCGGGAGCCAATGTCATTATCCATGATATCAATGAAGAAGCAGCGGCGCGATTCAACGAAGCGGCCTCGGGCAGCGCTGTAGCAGATGAAATCGCTTCTGCGAATGGCGTTAGAACTAAATTTATTGCAGCGGATATGGGGGATCCGGATCAGGTGGAAGCGCTAATCCGCCAGTCAATCGAAACTCTCGGCTCGATTGATATCTTGATCAACAACGCCGGCGGGGACATCGGACTTCATACGCCGCGCCCGGAGCCGAACGATGCACTGGACATTTCCGTAGAAGATATTCGAGCTGTTGTGGACCGCAACCTGCTATCCACCATGTTCGCGTGTAAATTTGCAGGGCTGCATATGCGCGAGCGCCACTCCGGCAAAATCGTCAATGTCGGTTCTACCGCCGCACATATGCCCGTTCGCGGAGGAATGATATACGCAGCGGCGAAATCGGGAATTACCCATTATACACGCTGCCTTGCCGAACAGCTTAGGCCATTTGACGTCAATGTCAACTGCATTTCTCCAGCTCCGACCTATACAGCCCGTTTTTTGGCGACGAGAACCGTGGCCAGTGAAGAAGGACGGTCCAGGTTACAGCGGATTGCTAAGTCAGAGGATATGTCGAAAATCGTATTGTTCTTATGTGGACCGCAATCCGATATATTGACAGGCGAAACGATCGTTTGTTGGAATTAAATGGTTATATCTATTTTTATTGGAAGGACTCTAAATGACGATCGTCGAATAAGTCAAGACAGTTATAAATGGAAGGAGATATAACCGTGAACAAGCAAACTGACAAGAGACGCACCAGTGACGCAATGATTCGTGAAATGGATAAAACGCATATGCCATATGGCATGCTGGCAATTTGGTTTCTTGGCCAGGAGAGCGTCGTCATCAAGGGTGGGAATACGATCATTTATATTGACCCTTATTTGGCAGCCCAGAAGGCCAGAGTATTCCAAGCGCCATTTCGGCCGGAGGATGTAACTAACGCAGCTTATTGCTTAATTACGCATGAGCATAGCGACCACTTGGACCCATCTACAATCAGCGTGCTGGCTCAAAAAGACAACGGCACCCTATTTATTGCTCCAGGTTTTTGCCGTAGTCAAATGCTGGATTTGGGTGTATCACCTGGGAAGCTGCTGGATGCTGCAACTGGTCAATGGTGGGAAGGCGACGGCGTCAGGATCAAGCCGGTGCCGGCCGCGCATGAGGAGTTGGACTACGACCCGGCACGTGATCATCGGTATGTAGGATACTTATTGGAGCTTAACGGCGTCACCCTGTATCATGCCGGGGATACGGTTATTTATCCCGGTCTGATCGACAGCCTGAAGGCCGAACATATCGATCTCGGCATGCTGCCAATTAACGGACGCGATGCGTTTAGGTGGGCTAGAGGGCTGGTTGGCAACATGAACTACCGGGAAGCTGCCGAGCTGGCGGTTGCGGCGGAAATAGAGACGGTGATTCCGCTGCACTACGATATGTTTGCGGGAAACAGCGAGAAGCCCGGGTATTTCGTCGATTATTTATATGAACATTATCCAGAACAGAAATTCCATGTTCTGGCCAGATTTGAACGATTCGTTTATGTTTCCGCTGCAGCATTAACGAAGTAGGACGGATGAGTATTATCGGAATGCTAATTCAATAATGTCAATTTGCAATATGCTTGAACATCGATTAACAGTCGGGGCTGTCATAAGCGGTAAGTTAAACTGCTTGAGGCAGTCCTTTCAAGCATCAAAGGATGCTTTGAATGTGGGGTGAGCAAAATGAAATTTTTTCAACTGTACAAGTCGCGGAAATATTTTCAACGAATGCTGCTTTCCATCACCTTATTGATGATTATGTTCATGGCTTTTTTTTCGTTTGCGTTTTACTATAACTCAGAATCCGTCTTGCTTGATATGCAGGAAGATGCGAACAAAAAAGTGTTGACTCAAATGAATTTCAATATTCAGTACATGAACGAACTGGTTAAAAACTTGGCAACGTCAACCTACTCCGACAACCAAATCCTGCCCTTAATGACCCATAACGAAATAGAAACGTTCGACGTGGTTAACAAACTGCGCCGGCTGGAGAAAATCGTAGATTCCACAACCTTCCTGAAATCGATCGTCATCTATAACGGTAAATGCGGCTGTTATTACTCTACGGCATCCGGCTTGGCCGCAAATACCGACCCCGACGTGCTGTTGCTGAAAGATTATATCGGTTCCACAAGCGAAGTCCCCAAGCTGAAACTAATTCCTATGCGCATGAGCCGGGGAACTGATGATCGTAATGAAATCAACGCATTTTCTTTTTTTATTTACGACGAGAAGATCAGTCAAGATTCCGATCAAGGCGTAATGGATAATGCGTTAATTTTGAATGTAAAGACAGAATGGCTGTTCGACAATATGAAGACTGTAAACGGGGTTGGCACCGAGCCGGGAAACCATATTTTCATAATGGATGAAAGCGGTAATATTTTTACTCCGAACCGTGAACCGAAGAGCTACAGCAATGCACTCTCTGCGGCTTTGGACGATAAGCGAGGCGGGAACCGTCTATCGAACAATGTCTCATCCACCTTCATCGGTACGTTTAACGGTGAAAAAACAATTGTCACCCACTTGAATTTCGACACCTATCAGTGGAAGCTGGTTATCGTACAGCCTTACGAGCACATTATCGGCAAGCTGGACCGGATGCGCAATACATCGATTGTCGTAACGTTACTGTTCCTACCGCTTGCGGCACTCCTTTCGCTGTTCATTTCTCATAAGCTGTACCGCCCTATCGAAACGATGATGGAGCAATTCCGCAAAAATACGCGACGTGAGGACAAGGCGTCGTTCAGTGAAAAGGACGAACTGCTGTACATGTCTTCGGTCTATACGCATGTGCTGGAAAAAATGCGGGGAATCGAGCGCGATTCGCATGCCAAAATGTCATTAGTGAAGCATTATTACGTGCGTAAGCTGATTATGGACAGCACCTCGATTACATCATCGGAGATGAGGGAATGCATCGATCAGAACCATCTTCAATTAAAGACAGACGGCCCCTATCTGCTGGCTGTTCTCCACATCGAACATTATTCGGCACTGTCGCATAAGGCGAAGCAAGCCGACCTCAGACTTTACAAGTTCGCTATTAGAAACATCACTAAAGAGATTATGGACAAATCATTCTGTAACGAGACTGTCGATATGCGCGGCGACCATTTGGCGGTGCTCATTTCGGTCGATGACTCTGACTGGGATACCATTCTGAAGACGGCAGCTATCCGACTGCAGGAAATTCAGGATACGATTCTGGCGTTTTATCGGATTTCCTCCACTGTGGCGCTAAGTGATCCGATTCCATGCTATGAGGACATTACCCGGTACTATGGGGCATCATTAAGTCTTGTCCGATACCGGATGGTTTGCGGAACCGGCCAGATTATTACGACGGATCGGGTGAAGCACAATTTGAACAACCGGGAGCTGCACCTGCCGGAGAAGGTGGAGGAGAAATTTATTGAGGAGCTCAAGGCGGGCAACCGGCAGCAAATAGCCGCGGTACTGGACCGGATATTCGGTTGTATCGCTGGGTTACATGCAGATCACGTGCTGTTCAATATGCTGCGGCTTTCCTTAATTGTATCAAACACGATGCGTGAAATGAATCAGCACAGGCTCATCCCGATTGACCTCGATTTGCAGGAATTTAACAGGACAATTATGGAAATGGAACAGCTGGACGAGATCAGAGAAGCCTTCGATTCGCTCATAGAGCGCCTTCTTGAGCAGATGAAGCAGTGCGAAGAAAATAAGAATGCAATTTTGATCGATGCGATAAAGGAAATTATTGAAGAACATTATGCGGACAAAAACTTAAATCTGCAGCAGATTGCCTCGATGGTCAAAATGTCGCCTGTTTACTTGGGGCGGATGTTTAGAAGCTGTGTCGGCATGTCTGTGGCGGACTATATCAACGGGGTTCGGTTAAACATCACACTGGAGATGCTCGGCAAAGAGCAATATAACATCACCGACATTATGGATCGGGTTGGCTTCAGCAATCAAAGCTCGTATTTTCGGCAGTTTAAAAAGAAATTCGGCGTCACGCCAAAGGAATACCGGGTCAAGCAGCTGCTGGATTTCAACTGAAAGTTCTCATATCAGAGCCGTGACTCGCAGCCATGTATTCACTAGGCAGTAAAGTTTAAAAATGGTATAGGCTCTTGCATAAATCTATACAACTGGCAGTAGCCCGCTGACCTAATACCGTATTATGTTGGAGAAGCGGGGGAGGCACTCCATGCTCGAAAGAATCAAATTTATGGAAAAGAGGTGAAACGATTGAACCCGGAGAACACGGCTCCATCCGTCAGCCAGTCAAGCACTGCGGCCTCGGCTCTTTATACGGGCAAAGCACCGGGAAAGCGCGGAGCATTCAAAAAAAACCGGGAGCTGCTGGCTCTATCGCTTCCGGGGGTTTTGTTCAAGCTTATTTTTTCTTATTTGCCGTTGATCGGTTTGATTTTGGCATTTAAAGATTTTCGCTATGACAAAGGTATTCTTGGCAGCAACTGGATTGGCTTCAAAAACTTTGAGTTTTTTTTCACCTCTGAGGATGCGTTCAGGATTACGAGAAATACGATTTTATACAATGTGGGCTTTATTTTGCTGACAACGGTTATCGCCTTGGCTCTTGCTATCGCCTTGAACGAGGTAACCAAACGGTTCATGAAAGTATACCAGACAGCCTTGTTTCTGCCCCATTTTCTATCGTGGGTAGTTGTAGGTTATATTGCGCTCGCTTTTCTCGATCATGAGAAAGGATTTATTAATCAATGGTTAATTCAGTATGGTATGGATCCGGTCAAATGGTATCAAGAGGCGCAGTATTGGCCGGTCATTTTGAACCTGGTGCATTTATGGAAAAATGTTGGTTTTGCCACGCTGATCTACTATGCCGGCATTATCGGACTGGACTCCAGCTATTATGAGGCCGCGAAAATCGACGGCGCCGGACGATGGCAGGTGGTTACACGAATTACTATACCGCTGCTCACGCCACTTATCCTGATTTTATTCATATTGGATATCGGCAAAATATTCCGCGCCGATTTTGGACTGTTTTACTTTATTCCGAACAACTCAGGCATGATTTACTCCTCCACGGATGTCATCGATACGTATGTGTTCCGTTCGTTGAAGGTTGTGGGCGACCTGGGCATGTCGACGGCGGTCGGACTCTACCAATCGGTTGTCGGGCTTGTACTAGTGCTCTGCACCAATGCTATCATCAAAAAAATCAACCACGAAAACGCCTTATGGTAGGAAGGGGGTAAGCTACCGTGCTTTCCAAAATTTCGCCGCTGCAGTGGCTGATTCATGCTTATTTTATCGCGCTTACCCTGGTTATGCTGCTTCCTCTACTACTTATCATCTCTGTATCGTTTACTAATGAACTGACCCTCAGCTCCGAAGGCTACCGGTTTATACCAAGCAAATTCAGTCTTAGTGCCTACAACACACTGTTTGAAGCGCCTGGCATTTTGCTCAATGCTTACGGCATCACAATTCTAGTTACCGTTCTTGGAACCGCTTGCGGACTGCTGTTGACCACCATGCTGGCCTATACGATCTCGCGGCCCGATTACCGCTACAGACGGATAACAACGCTTTTCGTATTTTTCACGATGCTGTTTAACGGCGGACTCGTACCCTTCTACATTTTGGTGACGCAGTATTTGCATCTCAAAGACACGCTCGGTGCGCTTATTCTGCCTTATTTGATCAGCCCGTTTCTAGTGATGGTGATGAAAGGCTTTCTCGAAAAAATCCCGCTGGAGATTATCGAATCGGCCAAAATGGACGGAGCGAGCGAGTTTCGGATCTTCTTTACCCTCATATTGCCGCTGTCCACGCCGGCATTGGCGACTGTAGGACTGTTTATTTCATTCACTTATTGGAACGATTGGTGGCTGGGGCTGCTGTTTATCGATGCGGAGAAGCTGGTGCCTTTGCAGCTGCTGCTGTACAGAGTTATGAACTCAATTGAGTTTTTGCGATCGAATACTGAATTTATGTCCACAATGACCATCGATATGTCACAGTTCCCGAATTTGTCGGCGCGAATGGCGATGGCCATTTTAGGAGCAGGGCCGATGCTTTTTATTTTTCCGTTTTTCCAAAAATATTTTGTGAGAGGATTGACGGTAGGCTCGTTAAAGGGTTAATTCTATAATAAGGGCGGAGGTTTCGACAAAAATGACAGCGCTATCAAATGGAAATCGATTGAGGGTTACAATGGCCGGCTTGCTCTGTGCGGCGATGTTGAGCGCATGCAGCGGCGGTGGTGGAGCAGCCAAGCCGGAAGCACAGCCGGGGAAACCGGCCGATAATGGCAAGCCTGATTTGAAGCCGGTGGAGCTGATCTGGTACTATCCGATGAACAAAATGCAGCAGGACCAAAAAACGATCGAAGAAGCGGTAAACAAAATAACCAAAGAGAAGCTGAACGCGACGATCAAGATGGGTCCGATCGACATCGGCAGTTATGAGCAAAAGATGAATACGATGGTAGCGGCCAATGAACCGATGGATATAATCTGGACGTCGCACTGGAACTTCAAAATGGACCAAAACGTGGCCAAAGGCGCTTTCTTGCAGCTGGACGACCTGATTGACAAAAATGCGCCCAAGCTAAAAAAGAGCCGTCCAGAATCGGTATGGAACTTCTCAAAAATCGACGGAAAAACATATGCCGTGCTCAGCTACCAGACAGTGACGGAAAGATCGGGCTTTCTGGTGCAAAAGCGGTATGCCGATAAATACGGTTTGAATCCGGCGGATATTAAAAATCCTTTCGATATGGAGTCGTTTTTTGCCAAGCTGAAGGCGGGTGAAAAGGATGTTATTCCATACGGTATAAGCCGGCTTGGCGCGACCGGTGGGATGTTAAATCCGATTTTGGAAGGCGTTACGTCAGGGGTATCGATATACAGAGGAGACAAATCGCTGAAGCTGGTACCGACCTACGAAACGCCTGAATACAAAGATCTGCTGCCCAAGCTGCATGACTGGTTTAAAAAAGGTTACATCAATCAGGACGCAGCTACCTCTAAATCGATTACTGAGCTGCAAATGACAGGAAAAGTCGCCGCAATCTTCCATAACGTACTCAAGCCGGGACGGGAAGGCGAGGAAAGGGTGACGATGGGCGGCAACGATGTTATAGCCTTGTATACATCGGGTGTAACGCTGCCGGCGATCAATTTGTCTTCCGCGATGGGAATTAGCCGCAACTCGAAAAATCCCGATCGAGCCATGATGTTTCTGGAGTTGTTGAATTCGGATAAGGAGCTGTTCAACCTGATCAGCTATGGAATCGATGGCAAGCATTACAACAAAGTTGATGCAGATCATGTAAAAAGTATTCCGAATGGCGGCTATGCCCCGAACCAATCATGGGTGTTCGGCAACGTCTTTAACTCGTATTTGCAGGAAGGGCAGCCTTCAGGAACATGGGAGGAAACTCAAAAGCTCAATGAATCGGCAAATCCTTCTGTCCTGACGGGCTTCGTCTTTAATCTCGATCCGGTAAAGACCGAAATCGCCAACATGAAAGCGGTGGAGGATGAATATTTGCCGTCGTTAAGTACGGGTACCGTCGACCCTGCGCAAAAATACAACGAATTTATCGAGAAATACAAAAAGGCGGGCCAGCCTAAAGTGATGGCCGAAGTGCAGAAGCAGCTGGACGCATGGAAGGCCAAACAGGGGAAATAGGCTGCTGATCCAGGACAGAAGCAGAAGTATACTACTATGGTTACTTCATATTAAAAGCCGCTTAAATGCGGCTTTTTTTAGTTATGTCATAAGGGATTTTAGCTCATGCAAGAGATGAGCCGGACTAACTTTATATCCCCAGAAGTGTGGAGACTTAACATCAGAGGTGTGTCGTCGGTGCTTTCAGTTCATCGCCCTTCAAGCACCGATAGTTACCAAAGTCGCTGGCTAGCGGTACTCAACTTCCTTACGGCCTCAGGTTCACACCTTCCGTATGGCTATCTGACCCAGCAAGCATGCTTTCTAGCCTCATTTTTACATCCGGCCAATCTGATACTATAAAGCTATAGTAAGCTGAATCTCTGATGTAGCCATCGCTCAAAATTCGATGACTACGAAGTATTCCTTCCGAAATAGCGCCAATGCGCTCAATCGCCCTTAATGAACGGGTGTTGCGGGAATCGGCTTTAAGCTGTACACGAACTGTACCTAAAGTCTCAAAACAATGTTTCAGCAGCAAATATTTGCACTCGGTGTTTACGCGGGTTCTCCACACTTCTCGGGCAAGAGCAGTCCAACCGATTTCGAGATGTCTATGATGGGTGGAAATGTCAGCAAATCTAGTCGTCCCTACTAGACGATCTGTTTCCATATCAAGAATGACAAAAGGCATAGCAACTCCTCTGACTCGTTCTTCTAAAGCAGTCTCCACATAAGTTTTCATATCGTCTACACTTCGCATGCCGGGAGGGGAATACGTCCATATTTCTGGATCGTTCAGCGCTTCATAAAGCGAGGTGATATGAGAAGCTTCCATGGGAATAAGGGTTATCCTTACTCCTTGCAATATAACGGATTCAACTTTCATTGCCTTTGTCTCCTTTTGTTGTCCATGTACATGTAACTAGTAAATTAGGATACAAGGGAAATTGACAATTGAAAAGTACCAATTTACTAATTTTTTACTAGGCCACTTACTGTGCGAATTGGATATTTACATAGTAACTTGATAGGAGTCATTCAATCCTTTCACTTAACTTCCTAAATAGGGTATGGGGTGTCAGTAGGGATTTTGCAGTAGCGACAATGCAGTAGCGACAATAGAACATAGTTGCCATACGAACACAAGAACCTGTATGGATTCCCGTGTAAAAATTAATTCTAGATTAAATGATGACGAGGAGCTTTAGCGAATTGATCATTGATACGAGCGGTCAGGATAGTTTAGCTATAATAAGACTGTCATATTTTACGAAAGAATAAATGTTGTAAAATGAGGTAAACCATAATAGAGGAAAGAATCCTCATTTGAATGAAAACAGGGTCTTTGTGTTCCTAAAGTCATCTATTTTGAACATAAAAACGATTTAGTAGGGCTCTCCTTAATGATTGTCGAAGAGATACCCGGAAATAGTGTGAATGATTACGGACACTTTGGTTGGAGAAAAGAGTTCATTCGCGGAGTTCTTTCACGCACATTTAGATAATGACTTATGTTTATTATCTAATTACAATTTTAATGGAAGTGAGAAAAGGGGTATTGAGAAGGTCCTAGAATCAGCATATAACATACAAAACAATTTTCAAAGCCAGTGCTTACTCCCTAAACCTGCATTTATACAGCCTTTTGGAGGTTTTATCGGCAGCCGTCATAAATTCCTGCAAATTTACATCTATTTTCATACTTAGTTGAAATCGGATCATTTTACATGAAAATTGCTGTATTTTTTGCAGTTTTTCATCTCAACAGCATATTTTAATCGAAAATAACTGTATGTTTGCAGGCTTCTGTGCAGGCAGATAATCGAGAGAGGGGCTAGCACTGATTTTGAGGTTTAGCCACTATAAAAGCGATTTTTTCGTATAGGAGGATAATCTCATGTCTTTAATAAATGTTACAAATCTGACGTTTGCCTATGATGGCAGTTACGATAACATATTTGAAAACGTAAGTTTTCAAATAGATACCGATTGGAAATTGGGGTTTACAGGAAGGAACGGCAGAGGTAAGACAACATTTCTCAACTTATTGCTTGGTAAATATGAATACAGTGGAAATATTTCTGCTAATGTCAGTTTTGAATATTTCCCTTTTCATGTCGAAAACAAGGATAATAATACACTCGATGTAATCAACGACATTGTACCAGACTATCTTCACTGGAAATTACTGCGTGAACTTTCGTTGCTTAAGGTTTCTGAGGATGTTTTGTATCGGCCCTTTGATTCATTGTCGAACGGAGAGCAAACGAAGGTGTTACTGGCTACATTGTTTCTTAAGGAAAATAGTTTTCTGTTAATTGATGAACCAACCAATCATCTTGACATGAATGGACGAAAAATTGTCAGTGATTATCTCAAGACCAAAAGCGGGTTTATTCTGGTCTCTCACGACAGATCATTTCTTGATAATTGCGTAGATCATATACTTTCAATTAATATGACCAATGTTGAAATTCAAAAAGGTAATTTCTCCGATTGGTGGGAAAATAAAAAGAGACAAGATAACTATGAGCTTGCAGAGAACGAAAAGCTAAGAAAAGATATTAAACGCTTGTCCGATTCTGCTAAACAAACGAGCAACTGGTCACACGAAGTGGAAAAAACTAAAAACGGCACAAGAAATTCCGGTTCCAAAGTAGATAAAGGGTATGTTGGTCACAAGGCTGCTAAAATGATGAAACGCTCTAAAGTGATTGAACAAAGACAGCAATCTGCTATTGATGAAAGGTCTAAGCTCCTTAAAAATATTGAAAGCTCTGATAGCTTAAAGATCTCACAGCTTGCTTTTCATAAAAGCCAACTAGCTGAGCTTGAAAATGTTTCAATTTATTACGGTGACAAGATGGTTTGCACAGATGTAAGTTTTATTATTGAGCAAGGTGAGCGAATTGCGCTTTCAGGTAAAAACGGCTCAGGAAAATCAAGTGTTATCAAGCTTATTTGCGGTGAGAATATAAACTATACTGGCACTTTCAGAAAGGGAAGTCAGCTTAAAATATCCTATGTTTCACAGGACACCTCACATTTAAAAGGCAATTTAACGGATTACGCTAGAGACAATGGGATTGATGAAAGCCTTTTTAAATCTATTTTAAGAAAACTTGATTTTTCTAGAGTTCAATTTGAAAAGGATATTTCTTCTTTTAGCGGCGGCCAAAAGAAGAAAGTGCTGATTGCAAAAAGTCTTTGTGAGAAAGTTCATTTGCATATTTGGGATGAACCGCTTAATTTTATTGATATTATTTCTCGCATGCAAATTGAAGACTTACTACTTGAATACTCACCAACCATTCTTTTTGTGGAGCATGATAGTGAATTTTGCAAAAATATTGCTACAAAGTTCATTGAACTCTGATGATATTTCGTAATGGAAGGCAGAAATGAACTGCAAACAATCCTTTATCGGATCAAGTTTATGTGTACAGCTCGCGACACAAGCTTGATCCGATTTTTAATGTCTTTTTTCCTATCTAATACGCTCAATGAACTTACTTGCCGCACTTGAAAGTGGCGTGTTACGCATGATCATAATCCCGACTTGAGACGGCGGCAGCTGCACATCTAATTGAATTTCAAATAGGGAGCCATCTTCGAGCTCTTGAGAAACGAACTCTCTAGTTACGTAAGAGATTCCGAGACCTTTCCGTGCAAACTCGATGAGAAGATCCACGCTTCCAACTTCAATCTCAGGCTTGAGTTCATAGCCGTAGTCTTGAAATAGTTCCGTAATGGCCATTCGTGCGCGGCTATTCCTTGAGAACAGAATGATAGGGTACTGAAGCAGCAGCTTCAGCGATAGCACCTTGTCCTTAAGCTCGGCAGCATAACGCGCCCCCGCTACAAAGCAATCTTGCAGCTGAATACCTTCCCTCACTTCGAGTTGAGAATCGATAATTGGCATACGAACCACGCCCAGGTCGACTCTGCCTTCCTTTAAGAAAGTAATGATTTCAGGCGTAGTTCCATGAATCAGAGAAAGGCCTACATCAGGATGCTGTTGATGAAATTCTTCTAAGAAAGGCAGCAAATAATGCTTAAACAACGAATCACTTCCGCCGATTTTCAGCTCGCCGCTGTCCAGATTTTTAAGTTCGGCCATTTTCTTTTCTGCTAACGAAATTAAGATGTGAGACTGCTCGATATAGGAATAGAGTATGGTGCCCTCTTGCGTAAGAGAAACTCCTTTGGAATTCCGGTAAAACAAGGTGATGCCAAAGCTGTCTTCAAGCTGCTTGATAGCGTGGCTGACGCTCGGTTGGGTGAGGTACAAGGCTTTGGCGGCCTGAGTTAAGCTGCCAGTCTTCGCAGCCCAATAAAAAACCTTATATAGCTCATAATTGATCATAGACACGGTCTATAGCTCCTGTAAAATATATTAATTACATGTATGATTGATATTTGTATTATAGTTGAACTAAGAAAGAGATGCCAGACTTTCAGTTCAGGGATGCGAAATATGTCGATTTTAGGCTTTGATTGCTTACCTTTGATCATGAGAGTTAGTTAAGAAGCTAGGCTGGAAGGAGAAATGCAAATGGAGCCTACATCATTTGTTTTATTTGGAGCGACAGGGGATTTAGCTAAAAGAAAAATTTATCCTGCCTTGTATAATTTGTTTGTTGATCAGAAGCTGCCGCAATCATTTTCTGTAATAGGGCTGGGAAGGAGAGAGCTGTCTGATGAAGAGTTTCAGGCAAGAGTCGAGCAATCTCTTCATGATTATTCCAGACGTGAAGCAAACGATCCTGTGTTAATTAAAAACTTCATAAGCTCATTCCATTACAATGTTTTAAATATAGGCCATAAAGAGGATTATCAAAGGCTGCTGCAACGGATTGAACAGCGAGAAGATGAGTTGGCACTACCACCGAATCGAATATTCTATTTATCCGTTGGACCTGAATACTTTGACGTCATAGCATCCAATATCAAAGAAAGTGGGCTGGGCTCTGCGAAAGGCTGGAAGCGTTTATTGATAGAAAAGCCCTTCGGTCATGATTTACAGTCTGCTCGGGATTTAAATCAAAAGCTCAGCAAAGCCTTTGCGGAAGAAGAAATTTTTCGAATTGATCATTATCTTGGGAAACCGATGGTGCAGGAGCTTGGAATTCTGCAGCAGAATAATTCAGTCCTTGATGCATTATGGACCAATCGTTACATTGCCAATGTACAGATAACGGCAAACGAAACCGTTGGTGTTGAAGAAAGAGCAGGTTATTACGATCAAGTGGGTGCTGTAAGGGACATGTTCCAAAATCATATGCTGCAATTGCTTATGATGCTGGCCATTCATCTTCCGAAGAACAGTACCTCTGAAGAGGTGCGACTTAAAAAGAAGAAGGTTATGGAATCACTCGAACCTCTGCAAAAGCAAGATGTAATTTCCAATGTAGTCCGTGGCCAGTACAAAGCAGGGACCATACAAGGGAATCCAGTAATCGGTTATACTTCTGAGCCCAATATTGCTGAAACATCCATGAATGATACGTTTATCGCTGCTAAATTGCGAATAGATGCAGCATTTTGGCGCGAAGTACCTTTTTATATCCGAACAGGTAAAAGAATGAAGGAGAAATCTACACGAATCGTTATTGAGTTCAAAGAACCGTTAAAGCAGCAATCCTCAGCAAACAATGAAAGTAATATACCTAATCTTTTGGTGTTTGAAATTAGTCCTAATGAAGGTATCACGTTGCAATTAAATACGAGAGATCCTCAGCATAAAGGTGAGTTCAAGCCCATTCATATCGACTTTCATACGAGTCGTCAAGATATGCCTGAGGCTTACGAAAATTTGCTTTACGATGCTTTGCATGGAGATCCGACGTTCTTCGCGCATTGGGATGAGGTTGAATTGTCATGGAAATGGGTTCAACCCATCTTACATGCTTTTGAGGAGAATCTAGTTCCACTCCATCACTATCAGGCGGGCACCTACGGACCAGCCGAATCCGATGAGTTACTGGCTAAAGACGGTTATCATTGGTGGTTTGATTCCAAACCTGAACAAGAAGTAGAAACTATAAAAGGAGAAAAATATGCCTATCACACAAACGATTGAACAGTTAGCCATAGATACCATTCGAACCTTGTCTATTGATGCAATAAACAGCGCAAATTCAGGTCATCCAGGACTCCCAATGGGAGCTGCGCCGATGGCATATGCCCTTTGGGCCAAATTGTTAAATCATAATCCAGGCCATGCGAAGTGGTTTAACCGCGATCGTTTCGTGCTTTCTGCAGGTCACGGTTCGGCTTTACTCTATAGTCTCCTGCATTTGTCAGGGTATCAGGTATCAATTGATGATTTAAAGCAGTTCCGCAAACTTAATAGCAAAACACCTGGGCACCCTGAATTTGGTCACACGGATGGTGTAGATGCAACAACAGGGCCTTTGGGACAAGGGATTGCCATGGCTGTTGGAATGGCTATGGCTGAAGCTCATCTGGCTTCAAAATTCAATCAAAGCAATTTCCCGGTTATCGATCATTATACGTATGCGCTTGTTGGAGACGGATGTTTAATGGAAGGGATCTCTTACGAGGCCATGTCAATGGCGGGACATATGAAACTTGACAAATTGATCGTATTGTATGATTCTAATGACATCTCATTGGATGGGGAATTAAACCTTTCTTTTGGCGAAAATATCCAAAAAAGAGCAGAATCGGCTCATTGGGAATATCTAAGAGTTGAGGATGGTAACGACGTTTCGCAAATTGCTGAAGCGATCCAAGCAGCTAAGAATAACCACTCGCAACCAACGCTTATCGAAATACGGACGATCATTGGGTATGGCAGTAAGGTAGCAGGAACTAACAAAGCACACGGAAATCCGCTTGGCAAAGAAGAGGCAAAGGCAACAAAAGATGCCTATGGTTGGCAGTATGAGGAAGAATTCACAGTTCCAGAAGATGTCAAAGCTCACTTTAACCAGCTTAAAATTAAAGGTGCGGCAAAAGAAGAAGAATGGAACCAATTAGTAGCTTCCTATACTGCACATTATCCTTCGCTAGGCAAGGAGCTTACGCAAGTCATCGATGGTTCTGTCGTGATTGATACTGAAGACGTACTTACGTTTGATTCTTCCAAATCTATTTCAACCCGTGTAGCAAGTGGTGAGGCAATCAATCACTTTATTAAATCAGTTCCTTCTATTTTTGGAGGCAGTGCAGACTTATCGCATTCCACGATGACCACTATAAAAGGTGAGCAAGTATTTGCCGTTGGATCCTATTCTGGACGTAATATATATTTTGGCGTCCGTGAGCATGCGATGGGTGCGGCTGGTAACGGCATGGCATTACATGGAGGTGTAAAGCCATTTGTGAGCACCTTCTTCGTATTCAGCGATTATTTGCGACCTTCTATACGTTTGGCTGCTCTCCAAAAGTTGCCTGTTATTTATGTGTTCACCCATGATTCAATTGCCGTTGGAGAAGATGGACCCACTCATGAGCCGATCGAGCATCTGGCTGCACTTCGAACAATCCCAGGACTTACGGTAATTCGACCATCTGATGCGAATGAAACGGCAAGCGCTTGGGCATATGCCTTGCAGCAAAAAGAAGGTCCGGTAGCCCTTGTGCTTAGTAGACAAAACCTGCCTGTTTATGAAGCGACTAAGGCCAATGTTGAAGGGGTAACCAAGGGAGCTTATGTCTTGACGGAAACCAACAATAAACCGGATATCATCCTTATCGGAACCGGATCTGAGGTTTCTCTAGCTGTGCGAGCCAAAGAGGAGCTTGAGCGGGATAACATCTCCGTACGTGTGGTTGCCATGCCAAGCAGAGAGTTATTTGATCGTCAATCCGAAGCGTATAAGGAGACTGTTCTTTCGTCTTCCATCTCGAAGCGGATAGCTATTGAAGCTGGCATTTCGTTAGGATGGGAACGTTACACAGGTCCAAACGGCAAGGTTTTGTCTATTGATACATTCGGCGCTTCTGGACCCGGTAATGAGGTAATGGAATACTTTGGTTTTTCAATAAGCAATGTGGTTCAACAGTCTAAAGAATTACTTACTAATTAAAAAAATGGAGGAATACAATCATGAAATTTTTTATCGATACGGCTAATCTTGTGGATATTAAAAAGGCGTATAAAGTTGGACTTCTGTCTGGTGTAACTACAAACCCTTCCCTGGTTGCCAAAGAAGGCGTGAAGTTTGAAGACCGTATTGCTGAAATCTTGCAAGCTGTTCCAGATGTTGAATCAGTATCTGCTGAGGTTACTCCAGAGGCTGAAACAGCAGAAGACATGATCGCACAAGCTGATGAGTTAATCAAAATCAACGGAGGAGACAAAAACATCACGATCAAGCTTCCAATGACCTTAGCAGGTCTAGAAGCATGCCGCTACTTGACGAAAAAAGGTGTTAAAACAAACGTTACTTTGATCTTTACCGTCAACCAAGCTTTGCTAGCAGCACGTGCTGGTGCAACTTATGTTTCTCCATTCCTTGGCCGCTTGGACGATATTTCCGAAGATGGAGTTCTGTTAGTAGCCAAAATTGCAGAGCTGTTCCGTGTTCATAACCTGGACGCTCAAATTATCGCAGCATCTGTCCGTCATCCGGATCACGTGACTCGTGTAGCGATGGCAGGAGCACATATTGCGACGATTCCATTTCAAGTTATCGAACAAATGTCTAAGCATCCATTAACAGATCAAGGCATGGAAAAATTCGCTGCCGATTGGAAAAAAGCAGTCCAATAATAGTAGCAATTTAACCACGATATACAAATTTTCAAAAATATAATATAAAGGCAGTCTAGGATATTAACGCGTCCAAGACTGCCTGTTTGTTTTATTACTATTGACAACCTCCGGTGGAAAAGAGAATAAGTGCCTTCACCTATACGTTTCCAAGTCTCCATAATAAATTCTACTTATTGTAGCCATTGTTATCATCTGAATCGTTAAATAGCTCCTGCAGTACCGTCTTTCTGTTTTCAAGTAGCATTACTTTGCAGCCGCGCACGATTATTTCATTGGTGTACTGCGAGAGCCTTTACCGAGTATTGATTATTGTGGATGGTTAAGGTGGCATCGTAATAACCACGCCCGCCAGTCGGGTTGCATTTATAATCCCCGGAACATCCGCATACAAAAAATTTCGTTTTCGTAAAACCAGGATAGATGTTCGTATTTTTCTGATAAAATTTATGTGCATGGTGTGTGAAAATAGCTAATACATTATCTCTAGCTGCAGACGGGATAGCTTTAAAAAATTTATTTGTTTCAGCAAGACTCAGAACATGGGAAGGATCGGTGATGGTAATCCCTTTAACATTCAGCGGCCAATGAAAATCAATAATATAGTAATGGTTGGCATCTAATTTATTTAAAAGATTTATACTCTCGGTACTGAATTGGCCAGGAGCATTATCTAACCAGACGTATTGCACCTTCCCTTGGGTACCCGGAAAATTCATTTGTCCCGCAACACTGCCTAAATTTTGTCTAAATAAACCTCGTGTGGTTGTTTCCCAATTTCCGATAGACGCCTTATAAGGGATGTTTTTTGTTCGCAAAACTGCATCAACCGTAGTCTTGAAATCCTTATAGCGCTGTTGGGCGAATTTTCCGTGGTTAGCTCCCGCTTGAGCATTATCTCCGCCAAAAATAACAAACTTTTTATTACCGCTGCTTACAACTTTGGGCAATAGGCTTTTAAATGTGTTTATGCTATTCCCGTACCCAACATGACTATCGCCAACAACAGCAAATCGGATTACTTGGTCAATAGCCGCCCGTATGCGTCCTGGTTGGATTTTAGTGCGGGGTTTGAGTCTTTTGGTCATTTTGTGCGCGACAATTTTTTTCATCTTAGTTCACCCTTTTACCATTTTTGGAAGCGTTGATTGTATTAACATTTATATTCAACACATCTTGTTATGTATAGGGTAATTGGCCAATTAACGGTCCGTAAACCTAAATAGAGAAGAACCTACGACAAAATTATTATAATAAAACTACCTGTAGCTTATGCTGTAGAGAGAGCAGTAAAATATAATTTAGATCAATGTATAATTAGATGTTTATCGAATTGATTTTGAAAAAACAAAAGGAGGCATGTAGAATGAGCACAACATTCTTTCTTGTAAGGCATGCTATAAAAGTAAGGGCGATTGGAGATGTCTCAATTACCCCAAAAGGTATATTACAAGCACAATCGACAGCTCAAAGTTTTTGTAACTTACCAATAACAACCATAGTCACGAGTCCACTCCGAAGGGCGAAAGAAACCGCCGAATGTATTGCATTAAAAACGAAATCAGCTATTTCAGAGGATAGTCGTTTGCGTGAACGTGCTAACTGGGGGGATTTACCTGAACAAACATTTGATGAATTTGTCACGATGTGGGAGCGATGTACACGTGATCCCGACTTTATACCACCCGTAGGTGATTCTGCGAAGCAGGCAGGTGCACGCTTATCCTCATTATTATTAGAAATGGCAAAGAAACATCCGCATGAAAGTAACATTGTAATAGTTACTCATGGAGGTTTAATAACTGATTTTCTGGTTAATACATTTACCGAGAACCAACTAAATGTATGGCACCCTAATTTTGTTGCAGTACAAAGCGACCTGGTTCGTGAGTGCTCGATAACAAAGCTAATTTATGAAAGCGGAAATTACAAATTAGATGTCTTTGCATCAGTAGAACATTTAAAATCTTAAGGATGCTTAGTAAGTTAACAAGAAACATTGTAAAAAAGTGCTGCCGAATGACATACCTATCTTAGAGGCTTGTTTCATAACCTATAAAAGAATTTTGAGTTGATGTTAATTAATTCGGGATAAGCACTTCGTATTAATTAATTTCCTGCGGGTTATGTGTTGACATTTTGATCTGTAGTAACTACAATGGTTACAACGGTGATGGTACTAAGTGAAGCCGATTAGTAGCAGATATTCCATTGCCGTCACATCCTTTCTCTAGTCGGCATTAGCTCCAAAGATTGTACCGGCGATTTCATTGGTAGTAATAAGCTCATAGAGCTTTTTTATGCCGTTGTTGTAACCGAAGTGGTTATAACGACATGGTAATAATAAATTAAACAAATTGGAGGAATTATTACGATGAAAATTTTGGTGACAGGCGTAACAGGGAAATTTGGATCGATTGTAATAGAGACTTTATTAGAAACCGTGCCAGCCGAGAATCTGGCCGTCAGCGTACGCAACCCAGAGAAAGCGGAGAGCCTTCGTGCCCGTGGCGTGGACGTACGACATGGGGATTTTGACCAACCGGAAACGCTAGACAAAGCGTTCACGGGTATCGACCGCATCTTGATTGTGTCCACGGACGGCGATAACGAAACTCGGATTCGCCAGCATGCCACTGCCGTAGCAGCAGCTCAGCGCGCTAAAGTCGGTTTTATTGCGTATACCAGCCTAGGAAATGCAAGCGAAAATCCGATTTTTCTTGCACCGGTGCATCGTGCCACTGAGGAAGCCATTAAAACCACGGGGATTCCTTATTCCTTCCTGCGCAACAACTGGTACTTGGAGAACGAGACCGGAAGCATTCAAGCGGTCCTTGGAGGAGCGACTTGGTTGACGTCTGCCGGACCCGGCAAAGTAGGTTGGGCGACCCGCCGCGATTATGCACAAGCAGCTGCAGCGGTTCTGGGTGGCGAAGGCCACGAGAATACCGTTTATGAGCTGTCCGGTAAGCCTATAACGCAAGAAGAGTTGGTATCGATCCTTGCCGGCGTCTTGGACCGGGAAGTTCCGGTTCAACAAGTGGATGACGCTACTTATGCCAGCATCATGAGCAGCGCAGGCGTACCAGAACCGGTCGTTCCGATTCTGGTTGGGATTCAGAGTGCGATTCGCGATGGAGCATTGGAAGTCGAGAGTAATGATTTTCAGAAGTTGCTAGGACGTCCGACTACGCCTATTGAAGAGGCTCTCCGTCAAATCGTAAACGAAATTCAGTCTTAATTTAGCTCGCGAAACAATCAAAGAGGTTGTCCCAGAAGGTCTAAAGTGACCAGAGGGACAGCCACTTTTTTATGTGAGAATAGAAAGCCCGGTGAACTGGAATGTTACTTTAATATGAATAGATCAATGGGATTCTTACAATGAGTCAAGGGCATAGATTTCATTACAGTAATTGTCTTCGTCAGGCCGACGAAATGATGGTCATCGCCCAGGTGTTTGACCATAAGGCACGCCTTCGTTCCTACGAAATTGTCGTTGATATTGTTAAGCCGTAACCTTACGTGCGAACAAAAATAGCTCCGCAAGACGATCATGTCATCTGCGGGGCCATTTTGTTTCAAGCCTATTCTTCTATGCTTAATTTAGAGATTGTCACCCATAGGCTATGAGTCTGCGTATAAATACGACTTTACTCCGTGTCCAACAAACGCTTTCCAAATAATTAGATTGTAGGGATAAGTCCAATCGATCTCGTAGTCCCCAAACATCTCGTGAAGCCGGTTGTTGTTAAAGTAAATAGATCCCTGTTGATCAAATGCGACCCCGTCCACCCAAAGCATCCGATCATCAGATATAAAATCACGGAATGTATTTTCGAATGGTCTATGGAAGCCCACACCTTTGCCTTCGAGCATAGTGTAAAAAACATTCCCCTTATTATCCGCGTGCATTCCATCGGTTGTCGTGCGCTTACTGCCGACGGCCCTAACAGCCTGCTTAATTTCCTCCGGGGGCATATTAAAATTCCTTAACAACGAAGTATTTATCGCGTAGAGATTACGCCCTGATACCGGGCAATAATATAAGGTAGAGCGATCAGCGGATAAAGCGATGCCATCGGCTCCAATACGAATGGGCTTATTTCTGAATACCGGCTTATTGCCAATATCGAATTGAAAATCTGGAAAATCCTGTGTACTGAAATGGCGATCAAGTACCCGCCGGAGTGTCCTCGTTCTCATGTTGTACACAATAATTCCGCCGTCAATCGGGTAATCCGACCAACCGCAACCAGAATCGGTAATATAGACAAAACCGTTCTTATTATCCACAACCACATCATTTAAAAAAGAGGCCCGATACGGTGCAATCTCATTTGGAATAACAATGGAGTCATCATGCGATTGGTATTCAAATCCCAGACGATCAGCTTCTGATACCCTTCCGGGGAAGGGGCGTAGTTTATCTTTCCTTGATCCAGCAACCACATCCGGTTATATTCATCGATTTCATATCCTAAAACGGATTGGAGAACATTTACTTTCCCCGCTTGATTCCATTCCCAACTCGGGAAAGCTTCCAGTAATGGGTTCCCGTCTTTAATAACGATTCGATTCATGGTGGAAGGAATACCCTCAGCCCAGCGAGGCACCGAGACATAATAATGGCCTTGCTGGTCTACTTTTACTCCGGCAGGCATTGCCTTTTTCCAATATTGGTTCGTTTCAAAATTTTGCTTCATGTTGAGGTCTGGAAAGTTCCAGTCCAATCGGTTCCAATGAAAGATCATTTGATAGTGTCCGATTCGGCAGGCAGCTTTTGTAATGTGATTCTCCAGCTGGTAAGGAGATTGCTGACACTAAGCTTGACCATACAAATATTGCATATACTTCCTCCCGCTAATTAGCTACAAGTGATCATAATGATCTAATAAATATATGCCTATAGCGATAGTAGGTGACGATTCCAGTATAGAAGCATTTTTCAGGGAAAGGCACCAGTAATATCAATTGTTAATAAATTACATAGTTTTTATGTTAAACTAGAGTAAGAGTATACGAAAGCCTATGCGCCTATTGAAAATCGAAAGATGGGATGACGAGGAGGAGTTAAGGTTGCAGGAGTTTAAGGTGTACAATTCCCAAACTTTATTTGAACATATTTATAGAAATTCCCCAATTGGTATAGCCTTAATATCGTTGGAACAAAAATGGACCCATGTTAATCCTACGGTGTGTAATATTCTTGGATATTCAGAAGAAGAATTCTTGATATTAACGGCAGATGAATTCAGTCATCCTGACGATGTAGGCAATACCGAGCGATTAATAAGAGACTTATTGGATGGAGCTATTTCCTTTTTTGAAATAGAAAAACGATACTTTCATAAAAATGGCCATATAGTATGGACTTCATTACATGTTTCACTAGTCCGTGATGAAAACGATGGACAACCTCTGTACTTCATTACACAAATTATAGATGTAACAAAAAATAAGCTTGCAGAGCTAAAACTTCAGGAAAGTATAGAACGTTATACTTCGTTAAAAAAATACAATCATGATGCCATCATCTCTTTTGGACTGGACGGCATAATTATAAATGGGAATAATATGGCTCAGCATCTAACCGGATATACCATTGAAGAAATGATCGGAGGGACTATTTCCAAATTAATTGGGGAAAACAATCTTGCCAAATTGCTTTTAACCTTAAAAGATCATACAACTATTGAACGAATTGAAAAAGATATAAATGATATCAAACATAAGGATGGTTGTACGGTTGAAGTCCTCGTTACTTTAGCTCCTATTATTATACAAGCCAAGATTGTAGGTTTTTACATTATCGCGAAGGACATGACTGAACAGAAGAAGCTGATTATTGAGAAAGAAGCCGCTGAAAAGACGAATAAAGCTAAAAGCGATTTTTTAGCCATGATGAGCCATGAGATTCGAACCCCTATGAACGGCGTAATTGGAATGACAGATGTACTTTTAGAAACGAATTTAGATAAAGAGCAGATTGAATACGTACAAGTTATTAAACAAAGCGGCGATACGCTGCTTACGATTATCAACGATATTTTAGACTTTTCCAAAATTGAATCAGGAAAGACCGAATTAATTGAAGAACCATTTAACGTGAGGGCTATTTTATCAGAATCACTATATATGTTTATGTCAAAAGCTCTTGAGAAAAATTTGGAGATTACCACATCGGTCTGTCCTTATGTTCCAAACATAGTTCATGGCGATGCTACTAAGCTGAGACAAGTGCTAATGAATTTACTTAGCAATGCCATAAAATTTACACCTAATGGAGCGATTGCGATCTCAGTGGAGAACATCTCGCAAGAACTAGATACGGTACGTCTTAAGTTTGGGATCAAAGATACAGGGATCGGTGTGCCTAAAGAAAAGGTTATCCACTTATTTGAACCCTTTTATCAGGTGGATCATTTTATGACACGTAAGACGGAAGGAACCGGATTAGGATTAGCTATTTGCAAAAAGCTTGTTCATCTAATGGACGGCGAAATTTGGCATGAATCCTCAACAGACCATACGGGATCAACCTTTCTATTTACAGCTAACTTTCAAATACAACCTCACTTAGAATCAATGCAATTTGATATGTCGATCCAGCAGGATAATTCCATGGAAAACCCTGCAGAACACTCCGTAAAAATTCTGATAGCGGAAGATAATGAAGTGAATCAAGTTGTATTGAAGAAAATGGTTGAGAAGCTTGGTTATACAGCTACCTTAGTCCACAATGGAAAAGACGCCTTAGAGGCGGTTAAGCAGTATCCATATGATATTATTTTTATGGATATTCAAATGCCTTGGATGGATGGATTAGAAGCCACTAAGGCCATTAAGGAGATTGCAGCTACTAGTTCTAATAAGAAAAGGCCGTATATCGTGGCGGTGACTGCACATGCCATTAAAGGCGATTGCCAGAAATATATAGCCGAAGGTATGGATGAATATGTAAGCAAGCCTGTGAGTATTCATGCAATATCAGGAATAATAGATAAGTTCAAACTAAGAAACAATTAGTTGGAGAAGTTCAGTCATCGGAAAGATGGCACCACAACAAACATGTAAGAGGACAAGAAGATAGCGCTATAAGGAGTTGAAATGAGCAGGTGCCACCACGGCAGACTGCTCATTTTGCTCAGCGAGTGGTCAGATTAGCAATATACACCTCCGCATTTTCTAATCTGATAAACGATCGGATTGCACCCTGATTTTCCAAAAACATCTTAGGAAGAGGTGGGTTCTTTGCGTGAACCTAAACCATTTTGGACGGATACATCAATCGAATTGAGAAAGGAGATCGAATCGCTAGTAGGCTCCCCGATACGCAAAGCAAATCGCGTTTTTGGTGGATACGGGCCTAGTGCTACTTTTCGCCTCTATCTTGAAGACGGCCGGACTATTTTTGCTAAGGGGGCTGGAAAGGGGGCAAACTTAGAAATTAGGAAAGCTATTCCACTGGAAGAATCGGCGTATCGAAATATTAATGCGATCCGTCCCCTATCACCAGCATATTTGGGGTCAGTTATAGTTAACGATTGGCACCTCCTTTTGCTAGAGGACTTAAGAAAAGTCATTAAGGTCCCGCCCTGGACCGATAAACTAGCCGTTCAGGCTGTCCATGATATTGCACAATTTCATCTGCGTGGTATGGCCGAGGAGGGGGAGGTTGAACAGATACAGACTAAAGGTTTAACTGACAACTGGCAGACTATTCGAAATAATCCCGTCGAAGCAGACTACTTCTTAGGACTGTTCCGACAGGAGAGAAGCCGAGCTGAGGCTTGGCTTAATGATGCGCTGGATAGACTTATTACTGCTGAGTCAGAATTGATAAACCCTAATCAGCCTTGGGGTTTGATTCATAAAGATATACGTTCGGACAATCTTCGATTCAAGGATGGTAAGCTCGTTTTATTTGACTGGGCTTCAGTGTGTAGAGGTCCATTAATACTCGATGTTCTGTTCTTCTTTCCGAGTGTGACGGCAGAAGGAGGACCCACAGCAGATTTTCTTCTGCCTGTATACAAAGAGGTTATGGATGGTGAGGGCGTAAGATTTCCTGCATATGCCGAACGAGCCGCTGCAGCTGCTATAGCTGGATTCTTCGCTAGCCGAGCGGGGAAACCACCTATACCAGCTCTCCCTAGGCTCAGAAAAGTCCAGTGTTTGCAGCTAGGACCGGCACTTGAATGGGCTGCGAAAGTACTTAATCTGCCACAACCCCCTCTAGTTCACTTAAATGAATCAAATAGGAACAGAGCAAAATAGCCATAACGTCAACTTGAAGGAGAATAAATATGCAGCCGTCTTATGTTTATGAAATTCACATGCCACCTGACTTCGACCCTAAGAAGAACTACCCGGCCATTTTCACGCTTCATGGTAAAGGATCAAATGAAAAAAATATGCTTTCTTTGGTAGAGCCGCTTCTCCATGATTTTATCATTATCGCCATTCGGGGAGATCTTCGATTAGGTACAGGATTTCAATATTATGAACTGAAGAGTCTTGGAAATCCGATTCGTGAGCTGTTTGACAAGGCCATACAGCAGCTAGAAGATATGATTCGATACGCAACGGATAAATACCCGATTGATCCGTTGCGGCGTTATTTGCTCGGTTTCAGCCAAGGGGCCATTCTTTCCGTGACGCTGGCTCTTATCATGGGAGAGCAAATCAAAGGGATTGTCGCTCTAAACGGATACGTTCCAGATTTTGTGAAGACCGAGTACCCGCTGCAAAGCATACAAAATGTGTCCGTGTTCGTTTCCCATGGAGAGTATGATTCGGTATTTCCGATTCGGATCGGAAAAGAAACGGCGGCTTATATGCAAAGCAGGACGCCACACGTTACCTTTCACACCTATCCGACGGATCATGGGGTGTCGCAGGAAAACCAAAGCGATTTCGTGAACTGGCTGTATGAGGACGCTGGCCTTCGTCAGGAAGGAAAATAAAAGAGGGAAGCTGCAGTAATGCCGTAGATGATCCGGTATTCCTGCAGCTTTATTTGTTTTAAACTATTTCGATTAGAGCCAAATATAAAAATCGATTGCCGCATACTCATCTGTAGGAATGATCATAAATTTTTATGTAAATGATATAGCTTAGCGTACTTGAGTTATGCAAGGAGGTGAAGACATATGCAGAAGCGTGAAAATGATGTTCCCCAATATTTCGACGGCTCCACCCATGCCGAGTTTGCGGAAGAAATCGCAGAGGGTATGCAGGCAGGGCCTCAAGAAGTACCGGTTAATAAGGACGAATGGCGCCGTTTCATAAGTATGAATCCTTTCGGGGATCATAGTAATGCCTGAACCGAGGGCTTGTTTATTTTTTCGAGAAGCTGATAAATAGATTGAACATCATGGATACAGAAGGGAAGTTACCGACGAATGGCTACTGTACTTTACATCACATCACATCCTCATGATCATCAAACGTCGTTCAGTATGGCGGTAGGAAAACAATTCATTGAAGCTTACCGTGAAGCTAATCAGCAGGATGAAGTCATTACGCTGGATTTGTACAAGCAGGATATTCCTCATATTGATGCAGATGTGTTTAGCGGGTGGGGAAAACTGAGATCGGGTACTTCGTTCGATCAGCTTTCGGCGCCGGAGAAAACCAAAATCGGAAGACTGAATGAGATTGTGGATCAATACGTGGCTGCAGATAAATATGTTTTCGTTTCTCCCATGTGGAATTTTTCGTTTCCACCGATTTTAAAAGCATATATTGATGCGATCTGCATTGCCGGTAAAACGTTCAAATATACGGAAAGCGGGCCTGTCGGTTTACTTACGGATAAAAAGGCCATTCATATTCAAGCCAGCGGCGGAGTTTACTCCGAGGGACCTGCTGCCGGTTTTGAAAGTGGTCACAGCTACTTAAATAAAATCATGCAATTCCACGGTGTTCCTTCCTTTGAAGGCATCTTTGTTGAAGGCATGGCGGCTAAGCCCGACCAAGCGGAATCCATTAAAGAAAAAGCCATCGCAAAAGCAAAAGAGGCGGCAAAGCGTTTCTAATAGTCAGGTTTAAATGGAAATGATCAGGTCGTTACCAACACCTGGTCTTTTGTTGTTGATAGGATGTCGCCTAAGCGACCTTTATGAGAAGCTTGAAAAAAAGAGGTTGATTTTTCAAACTGTTATCATTATAATTACAGTATTCAAGCAATGCGTTGATTATTTTTTTGGAGTAACTGTTACTAAAAAGATTATAGATTAGTTTCTTCCAGTTAAACGTAGTGTGATTGAATTCATTTGAACGGCGCATTTTAAGGTATGGTTTTATAAGGACTTGCACAATTATTGACTTTGGAGGAATACATTCATGAATGACAAATACAATCCTTTTTTTGATACGTTTAGCTTGCGAAGCGGGGTTCAGCTGAAAAACCGAATCGTGATGGCTCCGATGACCAACTTTTCTTCAAACGAAGATGGAACGGTTACGGATTCAGAATTGAAGTACTATGCACGCAGATCGAGTGGTGTAGGCATGGTCATTACGGCTTGCACCTTTGTTACCCCGAACGGCAAAGGATTTCCCGGTGAATTCGCGGGCGACAGTGATGAAATGATTCCAAGCTTGCAGCGTTTGGCTGCAACGATCAAGGAACAAGGAGCAAAAGCGGTTCTGCAAATATTTCATGCCGGCCGTATGGCGCCGGAAACTCTAGTGCCCAACGGCGATGTCGTGAGCGCAAGCGCCATTGCTGCTGAAAAGGAAGGAAGTATCCTTCCAAGAGCGTTGACGGAGCAGGAGATTGAAGCGATCATCCATGATTTCGGGGAAACGACAAGACGGGCGATTGAAGCTGGATATGATGGCGTTGAAATCCATGGCGCGAACGGTTACCTGATTCAGCAGTTTTTCTCGCCGCATTCTAACCGCCGTGAAGACCGCTGGGGCGGCAGCTTGGAAAAACGGATGGCCTTTCCTTTAGCCGTTGTTGAAGAAGTTAAACGGGTTGTGAAAGAACACGCTAAACAACCGTTTGTTGTTGGCTACCGGTTCTCTCCGGAAGAGGTTGAAACGCCGGGAATTGATTTGGACGATACATTAAAGCTGGTGGATGCTTTAGCGGAGCAAAATCTCGACTACATCCACGTATCGTTGATGGATTTTTGGTCCAATCCGAGACGACGCGGTGTTGACGACAGCAAAACCCGTATCGAGTGGATTCAAGAACGTGTCGGACAACGGGTACCGGTGATGGGCGTAGGCTCGATTCACACGGCAGATGATGCAATGAAAGCCATGCAAACGGGCGTTCCTCTGATTGCGCTGGGCCGCGAACTCATCATAGAACCGGACTGGGTCAAGAAAGTAGCGGATGGACGTGAATCAGAAATCAAAACTACGCTAACGAAAGATGATCAGGAGCGTCTAGTCATTCCGGATCCTCTGTGGCAGGCTATCATCCATACCCCAGGCTGGTTTCCAGTCGTATAAGCTAATCAGGAGCGAATAAGCTAAGGGAGCTGCATATAGCCCGACTTAGCTTATTTTGTTACTTTTAAAGGACTTCAATCCGGATTTTGATATAATGATGCAATGCGGCTTCGATCAGAAGCTTTTTTTAATTATAGAGAGAAACATTCGTTTCTTAAGGAGAGAAACCATCTTGGGGAAACTGTCGCGGACGCAAACGATTATTTTAACCATCTTTCTAGTCACTGTCTGGGGAGTGAATTGGCCTTTATCCAAAATTGCGCTGACCTACACGCCACCGGTGCTCTTTTCGGGACTCCGAACTTTACTAGGCGGCCTTTTTTTGTTGGTTGTCGCCCTGCCGAGATATAAACAGTTGCATTTTAAAGAAACATGGAGCATTTATTTGCTGTCCGCTCTATTTAATGTGGTGTTGTATTATGGTCTGCAGACGATCGGTCTGAATTATTTGCCGGCAGGACTGTTCTCAGCGATCGTGTTTCTGCAGCCTGTGCTGGTAGGCATTTTTTCATGGATATGGCTTGGGGAGTCGATGTACGGCTTGAAAATAGTAGGACTCATCCTCGGTTTTTCCGGCGTCGGTATTATATCCTCAGGCGGTTTATCGGGTCATATTTCGATGACGGGAATTGTGCTTGCCTTAGGCTCAGCGCTCAGTTGGGCGATAGGAACGGTTTATGTGAAAAAAAAGAGTACGCGCGTGGATCCGATCTGGCTCGTGACGTTTCAACTGATTGCCGGTGGACTGTTTATGTCGCTCGTGGGTTCTAGTGTGGAGAGCTGGTCCGCTATCGTCTGGAAGCCGGTTTTTGTCCTGTGTCTGTTGTTTATTTCGTTGTTTGTCATCGCGATCGGCTGGCTTGTGTTCTATAAGCTGATTGATTCCGGAGAGGCCAGTAAGGTCGCTTCGTACACCTTTCTTATTCCGATTGTGGCCATCCTGATTGGCAGCCTATTTCTTCATGAACCGTTGACCTTTACGCTTCTGTCCGGTTTGGTATTGATTCTGATCAGTATTTATTTCGTAAACCGGACACCAAATAAGCTCTATTTAAAGAACAAATAATAGTGTTGTACTGCGACTGGAGCTTACAAGCTCCAGTTTTTTGCGTCCTGACTATTTGGAAGGGGTAGCTTTCATATGTTAGCACTTCTCTCAGCTAGCGGGAAGCATTCCTAGTGGGAGAGTGTATGTAGCAATGTCTAACTAGACGTAAAAAAGGAAACAAAAGCCACCTTTTTTACGTCTAGTTAGACACCCAAACTTTTAAGTCCATAGTTTCATAATATGAAATGTGCATTATTGCATTATTCAACCTTTTTTCGATCGACCTTCCCATTGAAGGTCGTTTTTTTTATTTCAAAGAAAGATACTTCAACAATCATGTTGTATATACCGTTTTTAAATGCTGAAGATTCCAAAATACTTTATCTCCATTGGCATTTATTAGCTCTATGAAATCACTATCCACTTTCTGAAGGAAGCCTATTTTTTTCGTGTTATCTCCAAGATCAAAAACAACTATTTTTCCTTCAAGCTTTTTACACTGTTCTTCAAAAGTTCTTGATAAAGTTATATTGATAGGACTCAAAGGAAGTGATTGGTTATTAAGCGAATAGGGTGTGTGATTTGAGTGATACGGGATTAACCATTTTAAGTGGTTCATAGAGACAAACATGGCTTTATAGACAGGAGAGTAGAAGACGAAATAATCATTCATAATACTGGTTAAATAACCATGGATCGTTTTATTGCCAGTTACATAAATTTCTACAAATTGTCCTTTTGCAGCATTTAATATCTTCCGAAATGAGAGACTATCGGCTTGATAATCGATTGGCGTTGCATCAGATCTATTTTCTGGTTCCGTACTAGACTCTGAATTCAATTTTACATTCTGCACGTTGACTAAGGGGATATAATAAAACTGTTGTTCGTTGACAATGACCATAATATCCAACCCTAAATCGATTAATTTACCTTTACAAATATTATTTCCTGAAATATCAACGATCACATGTTGACCAACAAATTGTTGAAGCGCACGCATATAAAAAACCTCCAGTTATGATTATATCTACCAAGTTAAAAAATCCATGATACCCAAAACGCTAGAATGACTAACGTGAAAATAACAGTGATTGGGATGACCGTAGAAGTCACCTTCAAGTATTGGAGCCAGCTCAATTTCACCTTTCCTTTTTTGATAATGTGCATCCACATCAAGGTCGCAAGTGTTCCAATTGGTAAAAGAAGGGAGCCGATATCACTACCAATTACACTTGCCAGATAAGAAATTTTTAAGGTAAGAGGATCAAGACCCATGTTCGTCAAGGTTAACGTTCCTACCATCAAAGCAGGATGATTGTTAAATAAATTTGATAAAATAGAAACCAGAATACCCATCATTACACTTGCATGAAGTAGACTGCCAGAAATGAGAGGTTGCATAATATGGATGAGCATTTGGGTTAATCCGATATTATGCAAACCGTATATAATCACATACATACTGAAGGCAAAGATGAGTATATACCAAGGTGTTTTTCTAATCATATCTGCAGGTGTAATTCTCAAATAATACCAACGCCATCCCAGCAGGAATGCAGAACCGATAACAGCCATCAACGGAACTGGAAAATGAATGAAAGAGGCAACAAATAGACTTACACGAACGCTGAATACAAAGATTAAGATATTCCGCATAAATTTGGCTTGATTCTCTCTCGGAATGGGTGACAAAACTTCTTTCAGCGGATGTGTTTGATTTATGGATTCCGCATTAATTGTTGGTAGTTTACGAGGTATTACGCGATAAAAACTGATATATAAAAGGAGTGTAAGGATTACAAGACCAAGTGAAGCAGGAACAAACATCATCGCTGTGTGCATATAGAGGTCCATATTAACAATTTTTAATGCAATTAAATTTACAATATTACTTACGCCAATAGGTGCGCTAGAAGCTGTTGCAATTAAAGCACCGGATAGTAGATAAGGAATTTTTTGATGGTTTTTTAAACCTAATTTATGAAGCAGCATGAGTAAGATCGGTGTTGTTATTAATATACTTCCGTCGTTGTTAACAAAAAGGGTCATCAGAAAACAAAATAAGTTTGTGTACCAGAAAAGGCGTATCCCTGAACCTCTTGCCCGTTCCAGAAGTTTCTCAGCAGACCAATTGAAGAATCCAAAACTTTCCAAAACAATGGCCATAACAATCGTTGCCATAATGGTTACGGCTGCTCCACCTATGGTTTCAGTTATTTTACCCAAATCAGATAAAGTAACACTTCCGCTAAGGAGGACCAATAGGGCGCCAACTGTTGCTGGAATAGATTCATTTATATTCGGATGCAAGAAAATAAAAGTAATGGTACATAGAAACGACAGAATGGTGATAGGAATCATGAAATCTTGCAGCATTTAATTCAACCTCTTTTCGATAAAGTAAGATCCTAAATATCATCTCTACTATCTCTCTAGTGAGCGGAACGAACTGCTTACGGGTTAGGTTTCATAGTTGTTTTTCCTCCCCTTATAGATGACTTATAGTGTCATTTGCATAATATGTTTAAATAACATAGAGGGGACTAGCCGACTAACCAATTCTATAATTTTCCACTATTAACCTGGTATAATGACCTATCCTTTCTTTTCATCTAACATTCAAACAAAAAAAGACGAGTTTCCTAATTTAGGAAAACTCGTTTCAAATACTATCGGTCTATTGATCCCTGAGCGCCGCATATAAACTTAATGGATTACGTCCTCTAACAAGTTGGAGAACCCAGAGTTCCTTTAGGTGCTCGTGCGATGAAGAGTCTCTTTCGCGAGATACTTATATACATTATATAAAAAATTCCCATCCCCAGTGGCTGTCTTTATTTTGTCCATCGGTTCGGGTATAATATTCACATTACTGAGAACGGGATGTGATACTCATGGCAATCAGAGATTGCCGGATTGGCAAAGCCTCATGCAAAGCCTGAATTGGAGGCGATACTTTGTATGGGCTGGACTAGGATTCGCAAACATCGCCCGAATAAGCATCTATCGTTTCTAATATTGGCTTTGCACCTTATTTTCTTTCCAAAATAAAAATAAGGGGCTGACGTCCATGTGCGAACCATTTATTAGAAACCATCAATATAACCTTATCAAAAACCAGGCAGACTCCGTGCTTCATGCTCTACGAACGGTTAGTGATCCAAAAATATTGGAATCCGTCCGCTTCAGCGCACAAACCAAGGTGGCGGAGCTGTTTCCCGAGATAACGGACAACCAGAAAACGATGTTGGAGCCGAATTCGGGTTTGAAAACGTCAGACGATTTTCAAAAATATTTGCAGGCGCTCGAGCCGAATCTGATCGAATTTCCGCAAATTACCGAGAATCAGATCCGGAAGCTTTTCCCGAAAAACAAGAAGCTGAAGCTGCCCGATCTCGCACAGATCGACTTTCGCTATGTTTCCTTTCTGAGCTGGACTGATATATCGACCAATAAAATGTTCATAGTGTATCATTTGGGGGGACAATTCGTCGGCGTAGAAGGAAGATATACTGCGATCAATAAGAAAAGCTATTGCTTCGTATGCAACAGATACGAAGAGCTGGCCTTATTTTCGGCGATATCCAAAAAAAGGCCGGCACATGCTTCGTCTGACTATTACAAGTCGGTCGGCAACTATTTATGCATGAACGGCCATGAGTGCAACAAGAACATGACCGATGCTTCTTCGTTGGAAAAATTTATTCACTCGGTTATAGGGTAGAATCGTGATCACAACGCAAATCAAGGGGCGGCTCTGGCCGCCTCTTTTTTTATCCGCTCCGAGCCTAGAAAACCAAAGAATGGCCAAATAAATAACCATTAATATTAAAACCTCCCAATTCAAGTAAATCTAGGACAAATAGATGAATTTGGAGCTTTTTGTATGAAATTTAATAGATATATGGATGATGGATAATGCGGATAAACGTATATTAGGATTCAGTTCGCACACTAATTTTGTTGTCGGAATCCGTACAGTTGTGATAGGATGAAAAGCAGACTCTCTGCTTCGAAACGCACAAGCCGACTTCCGGATCTTGTGCATATTCGAAAGCAACAAATAGAGATCAAGAGTCTTGGATATGGAATGAAGAATAGGAGATTCCCTTTATTATGACCAACAAGAACAATCAGCATGTGTTTAGACTAGCTTTGCTGCTCGGTTTATTTTCGACACTCGGGCCTTTTACTATCGATATGTATTTACCAGCGTTCCCGGAGATTGTAAAGCAATTCGATACGACAGCTTCGCTGGTGCAGCTCAGTCTGACCGCTTGTTTACTCGGACTCGGCATCGGCCAGCTCGTCATGGGTTCGCTGAGCGACGTCTACGGTAGACGCAATCCGCTGCTTATTTCCATGGCCGTTTATGTCGCCGCCTCGTTAGCTTGTGCATTCTCGCCGAATATCGGGCTATTGATAGCATTCCGGTTCGTGCAGGGTTTTGCCGCTTCGGCAGGCATTGTCATTTCCCGCGCGATCGCACGCGACCTGTTCAGCGGTCACGAGCTTACAAAATTTTTCTCGTTGCTCTTGCTTGTCGGAAATTTGGGTCCGCTGGTGGCACCGGTTACCGGTAGTGGGATTCTCTCTTTCACTACTTGGATCGGCGTATTTATCGCGCTGGCACTGCTGGGAATCTATCTATTGACGATGACAAAATGGAGGCTACAGGAGACTCTGCCATCTGATCGCCGCCGGCCCAGTAATTTCGTGCAGCAGCTGCGGAACTACGGATCGCTCTTGCGAGATCGCCAGTTTGTCGGCTACATGCTGGCTCAGGGCATTATGATCGCGGGGGTCTTCGCGTATGTTTCGGGAACGCCCTTTATTTATCAAAATATTTACGGGGCTTCGCCGACCGTATTCGCTCTTTTGTTCGGATCGAACGGCATCAGCCTGATCATCGGCTCCCAACTGGTCGGGCGGATGGCACATCGCGTATCCGAACACGCCTTTTTGTTGTTCGGCCTATGGCTTGCCTGTTTTGCTAGCGTCGCTGTCTTAGTGGTAGCCATCGTCCATGGACCGCTTTTTGCATTGGTAATTCCGCTGTTTTTCTTCGTAGCGGCAATCGGGATTACATCAACGGCAGCATTTCCGCTTGCAATGGAGAGCCAGGGGCACATGGCAGGCAGCGCTGCTGCGCTACTTGGTGTCATTCCCTTCTTGCTTGGAGCGGTCGTCTCTCCGCTAGTCGGCATCGCGGGTGAAGATACTGCCGTGCCTCTGGGCGTAATTATTTTATTGACGAGCTCCGCAGCCATGCTGGCTTACTTCTTTCTAGTAAGAAGAAGCCAAAGTGGAGAAGCTTAAATTAGTAGCATGTGGTAAATGGAAAACCAGTCTGGCACTTTAGCTTAGTGACCGACTGGTTTTGATTTTTTGACAATAAGATTATTTTATAAATAAGATTCATTGGATATATTTACGAAAATTAGTCTTGAAGTCTCTTGGGGACATCTCGTATTTGGCATGGAAAATGCGATTAAATGTGCGTTGGCTGTCAAACCCGTTAACCTCAAATCCTTAGCTTGTATCTCGTAAAAAGGTAACATTAATTAACCCACCATATGCGATATTTGACTTATTTTAAAGGCTTAATGTCTAAATTTATACCATTGCGCGATGTTATAATTCAAGTAATTATTCCTATTTCCCTGGTGTGAACATTACATTGTATTAACAGAGGAGCAACGAATAAGGTGAAATTAAAAAAATATAGTGGTGAGATGCTCGCTTGGACAGCTGCGTTACATACGGTAGTTGGAATTGTCGTTTACTGGAAGCAGATCGCTGATATAGCGAGTGACGGTTTTATAAACGCGATTGAGCCCCAACTTCACGCCAACAGAGCTGCCGCTTTCTGGTTTTTATCGTTTGGTCTTCTTTTGTTTATGCTTGCCCGTTTAATGAACTGGCTTATTCGGGTCAAGGGGACGGATGTACCCAAATTCGTCGGCGTTCACCTGTTAGTACTTAGCTTGATTGGTGTATTTTTTATGCCGGTATCCGGCTTCTGGCTCGTCATTCCGCAAGCAGTCGTTATCATACGCAGGTAAGATCTATAGTTCAGAAGTAATCGCCTAATGAGAAAGCGGTTTTTCTTTTGGTCAGAATTAATGAATCAAGGATAATTGAGCCTATTTATCAAGAATTTTGTAATCATATAAAGGAAATTTTAGTGATTTATTAGGAGGCGGCGAATATAAATTCCCTATCACACATATGGGATGAGGGGTTTTGTTGTTTGGTCGTTCAGTTTGTTACTTATTTATTCCCCTTGTTTTTACACTCATGGGAGGTTGTAATCAGCCTGATGCTATTTCCTTAAGCAAAACAACAGCGGTTGAACCGGCTAAACCATCTACTTTAGAGCAATCTCCGTTCCCTCTTCCAAGCTCTATCTTGACTGAAGTGAATAAACCATCAGATTCACCTGAAGATGTAGAGCCTTCTACTGCTTCGTATGAAGAGCCCGCTATAGATATTGCCTTTGCCGGTGATGTCATGTTCGACTGGTCCATTCGGGATACCCTCCAGAAACACGGAGTACATTATCCATTTGAACAAGTCAAACATGAGATTTTAAAAGCGGATTTTGCCTTCATGAATTTAGAGACAGCCATCACCGACCGAACGGATAAATTCCCAGGCCAACTGTTCTACATAAAAAGTGATGCAAACACATTGGATGGTATAAAGGTCGCGGGCTTTGATTTGGTTAGCATTGCGAATAATCATGTCTTAGATTACAAAGTCGAAGGTTTAATGGATACAATGAAAGCGTTGGATGAGAAGGGCATACCTTATGTTGGCGCGGGGGTGGATGCCCATGCTGCATACTCTTCTAAAGAGGTCATTATTAAAGGTAAAAAGTTTCGTTTTCTCGCGTTCTCCCGCTTCTTACCCTCGGAAGAATGGTACGCCCGTGAGAATAGACCAGGAATGGCATCCGGTTATCAATTAGATAAAGTGATTTCCACCATAACTGAGCAAAAGGAAGATGCGGATTATTTGATTGTGTACTTGCACTGGGGCGTGGAGAAAACCAATACTCCTGCGAAATATCAGAAAGAATATGTGAAGCAAATGGTTGAGGCAGGCGCAGATTCGATAGTAGGGTCGCACCCACACTGGCTCCAAGGCTTTGAGTATTATAACGAGAAGCCCGTGGCATATTCACTCGGAAACTTCTTATTTCCTTCCTATGTCCGAGGGCATGATGCGGAGACCGGTATCTTACATATGACGTTTAAAGGAAAAGAAATCAAGATGTCCTTTTCTCCTTATTTCATAAAAAATGACCAGATAATCAAAGTGGATGAACAAGCGAAGGTGGACAGGTATCATTACCTCATGTCGATATCCTATGACGTAGCGATCGATGAAGCCGGAAATATCGTCAATCAAAGGAATCCAAAATGATACTGAAATGTTATAAACTGGTAAATGAATTTATCGAAGATATAAATCTATTCAAGGATCACATCCTGCTATGAGAATATTCTGAATTACATACGTAACTATTATATACTGGTAAAATAGTTTCGTGAACAAGACTGCCGCGAAAAATAGGTAGTCCCATTATGCTAAAGGGCAATTTAGTTCGAATTAATTAAAGGGAAAAATGGAGGCATCACAAAAGTGAGGAAGAATATGAATATAGTTCTTATAGGTATGTCTGGAGCTGGTAAAAGTACTTTAGGTGTATGGCTTGCAAAAGCTTTAGGCATGGATTACGTGGATACAGATAATGTTATTCAACAACATGAAGGTAGGTTGTTACAAGATATAATTGATAATGATGGTATCGAAAAATTTATGGAAGTCGAAGAAAAAATTGTGTCTGAATTGCAACTAAAAAATTGCATTATATCTACTGGTGGAAGTGTTATATACTCAGAAAAAGCTATGAATGTCCTTAAACAGGGTGGACAGATTATTTATTTACATGTCCCATATGAAGAAATTAAAAGAAGACTAATAAACATAACAACCAGAGGCATTGTAATAAAAAAAGGGAATAGTCTTGAAGACGTTTATGAGGAAAGAGTCCCTCTGTATATTAAGTATAGTGATAAAACTCTTGATTGCTCAAATAAGGATATAGAACAATGTGTTAGTGAAATTATTGAGAAAATACAAGAAAGTGATTGCGATAATTCAACTAACGGAAAGTAAAACGTGGCTTCGTGTTATGTCCTTGCAACCAATGGGGGACATCCATTTCCGTTTGCCATTTACGCGGATGAGCAGCCTGTCGGATTTGTTATGCTGACATGTGGAATCACCGGATACGATCTCCCGTCAGTCGCAGACGACTGCTATTGCATCGTGCGTCTGATGACAGAGACGTTTAATGCATATAGAGCAGCTACACTTAATAAACAATTCGGCATAAAAGCCAAATAATATGAATTACAAATGAACATTCTGACCATATTAACTTTGCTGTAAAATTTTAAGGAGGAACACTCAATGACTGACCAACAATCGAACCAACAAGACCAAAGTAAAAGGACACAAGCCCAAAATTCTCTGAATCATGCACTCCACACGCTGAATGAAGCCACACATAGTAATGTCAATCGAGAGCAAGACGTTCAGGAAGCAAAAGAAGAGCTATACAAAGCCCAACTAGAGCATTTGCAGGCTAAAGTATCAGATAGTAAAGACACGACTTCCTAAACACTTTATGCACCCCCAAGTGAGAGTGCTGCAAAAGTACACCTAAGAAGCATCCGAAGCTCGAAGTGAAGCTCCCACGGTAAGAACTTATTAACCACAATTCGACTAATCGTCGTTTTGTGGTTTTCTTTTTACACATTGGTGTAAAAAAATAAAATGATTTAACGGGTCCGATGAACGGCAGTCTAATGAAGGCACCAGAAGAAATGTGTTTGTAATAGTTGGTAAATAAAATCCTAAACCAGGAATAAATTTTTCTGACCATTGCAAGCTGGCTCCCGCCAAGATGGCACCCTCATTATACGAAAGGGCAGAATAGTTTATGATCACACGCGCTGAACCATACCACAAGTAGCGGCAATTTATTATCGTGTTTTTACAATACTAGTTTCCGTGATTTTGCTATATTGGGTTTAGGAGACCTTTGAACTATCAGGTTGGCCAATATTTGTATAGGGAGGTAGTGGAACAAATGAAATTGTCGCAAATCAGACTGTTGGTGAAGGATATTCATAAAAGTGTAGCATTTTACAGAGACGTGATGGAGTTTCCACTGGGATTTTTCGCAGAGGAGATGCAGTTCGCATCTTTTAATACCGGCGAAACCAAAATCGAAATTTTCTCGCGTCAAAATATGGCTGAAGTAATCGAGGAAGAGTATCTTCCAACCGGCGCAGAACCACAATCGAAATTCTTACTTACATTTGCAGTGGATGAAGTCGATGAGGTTTGCGCCCGCTTGAAGGATAAAGGGGTAGTACTCCTTAACGAACCTCATGATCGGCAGGCGTGGAATGCCAGAGTTGCCCATTTACGCGATCCCGATGGAAACGTGATCGAACTATATAAACACCCGCTTTAACGGTCGTGGCCCGAGTTTAGTTCATTTAACAATTTCGTGTAGGTTTCTGGGGATTTACCTACGATTGATTTGAAATCCTTAATAAAATGTGCTTGATCGTAATAGCCGAGATCCAAAGCAAGCCTTGACCAGTCGGGAATATCGCCGTCGGCCATTTTTTCTACCGCTTCGTGAAGTCGGTAGCGTTGAATGATCCATTTGGGACTGACCCCCACATACTGACGGAATAAGTTTTGAAACTGCCTTTTGTGAATAGGAAAGCGGCGCACAATGTCATCAACTTTAACGATACTTCTATCGGAGATAATGCTTTGAACGATGGTATTAATGAATTCGACATTGGTGTCTGGTTCAGGGAGCCGTTCCCGAATAAAAGATTCTGCAAGAGGAATCATCTGTTCTGCGGTATCCATGGAAAAAAGCCGTTGTTCCAACGTTTGGCTGCTCATTCCGAAGGCTTCAAGGAAGGGTATTGTACGGTCCGTTATGGTTGAAACGGAATTTTTCAGGAAGGGATAATAGGCTCCAGGCCGGAATTTGACGCCGAAAACGGCTCCTTGTTCCTGAAGAAGCACAGAAAATCTACCTTTAACAACTCCCACAATTCGCGAGTTGTCTCTTTCAAACACAAGATGAACGGAAGGATGAGGCAAGGTCTCCTGAAGGTGCGGTTCCTGCCCTCGAAGATCCCAGCAGACAACCCAGTAATGCTCAATGAAATGGCTGAGATCGGCGGAGGGTAAGTACCGGGAAACTGAAAATTTAGGATAATCCATATTTACATTTAATAGTCCAATGGGTTTGCCTAGTTTCGATTGCATCATAGGTCACTCCAGTGCAGAACAGTTTTAGGAGTATTAGTACGAATATTATAACATAGCCTTAGAGAAGTGCCGTAATAAATATATTAAACATAAAAAATGGCTGTCGAGGTTTCTTGACAGCCTGTTGGCGTTAATAGCGATATCGGAGTTGACGTTGAAAACTATTTTGCTGCAAATCGCCGTGCGATCGCCACGCACAGTACGACACCGATATTTACTATAAAGATAGGCCAACCAATTGACTCGTGCAGAACGAGAGCCGAAAGTAGCAGGCCGAAGAAAGGCTGGAGGAGTTGTAACTGCCCAACCGCTGCTATACCTCCCTGGGCAAGACCACGATACCAGAACACAAAGCCGATGAGCATGCTGAACAGGGAGACATAAGCAAGGCTCAAGAGTGCGGAACCACTGATACCCGCCCACGAAATCGGCATGTAATAAAACGAGAGCAGCGACATAACGGGAAGAGAGAGAACGAGCGCCCAAGAGATCACCTGCCAGCCCCCTAGCCTCCGTGAGAGTCGTGCCCCTTCCGCATAACCGTAACCGCACACGATGATAGAAGCCAGCATTAACGCATCACCGACCGGCGAAGATGTAGCCCCTTGTGTTAGGGCGAATCCTGCTACAAGGGAGCTGCCTAGAGCTGATAAGATCCAAAAAGTTAGTCGCGGGCGTTCACCGCCCCGCAGTACGCCGAAGATCGCTGTCGAAAGCGGTAGAAGCCCAATGTAGATAATTGCATGCGCGGATGTGACATACTGAAGCGCCAAGGCTGTCAGCAGTGGGAAACCTACTACCACGCAGAGTGCAACTAACAATAGCGGAATGATGTCGCTTCGGACAGGCCGTTGTTGCCGGAAGATGAGGAGAAGCACTCCAGCTAACACCCCAGCAATAGCGGCACGGCATACGGTGAGGAATAACGGATCAAAATCCATCACAGCCAACCGTGTTGCGGGTAGCGAGCCACTGAAGATGAGCACGCCCAGGAAACCATTGATCCAGCCGCTTGTCGTTTTGTTCATTACAATCACCTCAAAAAAAAATTTTTTATACAAAAATGCACTCGACACGTTGAGATGTCAAGGTACGAAAATATTTATTAAATGCACTTCTGTATGATTCTTTGTATTATAGTAGATACAAAATACTGTGTATATTGATCAATTGTGTATCTGTAAGGGTACAGATAGATGATCAAGTTATTCAAGTTGGAGGCATATTTATGAAAAATAAAAAGGAATCCATTCAGCAAATCATCCGTTCGGACATAGTCAATGGTCTCATCAAACCCGGTCAGAAGCTGCCTTCCATCCGTATGCAGAGCCAAAGGTTCGGTTGCAGTCTCAACACAATTATTGGTGTTTATCAGGAACTCGAAAATCAATATCTCATTTATTCACGTCCGAAGAGTGGTTATTTTGTCGTAGCCAAAGAAGCGCTTCTTCCTCTGCTGCAAACAAAACGAATCGATTTTGCATCAGCGGCTCCCGATCCCGCATCGATACCGCAAATCGACTTTCGTCAATGCTTGAACAAAGCGATGGAATTATTTGAGACGTCGATATTCACTTATCCCGATCCACAGGGTTTGCTTTCTCTTCGCCAGGAGATCGTGAAGCTTTTTCAGCAGCAACAGGTTTTTCCTTCGGCTCAGCAAGTTTTTATATTTTCTGGCGCCCAGCAAGCTCTTCATCTTCTAGCCGGGATGCCTTTTCCAAACGGAAAAACAAACATACTGGTCGAGCAACCAACGTACTGGGGAATGCTGGCTGCGCTTAATACACAAAGACAAACCGTAATCGGCATCGAAAGAACTCCTGACGGGATTGATTGGGTAGCTTTGGAGCGCTATTTTCAAAGTAATATGATCAAGTTTTTTTATACAATTCCGCGCTTCCATAATCCGTTAGGCACTTCTTACACAGCGGAAGACAAGCAGCGACTTGCAGAACTCGCCAAAGCCAATGACGTTTACATAGTTGAGGATGATTATCTTGCTGATTTGGAAACAGACAGTAAAGCAGATCCTATTCACGCTTATAATGGCGCTAGTCATGTCATTTATCTCAGAAGCTTTTCCAAAGTGATGTTGCCTGGATTAAGGATTGCCGCGGCCGCAGTACCAACATCGTTAATTCCTTTGCTCCAATGGCATAAACATGCGGCGGATCTGAGCACCTCGGTGCTTTCTCAAGGTGTACTCGAGATTTATATGAAGTCCGGGATGTATGCTCATCATGCGAAGCAAATGAAATCCATGTACAATCACCGCATTAAACATCTAGGGGAAATTTCAAAGCGACTATTGCCCAAAGAGTGCTTATATACCACCCGAATTTGCGGGGGGCTCTTTGCTTCAATACACCTTCCGGAATCCATTGATACAGAAGATTTGGTCAAGCGATTGGAAAATCGTGGCGTTGATGTACTGGCAACCGATAAGCAATTCCTTTCATCTTTCCCCAAGCTTAACTTGCTGCGCCTTAGCATCATTCGGACCGATGAGCAAGTTATTGAAGAGGGCATCCGCATCATTGCCGAAGAATTTGAGCGCGCCCAATATACAAGCAGCTCCCCTAAGCCATTCTTTCGATTATGAGTAGAAAAACAACAAAAAAAACGGGAAACGAGATCTCAATGATCACCAAGAACGGCAGTTCACCGTTGAACTACCATGAAAGAACGAATGCTCAACAAACACAGGACGAGGCTGCCGGCAACAATCAGCAGTTTTATACTCACCAAACGAGCAGGATAATTAAACACGAACTGCATAACAAAATCGCTTGACTTGGAGTTAACTCCAAGGTGTAAACTTCATTTAAAGGAAACAATATATATTGGAAAGTGAGGAACAATCAAATGGAATATGTGAAACTTGGAAATACTGGCTTGGATGTATCTCGGATTTGCCTTGGCTGTATGAGCTTTGGTGTAGCAGAACGGTGGGTTCATCCATGGGTACTTGATGAAGAGCGCAGTCGTCCTATTATAAAAAAAGCTCTGGAGTTTGGTATCAATTTTTTTGATACGGCGAATGTATATTCAGACGGAACAAGCGAGGAAATTGTTGGACGGATTTTAAAGGATCATGCTAATCGTGATGAAATTGTCCTCGCGACAAAGGTTCATTTCCGCATGCATCAAGGTCCAAATGGTGCTGGTCTTTCCCGAAAGGCAATCATGAGTGAAATTGATAAGAGTCTTAAGAGATTGGGAACAGATTATGTAGACCTTTATCAAATCCACCGCTGGGATTACAATACTCCTATTGAAGAAACGATGGAAGCATTGCATGATGTTGTTAAGGCTGGGAAGGCCAGATACATTGGTGCTTCAGCCATGTACGCATGGCAGTTCCAAAAGGCATTACATGTAGCCGAGAAAAATGGATGGACTAGGTTTGTGTCGATGCAGAATCATTTAAACCTCATATACCGTGAAGAGGAGAGGGAGATGCTGCCGCTTTGTAAGGAAGAAAAAATCGGTGTGATTCCATACAGCCCGCTCGCATCAGGAAGATTGACGCGTGATTGGTCGGAAACAACGCATCGTTCCGAAACCGATCAAGTTCAGAAATCCAAATACGATGCGACTGCTAATACTGATCGATTGATTGTGGAGCGTGTAGCAGCAATTGCAGAAAAACATGGTGTTCCCCGCGCTCAAATTGCACTTGCCTGGTTGTTACAGAAAGAACCAGTAACAGCTCCCATTATCGGCGCTACGAAATTGTCTCATCTCGAAGATGCGGTAGATGCTCTTTCGATTACGTTATCACCGGAAGAAGTTGCCTCGTTGGAAGATCCGTATGTTCCTCATCCGGTAGTTGGTGCAGTTTGATATAAGAAACGACAAGAACGCCCCTAGCTATTTACACCGGGGTGTTCTTGATCTGAATTTGGGAGGTGAAATCTTCATGTTGATAGCAGAAGTAAGTGAAAAATTTGATTTGTCACAGGATACACTCCGCTATTATGAACGAATCGGACTTATTCCGCGGGTGAACCGCAATAAAAGCGGAATCAGGGATTATACGGAAGAAGACTGCAGGTGGGTTGAATTTATCAAATGTATGCGAAGCGTAGGTCTTCCAGTTGAAATTTTGATTGAATATGTCGGGTTGTTTCAACACGGGGATGCAACCATGGAAGCTAGAAAAGAACTTCTAATCCAGCAGCGTAAGCTGCTCATAACAAGAATGGAAGATATGAAGAAAGTGTTGGAACGCTTGGATTATAAAATTTCCAGATATGATCAGACAATAGTTGAAAAAGAAAAAACACTGAATAGATCGTAAGAATTTACGTCTGGTTCTGATTCTTGATGAATGGTTGAATAACCCACGTAGCAAAAACGAAAAGAGCAAGAGTTCTCTTGAGCTAACATATAAGCCGGTTCAAGTAACATTCAAAGTTGATGGATAACATCCGTCAGCTAACGAGCAGAATTTTTTGAAATGCATAAAAAAACCTGCAATAAATAGCCACTAAAAAAACATAACTTATAAATCCAGTCAGTTGCTATGAGGTCTAAAATAGAATGTAAGGTAGGAGCTTGCATCAAGAAGCTCCTCTTTTGGCTTTTTGTTGTAACGGATGCCCCTGGTGGTCGTTCAGCTAGCCTTTAATCTATGTATCGTTTACAATTTTTTAATAATATAACTAATTGATTATATAAGTGCATTCGTATATATTTATTAAGTAATTCGTTTTGGTGAGAGGTGAGTATATGGATAAGCCTTGGCGTATGTATTTCTTATGTGTTCATAATGTGTGTAGAAGTCAAATGGCTGAAGAAGCGTTTGCTAGAGATTTTGTTGGAGATAAAATGAATTCTAGTGCATAAGGTCCTATAGCATTCAAGGGAGGGTTGATATGGAACAAATCAATGAAATGTCAGAAAATTTTAAACTGCTCGGAGACAAGACTCGGCTCACGATGCTGGCTTTATTGAAAGAGCGAGCTCTTTGCGTTTGTGACATTGTGGATTTATTGGAAACGTCACAGCCCAACGCAAGCCAGCATCTGCGCAAATTAAAATCAGCCGGACTTGTGAACGAAACGCGTAAAGGTCAATGGATATATTATTCCTTAAATATTGATGACAAGCCGTACATTCAGGCAGTATTAGGATATATCCCATCCTTAAAAGAAAAAATCGATCAGTTAAAAAATGACTGTGAATAGTGTGGAGGATTACATGGCTATTACTGCGTTCCTTATTTTTTTAGTAACTCTAACGTTTGTCATTTGGCAACCAAAAGGATTAAATATCGGCTGGTCGGCAAGTGCTGGAGCCATCCTCGCTTTAACTTTCGGCGTGGTCAGCTTCGCAGACGTTGGTACTGTAACAGGCATCGTGTGGAACGCAACCTTGGCATTCGTAGCCATTATTTTAATCTCCCTGGTGCTGGAAGAAATCGGATTTTTTGAGTGGGCGGCTTTACATATGGCGCGGCTTGCACGCGGAAACGGTCTGCTCATGTTTGTATTTATCATTCTGCTTGGATCGGCGGTTGCTGCCCTGTTTGCCAATGATGGCGCGGCGTTGATCATTACACCGATTGTGCTCGCCATGGTCCGAGCGCTTAAATTTGATGACAAGATGATCCTGCCATTTATTATGGCGAGTGGATTCATTGCCGATACGGCTTCTTTGCCGCTTGTCGTCAGTAACTTGGTCAACATTGTATCGGCCGATTATTTCAACATCGGTTTTGCGGAATACGCAAGCCGTATGATGGTTCCGAATTTTTTCTCCATCATTGCCAGCCTTATTGTGTTGTATCTGTATTTTCATAAAAGCATTCCGAAAAGCTACAATCTTACCCAACTAAAAACGCCGAGGGAAGCCATCAAGGATATGAGGTTGTTTAAACTATCTTGGGTCATTTTAGCGGCATTGCTTGTCGCTTATTTCGTTAGTGAATTATTCTCGATACCCGTATCCATTATTGCCGGGATCACGGCAATTGCACTTCTTTTAGCCGCAAGAAAAAGCCCTGCCATTCATACATGGAACCTGGTGAAGGGCGCTCCTTGGGCTGTTGTTATCTTCTCCATCGGCATGTATGTGGTGGTTTATGGCTTAAGGAACGCCGGATTGACCGATGCGTTAGGCAGCATTATTCAAGCAGTCGCAGACAATGGACTGTTCGCGGCTACGGTAGGCATGGGCTTTATCGCAGCGATCCTGTCGTCCATTATGAATAACATGCCGACGGTCATGATCGATGCACTGGCCATCCGGGGAACACAGACCGATGGATTTATTCGTGAAGCGCTGATTTATGCCAATGTGATCGGTTCGGATTTAGGACCGAAAATTACCCCAATCGGGTCCCTGGCAACCCTTCTTTGGCTGCATGTGTTATCGACGAAAAACGTGAAAATCAGCTGGGGCTATTATTTTAAAGTCGGTATCCTGTTAACTATTCCCACATTGTTCATTACTCTTATCGGTCTTTATGTATGGCTGTATGTTCTTCAAACTTTACAGGTGAATGTATGGCTATGTATTACGGTGATTGTGGTTGTCCTTGTAGTGATTGCGATGATCATGAAGTCATTTTTGGGCAGCAAACAAACAAAAAGAGGACATCAAGGTGCTTAACTGATTCTATATTTGAACTAACAAAGGAGATTTTTTAATCATGGAGAAAAAACCATTAATTTACTTTTTGTGCACAGGAAATTCCTGCAGAAGCCAAATCGCAGATGGGTTTTTAAAGGCTTTGGGCAGCGATAAATACGAAGTGAAAAGTGCGGGGCTTGAAGCGCATGGACTCAATCCGCGTGCGGTTCAAGTCATGAACGAAGCTGGTGTGGATATTAGCAAAAACACCTCCGATGTGATCGATCCGGACATTTTGAATCGTACCGATTATGTCATTACCCTATGCGGTCACGCCGACGAGCATTGTCCTGTGATCTCCAACAAAAATGTAACTAAATGGCATTGGGGGTTTGACGATCCGGCGAAGGCGACCGGAACGGAAGACGAAATCATGCACCAGTTCCGCACTGTTCGCGACTCGATCAAGAGCCGGATAGAGCAGTTCGTCCAAGAAGGGAAATGAGGTGGATTCGATGATCAAAAGAATGCATGTCGCATTAAACTGTACGGATCTGAACAAGTCCCTTGACTTTTATCGTGCTTTTTTTGGAGCAGAACCGAGTAAGATTAAAGATAATTACGCGAAATTTGAATTAGAAGATCCGGCGCTGCATTTTTCGCTCAATGTCCGGCCGTTTGAACAAAAAGGCGTGCTGAATCACTTGGGATTCCAAGTCAATGACACCGAAGAAGTGTTGGCGATGGGGGAGCGGCTACGTCAAAGCGGGTTGCTGCTGATTGACGAGATGAATACGACATGCTGCTATGCGGTGCAGGATAAAGTTTGGGTGTATGACCCGGATGGAAACGCTTGGGAAATTTTCTGCACAAAAGAAGATTCTGAATTCGAATCAGCCGGAGAAGGCAGGGATTTGTCCTTATGCTGCGTGCCGCCAGCGGCACCGATACCGATACCAATAACATTTGGATCATTTAAGAAGGGAGTGTAGTCCATGTCGACTGAAAAAAACTACCACGCATTGATTCCGAATAAAATTTTCATGGGCTCGGCAGCTGACGTAGAATCGATGGTGAAAAATGAAGGTATCGAAGTGATTGTGGATCTTCGCGGCGAAGCAACGGAATGTGCGTATCTGGAGGCGAAAGCGAAATGGATTCAAATCCCGTTAGCGGACAACTCTGCCGTGCCACAAGAAAAAGCCTTTGAGCAAGCGATCGAGGCTGTCACCGAAGCTTACCAGCAAAACAAGAAAATTGCTTTTCATTGTGGTGGAGGAAAAGGCAGAACTGGGACGGTAGCCGCAGGCACCTTACTTGCATTGGGCTTAAGTGACAAGCTCGATGAAGCCGAGGCCAAGGCAAAGAGCATTCGCAACATCATTGATATTAAGCCATCTCAGAGAGAATCCCTGAATAAATTATATCCCGGTAAATAAATTGCTCAAAGGAACCACTCAGCCGAGTGGTTTTTCTTTTTATGATCAATACACTTGCAAATTGCAAATAAATATTGTATAACTAAGGTATGAGGTGAAACCACAGTGGAAAATGTTCGCGAACTATTTCAAATCATGACACGCCGTTTTGGATTTCTGAATAAAAATTGTTGTTCTGCAGGAGGCTTCGATATTTCTTTAGTTCAAAGCCATATTCTATATGAGATAGACCATCAACATAAACCTTCCATCCAACAGGTAGCGGACGCATTAGGTACAGATATTACGACCTTTAGTCGGCAAGTTCAGTCGTTAATCAAAATGAATTTAATAAAAAAAGTTCCTGATCCCGACGACCGTAGGGTGTATATTCTTTCGCTGACAACAGAAGGTAAGTATGTGGCTGCGACGATTGACCAGCAAATGAATGCTTATTTAAATGAAGTCTTTTCTCACATGAACGACTTCGAAAAAGAAACGGTTATTCGCTCCATTCAACTTTTGAATGAGGCTATGGCAAAATCCAGCCAATGTTGCACGACCCCTCTGGGGTAATTTTTTTCATTTAATACTTGTAAATTGCAACTATAATAAGCTGCTAGTAGGGTTCTTTCAAATAATATTATTTTTACTCTTTTCGTATGAAATAACAGGAGGTTGTACCCATGATGAAAAACATCGAAATCACTCAAACAGGATCTTGCTGTGCATCACCGATAAGAAAAGAAGAATCAGGAAACGATCAACGAACCTTGAATCATTTGCCCGTGGTCATTATCGGAGCTGGTCCAATCGGTCTAGCGGCTGCAGCTCATTTAGTGGAGAGAGGGGAGAAATTCATTCTACTAGAGTCAGGTGAACATGTTGGTCATAATGTTTCAGAGTGGGGCCATGTTCGCTTATTCTCTCCATGGCAATACAATGTTGATAAAACGGCCGAAAGATTATTAACCTCCCAGGGTGGGGTAGCTCCTGAACCTGATGAACTGCCTACAGGATATGAATTATTGGAGCGATATTTATTGCCACTTTCACAGCTGCCAGATATCGAATCTCGACTTATTCTAAACACGAAAGTAGTAGCAGTCAGTAGAAAAGATACGGATAAAATGAAATCTACGAATCGCGAGAGTAATCCTTTTGAGCTATATGCAGAAGTTAATGGAATGCTTCAGGTTTATGAGGCTAAAGCAGTAATTGATGCTTCGGGAACCTGGGGACATTCCAATCCACTTTATGCAAGTGGTGTATGGACGCAAGAAGAACAATTACTTAGTAACAATATCTTCTATGGTATTCCTGATATAAAAGGGAAAGACGGGGATAAGTATATTGGTAAGCGTATTGCAGTTGTCGGTGGAGGCCATTCGGCTTTAAATACGCTACTAGAGCTCGCGGAATTAAAGGAATCCTATCCAGAAACGGAAATTATATGGCTTATGCGAAAAAACAAAGTGGAGGATGCATACGGCGGGGAAGAGAACGATCAGCTTGCAGCGCGAGGAGAGCTTGGAACGCGCATTCATCATCTGGTAGATTCGAAACAAATCAAAATCATGACTCCGTTCAAAATCCAACAAGTAAAATCCAAAGAATCAAAAATTACAATAAGTGGAATGCTTAATCAGACAGCTATGGATATAACTGAAGTGGACGGAATTATTGTAAATGCAGGAAGCCGGCCGGATTTCTCCTTCCTGAGGGAGCTGCGCTTAAGCATTGATCAAGCTACGGAAAGTGTAGATACGTTAGCGCCACTTATCGATCCCAATGTTCATAGCTGCGGTACCGTGCGTCCACATGGTGAAAAAGAGCTACGTCATGTAGAAAAGGGATTTTATATCGTTGGAATGAAAAGCTACGGTCGCGCACCAACCTTCCTCATGGCAACCGGTTATGAACAAGTTAGATCCGTAGTTGCCTATTTGGCAGGGGATTATGAAGCAGCTTTGAAGGTAGAACTGGATTTACCAGAAACAGGTGTATGTAGTATAACTAATTCACCTTCGGAGAGCCCCGAAAGTTGTTGTACCCCCAGCGTAGGTTAGGGGTATTGATTGAATTCTTTCACGTCACTAAGCGTGTGAATGTTTACCAAGAGCCTCCATTATTGGAGGTTCTTTTGATTAGTAAACTTATCGGAATTAGTATGTCAAGCCCAATTAATATTGTCCAATGAGCAAAGAAACATATTGGGCATATGATATATAAATTCCAATGGAAGGAAGCCACAAAATGAGTTATCAAATGGGACTACATCAAGAAAAAGTCTTATATCACGCAGACAGTAATTCAATCCAAACTCTAAAATCCATTAGAACCCATTTACACAATGTTTGCAGACATCATGCGAATCATTTTGTAAGAATTGAGACCATTGATGGTCAAGTTTTCATGGGGAGGATCGTAAAGTGCGAGAGGGGCTTATTGTATTTAGCAGTTCCAAATCAAGGGGCAAATCGTGCTTTCTTTAATCCTTATCACAACAATGACGAACTTATTCTTACCTTAGTCCTTTATGAGCTGCTTGTAATCACTTTGTTATATACGTAACATTTAAAGAGCCTACAACAGTAGGCTTTTTTAATTTTGAGCAGACAAACTCAGAATGCATAACGAAAACGCTTTTAAGGATTTAACTCTGGGCGATTAAGAACATCAAGCTGCGTCCATCGATCATTCTCATGAGTCGGCGTTATCCCGTTCGGAGTGATAGAGAAAGCTGGCCGCTATGAATGAGCAGCAAGGAAGTTAAAGGGACGTTTGGTCCTGCTTTTATCAAAAGTCCCCGCCAATTTACGGCGGGGACTTTTTGACGGTAGCGGAAAAATATCGAGTGACAAGAACTTTATCTCATTAATCACCGCGTGAATCGCGTTTTTTAGTATCAGATTATCTGCTGGTTGGATATTCGCTTCCCATTATATGTATGACGCAACGAAGGAGGCTAATTATTTGTATCTCGAGGTTGTTGAGGAAGAGGGAATAATAGGGCTCAGGATATTAGAAAACTAAAATATACGTAATTTCTATAGCAAGATTATCGGAGAAGATTTATTATAGAACAAAATAAACCAAAATTGGGTGATTGAATGTTGGGTTTTAAGAAACCTAAGATAAACTACAAGAATAAGTTAATTATTACTTTTGTGCTGGTCGCTTTCTTGCCGTCAATCTTCATGCATTACATAACTTATTGGAATTCAACAAAAGCAATGAAAACAAAAATAAACGAATTGGTTAACTATAATTTGATCCAGACGAATAAAAATCTCAACGCAAGCTTATCCGAATATGATGATACTTTATATCAATTAATTGTTGATACAGACTTTGCCAAATCGACCGATAAACTGCTTCACGGCTCTGATTTTGATAAGCTTATTCACTCAGATGTGGTTCAAAAGGTGTTTTCCGGATATTCAAACTCTAAGGAAGGGATTCAAGGCATTACCTTTTTTGATAATAATGGAGTAGTTCTAGTGTCTTATGATAAAAAAACTGGTTCATCATGGAATCAAAATAGGGATGCTGCGCCGTACCTATTGAAGTTGAAAAACTTACAACAGGGTCCTCTCATTACCGTAACAGAAAAAGTGAAGGCTGACGATATTAAGGAGCACAACGTATTTCATATCGCTAGAAAGGTGTTTGGCATATCGTCAGGGCAACTGGAAATAATGGGATACCTCATCATGGATTTGGATGAATCCATTCTTTCTAAGGCATCCAGCATTTCGTTAATGGATAACCAAGCGGACCGAATTACAAGCATTAACTTTTTAATAGATGGCACTAGAAATATTGTGACATTCCCGGAGAAAGAAAAGATCGGGACGAGCTTTCTCAACCTATTGAACACAAAGAATTCATCTTTAGAAAATCTTCCCCAGCAGGCGGTGGTTATGGGACAGTCATCCATCATTAACTACTACCCAAATGAGCAGACAGGTTGGACTATTGTAAATGTAACTAGCGAAGAGAAAATGTTTTCGGAGATATACTCCATGCAGAAAATTAATATTTGGATGGCAATTATAGTGTTTTCATTTTCGATTCTACTCATTATATATTTCTCTGGCCTTCTTACCCAATCCATACGGAAAATTGTGAATGCGATGCGGATAGCCGAGCAAGGTAACCTTAAAGTAAAGTTAGAGGATAATGCAAGCGATGAAATTTCAATTATTGCTTCTAGTTACAATAAGATGATGACGACTATCAATGAGTTGATGGAAGAAACGAAGATAGCTGTTCAAAAACAAAAGGAGTCAGAAATCCGATCTTTAGAAGCTCAGATCAATCCGCATTTTTTATATAATACATTGGATTCAATCAATTGGATGGCCATCGACAAAGAAGAGCATGATATCAGTCGGATGTTAAAGGGGCTTGCCCTTATTCTGCGTTATAGCGTGAGCTACAGCAATCAAATGGTGCTGCTAGCTCAAGAGCTCGAGTGGTTGGAGCAATATTTGTTTCTGCAAAAAAATCGATTTAACGACTCATTTCAATACTACATACATATCGATCCAGAGCTGAAAAAGGCTAAAATCTATAAACTGTTACTCCAGCCATTCGTCGAAAATACGATCATACATGGTTTCGCAGGAATGAAAGCTGGCGCCGAGCTGCACATTCACTTTTATATTTTGGACGAAAGCTTCTTATGCATTGAAATAGAAGATAACGGCTGCGGTATGGAAGAAACCGTTGTTAAAGGTATGATGGAAAGCACAACCAAGGATACATCGGGAACAAGCTTTGGAATAGGAATACGGAATGTGATGGAGAGATTGTATTTATATTACGGAGATCAAGCGAATTGCACAATTGAGAGCACTCGGGGTCAAGGCACCAAAGTCAGTATCATTGTACCGCTGCTGAAGGAGGGAAATGCATGAGAATTATAGTAGTTGAAGATGAAGACAGAATCCGTAAAGGCATTTCTCGATTGATCCACAAATTAAGCGATGTGTACCAAGTTGTCGGAGAATGCGAGAATGGCCTGGAAGGTATAGCCTCTATTAAACAAATGAAGCCAGATCTGGTCATTACGGATATTAGAATGCCTTTAATGGGTGGAATTGAAATGTTGGAGGCTCTGAAGGAAGAAGGCATCACACCGAGAACGGTTATTTTAAGCGGTTATTCCGAATTTGAATTCGCGCGAAAAGCCTTGCAGATCGGTTTCGTCATCGAGTATTTACTGAAACCGATTACAGCAGATGATTTAAAGCAAGTGCTCCTGAATGCGGAGAAAGATATGACCAACGATCTGCAGAATGGAATACCCGCAACTGAAAGCAGTATGGATCGCGAGCAAGTGGTCAAACTCATGCTCACACAAGCGGACGTTGATGTTGAACGTATACCTGAGCACGTCAAACAATGGATCGGAGAAGACGATTCTTCGACTCGCTATATCGCATCCGTCTATATCGGCAAATCTTCCGAGGAATTGCTGTTGGAAGTAAAAAGCACCCTTCATCACATTTTAGGGCAGGACAGCAGGATCAATGATTTTACGTTAGTTGAAATTCCGGAGCTATTTGAAATCAATATTTTACTCCATATGAAGTCATCAAAGCCAAATATGAGCAGCCTGTGGGAACATCTGATTACAAAGCTTTATTCCTTGCAGTTGGACGATTTCGTCATTACCTGGACGATCCTTCCTCATATCAAAAATTTAAAAATCGAAATGCTTAATGTCAGGTCCATGCGTAAGTGGGCTCTGATTATCGGTACTCGTAAAGCTTTGGATAAACATATGATTAGCAACGTGACAAGAGGAGCTTTTCATTACTCAACCGAGTGGGAACAGCGAATAAAAGAAGCGGTATCAAGCCATGATCAGGCAAGGCTTAGATCAGAGGCGGAGCTCTTTGTAGAGTATTGCATAAGAGAGGCTGCCGAGCCGCAGCATGTCATTGATGCTTGCATTCAGTTTGCAGCTGCGATTCTGTACGTGGCGGGAGTTATCCTTGGGGAAGTCAAAATTGCAAAAGAACAGAAAGATATATATAATCGGCTTTCGCTTGTGCAGACGCCCTATGAGCTGAAGGAAGTGTTCCGGGACACCACTGACAAGATTGCTGAAGGATTTATAACGTTGCCTAAATCGCATAGTCTTGTAATCAATAAAGCGGTGAAAATGATACAGGATAAATATCAAAGTGGGATTACACTGGAGGAGCTAGCGAATTTATTTTGCATAACACCAGAATATTTGAGTTCATTATTTCAAAAAGAGCTGGGCATTTCTTTTACATCATTTATCAAAGAATTGAGAATTAGGAAGGCAAAAGAGCTGTTGATTTTGAATAAGCTGAAAGCGTTTGAAATTGCGGAACAAGTAGGGTACTCGGACGCAAAATATTTCTCGCGTGTGTTTAAAGAGGCTACGGGGCATACGCCAGGAGAGTTTCAAAGGCTTTATCGTTAGCTGAAAAGCTTTTATGACCTATAGACAGCGCAATCAGGCTATATATAGAGGTTAATCTATATTAAAACTGTCCACTATTCTTAAAATATTAGAATTATCACAACGCTCACCAGCGTTTATGATGAGTATGTGTTCAACTACAGGAGGTCTGGTCCAAAATTGAAGAAGGTTATAAGGAAATCATGTTTGATCGGTTCCATGTTAGTTGTCTTGGCGGGATGTTTTGGCGAGACGAATAGGGAATCGGTCAGAACTACGGAAGGCACACCGTCTTCTGAAGCTGTAGCCCAGACGCCAGATAAGGAATTGTTCATCTTCACAGCTTGGCCATCATATTTCGCAAAGAAAGAAATTTTTGAGAGGCAAATCGGTCAATTTATAAAAAAGAAGTTCCCGGATATCAAAATCAAGCATGTTGCCTGGGATAATCCGGGTAAACGATATGAAGACATGATTGCAAACGGTACCATTCCTGATATTATCTTCGACGATGTTCGCCGTAATACATACAGGCAGGTACGAAGGTTCAAAATGGAATTTGATATGACAGATTTAATCAAAAAGTATAATTTCGATACGAGTACGTTGAATCCGGCCTTTATGCAGCATTCAATCAACTCATCGGACGGTAAACTATACTCGTTGCCCTATAATTCTAATGAATATGTGATGGTTTACAATAAAGAGATTTTTGATAAGGCAGGATTAGATTATCCGAAAGATGGAATGACTTGGGACGATGCTTACGAGTTAGCCAAAAAGCTAACCCGACAAGAGGGAGACATTCCCTATAGAGGCTTCCAAATGAATCCTGCCGCTTACTTGCGATTCAATCAACTGTCGGAGCCAGGGCTTGATCCGAACGAAAATCAAGCCTCCATGGTTTCTGATAAATGGACGAAAATTGTTGATAATCTTAGACGTTTCTACGAAATTCCAGGCAATCCCTTGGTCAATACGAATGAATTCTCCAGAGGTCGTGTTGCAATGGTCATAGACTCGATGGAAAATGTAACGAAATTTGTGACCGAAAACAAAAACTTGAATTTCGATTTCGCTTCGGCTCCGATTTTTCCGGAAGCTCTGAAGTCCAGATTTCAGCCAAATACATACGGCATGTTTATCACAAATCAATCCAATAATAAGGACTTGGCTTTCCAGGTTATCGCTTATCTGTTATCTCCTGAGATTCAAGTGGAGATAGCCAAGCAAGGGATCATGGTTCCGCTCAAGGATACTGCAGCTCAACAAGCTTTTGGCCAAGCTGTACCAGAGTGGCAAGGAAAGCACATACAATCATTATTTGCTCTGAATAGTGCGAAGCCGCCTTCTCGTAAGCCAGGCCTGACCTTTATAAACGAAGATACGTATCTGATGTGGAGAATGATTTCATCGGATTCAATTGACACTCAAACAGCATTAAGAAAGACCAATGAATCCATGAACAAGAACATAGAAGAGGCAACAAAAACTCAGAAGGAAGGTGGGATTAGCGAGTACGATTGAGGTTAACATCCTGCTAATCTCTGAAAATAACATAAAGGCTAGTAGGTTAATATAGGGAAATCTGCTGGCCGGATTTACGAGAGTGAGGTGTATAGAACTTGTTCGAAAAAATAGAGCATATGAATGAGGTTTCCTCCGATGAGGGCCACATCACTATTAGTTTAAACAGTTATGAGAAAGCGTTTACAGATGTTCAGCAAATACTTGAATTTACTAGTATCAGCTTGGTAGTAGAAGGCTCAGGTCATCTACATATTGAGGATCAAGTAATTCCAGTTAAGCATGGGGATATGTTTATCATTCCCAGTGGGATTCCGCATACTTATCGGCCTCATTCCCGAAGACAAGATCATGCGCTCGTTGTATACAAATGTCTATTCAACGCTGAAATCCTTAGAGATTGGAAAGCGCTTTTACCGGTTGGGTCTAAAATGGTTGAAATCGTTTACAAGCCTGATAAATGCACGGATCGCTGGCTTCATTATGAGGATAGACACAATATTTTCTTTGAGATGGTTCAAAAGATGTATTCGGAATATTTGAAGCGTTACACCGGATATGAAGCTTTGCTTGTTTCGAGTCTTGTTCAAATACTGGTTATGCTTCAGCGTGCTGCTATGAATTCAGAGAATCCCACAACAATTAATAAAATGGAAGAAATTATTCAATTCATCAAATGCAACTCTACCCAGAACATTACCGTACAAGAAGTTGCCGAAAATTTCTATTTAAGTTCGAGTCATTTCCAACGGTTGTTCAAGAGAACGACAGATTCAACCTTTACCCAGTATTTGCAAAATATTAGGGTTCAAAAGAGCTGCGAGCTTTTGATATCTACGGATATACCCATTTATCAGGTTGCCAATCAAGTAGGCTACTTGGATATGAAATTTTTTCATGCGCTATTCCGAAAAAAAATGGGGATCACGCCAAGCCAATATCGCAAAAACCAAAGTAGATGATAATTAACTTATACCCTATTATGGGGATAATATAGATAGCTCAATAACATTAAGAACAAAGATAAGGCTGCCGGCGAACGGCAGCCTTCATGATCGCAAGATCAGGTCTTTCCAACTAATCAGCAATATTCCGGGTATAGTATTCGATTATATCCTTGCGGCGAATAATACCTAGGAAGACGCGATCGGCGTCTACGACCGGAACGAAGTTCTGATCGGCCGCCAGCGCCAGCATATCGTCCAAATCGGCGCTGATCGCGACGCATTCGACTTTCGTCCGTTTTTTGATGGAGACGACAGGAATTTCGTGCATCATATCGAAGCCGAGGCCGGGTGTGGCTTTCAGCTTCCATAACAAATCTCCCTCGGATAGCGTTCCGAAATATAAGCCATTTTCGTCCAAGATCGGAATGGCCGTATAGTGGCTCGCCTCTAATTTATCCATGGCTTCTTTCATATTAGAGGATGTCATGAGGTATGAGACCTCGTTCTTGGGATATAGAAACGATTTGATGTCCATTGAATCACGCTCCTTTTGTATATTAAAGCACATTTCGTCGCGGGGCGCATGTGGAAGTGAATGGGGCACACCTAACATTATCGAATAATGGATGCTAAAAGTTCTGTCGAAAGACAAAAAGGTCATTCCTCTTAGGGGATTGACCTCTTTTCGCTAACTGGCAGTTATTCGTGGTTGTTGCTAATTATCAGGTAATTATGATGAAGTTATCAGGTGAAAGTTAGTAATGAGAGTAGGAATTTAATGGTAAGATTTATTGTAAAGCCTTAACCACCTTGGAAAGAGGAGTTGCCTTGATGAAAAGGTTAGTGATCATTACAGTCGGTAAAACCCACAGCGGGAAAACTACATTTGCTAAAGCATTAGAGCAACAATTACACAACTCACTTGTGATTGACCAAGATAACCATGCCGATTTCATCAACACGTATTACAAAACTTTACTACCAAGACAAGGACCTAATACTATTAAATACGCCATTACTCAAACAATTGTAGATTATGCTATTAATCAGACCCAATTTCATCTAATTCTTTGCAACTCAAATCGCTCTCGCAAAGGTCGGCTGGAGCTACTCTCACATTTTGAAAATAAAAGCTTTATCAGCATCCTTGTCAATTTTGACATTCCAGATTGTGTTCTTCAAGCAAGAGTTACTAATAGTCAGCGAAACACAAATGTATTTAGGAGTGCTTCTACTTTTGAGGAAGTACTTATTCGACAACAAGCTGATTCTCATAAAATTGAAGTGTTAGCACCAACAGATGGAGAAGCTGACCACTTATTTGTAATCAAAAGCGCTGATGATGTTCAGTCAGTTATTGAATTAATCGTCAATATTGCTCAAGGTTTAGCATAATACGGATCACGACGAAGTTTGTTTGCTACAAATGGTGGACCTAAGACTCTGCCAATTGCCCTGACTCCCGGCGCCACCAACTCATAAATACCAAGGACAATGCAATTACCGTGAGGATAATCCCAAGAACTCGAAATCCACCGAAGCTGAAGTTACCTCCCATTACAATGCCTATCAACAATGAAGAGAGAATGGTTCCCAAGTATCTTGATGTATTAAATAATCCAGATGCTACACCGATTATTTCTTTTGGAGAACTTTTAAACAAAGCCGCTTGCATCCCGACATTGTTCAAGCCATTGCTAATACCGAATGCAGCTAAAGCCAAACACACACTGACAACTGGTGAAGTTTGATTCAATGTCACGATCCATACAGACCCAAGTGTCATCAGTATTCCAGATACTAGCAATGCTGGTCGAGGTCCTGATTTATCGATCCATCGTCCTGCAATTGGAGAAGCAACGAGCGAGCACAAGCCTAAGTTTAGCATGAGAATCCCTGTATCGAATTCGCTGACATGACGTACCATTTGCAAGTAGGACGGAAGCCCAAAAAAGAGCGAGTAAAAAAGTACGTTAACTAGCAAGAATTCGATATTGACATAAGTCATCGCAGGATATTTAGCAAATGTGCGCAAAGGAATAAAGGGTGACGTCACCTTTAACTCGTGTCGTACGAAAGCCCCCATTGCAACGAGGCCTATCAGCGCGACAATGACATGCCCAGATGAGATATGCCCTGATGATTTTGCTGATAGTAATCCAATGAGTAGGGCAACCAGACCTACTGTGAAGAGCAGAATCCCTGACGCATCAATCAATTCAAACCATTTACGAATGGACATGTTGCGTGTAACGGATGTTGTCGGCTCGTCCTTAGGAATATTCCTCCAAGATAATAGAAAGCTCAGCACCACGAACGGAATATTGACGAAAAAGATAGCTGGCCAACCCCACCAGTGAATCAAGACCCCGCCAATAAAGGGTCCAATTGCTGCCGCTCCAGATAGGAATATGGATAAAACAGACAGCGCAGTCGCTTGGTTCTCCGTAATATGAATTCGTACAATGGCCATTCCAACCGCAACCATCATGCTTGTTCCGATGGATTGCAGAATGCGGAACACGATGAGCCACCCAAAGCTTGGTGATAGTGGAGCTAATAATGATGTAACGAAGGCTACAACAAGCCCGGTAAGAAATATCCTCCTGCGACCGAATACATCACTGGCCCTTCCCATGACAGGTTGAGCGATAGCGCTGGCAATGTAGAAAGAAAAAATAATCCAGGAAACATCTGTAAAGTCAAGTTGGAACACATTTTGCAGCCTTGGAATAGCAACAGAAACCATCGAGGAATTTAATGGATTCAATAGTATCCCAAGGCCAACGGAAATCATCAACCACCTGCTGCGAGTATTCATTTGTGGTCCCCCTATAGTGTATTGATTTCATCGTACTTGAAATTAATTATTCATTCCAACGCATTTTATGTTATGATTTCATTGACTTGAGGGAATGAGGGTGCGAAATGGAACTTCTTCAACTACAATATTTTCTCGCGGTAGCTCGATTGGAACATGTGACCGAAGCTGCACGAAGTCTGCACGTTACTCAGTCGTCACTAAGCAAAACAATTCAACGCTTGGAGGAGGATCTAGGGGTCCCTCTATTCGATCGAATAGGGAGGAAGCTACGATTGAATGAGTTCGGAAACAGATTCCTTCAACGTGCAGAAAGAGCTTTGTTTGAATTGGAACAGGGGAAGCAAGAGCTTAGCGATTTATCCAGCCCAGAACATGGCACGCTTGAATTGGCGGTGACCACTGCAAGCACGTTACCAAATATCCTTCGAGAGTTTCGGAAAAGGCGTCCCTATATCCAATTTCATGTGCAAATGCTGACCACGCAGGAAATGGTTACGCTTCTTCATAGAGGAGAGGTTGATTTCTGCTTGTCCTCACCTCCTATACAAGGGGATGACATTGAATGTCAAATCGTGTTCATAGACCCTATCCTTGTAGCTGTTCCAAAAGGGCATCGTCTGGCAGACCGAAGTAGTGTATCCTTGACAGAACTAAGGGATGAATGGTTTGTCGGTGTAAAGAAAGGCTACGGTACTCGCGATCTAGTGGACTCTATATGCAAATCAGTTGGATTTGTACCTAGATATGTATATGAGGGTGATGAACCTGCAAGGCTAAATACTCTTGTGGAAGCCGAAATTGGCATAGCTTTCATTCCAAGCACGGCAAGGCTATCACAGGAACATATCAAATATCTCCAAGTTGAGAATCACGAATTGGTACGGGAGATAGCTTTATTATGGCACAGGAGTCGGTACATTTCGCGGGCTGCTCTGGAATTCCGTGAGGTCGTTTTAGAATATTTTGGGGCGATATCCAAACAGACAATTTAATTTGCCGGCATGGATTGGCAGCCTCGTTCTGCTAAACTGGCAGTTATGTGTATTAAAAATATTTGGAGGGAAGTTCTTGGAGATTCATTACCTCCAAATATTGGATATCGATAATGATGGAAACACTTTTAACGATAATAATGGAAAAACTGAAAGCTCGTTCTCATTAAACGGCTTTTCCACGTTCCCACTGGGCATCCACGCAGTCAAAGCAAGCATCAGCTGAGATTCATAATAAATTTTCCGATTCTCCACCTCATGGTTTTCTTCCTCTTGTTCTTCCTCCAAGGTATCGTTAAACCACTCTTCATCGTGAAATTCAAATTGACCTTAAATAATTAATCTAATTCGCCATACGGTTGAGGGTTCGTGTTTCTCTTATATTCTTGAGGGGAAACCTTGTAATATTTGGTGAATAATTTACTGAAATGACTTGTGCTGTACAGTCCGACTTTTCTTGTGATTTCATGGACCGATAAATCAGTCTCCGACAGCAGTCTCTGCGCTTCCTTCATCCTCAACTGAGCCACATACTCGACGAATCTTTTTCCTGTTTCTTTGTGAAATAGCGCACTTAAATAATTGGGACTGATTTCAAAGCGTTCAGCCACCTTGGCTACACTTATTTCTTCCGCGTAACGGGCATCGGCATAAGCAATGACAGAACGGATAATATGACTCCGGTCCGTTCGGGAGCTTAACATGCGTTTACAATAAAGAAGCAATTCGTTTTTCAAGAGGGAATATGAAATATCGGGTTCAACGGCCAGTCCTATGGCACAGCGCATATAGATGGCTGCTGGGCGGATTACCCGGATGTTTTCATGGAGACGTTCACCTTCTATCAGTGCGATGATTTGTTCGATGGCAGTAGTAAAATCGATATAGCGTTGAGTCTGCTGATACCGGGGAAGTTCAATAAGCAAGGCGCAAACTTGCATAAATTGAGGTTTATCAACACTTATGAATTGCAGGAATGACTGTGAGTAATCGACGGAAATTCCTAATAAAGCTCTCAAGCAAGTTGCCTTCAGAAGCACGGTGTATGAGGTGAAGAACAATCTGAACGGTAAAGTACTGCCCGTTACTAGAGTTACGGACCCCTTTTCCTTGCGCCACGTCTTTGTCATATGACGTATATCCGAAAGGCAAGACAACAGGTTTGCATTGCTGTTGTGCTCGTCTTTGTCAATGCCGAACACTAGAACCCGTTCATTATCCCGCGGCTTTAAGATAGTTATACGGAAATGGCGGCTAAGGTATGGCTCTATGCATTTTCGGGCATTATCGAGCCAGGCTTCAGCGTCTGTAAGATTCGTATCTTTGAAGCTGTCAAAGCATACGGCGAGAAGTTTGCAATTCAATCCCTCCGGAGGCAAATGGGTATCCTCGACAGACGCCTTATCCGCAACCGCTTCAGCAATTTGCAAAGCGAACAACCGACTACTTTCGGCGGTTTTACGGGTAAACAACTCACTTATGTTATTCATAACCGATTTGAATTGATCAAGGCTCACAGGCTTCAACAAATATTCATTGACCCGTAGTGCGATGGCCTTACGGGCATAGTCGAATTCTGAGAAGCCGGTCAAAATGACGAATTCTGTATGCGGTGATAGCAGCTTGCCTTTTTCGATAGCGTCCAGACCGCTTAGAAGAGGCATTTTGATATCTACAAAAGCAATATCAGGCTTCAACTGCTCCAGTTCGCGCAGCAGCTCTAACCCGTCAGTAGCCTCGTAAGTCTGAAGACCGCGGATATTTAGCTTTTCGAGATTGTGCCGGATCGACAGCCGTATCAGATGCTCGTCATCCGCTATTATTATTTTCAAGGAAATTAGCCTCCGGTATCATAATGACAATGCGTGTACCCGACCCTAATGAACTCGCCAATTGAAACAAGCTGTCGGAAAAGCAGAGCAGCAGCCGTTCACGTGTATTGGCCAAGCCGATTTGTCCCAGTCCTTCCGCCTGTGTTGTGTCAAAACCGGCTCCGTCATCCTCGATGCGGATTCGCACAAACAACACACCGTCTTCTAGCACGGTATCTGCTGCAACCGTCAGTCGGCACGGACAATTCAACGGCTCAATGCCATGGATAATCGCGTTTTCAACCAACGGTTGGAGCAGCAGCTTGGGAACCTTGTACGGGCGGATACCGTCCTCGCACGACACATGGACCTGCAGACGTTGTCCGAAACGGAGCTGCTGGAGTGAGCCGTATTTTTCGATCAGATGCAATTCCTCCTCGAGCGTAGTCATGTCCGTTTGATTAAGAATATAGCGCAGCAGCACCGTAAGATCGATAATGGACTTCTCAAGCAGCTCCCGCTCGCCGATTTGGTTAAGTGCGATAAATCCGTTCAGCATGTTAAATAAAAAATGGGGCTGGATTTGGGACTGGAGAGCTTTGTACTCGGAATTGCGCTGCTTTAGTACAAGCACGTACTCCATCTCTATTTTCAGCTTTAATTCCTCAACCATTGTATTGAGCGACCGGCCAATCACATCGAATTCGTCCTTTGTTTGGTAATGGTAGCGGGCGCTAAAATCGCCTTGTTCGACCTTACGCATAGTTTTAATAATCTCCTTAACCGGCCCCATCACCTTGCGAGACAGCCACTGATAGAACAAGAAAGCCACGACAAGACAAATAATATAGAGCAAAGCGGAGTTTAGATACACCCACATCGTCTTTTGCTCCAAATGCGAATAGGAAAGGAGCACGATCAGCTCCCAATTGTAAGGGGCGACCGTTCGTCTTACAACCATATAAGAGGAGCTGCCGTCACGTATAATTGAACGATTTTCGGGCATCGGGTTGAAAAGTGCCGGGGTCACCTCATGATTTGCATAAACGATATTTCGTTCATGATCCAGAAGTACGATATGGGAAGGAACATGGAAATCGATGTCCTGGAACATTTTTTGCAAAACGACGGTGTTGGCATCTGCGATAATGACGCTGATCGGGCGTTGGGAAGGGATTTCCCGGATCGTCCTTGCAACGGAAAAAACCGTTTCATTTTTCGTGCGGGTAAAATAGTCCTGCTTATGAGGTTTGATGAATACTGCGTTCCCACCCGCCAGCAGCGCTTTACGGTACCAGCTCGTATCAAAAAACTCATAGTTGGAAACAACATCGTTTAACGGATTGTTAGTCGAATAAAACAAGGGTTTGTTGTCCGAGACGATTAGGGTGCTCATAATATCCTTGCGTGTATGTCTAACGAACCGCAGCTGTGAATCGAGCATGTTGGTTATGCTGAGGACTTGATATTTACTCATGCTCTCGTACGACTCGGATGCCATTACTTTAAGCGCATAGATGAAATCGTCGTTATAATAAGGAATAAGCGTAAGCTGGTCCAATTCATTAAGATAACCAGATAAGCTCTGAGACAAGGAAATCAGCGTGTTGTCGATCAGTATGCCGGTATCATTGCTGTTCCTATCGATAAATACACGGGCCATGATGTAGGTTGTAATCAGGAGTGGCAGCATAGTGCTGATGATGAATATAAAAACGAGCTTCATGTTAAGAGGCCGGTACATTCTGGCTCCGAAACCTTTCATAAAATGACTCCACCTTTCCCGATCTAACTGAAGCCTTCTTGTGCAACTTATTCGACATGTCCGGTAATCTTCCTTCCTTAAGAAAGCCTGTCCTTATATGCAAAAAGCGAAATGATAGAAAGCAGCGCGATTAGTGTAGTTTTGAGCACAAGGGAAGCGCTTTAAATCCGTTATACTGGCAATGCAGCACACCAATTAACCGATAAAGGGGAGAACTCGACTTATGAAAAAAATGACGAAGCTTTGTGCGATCAGCTTGTCGGCGCTTATCGCAGCAGCCGGATGCTCGAATGGGGGGAGCAGCAATCCCGTAGCGGGAGCAGGAACAGGAGCGGCACCAGCGGGTATAGGCACGGCTCCGGCTAAGGAAGTAAAAGCGGTCAAGCTCACTATGATGACTAATGCGACAGGCACTACGTTCGATACGATCCAGTTGATTATTGATGGCTTCACTAAAGAAAATCCACACATTACCGTTGATTTTAGTACGCAGGGCAAGGACTATGAGCAGCTGATGAAAGCCAAGATGGCTTCCAACGATCTGCCGGATCTGTTCGCAACACACGGCTGGTCGGTGAACCGGTACAGTGAATATTTGCGTCCCCTCAATGATCAGCCATGGTTTAGCAGCCTTACGGACACGATCAAACCGACGATTTCCGATAAAAAAGGCAATGTCTATGTGCTACCGCTTAATATCGACCAATCCGGTATCGTTTACAACAAGAAGGTACTGGCGGACCTGAAGCTGGAGGTCCCGAATACATGGGAGGAGCTATTAGCGGCTAGCAAGGTAATCAAAAATGCAAATATTACTCCGATCCACATCGGGGGCAAGGACACAACGAAGCTGGCAGGCTTTTTCAACAAGCTGGCTCCCACTGTACTCATATCGGACAAATCGAATAATTACGGAGATTCGTTGAAGGACGGCACGTTTGACTGGAGCAAATGGAATCTGGTCTCGCAGCAGCTCGTAAACCTGAAAAATGAGGGGTATCTCAATAAGGATGTCGTCACAGCAGATCCTTTGAGCGCAGCGGAGAAAATTGCAACAGGCAAAGCGGCTTTTCTGTTTGAAAACAACGCTGTTGTCGCTGAAGCAAAAAAGATCAATCCGGATGCCGAGATCGGGATGATGCCGGTACCGGCCTTCTACAAAGGCGATGAACCGATCCTCAACGGCGGAGAGCGGGAAGCATTCGGAGTATGGAAGCAATCGAAAAACACGGAGGCTGCGCTGCTATTGCTGGGTTATATGGCTAAGAACGATAATATCGCGAAAATAGCTGCCGCAACGGGAATGCCTGCCGGAATCAAAAACGTCAAATACGACTTGGGGAGCTTGACAGCTGACTTTGCCAAGTACGGCAATCTACGGACAATTCCGGTATTTGACCGGGAATATTTGCCGAACGGTATGTGGAGCACGTTGAAAATCATCGGCCCTGCGCTTTTGACAGGTGATATGAAGGTAGAGGAAGCCTCACGGATGATGAGCGATGATTACAAGAAGCTGCGCTCACAAAAATAGTGGAGGGAGTTATTGTTGCAATTTTTTTGAAGGGGAGCGCGCAATGAGACAGAAAGTGGCAAGGTTAGTCAACTCAGATAAGGGGTTATCCCTAATGTATGTGCCTGCTTTATGTTTATTTCTACTGTTTGTAGCCTACCCGCTCTTATCGGGTATCCATATATCGTTTACGAACTGGAACGGTTATTCACAAAAGTACACGTATATCGGACTTGAAAATTACAGTAAATTATTTACGGACGTACGAATGAAAAAAGCTCTGTTGAATACGTTTGTTTACGGGTTTGGAAGCGCAATCCTGCAAAATCTGTTCGGCATTTTGTATGCATTGCTTCTGAATATGAAATTTAGAAGCCGTATTTTGGTGCGTACCGTTGTTTACATGCCAGTTATCGTAGCACAGCTGATTATGGGCTATATTTGGTATTTTCTTGTCCAATATGACGGTGGTGCGATGAATGATGCCCTTCAGTTACTCGGTTTCGCGCCGGTTGACTGGATGGCTGAAGGTACACGCGCCGTCTGGATGATTACAGGCATCAACGCTTTTCAGTATATCGGCACATCCATGATTATTTATTTGGCGGGGATACAGGGTATACCGCAATCGCTGCAGGAGGCGGCCACTATTGACGGTGCGAATGCGTGGAACCGGTTCCGTCATATTACGCTGCCTTTGCTTATTCCAGCCGTTACAACAAGCTTTATGCTCAATTTAATCGGCGGTCTGGAGCTGTTCGCTATCGTCATTTCGTTGACATCCGGGGGACCGGGGTTCGAAACGCATTCGATGTCGTCTTTGATCAATTATTTTTATTTTGAAAATCAGAATGCCGGTTTTGCGGCTGCGATCGGGTTCGCTACATTTGTCTTGGTCATCACGATCAGCTACATCATGCTGAAAATTTTCAGAAAGCGAGAGGTGGAGTATGGATAAGCGCTTTGCAGACTTTCTGAAAAACATGACTGGGCTCGTTATTGCGCTTATTCATTTCGTGCCTTTCTATATTCTGATTACGATGGCATTAAAAAAATCAAACGATTTCTCCTCGCGATGGAAGCTTCCGGATTACATCTTTTTGGATAATTTTCGTGTAGCCATGAGCAGTGGCAAGCTGCTGCAGGCAATGTCGAACAGCATGATTGTAACGGTCAGCTCCGTAATGCTGATTGCTTTGCTTGGTGCGATGGCCGCCTATCCATTGGCACGTGTTAAGAGCAGGTTCAACCTGACCATGATGAGCCTTATATTGTCTGTTATGATGGTCCCCAAGCTGACGGTGCTCGTTCCTCTGTACAGCCTTGTTGCCGGGCTCGGCGGGGTAAGCACGTATTGGGGAATCGTATTGCTGATCACTACCTACAAGCTATCGGCCTGCATCTTCCTGTATTCGAATTTTATCTCGACGATTCCAAGAGCACTGGACGAAGCCGCTACGATCGACGGGTGCAGCAGATTCAGTGTATTTTACCGAATCCTGCTGCCCTCGATGATGCCGGTCACCGCCACGGTCATTATTATGAACAGTGTATCGATCTGGAATGATTTTTCATTTTCTCTGTATTTCATGCAGTCGCCGCTCAAGCGTACCGTTACATTGGCGATTTCCTCTTTTTTCAGTCAAAACAACACGAATCTGAACGCTGCAGCCGCAGCTGCCTTGCTCGCAATCATTCCTGCTACGGTTTTGTACTTGTCACTGCAGAAGCATTTTGTTAAAGGGATGGTTGACGGCTCGGTTAAGTAGCTGTAAAAATGAATTAAAACAGAAACGTAAACCTGTTTTACTGAACTTCCGCTTTTATTGAGGAAAGGGGCAAATATACCTATGAACCATTCGAAACCAAGCAATTCAGGAACGGACGGCAAACATCCGGGCACTGAGAATATCGAAAACAAACCATTCACTGCCGCTGTATCCTCTCACCAACGGACATATACCAAGGTGGTTGGGCGCAAATTTCATGAGGACGGCTCCGTACGTTACTTTCCGGGCAATACAATTATATGCCCCGTTGATCCTTCAAGCGCTGTATATGCGCAGTTGCTCCGGTTAGCCGACGGGTTCCAAAAGCTGAGCTGCTCGCGTTCTTTTACGTTGCTTCCGCCTTCTAGCTATCATATGACTGTTATTCAAGGAGTTTGCGATGAAGACCGCAAGACGGAGCTGTGGACGCGCTTCTTGCCGCTGGATGCGCCGCTTGAGGAAACGGACCGGTTATTCCGGGAAAAGTGGGAAACAGTTCGTATTCCGGACGGTTTTAACATGAAGTTTCACTACCTGCATGCTGAGGGGGTCGCTCTGACCGTTAATCTGCAGCCGCTGACGGAAGATGATGCACACGAGCTGAAGATGTTCCGTGATGACGTTTCCGTTAAGCTTGGACTTCGTTTTCCCAATCACGATGACTATCACTTCCACATATCGATCGGCTACCGGATCATGGATCTGACAGGCGAGGAGGAAGAGGAGCTGCTCCGATTTAAGGAGCAGACCGAGAGAGAGCTTGGGGAGCATTTCGGCGTATACGCGTCTGTCCCGCCGAAGCTTGTTTTTTTCAAGGATATGTTTAAATTCGCCGACGCTACTGTGACTTGAATCCATTGTCAGGAGGTATCCGCTGAGAAAATGGGTTGATTTCATCGTATGAAAGAAGCATTCATCTCTACTTTTGTAGTGGTTATGAAGGCTTCTTTGTTTATATTTAAGCTTGTTTGAATTCAGGTCTGAAGAACCGTTTTGGTCGAGACTGTCTGCATCAAAGCCCGAGCCTGGTTTTGGGCTTAACATTACGTTTAATGCAAAGGCTTTGTCCTCTCCCATAATCAAATCCCATCGAGCTTGACATGCAACTAAATAGTTGCATATAATAAAGGCATGGAGAAATTGTTTAAAGCACTTGCCGATGGAACACGCAGAGAACTGCTCGACCTCTTGTTTGTGAATAACGTACAATCCTTGGGCGAGCTCTGCAACAAATGATAATGAGTCGTCAGCGGTTACGAAGCACCTTCTGCTGCTGGAAGAGGCAAGTCTTGTTACTGTCGTCTGGCAAGGCCGCGAAAAGCTTCATTATCTAAACCCAGTACCTATCGGGGAAATTTATCAACGTTGGATCGGTAAGTTCGAGCGTCACCGGATTGAGGCATTAAACACCCTAAAGCAAACCTTAGAGGAGGATTCAAATCATGAATAAGACGTCATTCATTTATACGACTTACATCGCAACTACACCCGAGAAGCTTTGGGCAGCCCTAACGAACAGCGAATTCACCAAGCAGTATTTTTTCGGTCGTGAAATCGATTCGGATTGGCAAGTTGGTTCCAGCTTTAAATTGATGAATAAAGATAAGGTTGAACATCATGGTGAAGTTCTTGTATGCGAGCCGTATCGGTTGCTCTCAGTTACTTGGAGCGTTAAAGACGGTGAAGGGGAGCGAGTATCCAAGGTTACATATGAATTAACACCCATGAACGGCACCATAAAATTGACACTCCGGCACGAGGATTTATTAGAAAAGGATATTCGCAAAGATGAAGGTAAGATGGAAGGATTCAATAACGGCTGGCCTGTCATTCTTAGCAATTTAAAGAGCTTGCTGGAAACAGGCAAAATCCTGTCAGCCTTTTAGTTTAACATTTGTTTAGGCTAATTCTACTATAATTTGCTTTTCATTCGGTCGATCTACGTTCCAAGATGCCGTTTCGTATAATCTAAGGTGATTCGAAGGAGAGATGTCCATTGAAAGCATATGAAATCCAAGGCGGTTTCGGAATTGAAAATGTGAAGGCGGCCGAACGTCCCGTCCCGGTTCCCGGTCCTAACGAAGTACTCGTCAAGATGCTGGCGGTTTCGCTTAACTCCCGTGAACAGGGCGTGATCGACGGATTGTATGACCCGAACATGAAGCTACCACTTATCCCTGTATCGGACGGCGTTGGTGAAGTTGTCGGCTTGGGGAAGCGGGCATCTAAGTTCAAGGTTGGCGACCGTGTGAGCGCGATTTTTACCCAGAGCTGGATTTCCGGCGAACCGACGAGAGCTAACTGGATCAGTACGCTTGGATATCCGCTCAACGGGCTTCTAGTGGAATATGCCGTCTTGCCCGAGGAAGGATTGGTTCGCGTACCCGGGTATTTAACGGATGAAGAAGCAGCCTCTCTCCCTTGCGCAGGTGTGACGGCGTGGCATGCCATCGTCGAGGAGGGCAAGATTAAAGCCGGTGAAACAGTCGTCGTCCAAGGAACCGGCGGCGTCTCCTTGTTCGTTCTTCAATTCGCTAAACTCCATGGCGCCGCTGTAATCATTACGTCGAGCAGCGACAAGAAACTCGAGCAGGCGAAAGCGCTAGATGCCGATTTCTGCATCAATTACAAGCAAACGCCCGATTGGGACAAAGCCGTTCTTGATTGGACGAAGGGCGTCGGGGCCGATCATATCGTCGATGTTGGTGGAGCGGCTACGCTGAACCGGTCGATCTCGGCATTACGGGTAGGCGGGCGGATCAGTATCATCGGCCTACTGTCAGGAGCCCGCGCGGAATTGGACATCGGCCCCGCCATCTTGAGGAAAGCGCGGCTTCAAGCGATTAACATCGGTAGCCGAGACATGTTCGAGGCGATGAACCGTGCGATCGAACGCTGCGAGCTTCGTCCAGTCGTTGACCGCGTGTTCCCGTTCGATCACGCCATCGATGCGCTTCGTTACAGAGGCACAGGCGCGCATTTCGGAAAGATTTGCATCGTATTTTGACACGCCGCTGTTCGATAACAAGAAAAGGGATCTGCCGCGGCAGGTCCAAGAAGCGGAAAAAAATGATCAATTCGTGGGATACATAGGCGATTAATAGGGTACAGATAGCAAAATTGAACCCGACGCCACATAGAAAAGCTAGATCGTTCAACTAACGTAAAACGATAGCTCAATAAACTACCTAAACGCGGCTGTCGGCATGTATCGGCAGCCGCGTTGCACTAACGGGAAGAATAGTTACAAACTCGATTACTTAGTCATGCCTAAACTTCGTTTATAAGCGAAGATCTCCTCGACGGCTCGATGATACCCACCCGCAGCTCGGAACGAATCGCCAATTCCAACGCATGCCTTTCGAATTGACGCATTCTTGAGCAGGAGTTCCGCAGACGCTCTGAGATCTCCCGCGGTTAAGCCTACTTGATTGAGGTGGATACCTGCACCCATTTCAGCAACACGTCGAGCTACCAGAGGTTGATCGGCGCTTTGGGGAAGTACAATCAGCGGCACTCCATAATAAAGGCCTTCACTAGTGCTGTTCATGCCGCCGTGTGTGATAAACAATTTGGCGCGTTGCAGTACTTCAAGTTGCGGTACATAGTTGCGAACGATAAAATTTGCAGGAATGTCTCCCAATTCCTCAATCCGGGTTTGTCTACCGACGGATAGAATCACGGTATATTTCGTTTCCGAGAACGCCGCAAAACAGAGCTTGTAAAAATCCGCAGCTTGATTGAAAACGGTGCCGAGTGATATGTAAATCAGGTGATCCGTGTCCACTTCAGAGAAATCAAATTGACCGTGTGAGCGAGGCACGACAGACGGTCCAACAAACTTGTACGTCTCGTCGAAGCTTTCTCCATCGGGTTGGAGGCGTTTCGACGTGTAGACGATGGTTAATGGAGCGGGATTGCAGAAAACCTCGTAGGCGGAGCCAACCTGCACATTATACTTCGCTTTCACATTACTGACCAGCTGTTGAAACTCCTGCTGTGCATGTTCAATCACGTCTGCTGGAAAATGGCGCGAGAGGTGATCTTGCAGACTGTCAAAGCTGTTTTGTTGAGATGCAAAACTCGTGCACGAGTTGATTGAAGGCAGGTTTAGGATTTGGGCAAGTAAACGTCCACAGCCGAACATCGAGTCATGAATTATGTAATCAAAACGTTCTCCTTTTGTTTGCTCCAGGACACTAGGAATGATGATGTCTGCAGTGCGCAAAAGTCCATTCACTCGAGCCCAAGGATTTCTTCCTCCGGCAAGGAACGCCTCCAAAAATTTGCCGACATCGAACGTGATCACCTCTGCGCCCGTTGGATCGACGCGATCACGAAATTGATCCGCTATAAAGTAAACCACCTCTTCGCCACGACGAATAAGTTCTTGAACCACACCGAGGGTTGGATTGATATGTCCTTCTGAACCTCCATTGATCAACAAAACACGTGCCATAGTCATCACCTTTCAGAGTTTGTGATATCGCATTCATAAGTACCTCGACCTACGAAAACACGAATTCGCCTATCTTAGTATTTTCAGGATATCATTTGAACAATCGGTTGCCCATAGATTTTCTAACAGACAATTCTGTAGCGAAACCAACTGTATATGTCAGTCCATAGGGTGTCGCCAGAACTTTGGCATCACCCCAGTAAGAAAAAGACAAGCCGGGACATTACTGTAGGTTTGTTCGAGATTTGGATGGATATGTTATATCCGGCTGATCCACAAAGCCGAAGCATCGGTACAAAGAGCCTGAGGGAAAGCGTCCCTTAGGCTTTTTTTATTTTTAGATCAACCTAAAAACAACACAAACTAATGAAATACATTGACATATCATTTATCACAGAAGGCTTGCAAGTTCTTTTATTGCTTTACCAAAACATTCGACAGCATATTACATAATAGTGTAAAAAATTTGCGTTAGTGTGCAAGTTAATTGCAACGATAAATTTTACGAATTGTTATATTATGGGATATATGGGTTAATTAAATATCATACAGCGTCACTTACTATTATTCCCTCAAAGGAGTTCTTAAGATGGACTTACACATACTAATTGAACAATTAAAAATAGATATGATAAATAAAGCTCAAGAACATAATTATAACTTTGTTCATCCAGACGTAATAGAGTTATCACAAAGACTTGATAAGCAATTAAATAATTACATGAAATTCTATCATGCTAAGAAAATTTCTCTTCATACTGCATTAACATGAAACGATAATTACATCAATTTCTTGGTATTTGTCTTTCTGCCCACTTAGCCCATGCTAACCCATGCTAACCCATGCTAACCCATGCTTAAATCATTCCATTAAAATGGAGAAATTAAGTTTAAAGTGAATGGAACTGTCTGGCGTTCTTCTGATGAAAAAGGGTCTGAAATTCCCATTGCGGCAGTCAGTGTTCAATGATAAAGCCTCTATCATGGACCATCCTCTTAAAACCTACTTTCAACAACACTCGGATCAAACCCTTCACCAAACTAGTCGTTCATTTTTTTCCTTGCTTTCCGCTTAATATCATTATCGATATACATTGCTACCTGAGTCAAGGCTAGCTTAACTATATGACAGAAATCGAGCATTACCATTGGTTCGTCGTGAAGGATCTGAAACGGCAACAAGTTGATGATTTGCCGTGAGTAGGATACGGGTACAAGTACAATAGATTCGGAAGAGATTTCCCACGAAATACAATGATTCATTGTGACACGAGAGATCAATAAACAACCACAAAAAGGCTGCCGTCAGAATTCGGCGGCTTTGTTACTCTAAAGGGCATATTTTTCAATGTTCCCGCGAAACTTTTACCATGATCTGGAAGTAAAAGGAAGTGGGGGTGAGGGAATTGAATATTAAACGATTTGTACTGACACTGCTGATTGGACTATTTGTTTCTCTGTTAGTGTCAGGAGCGACCTGCTATGCCTGCAGTTGTATATCGCTAACCTTGGAGCAGAAGATCGAGAGAGCGGAGCAGATTTTTACCGGCAAGGTGGTGGGGATCTGGCACAATAAAAAGTTGGATCAAGCTAAAGTGGAGTTTGAGGTTACGAGCATTTATAAAGGGGATGTTCCTTCGGTAACACATGTTTTTTCCAGTACTATTAGTACGAAGTGCGGTATTTCTTTTCAGTTTGGCAAATCGTATCTTGTATTCAAAAATTCGGATGGGACGACTTCATTCTGTTCGGGAACCGGAGCCATAAATGATGAGAAGCCGCTTGACGAACGTCTGGGTAAACCATTGCAGACGTATGAGCATGTCTCCTCGTTGGGCCTTAATGACATCAAACTGCGTTATCATTACGAAGAAATCGGTGCTGTCCGTATCGACCCGAGAGATAAGGCGCTAATACCCCTTCAGGATCACTTGTTTAAGGAAGTGGGAATTGAGCGATTGAGTAATCCGGACGACCACGAGCAAATCCGTTTAGCCAAAGGGAATAAGGAGGTAACCGTCTTTACGGGAAGCAACATCCTATTGCTGAAAAATGGACCCAAATATATGGATTCGATAAGCATTCGGGACATTGGTATCGTTTACGCGCCTCTTCGTGACCTTATGGAGGAATTGGATTTTAGCGTAGTCTGGAATGAACAGGATCGTTCCATTACGCTCAACGATAACAATGCCGTTGTCAGCCTGCCGAATAAAATAGAAAACTTCAGTAAGCTGGAAGCTTTCCAGAGAAATATTAGCAAGAATGTGCCTGATAACATGCGCATTGTTCGTTATTCCATAGATTCGGGCCCCATCTATATTGACTTGGACTATCGGGATGATAGCGTTAGCATCTGGATGAAATTCGATCCCATACGGGACAAAATGACGGTTGAGAAAGCCTATAAGGTCTCCTGCAAATCCATGATATGGGAGGAAAAACCATGGAGTGGGAAGCTACTTTCTCTTGATGGATGCAGCGACGGCCAAAAGCATTACTTACTCAGTATCATCCCTATTTTAAAACCAACATGAAAAACTATATAGCTAAATAAAAACAAGGATGAGGCTGACGGCATGGATCAGCAGCCGCGTTGTGCTAACGGGCAGATTATAAATGAGTGGAGGAAAGTATGATTAAAGCGATCATTTTTGATATGGACGGCGTCATTATTGACTCTCACTCGGTTGCTTATCAGCTTTTATGTGAGACAGCTAATACATTTGGTTGCAACTTAACCATTGAGAAGATCAAGATCTGGGGAAGTCTTAGTTCTAGGCAGTTTTGGACAAGAGTGAAAGAACAATATAACCTGCCACATGATATTTCTTTATTGATCACGAGCTACAATCAAGATAGGGAAATAGAACTTTACAAATTTATGGAACCTGTCCCAGGAGTAAAAGAATTTCTACACGACATCAAAAGAAATCAGGTAAAGATCGCTTTAGCCACTAGCGCTACTAAAAAAAGAATGGATGCTGTGATTGATCTGTTTGGGCTCCGTACACTTTTTGATGTAATCGTCTGTGACGAAGAAGTGGTGGCGTCCAAACCCGATCCTCAGATATTCCTATTGGCGAGCCAAAAACTTGCTGTTGAACCTGTTGAATGTTTGGTAATTGAAGACTCAGAAAATGGAAAAATTGCTGCTAAGAAAGCAGGTATGAAGTGTCTTGGATTTAAGGGATTGAGCCATGTAAATGAAAACATGGAGGGTTCTGACATGTTATTCTTTAGTTTTAATGAACTCAATATAAAGGAATTACAGAAACAAATTTAATAATCTTCGTTGTTCCGCTCTAACGGAATACTATACTTGAGGATCTGCAGATGAGCAGTTCCTCTTTTCATAGTAACGATCAGGATAGTTTTATGGATAATAGAGGATAATTTGGTTTTAAAGAGAAATAATGCATGTGATTTAATTGCTATATACGGAGGGGGAAATAAGTATGGGTTTAAATGTGGAGAAGTTGGATTTAAAAATGGTGGATATTTCAGGTTCGAAGTTGCAGGAGGTCAGAGCTGAAGAGCTTGATATCAATAATGTCAGCTTGGTAAAGACAAAAATTAATAACACGAACATGAGCAAAATGAATTTGAATGATGTAAACATGGGTGGAACTAATATTTCAAATGCTAATTTATCCGGCATAGGAATCCAGCATGCTAATTTTAGTCACGCTGTTATTGATCATGTCCATTTATTTGGGACACAATTTCACAATGTGGTTCTTCCTCAGGAAGGAGACGGAAACTATAATCCCGAAGGACAATATAAACCAGTAAGTTTTCATAACTGTAATCTGTCAAACGGGCAGCTAAGAAACTGTGATTTATCAAATGTTGAGATCGTTGATTGTGACATTTCAGGACTTAAAATAAACGGTATCCTACTTGTTGATTTAATCAAAAACAGAGCTTGATATTATGCTATCGGGACACGAGTTAATTAGATCATGATGCCAATTTCATCAAGAATTAAAGGGGAAGTTATGTCTAAAATCATCTTATTTAGGGGTAAGTCTGGAACTGGTAAATCGACCTTATCAAATGAGCTTGCTAAAAGACTCAAACTACCTGTATTACATAAGGACGATATTTACGATTCAGTTGCTGGTTTTATCCCCGAACATGATTTAAGAAACAAAATATGCTTCGAATTTCTGTATCGTTTCTTACAAACGGTTATTGATTCTGGTGCAACGATTATACTTGATTTTGGGTTGAATAATACTGATGGCGTACGAAGATTAAAGACCTGGGTTGAGGAAAGAGGCGGGGAATTAATAACATTCCAATGTACATGTAGTGATGAGTCAATTTGGTCTGAGAGACTTGTTGAACGAAGTATAAATCCATTGCCTAATCAGTTGATTACTAATTTATCCGAACTCAAAGAATATTATAAGAATTTAAAGACGGAGTATCTTGAAGGAGAATTGATTCTGGATACGGTAAAGGAAATAGTATCACTTATTGATCAAGTCGAAGCTTTTATCTTGGAACAAAATAATTGAATAAACTAAAACTAGCTAACATCTTGTCAACATTTTTCTCTTAAATTAATCTGACAGAGGCATGAAAAAGGGCATGTTAAAGAACATTCCTTATGAACATTGGATGGTTTTTCATTTTGGATGAGAACTACGGCATCTAAGCCGAGTCGTGGAAGGACTCTTGCTTGACTTAAAGTGCATAGATCCAGTGAAAGTGCTTGTTTATATGAGAGGACTGTGGAGATGAAACAATCTGGAATCGTATTGGTTGCTAGTGTTTTCATAATTCAAGAAGACAAAGTGAGATCAGTGATTGTAAGTGGATTTTGGCATCGGATTTATTGATTCCTAACCAATATGAATCAGGTGCAACTAAATAGCAGTTTAACGCAATAATGTGTTTTAATTGCAGACACGGTTCGCTGTTAACTAGAATAAAAAACCCTTCCTAAAGGAAGGGTTAAATTAATGTTTCAATAATTTGGATTAAACCTGCATGTCCGATTCATTTTATCCTAAACTTCTTTGGGAATTTCACTATATTTAGCAAAATTGTCTAGAAACGCCTGCCAGCCTGCTTTTTGCATCTCAATGGAATTGGTGCTTTCTGCGTCAAAAGTTTCAATTATCTTAGTATCGTTTTCTTGACTAATAAAAGTGATCGTAACTATTCTTCCATCTCCCAAAGTGTATGAAATAAATTCATTTGTTCTCACATCATCATAAACTCCACCAAAATCAAATCCAAAGCTTCCATCCTTTGCTTCCATTCTTGTAAGGAATTTTCCACCAACTCTTAAATCATTTTCAGCATTTGGTGCATGCCAGTCATTAGAAGCAAAAGACCATTTCGTTATATGCTGTGGTTCTGTCCAATATTCCCACACTTTTTCAACTGGTGCATGAACTGTGGTTTCTACCGTTATTATCTGATTACCTGTTTCCATTATAATTACCGCCTCACTATATGTAATTTAGATCATCTATGGTTAATTATACCATTAAACTATAGGAGAACCAATGCTCAATAATCACCACAACGAGGCTGCTGGCATGGATCGGTAGCCGTTGTTGCGCTAACGGTACTACTTTATAACAATAGGTCATTAGAGTAAAATCGAATGTAGTTCCACAAAATGTAAGTGTTAAAATTACGTTTTCACGAATTAATTCTTGATGTGAATCGAAAATAAGCAAATTTAAACAAGCTATTTTCTCTTTTTCCAAAGCATTAAACCTTTATTATTTAGTAAAAGATAAAAGCTCAAATTTGATTACTTAATATAAATTGATGAATCACGCGATTAAAAAGGGAATGGGGAGGAGATAAACATAATTGAGACCTATAATACAGCTACTTCATTTTGGCTATCATCAGGCGATGAGCTGCATATTTCCTGTTGCTATCTTTGGAACTTTAGCTCTCTCTAGCGTAATAAAAGTTCCTTTCATTCATCGTTATGATGCCATTCTAATAATATTGCTTGGAGTGCAATACCTCATGTACCGCAGCGGATTAGAGACACATGATGAAATCAAAGTAATCTGTACATTTCACTTTATTGGTTTGGTGCTGGAGTTATATAAGGTATGGATGGGATCATGGTCATACCCTGAGCCTGGGTATACGAAAATGCTCGGTGTCCCGCTCTATAGCGGATTTATGTATGCAAGTGTAGCAAGCTATATGTGTCAGGTATGGCGAAGACTACGGATGGACATGACCGGGTGGCCGGGGCTAACACCTTCGGTGCTGCTAGGTGGAGCTATCTATTTCAACTTTTTTACTCATCATTTTATTCCCGATTTTCGTTGGTGGCTGACGGCGCTTGTATTTATTATTTTTTGGAAAACATGGATTATATATCGGGTACGGACTGTAACTTATCGAATGCCCTTAACGTTCGCTTTTATCATTGTAGGTTTATTCATCTGGTTAGCTGAAAATATTGCCACATTTTTTGGTGCTTGGAAATACCCTGACCAGCACCAAACCTGGCAACTAGTTAGTTTCAGTAAGATCAGCTCGTGGTTCCTTCTGGTAATCATTAGCGTCATCATCGTTGCCCAGCTTAAACATGTTAAAGCCAAAACACTAAAACAGGCGAAGTTATTTCATTAATGAGAGAAGAAATGGGGGCTGCAGAAGATGAAAAGCCACTCGAAAAATTTCTTGAATGGCAAAGGGAGAACATTGAAAAAGCCATAAACATAATTGAGGATGAAGACGGGGTTTACGTTAACTTCACACTTTAAAGAGCCATTCAAGGAGAATGGTAAGGAGCAGGGGGTGGAAATAAAGGAATAAGAAGGGGAAGATCTCTTTTTTATAGAATTCATACTAAATAAGTGATTGATAATGTAGGAGGCGGTACCATTGAAAACAATCCAAAAGATGTATGAACATCTAAATTGGGCTAATCAACGCATTCTAGAAGCCTTGCAAAATGTTGAAGTTAAGGACCAACAGGTAAGTTTATTTACTCATATTCTCTATTCAGAACAAGTATGGATTACTAGAATAAAAGGAAAGGACAGTTCACAAATGCCCATCTGGTCGGATGGTGATCTAGAAGTCTGTGAAAAGCTTATTAAACAAAATGAAGATAATTTCAAAACACTTCTCACTGAAATAGCAAAGACTGACTTAGATAACTTAATATCATACACAAACAGTAAAGGTAAAGAGTTTAAGACTTCCACACGAGATATTTTAACTCATGTAGCACTACATGGTCAGTATCATCGGGGACAGATTAACTCACGAATTCGAGCAGAAGGTTTTGAACCAGTGAACACTGATTATATTACTTTTGTGAGATAGATGTATCTAACGGGAAACTATAGTTGAACAAAACAAGGAGCAGTTCTGCATGGCAGCTGCTCCTTGTTTTTATTAAGCTATTGGGTTGATTACTCTAATAGAGAGTTTAATTAAAAGAGCAATCGAAGGTGAGAAGATTACAGTTCACCTAATTTGTTGCATTTCCAGTAAAAACGTTTTATTGATGGTACGAATAGGTGAATATTGATAGTAAAGTTCTTATCATCCCAAGGCGAGCTGACGATGGCGTTCACATTTGGTTTAGGTTATAGTGTTGTTAGGTGATAATAATGGACAAAAAAATGCTAGCAGCTGATCAAGCTGCTGAGATGATTAAGGACGGAATGGTCGTCGGTCTGGGCACGGGTTCGACGGCTTATTGGGCCATTCATAGGCTCAGCCAACGAATCAAGGAGGGGCTCCAGATCCGGGCCGTTCCGACATCGGAGCATACGAAACAGATGGCGATGGACCTCGATATTCCCCTCGTGACCTTTGCAGATATTGAACATGTGGACGTAACAATAGACGGCGCAGACGAGATCAGTCCGGACTTCCATCTGATCAAAGGCGGTGGCGGGGCGCTGTATCGGGAGAAAGTGGTGGCGCAACAATCCAAGATCGTAATGATCGTAGCCGACGATTCGAAGCAGGTTGAACAACTTGGCGCTTTTCCTTTGCCGGTAGAAATCGTTCCTTTCGGCTGGGAACCGACAGCGAGGCAAATCCAAAAGCTCGGCTGCAGAACAACGCTGCGAAAAACGGATGAGCGGGCTTTCACCACCGACAATGGAAATTGGATTCTGGACTGCGATTTCGGCCGCATTGACGATCCCTCTGCCTTACATCGGTCGCTGAAGATGCTAACGGGGGTCGTGGAAACAGGGCTGTTTCTGCATGCGGCGGATCTCGTATTCATTGGAACTAATGACGGGGTCATAAGGAAAGAAAGAAGCGACACTATGAAGATTAAATGAGCGATCTGCCGGGGATTGGTAAACAGATCTTGTTGACAACGGCCATTGACAATATAAATCAAAAAACGTGTATGTAATTACAAATTTTGAAAACATCGCCCGAAACAGGTGGTGTTTTTTTCTTTGTATTAGCCCCCACGGCAGCTGTGGGACTTTTCGGGATTGAGATAAAGTCCTTGTCATAATCCGACAACAACAGATACCAGACGAAGAATATCGAGCGGCAGCGGGGGGGAGAGGAAGAGCAGGAGGATGATGATGATTGAATTGAATTGAAATTATTGATTGATTGAATTGATTAATAAAGGTTACTTTTGTATGGATTAGAGTCAGGTAACAAGATGAATATTAAGATACTTCAGGCCTCTATTTACTTTTTCTCTTATATTTAAAATAACCAGCAAGAGACTTTAAAGCGAACAAAACAGCCATAGCTGCCCCAATTAATAAATAGGAGTTTTGTATAACAGAAATCCAATGATAAACAATGGTCATTTTAAACCTCTAGTTTTAGATGATTTTAAAGTATAGCCAGCTATCAGATATTTTAATCAAATATAGGCTATGCCCCAGAATATATAGAGGGCATAGCCAGATGGAGTGTAACAACCGAATGAGCAGACTCAAGGACGAATATTAAGTTAAGCCTTGCCAAACTTGGGTCGAATGATCCCTCCAACTATCTTCTTAGTCTTCAGGTGTACGGTCCAAATATAGACGAGTTACTGAAGTGGAGTCACCTTTTTCAATTTCCTCTTCATTCGCCTTTTCTTCAAGTGGATCGTGTGTGTTCATGCCTGGGGCGATTGTCGGCTCATCGTTTTCAGTATCTTTCATGAATAACACTCCTTATGTTTTTATAAGTCTTATGTTGGAACAATTTTACTTAAAATATTCACACTGATCTCAGCGTTTGCACAGTGATAATGCCTTAGGACAGTTCTGTGCCTAACACGGGAATACATGGGAAGGAGGTGCCGTGAAAGAAAAAAGGTTTTTGATTTGCTTCCAAGACGTTCTAGATGGCCTAATACCATTTCGGCCATACCGAAAAGGATGAAGCGAGTTATGAAGCTGCTGGGAAAATATTTCAGAAATTTGGCTACTATTTGCATAAATGCTCAATGGTATTAGCTACCAAATGGATCTATCCGAGGATCATCGTGACCAGGAGGAGGTTCAACAAGTACCATTGTCATACTCACATCAAGCACTTCCAACGATGGAGGGGCCCATTCTTTTTTCATGAAATCAACACCTTTCATTATACTTGTTCTTAATAAAGAACATTAAACCTTTCGCTTATGATTGTCAATAAAAATACGATGCCCAAGGGCAACAACTGGTGACTAGGTAGAGAGGAGGTATGAGCGTCCGTGGGAGCCAGCCTGGCTTGATCGATAGAATCACCAAATGGCTGGACAATACAGCAAGAGAGCAGGTAACTAAATGTGGACGAAAGATTTAGAATAGATTAGGCTATGCATGACCTAACGGATCGGGAGAAGCAGTGTTTCATGATGTACCATGTGGACTGTATGAGTGAGTATGATATCGTTTTAGAGTTACATCTGGGGAGGAGTACCGTGCAGAACTTTATCGAACAAGCTACAAAGAAAATTGAAGATACGAAAATGAACAGATTGTTCCTTTTGGAATAGGCTGTTTTTATTTGCGTATAGATAATTATTAAATCATGGAGGTGTCACGTTTGAAAACCAAAGTTAGGTTGCTTGCACATTATCAAGAAGGACTGCTCGAGAATGAAATAAATGAATTCTTAGGTGGCTTAGAATTGAATGGAGGCGAGATTATAGATATTAAATACAGCAGCGCTGTTTGTCTAGATAAAAACAGTAAAAGCAATGATGGTACGCTAGAATTATACTCAGCACTAGTGATTTATCAGATTCAAAAAAAATGAATGGAGCTATTATTCCAAGAATTACGAAGAACAATAGAGGAAAATCAGGTCGATAGGGGAGTTGAATTGAAAGTGCTGTACTCATCTCTCTTCTGTAATATTTGAATCTCATGAGCACAGCATTTTGATGTTTGCTAATTACACGAGGATAAGTTGCATTAATCGATTATAAAGATCAATGAACGATCCCCCGAGAAATAAGTAATATAGCACACTGCCACACATTGCAAGAAACAAAATTTTAATGATTTTCAATAATTTCGACCCCATTTTTATAATATTTCTTCTATGTCACTTGTTTAAGTTACTTTAAAAATATGAAAACAGCAATGGTTTTTTCTATCATCTAAGCTTGAAGAAAATCCAACTTAACACAAAGAGGTGCATTATGAGAATAGAAACACTGCCACTCTGCCAGCTCCAGCCCAACGGTTCATCTGAAGATCTCCTATCTTTCCATGAAGTAACGGGGTGCCGCGTTGGAGAGGTACACAAAACCAACGTTGAAGATCTCAACTGGGAAAATTGTTGGAAATTGTAAACGGGAAAGGGTCCGAGCAGAGAGCAGTCTACTTCACCACCGAGTGCAAAGCTTAAGTCCAGAATAGAGTATCGGTAATTAAATTGGCTGGTTACCGGTACTCAACTAAAAGCAGTATACCTCCGTTAGGAAAATAGTGGTAAGATTAGATTTCTTATTACTTGAAAAATGGGAGGACGATGATGTGGGTTCAAGAATAATGCACGTGATTATTGCTAATAGAATTGCAGAGTGTCTGTCGATAGAAAATAGAACACAATTTTTACTTGGAAGCATTGCTCCAGATGCTGTTTCACCTAAAGACGCATCACATTTCTTTATAGGTGATGTACGAGATTATTCAAGAAGCATTGATTACAAAGGATTCTTATATAAATATAGTTCAAAAGAACAAAGTCATTATGTATTGGGATACTTTACACATTTAATCGCTGATCATTTATGGTTGAAAGGTTTTTATTTACCTTGGTTGAGAAACAGAATGGAAGCTAATAAAGACGTACTGAATTTATACCATAATGATTTCAGATTACTAAATGGAAAATTATTAGAATACTATGGTTTTAAAGATGAATTAAGAAAAACGCTTTGTAATACTCCAACAATCTTTGATTTACAAGAGGTTAAGTCCAAAAATGTTGAAGAATTCATTCCTTATGTATTAGGAGATATGGAGTACGATACGGAAGTCATAAATGAAAAACTAAATGTATTTACATTTGATCAGATAGTTGGTTATATAGAGACATCAGTTGATTTGGGAATGTTGAATATTAAATCCTATTCTTCAACTTAATAATGAATAGCCATATATGATTCAACTACCGGAGAAATCGGCTGACTTATCTAAATTAACATTAGGTACCGCGTTTTAATAATAAAAATTATCCATTTTGGATTAAAGACCTTTAGCATAAAGCTTAGGTCTTTTTTGTTATAATCCTGCATAGTAACCGGCTAATACAGGAATATTTAGCCATTTTTTTGTCTGAAGTGGGTACTAATCCATGCCGTAAGCATATATAACGAATATCTTACTTGTAGAAATCAAAAGGAGGGATATTAGATGACTGGTGTTCTTGGTAGTGGGTTTACTTCTACTGGAGTAATATTGGTTCTTTTCATTTTATTAGTTATCGTGTTATCGGCTGGTTTCTGTATTTAATGATGTTTTATTAAAACAGAAAGGACAATTCCTGCGGGTAATTGTCCTTTTTACTTCGATGATTATTACAAAATTATGATTCAATTCAAACAAGGGACGCGTGCATATGAATTATTTAGAAATGGTGTCTCGACTTGGTTTAGGGAAGGGAGCGCACATCCAGGCGGATTTACGGCACGTTACAGCAGTAATTATTTTTAGGCTCCAAACCATACAACAATTTGAATATAAATAGTAATGAAGCACCTCCAACGCTCATATAAACAAAACCCCTTTCCAAAGTAGAACCTTAACTTACGCGGAGGTTCTTATTTGTACCACACAAAATACATAAGTACAAAACACTTAATGGTTCATTCAGATGTGTGATAATAACATAACGTAAGCAGGGCTCCCTACAATATTGGAAGCATATTACGAGCTTGCCAGTCCTATCATCGCTTAGCTTCTTCACACTTTATGGCACGTTTCAGAGTCGCAGTTGGCCGATATCCGCATTTTAAAGGCGTCATTATCTAATCAATTTCATGATGTGCGTACCCTAGGATTACATGAATTGAAGGAGAAGATGGATAAAGGTAATGTGATAATGACTAAGTATGTGCTACATCAGTCTGCTGAGACTAATTTTTGAATTCATGTCAATTGAAGATGGAGATGAAATCGTAGCTGGTAACACCATTCTCAAATTTCTTCTTACACCAGACCATACACCAGAGCATCTTTCCATCCTGGTAACTGATCGGGTACGAGGGGACGATCCTTGGTTCCTAATTACGGGGCACACGCTTATGGTCGGTGATGTTGGTCGGACGGAGCTTACTGGCGCAGCAGAGGATGGGGCAAGGCAATTGTATAACTCCGTTTACAATAAACTACTTCAGATGCCCGATCACTTAGAACTTTTTGCGGGTGCCTACGCGGGATCAGTATGTGGTCGTAGCTTGAGCGGCAAGCCTTCATCGACAATTGGTTTTGAAAAGAAGAACAATAAGGCGCTTCAGTTTAAAGACGAAGATGCCTTCGTGTCTTTCATGTTGAAGGAAATCCCTGAGCAACCGGCATCTTTTAGAGAGATTCGAGACTTCAATAGGGGCTTTCGTGCTGAGCGCCCTACTATTGGGATGTTGAAAGTAGGAGTATTTGACGCTTGCCTTACTTCATTGTAAGTGGTCATGTTGAATATGGAATAAATAGAATAATAAAAGGTTGATCTTGGAATTGTGCCTTTGGTTAAGTTAATAGAAAAAAGGGATTAGTCATTGTGAATCTTACATGACCAATCCCTTTTTCAAATAAAAAATTGTGATGAATTTCGAACGTATGACCAAATTACTTCCTAGTCCAATTGTGATTGAAAACGTGATTTACAGTAAGATGCGAGGCAGCATCATTGGTTAAAGAAATAAAGGTCGGCACATTACATTACAGAGCTTATACAGAACATTACATCCCCAAAGAATAAATAAGTATAATTATAGATTTAGTTTTGTCTGTTTATAAATCCTACAGATGGGGAAAATATCCAAGAAGAACTTGATTGAGGATGAGCCTAATATTTACTCTGCCAGTAATTAAATAAGACGTAATGGACGTTATGGAAATAATGTCAAGAATTCGTTGATAAAATGAATGGATTGATACTAACTTTGATATGTGGTGTTTGATAACAGATAACAAATCCATGTTTGTAGAAGTAAGATATGCAAATTAGCTAGATGTAAAACATATAGCTTTTCTGAGCGATCTGTGTAACAAGTTGATAAACAAAGGAAATGGTTTGAAGCTCATGGGTTTCTCTATGCTGACAGCGACATCGATACCCTGATTTTTAAGCCAGGTTAACGGCACAGCTTCAAATGGGCCGTACGGCGGTATCCAAACATTTGACAATCCTTAAAGAGGCGGGATTGGTCCTTGACCGAATAGTCGGCAGAGAAACGCGATTTAGGCTAAACGCTTCTCCACTCAGAGAAATTAAAGATGTTGTGGCTTTCTACAGCAAGTTCTGGAGTTCGAGTTGTTGCGTTTGAACCAACTATTAGAGGAGGAAGAAGAATGAGTTTAACATTATCCTTGGATTTTCAGTACACGGCATCGATCGAGAAGCTTTGGTCCGCCTTAACCGATTCAAGGAAGCTTGCCAAGTGGGTGGTCAACATCAACACCGGTCAGGCGATGGACAATGATTTTAAGCCCGTCGTAGGACACCATTTTCAGTTTCGCACTCAGCCGACCGAGTGGTGGGATGGAATTGTTGACGGCGAAGTGCTAATCGTGGACGCACCTAACCGGTTGTCCTATACTTGGGCCAGCGGAGGGGAGAAGCACATGGTCACCTGGATGCTGCAGGATTTAGGGGATGGAAAGGTTAACCTTCATCTCGATCAAACGGGATTCTCAAATGCTCAAGGAGTCGAAGGCGCTAAGTATGGCTGGGGTAAATGGTGTGGCGAGCTTGAAAAGGTGTTGGATCAATAACCGCATTCGGTACTAAAACATCTTTTTCCTTAATGCTAAATTATGGTTACGATAATTGAACCCTGCTTGACCCGAAGTAGACATAAACCGGCTGCATGTAGTTTGCAGCCGGTTTATGTCTACTTCGGACAATCTGACAAGTTCTTGTCGTTTCGGGTCAAGGTCGCACTAATGCGTATGGATGAAGCTAGTATGTGATCGCCCTATTGTCTAAGCCTAACACAAGCCGAAAAGGTGGATAATGTGAAAAGGTATTCTTTCGAATATTCGAGAAAAGCTATCGCATCACCTCCCTGGTTAGAACAATAACAGGTGCAAGTTCGGGCTGCCTGACTTTCTATGCACGATGAATGGTACAATGTGAATATAAGTAGAAATTAACACATAGGAAGGATGTTAAGCATGAGCGAATCGAATCAGGAGTATATCGTAATCTCTGGTGCGAGGGAAAATAATCTCAAGAACGTATCATTGCGCATTCCCAAGCGGAAGATTACGATCTTCACCGGGGTATCCGGATCCGGTAAGTCATCGATCGTCTTCGATACGATTGCTGCAGAATCCACGCGATTGCTGAATGAGAACTTCAGCTTGTTCGTGCGCAATTTCCTGCCCCGCTATCCGCAGCCGGATACGGACGTGATCGAGAACCTGAGCATGGCTGTTATTGTGGATCAGAAGCGGCTGGGCGGCGGTTCCCATTCCACGATGGGCACTATTACCGATATCTCTCCCATTCTCCGTCTTCTCTTCTCCCGAGTGGGTCAGCCCTATGTTGGACAAGCGTACATGTTCTCGTTTAACGATCCACAAGGTATGTGTCCCGAGTGCAACGGGATCGGTCGCAGGCTTTGCGTCGACATGAGCAAGGCGCTGGACAAGTCAAGATCGTTGAATGAAGGGGCAATCATGCTTCCGGACTATACGGTGAACAGCATGGATTGGTCGATGATCGTGCAGACGGGGTTCTTCGCTCCCGACAAGAAGCTGAGCGATTATTCGGATGAGGAGCTGGAGCAACTGCTGTACGGCAAGGCGAGGAAAGTGGAGATGCAGTTCGCTGGGAAGGCAGTGAATATTACAGTGGAAGGCATCATCGAGAAGTTCACCAACAAGTACATCAAGCGGGATGTGAAGACGATGTCTGAGCGCACACAACGAGCTGTTGCGCCGTACATCTCCGAGGGGCCCTGCTCCAGCTGCCGCGGGGCGAGGCTCAGTCAGGCCGCGCTCAACTGCAGGATCAATGGACTCAACATTGCTGAAATGTCCTCCATGGAGGTCGGACAGCTCATCCGCGTCATTCGGGAGATTGACGATCCTGTCGCCGCGCCAGTCGTCAAGTCGCTCACGGAGCGGCTGCAGCATCTGGTAGATATCGGACTTGACTATTTGACGCTGGATCGTGAGACTGATACCTTGTCCGGCGGTGAGTCGCAGCGCGTCAAGATGGTGAAGCACCTGAGCGGCAGTCTGGTGGATGTCACTTACATCTTCGATGAGCCTAGCGTTGGCTTGCACCCCCGAGATGTACACCGGTTAAATGGATTGCTTCAAAAGCTGCGCGACAAGGGCAATACCGTGATTGTCGTCGAGCATGATCCCGATGTAATCAAGTTGGCGGATCATATCGTCGACGTCGGGCCTCACGCCGGCAGCCGTGGGGGTACCATCGTGTATGAAGGAAGCTTCCAAGGCCTGCTGGAGGCAGGTACACTGACAGGGACCCATATGAAGCGGCCGCTACAGCTGAAGCATGATTGTAGGCAGCCATCCGGCAAGCTGTCCATCAAGGCTGCCACACTTCACAACCTGCGGAACTTTAGTGTAGATATTCCAACCGGAGTGCTGACGGTAGTTACGGGTGTCGCTGGCTCGGGCAAGAGTACGCTGATTAACGAAGTATTCCTCAGTCAGCATCCGGATGCGATCGTCATCGACCAATCGGCGGTAGGAGTGTCAACACGCTCGAATCCCGCGACCTACACGGGCATTATGGATGATGTGCGCAAGGCGTTTGCTTCCGCGAACAAGGTCAACCAAGGCTTGTTCAGCTTCAACTCCAAGGGGGCTTGCGAGAACTGTCAAGGGCTGGGTGTTGTGTATACAGACCTTGCATTCCTCGATAGTGTGAAGCTGCCATGCGAAGTATGCGGAGGAAGACGTTTCAAGGCAGAGGTGCTCGCTTACAAGCTGAACGGCAAGTCAATTGCAGAAGTGCTGGAGATGACTGTGGAGCAGGCATTGGATTTTTTTCAGCTAAAAGAGGTTGTGCGCAAGCTCCAGGCGATGAGTGATGTGGGGCTGAACTATATTACACTCGGCCAGCCGCTCAGCACGCTCTCGGGCGGGGAATGCCAGCGCATCAAGCTGGCAAGCGAGCTGCATAAGAAGGGCAGCATCTACGTGATGGACGAGCCGACGACCGGCCTACATATGTCAGATATCGGTCACCTTCTGGGGATCATGAACCGCCTCGTTGATGCCGGCAATACGGTGATCGTCATCGAGCACAACCTCGATGTGATCAGCCAAGCGGATTGGATCATCGATATGGGACCGGACGGAGGCAGCAAAGGCGGCCAGTTAGTGTTCGAGGGCACACCTCCGCAGATCATCCATGCGGAGCAGTCGATCACGGGAAGATACTTGATGTAATTCATTAAATCCACCTTAGTAATGTAGGATTCGTAATCTCTTAGCATGACAAGGAGAACATATTATATAGGTTAAACTTACGTACGCTCAACCAGGGCAGCCAGTAGAATCGGCTGCCTTTCGCTTAAGTAAAGGGCAGTTATGTGCAATTCTATGGACTTTATTGGGGGCTGCATGGGGGCTTTACGGCTTAATATAACCCAAGGATGCGTGGAAACGAAGCCGTGGTCTAGATCACCTTCGTACTGTGTTTTACAGTAGGAGAGTGGCAGCTTTTAGAGTGCAAAAAATTATCGTATATAGTGTCTGACACCAAATGCTATAAATGAGTGTCGGGTGACAAGTCAAGTAAAGCCAGAAAAGTGACAGAAAGAATTGGAGAGATTGAGAATGATCATTCTTGACTGTCAGTTGATCGAAAAATTGAAGAGGGGTGTTCCTTGATGACAAATAGTAGAATGAATCCTAAGGTTGATGAATATTTAAGTAAAGCCAAAAAGTGGAAGGCCGAATATGAGAAGTTGAGACAGATTGTTCTTGACTGTGAGCTGACCGAAGAATTTAAGTGGATGCATCCTTGTTACACGTTTGAGAAAAAAAACATAGTTTTAATACATGGATTTAAAGATTATTGTGCGCTTCTGTTTCACAAAGGTGCCTTGTTACAGGATGCCCATGGGATTCTAATCCAACAAACGGAGAATGTACAGGCGGCGCGCCAGATTCGGTTCACCGATGTTCAAGAAATAGTTGAGATGGTAACCATCTTGAAAGCCTATATTTTTGAAGCCATTGAAGTTGAAAAAGCCGGTTTGGAAGTGAATTTTAAAAAGAATACAGAATTCATAATTCCTGAAGAATTACAAAATAAATTTGATGAAATCCCTGCCTTAAAAACTGCTTTTGAAGCATTGACGCCGGGAAGGCAAAGAGCCTACATTCTTTATTTTTCTGAACCCAAACAATCCAAAACTCGAGAGTCAAGGGTTGAAAAATGTATGCAGCAAATTCTCAATGGAAAGGGATTAAATGATTAGTATATTCGATGAGAAAATAAATTAATCGAACTTTTAGATATTACCTCACTTTCGCAGGTAACACTCAATCAAATAATTTCAAATGGAAAAGTAGAAAAGGACATGACGATATTAAATTTAAACATGGCAGAAGGACAAAGATGTTTCAAAGTACTGAACACCATTTTAAATTTTGTCCAGAATGTTATTGTTTATATATTGGTAAAACAATCGTTGCGATTGTTCCATTTCCAATTTCAGATTCGTGCTCTATCCGGCCATTTAGGCGTTCAATCAACTGTTTGCAAATAGATAAGCCTATGCCCGTCCCGGTTTCCTTAGTCGTAAAGAATGGATCATAGATTCGATCCAGTGTTTCCTGAGACATGCCGGTCCCATTATCAGCGATTTTAATGAAAATGTTATTAGCAACTATCGTAGCCAAAATTTGTATCACACCATTCGTTTTTGAAATGGAATCGATAGCGTTTTTCAAGATATTCAAGAACACTTGCTCAAGTTGAGAAGCATCGCCATAGGTGAAAAGTTCTTGATCAGAAATATTTGTTGAAAGATCAATCTCATCGCTTAATACTATCTGATCTACTATGCCGATAACTCTTTGTAAAACCCTTTTAACATCAACAACTGTCTCGTCATGATTTGCATTATCGCTTTTTCGTGCCAACAGCAGGAAGTCCGTAACTAACCTATTAAGGGAATCTATTTCATTAATACTTAAATCAAGATAATGAGTCAATTCGTCCACCTTGATTACCGGTTGCAGAAGTCTGTGCTTTGCTAGTTGAGCGAAACCTTTGATTGACGCTAGTGGATTCCGTATCTCATGAGCCATACCTGCTGCCATTTGTCCCATTACTGATACTTTTTGCGTATGTAAATGATCAATCTGTTGTTCTTTACTAGCCAGATAGCCTTGAGCAAAGCCGGTAAAACGATTCCAATTACATTCCATTAAGCGGTTGATAAAAAACACACGGTTGCTAGAATCATCCACATACTCTTCGATAATGTCAATCATGATGCCTTGAGAAGTTAAATTTAAGTTTTTGCTTATTTCCAAAACGATCTGATCGTGCTCACCTAAAGTGTTAGCTGTAAACTTTCCTTGCTCATAACCTTGTGCTTGCGATGAAACCAGATAGTCACTATATTTAGGAGGAGTCATAAATAAAGCATCGATCATACCCGTCTGAATCTCTGTGATAGTAGCGATTAATAAATCTTGCTGTGTCTGAACAAACATATCTGCTTCATGACTTTGGTTACTGATAGCATCGAAATGCGTATCTAAAATTTTCGGGATTGAATATATTAATACCGAACGAAGGCTATCATGATTGCGCTGCATAATCATCCAACTTTCTGAGTTGATTTTCACTATTTCTCTATAAATTTATGTATTCCTGCTATATACAAATTATTAACGCTCTCGGGTGCGGTTATTATAGTTCGGCAGTTTTACCAGAGATATTAGGATAGGTCAATAAGCAACACCACGAGGCTGCCACGGGCTCGACGATGTGGCAGCCTCGTTACGTTACCCGGAAGTAACGAAGAAACATAATGTTGAGATACACCGTCTACTATAGTGGAGGTGTGCGATGACCGAGAACGGAAAAAAGCGATATACAAGCGGTTGAATCCCACTAAATTTATGCGAAAGGAGATGTGTGAATAAATTGAGAAAAATGTTTCGATTTGTCGTACCTGCTTTAATCGCGGCACTCATTCTGCCTAATACGATTTTTGCCGCGGGTGAATATCGTCACGATCATCCGACGCAATTGATTCTTACGGAAACTACACCGCTTTATGATAAAAATGATCCTTCCACTCTCACTTCGTCCACAATGGCTCCACAAACAGTTAATGTTACTGATGCTTGGATTTACACACCAAATTGGTATGAGATTGATACGTGGCTAGGGAAAAAGTGGATAAATGCTCCAGCTGCGATTCCACACGAGCCCAATTATGTTAAAACGAAGTTTCAGCTTTACGATACCTTTTATCTGTTCGATGGTCCCTTTTCTAATAAATGGACAGAGGCTTCCATTAGCCCACAAGTTGTTGAAACCTTGGATCGAGCAAATGACTATTATAAGATCAGCACGTGGCTAGGCGACAAATGGATCAAATCGCCGCCACTTGAAAATCGCTATGCAATGACGGATATAACGCACATTGAAAAAGTAAACCAAAAAATTGATCTATTATGGACTACCGATATGCGTCAAACACCATCACATGGTTCCAAAGTTTTAGGTGCACTTTCGCCGCAGACACTTCAAGCTTTCGAGAAAATCGATAACTGGTTCCATATTAAAAGCAGTTGGGTTGGAGATGCTTGGGTTAAAGTTGATGATTCCAATCCAACTTCTTGATCCGGCATGCCAGTAATCAAGGTGGGAAGTGTTGTTAACCTAACGAAAGAAACAGTTGCTCCCTGTTTCCATTGAAGTAACAGGCAGTTATGTGCGAATCACGTTTCTTAATAAATTGTGTAAAAATGGATGGAACCCCCTCAAGGCAGGGTATTTATGAAACAAAGATTAGGGGAATCACAATGACAACAGCAGAAGTAGTGCGACAATTTTTTGAAAAGGTTCGTTCCGGCATAGAGCCAGACGCTGCACACAATTTGATGGCGAAGCGTGTGCTTGCGCATCAGATAACTGCGGAAAATGAGGTAACCGTAGAACGGTTTCCCGACAACTACGCGGATCATGTCCGTGAAATGATTGAAGCCTACGGAACGTTTAGTCTAAATATTGAAGAGTTTCTAGTCCAAGATGATAGAGTATATGTACGTTGGAAACAAGTTGGCGTTCATATCGGAGAGGTTGACGGTTTCTCACCAACCAGTAAACCAATTGTAGAGATCGCGAGCGCCGTCTACCGCGTTGAAAATGACAAAATCGTAGAATATTGGATTCAAATTGACCGCGAAGGAATCCGTGTTCAGTTGGAACGTAATGCAGAGGATCGTTAATAAGTGCTTATGGGAAACTTAAACTCATCAACCTAACGGAACACTATAGTTGAGGATCTGCAGCAGTGCAGTTCCTCTTTTCTGTATTGATGTAACTGGCAGTCTAATTTAGTTACAAATAAAGGAGAAAGCTAATCTTAAGAGAAATGGTAATTGGAATAGGGGCGATTAATATTCAAACTATTGAAGGAGATGTGAGTTTATTGGACAGCACATCGTTATTGATTGGCTTTCTTTCGAAGAAATATAAGTCAGAAAAGAAACAGACACTGCAAGTAATTGAACAATTATCAGATGAAGATATTGTATGGGCTCCAACACCTGAGAGCAACAGCATTGCCAATTTAGTGGTACACATTTGGGGAACTGTTCATCAACGAATTGAAACCGCATTCTTTAATGTTCCAGATACTAGAGATAGAGATAAGGAATTTGATCGTGGTCTCCAACTATCGAAAGAGCAAGCTTTGGATCTTATTACCAAGTCTTTTGACCGTATCATTGAGGTTCTGGAAAAGGTGAAAGCCAATCCTGAAATGTTTCTTGAACAACCTTATTTGAATTTGACACCTATGACGAATAGAGGAGTTAACAACCAAGCTACTGTCCTTGAAATGATTCTACATCAATTTAGACATTTGCCTGGTCACACGGGACAAATCACATACATCGCCAAAATGAGGAAGGGGTATTTACAGTGATAATTTACTTATAAGTGATTTACTGGGTAACTCTGTGGTACATTTATGTACTTTCTAAAAATCATTAACGGGACACGATGGCTAAATAGCTACAAGACGAGGTTAGCGCGGAAAGAATCGGCAGTTTCATTTCGCTAAAGGGTGGAATATAATTTACATAAAAAGGATTTCGAAAAGATATCTTGTATTAATAAACAAATTGAATGATTATGGGAGTGAGAAGGTGAATATACGTTTAGCCTGTCTTGATGACATACCACAATTAATCAACATGCGTTGGCAATTTACTTTAGAACATGAGGATGTGCAACCTCATGTGTATAAGGAATTTTTAGTAGTATATGGAGAGTTTCTAAAATCAGCTTTAAATGACCACCGGTGGATTATTTGGCTATCTGAAAGAGATGGTAAAATACTGTCTCATGTTTTTATTCAACAAGTTGATGTAGTTCCAAGACCCGGTAAAAAAATGTCTCCTTTAGGATATGTTACAAACGTGTATACCCTACCAGAGCATCGAAATAAAGGAATTTGTGGAGAGATTCTTGAAACAGCAAAATTGAATGCAAAAGATGAAAATCTAGAGCTACTTATTGTTTGGCCAAGTAATAAAAGCGTTAACTTTTATCAAAGACATGGCTTCTTCCAAAATACTGAAAATATGATAGCGGTTTTAAATGACTATTAAACATATATAATCTCCAAGCTAACGGAGAGAGCTCAATAAAATACTATGAGGCTGCCGTGGAAATGATCGGCAGCCTCACTACGCTAAAGGGCTTATTTACTTCTATATCTGTAAAATATTATTGGAAGTTGTGATAGACTTTTTTCTTTTGGCTGTAGATGTTTCTGTGATTCTCTTTAGATTATAAATTTGTCGGTGAATCCATTGATCGTCATCAATGTTTGTGTGGTATGCACGAAGTGGAACTTTGTTCCCATTACATTTTATTCTCCTTACAATACCAGTCCAAGTCCTTAAATTAATAACACGTCTTTGACTTGCTCTTGGAACTCCTTGGTAGCCACAAGCTATTCCATCCCTAGAGGATGAGCAGGGCACTCTAAGTATAGGAGGGCAATTTCTAATTCCTTCGATACCATTGTTTTGAAACCATTCGGTAATACGGGTTCCTCTTGGTACATCAACAGGTCTACGAAGGGTATTAGTTGGCCCAAATACTGGATCTATAAGTGCGATGTAATTCGGAACTTTCGTTGTTACTCTTGACAATCTACAAGCAGCCCATCCTCCAAAGGAATGTCCGATAATAGCTAAGTACTTAGGATTCTGACTTCTTCTATAAATCTTACTCTGTATTGCACTTATTAAAGGTACACTTGTAAGATCACTATCGTTATTTTCATTCCAACTTATTTGAAAAATATTATTAGGATTTATAGTAAAACTAGAATTCAGCCTACTGCGTAAAGTATCGCTCAAGTTTGACATGCCATTATTAGTACCACTCTTAAAACCACTAATACAAACGATGACAGCATCAACATATGGTCGTTTCCGCTTTGCAATTAATGGATACAACACTCATCCTCCTAACTTATTAGTAAGTTGCTGTATCATATGGAGTGAACAAAAAAATGGGTATAGTTATTAGCGGATATTTTAGGATAAACTCGACCGAGAATCTAACCAAACAAACAAGTAGACCAGATAACAACAGAACAGTAAGAGGACAAGAACGTATATCTCATTAAATTAATCTGTGTAAGTTGATTGCAGGTTTAGAGCCAGTAATATAGGTGGAAATCATATTCCATTAACGCAAGCGAAAGAAAATTATAGACAGTTTGGTGTATGCAAAAAAAGAATTCATTCATATGGTTAGACGATCTATAGATGTTGAACTGCCTAAAAACAACTTGCCATAAAGATAATATGTAGGTTGTTAAGTTAACGGGACACGCAAGTTCAATACAAGAGATTAAAACCTCTCATTAGAAGAAAACCTAGATTTAATAGGACTAATGAGAGGTTTTATTATGAATATAAGTCAATTGCGAAAACTGTATGAAGCCGATAAGCGCATCGAGGAGACCCTAAAATAGGCAGGGAACTGAGTTTAATAATATGTAGGGAGAAACTGGACAATTGAATTGGTAGAATCTCTGGGATGGGAGAAAATCTTCTTGATGATATTCCTGTGGGTTTTCGAATAATATTAGGTGGAATATCGGGCACATCTTGGTTGGATGGGATCATGCTATTTTTACCAATCTTCAGAAGAGCAGGAAATGTAAAGCACGCCCACGTAAAATAGAGAATCTGGCCAGCGATACATGTTCTTGTCATCCAACATCATATGTCGATTGACAAGAACATATTTCGTTAGCCGATTCAGGACAAGAACATGTATCACTTTCCGCAATTGAGACTAGTTATTAAAGGAAAACCTTTGTCGGAGTTTATATTTTGTTAATAGTTTATTTATAGAGAATCAATAAGCTTGAATTAAAATAAAAGATAAGACGTTTCCTCAATATATGATACAGGAGAGAAGATCTTTGAAATGAAACTTATCAATAAATCAACTTTTCCAAGTGTTGAACCATTTAAATAAATAATAGATCCTTTAAAAAAGGAGGAGATTATGGATACAGCTCAACGTGTAGCAATTTTAAAGAATTATGAAACAGAATGCTATAGCCTTTGTATGTATATCCTTCGATGTGAATCAATGGCACTTCAAGCTTCCAAAGAAGTACTATATTATCTTTTTAAGTGTCAAACCTTTTTCACTCAAACAGATGATGATCGGAATTATTCTCTAAGAAAAGAATCAACAAGAATTGCTTTAAACATCTATAAGCAATCCTTAAACTAGTGTGATAAGTTTTAATATTTTCCTAATTTTATTCCTGAAAGTAATTACGTGTAGCTCTCGATTTAGCTGGAGGGATTTGAAACGAAATGATGGGCGTGAAGGTTACGACGGACAACGATAGCTCAAACAAATAAGGAGTAGACCTGCCGAGGTATCTGCTTCTTTTTTTATAAAGGGAAGCTATCTTCAAGAAGGCTTCTTGAATTTAATGTAGAAATAATTTAATGGGACATTATCACTCAATAAACAACCAGTACTAGGCTGCCGGCTCAAGCGGCAGTCTTTGCTCACCTAGCGGGCAGATTGGTCGAAATAATTGTCTTAAAATCGTCACCAAATTCCATTAAATTCCATGAGATAATTAAGCTAGAAAGCACTTACATAATCCTAGAAGGGGTGGGAAAATTGGCTCATAATCTCGCGGCTGGAATCGTGGTTTTAAAAGACGATACTGTTTTATTAGTAAAAGATAAATCTGGCTGGAGTTTGCCGAAAGGTTCGACCGAAATCGGTGAAACTTTCTTACAAGCTGCAGAACGAGAATCATATGAGGAAACGGGGATTAAAATAGCTGCCGGAGATGTTGCTTTTGTTTCGGAGTATTCTTCTGAAAAATATGGACAGTATCTCCAAGTTTATTATGCAGGCAGCTTCCCTTCAGAACAAAACGAAATTGAAGAACCTGACGAAGATATAATTGAGATGCAGTTTGTGAATATAAGGGATTTGCGCAATTATATAAATTTTCGCCCGTGGGTAATACCCTTGGAATTTTGGATTCAAAATAGGGAATTGAGATACCATTCATTCGATTTAGATGTGGAAGGGTTTTACATTTCTTAAATTATTAGTCACAGGCTCATTGAAGTAACGAGACACGATTATTCAAGAGCGAGGGAAATTTTCTAGAACACTTCGTTGAGGATGGGGATAATGGCAAATACATGTTTAGTTTGTGACTACGATGATTTGTACGAACCACCCTTCGATGAACGAGGAGTTGCTTCTGACGAAATATGTCCATGCTGCGGATTTCACTTCGGCTATGATGATGACGCTAAAGGTAAGACTGTTTATGTTGAATGGAGAGATAGATGGATAAATGGAGGCTATATGTGCTATAACACCAATCAATAAACCCCAAACTAACTTTGGAAGGACAAGTATATATGGATAGTCAGAAACTCATCGCTCAGTTCCGAAATCTTACACGCAATACGAAATGGGAGCGAAAAGAAAGAATCGATCTACAATTTAACAACTACCACTCACAAGGAATGGTTCGAATTGGAGACCTCTTTTATTTATCCTCGGTAGAACTTATCGAAATGCCAATTAAATATGACCAGCCCAAGCTCGGTTATGACCGCACTTCTGGAAAGGGAATCGGTCACCTATTTGTCTTTGATCAACAGGGGAAGCTTATGAACGATTTGACTTTGGGCGAAGGGAATATCTATCACCCAGGCGGTATTGATTTTGATGGAAATAATATTTGGGTACCTGTCGCCGAATATAGACCCAATAGTGAATCTATTGTTTACAAAGTAGATCCAAAGACTATGAAAGCAGAAGAATCGTTCCGAGTCCATGATCATATCGGAGGATTGGTCCGTGAAGGTCAAAATGGAAAGCTAATAGGTTATAGCTGGGGTTCACGTAAGTTTTATGAATGGAACCAAATCGGGCAGAAGCTGCTTGTGAAAGAAAACTCGAGTCACTATGTGGATTATCAAGATGGTCATTATGTAGGCGATGGAAAAATGATTTTGAGCGGTATCTCTGAGCTGTCCAATCCTTCAAGTCACAATTCCAAGCCGTACGAGCTAGGTGGATTAGCCCTGATAGACATGAAAACGTTGGATATGATTCATGCAACACCCATCACTGAGTTTTCTCCACAAGGACACGTGATTACCCGTAATCCGGTGTTTATTGAGAACGCCGGTCAAGAGCTGCGGCTATATGCTGTACCGGATGACGATTACGGGTCTATGCTGGTATATGAAACAAGCAATTTGAATAATAAGCTATAATCTTGCAGTAGGATATCTCATAGACTCATTTCTGATTTAGAGGGGTCGTTTTAAGTGTGGGATATCCTAATGAGACATTTGATTTTGTTAAATCACTGATGTTCTTCCCCATAAAAGCCGACCAGCAACCCAGTTATTATGACAATAATCATCAAAATAGATTACTTTTTTTAATTTGTAATCTTCAAATCGTCCTTCTGTTCAAATTATTTCCCTTGTCTTGAATGGTATCACCACGCGTACGAGGCAGCACTCTTCCAAAAAAGGAAACAGATATGTTCGAAGCATTCATGTGGAGACACGGATGGATCATGATTTCCAATCTAATTTTTGAACCCTTCTTATAAGCGAAAAATTTTGTTACACATCTCCAACCAACGCTCCCGTACTTCAGGCTTCGTATAATCAAGGTAGCAAACGAATGTTTCGAAGTCTTCGGTATTTAAGCTTTGGATGATGGACGCCATGATATGTTCGTCTTCCAGATGAGACAATAAATGAATAAGCTCATTTCTCATTTTCCGATCCCCTTTTATGTAACTGTGATTTAAAAAGGTGTCTTTTCCCTTATTTAACAAAGGGAAAGACACCTTATTTTTTTGAATGATGGGTCGTCTAATACCTTCCTATTTCTTATAAACCAGGACGACTGAGACCTTGGACAACATTGGCTTAACTCCAATATTCTTTGTTTCTAATATTATTTTAAATCCACGGATTTAATGACAATAATAACTTATTTGAAGATAGTGAAGGCGGCCTTCAAAATAAATACAAAGACGGCCTCAGCATTGGAACCGTTGGCCTAATGAATTATCAGGTGGAGAGCTTCAAAGGATTTGTGTCATGAGAGTGCTCAAGCCACAAACCCGATTCATAATCACTGATGAAATTAGTACTATGCTAGATGTCATCACTCAATCACAGATCTGGGATATTGTACTTAATTATGCTAAAAGAGAGCATATGGGTATTCTGGTGATTACTCAGAATGAACATCTAGCCAAAGCCTTTTGGACTAAACGGCTTGGTTATATAGTCATCGGCAGTTGCATCAAAAGCATTTGATTTTATCTATTTCATCTTCTTTGGCTATAAGCATAATCAAAGGAGTTACTCTAATATATCTGACCATTTTGCAAACTTTCAGCCCAGTTAGAGTAGGCATCATCCAATCAAGTACAATAATGTCATAATCTGAATCCAGAGCTTTACGCAAAGCATCCACACCATTGTCGGATTCCTCCACTTCAGCACCATCTTTCTCCAAATACATACGAATTAATCTACGTATACGCTCTTCGTCATCAGCAAGATCAGCAAGAAGAACTCTAGAGTTATTTGACATTTGTATCACCTCACCTGAGTTTTATTGTAGCTGTGTAGTTGATGAATAGCATGACTACTTATAGCTATTTCAGCAACGGAAAAGTGAACAAAGCATGAAGAGTTTGTGAACAGGAGCTAGCTCATTAGTGCTATAGGAAGAATACTTGTAAATGTGTATGATGAGAGGATAAATCTTAATAAAGCGAGGAGAGAGTAATTGGGGGATGGAAATAAGACTGCTTCTTGATACTTATGGCTTTCGTGCTATGTTTAGTCCGGAGCTGCTGATCATGATGATCATTGCTTGTGTATTTTATTTACGCTATTCGGGTCGCGAGGTTGATAATAAAGGGAAAACTAGTTTTGTCTTCGGTTTGCTCTGTTCCTATGTTGCGCTCGGAGGTCCCTTGAATTTGATGGGGCATTTCTGGTTCAGCATTCACATGCTCCAGCAATCCGTGCTTTATCTAGTGGTTCCTCCACTGCTGTATAGAGGATTATCTCCAAAAGTGTTTTTATGGCTGACTGAAAAAAAGATGTCACGCCAAATCATCCGTATTGCAGCACACCCTGTGCTGGCCTTGTTTGTTTTTAATGGAGCCTTTTCCTTCTATCACATACCAATTATTTTTGATGCGGCTATGTCCAATTATGCGCTCCACAACTCATTGCACATCTTGCTTTTTGCTTCAGCGTTTTGTTTATGGTGGTCTGTATTCTGCCCTTCAGGAAGCGTGAATGCGATGAGTGATTTGAAGAAGATGGCTTATATATTCCTAAACGGATTTATGCTTACACCTGCTTGCGCGCTGATTATTTTTTCGGACAAGCTGCTATATGAGATATACACTGGAGCTACCCATTTGCTTTGTTTGCCTTTCTATTCGCTTACTGTGGATAAACCAGATATCTCCATTTCGTGGCTGACTCCGATTACGGATCAGCAGGCAGGAGGGGTCGTGATGAAGATTGTTCAGGAGATAGCTTACGGTACTATACTTGGATATGTATTCTTTCAATGGTACAAGAAGGAAAAAGAAGAAGCAGAGGACCCTGAGGACCCTCTGCTTGTATAAGTAGAGCTGCTTTGTTATTTAGGCAATGTTCTGCTACTTGACTGATCCGGCAATTTGCCGGATTTTTTGTATTATATCCTCATTGTTCATACCTTCGCCCATAGCAAACACTTTTCGAATTTTTCCTGCTCCATCGACGAGAAACAAAGAGGTCACGGTATGGACAAATGAGCCATCCGGCATCTTCTGTACCATGACTCCAAAGCTTTTGGCAACCTCTCCGGTTTCTGCCTCAGTTCCGGTCAACAGCTTCCATCCATCATAGTCCATCCCCATACGATCCCCATACTTCTTGAATACTTCAGGTGTATCCTTGAGCGGATCAAAGGTAATCGATAAAAATTGTACCTTGTTTCCCCAAATCCCTTCCATTTTAAGCTCATTCTGCAGCTTCACCATATTGTAGGTGGTCATGGGACAAACGTCCGGGCAGCTGGTAAATAAAAACTCGATCAGTCGTACTTTTCCAGCAGAGTCGCTTAATTGGACCTTTTCTCCTTCAAGACTGTTTAAGGTAAATGTAGGAGCCTGCTTGATCACGGGCAGCGCGGGACTATCTTGATTAAGCCATGAGATGACACTACCTATAAACAGAGCAAAGAGCAGTGTAACCAGCAATTTAAATCCATTCTTTCGTAAAAATGCATTCATCTTTATCTCCTTAATCGATGTATTCATCGGGCTGTTGTAGAATTGGCATCATTATAGCACAGTCCATGGGGAAGCCCCATAACTCGATAGGGCTAGATTCTCATTGCAACCGTACAAGTATGTCCAGAAACTCCTTTTTATTGTCATAACTAGCCTGACTTTGACACTTTTGGGCCGAAACCTTATCCTTTTGGAGCGCCTTTCTTATCGAGACCTGTGGATTCCTTCGACTTTGTTCCGAACCTTCACTGCCATAACACTTGGAGTCGTGTTAAAAACGGACTTCGAACACTACAAGAACGTTTTAAGTTTAATGAGTTGGATCAGGCATGAGGTAAGAGAGCTTTACTTGGCTCCATATGTTAAGGAATCTCCGAGAAATAAACAGAATTAATCAAGCTTGTTTGTAGATTACAAGGAACAGGCCGCAAAGCTGATAAAGCTTTACGGCCTGTTTACTTCATGTTATTTTTTCTCTGCCAACCAACGAGCCAAATTCGCTATTTCTTCATCTTTAATCGTTCCTTTAAAAGAAGGCATTCCACCTTTACCACTTTGAATGAGCTTGTAGATCTGTTGATCCGACAGCTTGCCGCCGACTTTCTGCAGGTTAGGTCCCATCTTTCCCTCCAAATCGGTTCCATGACAAGCGATGCAGGATTGCTTGTAAATGGCCTCTGCTGCCTGGACATTTAACGGAGCATCCGGCATAGCGGGTGCCGTGGCTGCCTGTTTTATTTCTCCTTGATGGTTGTTCACTTGAATGAACAGAACACTTATCCCAACCACACAGGCAATGCCGCATAGCAAAGCCATTGTCCATTTGAGCATAGGTAGTCTCCCTTCTGTTTTTTCTCGAGTATACTAGCATTTTGATTGAATGCTTGTATATAGCACTTTTGAGTCAGGTTGGTATGCAATCAGGCCTTTTCGTTACAGTCAAGTGAAGAACCCGATATCAGATAGCTCTTACGAGTCATAGGTTTTTATTGAAAATTATGGTTAGATAAAAAGCAGACCAAGAAAGGAGTATTGCAATGCTATACAAAAACATCAAAAGTCTTATTCTTATCATACCTACCTTGACTATCGGTTTATGGGAGTATGTGCGTCATACGTTTCTGTTGCCCTACATTTCTATGGAGCTTGGGAACTGGCTAGCTCCGCTGCTTGTATTCGTAGTAACCATTACTTTATTGCGTAAGCTGTTCTGGATGCTGGAGGCTCTTCAAGAAATGCTGCAGCAGGAAAGAAGCGATAAAGCTGCTCTTATGGAACGCGAGAAGATATCCAGGGAGCTTCATGATGGCATTGCACAATCTTTATTTCTGCTTTCCGTTAAAGTAGACCAAATGGAGCAGGGAAGTGAGAAACGTAAAGAGCCATTAAACAACTTCCGAAAAACCGTCCATCAAGTTAATGAATATGTGCGACATGCCATTGCCAGCTTGCGTTATCCACCTGTGACCAAATCCAAGCCATGGGGAGAGTCCATTCACAATCTGGTCCTTGATTTCAAGAAAGATACTGGTATTGCAGCTGAATTGAACTGGCAGCTTCGTGAAGAACGGCTTTCATTAAAAGAAAAAGTGGAGCTGTACGCAACCTTACGGGAAGCTCTCATCAATGTGTACAAGCATGCAAATGCACGCCATGCATGGGTAATCGGGGAAGAAGAAGCTTACGGCTGGAGATGCAAGGTTACCGATGACGGAACCGGCTTTCAGGAAGACAGTATGATGAATGCTAAGGGGTTTGGTATTACTATTATGAAGGAGAGAGCACAGGAAATGGGCTGGTTCTTAGCTTTTAATCAAGAGGGTAGTGGGACAACGGTTGAGGTTGGAAGGAGGGGCTAGCTATGCTTCAACCCATACGATTGATGCTGGTCGATGATCACGCACTTGCACGTCAAGCCATGCGGGAAATAATTCAGATGGATCCCGAATTCGATATTGTGTGTGAGGCCACGAATGGTCGGGATGCTATTGCGTTGGCTGAACAGTGGATGCCCGATCTAATATTAATGGATATTAATATGCCGCAGCTGGATGGTTTAGAGGCTACCAAAATTATAAAAGAGCGGTTTCCTTATGTGAAAATTGTAATGGTGACCGTATCTGATGATATAACACACCTTTTTGAAGCCTTGAAGAAGGGGGCACAGGGGTATTTATTGAAAAATTTAAATCCTGTATCCTGGCATGAATATCTTCGTGCGGTAGCTATCGATGAAGCTCCTATGTCACGGGAGATCGCCGTGCGTCTGCTTCAGGAGTTTTCTTCTATCAAGACAAGCGTTCCCGAACATTCACCGCTTACAGCACGTGAGAAGCAAATATTGGAATGCGTGGCCCAAGGAAAAAGCAACCGGGAAATCTCAGAATCACTTACTATATCAGAGCATACGGTTAAAAATCATTTAAAAAATATTTTACATAAGCTTCACTTGGACAATCGGGTGCAGCTCATGCGATACGCGTATGAGAAGGGCTGGTTCAGGGGACGTACCTAAACTAAAGGAGGAACTATCTTATGGTTAAACAATGGATGCGGGTGTTAGCAGGTTGTATCGTAATTGCCGGAATGACGGCATGTGGCAGCACTCACGGAAGTGTGAATGAGAGCACTCAGAACAATAAACAGGCAGCTGCTAATACGCTAAGCGGTGCAACAGACGCAGAAACCCTATACAAAAGCAGCTGTATTGCCTGTCACGGAGCAAACCTGGAGGGGAAAGCCGGACCCAGCCTGCAGAAGATAGGATCCAAGCTTGGCAAAGAGCAAATTGTGACCAAAATTCAAAATGGTGGTGGAGGTATGCCAAGCTACGATGGCAAATTGAAGGATAAGGAGATACAATTGCTATCGGAGTGGTTGTCAGCAAAGAAATAAACACTTAGTAGACAGATATTGATGTCAATTAACCTTCACAAATGGTGTGAAAATAGCTCTTTATAGTCATTTTAAGTAAATAATGGTTTTTATATAATTTCGTGTAAGGTAGATCTGTTCATCAAACTGGAGGTTATTCTTAATTTTAATGGAGGAATCTGACCTTTCGATCAAAGAAGGCTCAACCTATGTGAATGCTTCATTCATTCGTGAGCATGTTGATGCATCTTTACTGGTGAGGGTACAGTATTACTTCGCAGTACAATTGAAGGTTTGGGAGCTACGGTTGAATTTTTGCCTGCAGTTGGAGATTCGCGTGGTGCTGTACTTGTCTACACCAAGTAAAAATACAACAAGAACAGCAAAGGAGCCTCCCGATTGGCAGTTTTGTTGGTTTATGGAAGGGAGATGCCGTTTAATATGCTGAGATGGCTAAGATTGACCCTTTTCTTGTTAGTCTTGCTGTTCAGTCTGCCTTTTCTTGGGCATGCTCATGCTAATCTGGAACGTTCAAATAGCTTGTCGAACGCAACTCTTACCGAGGAAAGTGTCAAGCCGAAGCTGAATGAGGCAAAAATTAAGGTAGAAGCTTCTCAATCGCCCCCTCCTTTATTCGGAGGTGCTGCTGCTGTAACTACCGATCCAAAGGAGCAAACAACAAGGACCTTTTCCAATGAAAGGGACCCCATATTGGCTGCCCCTGGCATGGAAACGAAGGATAACCAGGAACCTCTTCAACAGCAAGTAAATCCGAGAAGCGGCCTTAGCATGCAAGAGGCTGAATACGTAAAGCCTGGAAAGATCGAAGAGGCGCTTGTTCAACCGAATTCCAACGTGCAGCAGGTTCAACCTGTTGAGGGTACTACAAGCAATATAGTTTCAAGCAAGTCCGAGACGGGAAATGCTGTTCCTTCAGCTGAAGTTAACCTGCAAGCGCAGCTGCAAGAATTGCAAGATCATATGGATCATAGCGCTCACCATTATGCTGGTGATTCGCGTAATTCTGTCAACTATTTGCTTCGCATTATAGAAATATTGGCTGCAGCGAGTATTGCGGGCTTCCTCTTTTTCCGGCATGTTATTTGGGTCGATCATGTTAAGGCTGTACCGCTCTTATTTTCACGGCAGTGCGAATGCTGGCTCTACCTTGCAGCTTTTATGATTTACATAGTGACCGGTGCGGCTCATATTGGCTTGTTATCGGATCAGCTTAGCGGTATAGGAAGCCGCAATGCAGCCGAGCTATCCATAACTATTGCAGGCTCCACGATTGTAGGGAATATTGCCTGGCTTCGACCTCTATTGATAGGTATGCTCATCATTCTTGCCTCTTTTCCAGAGACTCACAAGAAACCGACGATTACTGCGAAATGGATAATCACTATAGGATTAATCGTCTCTTTTCCACTTACTGGCCATGCCTTGGCTGATTCATCTGCAGTTGTTACAGCGGTTTCTTTGCATCTTATTCATTTGCTGGGTTCAGCTCTATGGTTTGGTGGTTTGATTGGAATCTATTCAGAAACTTGGAGACCCGAGTATTCCATTCGCTATGGAGGAGAACTGAACAGGCTGATCCGGCGTTTTTCAACCGTTATGCTTCCAGTTATTTTAATTGTGCTGATTAGCGGAACTGTGCTTTCTATCATGATGATATCCTCCTGGGAGGAACTTTATCAAATCGATTACGGCCGTTTCCTACTAGCCAAAACAACGTTGCTGATGCTTATTATTGGGATCGGGGCCTTTCATCGAAAAATATTGATTCCGCGTATGAAAGCCTACATCGAGCATCATCAAGAGAACGCTATGAAAAGCATGAGCCGGTTTGTGTTCTTCATTCAGATAGAGATTGCAGCCTCGCTTATACTATTCGTACTTGCAGGCTTGCTGTCAACAACGCCTCCACCTGACAAGAAGGCGATCAATCCGCCTATATACTGGCATGTTATGGGGGACAAAGCTCATATGTCCATGCGTGTGTCTACGGATAAGCACCCCACTGCAGCCTTTAAGCTCGACATTTGGCTCCCTACAGGAATAGGAGCCCCTAGTCAGGTGAATGTATTTTTGTTGAGCAAGGAAGACAAACAACGGAGGTTAGAAGTACCTTTTCAATTTGTTGCAGGAGGGCCTGATCCCTACGGTTATGAAGGGTTTGATAAATATATCTATGAAGCCAAACTGACTATGGATACCGAGCTGAAGGATTGGGTGATGGATATATCTATTACAGATACAACCGGTGAAGTTCATATCTATAACAAATCATTAACAGTTCAATGACCTGAAAATCAGGCGAATTCAGATGCCTAAGGGATGGATAAAATATGCTGGATTATTTAAAACGAATGTCATGGATCATACCTGTGCTCTTCTTGCTTTCAGCATGCTCAGCTGGCACACAAGGAGAAGACCCGGCAGCTATTCAAGTCGAGCTGGTATCGGAGCCAGTATCCGCAGCTGTTATGCAAAAGATTACCTTAACAGCACAGGTCACAGGGCTGGTTAAGAAGGAGGGAACTACGGTTCAATTTGACATCCGTTCCCCAGAGAAGGACGCGCGCCCCCGGTATGTGGAAACCAAAGAGATAGGCAAAGACAGCTACACAGCCGAACAAAGCTTCGATAAGCCCGGTACTTATACCATTTATATTCATATATACCGGGAGGATCTGCATGTGACCAAGAAGAAGCAGCTCGTAGTTTCATGATCAAGCCATTAAACAAGAGAGTAGCCATTCATCTTTGCCTTTTAATGAGTCTTTGGGGATGGGGGGTTGCTCTAAACTCCGCCTTTGCAGCAGAGCCGCCCTCACCAGTCAGCTTGCAGCAGCTGATCGATGCCACTCCTGCTGGGGGAATACTGAAGCTGCCGACAGTTACCTATCAGGAAGCTGTCATAGTAAAGAAACCCATTTCAATCATCTCAGAATCGAATGCAACGATTGTGAATAAAATTGAAGATCGTCCAGCTATTCGTATCGAAGCCGACAACGTTCTGTTAAAGGGAATTTCAGTCGTTCAGGAAGGCCGAGGAGAGACAAGCGCTGTATTGTTGAAAAGCAGCCATAATATTATAGATTCTTTAGACATTCGAACTCAATCGTTCGGAATACAGATTCAAGACGGAAGCTATAATGAAATCAAAAATACTTCAATTCGGCGGAACGCTCAAGAATCTGGCTCTTATAAGCTGACGCAAAAGCGTAATGGCATAGATTTGTTTAATGCTCATGACAATGTCATTATTGGCAACACGATATCCTCCATGTTTGACGGCATTTACTTGGAAAGCAGCCATAGGAATCGCCTGGAGAATAACAGGATCGATCATTCCAGATATGGCGTTCATTGCATGTATACAGAGGGTACTTTGGTCAAGGGAAATACCGGCATGTTCAATATTACAGGTGCAATGGTTATGGGGGTTAAGGGGGCAGAGGTAAGCGGAAATACGTTTATCAAGCAGTATGAGAGCGTCAACTCGCAAGGACTGCTGTTTTTCGATGTACAAGGCTCACGAATAAGAAATAATAAGGTGGAGGGAAACAGAGTCGGATTATATATTGAGCAGTCTCATGACAATGAATTTGAGAATAACGAGGTGAGCTATAACTTTGTTGGAGTCCAGTTTATTGAGTCCGAGTCCAACCGGTTTACGTTGAACGATTTCATCGGGAATGTGATTGAAGCCCAGGCGACAGACAGTCAGAACAATAGCTTTTCGGGGAACTTCTGGGATGCTTTTCGCGGAATTGACACCAATGGAGATAAGATTAGTGAGCTTCCATATCGAATCAACCCCTTTTTTCAACGCTTGACATCGAAGAATGTAGCTTATCAGCTATTTTTTCAATCTCCGGGCATGCAATTTCTTGAAAGTATGTCAGTAGTGAAGCAGTCCGATTGGTCAATCGATCGTGCTCCTCTTATGAAGCCAGTGCAGCTTATAAGAACTAATACGGATGCTCATAGCTCTAGTACTCAATTATTGGTATCCACGCTGTTATTATTGCTTTCAGTAATTACTATATATTTCTTGGGGGTTAAACGAAGATGAAACGATTATTTGTACTATCAGCTTTTCTATGTATGATTATCTTTCTTACTGCTTGCGCCAAAACCGAATACAAAGCTCTGCCTATCAATGAAGATGTAGATATTTGTGTCATCTGCAACATGCAGGTTAAAGACGATGCATTTGCTGTTCAGCTTACGACTAAGGAAGGTAAAAACTATAAGTTTGATGATTTGGGCTGCATGAATGAATGGAAGCAAAAAAATGGCGTGGACAGTATTGGGGGGCAATTTGTCAGAGATTATAATACAAAGGAATGGATCAAATTCGAGGAGGCCAGCTATGTATTTCATCCATCGTTTAAATCTCCAATGGCCTATGGCATCTATTCCTTTAAGAGCAAGAAGGAGGCTGAAGCGTTCATCGACAGCCAAAAGAAAGGCAAGCTGATGGCTGCGGCTGATTTAAGCACACACACATGGGAACGAAGCAGTGGTTCCAAGCATATGGAGGGGGATCATAAAATGGAAGGCAACGCAGGCAAAGATCAGGGAACCGGGAATGAGAATAAAGGAATGCACGGTAAATGAATGCTCTCCACATAGCACTTAGGGAAATTAAAATCGGCTTTCGAAATCCATGGTCTTATTCCTTTATAGCTTTGTTTACTGTGTTCAGCTTATCGCTTCTGATAATTAATGCTCAGTATTTCTCCCAAGGCTATTCCAGCACAACGGCTTCAATGCTCAATTTAACCTTGTATTTGCTGCCTTTAATGACACTTCTGCTTGGGGCATTTTCTCTAACGGCAGAAAAAGAGGAGGGCAGCTGGCAGCTCCTGTCCACCTATCCCATTTCAACCTTATCATTTATAGCAGGCAAATATATGGGGCTTAGTACGGTTCTTTTGACAATCGTAGCATTTGGCTATGGAATTACAGGTGTTGCCGGATACTTTACAGGCAAAGGACTCGCAGCTGAGTCCTTTGGATTGTTCTTTTCCTTCTCTGCCGGCTTGGTGCTTTTGTTCCTGGCTATTGCCATTATTCTTGGTACTCTGTCACGTAACCGTTGGCAGGCGCTTACCTTTGCCGTCACAGTTTGGTTTTTCGCTATAATCGGTTGGCCAACGCTGCTCATCTCTCTCTTAGGCGTACTACCCTATGTTTGGATTAAACCGATGTTAACCACACTTACGCTACTGAATCCGGCAGAGCTTGTAAGATTATTCGTTGTTGTGAAGCTGGGTGGTGGCTCGGTGCTAGGACCGGAGTATTATCAATGGGTACATTGGATGAACCAGCCTTCTGGAGGCATTGTGTTCACTCTGCTTAGTCTTGCATGGATATTGATCTCGATTGGTTTTGCCAATCTAATCTGGGAACGGGGGAGGTCGCGTGGATAGAATAGTACTTGAGCTTAACCATATCCAGAAGGAGCTAGGCGGCCAACTAATCATACATGATGCAAGCTTAAAGCTGGCTCAAGGGGAAGTTATTGCTTTATGCGGAGGTAACGGCGCTGGCAAAAGCACGTTGTTGAGAATGATCGCAGGCATTCTTCAGCCCACAGCAGGTGAGATTCGGATTAAAGGAAAAACGTGGAAGAAAGACCGCAAGGAATATGCTCATCAAATAGGCTATATGCCGGACGATTATTTATTTGGACAAGGCTTATCCGCTGAGGAGACTTTAGCTTTTTGGGCTTCATTGCGGAAAGTTTCATCTGACCGTGTGAGCGAGGTACTGGAGTTGGTTGGTCTTATTCAGGTACGGAAACGAAAGGTAAGCTCCTTTTCCAAAGGAATGCGGCAGCGTTTATTATTCGCGCAAGCCCTTCTAGCCAAGCCGTCCTTGCTCATTATGGATGAGCCGACTAACGGTCTTGATCCTTATTGGATGGGATCATTTGTCGAGCTCATCCGGTATGTCAAAAATGAAGGGCATGCTATTATCTTCTCAACTCATCAGCTTCAAATTGCAGAAGCGATTTCCGATTATGTACTATTTCTGAAGGAGGGTAGGATCGCTGAGGAGGGAACAACGGCTTCGTTTATTGAGCGTTATGGCCCCTATGGTTTATCTGCTGCCTTTGATAAGCTGTTTGCTTTCCCTGATCTGCCATTGTTAACAAAGGAGATAAGACAACCATGAAGGACTGGCGTAGATTGACTTCCTTATCAGTTGTCATTCTTATTGCAACAGCTTTGTTATACACCTTGCTTCATTCGCAATCAATTCAGACTGGATATCTCAAGATCGGTGACAAAGGCCCTGATTTCACCTCTACCACGATGGATGGAACCAGTATCAAACTGTCTGATTACAGAGGGAAAGGAGTACTGCTGAACTTCTGGGCTTCCTGGTGTGAGCCTTGTGTTGATGAAATGCCGCGTATAAATAAAGCCTACCATTTGAATACTTCCGGTGTAGAAATAATTGCAGTTAACGTAGGGGATTCCAGGGCAACTGCGAGGGATTTTATTACCTCGCAGGGGATTAATTTCCCTATTTGGTTAGATCCGAGCGGGGAGGCTGCTGACAGCTATCGGGTAACAGGCCTCCCCTCAACATTCCTCATCGATAAGAATGGAAGGCTTGTCAAGGCTGTGGCAGGTGAGTTTCCTGATGAGCTATCCGTGATCCAGCTTTTGAAATCAGTTCAACACTAGTAAGACGAACCCCACTACACTCAGTCGCTGTGAGTGTAGTGGGGTCTGTTTTTGTTTCCAAGGCAATAGAAAAGTTCAATGATGTTCGCCTTGTACAGAAACTTAGAAATCAAGTTGTGACTGTCCAATGACACATATGCTCAATAAGGAAATACATGTATAATTATGTCATCCTTAATAAATTTTTGAATGAGGTCTGAACTAATGATAATTTATAAAAGCGATGAAACACCATCATTGAAGGAAGTCATAGCACTATACAACAAAGCTGCTTTAAGACGACCTAACGACGAGAGACGAATGGAATTGATGTTAAAAAATGCAAATATTAAAGTATCCGCTTGGCAGAACGGGAAGTTAGTGGGTTTCCTGAGAGCATTCACAGACTTTTGCTTTGATTGTTACATTAACGACATTGCTGTTGACCCTGAGTACCAGGGAATGGGAATCGGCAAAGGACTAGTAGAGTATTTAAAAACACAGTTGGAAAAGGATACATTGATGTTCCTTATAACCGCCCCTGAATCTAAAAGTTTTTATGAAAAAATCGGATTTAATAATTTCAAAGATATCGAAGATACATGGCACCAAGTTATTAAATAACCCGTTACATATTTAAGCTAAACGGAGAACTATAGCTTAATAAAAAGACGCATGGATTAGCGGTCGCTTTGTGCTAAACAGTCAGAATAATTTAATTAAAAACAAAAGAACTATGGTAAAATCAAGGTATTAAAAAGACAACTATCTATCGATTGTATCCAAGCATCTTCGATACCTGAAGCAGTAACATATAAGCCCCTTCGAACCTGCTGTAGGCGGTTCGGATGGCTTCCAGAACTAAAACATTGTTGGCAACTATATATTCTGGTATCAAATAATCAGCTTCAGAGTTCCACATCCATTCATTGAAGGAGGGAGGAAATGGCACAGAAGACTAAGAAAAAAAAGTCTATACTGCAGGAGATAAGAGCCACTATTCATTCACTAACTAAACCCAAACGCAGTTCCAAAAAAGCAAATCCACGAAAGGCATCAACAGCTAAAAAATTAAAACGCAATACTGAAAGCACTCTGGAATTCCAAGAGAAGCTAGAACAGAAAATAACTAAAAAAATGTCTGATGAAATGCAAAAGATGAAGCAACAAGTCCAACTAGAACTCTTGGAAAAACTGAAAAACCAAAAAACTATGCTAAATAATGATAATAAAGGTTCTGTGAAGGAAAAGAAGAAAGAGGTAACCGTTAGAAATAGAGTAAACGTTAAAAGTAAGATCTTGACTAATTCGGAAAAGAGAAGATATATACCACAAACAGATTGCACTTTCCTAAAACTTTTAATTTTATCTGATAGTGTAAAAGGTGATGTTGTTGTAGGGTATGAAGTACTGGATAATAGCACTCAAGAAGTTTGGGGAATTGGCATTCATGAGGGGGTCAAGCTGGGAAGGTCTAGAGTGATATTGAACACAAAGGTAAAAAGCCGTACAGTTGAGTCTAAGCGTCAATATTATCTGGCCAACGATTCGGATGATACTTTGTACTTCTCAGAGAAATATAAAAAAACAGTATTGTTGAATGGCAAAGTTACAAGTGCGAATTACACAGATAGACTTGCCGAAGCAATACATCAAGCTTATATGGCAGGATATAAGAGTAATAGTAAAACTCCTAAGTTGCGGATGTCGTAAACAATTGAGATATTCACAACCAGGTAACGAGAGCTCAATAATATCATCAGGACGAGGCTGCCGGCATGAAATCGGCAGCCTCGCTGAGCTAATAGGCAGTTTAGTGTAGAAAAGAGGGCCACGTGAACTTGAAAAGTACAGAATTCTTCCTAATTATGGTAATATAAGATTGACATCTCGAATACAGCTAATTAGACCTTATTAAAGAAACTCTATTTGATTCCGAAATTTATCACCATAATCGAGGAGGGGAATATGAAACTACAGGTCGAAGGTGTTTCTGAATTAGTATTAGAGGTTCAATCAATGGAAAGAGCAGTAAGCTTCTGGTCTAAGAAATTGGGATTTCCCATTGTAGATCAATGGGGTTATAACAATGGACAATTTGATACGAGCGGTACAGGAAGTATTTGGGCTACTTGGTTATACATCGGCGGAAATACCAGGCTTGGATTATGGCTTCCAAGAAACTTTTCTGAAGAACAACAAAAAATAAAACATACCTCAGTTAGTCAGTGGAGGAATGGATTGTATGATGAAGGTGGTATCCATGTTCATTTTGCATTATATATCAAACCAGAATTATTTGAAGATACCATTTCTATACTGAAATCAATGGATATTGACTTTTTAGCATTTTCAAAAGAAAACCCAGAACCAAGTAATTTATATTTCAAAGATACAGAAGGTAATATTGTTGAACTTTATACAAAGAACATGAAAAAAGTATATGGAGATTGTCATAATACTTGAACTGACGCGCCACTGCCCGTACGGAGACTGTGGAAACGAAGAACCCCAAGAAATCTAAATTGGATGCTGCAAGTGATGTCAAGGTACGTTCGGATCTTATACTTGCGAATGCTATTTTGCCATCCCATGTCCAAACTGACAACCGTTTCAGGTTAACCAATAAAATCGGATAGGATGCGGTGGATTTATAATTGAAATTGCCGTTTGTTCACCAAAGGGTTATACCCATACTTGGGGTAAAAAAGTACCACCAAACAAAGTTAGTGCACACGATTTGCATCCAGAAAACAGGTTACGTTAAACAGATAAAGGTGTGTGGTTTAGGTATGACATAGTGACTTTGTTTTGACCGGAATTTATAGTATGCTAAACCAAAAGGGAGGAGTGGAATTTATGGTTAAACAACTGATCGTCGGCGACGCAACGCATGAACTGGCCACTACGCGTCGTATTCTGGAACGCTTGCCCGAGGAGCATATGTCGTGGAAGCCGCACGAGAAATCGATGACGCTCGGAGGGCTGGCCACGCACCTGGTCAACCTGCTGAACTGGCAAATCGCGATTTTTCAGTATTCGGAGTTCGATCTTTCGACCGTGCCGCTGCGGCGGGAGCCTTTGGAAAAACGCGCTGACGTTCTGGAGGAGTTCGACGCGAACGTCGGTAAGTTTGAAAAGCTTCTCGCCGAATGCGACGAGAAAACGCTCGGTGAGGAATGGACGCTGCGCCACGGCAACCATATCATCCTCCGCGAGCCGCGGGCGATCGCGCTCCGCACCTTCGGATTAAGCCACATGGTCCACCACCGGGCGCAGCTCGGAGTATACTTGCGGCTTCTCGATATTCCGGTGCCGGGCATATACGGTCCCTCGGCCGACGAGGAAGCCTAATGAACTAAGTTTCTCGATTCGATACGCGTCAAGCAGTCGCAGGGCACCGGCATGACCGTCGGTACTCTGCGACTGTTCTTATTGTCGTCGAAAAGATGCTCGCAATGTAGAAATACCAAGGTGCGAGCTTGGAGCCCGATAGAATTAGCTTCTTGTTGTACGTTATCTGGTCGAGTTGCAGTGACGGCCACTTGCTGTATTTAATCGTTCTGAAATACCCTTAAGCGTCAAACACTCCCCACCTTCGTTCCCTGGAATAGCTAAGAAATAAGGAATACATCTGCCAGGGTAGCTGCTCCTTTTTTTATTAAACTAAAGGGTAGTTTAACGCAATACACCCGCGTATAAGTTGTGATAAAATATTTCCAGTACTATACAAATCAAAGATAAAGAGGTGCAACGAACGGTAGCCTTTGTTTATTTGTTATTCTTTTGTCATTGACATATTAGTTTGTGATTATTGAAATAGATCCGTGTTTATCTGAATATAAGTATGGCAGGTGTTATTAATATTAGCGATGATTATGGAATAAATTAGATTGGATTACCACTTATAAGTGACAAGTTAGGTATTGATAACAGGAACGAGTTTATACAAGGAGGTTAGGAATAAACCCTTTTATCACGGCTATTGATGTCACTTAATTTCAGATGTAGTTTGGTTGGATTCAAGGAAATTTTTTATAGGGAGGTTAACAATCATAAAACGGGTCTTGATGAAATTACCCATGGTTTATAAATTTAGAATCCTTCAGCTTCAAATAAAGAGAACTATTCATAATTTTTTCACAAAGTTTGCGAATGAAAAAGTAGTTGAAACATTTCCTTATGCAATAAAACGACATCAATCTCTGCTAAGAAGAAAATTAGGATCTTCTGATCCTGTGTTACAAGAGAACAAAATTACAAATTTAAGTATTGCCCTAAAATCCATTGATGGAATTGTATTAAACCCAGGTGAAACATTTTCCTTTTGGCATTTAATTGGGAGGCCTAAAGCAAGCAAAGGTTATATTAACGGATTGTTGTTATCTCAAGGTGAAGTGAAAACAGGGATAGGGGGAGGTTTATGTCAATTAGCTAATTTACTTTTTTGGCTAGCCTTACATACACCTTTAGAAATTAAAGAAAGACATCATCATAGTTTTGACCCATTTCCAGATGAGAAAAGAGTCTTACCTTTTGGAAGCGGTGCAAGTGTATTTTTTAATTATATTGATTTACGTTTTTTTAATCCCACCAATCATAAGTTTCATTTTCATGTATGGTTAACAGACCAACATTTAAAAGGAATAGTATATTGTGATAACGAGTTACCATATTCATACCATTTGGAAGAAAGAAACCATCAATTTCATCATATTGAAGGCAAGAACTATAGAGAAAACGAGATATGGAGAAGAGTCATTGATAAACGAACTGGGGATGTCGTTCAGGAAAAATTAATGATTCACAATTACTCAGAGGTAAAATATGAAGTGTTTTGTTAGTAATCATTGTAAAGCATTACGTCAGTGGAAAATCGCCACATAAATGTCAGATTAAGAGTTGCCACTCACGTTCCTTTAGCGAAGGAACGTTTTTTTCTGTGTCAAGAGTCGTGATAGTCCAAATTTTAATATAGACAATGCTGCAACCGAATAAAGTAAAAATAATTGCAAATAGGTCAAAAGTACACATTATCGAACTATAGTTCACGATCTATAATAAATGTAACCCAAGTTGATCAACTATCGGTATCAGTAATTTTGGAAGGGAGACAAAAGCCGGAAGATGATCTAGATCGAATTGTGACAGCTCCTTGGTTCGGATATTCTGAAAGCGTTTTAACAGTAGTGTTATCAGCGTAAAAGCCGTTCAAGCCTTTGTCGTGTACGAATAAAGTTTTTATTTAATAGGGCTAGGTTCCGTGAAGGGGGGACCGGCGGTTGGTTCAAAAAAAAGCGCTCACTTCAAAAAAATATAGGGTTCATCGAAAGGGGAGGATTTTTCATGATTCAATACGAACAGTGGTTTCACAAAAACATTAAGGTGAGTACTGCAGTCAGTTTGATTGCAGCGCTGCTTACTGCCTGCGGCGGTGACAAGATAGACGGGGGGACGGCGGCGAAAACTGGAATCAAGGAAAAACCTGCGGAAATCAGCATTTTCACCGAATTTAACACGTCAGAGGCACCAAGTGGTGATAATCCGGTGTTAAAGGAATTTGAGAAACGCACGAACACGAAGTTGACGATTACATGGGTATCACCGAATAATTACGTGGAAAAGCAGAATACCGTGCTGGCCTCGGGGGATATACCGGATCTGATGAAAGTCAGTGATTTAATCAACCCGCTTATGCGTCAGATGGTCGATCAGGGGGCATTTTGGGATTTGACGCCTTTTCTGAAGGATTATCCGCATTTGATGGAGTATCCGAAGGAAGTATGGGAGAAAACGAAAATCAACGGAAAAAATTACATCATCCCGTCGGTACGTCCGCTTGAAGGCGGAAACGCACTACCATCCATCCGTAAGGATTGGTTGGACAAGCTGAATTTGAAAATGCCGGAAACTTTGAATGAATTGTACGAGGTACTAAAGGCCTTTACACTCAATGACCCGGATGGAGACGGTAAGCCCAACACGATTGGCTATACGATGAATGATTATAGTTTTGTGCAAAATGTGCTGAATGAAAGCAACGGCAAATGGAAGTTGCAGGATGGCAAGATGATCAACACCGAACTCGAACCGGGTACACACGACGCATTGATCTGGTTGAACAGGCTGTACAAGGAAAAGCTGATACCCGAAGATTTCGCCGCAATGAAGAGTTCGCAAACGGAGGATATGGCAAAGGGAGGGAATGCAGGATTGCATATAGATACGGTAGAAGGCATCTGGCGTTCGACGGCCGTCTTGGTAAAAACGAACCCGAAAGCAGATTTCCTTCCTTTCTCCTATTTAAAGGGCCCGTCTGGCAATGTCTCTTTCCAATCTTCGGGTTTCTCCGGGCTTTTCCTAATTCCGAAAAAGGTTCCCGAGGACAAAGTGAAAAAAATTCTCGCGCTGATGGATTACGGAGCGACGGAGGAAGGATTTATGTTGGCCTGCTATGGGGTCGAGGGTGTGCACTATAGGGTTGAGGACGGATTTAAAATAACAACTGAACAGGCGTTGAAGGACAGCGTAGCTCAAAGCTCTTTTGGGAAAATTTTCGAGCGGTATGACAAATATTTGTGGGCTTACCGGACGGGAATGCCTAAAGACGTATTTGAACGCAACAAAAAAATTATCGACGAGCGCTTAAAGGTGAGCATTGCGGATCCTTCGATTGGCCTTGTGTCGGAAACGAATCAAAAGCTCGGAGCCGATTATACGAAAAAAATTAGCGATTTGAAAGTAAAAGTGATCATGGGCAGAGAACCAATTGAAGCCTGGGATAACTTTGTGAAAGTGTTGAAGGCGGATGCCAACTATATGAAGATTATTCAGGAATATAACAAAGCCTATCAGGACCGTGTTAAAGCGAGCGGCAAGTAGAATAGGGAGGAGACAACAATTGTGAAACAGCAAGCATGCAAACTTGAAAAAGAAATCACGAAAAAAGTAAGTCTTGATTACCTGCTGTATTTGCCAGCCGGTTACGAAGAAACGAACCGCGAATGGCCGCTCATTCTGTTCCTGCATGGACGCGGTGAGCGAGGCACCGATGTGAACCGTCTACAACAATACGGACTCCCGAAGCTCGTCGAGGAACAGGAGGGTTTTCCATTTATCGTGGTATCGCCGCAATGTCCAGCATACACGACATGGGGTTTAGAAAACGATGCTTTACTAGCACTGCTTGATGATGTGTCTGCGCGATACGCGGTTGATAGAGGGCGGATTTATTTGACGGGAATTAGCATGGGTGGCTTCGGAACGTGGAATTTGGCAACGGAAGACCCGGATAGATTCGCAGCAATCGCCCCGATTTGTTCCACAGGACCAACGGAAAAAGTCCATATGCTCAAGGATGTTCCGGTATGGGTGTTTCATGGTTCAAAAGATACGACTGTCCCCGTTCATCATGCAGAAGAGATGGTTGAGAAGCTCAAAGCATGCGGGGGCAATCCTCGTCTGACGATTTATCCGGAAGCTGACCATGCTGCTTTGACGCCCGTTTTCTACAATATGGAGATTTACGACTGGTTCCTGCAATACAGCAGGAATAATCCACCCATCAGGTAATTGGATGGCACTGAAAGCAGACTTGAGATCATAAAAGAGGCCTTACATAAAAAAAGCGGTAATCTTGGGTTGTAAAGACCCGAATTACCGTTTTTTTATTGCACCGAAATTTCCTTTTTTAATCTGTTCCTCCGCTTCAACCTCGATTTCTGTAATTAATTTCCTCAGGTGTGTTAGGAATCATACTCCAATACAGCCTTCTTTCTGCCGTCTAGTAAATATTGCCAAAGAAGGAGTCGCTCGAATCGCTAAGAACAACCTGATATGTTCTAAATAAAATTGCAATATAATAATTTTTAAAAAATATGGAAGGTATTTCCGATTCTATGAAGAACTGTTTAGATCAACGATTACTTCCTCAGTAATCAATACTGGAGGATGCAACGATGGCCATTATAGAGCAGACGATATTCAATTCATTTGGAAACAAAATTATTGCTAAGGATAAAGAGATTCATATTGTCGGCAAAATGGATGAACCACTTATTTTAATATTGGACAATGTACTTAGTTACACAGAATGTGACGCGTTGATTGAATTAGCTAACAACAGAATGCAGCGAGCTAAAATCGGCAAATCTCACGTTGTAAGCGATATTAGAACAAGCCGAAACATGTTTTTTGAGGAAAGCGAAAATGAATTGATTCAAAAAATTGAGACAAGAGTTTCTGAACTGATGAATATACCGATTTCACATGCTGAACCGCTGCAAATTTTACATTATAAAGCTGGGGAACAGTATCAGCCTCATTTCGACTATTTTAATTCCGGAAATGTTCAAAACAATCGCATCAGCACACTGGTGATGTATTTAAATGACGTGGAAAAAGGTGGCGAAACGTATTTCCCTTCGCTTCGTTTTGCAGTAACACCGAAAAAAGGCAGTGCCGTCTATTTTGAATATTTTTATAACGATGATAGCTTAAATGAACTAACATTACATGCAGGAAATCCCGTCGCAATCGGGGAAAAGTGGGTAGCCACCCAGTGGATGAGAAGACAAAGACATCGCAACATTTAAAAGTACGAAATTCAAATTCATCAGTCATCCTGGATATTTGATTCAACCAACGGAGAAAGAGAGTGGAGGAGTTGCTTTAAGCAGCTCCTTTTTTTC
>NZ_WHOD01000056.1 GCF_013141765.1 Paenibacillus foliorum
CGGTCCCCATCAGCGCGTAGACAAATTGATCTTTCGTCAAAGTAGCATCCCCATACTCCGTAATAAACTGAGTCACCGTATACGAGAGATGCGCAGGCTTAACCAGCCAGACGATTTTGGTGCCGTGTGCGGCAATCGTCATGTTGGTCGTACCTCCGGTCATCGTATCCTGGGGTACGATGCTCCACTTCTTCGCATTCGCATCGGTCCAAGGCTGCGCCAGTCCCGGCTGCGTGTAATAGTGGATTTGGTAATTCGTCAGATTGATCGGTTGGCTTGTAGTATTGTACAGCTCTACGAACTCATACGGATCGCCCGAAGCTTTCGAAGCCGCCATAATTTCCGTAATGAGCAGGGAAGGGGCGGTAACCGCCGCCTCTGCCTTCGGAGGAACTCCTACAAAGTTAAATAACGAAAATAACATGGAAAAAAGTGTAATGACAGTGATAAATCGGTTTCGTTTCATACTCAACGTTTCCACCTCTTTCAGCTAAGCTATTCGGTAGTTTTCCCAGTTGGGACTTGTTCAGGTAATACGTTGCCCGGAGTCGGTTTTTGATGAATCGAATCAGCCGCATTTCCGCGTCCCATCAATTTGGTGACCGGATCTAACCCATTTTCGGGATAGAAATAAATGACGCTTTCTTGTACTTCATCACTTTTTCTTACAAAATCGCAGCCAACCTCGCCTTCCTTAGCCACGTATTTACATTTACCTGTCCCTGCCCCAACGTTGTAGGCAGCTGTACTAACTCTATCCTTAACCTGATGCCCTCTTGGCGCAACAATAGATAGATAGCCCCTTATATCGTTAAACAGGCCTTCATTTTCTCCCAGCTTCACATAAACAAACCGATCGGAGCCTAACTCCGAGCCATACTCTTCATTAAAATCCTGTGTACTGAAAACTTCCCCGTATTGTTTCTTAAGCAGCCAGACAATCTTGGTGCTGCCCGGCTGGATCACCATATCGGTCTTACTTCCGCTAACCTTGTCCGAGGCCGTAATATTCCATCTTACAGGTTTGGAAGTCCATGGCTCGTCAGTCGTTATGTCATAGTTGTAATAAATTTTATAGCCTGTCAAATCAATCGGCTTATCGGAATTATTGTAAAGCTCTATATACTCGAAAATTTCAGCCTCTGTCTTCGGTGCAGCGACTACTTCCGTAATCAGCAAGCTATCCACGGCTTGATTGATTTCAGAATCATTTATCAGCTGTTGTGTCGGTAATATTACACCCGGAGTCGGTAGTTGATGATTCGAATCCAAATATCTGAATTCCATCATCCTGCTCACCGGATCCAACCCATCAGCTGGAAAGTAGTAGTTCACGCTCTCCGTCGATTTATTCGCCTTGCGGGTAAAATCACATACAGCTTCTTTTGCCTTCGCTACATATTTACATTTCCCGGTACCCGCCTCTTGGTTGTAGGCGATCATGCTGATCCTGTCCTTCACCTGGTCTCCGTCTGGCCCAACAATCGCCAGAAACCGTTGTTGGTCATTCGCTAAGCCTTGACCGCCACTCAATTTAATAAAAACAAATTGGTCGCTGTTCAGCGTACTATCATATTCCTTATTAAAATCTTGAAGTGTTCCGTCAAAATTATTTTTAATCAACCAAACGACCTTGGTGCCTTTCGGTTGAATCATCATGTCTGTCTTACCACCAGCAATGTTATCCATAGCGGTGATGTCCCATTTGACCACCTTGGAGGTCCAAGGCTGCTTGGATGACATATCCTCGTAGTAATAAATTTTGTATCCCGTCAAATCAACTTCGCTATCTGTCGGGTTATACAGCTCGATGTATTCATAATGCTCCCCATCTGTCTTCGGTGCAGGGACAACCTCCGTAATTAACAATTGAGCCGAGGCAGCCCCTCCCCCCCCAGTAGCTGCCACTGAATCGGGAACTGAGCCTTTGGTGCGTGCATTAGCAGGTTCCTTAGATACTTGAGCTAGCAGAACCACCCCCGGTGTTGGTATTTGATGAGTGGAGTCCGTTTCTCTGCGCTCCATCATCCTGCTTACCGACTCCAGCCCTCCTGCTGGGTAAAAATAATTCACGCTCTCCGTCGATGAGTTCGCTTTGCGGATAAAATCACAAGCGGCCTCGTTGGCCTTCGCTACATACTTGCATTTAGCATTACCCGCCTCCGGATTGTAGGTGACCATACTGATCCGGTCCTTCACCGGATCTCCGTCCGGCCCCGCGATAGCAATCAACCGCTGCTGGTCATTCGATAAGCTTTGACCGGAACCTAATTTAACGAAGACGAATTGGTCGCTGTTCAGCGAAGTTCCATACTCTTTATTAAAACCGTCCACGGTTCCTTTGAAATTACCCTTAATTAACCAAACGATTTTGGTGCTTTTCGGCCGGATCACCATGTCTGTCTTGCCTCCAGCAATAACATCAATTGGGATTATATCCCATTTCGTATAATTGGAAGTCCACGGTTCCTTGCTTGACGCATCCTCGTAGTAAAAAATTTTATGCCCCTGCAAATTTACTTCACTGCTTGTCGGATTGTAGAGCTCGATATATTCGTAATTCTCACCGTCTGTCTTTGGTGCAGGGACGACTTCCGTAATGAGTAAAACATCCGAGCTCCCATCATCACTTCGGGCAGGCAGAATAGAACCCGGCGTCGGCTTTTGATGAATGGAATATGGAATTCTACGCTCCATCATTTTAGTTTCAGGATCCAGTCCTTTAGCAGGAGCAAAGAACGTTACGCTCTCTGCTGACTGCCCCTCCTTACGAACAAAATCACACGGACGTTCACCCGGTCTAGGTGCATATTTGCACTTTCCAACTCCGGCATCCACATTATAAGCAGCCATGCTAATTCTATCCTTAACCTGATCCCCACCCGGTCCGACAATAGCGGCATACCGCTGCTCATCGTCAATGAGACCTTCATTTCCACCTAGCTGAACATATACAAACTGTTCATTTGGCAGCGTTGTGCCGTATTCTTCGTTAAATTGCTGTACGGTTCCCTTGAATCCTTTTTTAATGAGCCATACAATCTTTGTGCTTTGCGGCTGAATCCTCATGTTCGTCATGCCACCGCTTATTTCATCCATGGCAACTATGTCCCACTTCGTCACAGTTGAGGTCCATGGCTCCATACTTTTCATATCTTCATAGTAATAAATCTTATGGCCGGTCAAATCGACAACGCTATCCGTAGGATTGTAGAGCTCTACATATTCGAAAGCCTCCCCTTTAGATTTAGGAGCAGGGACGATTTCTGTAATTAATAAACGATCTGTTTTGGCTGCTTGTGTTGTTTGGGGTGTCGGCAAGAAAAGGTAACCAGAGAACAATAAGGCCAGCAGCATGAAAACGGCGACCGTATTTCTTATAGGGTGTTTCAATTTTCTCCCCCGCTTTCTATCATTCGATTCACTTGTCCTGAAGCTTATTTAGAGTTCAATTGTGAAGCAGATATAATTTTGTTAGCCTTTTCATCAGCCGTTCTAAGTGCCGAGTTAATATCCAAGTTATTGACAACTATATCCTTCATAGCGTCTCTAAGAATTGCGTATATATCAAGCTCGTACTTAGGGCTATAGGCAACAGGAGCAGGCTTCACCTTAAACATACCTGACAAGTTTTTACCTTCGTAGACCTTAGATTCGGAAGTAAATTCCTTACGCAAATTTGCGTCCTTCAAAATAGATAAGCGAGTGCCTTTATTCATTGCTTGTTGAGCCTCATCGCTGATTAAGGTTTGAACTACTTGATAAGCGGCATCCTTATGCTTACTGGTCGGAGGTACGACAAGCATATGAAAGTCAATCTCTCTGCCGACACCCGGCTTATCATCAAAAGAAGGATAACTAACAATATCCCATTGGAAGGTTTGTCCGACCTGCGGGATTCGACTTGTGTATGCGGAAATCCAATAAGGAATCATTGCCACTCTTTGTTCTTTAATAAAAGTGTTTATGCCATAGACATATTTTTTATCCGTAACCATACCCGGGATGTCATAAATCTGCTTCAGTAATGAAAACACTTTCTGATAACCTTCCGAATTAATCATTGATTTTTCTTGCTTTTCATCCGCGACTGGAAGGGAGTACGCGCGGGTTAATGCATTGGCATCACCTGGATCAAGCCCGATGTACTGAATGCCATCCTGCTTTTTAGTCAGCTTTTTGCTCAGCTCAATGACCTGATTCCAAGTCATCCCATCCGTAGGATAAGGAATACCAAATTTGTCAAAAATATCTTTGTTGTATACCATAACCCCATAATTCATAGTGTACGGCATACCCACCAATTCCCCGTTTTTGCCGAATTGCTTTATGGCTTTAATAGCCTCAGGCTCGAACCGGTTCAGATCAATGCGTTCCTTTTTCACAAAGTCGTTCATGTCCGTAGTTAATCCAAGATCGACCAAACCATTCAAATAGAAGTTGCTCGTCGGAATCAAATCCGGTATTTCTCCAGCAGCAATGAGCTGTTCAAGCGACTTTCCCGTTACTAATTCAAATTTGATATTAGGATATTTCTTTTGTACAGGACCAGAAAAAAGATCATCCACGTCCTTCTGCATAATTCCTGCGTTATGATTGAAAATTTTTAAGGTGACCGGTTCAGAGCTAACCTTCTCAACCGAGGCTGCAGGAGCTCCGCTTTGGGAGCATCCGGTAAGTGCAACTCCAAGTAATGTAACCGTACTGAGAAACAGGTTTAGTGTCTTTCTTGTTGATTTTCTCATATCACTGAAAACCTCTCTTTTCGCTATTATGTAATAATTATATAAGAAGTTAATCTGCATAATAATGCGTATATTATTGAAAACACTACTCAATTTTCCGATTTTAGTATTTTTCTTGTTAATGCTATATGGCAATTCCAAATATGCAGAAATCCTGTAGGCTTAATGAAAATCAGTCATTTTTTTACGAAAATCGTTCGGAGAGCACTGATTAAATTTCCGAAACATTTTATAAAAATGTCCGGTATTTTCCATTCCTATTTTTTCCCCTATCTGTTCGACACTGATATCCTCTGTAAGTAAAATACGCTCCGCCAGCTTAATTCGGTGATAATTCACGTAGTCTACAAATGTCATGCCGATTACTTTCTTAAAGTAAGTGGCGAAATAGGAATAACTGATATTCGCGATGCTGCTCGCTTCCGTAACTGTAATTTTTTCAGTAAAATGATTTTCAATATAGTCCATAACTGACTTTAATCGATCTAGGCCTACATGATTATTTGAAGATAAAACCTGCTGCCGATCTGAACGAAGCAAAGCAAGCAGCATTCTCCGAATGTGCAAGCTGATGGCCATATCATAGCCATAATTTTTATCTATTGCTTCCCGATAAATATCTACTATGCACTGCGACACGGTCCGCTTCGCTTCCGGATTCTCATAAAATATATAGTTAAGCTCATTCAGCGCTACATTGATCCCAGAAAACAAGTTCATATAAGTCAAGGTCGACGGATCAAAATATTGAAGAGGGTCAAAGTGAAAAACAATATATTCGGACGTGTAGGAATAGTCGCGATGCAACTGATTGGCGCCTATAAGAACAACATCATCATTGTGTAGCGTATACTTTTGCCGGTCTACCAGCACATCCATCTTCCCGTTAACAATATAAAGAAGCTCGATTTGTTTATGATAATGCCAGTCGTTCCAGCTCACTTCTCTTTTCTTCAAATATATTTTCATAGGAACAAGGGGATTTTCATATATAATTTTCTCATTAAAAGGCTGCATGCTTCAATCTCCTCCTGTCAGATTGGTACTATAAGGCGAACGCTCCATTCGATATTCTTCATACCTCCAAGTAAGCGGATCCAAAGATTTATAAACATTCGGAATGATGATACGGAACAAGGAGCCGCGGTTCAGCTCACTTTCGATTTCTATTTTGCCATTATGAGCCTCCACTAAAGCTTTAACAATGCTGAGACCCAGCCCAACACCCCCACTGAAACGAGAACGCGACTTGTCCACTCGGAACAACCGATTGAATATATAGGGCAAATCCGTAGAGCCAATACCAATACCGGTATCAAGGCAGTATACAACCGTATATTCTGCAGTCCAATCGACGCCTAGAATTACCTTGCCACCCGCATCTGTATACTTGATTGCATTCGAGACAATGTTGGAAATCACTTGGATCATTTTATCCCTGTCAACCTCCGCATAGCACGGCGTGTGAGTCTGCATAAATTCGAGCCTGACTCCCTTACTCTGCGCCATCTGCTGAAAATTGCGGTATACGTTTTGCGTCAGAGCCATCATATCCATTCGCTTTGCATTTACTGTGAACACAGCAGCTTCGGCCTCTGACAGCTTTTCCATATCAGTTATCAGCCTGGTCAGCCTTATGAGTTCATCGTATACCTGCTGCAGCCATTCCAGATTGATTTCATAGATGCCGTCAATCATTGCCTCAAGCTGAGAAAGCATAGACGTTAGTGGTGTACGCAGCTCATGAGTCAAATCCTCCATCAAATGCTTGCGCCAATCCTCCTGCTTCTTCAGTTCCTTAGAAAGCTCGTTCAATGTAAGGGCAAGCCTGCGCACTTCTTCCGGCCCTCTGACGGCTGCTTGAACCTCCCAATTGCCAAGTCTAATTTTGGAAGCGGTTTCTTGCAACCGTTGCAAATGAGCCGACAGCAGCCTGGCTACAAAGAAACTGACTAGCACTGATACTGACAAGATGACAGCTATCAGTAAGGCAGAACGTGTTTGCATCATTTTTTGATAGGCGATGACGGTCGGATCGATTTCATTAAGCGACTTCAAATAAGCCACACTAAGTGTACCTTGCATTTCGCCTTTGGCGACAACAGGGTATTCCTGCACAACAGCCTCTTTCATATCCCCGATTCGTGAAAACATATCGAACCAGATCGACTTGGTATTCTCTCCGTATCTTACCAGCATCCCGTACAAATTCGCCCTGCGCGTCAGCCATGCCAACTGCTCCTCTGAATAAGGCCCGATGGACAATTCCTCATTGCGCATATCATCAATCAGCTTGTAGGCATTCACTTTCAGTTGATCCTGCTGATATCGCTCGAAAACATTTTCCCAATTAAAATGATAGCCGTAGGCAATAATTAAGATGATCAACAGAAAGCAGGTCTGCAAGGTTAAAAAAAGAATGACATTCATTTTACGCAGCATTCTTCCCATATCATTCAACTTCCTTATTGTCAGGCTCCGCCGCAAATTTATAGCCGGATCCAACCATCGTCAATATATATTTCGGTTCCCGCGTATCTTCCTCCAGCTTTTTGCGAAGATTTTTCACATGGGTATCGATCGAACGGCTGTCTCCCTGAAACCGGTACCCCATTACATGGTAGGACAAATCCCCACGGCTGAAAATTCTCCCCGGCTTGTCTATGAATACGCTCAGCATCTTAAACTCGGTTGTCGTCAGGCTCGTATGTACGCCGCGTACTAGCAGTGTGTTTTCCTGTAAATTAACAACCAGCTCACCCTTATTAAACGTCAATAAAGACGGCTTCTCTTTAGCCGTCGTGTAAGCATATATCCTTCTCCGTAAAGCATATATCCGGGCGATGACCTCTTTGGCACGGAAGGGCTTGGCAATATAATCATCCGCTCCCAAATACAGTCCGGCTATCGTATCGCTCTCACGCGATTTCGAAGTAATCATAATGATGGGTACAACAGATTTCTCACGCACCTGCTTGCATACTTCTTCACCGGACAAGCCTTCAATCATTAAATCCAATATAAGCAAATCATAATGTCCGCTGTCGAACATCTGTACAGCTTCCAGCCCGTTAGGAGTGTAATCGACGTCCCAACCTTCATTCTTCAAATATGCAGTCAGCACTTCCCGTATTTTGGGTTCGTCCTCAACTAGTAAAATTTTCATCCAAATCCCCTCCCCCAAAACAATATTACTTGGTTGCAGGTTATTGATCAATACAGAAACAAAAGCTTAATGGCGGTCCCTGTTTAAACAAGCCGGGCATCACAGCTTAATAACTAACCTATGCGCCCGGTTCGTTACAAAAGTTACTTGTACCGCTATTCTACAATTCCCGTCCGCTCAACGCCTTCAACGAACCAGCGCTGCGTAAATGTATATACGATAAGAACCGGCATAATGATAAGGAAGGAAGCGGCCATTTTGATTGGTTCGGCAAAGATGCTGGGGCCCGATTGCTCAGCTTCCGAGGAGAGTGAAACAGCCATCTGAGAAAGACTAATGGATAAGGGAACCTCCTTGGACGCGAACATGTACATCGAAGGGTAGTAGAAGTCATTCCAGCTCCAAACAAAGGAGAACAAAAACACTACAATAATAGCAGAGGTTGAAATGGGCAGCATGACCCGGAAAAATATACGAAACGGACCTGCTCCGTCAATTTTCGACGCCTCCTCCAGCTCTTTCGGAAGGGTCCCGAAAAACTGCCGGAAAATAATGACGAACAGCGTTCCCTTCAAGCCATGACCGAAAAAGGCAGGTATGATGAGCGGAAGGTAAGTATTGATCCAGCCTAATTGTTTAAACAGCAAAATCGATGGCAAAATCGTTGCCTGGGGAGGCATAACAAAGGTGAAAATTAAACAAACAAACAAAGTTTTTTTCAATGGAAATTCCAGCCGTGCGAACGCATACCCAGCAATCGCACAGGTAATGACCTGAAGCACCGCAATGGACAAGGACACCGTCATGCTGATGGTGAACGCTTGCGAATATTTCAATAGACGTAATGCCTCCTGCAGATGACCTGTGTAAAAGGAACGTGGCACCCAAATAACCGAAGGGTCCAACAGGTTGGCGCTATCCTTAATCATCGTCGAAACCATATAAATAATCGGTTTAATGTAAATAAAAGCCACATCAATCAGTACCAAGTACATAAAAAGTCTAAAGATCAACCCTTTATTTATCTCTTTACCGAGAAAGAAGCGCTTCAGAATACCAAGTCCATGAAGCAGCGTTGCAGAATCCATGCGGACATTTCTCATATCTCTCCATATTGTTTTCAAGCCCTCAAACCTCCTTTCTTATTTACCCATGCTGTTTGCTTTGGTCACTCTGGAGAAAATATAGATAGTCAATCCCAGAAACAATAAGACGATCATTAAATAAATCCAGGCTAGAGCACTCGATAGCCCATAATTAGCCGTATTGACCTTGGCAATAATCGGATTGGACGGGAATGTAAATAAATCCACTACCGTATAGATCAGATTCAACAAAATAAATGGCGTTAAGCCTGGCAGCGTAATTTTCCAAAATGTCTCCCACGGGTCCGCCCCGTCGATTCGCGCCGCCTCATACACCGAGCCCGATATGGTCTGTCTTCCAGCAATAAAGATGAGTATTTGTACGCCCGAATACCAGAGAATCAGAACAAACGAGCTGATGACTTTAATGATTGGCGCCGCCCAGGCAGCCGGCAGATAAGCACTGATATAGCTGCCTACATCCAGCTCCTGTACGATGGACAGCGTCCCTTCTCCTTGAGTAATAAACTCCTGGATGATTTGACCGCTTGAAAAAATAACCGGAAGGAAAAAGATCACCCGAAAAAAGGAGCGCCCGATGAACTTTTGATTGAGCAAAATCGCAATCAAAAGTGAAAATAAGACTATCACGGGGATCATGATCAGCGCCTGCCGCAGGAAAGGCAGTAAATCATTGTATAGAAGACCACCGTCTGCCAACAAAATTTGCCGGTAATACTGGAACCCCACGGGTGAGTACTCCACTCCGCTTGCCGTTATTTTGACTTGGTTAAAGCTCATATACAACGAATAAAGCAGCGGGTAAGCAACAAAGCTTAGGAATCCGATGACCCATGGCGCTATGAACATCGAGCCTTCTAATTTACGGAGAGCAGCGGCGCTCCATCTTATTTTGCGGTTCATTGCCCTCCTCCTCCCTGTACCACCATGAAGTCAAGGGCTGGGACATTGATTTTATGTTCGATGTCTATGTAAGGCGTCTCATTATAATTCACGATAACCTTTTTGCCGCCCTCATACGTCGTTTCTTTTACTTTAGGAGCAATTGTTCTGTGACCGATTATAAATTTATTCTGTACGTCACCAAGCGCCTTGTTATACTTCTGATATTCCTCCACAGCAGTCGACTCCCAATCGTGAACGTTCATGCTGTAGTACCAAACCGAATAGGAGCCAATCATATCCTCGGATGGAGCCTGCGTAAGGATGAAGGCAGGACTTGAGCCGTTCTCAATACCCTTCAGCATCTCCGTTTTATACTGATTGCGCTGATTGGACCAGTTGGGGCTATAGGTAAGAAGCCCGTGAAGAACAATTTGCATGAAGGGAATTGACTCGTCTACAAACAAATCGTAAGAGTAATCATCCGATATTTGATGAATATGACTGATATTTTTTAAACCGTACATGTTAGCCTTGTCCACACTAGTTCCACCCAATGATTCCTTGACCAGCTTGAGCATATCCTGTTGTGATTGCATTGAGCCTGTGCGACTGGAAGCATTTTCAGTATTGAAATCACTGTTCAGATGACGTCCGATTCCGTCTTCGAAATAAATACCATCCGCACCTACATCTCGATACTGCTGCTGATCCTTAGCTACAGTTCGGGCGGCAAACTTCGTGCTCATCAACGAGATCATCTGCCTAGTAGCGAACATTTCAAACTCCATTAGCTTGCCGGCCAAATTGCGCAAGCCATCGTATCGAGGATTGAAGCCGTCACGACCATTATTGTTGTACGAGTAGCTTGCCGCCAAATAAACTGGCATGCGGAGGGAATGGGCAAACTGAATGAATTGCTTCATGCCTTCATTGCCGCCAAGCCTTTTATCAACCGGAAATAAGCCCCCCATAGAGCTATATCCGCCCGTTTGCCACCCCAAATATTGGATGGCCATATTTTCGATACCGAGACTGTACAACCTTTTAACCATTTCCATCGCTTGGGAGGTGGATGTTCCTACTAAATACTCATCCCACATAAAGCCTTTTTTCACATCCGCACCAACAATGTCTACGAACAACGGAATATTGCTGCCTGCTATTTTCAAACGCTGCAGACCTTGCTCCTTGATCAGATATTCGCGATATTTGGCTGCCATGCCGACATAGTCGCTCTGGTCCTTCTCCAATAGATAGTATCGCATGGTTCGTTCTGATGTGAAGCGCTCCTTACTGTAGGTGAAGAAGCCCGCGTTGCCTTTTTTGCTCGTGTTTTGGAAAAATTTAATACGGTACTGCCATTCGGAGGTTGTCCAATTCGATTGGCCGAACGCACCTGCAGGCGCTGCGAATAATTTGGAATACTCTTCACCCGCCGTCATCACAGCAAGGAAGGCCTTGCCACCTGATTTCATTCCGAAAACAGGCATCCTTACAGACTGACGTGCAGTTTTCTCTGAATAGAATGAAATATCATTACCATACACGTTCTCTCGATACACCGATTTGTCATTGATCTTATTAGGCTTGAACCGGATCAGAGCGCCAGACCCGTCAGGGATCATCAGGTAACCGTCTTGTCCCAAGGAGGGTTCAGCTCCGAACATCGGATACAGCTTTAAATTCAGCAAGCTAAGCTTGCCTTCCTCAATGCCGCCGTCAATAATCTTAGTTTCTACAAAATCGTCCTTAATGTTCACTTCTACCGGTATTTTAAATTTCGTACCTCCAAAGTTAAACGTTACTTTAAAGCCTGAAGAAGTGATTTGGAATCCTTCTATAGTCCCCTTATCCTCGATGAAGCTAATGAGCTTCGGCTGTGATTTGAAGTTTGCAGGGTCTATATATTCCAGCATGACCGGTGAACGGAGGTTGTTTCTCCAAGTGCCGGTGATCGTTTCAGCAGGCCATTGCTCCGGGTTAGGATAAGAGAGCCAGGTATCACCTGTACGCTTATCCTCTACTTGAAAATGACCCGAGCTGCTGTCAACGAGCAGCTTCAGCTTATCGCTTTGTGCAGCCAGCTTGAAGACCGCACCATCCGGCAGCTCCGCCTTCAGACGAGCCGCATTCACAGCCCCTGCGGGATTCGCAGTAGGCCCAGGGGCTGGTGCAACCGCCGCAGACGCCGCTGGTGCCTGAACCGCTGGTGCCTGCGACTGCAGCTCGGGCTTATCCAATGACGTTGCCTGAACGGGCGTGTTGGCGGCGTTGATTGTCCAAGCCGTCTGTGTGACGAATAGCAGCAGGCTCAATGAGGTGGCCAATAAAGCAGATAGAGTTAGTTTATAGCGTTTGCGTTTCATCGGATCGTCACCTCCTGGTAGACCGAATACAAGAAGTCCTTTAACTCTGAGCTTAAACTGAACATAATGAAAACAAGCACACCCAGCAGGGTCATTGTAATGATTGAAAGCAGTATATTCATCACAGTTTCACCAACGCTGTAATTTTGCATAGACTGCACCTGCCAGAACATCATCAATCCAATCCAGAGCACCATGGCTCCCTGAAGGAATAAATAAATCGAGTCCTCGCTTAAAGCCATCATATGAGACAGGACGGTCAGCGGTAATCCTATCAATACCAACGGGAATAAAGCATAAGAGCTTCCGTAAGCCACATCACGAAACCGGCCTTCTCCTCGATATATGGTGCTGATCAAATAGTTGGACACGATCCAGCAGACCCAAACTATCATAAATTGGAATAACACCGTCATCAGATCAACATCCAGAATGATATCCGGGTTAAACTTGAAATCTGTAAAACCGCGATATATGCAAAAGCTTACTAAAGCCAGTAGCAACATAATCGAGCTGCTCGCGAACCCTCCCTTGCCTTCATAACGAATGGCACTGAACCCGTCGATCGGATGCTTCAAAATGTAGAAAGCATGTTTAAGCTGCGCGATTAGCGATATTTGCGACTCACTTCGATTGACCCATTTTTCGCGAAATTTGCTTTTGCGGGTTACACGGTTAAAAATATAGAAAGCAAGCCCTAATACTAGGATCACGTTCATTAATGTACTGAAATGGCTTTGGAACCAGCGAAGACGCAGCTGCCAGAATGAATCTGAATACCCTTGGATTTGCCCTGCAGCATAATAAAGCCTCTCCGCCTTGTCATATTCCTCTTTCTTGTAAGCGGCTTTTGCTAAACCAAGCATGGCCGGAGTGTAATAGGCATTCAGTCTGGAAACTTCCTTCCAAGGCTTTTCACTCTCCTCGTATCGCCCTTCCTGGGTTAGTTGATTCGCTTTATGCACCAGCTTGCCAAACTCTGACAGCCCTAACACTTGAATGACACTATTCTCTTCATCCAGAATAAATAATTGCTTTTTAGAGTTTACAGCAATGGCAGAGGGGGTTTTGACTACACCCAATAGGGATGATGTCGCTTTCGAATCACCCGACCAGAAAAACAGCAAGTTACCATTGGCATCGTACTGGTTCACATATTTTTGAGCCGAATCGATGACTGTAATATTCCCGTCCTTATCGACTGCCACATCGTGCAGCTTCGGCACTATTTTGTCCTTGCCAGGAAAACGGACCTCACCGAAGCTTTTAATCTTCTCCTCTGTGTCGGAGCCTTCCTTTTTCATCGCGAGCAAGTCTTTTCCCGCAATATTCAGCTTCTTGATCTGGCCTTTATCCACTTCTTTGGTAACCGTATAAATAAATCCGTTCTTATCAATCGTTACACTGCTGACCGAACCCGGCAGCTTGCTGATCTCCCTAAGGTACATCTCCCGCGTATAGAGCATCCTTTTCATAGCGTCCATAACGGAGAACACTGTTTTATTCGCTCCGAAGAAACTTTGAAAGCTGCCCTCCGGATCCAGCTGCAGCAAGCCCTGATAACCGCCTAAAGTAGCAATGTATAAAAATCCCCGCTTATCTACAGTTACCTTAACCGGGTCATACTTGAAGGATTCCGGTATGAATTTAGAATCCGGCCGCTTGAACTCCTTGATTAGCTTTCCGCCAGAGTCCAACCGGACTATCCTTTTGTTGCCTGTATCCGCAACATAAATGTCGCCTTTTTTGTCGATAAAAACACCTTCTGGTTTTTTCAAAGGACTTTCATCAACCTGAATAATGCGCTGTACTTCACCCTTTTCATTCAGATGTACAATCCGGTTGTTACCGGTATCCGCAATATAAACATGATCCTTCTCATCTATGAAAAGGCCCTTCGGCTGCACCAAAGGCGAATACATCTGTTTGCTAGGATCCTTCGGATCTGTCGCATAAATCCCTCTCCCCATCACTTCTACTGGTATATAGGCCGCTTGAGTCCATGTGAGCCTTTTGTAGCTGTCCTTATAATTCGTATCGAACGGTACATAAGCCAAGGCGGTTGAAGGCAGCACGGCAGATGCCAGTAGCGTGATCATTAGGATAAGGAATAGCGGATGCCGCCATTTTTTAATAGAAACCATAATTCTCCTCCCTAAAAAGCCTTGTAACGGCAAAACTTGCTTCATCCATACACGGCTCCTTACTTAATCCCCGAATGTGCCATTGTAGTAATAACCTTACCTTGAAATACAAGAAAAACGATTAAATTAGGTACGAACATGACGACAGCCGCAGCTGCAGCCGCGCCTTGTCTGGCTACACTGTTTGAAAGATTATGCGTCAAGGTCGATAAGAAAAACGGGAAGTTCTTCATCTCATCATCCTGCATAAACAGCGTTGACGTTTCCGTATTCCCCCACGAATGCTGGAAGGTAAGAATGGCTATGGTTGCAACCGCAGGCAAACAAATCGGAATAACAATCCGCAAAAAGATGATTAGCTCTGAAGCCCCATCGATTCGTGCCGCCTCCAGCAGCTCGTTCGGCAGTTGATCAATAAACTGTTTAAGCAGGAACACCCCAATCGGCATCGCCAGCATTGGCAGAATATGACCGGCATATGTATTCATAATACCTAGATTGCTGACTATGAGATAACGTGGAATTTGTACAGTCTCCGGGGCAAACATCAGTGTAAAAATAATGGTGGAAAACACGATTTTTTGACCCCGAAATTTATGCTTGGAGATCGGGTACGCACACATAGCGCTGACGATTGTTACAAATATCACCGCGCCCCCTGAAATGACAAAGCTGTTAAATAAATAACGGCTAATCGGCACTGTGGAGGACGATGCTACCAGAAACAGCTCAGCAAAATTTTGAAACGAAATCTCCCTCACAAAAATGTTAGGGGGGTATATGAACAGCTCGTTATAAGGCTTCAAAGCATGATTAAATATATAGATTAACGGCAGTAGCATGAAAATTGAAACCAGCACTAGCAGAACGATAAGCAGCTTTTGAAAAGCATCCATCGAATTCAGCTTGGATCGTCGCTTCCATAGGTTTAATTTGTTCAGCCACGTTACTGTACCTTGCATGATTCATCCTCCCAAGAGCTTTTTGGAGAAAAGCTAACCTCGTAATTATTAACAGAGCTTTGCGTCTGCATTGGGGGGGGGAAATTACTTCTCATTTTCAGAGAATAATCCCCAGCAAAGCTTGTTCGATGCATACATCAAAATAAGCAAAAACACGGAAATTGCGGCTGCATAACCCATCTCAAAACGGACAAATCCGTAATCGTCGATATGGTTAATAATAAGATGCCCTGCATACTGCGGTGTCGGAGATTGGCCCGAAAGTTCAACGCCAATGGCTCCTGCCTTGAAGGTCGAAACGATGGCCATAACAGCACCAAACAGCATTTGTGGTTTCATCGAAGGAATGGTGATGTACCATATTTCCTGCAGCCTGCTCCTCATACCGTCAATCCGTCCCGCTTCATACAGCTCGGGATTTACGTTCAGAATGCCCGCCAGCATCGCTAAAAATCCGACTCCCATACTCGACCACATCGTAACGGCGATCATCGAATTCATCAAATACGCCTTGTCTGTTACCCACAAATTTGGCTCATCAATAAAGCCTATTTGCAATAATATGCTGTTCAGATATCCAATCCGGTCTCCTGACAGCAGAGGCAGCCAAATGATTGACATAGCCACACCCATGGTCAACGATGGTGTATACATCGCCAAGGCGAACCATTTGCGGAATTTACCCGGCAATTGTGTTATGAGCCAAGCTAGAGCAAACGCCGCAATATAGCCGCCTGGACCGACAATTACAGCAAATTTAAATGTATTGGGCAGCGCATATTTTAGAAACAGCAAATCCTGCGAGATCAGATTCTGAAAATTCGTCCAGCCTATAAATTGAGGCTTTTCAATCGCGTTAAAATAAGTAAAGCTCAATACAATCGCCGCGCAGACAGGAACTAAGATAAAGGCGATAAAACATAGCATAAACGGTGTTATAAACAGGTACGAAAATCGACTTGCCCAAATCTCCGACATAATTTGTTTGACTTTGTCTATCCAGTTCAGTCTGACTGGAACGGCCTTGTTCGATGTAAGGCGTACCCGATTACTTAACATATGGATTCACCCCATCCCATGGCTTGTCGACAATTGGAAGCTCCATCGACTTGAGCACTTTGCCCGAAGCATCGATAAAGCCAAACTCCTGCTGCTTTCGCCGAAGCTCCCGGTTTACTTCTAATATAGTCATCTCTAACGAACTCCGATAGTTCGTCCCGTCGACTACAGCACGGTTCCATGCATTATTGATTTCCCTGCCTACAAAGTAGCCGCCAGGTAGGTTAGGCATATCCTTATACCATTTCCATTGCTGCAAAATAACATTGACATCCTCACGCTTCCAGGGAAGCTTCGTGAAGGCCTCGATATTGGCTGTATTCCAACGAAACGATACTCCGTTGAAGGCTTCCAAATCAGCTCCATACCTCTCTTGAACATCTGCTGAAGTCCACCATTTCAGATACTGCCAGGCTTGCTCCTTACGTGTCGATGATTCAAATATGACCCCTGTTGACTGTCCGCCTCCAGCCCATCGTGCAATGGTTCCGTCTTTTTGCACGGTTCCGGGGATTTGTGCGATTCCCCAAGAGCCGTTAAGTTCTGGGGCAGCAGCAGATAATTGAATATACATGTTATAATCAGCAAAGCCTATTGGCATATCTCCTTTACGGAAATGCTGGTAGAAGCTTGGCACTTCTTTCTCCAACGCATAAATATTGTACAGATCCGTCCACTGCTTGAACGACTTAAAGCTTTCTGGGGTATCCAGCGCTGTTTTAATACCGTCCTTATCGAAAAATTCAGCATTATTCTGATAGAAGAATGCCATGAACTCTTTGGGCGGCATGTAAAAATTCATATAATTTTGCTGGAGAGTTGGCAGCATATCATACACTTCATCCCAGGTATCAGGTATTGCCAATCCGAGCCGGCTTAATATATCCTTGCGGTAATATAGCACCTGGAACGACTGTGTTTCAGGAACCGCGAAATAGCCCTTGTTATAGTAAAGTGGAAGCCATGAGCCTGGACTATAACGTCTGTACACATCCTGAAAATCAGAAAACTTGGAGAGATCGTACACGCTGTTCCGGATCGCATAATCGACCGGTAAATCTTGGGATAGTCCTAGCGCGATGTCCGGCTGATTGCCGGCTGCATTGGCCATTATCAGCATCTGGGTATTGGGCAGCAGATTGACTTTGACTTTAATACCCGTTTCCGGTGTAAACATTTCATCTGTCAGCTCCTGCAGCTGATTCACATAATCCCGGCCACGGTGAACCCACACGTTCAACACCTGGTCATCCAGCTCACTCAGCCGGTTTTTGGATTGAAAGGTATAGAAGAAATTAACGACTATGCCCTTCATTTTGGAGAACAGTGACGCTTTCATACTCGGAAAGCTTTTTTCTACAGGCGCCACATATATTTCATCGAGCAGAAGCGGCTGCTGTACGAATGTATCCATATAACCGCTTATTTTCTCTTGAATAGATGTAATCTGATCGCTATGGTATGGAATATCATCAACTTTGACGAGCATAGCCTCAATATCCTTGACTGTCGTATTTAAGCTTTCGCTAATGTTATCCTTGCGTCCGTTAACTTGAACGATTTGCTGCGAGAGGATTGTCATTTTCTCTGAAATCTGCTTCAAATTTACAGGTAGATCAGGCATATCCCGCTCAATTTTCCATGTACGGTTTTTGTCAACGGTGCCGCCAGTGAGCGACTTAAGATCTCGGTCGACCCTGCGTAATATATCCATAATCTCCTCTATGCCAAAAAGCACCGATTTAAAGGGAGCATGCGTTGATGACATGGATAAAGTGTGCGTTCCCTTCTCCATATAAAACTCATACGGATTTCCCTGTTCATCCTGTAAAGGGGCTCCCTCCCATTCGCTAGAATAAGGAAAACGATAGGACAACAGCTCTTTAAACGGCACCTTACCATCTACGACAATGCGCCGAAACGATGCTTTCTGTGAAATCGTGTTCTGCAGCGCCCTAAACGCAAGCTTATATTTGCCTGATTCGGGAATCTCAATGGTCCACGTAATTTCCTGATTTTGATTCCACCATTTCTTGCCTCCGATTGCGTTGAAGGTGTTTTTGCCCTTTGCAAGTGGTGCCATTCTTGGATCGGAATCAGATATTAGTTGTATGGCTGAATCATTCTTCCATTTGACATCTTCAGCCTGAATGGTCTTGACTTCAGCATGTGAAGACTTCGATGACGGATAAGTGGATATAACATCCTTGTAATCCGGAATCATTGCTTGAGGTACCAGCTTGATTGATTCAATAGCTGAAGGCTCAAAGCTTTGGATTCGAAGTGTATGGCTCCCCTTGCTGAAGTACCACTGAAGCGGCTGCTCATAAGCTCCGCTGGAATCTCTCAAGGATGTTACCGACCAGCTGGAAATATCTTCGGATTTGGGCCGAATGTCATTACCGTCTACATCTTGTTTAACCGGGAGAGCATCCTTCCATTGACGGTAAAGGGCAATAGAAGAAGCTTCCCTGAAGGAATGTGTACCATCCAGCTTGATATCCCAGCTGATGGGCCTTCGTATTCCACCACCCGTAAACGGACGATAAGCAACGTGTATTTCGTACAGCCCATCCTTGGGCATATCAATCTTATATTCAATCCAGCTCTCCTTCGGGCTGTTCCAGATCAATACATTGTCTTTCCCTTCATAGCTTCCCACTTGGGCTGCCGCTTCATCGGATTTTGCAGAGAGAGCGGCTCCTTTTAGCTCCACAGGAGCGTCCCCTGTCTTAACCCCTTTAGCTAGCCAAGCCTTCAGTGTATCTGAATAATAGGGCTCATACTCGTCGGCTTTTACCGCTCTTCCCTTTGAGACAGCATCCGTCTTTACCACATCCGCTGCCTGTACCGTCGTTTGAGGCAGCAGTGGAAGTAGAGCCGCGGATGCGAGGAGCGATCCGACCAGCTGCAAAGCGATAAAGCGTTCACGTATGATTTTGAATCGTTCCAGTTGCATAACAGTCATTCCTTTCTGATACGCCATGATTAGTCCATAATCCGTTCACCTGATTCATTTAAGAAGAACAGCGCCTTCGACATATCTACCGCTACCTGCAGCTTGTCATCCTCCTCATAACGAAATCGCGGATTACATCGGATCACAAGCGGGCGGTCTTGCCCGATATCCAAATGCAGGAAACGGTCTGCACCCATCAGCTCGCTTATCTTGTGCACACCGGTAATAATGGCGCCTGGAAAAGCCTCGAACATCATTTCATCCAAACTAACGTTTTCCGGACGCACACCGAGCGTTATTGTTTTATTCACCTGCTTATTGCTGCGAAGGGCGAACGACTTGCTCTCCGGTATGGCCAAAGCGAAGCGCTGCGTATGAAACTCCAGCTTATTAAACTCATTTTCAATAATTCGCCCTACTATGAAATTCATCGGTGGGGATCCGACAAAGCTGGCCACAAAGGTATTGCTAGGATTCGTATAAATCATTTCCGGGGTATCCACCTGTTGAATAATGCCGTCCTTCATAACGACAATACGGTCCCCCATCGTCATGGCTTCAATCTGATCATGGGTAACATAGATCATCGTGACACCCAGCTTTTTGTGGAGCTTGATGATTTCGGTCCGCATATGTACCCGCAATTTGGCATCAAGGTTGGAAAGCGGTTCATCCATCAAAAACACCTGTGGCGTTCTCACAATCGCACGGCCTAACGCGACCCGTTGCCGTTGGCCGCCGGATAGCTCTCTTGGCTTTCTGCTCAGGTACTGCTCAATCTCCAGCACACGAGCAGCACGCTTTACCGCAATATCAATTTCATGCTTGGGCAGCTTCCGCAGCCGCAAACCGAAGGCAATATTTTCATAAACACTCATGTTCGGATACAGTGCATAGTTTTGGAATACCATCGCAATGTCCCGATCCTTTGGCGGCAATTCGTTTACAAGCTTATCACCGATATAAATCTCACCCTCAGAAATATCCTCCAGACCCGCAATCATTCGCAATGTCGTCGATTTTCCACAACCGGAGGGTCCTACAAATACGAGAAATTCTTTATCTCTAATCTCCAAATGGAAATCCTTCACAACAGGATGCTTATCTTTACCGTACCGCTTAAAGAGATGATTGATCAAAATTCTCGCCATTCTTCCGCCCCCACGCATTTATTTTCGTATCATTGCTAACATTCTAATTCATTCGATGTGAAGATAGTGTGAATGTTACTTGGTGAATAATTACAAGTTAGCTGTTGCTAAGTTAAATAATTCTGCTCCACAGGAGGAATCTATTATGGCTAAACGATCGCAGCTAGACAAGGCATCTACCCCAACACAATCATCACGGCGTGAGGAGACTTTGGAGGCCGCTGTAGGTGTGTTCGCATAGTTCGGTTATTACAGCACAACAACCGCACAAATAGCGGAGAAGGTCGGCATTTCCCAGCCCTATGTGTTCAAATTGTTCAAGAACAAGCAGGAGCTCTTCATTGCTTCGCTGGAGCGAGCCTTTGAACGTACGCTGAATTGCTTCATACAGCTTCAAGCTTCCCCAGATAAGCTTGTGTATGAAATGATCTCCGTCTACGAGGAGTTAATGCAGACGCACCATAACGAAATCGTTCTGCAGGTTCAAGCTCAGGGCATTCGTGATGAGCCTATCAAGCAAATGAAGGCACCCCATCACCTAGGTAAAAAGATCGTAATCGTGGATGGTATTTATGTTTATGGCAAATCGCAAATGACAAGAGTTACTGAAGAGCATCCCAAAAATCCGCATACCCATAAAGGAAAAATAAGAATAAAGTTTGAAGAGTTAATTTTTGATAACAAGTGCCACAATGTCCAGGCGCTCATTGTACGTTTACCCGATTACTATGTGCCGACTTCTCAAAATGCCAAGCTTAATTAGTCTCATGGGTTTGTTTGACCCTCTCATGAGAGAGGTTGTTGAAATCATGTACTTAACCAAAGAGCCGCTAATCCTTAGCGGAGAAAAATATATGAGAAAGGGATCGAAGAAACACTAAGGCTACGGATGCAAAGCAAGCATACTAACTAACAAAAGGCATTTGCAAACATAATCCAATTTCATCAAGAAAGGAATTTGTCATTTTTCGTCGAATAAATTATAGTACTTTAGTAGCTATTTCACTAACTTTGGGGGTGTAAATATGAGAGGAAGCCTAAAAATACGTCGCCTGCGCCTTGTCTACCTCATAATTGGTCTGGTCTTCCTTTCTATTTCAGGAACCTCCACCATTCAAATCATAGCTGCATACAAAGCTGAGCAAGCTTCTTTATACGAGACCACTCTCGCACTTAACTATGAATCTGCCCAAAAAATGAGCGTCACCATGAACACTTTATTCAGCTCCATGAAGCGTAGTTTAAGAGTGATGTCAGAGCGTATCGCCAAACAAAGTAATGCTAACGCTTCCCTGCAAAGGGACTTGGATCTATTTACGGAGAGCACTAACTATTTTAATTCAGTATTTATTATTAATAAAGATTCTACAATTATGAACGTATCGCCCATGGCAATTGGAGCAACCATTCCAAAGCTGATCTCTCAACCAGCGTTGCGAGCTTTAGAGCTCCGCCAACCTTCCATCTCGGCTCCCTTCATTACAGCAACCAATAGGCTTATTATTCTTATGACCCAGCCTATTTACGACACATCGGGAGAGTATATGGGGTATATTGGGGGTACGATCTACTTGCGTGAGGATAATATCCTTAATAGTATTTTCGGCTCTTACACAGCATCCAAATCTTATGCTTACGTTGTAGATGGGGAAGGTAATCTGCTCTATCATCCGGATAAAACACGACTGGGCGAAAACGTCGCAAAGAATAAAATAGTAGGGAAACTAACCAATGGTTTTGATGGACAAGAGGAAGTTGTTAATACGCACGGAAATTCATTTTTGGCAGGATACGCTGATTCTGATGAAAACGGATGGGGAATTGTTGTTCAGACTCCTATCGAGGTTATTAATGCGGAATCCAACAAAATGATTAAGAATGTAGTCCTGACATCACTCCCATTATTTCTTGTTATACTTCTTGTTACTTTATGGCTTGGTAAAATGCTTGCAGCCCCCTTCTCCTCCTTAGCTGAAACTGCACAAAAACTAGTGAGCGGCAGCCGAGTGGCAGACTTGCCTAAAGCCGTACACTGGAATTACGAGGCTTATCACTTAAATGAGACCATTTTATTAACTATGGACACATTGCAACAACGAGTCGACAATTACTCTATTGAGGCACAAACCGATCCATTGACTGGACTAGCTAACCGCCGGACGATGGATGTATGTTTAGCTAATTGGACGGTGGAAAATCACTCCTTTTCCGTCATAGCTATGGATATTGATCATTTCAAAGCCGTGAATGACACCTATGGCCATCAGCTCGGCGATGAGGTATTGAAATATTTAGCTGCCGTTGTACTTTCTGTGATGCGTAAAGAAGATTATTGCTGCCGTTTTGGTGGAGAAGAGTTTGTAGTGCTGATGCCTGACATCTCTATCGAACTTGCGTATAAAACAGCTGAAACACTCCGAAAAAAACTGGAGACTCATAACAGCCCGACAGGTAAACCAATCACAGTTTCAATCGGTATTGCTTCCCACCCCAACCATTCTTCTACAGACCAAACCGTCATGCAATGCGCAGATCAAGCGCTCTATACGGCCAAGAGGAACGGCAGGAATCAAACTATAGCCTACATGGCCAAAGCTGTATAAGAAAAATGCACGGTTCAGCTCCGCTGAAAACTTATACATTCTGATATTAAGAAAAAAGGTTGGGGCTGTATGCCTCAACCTTTTTATTCATTTATTGCCACACTCGGTTTATTTAAAGTTATCTAATAGAGCCTTGATTTGTGGGTTTAAATTTAATGTATTCAGGATGATCGTTAAAGCTTCCGCTCTGGTGGATGGGGCTTCTGGTTTGAACTTATCCCCTTCCTTACCCTTTATAATACCCGCTTGGGCAGCCTCTTGGATTTGACTGGAAGCAAAGGAATTGCCAGTATCGGAAAAAACTCCATTCGATTCACTCTTCTTCACGGCGTTCATATTCACGATTCGACTAATAATAGCGACCATTTCAGCTCGAGAAACGGTTTGATCCGGACGGAACTCTTCACCGTAACCATTCAAAATGCCGGCATTCGCAAGCTTTTCAAGGGTATCTTTGGCCCAGTGGCTCTTGATATCGTTCATTGTAACCGACTGCTTAGAGGCATTGTTGATATGGAATACTCTGTCGATGATCACTGCAAATTCAGCTCGTGTGATATCTCCATCCGGTCTAAATTTTCCATCGTTATAGCCATCAATAATGTTCAATTTAACGAAGATATCAATCGTTTTTTCGGCCCAATGCTGTTGGATGTCAGATAATTTCATCTTAACATCGGATTTTTTGGCATCTTCAATTCTGGTCTGAATACTCTTCACTACACTGCTATCTGTTTGTACAGCCTCGCTTTTAAATACGTCCGGGCTTGTGGGCAGTGTGGAAGGCACTGTCGGCTTAACCGTGTCCTCTGGCTGTTTCGTATCGGTTGGAGCTGCCGCTGGAGCAGAAGACCCCGTGTGGCTGGTGAGTCTAGGGACGGTGATCGTCACCACTTGAGATTGACCACCATAAGTAACGGCAACAACCGTGGTTCCGTAACCTACTGCTGTAATTGCACCGGCTGTGCTAACGACAGCCACATTCACGTTCGAGGTTTCGAATACAGCCGAGTTGGTTACATCAGCCGTTGTATTATTGCTGTAAGCCGCAGTGACGGCCAGTTGTTTCACGTCATTGAGGCGAATGCTGGCACTAATCGGATCAACCGCAAGAGACGTTACTGTCACTGGAGCAGGACCCTGAGTTGAAGTAACCGATACGCTTACTGCAATGGTTTTTGTTTCTTGAATTCCACCGGCCTTGTTAATCCTCACCGTAACATTTCCGTTTACCGCTGTATCTGTATAAGTGATGGCTCCGTTATTGGCTACGTTAACGTTGGAGGAATCCAAAGTCAACGTTACCCCCGTTGCACTCATCCCGGTTAGCCCGTTGAAGTAGGTCAAAAGGTTCGTGTACGTTCCTTCTGTAACCGTGAGGCTTGACGGCAGCAGGGCTTTCGCAGCAGCAATCGACGCATTGGCAAGCTCCGCTTGCGTTGGCGTGTGCGCCGATACCGTTATGGCGATGGTTTTTGTTTCTTGTATTCCACCGGCCTTGTTAATCATCACCGTAACGTTTCCGTTTACAGCAGAGCCTGTATAAGTGATGTCCCCGTTATTGGCTACGTTAACGTTGGAAGACACCAAAGTCAGCGTTACCCCCGTTGCACTCATCCCGGTTAGCCCATTGAAGTAGGTCAAAAGGTTCGTGTACGTTCCTTCTGTAACCGTGAGGCTTGACGGCAGCAAATTTTTAGCGGTTACGATTGTATTTTCACTGGCAAAGGTATGTTTAAAGATCACTTTCGAATATAAAGAAGAAAGATAATGCGTACCATCCGGAAGAAACACGATACCGTTTACCTGAGGATTAGTCACCGACTCTAAAAATTTAATTTTTGTCGGATCATTATCTGATTGCACGTTAAGGCTCGCATGATCAATTTTGTACATTTTACTCGAGCTATCAACAAAATGAAGGTCACCGCTCGGGTTAAATGCGATACCCGTAATCGTTTGAGGCGCGTTCGTAATAACTGCTGTCGGAACCGTTTGACCTAGTTCCAATTTGTAGATGCCTTTGGTTATATAATCGGTCATATACAGATTGTCATTCGAGTCAAAGGTCAGCCCATACATATAGGAAAAATTTCCTGAAAAATAGGTTTGACTCTGACTCGTCACCTCAGTTGCATTCAACGGTAAATTCGTTAGCGAGGCTGCCGGAATCTTATAGACGTTCTTGTTGCTGTCCCTTGTATAGAACAAGTCTCCATGACTGTTTACGGCCACAGCCATAGGTGTGGAATAGGTATTCATGACTAAAACGTCGCTAACCTGTCCGGTCGCTGTTGAAATCCTTGAAATTTTATCAGCGCTCCGTTGAGCTACATAAATATAACCATCATAATAGGCCATAGCTCTGGGATCGTTAATGGAGATCGAATCTGACAGAGTAGTAGCCCGGACCGAAGAGGGTGGGATCATACTGAAAACCATAGTTAGGATCATTACCATGAGTAGAATTTTCTTACCTTGCATACGTGTGAAAAGCCTCCTTGTAGAATGGATTAAAGCAGGATGATGAATATTGCAGATCGCACTTCATTACGAATGTTAAATCTATGACCCCCTTCATCAACAAGGTTCTAATTTACGACAAAAATTATAATAATTCGACACTTCTTTGTACCACACAGCCTCTTAACAAAATCTAAACAATGTGGGGGATCATTGCCGTTCACCAATTAAGGAATGCGCGGCTTTGCACAGAGCTTCATGCTCCCTCTACTACCCTACTCTCCACCAATTAAAAAGGAGGCTCACAAAGTCTCTAAAGACTTTGCAACCCCCATGCTTTGTATCGCTGAACACTATAGCTTCCTATCAATCTATCTAAGAGCTTCCGCCACTCTACCTCTACGCTGCTGATTTTCAGCTGCCAGATCATAAGGGTAGCTTACAAGCAGCTCACTCACATCATTCAAACGATGTATTTGTTCCTCCGTCAATGACCAGCCGCTTGCTCCCAGGTTATCATCAAGCTGGGCAACATTCCTCGCCCCGATAATCGGCGATGTTATGACGCTGCGGCTCAGCATCCAATTCAAAGCGACTTGTGCCGAAGATTTGTCCGTTTCTTTGGCAATCTCACTCAACGAATCGATAATGTTCCATGTGAACTCATTATCGTAGCGCTCCCAAGTGGCCTTATTAGCTCCAACTCGGGTATTCTCCTGCGGGATTTCTCCACGCTTGAATTTACCGCTTAGCAAGCCCCCGCGCAGTGGGCTCCATGGAATCACGCCAACTCCCTCGTTCTCACACAAAGGCAGCAGCTCATACTCCGTTGCACGACACAACAAATTATATTGCGGCTGCAAGCAGACGAACGACTCCCAGCCATTCTGGCGGGATACATAGATCGCCTTCTGCAGCTGCCACGCTCTATAGTTGCTTGCTCCGATGTAGCGGACTACACCTTTGCGAACAAGATCATTCAGCGTGCTGAGCGTTTCCTCCAGCGGAGTTGCGGCATCCCACGCATGCACTTGAAACAGATCAATATAATCAGTGCCTAATCGGCGTAAGCTGTCTTCAACGGATGCTAGAATATGCTTGCGGCTTAAGCCCATATCATTAGGACCTTCTCCCATTCCAAAGCGCACCTTAGTAGCAACAACGAAATCATTCCTGTTCTTTTCCTTCAACCAAGCGCCCACTATTTCTTCAGATAAGCCTTGTGAATAAACGTTAGCTGTATCGATAAAATTCCCGCCTGCTTCTGTATAGCCATCCATAATTCGGAAGCTTTCTTCCCGGTCCGCCGCAGCTCCGAATGTCATGGAGCCCAAACACAATTCGCTCACCTTTAAGCCTGTTTTCCCTACAAAACGGTAATCCACAAGTAATTCCTCCTCAATTAGGTTTATTGGCTGGTGTCCATTTCGTTGAAATTGCTATCTCCTACTCATTATATAAAACAAATCAACCGTTACGTAAGAGCTTACATTTTCATAACCTAGTTGGGTTGAGGTAAGTGATACAGTAATAAAGCACAACCCGCAATAAAAAACACGCCCCCTAAGCCAGAGAAGACCTCTTATAAAAGAAGCACTTCTTAGCTCGTAGAGCGTGTTAGTTCTAATAAATTCTCAGAATAATAAATGACTTGATCTTATCTTACTTGTTAAGAAACCGGATGGACAGCAAAGTCTTCTCTAGCTGCTGCCACTGCTCGTCTGTTTTAACCGCATCATTAATACGCTGACGAAGGGTGTAAATGACATCGTTCTTTTTTAGTACATACTCGTTTAAAGTATAAGGAACATTCTTACTCTTATATTGAGTTGAGAATTTTTTTACCGTAGTTTCAAACATTTCTTCATCCGTCACATTATATTTATAGTTCGCATCTGCGTCTGCATTTTTCTTATGCTCCTGCTCAATCCGATTGATAACTTCGTCCAAGCCAGACCGGTCATCAGCAGATACGGTTAGACTGCCGCCTTCAAAGTTGAACTGCTTTATCGGACTATCAAATTCGCTCTGATAACCTTCACTCCAGCTTTCCGGAGCATGTAAGGTGTACATATATTTTTTATTCGTATACGTTACAGTCCGTTTCTTATCCAGCATATCTTTCTCATCTTGAATAAATCCGAGTGAGCTATTAATAGCCTCCTTGGAAAAATGCACTGATTTCACGAAATTTCCAATTAACTTATTAATCTCTTCACCATCAGCCGTCTTAGGGAACGAAAAGCTCACCTCATATTTATACTTGTCCTTGATGATGTAGATTACATGATACTGATGCCATTTATCTCCCATTGTTGTTGCATACCGATTCTCAAGAGCCGTCACACCCCCTACTGAAATCTCTTGGAGGACCTGCATCTCACGGTAACCTTCAACGTAGCTATCTGTGAACAGTCGTTCCTGCCTCGCTGCCCAATCCTTAGCGGTGTCACCGGAAGCAGCTGAGGTTACCCTGATGGACATTGATTGCTCCCCATCCTCATTGCCAAAGTTCATATCCCGGCCCCAGCCCTGCCTGCTCCATTCCAATGGGACATCGAAGGTTAATCCGTAATCCGTTGTCACGGTGTCCCCAGTGTTATAAGCGGATATATCTTTTAATGCCGTGTTGCTTGAATCGAAGGACAGAACGAATGTATCAAGAAGATCATTATAGCTATTCCGTTTAAATTCGTTATTGTAGTTATTTTCCTCATCAACCATCAGCATGATATAAAATATTTTATCTTCTTTCAAAAAAGCACGAATTTGATAATACCCGCCAGCTTCATCTCGTTTTCCGACAAGCAAAGCATAAGGCTGCGGAGACTGCTCGACATACCGCTTTTCCAGTACCGTAGAGTTGGCTTTTCCGCTTAGCTTTTTCAACAAACCGAGTGGAGACAGATCTTCGCTTTGCTTCTCCTTAACAAGGATGTTAATAGCAAATTCACCTTTGGCATCAGCCAGGTAAATATTATCGTCTCCCTTGGACTGGTCTGCTTTAATCAGCCCCGCCGGATATTTCATTGACCAACCAAAGTGGCTGTCGCCAATCTGAGTTTTACCCTGGTCCGCATCAATATAAGAGCCGTCGGCGTCCTGCACAACATTAGTTGAATTGGAACGTTCCTCTGCAAGCACAACATCGACTGTCTTGGTTGAATTGCCGGATTGTACGGTTAAGCGAACCTTTTGCTCGGGCAGGTAGTTTTTCAAAGCTTCATTATACTGTACCCGATTAAGGGTCTGTTTGGAATCGATAGATAACAGAACATCACCCTGCTTAATCCCCGCCTTCGCAGCCGGAGAATCGGGCTCCACATAAGTTACCTCCAAGCCATTGCTGGATGGCAGGCCAACTACCGCTTCCCAGCTTTCCCCAAGCTCCAAGCCAAGATTCGGACGTTTAACCTTACCGTATTTACGGAAATGCTCCAATACATGCTGTACGGTATCAACAGGAATCGCAAAGCCTAGACCATCAACACCATATTGAACATATTTAAGCGTGTTAATGCCAATGACTTGTCCCTTCATATTAACAAGCGCACCCCCGCTGTTGCCGGGATTGATCGCAGCATCCGTTTGGATCAGTTGATATTTGGATTGTACCGAGCGGTCCATACCGCTTACAATCCCGTAGGTTACAGAGTTGCGTAACGCAAAAGATAACGGGGTTCCGATTGCCATCACGGATTCTCCGACTTTAATGTCTGATGGTGCTGCGAATGTGGCTGGTGTCAGTCCAGCTGCATCGATTTTCACCAAAGCCAAGTCGCTTTCTTCATCATAATGGGTAGTTTTGCCCGGATACGATTTGCCATCCGAAGTTACTACATTGATATTACGCATATTTTTAACTACATGTGCATTAGTAAGAATAGAGCCATTGCTTTCTACTATTACACCTGTACCGTGGGCTAGGTCATAACGATCCCGTTCCCTCGAATCCTTGCCGTTGCTTGGCTTACCAATAATAGCCACCACGGAGGATGTTGTTTTTTGAATGACAGCTGGAATTGAGGCTTGGTCATTTAAAGCGTCTGCATATGCTCCCGTCCCCGCCACTGTCATTAACAACAGCGTCACTGCTGTAGCTCTCATCAAGCCCTTGCTTACTTGCTTCCATCTCTTCAATTTACATGTCTCCCGTCAATAATTTCCATCATGTTCCATTAAAATCTAACATAAAGAAAGAACTGCTGGCAATGATAGAATGGTCCTGACTAGCTAAAAAGGTGTCAAACTTATCATTTTTAAATGAAAGGAAACGTTTCTAAGCCTATGATATAATCGTCACACAGACAGATGGAATAAATAGGAGCATGTCTGACGAGTTGCTTTCGTGGGAAAGGCTCCTAATAGCAGCCTTAAATGAAAAGAGGTGGGATGACTGCATGAATGATAGAGATGATGGTAAACAAGATGATAGAGAAAATAGAGAAGATAGGCATGATAGAGTTGGAGAAAACGATACAGCAAAAATAGAGGGGACCCAAGCTAGCGTTAATACAAATGAAATAAATAATAATGTGCATCTGGTGACTCGAGTAGAAGATTTGGAGAAGAAAGTGGCTGATCTCGAGCGGCAGCTCCTTGAGCTGCATAGCGGGAGATTAGCACCGCCACAGAAGCCTGCTCCTGTATACACGGTGCAGCCTGTTGGTAGCAAGCAGCCTGGAGGATCCGTGCCTACCAATCCATACCAGGCTCCTGTTTCTGAACCGAAGCCCAAGACAGATTGGGAACATCTGATTGCCCGAGTCTGGCTCCCACGCATCTTCATTGCCGTACTGCTCATCGGCGTTGTATGGGGCTTCACTGCTGCCATTAGCGCAGGCATCATTACGGAGCCTGTCCGCTGCATATTGGGAGTTTTAGCGTCGGCCTTTATGTACTGGCAAGGAGAAAGACAATCCCGCCAAAGCCGTCATGCGCTCGGACAGGTGCTGCTCGGGGGCTCCGTTGCTGTACTGCTGCTGGCGTTAGCCGCTGCCCATATGCTGTATGGGCTCATTCCGGCTTGGCTTGCTTTTACATTCTATGTACTCACAATCAGCACTGGCCTGTGGACCTCCCTTCGTCACCGTTCACAAGCACTCTCCGTTATCATGATGCTTGCCGGTTATTTGATCCCGTTTCTGGTAGACAGCGCCAAGCCTAATATTTGGACTTTCACAGCCTACGAGACTGTGTTCTCCATCGTAATGATCGTATTGGCGCACCGCTATGCTTATAGAGTGGCTTATTATACCGCCTTTTTCATTCTACATGCGCCGCTGTTAATCGGCAGCTTAATCGCTGATGACCCAGAGGGCCGGTACGCTCTTATGATTGCCGTATTGCTTCAGCACGCTGTGCTGTTTACGCTGTCTACCTTCCGCCAGAACGGCGAACAGAAGGCTAATCGACCGGTCTCCCTTTTCCTCAGCTTTGGATTAGTCGCAGCTTGGATGTACGGTTTGTTTGGAGATGAGGCCCCCTTCATATACCGCCTTGTTGTAGTATCCTGCGCACTAGTCTACAGCGTGACGGCCTATTGGCTCATCAAGCAAAAGAAAGCCGCAGCCATCCATCTGGCCATAGCTACCTTTGCTTGGTTCCTATGGTTAGTGCATGTGCTTAATGCAGATCACCTATCCTCTGCAACGCTGGTCGAGGGTACACTAGCGATCATCTTAGGGATCAAGCTAAAAAGCAAGCTGCAGCAAATAACAGGCAGCTTGGCCTATTTATTTGGAATGTGCAGCGTATGGGTACAGCCCATTGATGCTATCTTTTCCGCTGAAACAATAGCTTGGCTGATGCTCTTAGCTTCCCTCGTCGTGTTGTACGAATTCTTAAAACGATTGCCCGAAGGCTCAGCCAACTGGCACCAACGCTATAAGAGCAGCTTGCTTTGGATAGATTCCGTATTGTTCCTTATATTCATCACCCAGGTTACCCAAGTCCTCACACATTCACTTTCTGCTGATTTACAGCACTTGCTGCTGTCGGCGGTATGGGTACTCTACGCTATTGCCGTCATTGTTACGGGCGTTGTTATGGGCAAGCAAAAGCTGCGCCTTGCAGGCATTCTGTTCTTATTCATCACCCTGCTAAAAATTATTTTCGCCGATCTCCCAGATGTTTCAACCGCCGTCCGCGCCGTTCTGTTTATCGGGCTCGGCATCATCGGCGTTGCCGTATCGCGATTGTTTTATAAACGGAAAGATTAATGCCTTGCGCCGTCCTTTGTGTGCAGTGTAAAAAGCTAAGACAGCTCTTTAGATACAGGCTGTCTTAGCTTTTTGGCATAGGCTGATTTGCATGTCGTTAATGTGGCCTTGTATTTACTTCGAGAATCCATACCGAGCCTTTTTTATCAATGCCAAAATCATAACCGAGCTCCCCGATACCTGGATAACGCGATTCCAATAAAAACGTACACGTTCGTGCAACTCCGCACATCGTGTCTCTTTTCGATTTAACCATTCTTGCCGGAAAGGTCCTTCGAAGAGCGTGGGATCCTTGAAGCAGGGTGCCTCCCTTGCATAGATTGGTGACGAACAGTCCCGGGCGAGCGAGTCGGCCTACTATGGCTCTTATATGCCACGAACGGCCGGCTTTAACTAGCTTTACACGGTAATCCACAGGTCTTCCATCAATAGTGGTCAATTGAATGCCCTGCTGAAGCATGTAGGAACGGCCATTGCGAATGCGGTTTAACGCACGGACAAGCCCATCCAAGGAATGAACCTTTATTTGATTCCCGTAGTAGTGGTACATGTATCCACCCTGCGTTTTTTGAACCTTCACAACACGATTTCCGCCTGTTCCAACAAAAGGCTTTGCCACAACAAAAGGGTATCGCTGAAGCATATCACGCAGGTTGGAAGCACTAAAATGCCTCATTGCCGGAATATGCTTAGCAACACCCTGATGACGCAGCAGAATAGCGAACTTCGACCATTTATTAGCGACTCGTCGCATGAAAAAAGTCCCTCCTCTCTGTTCACCCAGCCTGTATTATAGAGTATTCAGGACTATCCATTTGAACCTAGACGCTTGTCACATGTCTGTTGGCTTTTGATGCGGTTCATCTAAAAAGGGCAGCCCCGAACCTTTTATCAAGTTCAAGACTGCTCTCTTGTAACGCCTATTAAGTTTACTGCCACACTTCACGCAGAGCCTTTCTGAACAGATCATCCAGCACATTATCCTGCTTTTCTGCTCCGGTGGGCGCTTGATTAAGATTAGCCACTTCTTCCAAACATGCTATCTGCTTTTCCAGATAATCGTTAAGGATATTCATCCCTGGCTCCAAGTCGAATTCCTCGCCCGCTTTTTTACGCAATATTAATTTGTTAATCTCCCGTTCTAATGCAGGCTCTAATTGAAGCCCCGCGATCAAATCCCCATGATCAACTGGCGCTATACTGCCCCGCTCCAAAATCCATATGCAGGCAAGTATAGGCCGGAGCACGTAAAAATACTTTTTTATTTGGACAATCTCTCCTTGGAGATAATGTCTATAATTTCTTTTTGCCATATGCAAGTAGTGATAAATGCTGACCCGCGGCGAGAACAGGAGCGGACTAAGCTCGCGAATTTGCTGTGCTACCGTATAACGCTCCATATAGGAGATTGGCGATTCTAGCCACTCCAGCAGCGACGGATTCGATTTGCGGAATAAGTTGAGCGCTTTTTTCAAATCCCACCCGTTGATATCGAGCTGCTCACTAATCGGACGTTCTATCACATCCCGCTTCTCCAGGATCGATAAGTACCAATCGGTTGGTCGGACATATAGAAACCGCACATCATAATCGCTATCTTGGGACGGAAATCCCCATGCACGACTTCCCGATTCGCACGCATATACTATCCGCACCTGCTCCTCGTGTTCGATTCTCAGCAGCTCGCTTTGTATTTTGGAGGTAAAGTCGGACATCATCGTAAGCTGCTCCTTTCTGCTGATCCAACCATGATATTTTAACTTCTAACCGTGGGGATCGAGGGTTCCTTGTAGTAGTTTAATAACTCTTGATCGATTTCATCTATATATCCAATAGGAGCGGCTTGATCCCAAAACACAATTTCTTGTGCCTCCGCATTCTTCTCAAAAGGCCTTTCTACTTCAATAAATCCGCAATACAAGCCTCCATATTCAATCTTACCATTGGCTAATACGAATTTCATCAATCCCCTGAACTGTATCTTGCTAGGAATTTGATTCGTTTCTTCAAGCATTTCTCTGAGTGCACATTCCCGGAGACTTTCTCCTTCTTCTAGTATGCCGCCTGCTAACTCCCAATGCTTTTTCCAAGTATTATACAATAATAAAAATCCATTAGCACCGCGTGCAACAACCAACGCATGGGTTAAAGGATACTGTAGGTTGCATGAGTCAATCTGTTCTTCCGTAACTTCAATAAATTGTTCAAAAATATCTCCTCGTCTGTTTATACAAATGGTCATTTTCGATTCTCCTTTACTAAATGTCAAAATAGACGCCGAGTTGGGCTGCACTTCATTTTATATCAGCAAAGGATCACCTGTGCAATTATACACATTCGTCCTCTCGTTGGAGCATTTCAAAATATTTGGTGAAGCCGGCGGGACTTGAACCCGCGACCTCCGGTCTGACAAACCGGTGAGAACTCCCACTTCTCCACAGCTTCATAAGGTTGGACGGATAGGGACGGAGTGAACCGCATGTCTGCCAGCCACCGAGATTGCAGCAGCCTCTATGACTACGCCTATCCATAAAAGGGAGAACAACAGGAATCGCACCCGAGCTTACCGATTCAACATCGGCAGCGGTTACTTTTTCTCCAAAGAAACTAAAAAGACTACTCGCTCACATGCTCTTCCCTGCCAATACAGGCATAAGAAAAGCCACTGTGATTCAGCAGCCTTGAGCAACCCTATTCCTGGTACACATGAATTTGAATGTGTCAGGCCAGCCCTGCTTGCTCAGAAGGAGGGGGTAAGGATGCACAAAAACTACTGTGGATATATGGAAAATTTGAATGATTTGCATGATTTGAAAACTCCCCATGCGGCAATTTATTCTCCAACTGCTTATGATTCAATGCTTGATGTAGCTGTATACTCATTGTACCCTTCTCCTTTCCGATTGGACTGTTGTAGTGTAATTTTTAAACATAGTGTTAAAAAAGCTGCATATTCCCGCCTTCTTCCCTGCCCTCTGGGCAAAAGAAAAAGGCTGCGAATTCGCAGCCCCACATACCGAAACCTATCGTACAGTCAATTTACAAGTTGTAAACGCCGTACCGGTACATGAAAGCTGTGCCAAGTGCGAATATTCGTATAGGAATTATGATTGAGCTCTTGTTGCATATGATTTGAATGGTTATGCTTAGTCATCTTCCTACACCCCTTTCGCCCAATGGCTTTCTTCAACGTGGACACATCTTAACACGAGATTTTCAAATAAGTCAACCATATATTACAAAATCATGATTTTTTTAACTTTAAAAGAAATCCACTGCCAGATGTCCTATTGATAGTAGAAAAATGTGTACAAAATGAGATATACTAAACTAAATAATTTGGTTTGGTCGTGAAGCACACGCCGTTTCCATCCATGCAACTGTTGGAGTTCTACTCCTCGGGCATGGTGGGAGCGGCGTTTTTCTTTTGACCATCATGAGGGGGTGAACTTAAATGAAATTTGAGCAGGCATTCGAGCATTTTATGCATTCTCAGATCATTGCTGAAACAAACCGCAGAAGACGAGAACGACTAGAGAAAGGGCTCGGACATGGGGAAAAAGAATTTTTACGAACGATATGGTATCCAGTAGTGGGACATCTCGACCACCTTTACCCCGAATGGGAAGTTAGTGATTTCGCGAACGGCTACAGGTATTTGGATCTTGCTTATATGCCTGGAGAAGCCAAAGGTGTTATAGAGATCCAAGGATATGCATCCCATGCGCGGGATATTGAAGTTTGGAGATTTAAGGATCTCTGCATACGTCACTGTCATCTTGCGCTGGACGGATGGATGGTTATGCCAATAGCCTATCCCTCGATTATTGAAACACCCAAACAATGCCAGCAGCTTATTTTATCATTCATCGGCAAATTTATTTCGTTGGATGTGCCAGAGAAATTATCCTGTCTAGAAAGTGAAGCGCTTCGGTTCGCGCGAAGATTACTCCGTCCGTTCACACCCTCAGAGCTATCTGCTCATCTTAGAGTAAGCAACAGGCATGCCAGAACACTTCTGCATAACTTGGTCGATAAGCAGCTTTTAGTCGTAGCTGGCGGCCAAGCACGGGCGAGAACCTATAAGCTTCATTACTAAGCGGAACCTAGGTGCGTTATATTACTCGTTCAAGCTAAGAGGAACCTAGGTGCGTTATATTACTCGTTTAAGCTAAGAGGAACCTAGGTGCGTTATATTACTCGTTCAAGCCAATATTCACCATCAAGCGGAACTACGATGCTCTATTATGCAACTATTGCCCCCTAATAAGCTAATTTTAGTGTAATAGCGCACCCTAGTTCCGTTCAGGCCAAATGAAAGCGTATCCAACTAAAAATAACGTATCTACGTTCCTCATGAGTGGGAGTGAGTAATACAGGAACAGCTGCAACACTTGCAGTAACTAAAGCAGTAACTAAAGCAATAACATGCAATAACATGCAATAACATAAAAAATAAAATAGTGAGAGCACTTAAGCTTCCAGCATACCAACCCCAAGAAGGTCCTGCCTGCCACATTGCTTAAGCACTTAAGCTTGTTCCAGTACCCCAACCCAAAACGGGTCTTACCTGCCCCGCAGCTTAAGCACATAAGCTTCCCTCAAGGGTAAACGACTGCGAAGTCCCTCAAAAGCTATCGTACTGGTCACGGTTGAACGATCCCAAGTATAACGCTATACTATCTATTCAACCCAAGAGGGCCCTCCCAGCAGCTAATGCTGCCGAGAGGACCCTCTTTCTTTTTATCGCACTCTATGATCCCATTGAAGCGGTCCGCAGCTTGCGCGCCTCTGCAATCTGGGTATAAAAATCCGGACTGGCGCTAAGCATCCAGTTACGATGTAGCACTGCCGTATCGTCCTTCTCCGGTTCTCCATAGGGCCAACCTTGGCCAATGCCTTCTGAGTAGTCCTTGATCAGCATCACAAACGCGTTGCTCCAAGAGCGCGCGCCTCTGTTGTGAGGGACAAGCGGATAGTACTGGTCGTAAGCCGCGCGAATCACAGCATGTACAACTTCCTGCAGCACACCTGGAATATCCGCGTTCTCCAGCTTCTCAGCAAGTGCTTCCGGCAGCTCCGGCTCATCGGTTGAAGCATGCTGCTCGTACTCCTCTTGAGTAACGACTCCTTGCTCTTTAGCCAACCACAGCTTCATTCTGTCTAGAGCAGGCTTGTAGGAGGCAGGAACCGATACCGTTAGCTCCGGCTTAGGATCGTCCAGATTAATAACGAACGACTCCTCCATCTTATGAATCCGCACATTGCCTCTGACTCCTAACCATCTAAGCGCAAGCAGCGCGTGAGTCCTGACCTTCCCGTCCACCTGCTCATTACGGCAAACGCGGCGAAGCATTCTCTCGCTCCGTGGATCAGGGAGCATGCACAACAGACGAACACCGGAAAGCACCATCTCTGGATCTTCCAGCCAAACTTGTGCCAGAGCAAATATCGAGTCAACCGATTCAGTAAGCAGCCAATCAAGCTCGATGCGACGATTCGCGAACTCTTCAAGACTCAGCATACCCTGACTTTTAAGCGTTTCCTCTCCATGTTCTGCCAGCAAGCCATTATAAGCATTGTCCAAATCCTCAGCCATCTTGACGAAGGTTTGTCTTTCCTCAGGGCTTGCCCCGAAACGGACAGACATCGAACGCACCCACTGCGCAAGCGCTTGCGGGCTATTCTGGAACATCATTAACGCAAAGGTAACCATATCCTTGTCATACGGCAGCTGCTGCTGCAGGGCAAATCTCGCAAGTATCGTTTGAGCGTCATACTCCTTGCGCATTAAGCTCATGGCAAGCACAAGCCCATTCCATGCATTTCCATTTGAATTGTTTTCAAGAATAGCGCGGTAAAAACAGAATGCAGACGCTCCATAAGAATCTTCCTGTAAATAATGACGGCCCAATCCGCCCATATCTTGACTCATCTTCTGTTCAACCTCCGTGTTGATATTAAGACAAGTATACAACACCAGCGCGCTATTCAAAACCTTTTATTTTTTTGTGCAAGGTACGGTATTCATTCGGCGAGATGCCCTCTACCTTCTTAAATACTCTTAGAAATGTAGTTCGGCTATGAATGCCTATCCTTTCAGCAATATCGTTCACTCTTAGATCGGTTTGAACCAGTAATTCCTTCGCTTTTTCAATCCGTACCTGGTTAATATAGTCGGTTAAATATTCACCGGTTTTATCTTTAAACACCCTGGAAACATATTTGACGGAAACACCCATTTCATCAGCAATTTGCTCAAGACCGAGATCTTGTGTGTAGTGCTCTTGAATGTATTTCTCAATCAAGGATACGAGATTTCCGGTTTTTTGCCCCCTCTGGGCTTTCGTCGTTTCTATGATTCGAGTGAAAAATTCAATTGCAGCCTTCTCCAGCTCTTTGGTTCCCAGGAACGATTCTCCAAATGCTTTTTCACTAAAAGGAAGCTCGTGTTCCATCTCTAGCTGTGCGACGCTTTGCCCTTTTTCTGCCAAAAATCGAACGCCGGTCACATACATTTCTTTAAACAGCTGCAGCATGTGTTCGTAGGATACACCGTGCTGTACATTGCTTTCTACCACACTTACAATTACATCCTGCACGGCTGGAACGTCGCCCAGCTTCAAGTAATTCAATATCTTTTGCTCGTCATGAAGCGAGTATTGGTAGCTATTTTCAATGGACAGCTGATTGGAATCCACGATCTGAAATCTCTGGTCCTTATTGCGCTTGCTGACCGCCGTCATCGCTTCATTATAAGAAGCTCCGATATCATTTACATTCGTGTAAAAAGTGCCGATACCAATGGTAATATCGTAATACATGCGAATATCATATTCAAAAATATTAAGCATGCTGTGGAACGCCGGATGCAGCAATTCCGTATCCTGCGGACCCTCGATATTAATTAAGCAAACGAATAAATTTTGCCTATGCTCCAATACATAACACGGAACTTGGTTGCCGAGCAGATTCCAAACAATCTTTTTGATGCCGTTAATAATATAGATACGCTCGGTATCCTGAATATCCTGATAAAAAGCATCCTTGAAGTCAAAAAACACCGTGCAGCATATAAATCCGGAATGAGTGAAGCCGAAGTCAGCCTTCAATGTTTCGCGTAGAATTTCTTCCTGATTGATGGTGTGGCCTTTTAACAAAAATAACAAGGAATATTCCACATACTCACTCGTCTGCTTATCGTATTTCACCTTATACTGCTGGTGGCTGTCAGACATTCTGTTGATCCCCTGCTGTATAAGCTCAAACTCGTTAGCAGCGGCATTGACATTGACTTCATTTTCACCGTTCATAGGCACGCTCTTCTGTGCAATAATGTCCCGGATATTACGAATTGGATTATAAATGCGCAGGCTGAACACGAATGAAAACACGATACCCATCACCATGAGCACAATGCACAACAAAAGCGTCATTTGCAAAATACCGACCGTATAATGGTTGAATTCATCAATCGGGGTGAACGAATAGTAGTCCCATCCATACAAATCTGATTTAACATGCGCCACCATATAAGGCTTCCCGCTAACCTTCAGTTCCTTGGAGCCGCCGATGTTTCCTTCAAAAGCAGTGTTTAGGCTCGCCGCTGTCACTGGACCGTTCAAGTAACCGTTGGCATCATACAGAGCTTCCCGAGTACCATCTAATACGACAAAGCCGGTGGAGTCGAATACCGCTCCCCCCTTCAATGTCTTCTCGATCGTCTGCACATCCATATTCACAACCATAACCGCGTTATGATTGCGAATTCGGTTGGTCATAACAATGGGGACAACCTGCTTCACATGGATTTTTTCTTGAATCACCTTCGTTACTGGCAGAAGCTCCACACTTTTGTCCGAGCCCTGCTTCTTCATCCAATAACTGGCGTCGTATTTATCGTATTTGTACATGTTATTGAAAAAGGATTCAAAATAGTTAACCCCGCCGCTAACATATACATCCTGATTGTCGATATAAACAAACATCGAATCGGTATACTTGCTGACAATGTTTTCATTACGCTGCAAAATACGCGGCAATCTCCACAGCTCTGCTTTCACTTCAAGGCTTTGCAGATTTTTGGGCATAAGCAGCGTCTGAACGGTATCGTCATATAAAAAGTTAACTCCGGTTTCCTGCGTAGTTTTGATATACAAATCAACGGCATTCGCCGAAGATCCCAGATTCGTGGAAATCCTTTGGTTGAACTCATTTTTCATAATGCTAACCGAGTACCAATACTCGGAAATACCGATTATGACAATAGGAATCAAGAGAGACAGGAAATAGCATAGAATAGTCAGGAACAGCCTATTTTGTTTACCTTGCATTCCTCTGAATGGTTTCATTCCTGGGATTTTCATAGCGTTACCCTGCCCTCTTTCGTTTCGCCTCTGTCATTGTAATCCATGTTATAAGCCTGCCTAAGCTTCCTTAGACCGAATGATTTTCACCTGTTCCATCAAGCCGTACGGCTGAACAATATAATCAGGGGTGAATGATTTGCCTTCTTTGCGAAACGAGCTCCAGTCCGTAGTCGCCGTTCGGCCGCGCGCTTCATGGAACGGCCCGAACATGTTGCGAGGGCTGCCCATCACTTCGATTTCCAGTTTATTTAAGCCGCTTATTAAATAAGGGGTTAGATCAACGCCGTCCGCAGCTTTCCACGGCACATGCCCTGCTGTCACCCCGTTGACACGGATCTCCACCGTTACTGCCGAGCAATCCCCTAGCGTCAGTATCGCTCTCATGCCTTCTTCCAGCTGGTGGTGATAGTCGGAGTGATAGATGATGCTGCCATTGTAATGGAAGTAGCCCTGCAAACTCCAGTCCCCAGTACGCAGCGTTTCCGGTTCAGCAATGATGCTTCGGGACAGGCTCACTCCGAAATCACCGATAAGATAACAATCCTCAACTTCCATAGCCTGATTGTAGGAGCAGGACAATTCCAGCTCATTGACGCCTTGGCGAATACCGGAAAGCAGGACACGATCCATCGAGCGATCCACAAACCAGCCGTTCGGTGTATTAGAAATTGGCTGCCCATTCAAGCTGATCTGAAACTGCTGTGCGCCCTCTACAACAAGATTCACCTCCGTAGCCGGAACATCCGTCACATGGAAGCTCAGCTTAAAGCTGACGGGGGTGCCGTCATTCGGGTGAGCATCACGAATCCATTTATAACGCTGTGTGATCCCATTATAATATACTTGCCTCATGCCAAGCGTATCTCGGATTTCGCGTTGAGCCACCCATACTTCTTTGGGCTCGGACCACCTGTCATCCCTCATCCGATAAGAGCAGATATCCAAAGTCAGCACATTAGGCATCGTCCGGCTGAACTGAAATACAGGCCCGAATGCCGCATAAAGATCTGAATCGGAAAGTGGTGCAGGCTGCACCTGCTTAGCTTGGTTGGTGTGGGAAGCTGCCTCTTCCCCATAGATGACATACAATTTAGAGTCCGTCGGGCCGAACCGCGCGTAGAACCGCATACGTCCGCCTTCTATCCAAGATTGTACTTGCTTGATGCTGCCGGTCAATGCATCCCATTCTTCAACTCTACCATTAGCTTGTGTATCTATACAAACATCGAATGTTTGCTGCCGGTCATTGTTCACGATAAATAAGGTATGTCCATCACCGGTTTCTTTCAGTAAATACAGCAATTCAGGCGTCTCAGCCGCGTAGCGGTTCTGAATACTGACCGCCCTCGGCTGTAGTTGCTCCAGCTTGGCAATCAGCTGTTCAGGCCTGTCGACTAGAGTTACTCCCGGATGGGCATACAGCAGTGCCGGATCCTCCGATATTCTCCCCTCGATCAGGGCTGGAGCAGGTGTCATTGCAGTAGCCTGACCTCCTGCGTTAAGGAAAGCCATGAGTAGCTCGAACGTGCTGCGAAGCAGGGTACGGACCGGAGGAATAATAACGGTCTTATAGCCCGCTAGGTTGACGAACAGCTTCTTCTCTTGTGCGCGAACCTCACCTGCTTCAGCCATAATCGTCTCATCACCAAGGTCGAAATCGTAATGCTGTCCGAGTAAAACACGCAGCAAGTCGTTAAACTCATAGCCGTAACGGTCAATACCCGGTATATCCCTATCCAAGCCTCGCCTTGGACTTCCATATGGATTCGTCCCAAGCATGGACCATGCCGTAGACGCCGGATGCAGCACCAGAATGTCCCTTATCGGGGTCCCCTCTGTGATTACTGCGCCAATTCTGGCGAAATAATCCTCCATAATCCCGTTATATTTCCACCAGGAGGTCTGGTAGTTAAACACTGGGGGATAATCTCTTTTGCGGCAGCCTTTCAATGAATATAGGGCAAGATGCTGTGATCTTAAGTTAACTCCCAATACATACTGCCAATCCCCCATCCACTTCTGTCCTTCAAAGGTAAACTCCCAACCCGTGCAGCCGTAAGTCTCCGAAATAACGAATTTCCGTCCGTATTGGTTAGCTACGCTAGTGCATTGCTTGACCGTCATATGTTCATCCGTCTGCTCGCAGAGCATATCAATTCCAGGCACATGCTGATAACGATAATGCGGCATGATGGATCCGCCAACTCTCGTTGCTACGCCTAATGCGCTCTCCCACAAATAATGTCCGGTAAAAGCAAGTCCATTGGCATCACACCAGTCTCCCAATTGCTTCGTATAGGATTCGCAAAATTTATCGGATACCGTACGCCAAAAGTCATGTCGAGCCATTGAGGATTGTTCACCGTTAAAATAAAGGTAGGGAAGCAGATCCAGAATATCATGTCCGCGCAGCTGCTTGAAATAAGCAGGGAACGAATACGTCCATGGCACCCAGCCGCGACCTGCCGTATACTGACAATGACGATCGTGTATGCCCGGCTCATCCGTAAAAATACCTGTAATCGTGCGTCCGAACTGGTCGCCTACTTCTGCTTTGTACACCTCATAGGTCGAGTTGATAAATTGCTGGACTGTATCGGGATTCATGCTGTCGGGCGGAGCCTCGTCGTTAAACCACTCGCTTGGTGCAGAAACCTCTACTCGAAATACGAGTAGCACTTCTCCATCAGAAAACTCCAGATTCTGTACGGCTCCGGTTATAGTTGTAGTCACAGGTGCTGGGGCTGATAAGTCCGCATGGGATGTAGATGTTGATGTTGATGTTGATATAGATGCAGGTGCTGATACAGGTGAAGCTGTATGTGCGGGTATCAACAGAAGCCTTTCGCATGCTATGAGGTCCATACCCTGAATGGTTGCTTTGAATAAAGCTACCACTCGACCGTCATCCTCATACGTGCCATTCTCACCACTTACAACCTCTAGGGTCAATCCCTTGGAGCGAAACTCATCCCCTTGAGCAGGAATGCTCCCCCCTGCGGAGCCCGAGGGCCAGCGGTCTTCATCATACAGCCATGCCTTCATACCAAGCTCTTCTGCCTTAGCAACCGACTGATGGACGGCATCCATCCACTCCTTACTTAAGTAAGGAGTTTCCAATCCATCGCGGGAATGCATAAAAAAGCCGCCCATCCCCTGTTCCTTCATATCTTCAATCTGACGAAGCAGCTCTTCTTGCTTTAATTCGTCATTCCATGCCCAAAAAGGCACCGACCTGTATGGCGCAGGGGGCTGCTCAAATTGCTTCCTCAATTCGGGTAAAAGTACCATCCATAGAGCCTCCTTTTTGATATCCACAAGCACAAATTACGCAGTAGAACAGCGGCACAGAAATAACTTCAGGCTACCGCTGTTCATAGTACACGCTATTATAAAGCTGTCTCTGTCTCAACTTCCAGACTCCAGCAAACGATTCTCTCCCGCTTCCAAGTGTAGGTCACATAGATATGATTCCCCTCAGCAATGACAGCTGGATAAGAATACTCGCCCGGCTCAATAGGGATCGTATAGGATCGATACTCCGCCTCCATAACCACCAGTTCTTCCCAATACTCGCCATTATCTCTTGAAATACTCAGCAATAGCGGCATGCGGGGTCCTCTGTACATCCCTACCGGATTATAAGCCAGCACTAGTGTTCCATCATCCATTCTGGCCAAGTCGATCCCGCTATTGTTATTTGGCAAATACGTTCTGTAAGCAGGCGACCAAGTCTTCCCTGAATCTAATGAATCGCTGCGATAAATAAATCCGCTTGTACTCCGCATGAGCATGTGCACTTGACCGGGCTTCGATTCCCATAAGGTCGGTTGAATGAGGCCTTTGCCACGCACTAGCTGCATAGTACCATCATTCTCTGTCCCATGATTGGTTGGCACCAGCTCACTCCGAGTCCACGTCACCCCTTGGTCATAAGAAATATCAGCGAAGCAGTCCCACACTTCTCCTTCAATGGATGCAGGCGCCAGCCATGTGCCATCCTGCAGCACGATGAGCTTGTTTTTGACCGGACCTCTTCCTCCTACATCTCCCGGCACCAAATCAACCGGCTCGCTCCAAGTCACACCGTCATCATTGGACACTGTAACCCGTGTATACCATTCCGGAATCGGGTGCCCTACTTTATAATGAAGCACGATTTGCCCATCATTTTTGCGGAACAATACAGGGTTCCAATGAACAAGCCCCTCTTCGTCGGCGACCAAATACGGCTGGGACCAAACACCATCCGTTCTCTTGGAGCACCATATCGCTACGTCTGGATTGCCTTCCTTAGTACCTGCGAAATAAGAAACCAGCAAATCCCCATTGGGTAATGCAATAACCGTCGATGCGTGGCAGCTGTTAAATGGACGCTCCTCTTCAAAAAGGAATTGTTTGACTTGCTCTTTCAGCTTCATAGCTCTACTCTCCTCTTATAGTTCATATAGCTTTCTATATTCGGCAGTTAGGGCAAACAATTGCTCTACCTCGCGCCGGTTCGAATAGGTCAACAGGTGGTGATCTTTAGTTCTTGTATGAAGACCAATAGGTAGCCCTTCCAAGCTCAAATAATATTTGGCATTAACCGGGTAATATTGACTTTCAATTACAGAGGACATGCCTAAAAAATGCTGCAGCTTCTCTGCCCGCTCCGGCTGATCCTCGAAGTGACGGGTAAGCCAAACGTACAAATCCGGGTGAAAGTTCGCCATAATCCCGCTATAGCCTTGAACGCCTATCTTTAAGGTTTCCAGCAAAGTAGCTGTATTAGCGTTATATATATTCAAGCCACCGCCGCGCACTGCATTCAGCTTGTCTTCAATATGCCCCGTATGGCAGCATGTATCTTTCAAAAAAGTAAACCGGCCAGTTGACTCGCACCATGCCAACAGCTCTGGTGAAATGAGCCGTTTATAGGGATATGGACATTCATAAATGCCAAAAGCAATATCTGGAACAACGCTCAGCAGTGTTTCAGCATTACGCTTCCATACTTCTTCGGATTCATCCTGCTTCGCTAGTCGATTACTTACCAGTACTACCGCTTGAACACCAGAAGCAGCTATAGCCTGCAGCTCTGTCACTTGATCCTCTATAGATTCCGAGATGTGACCGGATGCTATTACTTGGACACGGCCTTTTGCCTTCTCAACTACAAACTTAGCAATCGAAGCGCGTTCTTCAAGCGTCAAGAAGAACATTTCGCTGGATTGGCATACCGCAAAAAGCCCGGCAACCCCCTGACGGATATACCACTCAACCATTTGCTCTAGCGCAAAGTAATCCACTTGATTCGAATCGGTGAAAGGAGTCACCATTGTAGGCCAAACGCCCTTGGCAATAGGTTGGTTCTGCATGTGATTATGAAACCTCCGTTATTAATAAGTATCTGGTGCTGCTGGAACATACCGAAAACATATGCCGTCCTACCGCAGATGTCTTTAAATGCTCCAACATCCGCGGTGAAACGGCCATGCTTTTGCTGCTGCTCAACTAACTGCTTATTTCTTTTGAGACAATCTTTGCAATGCTCCGTTATAGATCTTTTCCAGCTCTTCGCCTCCTGTATCACGGGCTTTTTTCATAACGGCATCATATTCATCGATCTTCTTTACACCCATAATAAATTTGTCGTATTCCTGCTCCAGCATCGTAGTAAGTGGCGCCAGAATCTCTTTCACGCGAGCAGCCTCTTCCTTGGTAAGCGGGGGATCCAAGTACGGATCGTGGTACGACTTATCGTCTGCAATAGTTTTCCAATATTCCTCATGGACCTGACTCCAGCTTCCATTCAGCTTCTCAACCTGTACCTGCGGGTCCATATTGGCAAACCATGGAGTAAAGCTCAGCTTACCCGAACCAAGCTCGGAGTACATGGCATAGAACGGAGTCGGTTGACCCTCTTTAAATTTGGCCACATATTCGGCTTTAAGCTTCGGCTGGCCCTTGTCATCCAAAGTATGGTGAACGCCTTCAACTCCGTAGCTCATCAGGTTCGATGCTTTTTCCGTATACATCCAATCAAGCAGCTTAATGAGTGTTTCCGGGTCCTTCGCTTTGGAGCTGATCGCAAACATTCTATCCGACGTAAGTGTTGTTGCATAAAACTCCGCTCTAGCTTTACCGCTTTTGTTAACAGGAGTCGGAATGATCTGGAATTTGCCGTCCGGAACTGCCTTCTGCAGCTGCTTCGTGTAATCCAGAGCGAAACCGCTGTTATCCATGAAGAAGAATGACTTGCCGCTGGTCAGCTTCTCTGTCCATTGCTGTTGAGTGGCCACTGCGTAGTCCTTGTCGAGGACACCCATCGTAAATGCTTTATTGAAAAAGGCAAGCACCTCTTTGAATTGCGGCGTAGCCGGACCGTATAGATATTGCCCTCCATTGACATCCTTGTCAAAATAAATACCGTTGCCGCTGCCAACGCCTGATCCTAGTGGATAAGCCATCGTTTTAAACAGCTGGTGGATAGGGCCGCTTCCCTTACGAACGGAGAACGGAGTTGAATCCGGATAGATCTTCTTCAGCTCGGCGAGAACCGTCAACAGCTCATCAAATGATTTGGGTACTGGCAGGTTGTGCTTGGTCAGTAAATCGGTACGGATGACCGGTCCAAAGCCGTTCTTCAGCTCATTACGACCAATAGCAGGGAATCCATACAGCTCACCGTCAGCGGTCAGCTTGACCATATCAGGATATTGATCCCAGAACTTCTTGAAGTTTGGCATCAAGCCCTTATTCATGTACTGGAGCAGCGGAACGAAAACACCTGTTGAGCCAAAATTGTTAACATCCGACATCTCAATTTGAATAATATCAGGCAAGTTATTCGTTGCCAGCAGCGTTTTCTTCTTATCGTTATAATTGCTGTTTGGGACATTCTCGAATTTCAATTTAATATTGGTTTGATTAAAAATTTCCTGCTGCACAAGTGCGAAGTTTTTAACTGGCTGATTCGGATGCTCTGGGAATGTTACCTTCACTTCCCGTTCCTTCTCCGAAATTTTGCTGGCGCCTGAGGCCTTGGACGATGCATTCCCAGCCGGAGCCGGTGCAGTTTCCTTCCCTCCGCTGGAGCAAGCAGCTAAACCTGATGCTACCATAACGGTGCAAAGCGATAATGACAGTCCTTTTACCCATGTTCTAGTCATGTAAAACCCTCCCTTTAAGTTTGTTTCATTTTATAAAACACCCCTGAGCTTAACCCTTGAGTGCCCCAATCATCGCGCCTTTCACAAAATACTTTTGCAAATAAGGGTAGACGATCAAAATCGGTAAGATGGTGATGATGATAACAGCAAACTTGTAGTTGGTCGCAACGACCCTGAAGTTGGATGAAGCACTTCCTATATCGGCGGTCTGATCAGCAAACTCCCCTGCAATAACGATATTGCGAAGCAGCACTTGAACGGGAAATTTATCACTGTCATTCAAATAAATCAGAGCCGGGAAAAAGCTGTTCCAATGATGAACGGCATAGAATAACACCATGGTTGCCATAACTGGCAGCGATAATGGAAGAATAATTTTGATAAGCACCTGAATCTCATTAGCTCCATCCAAGTAAGCCGATTCCTGCAGCGCCATCGGAATGCCCTCGAAGTACGTTTTCATTATGATCATATTGAAGGTACTGATAGCCGGAGGAAGCACAAGCGCCCACATCGTATCGATAAGCCCTAGCTGCTGCACTACCAGATACAAGGGAATCAGTCCTCCGCTGATAAACATCGTTATGGCGACCATGAAAATAAATAGATTGCGCCCATAAAAGTCTTTTCTGGAAAGCGGATAAGCACAGAGCGCCGTCATGAAGACGTTAATCGTAGTACCTACGGTGGTGTAAAGCAATGTGTTTCCGTAAGCCTGCCATATATCCGGATTTTTGAATACAATTTTGTAGGCATCAAAGGTAATATCCAGCGGAATCCATGTGATTAAGCCTCTAGTAACCAAGTTGCCATCGCTAATCGATACGATAAAAATGTAATAAATGGGATACAGGGTAATAAACATCAGCAGTATAAGGATCAACACATTAAAGCTGTCAAAAACTTTTGAACCCATTGAAATCTGTTTGTTCATAGCAACCTCCTGGTGGTCTACCACAATCCGGTTTCACTGATTTTTTTGGAAAGCCGATTGGCAGATACTAATAGAATTAACCCGACAATCGCTTGGAACAGCTCTACGGCGGTAGCATAGCTAAAGTCACTGCCTAGCAAGCCTCTCCGATATACATAAGTGGAAATGACATCTGCCGTTTCATAAGTCGAGCCGTTATACAGCAAAATAATTTTTTCGTAGCCGATAGACATCAGCTTCCCGATATTCAGAATCAGCATAATCGATATGGTCGGCGCAATCCCCGGCAGAGTAATATGGAGCAGCTGCTTCCATCGGTTCGCTCCGTCTATTTTAGCGGCATCGTATAATTCTTCATCCACGGAGGTTAATGCCGCCAAGTAAATAATAGAGCCCCAGCCCACGCTTTGCCAAATACCCGATGAGATAAAGATCGTCCGGAACCATTCCGGCTTCATCAGAAAATGGACCGGCGTACCGCCTAACCACGAAATAAACTGATTAACAAGCCCATCCGTAGTCAAAAAGTTAACAATCATACCGCACACCACAACCGTAGAAATAAAGTGAGGCAGATAGCTTACGCTTTGCGCGAATTTTTTCAGCTTCTGACTCTTCAGTTCATTTAGCAAAAGAGCCAAAACAATCGGGGCCGGAAACGCCCAGAAAATTTCATACACGTTAATCAACAGCGTATTGCGGATCAGCTTCCAAAAGTAAGGGTCAACCAAAAATTTCTTGAAATGGACGAACCCCACCCAAGGACTGGCAGCAATCCCTTTGACGATGTTGTAATCCTTGAAAGCGATGATGATACCGTACATAGGCCAATAATGGAACAGTACATAGTAACAAAAGGGTAGAAAAAAAATCATATACAAGTACTTGCTTCTTTTCATATTACGCAGGATCGGATGCGTCTTATTTCTCTGAACGCCGACCGCCTGCTGTACATTGGACTGATGGATATGAATCCCTCCCGGATGACTAAGTTGTGATTTCTGAATCACTCGTAACCGCTTTCTCGATCCTTATTATAGAGAACGGTTTTCGTCCTTGAAAAGCACCGATGCAGAATCACTTGATGCACTTTTCGCACAAAACGCACCTTGATTCATATTTCACAGAGGATTCATTTTTCGCACAAAAAGCCAAAACCTCAGGCGTGGCGTGGGTTTATCCAGCTTGTCCAGCACTTATTAATCAATAACCACATTTGGACAAAGAAAAATAGCGGTGATCAAGCCGTTAGGTCCTTATTGTGGAAATCTAGACGTTTGTGCGTTGGGAGGGCATGCGTGTGAGATTCCGGCCGCTGTATGGGGTTCTTGACCCCAAACCCAAAAACGTATTAATTCTGGCGTCAAAGAAAAAATGCCTCTTTACATCGTAAGCCTGTATGAACAGGATCACGCTGCAAAGAGGCATTCATTTATAGCCAAGCAAGTGGGGTTCGACCAACCACCATGCAATGCCGCAACGCGCGCCCAGGATTCGCGCGCGTTGGAAATTCTGATCCTAAGGAAACGGATGCGGATACGGATTTAACTCCTCAGGAGAAAGCTTCTGATTTACATAGCCTAGCTTCATAGGCACCTCAAGTACTCTATCGAGACCCTCCAACCGGGTAAGCATGTGTCCGAACGTCATCGGCAGCATTCCCGGAATCAACACTTTCACACAGTGCAGTCCGTTGCGTAGTGTCTCGCTCGATGACTGGTCGATTACAATAACATCCAGCTGAAGGCTGCGAAACACCTCAAGAACCTGTTTCAGATCATCCGTTAAATCATCGTGCGCTGAAACCGAACTGAACTCTTCATCGAATGTCCGAAGTGGACGCTGTTCGTCCAGCAAAAATCGAAGCCTCTCCTCCGATTGAGGGAAGCTGTACAGCAGCGCGTGATCCTCCATTATCTGCACTAGCGAAGAGTCATAAAACATGGCTTCAGCTTCATCTTGGCGCTCTCTCCAGCGTTCCTCAGCCATTGTAATATTGCCAGCGAGCTCATGTATAGCGCCCTTAGCTGCCTGTATCGGGTCTAGATGGGCTCCTGCGGCACAGACAAGGTTCACTGCCTTCTCTCCTTGATCCGTCTCACTCTTCGCTACTGCCCAGATGCTTGGAATTGCATTTTCCATCGTTGTGTTGTACAGCATCACTTCGTATCCGGTTACAGCTCTTAAACGATCTATCATCACCAGCAGCTCTTGATCCCCCGATGAGCGATAATCGAGCCGCGGAACAGGCAGTTTAGCGTACCAGGTCATCAAGAAAGAATCCCGCTCTACCACCTCCAAAATTCCGTACAAGATCGCTTCCTCTAGGCTTCCTCCTATCGCGCAGCCATTGGAAGTCTCATATACAAAGCCCCCGCCATAAACCAAGCTGTAATAAGCCAGCAGCTCGGGAACTAGAATCGGGCGCGCCTGCTGAAACGAATAGCCCCAGACCCAAGCCATCTCAGAATCGGGATCCAACGGCAGAAATGGAAAATCCGGTTGTTCCAGCTGCTCCTGCGCATGAAGCCCCACCTTGGACGGATCCATCGCAGCATCCTTCAAGCGGGTTATACTGTCGTACACGATCGTTCGTTTGCCCCGGGGAGCAATACCGCAATGTCGCTCCAAGCCCTCTAGGATAGCGGCCATCTCGCTGTGAGCATAAGAATGTGAACGGCCTCCCGTCACTTCATTCGACATGATCAAAGGAAGATTCATAGCCGCTCCGGCAAAAGTCGATACGAAGTCTAACTGCTTTCCATTGAAGAGTCCAGTCCGACTGTCCCAATAATCCTTAGCCAGCACCTTCTGCAAATCCCTCATTGATCGGCAGCGGTAATGGCTGCGTTCGAGCTTATTACAAGGCCTTAGCACGATTTCAGCCGCTTCCTTCGAGTCATCCGGCAATTGGCCGCAAACTGGGCAAATCGGGTCAGGAAGAACGTAGTGGATGGTGGTATTCAAATTATTAAGATTAATTAAATAGACCTTGCCTTCCGACAATACTTCGTCACCTCGAAGCACTCTAGCCGTTTCCGCTGAGAGAATATGTGCCATATGCCTTAACCCCGCAGGAGGTAACTCTGCAACAGGATGAGGAGGATGCTCAGGGGAGATCAGACTCATGAGCAGACCGTCCATCTCTTCGCGCTCGCGTCCCGCCATAGAGCGACGGGTTTCCGCACATAGGGAACAGCCGGCCGTTCCGGGACGTACCAATGGCCCCACCACGCCTTCTCCATAGGACACATAGGAGCATAACCAAGGAATGCCGAGCGGCTGCAGCATCTCTTCAGCTTGAAGATGAACGGAGGAGTCCCCTCCCAGCACTAATACCAGAGCAGCGGGAGGCAATCCCTGGCTAAAATCCGGTCTATGCACTATCGGGAACCACGACAACTGCTTGCACACCATATCCGTAAGCATGCCTTCTCCCACGATAACAATGGGGTTCATAAGGATTCCTCCTCTCTGAGCCGTATACCTAGCACCTCGAACGGTCCTTCTCTCAGGAAAGACTCGCATCGCATATCTACGACTTCCAAGCGTTTATGATGCTGCTTCAAGGTCTGAACGGCAGACAGCATCCAAGGCGCATTCCATGTTGGATAATTAGAAGGAATGATGACGCTTTGCAGCTTCTTATGATCGTTCCAAATCACAGAAGAAACCGGTGCACACTCCGTTTTCATCAATGCCTTTTGTAGCGACCCGCGAAGCGCCAGAGTCAAGTCAAGGCCTACGCTGCCATACCAAGCGCCGCCCGAACAGACCCATACTACCGGAAATCCGAGCAGCGACTCTCCGACTGCGATTACAGGCTCGCCCTCTAAGATGCTTATGGCTTGTAAATAATACTGGCAGCGAACATCTTCGATTTGAGTACATTCCATGCGCGTTAATACCAGCTCATTATGAAGGGGCCGCATGCCTAGTTCTTGGTCTAAGCAAGCTCGCAGCCCTCGCCCCAACGCTTCGGCGAAGGTACCCCCCGCTCCGATGTGGATGTCCTCCGGCTGGTCCGAGGGCAGCTCGGAAACGAGTAACGGAGTCATGCGGGCAGTGTAGGATTCAATTCCCGCGAGCCCTGACTCCCGCCGAGCCTCTACATGCGTCAGACCGCTGCAGATGATAGTCGGCAACAGCTGTGCAGGTCCCTCCGATAGCGGGTCAGCGGGCTGAACGAGACACTGTGCCAGTGGAAGCTGATTCAAGCTCCCCTCTTCCCATACATGGAAAATGCCCGATACCATTGAAGTCAGCTTGTTGAACCAAGTAAACCATTCCTCCGTTTCCTCCGAGTCGGCAGGCTCTTGTTCTATACCAAGTCTAAGCTCCATATCCGTCACCATGCGAACCTGTTCATGCCCGGTTATGAATGGATGAGGCAAGATCGAATGCCAGCTTCCCTCCAACGTGATCGGATCCAGGATATAACATTGATCGATGCAATGCGTTTCCTCCTCTTCTGTAACCGCTTTGCCCCATTCATGCACGAGTAGATTCGATAATACAGCTGCCGCTGTGGCAGAGAACCTTTGCGGCTCCCCATCCGCGGGAAAGACGGATGAATGGATGCGCCGCCATGCCGACTCCCACCAGCCATCTCCATCAGGACGATGCAGCGGCCCTACCATGCCCATACCTCTTAAACCCATTACAGGGAGCATCGGCTTCATTTCTGCTGTGCAGGCGGCCTGAAGCTCCCTAAGCTCCTCTAAGTCGCCAGGCTGGGAAGTATACAAAATAAATGGAAAAGGCCGAATCTCGGTTTCCCAATTCACCTCCTCATCTCCTGTTGCCGCATGGATATCCAGAGAAGCCCCCGGATCGCTCGGAAGAGCGTGCTCCAGAAGCTTCTTGAGCTCCTCCATGTCTGTAAGCTGCGTGTTTGTTACATATACAGTGAGCTTGGATAAACCGGATTCATACCACGCTTTAACAAGCGAGAGCAAGATTGGACCACAACCGACCACCAGCACTCCTTCAACCTGAGAAGACATCCTGCTAACCTCCCTCTATGGCTTGACGAACTGAAGCACATACTCATGCCGTCATCTCCATATCTATTGTAAAAATATGTAACCCCCCTTTTGAATATTACGCTACCGAGACTATGCCTTAGATTAAAATCACAAACAAAAGTAGACGGAGCGTTACGCAACCGTCTACTTTCTAAAAAGGGGCTCTATGGGTTGCAGGTATGGCTATTCCCTGCGAAATTAGTATATGAGAATCTAGAAATGTATGGAACTGCTAATTCCCCCTTTATATTCGCACATTTTTGTCATTTGCCCAATCCGCGATCAGCCCGGGATCATACAATGCAGAAGAAAATGTGAGGGGAGGCTGTCACAATGGGATTTGGAGCTGGAGTAGGTAGCAGTTGTAGCTGTGCTGGTTTATTTACTAGTACGGGTGTAATTCTCGTACTTTTCATTCTATTGGTTATTGTTTCTCGCGCATTCATCTAAGCATCCTAGAAGCCAAAAGCGGTCCTCAAGTTCATTCAGTCAGGACGGAACTTGTCTATTAGTTTATGAAAATCTACGAAAGTATGGAACTACTATTTCTCCCTTATATTCGCACATTTTTAAGATATGCCCAATCCACGAACAGCCTGAGATCATACAATGCAGAAGAAAATGGAGGGAGGGTATCACATATGGGATTTGGAACTAGCTGTAGTTGTTCTAGTTTGATTACTAGCACTGGCGTAATTCTCGTACTATTCATTCTATTGGTTATTGTTTCTCGTTCATTCATCTAATTAGCTACGTACCAACGCCCGGCTACTAACGCAGCCCGGGCGTTTTTACATGAATGGAAGGGCATGCGAGATGCAAAAAGCAGTCTAACCTAACGGTTTATAGACAAAGCTATGAATCTGTTTCCTATGATGCTCGTCGTGCTCAATAAATTCTTTGATAATATAAAGTAGAGTATAAGGCTCGCCAGTGTGCGGGCAGTTAGAAGCTCCATTAGCCGATGTCGGTCTATTAATAACTTCAGCAGGCAATTCTTCTAATATTGCACTCAACTGTTTACGAGTACGGACGAAATCAGCTATTAGTTGATTCTTCGTTACTTGTTTCGCAAAGGCATACCCGAGTTTATTAAAAGAGTCAAACTCAGGAAATACAATCTTTCCGTCTTCCCTTACAGCAGGAACAACATTCGTTGTTAGATATTGATCCCAGTTCATTAAATGCCCGATGATTTCAGCAATAGAAGCTTTTCCAATAGAAATGGGCTCGTACCATGCATCATCGATTCTATCATTTAAAAAGCTAGACCAATCATAATTATATTTATCTATAGCTTCACGAACTTTAATCATACGGACCCGGATCATCTCCTGAAAACTATGCTGCGTTTATATTATCACATCTTCCAGATTATTACAAACATATGTTCGTGTTTATGTGATCTTCTCCCCAAACAACGCGCCTATCAGATCCACTGCAACCCTAGCTGTCTTATTCCTAAGATCGAGCGTTGGATTAACCTCAACAAATTCCGCACTGACAGCCACCCCTGCATCGAAAATCAATTCCATTGCCAGGAGGCTTTCCCGGAAGCTAAGACCGCCTGGAACCGGAGTACTGACACCAGGCGCATCACGTGGGTCAAGTCCATCAAGATCTAAGCTAAGGTGAATGCCGTCCGTTCCTCCTGCCGCGATTTCCAGCGCACGCTCTATTACCTTCGCAATCCCCAATCGCTCGATATCTCGTGTAGTAAACACGCGGACGCCCAGCTTCTTTAGAAACTTACGTTCACCTGGGTCAATGGACCGCGCTCCTACTATTACCGTATGCTCCGGCTTAAAAAACGCAATCCCGCCTCCGATAGCGGTCAATCGGGGATCCCCATAACCAAGAGCCACCGCTAGCGACATTCCATGGATATTACCGGTAGGCGTCGTTTCTGCCGTATTTACATCGGTATGCGCATCGAACCAGATGAGTCCGTATTCGCCGCCCATTCTCCTCAAACCAGCCAAGGTACCTATGGCGATACTGTGATCTCCGCCAAGAACAAGCGGGAAATACCCAGCAGTTACAGCCTCGTATATTTTGGTGCTCAGCTCCCCATTTACCTTAACAATTTCGTCTAAATGCTTGAGTTTCGATTTCGGCTGCTGTGCAGATGATGCGTAGCAATTTTTTACTGCCAAGTCTCCTTCGTCCACGACGAAGCATCCAATTTGTTCAAGCCTCTCTACGACCCCGGCACACCGGATCGCGCTTGGCCCCATACACGCACCACTCCTGCCTGCTCCCAAATCCAGGGGTACGCCGATTATAGAGATCCGTCTGCCGGGTTGCTTTTTCATCGAATATCTCTCCTTTATATCCAGCTGCTTTCTCCTTGGAACAGGATAGTCAAGATTATGCACAAGAACAGGGTCAAGGACGCAGCATATGTTTAGCAACAAACCATAGATTAGCTGGCCGCTCGGCGATACGACGTGTAAAATAAGGATACCAAAGGCGACCGAATGGTGTATAAATACGGACCAAATAGCCGGCACGCACCAAATCCCGCTGAAGATCGCCTGCAATTCCATAAAGCATCTGGAATTCGAAACGGCCACGAGGAATTCCTTTATCCTTGGAAAACCGAATAATCGTATCAATAATTTCAGGATCATGTGTAGCCACTGCCGCATAACCACCTTTAGTTAAATGAGCCTTAACGATCCGGGTGTAAGCAGCATCTACATCACGCTTGTCGGGAAAAGCTACATCAGGAGACTCACGGTAGGCGCCTTTGACAATGCGCAGATTCGTTCCTCCCGCTCCGAGCTGATCAGCATCCTGTTCGCTCCGATACAAGTAGGATTGCAAGACTAATCCTATCCGCCCTGGACCAAAGCGCCGTAGCAGCAACCGAAACACATCTATCGTCTCTTGCGTAACCGTAGAATCCTCCATATCGATACGGACAAAGCTGCGGCTTACAGCCGCTTCACTCACAATGCGCTCCATATGCTTAAGGCAGCTAGCTCGATCAATCCGCAACCCCAGCTGGGTAAGCTTAACGGATACGTTAGCCTGAAGCCTAAGCTGCTGTATGGCAGGAAATAGACTACTAATAATGGCTGCGGTTTCCTCCGCTTGGCCTGAGTCCAGTACATTTTCGCCCAAATAGTCCAGCGTTACATGCATTCCTTCCTCGTTCAATCCTCTAACCTTTTCTAAAGTTTCCGGCAGCGTCTCAGCAGCTACAAAACGATCTACACCGAGCTTCATCCCATACTTTAGAAATAGCCATCGAACCGGAGCGAATTCTGCAATTGTGAGTACGCTTTTTCGCAGCAGCCGATCTTTCATGGATGGCACCTCCTACGAGTTTTTCAAGGATAATCGACTGCTAAGCATTTATATCAATTGAATCCAATGAATTGCTTAAGTAAATGCCCCCCTACAGCTACGGGATGATCACGCTTAAAATTAGGAGAGGCATCACCATGTTGCGCACCTCAACGCAAGCACCTTATAACACGAAATGGAACACCTCCCGTTAATTATCCAGATGAGTGCGGTATCCTTCATTTTGATGAAAATCCTCCCGCTAATCTTCGAAAATAGATCTATTGTGAGGCTATAGGCCGAATTAAAGGGAGAGAAAATCCAGGTAAATCATTATGAATTCCAAAACAAGTGGAATTAAAGGGAGGGATTCCTGTAACTTAATAGAGGAAACAGTTTTCCAACGCGTGCGATTCCCGTGTACATTGCGGCGACGGTTGAATCTACGACCTTGCGTACATTCAACTATTTTATTGAGTTTTGCAAACACAGAATTTCTTCGCAAACATCTGGTAGCAATGCTTAGCCTTTTAATTGTTTTATCTTGTGTTTACTTGTTTTTACTTGTTTTTACTTGTTTTATCTTGTTTACATCACTTTTATCTACGTTGCTGAGTCTTGCTTATTCATAGCCAGATGTTTACTTTACTTTCACTAAACTTCACTAAACTTTTGCTCTTGGTTTTACTCTTGGTTTTGCTCTTGGTTTTGCTCTTGGTTTTGCTCTTGGTTTTGCTCTCCTTCTATATTATCTTTTACGGCTCAACCTCAGAATCCGTGCTTGACCCTCTCCCGATCATCAGCCTGCCAAAATCCTGCAAACATACAGTTATTTTCTACTGAAACTTGCTGTTGAGACAAAAAACTGCGAAAGTACAGCAATTTCATGTGAAATGGTCCGATTTCAGCTAAGAATGAAAAGAGAGATGCACATTTGCATGAATTCACCAGGAGTACGGATGAAACTTCCAAAAGGCTGTATAGATGCAGGTTTTTTGAGTAGGCAATGGCTTCGAATAATGTCTTGTACCTTGTATGCTACCATTGCCGTTGGCAAAGTCTTGTTAAGCGATGAGCTGGATATGGAACCGAAATCGAATGACTTCGTCAAGCACTGATATCGGTTTTGAGCCTCTTTCACACTACTTTTATTTAGATTTCGTTCTACTTTTTCTTTGCAATTACTTAACTTTGCCTACCTTCTACTTAGTTTTCACTCTTCTTTCACTCTTCACTATTCTTTACTATTTCTTATTATTTTTCACCATCCCTCACTATCCCTCACTATTCCTCACTATCCATCACTATCCCTCACTATCCCTCACTATCCCTCACTATCCCTCACTATCCCTCACTATCCCTCACTATCCCTCACTATCCCTCACTATCCATCACTAATTCTCACTATTCTTCACTATCTCTCACTATCTCTCACTATCCATCACTATCCATCACTATCCATCACTAATTCCCACTATTCTTCACTATCTCTCACTTCCCCTTAATTTTCCTCACTATTCCTCACTATTCTTCGCTATCTCTCTCACTTTCCCTCAATTCCCCCCACTATTCCTTACTATTTTTCACCATCCCTCATCATCCCTCATCATCCCTCACTATTCCTCACTATCCCTCACTATCCCTCACTATCCCTCACTATCCCTTACTATTCCTCTGCCCTGCCTTAGCAAAGATGCTGCTCACAGCCGCTCTGAAGTCAGCTTGGGCTGGGTGAACAATTGCAGATAATCTGGCCCTCCGGCCTTCGAATCTGTTCCCGACAAGTTGAACCCTCCGAATGGATGAACCCCCACGATAGCCCCTGTACATTTACGGTTGATATACAGGTTTCCTACGGCAAAGGTATCCCTGGCACGCTCGATGTTTTTACGATTGTGTGTGTAAACAGAGCCAGTAAGACCATAGTCCGAAAAATTGGCAATACGCAGCGCGTCTTCAAAGTCATCCGCCTTCGTAAAAGCAAGCAGAGGACCGAATATTTCCTCCTGCATAATCCGAGAGCCTGGATCGGCATCCGCTACCACGGTAGGTCGGATAAACCACCCATCTCCCCCGGCAGCACTTCCCCCGGCGGTGATGCGCCCCTCTGTTTTTGCAATATGAATATAGCCAAGAATGGATTCATAAGCACTTTGGTTAATGACTGGGCCCGTACCGCAGTAGAAGTCCTGAACGTCTCCTACCTTCAGCTCGTCGGCTAGCTCCGAGCAGCGCTTCAGCACAGCATCGTACACATCACGATGCACAATGGCGCGTGAGCAGGCCGAGCACTTTTGACCTGAATAGCCGAAGGCTGACGCTACAATACCCTGTGCAGCCTGCTCCAAATCAGCATCACGATCAACAATAATCGCGTCTTTGCCGCCCAGCTCACCGACAAACCTTTTCAGCCAACGCTGACCGGAGACCTGACGGGATGACAGCTCATGCAGATGCAGGCCTACATCCTTGGAGCCAGTAAAGGAGATGAATCTAGTCAATGGATGAGCCGTAAGATATTGCCCAATCTCCTTGCCGCTTCCTGGCAGCAGCTGGACGGCTTCAGTCGGAATGCCTGCATGCCGGAGCAGCTCTACGAACTTAATTGCAATAACAGGCGTAAGGCTGGAAGGCTTTACTACTACGGTATTTCCAGCTACTAACGCTGCGGTCGTCATGCCTGCCAGAATCGCAAGGGGGAAATTCCATGGTGCGATAATGATTCCAACGCCAAGTCCTAAGTAGTCCAGCCGGTTTCTTTCCCCACTCATCCCGATTAGCTCACGCTCACCCCTCTGGGCTAGCTGCAGCATTTGCCTGCCATAATACTCCATAAAATCGATAGCTTCGGCCGTTTCCCCATCGGCTTCAGTCCTCACCTTGCCCGCTTCCACCATCAGCCACGCCGAAAATTCATGCTTGCGGCGGCGCAGCTCGGCAGCTGCTCTAAACAGACAATCTGCACGGCTTTCCAGACTGACTCCCGACCATGTGGCAAAAGCTGAGTACGCCGTTTGTATGGCTTGTTCCGCAAGAACAGCATCTGCATGGGACACGGACCCGATTACCTGGTTGAAGTTCGATGGATTGACGGATAAGATACGTCGTTTCGTCTCCACCGTCTTGTTTCCAATAAACAGCGGATAGTCCCGGCCCAACTGTGTGCGAACCTGCACCAGCGCTTGCTTAAAGCGATTCTCCTCCGACTCATTGTTAAAGTCTGTAAAAGGCTCTGGACGATATGGCATCATGGCATTATCCCCTTTCCGTCAATGCGGATTCTACTCTCATTAAGGCCCAATCGATCTCATCTTTCATGATCGTAAGTGGCGGAGCAATCCGTATAATGTTTGCATGTGTTTCCTTACATAAAACACCAAGCTCCATTAGCCTATGGCAATAGGGCCTTGCTTCCTCATCCAATTCAATTCCAATCAGCAGTCCTCTACCACGGATATCCCGAATTCTTGGCGATCGTATCCGCTTCAGCCGCTTCAGCATGTAATCGCCCCAAATGCGCGCGCGCTGCTCCAGCTTTTCTTCATCCAGCACCTGCAAGGCAGCAATAGAAACGGCGCAGGCCAGCGGGTTTCCACCAAAGGTAGACCCGTGCGAGCCTGCATTAAACACGCCTAGCACTTCGCGGTCGGCCGCAACAGCGGATACTGGCAGCACCCCTCCGCCAAGCGCTTTACCAAGAATGTATACGTCGGGGACAACATTCTCCCAGTCACAGGCGAAGCGCTGCCCGGTCCGTCCGAGTCCGGTCTGGATCTCGTCAGCCATCATCAGCACTTGATGCTCCCTACAGATCGCCGCAGCCTCCCGCAAATATCCGTTAGGCGGTATGATGACTCCGGCTTCACCTTGAATCGGTTCGAATAAGAAGGCCGCCGTATGAGGCGTAATCGCTCGCCGCAACGCTTCTGCATCACCAAATGGAACCGTCACAAAGCCAGGCGTAAACGGGCCGAACCTGAATTTATAAGCCGGTTCGGTTGAGAACGAAGTAATACTTAAGGTGCGCCCATGAAAATTATTAGCACAGACGATGATTTCCGCTTGCATATCTGGTACGCCTTTCACCTGGTATGCCCACCGTCGGGCTGCCTTGAGAGCAGTCTCCACAGCCTCGGCTCCGGTATTCATCGGAAGTATGGTTGTTTTGCCCGTAAGCTGACTCAGCATCTCATACCATTCTCCCGCCCGATCATGGTGAAATGCTCTGGATGTCAGGGTTACTCGATCAGCCTGGTCGAGAAGCGCCTTGATGATCTTTTTATGCCTATGCCCGTGGTTAACTGCAGAATACGCACTCAGCATATCGAGATAACGGCGCCCTTCGGCATCCTCCGCCCAAACACCCTCGGCTTGAACAATGACAATAGGCAAGGGATTGTAATTTGTTGCTCCATACCGCTCTGTTTGCCCAATTATTTGTTCTGTACGCTCCATCATGTTGGGCCTCCTACGAGTTTTGCTTTAGCAAAACTGGCTTCGCAAGCATTGTCGAACTTCCCTTTTAAAAAAACTGAAATTTCTGATTATATGCCTCATTATATGCGGGCGTCTATGGGTTCGTTCGTAAGACTCAAACCTCACTATGGAAATCTACTGTTCATGAATGGCCTTAATAACAAAAAGAACCGTTGCTGTAACCGGCTCTTTTGGACTGAATGGGCTGCCTTGTTCGCTAATGAAATGATTTCCAAAAATCCCCATGAACCGAAATGATACTTATAATCTCTGCGAATGGGATCGTAAAAGTCGGGAAACCCGCTACATAAGGTGCAATTTCATACGGCTCGAAATACAGATGCAGTGCATGGTCGGAGATGAAAAATGGCTGATTGGGTTTGATACCCTTATACGTGTCAGGGAAAACATACGAATACTGCGGATCCTCTTTAATTTGCTTGCCAACGATATCACTCAATACTTTGACATAGTTGCTGCCGGGCTTGAACAAATCTTTTAATTCATAGATCTGGCCATTGACCAGATTCACATGGACATACTGCTTGGAAGGCATACCGTGAGCAGCGCCAAATGGGAAGTTATAGCCGGTCAGCTCCAGCACGAGAAGATTTTTTTTATAAAATTCAATATTAAAATCTCCCGTATAGGAATAACCCAGCTGCACATTGCCAGGCACTTTTTTAACTTGAGACTTCTCCTTAAGCACGGCATTGACCTTCCTTTGCGCCGCCTTATTAGCCATGCCTTCGATCTGCGGGAAATAGACTAAATAATCCTTGTTAGGCTTGAATTTTTCCTCTCTAACCTTCAAAGGTGGATTCAGCGGAATCACCGTATTTTGCTGCCAAACGACATGCCCTGCGCGGTCGAGATAGGATATCCGTTGATCGACATTGGCTTGTATCAAAGGTGGCACAAGGATAAGAACACCGCTCCCCGCCACTTTCGGGTAACCATCAGCTGCTTTGCCGCTGCGGTCAATGAAGAAGGTTTGCTTTTGATCATTTACAGAGGCTAGCCCTTGTTTGAAATCACCCACATCATGATATCTAAAAGAGGTCAGAAGCTGTCCATTCCAATCTGCAATGGCATAGATCGAGCCTATGAAGGGCTGCTGAACGTCGATTGCTTTGCCCAACGCCAGTCGCTGTTCTCCAAGCGTCCGAATGTCATTATAGGCTGGTTTTATAATATAGTTAGCTTGCTTGTCTATTAGACCATAGCGGGCTCCGTAATCTTCTGCCGTATTCACAACTGCTCTTCCATCCATAAAAACATTGGCATAAGTATAAGCCGGCTGAATAACAATGCTCCCTTTTTCATCGATGTAGCCGTATTTGCCCTGAAGCTGCTGCTGAAAAGAAAGTAGACCGTCACCAAGCGGACCCACAGAGGCAAAAGGATAGGATGCAAGCTTGCTGCCGTCCAAGCCAATCAATGCAAAGTCGTTATCCTTTACTTTAACTACCGTCTTGTTATGCTTGAAGTCTCCTGCTTCTTGGAACTGGGGTTTGATAATTTCGTTGCCTTGCAGATCAAGAAACCCATACAAGCTGGAACCATCGGGATTTGCAACAGATGCCATAGCTCTTCCATTGCTATAAGGCGCTATATAGTTGTAAGCCTTCTTAGTAATAATGTGCCCATCCCCACCGATCACCTTGAAGCCTTGGCCATCGATAACAACAGCCCGGCCTTCCGAGAAAGGACTAATGGAGTCATAAATTGGCTTCACTACATATTGGCCCGTTGAATTAATTAAGCCATTGCGTCCATTCATCTGTACAATTGCGAGACCGTTATTTTGAAAATCAGAAGCATATTCGTACTGCGGCTGAATGACCATAGTCCCCTTGCTGTCTATAAACCCCCATCTCACTCCATCCATTGTTTTGACCGAAGCCGGAAACAGTAAAATTGGAATGTCACGTGCCATACGTACGGATTGAAGCTGCTGCTGAAGCTCAAGCCATTTCTCCTTGGATGGGTATTCATGATTTAAGCTAAGCCCCTTCTTAATGGAAATAGCAGCGGCCTGCTTCATCCCAGCCTTGATCTGTGCATCAGCTAAGTAATACCAATAAAATGCATAATCCGGATACTGGCGAACCAAGTGCTCATAGTAGCGAACAACTTTCGGATAATAATATAAGTATACATCGGGGGCAGGAACAAGCTTGCCCTCATGCCATCTCACTACTTCAACGATATAGGCTTCTCCAGTGTCATGGATCCATAACGCAAATTCGGCAAGGCCATCCTTCCCCTGTTCGCTCGGCATATCCTCTACTTGCATATAGCTAAAGTTGGCATCGGGCGGAGCTAGAATATCTCGCAGTCCATCGGCAGTCCATTCATATACAGACAACTGCGACCAAATGGACCCGACTCTCCAGCCTACAATAAGATTATTAATGCCGGGGGTTGTAACCGGTGCCGCTGTCAGGACGCTGACTTGGTAGCCCGTACCCTTCACGTTGGCAGCCGTAGACCAAACATTATCGCTGTACTTCAACACGAGAAGATAGACCTCACCTTGTGAGCGATAGACGGCTGTGACCTCATCAACCCCGTCTCCATCCAGATCGACCGCATAAACGGCCGGTTGGGGGCTTCCATATCCTTCTATAGTCAGTAGCTCCGCACCTCGGGGCAAAAAAGCCCGCACAAGCTGTGTTACTTGTATTAGATTAGCATCCATTCCCACACCCCATTTAATTAGTCCGGCTATATCATATTGGGCATAAGTGGATTTTATGACAGTTAATAATCAATTGATACGTGAAGAGGGATGAACTAACAACAAAACGCCCCCAGCAACATGGCTGAGGACGTTGTTTAAGCTGCTATGGACACTATTTCTTCGAAGCTCTCGCTTCCTCACTCTCGTAATACACTACATTTTCCTTCTCTAAAATGCCTCTCAAGCTATAAAAGTCAAGGCTCAGCTCTCCTCTTTCGATTCTAGCCTTGGTATCTTCTTCCTTGGACATTCTTCGGTTGGAGCTCTCCAGGGCAAACTTAAGGTCTTCTTTTTTTACAAAAACAACACCGTCATCATCAGCCATCACAAGATCCCCAGGGTTAACGGAAGCGCCGCCGCATACTGTTGGTGCATTCACCCAACCACCGCGTGATTTCGTTGAGCCTTGCGAATGAATAGCTCTCGACCAAACAGGAAATCCGCATTCCCTTATTCTAGATGCATCTCGGATTCCCGCTTCGGAAACGACACCCTGAACCCCGCGTTTCATGAGCGCGTTGATGATGAGCTCTCCTATCATACCGGTGGTGCTTTCTCCAATTGTCGTAATGACTAGAACATCACCCGGCTTGCAAACCTCGATGGCCGCATGAATCATTAAATTATCTCCCGCAAAGCAGGTGACTGTAACCGCCGGACCGCAAATCATATTGCCCTGTCTGACCGTCTTCAATTCATGACTTACAAGTCCGATTTTTCCTTGGGCCTCATACACAGTAGAGACATCAAGCTTGGAGAAATCTTCAATAATTGTTTTATCAGGTCGTTCAATGTTTCTTACAACGTACCTTTCCATCAGTTGAACTCGCCCCCTACATAAGGGAAGCAGCGGCTGAAGGCCTCCGCATATTGGTATTGGTTGTTGCCTGAGACCCTGCGTGCGTGATTGCCCCGCAGCTTGGCCTTCGCCCCATAGTATTCAATCAAATGCTTCTGAGCTTTAAAGCAGTTCATCGCAGCTTCCTTCTGCTCGTACGTTTCTGTAATGTCCATGATCACATCGGGTTTGAAGTCGCTGATTTCGGATTGATGGGGCTCAAAGCCAAACAGCCGCGCCTGCTTAGTAGTCGGATACCCATCGTATCGCACACCATTCGAGGTAGAAAGAACACTTGCATCAAACACGAACTTCCCAACTGCCTCGTGATCCGGATTAAATGCGTCTTTAAAGCCATGTGTCAAAATATGATGCGGAGCCGTTTCACGGATTTTACAAACCATTTGCTCCATCCGCTCGTCAGTTAATTTCATGTGATAATCTTCATAATCCCAAATTTCCATTTGAGTGATGCCAAGATGCCCCGCAGCTTGCCCGATTTCCTCTCTTCGGATTTTTTTTACATTTTCCACAGTCTGCCCTTCGATATTCCAAAGATCGTTCGATTCCCCTCTAACACCATAGCTTAATATGATTAACGTGACATTGGCACCATGCTTGATGTATTTGGCTATCGCACCTCCGCTTCTCCAAACAAAATCCGCAGCATGGGCGCTGACAACCAATAAATTCACATTTGAGTCAATCATAGGTTCATCTCCTCTCCTATCAGCCTTCTACTAAGAAGGCTGTATTTTTTACAATCATTCTTTTCACTTCTTCTTTTGTAAAACCATTATTCAGCAAGTTTGTAACAAAAATTTGCATTCCCTCATCGGGATATAAACCATCCGGTTGACCAAGATCTGTTGAAATAATACTATTCTCGGGACCGACAAAACGGATCTCCTCGTATACCTTTTCCCATGTTGTTTTGTTGGAATGCGGGGTAGTAAAGCAATATTCCATTATAGCTCCCAGCTCTACGAGCTCTTTTTGTTCCTCTTTTGACAAATTGACCGAAGGAAAGTTCGGATGAGTAATTACGATTTTTTTCACTTGGCGGTCTACTGCAGTTCGAACAAGTGCGAATATCTCTTGTTTGCTTAAATGTCCTGTTGCAAGCACCAGATTGTATTCCTTTATAATGTCGAGAATATCAAACACACTCTCTTTAAGGGCTCCATCTTCAAAGATAGAAATACTAGACTGTGTTTTCCCTTGTTCAATTAATTGCATTTGCAGCTTAGCCCAGAATGGCAGCTTGGCAGGCTTGCTGCTTTTGAAGTGCTCCTGCTCATTTGCAGCATCGAAAGTAGGCATCCAAACGATTTTGGCATTGGCTCTTGCAGCCATTTCAACGGCCATCGGATTCAGAGCTCCAACTGCGTTATTCAAACAAACCGCTCCGATGGCGTTAAAGTTCGGATTTATTTTATTAATCAGCTTCGCTCTTTCGGCTGTGCAGAAGTAATGGGATTTAATCCCGTAACCTTTCATTCCTAGCTTCTGCAGCCGTTCCGCCATCTCTAGGTCATCCAGCTTTCGGTTCATCACATCGGGACCTGAATGGACGTGAAGATCATAGGCTCCAATAAGCAATTCTGCAGCTTCCATATCCAATTCCTCGCTTTCAAAACATTTTAGTAGATCAATATTGTTCAACAATTATGGCTACAGAGAAAAGCTACACTAGATTTCCCTGTGTGTCAATGTTATTTATTTTGATATTTATCCTTCTTCACTCACAATGACCTTTTTCCCCCGCAGCTTTAACAACAGAGGAACAGCAAGCCATAAAATGCCAGCTATCAGCAATACGGCTGAAACAGGTCTTTCTAAAAAAATCATAAAATCGCCATTGCTGGCAGTTAATGCCCTTCTCATATTATTTTCGAGCATAGGTCCCAGAACAAGCCCTAACACTAACGGGGCAAGCGGAAAATCATTGCGTGCAAGGAAGTACCCAGCTAAACCGCAGCCCATCAACACATATAAGTTAAATGTGTTTACCTGCACCGCGTAAACGCCGAACACGGAAATGGCTAATATAATAGGCAGCAAATACTTGGGAGGCGTTTGAATGATTTTGGTAAAAACTTTTACCAAGGGCATATTCAAAATAAGCAGCATAACATTGCCTATAAACATACTTGCAATCAAACCCCAAACGACTTGAGGATGCTTCTCAAACAAAAGGGGACCTGGTTGAATATTGTACATAAATAGAGCACCCATCAGAATAGCCGTTGTCCCGGAACCGGGTATCCCTAACGTGAGAAGTGGAATCATTGAGCCTCCGGAGGCACCGTTATTAGCCGATTCCGGTCCTGCTACTCCCTCAATTGCCCCGTGTCCGAACTTCTCCGGATGCTTGCTTAATTTCTTCTCCATACTATAGGAGAAGAAGGAGGCGATAGAAGCACCGGCGCCCGGCAGGATACCGACAAAAAATCCTAACACAGAGCCGCGTACGATAGGCATTGCACTATCCTTCATATCTTTTTTAGTGGGCAGTATACGGTTAATTTTCGGAAAAATATTCGATTGAATATCCGACTCCAGAATGGTTTTGAACACCTCGCCCAATGCAAAAAGTCCTACAGCAACGGTTAAGAAGTCAATTCCTTGATATAGAACAGGAAGTTCAAAAGTAAATCTGGCAACTCCTGAGACGGCATCGATTCCAATTGTAGCTAGCAGCAAACCCATTACGGTCATTATCAAGGCTTTAGTCATCGATTTGCCAGCCAATCCCGTAACAGCCGCCAATCCTAGCACGACCAGTGAAAAGTACTCGGCCGGACCGAATTTGATAGCTAATTTGGCCATCGGCTCCGCCACCGCTATCAGTCCAATCAGAGCAACAATACCCGCAATAAATGAACCGATCGCTGCAATGGATAAAGCGCTTCCTGCTCTACCCTGCTTGGCCATTTGATAGCCGTCCAAGGTGGTAATAACTGAAGCTGATTCACCAGGTGTATTGATTAATATAGAAGTCGTCGATCCGCCGTACATGGCCCCGTAATACACACCTGCGAGCATGATGATGGAGCTGGTAGCTGCTTCCTCTGGAGTTAATCCTCCCGTCAAGGTTGAAGTTATTGGAATCAGCAGAGCGACCCCACTCATCGGTCCAATTCCTGGAAGCACCCCTACGGCCGTTCCAATCAATACACCAAAAAAAGCAAAGAGTAAATTATGCCATTGAAAAGCTACGGCAAAGCCGTTTCCTAAAAATTCAAGTGTAGACATTATGTTTCCTTCCTTCTCCTAGGTTCAGAAACCGAGCCATTCCGGAAGTGCCGGGAGCGTTCCTTGCAGTACGGTTACATAAACGTAATACACACCCACTGAAATTGCCGCAGAAATAATGATGGAAAATAACAGCTTCTTCCGTTCCAGTGTCTGAAATCCGATCAGCAAAAATAGGAACGTTGCAATCACATATCCGATTTTTTCCAATAAAAAGACATATAAAACCATAGCAGCAAAGATGATGCCAAATCGCTTGTAATCAAGCTTGGCCTCCGATTTATCATTCTTCACACGCAAATTTTCGTAAAATAACCGTATGCTTAGTAATATTAGAATAATACCAAGACCCATGGGAAATATATTGGAGCCCACGCTGCTGCCGTAAGCGCTTTGAGAAATATTACGGCTATCCACCACGAAAAAGGCGCCTATGGCGAGAAAAGCGATGCTCGCGTAACGGTCAAACATTTTATTGGCCATGCTTTTCCTCCTACTTTACTTTCCCATTTCCAGTACTTTTAGCAAATCTTGAATGATTTTATTCTGCTCATCCAATGCTTTGCTGAAGCTGGCGGAATCTTTGTAATCTGCCTCCCAGCCGTTGGCTGCCATTTCCTTTTTCCACTTCTCAGATTCGGACAGCTTTTTCAAATTTTCATCCCAGAATTTTTTGGCGTCGGCACTCATTTCCTTCGCTCCAAACACGCCTCGCCAAATATTGAAATCCGCATCAATGCCTAACTCTTTCATAGTTGGCACATCTTTAAATACACCGGATAAACGCTTAGGGGAATTAACAGCAAGCACTTTAATTTTTCCTGATTCCAGAAATTCTCCTACTTCCGCAGCAGTACTTGCCAATATATCCGCATTGCCCCCGAGCAGCGCTGTCATGGATTGTGCTTTACCATCATAAGAAACATACTTGACTTTCTTGGGATCGATGCCGTATTTAGAAGCCGGATAAATGAAAGTCAAATGGTCTACAGTTCCTGGCCCCGTCCCTCCAGCTAATGTTAATTTAGTCGGATCTGCTTTCAAATCGTTAAAAAGCGTTTTCAAATCGTTGTATTTGGAATTGGCAGCTACCGCAACTATGCCATAATCTCTGAACAGCTGTGCAAGCGGTGTCGTATCTTTATAGCTGTATGGGATACCGCCGTCCTTTTTCAAATTATTGATAAGCATCGAAGGGGAATTAACAAAAAACTTGTAATTGTTTTTGGTATCGTTGACTGCGTAATCTGTCATAAAAACAGTGCCGCCGCCTCCAGGCTTGACTTCAACCGTCATATTTTGATTAACGTATTTCTCTTCTGCCAATATTTTTGTAACAGACCTTGCCGCTTTGTCGAATGCACCGCCCGCGCCTGATGGAGCAACGAAAACAATTGGCTTTGTAGGATAATTTGAAGCCCCTGACTGCTCCTTTTTGGCGCCGGTGCTTACTGCTCCTCCTGTCCCTGTACTTCCGCACGCAGCCAAACTAAGGGTCAATACTCCAGCTAATAAAACTTGAAAACCTTTTCCAGTTACTGCTTTCAACATAGCAGAATCTCCTCCATAATGAATGATTTATTGATGCACGGATTTATTAATTAATGCTTCAAGTACCTGTGTAAAATGCTCAGGAGCTTTCATATCGAAGTAAGATTTTAAATCCAGATCAACTAGCTGCTGCAGCTTGCCCTTGGTCGCTAAGGATACAGAATAATCCAAATCCAGATCCTTCAATGTGCTGATGACTTCTCCCATCTCAGCCACTCTTCGCTCGGCATGAATAGCAGTACGTGTAAGAAGAAGATTAGCTAATTCCTCCGTGGAATGGTTAGATAAAGTGCCCCGGATCGATGATAAAATTTCTTGTTCAATGCCTGATTTATAAGCTGCAGTGAGCGTTTCCAGAAGCAAAGCTGTAAACCCTTTCATGAAAATGCTGCGAACCATTTTCATTGCGGATGCGCTTCCAGCTTCATCATTGATATAGGTAATATTCATTCCGTATGTACCCATGAGGTCTGTAAACTTACGCGCACCTGTACCGCTGACTGAGATCGGAACTTTATGACGATGTGGTGGAACCGCTTCCATAACTGCTGCATCTACGAACCCTGCACCTGCATCATCCATAAACTTAGCAATTTCTTGCTTCACTTTTGGAGATGCTGAATTCATATCCACGTAGATTTGCTCTTTCTGCAAAAAAGCAGCCGATTCTTGAGCGATCGCAAGTGCATACTTCGCACTGGTCGCGCAAAAAACAACTTGGCTGCTTTCTATTAATTGTTTCAACGACGAAGTTAAAGTCACATTAGCCAAGTCAGCCCGTTCTTTTATGATGGGTCCAACTACCGGATCTGTAGACATAACGTCAAATGCGAAGATATCTGTAACTCCCTCGGACACTAAGCCACTGGTAATATGAAATGCAGCTTCACCGAATCCGATGAAGCCTATGCCTGGCTGGTTCAATGTTCTGGCCCCCTTTTAAGTAAGTAAACAAGCGGATAAGAATAAAAATTAATATTGCCCTCTAAATTGTTCAACAATTATGTGCACAATTAAGAATATAACGTATCTGCAAAATAGTGTCAATAACCAAGCTAAAAAAGTCAAATATAGAGGCCGGTTATAACAAATATTGATAGTTATTTTCTATTGTTGTTCGGACATTAGAAATATGCTGCTTGATGGCTTCCTCCGCTTTCTCTGAGTCATGATTTTTCAAAGTAGTAAAGATCATTTGATGTTCATTAAAGGAACTTTCGTTTCTCCCAGGAATAAGCAATGTTCGGAATTGGAACCGCATTAACTGCGTTTTTATCATATTCACCATTTCTGTAGCTTGTATATTTCTGGATGCTTTGTAGATGATGCTATGGAATTCCTTATTTAATTTTGAATATTCGTCAAACTGATTTTGCTTCAGGAAATCTCCCATTCTTAATAAGAGCTGCTCCAGTGCATCAACTTCTGCGTCCGTAATATGTTTGGCTGCCGATCTAGCAATCAGACCTTCCAAAGCCTCTCTTATTTCAAGATAGTTTTTCACTTCTTCCAAAGTAAACGATTTAATGGTCGCTCCTTTGTTATTTTCAATTTTGACCAAATTCTCCTGCTCCAGCTTCAATAAAGCCTTTTTCACAGTATTTCGGCTTACGCTTATCAATTCCGATAGCTGGCTTTCAATCAGCTTTTGAGTCGGTTTGAAGGTTCCATCCAAAATTCGTTCGCGAATATATTTATAGGCATACTCAGTTTGATTGCTCATTATTATTTCCCCTATGTTTTGTTATTTGATTAGACAATTTTGTAATACAATTTTGTTCACAATTATCGTACGTATTTTTTTACCTGTTGTCAATGAGCAATTGAATGCGTGTATAGGAATTTTCCCCAGAAGTATAGACTTATAATAATCCAGAGTTTATACTGCTATTATAAGGAACCCGCTTTAAGGGAACCCTTATTTAAAAGAATCTACATACGTATAACCGACACCCTATGGTGTCTTTTTTGTTTGGCATCCCCCACTTCAGGAGTGATAGACAATGGAATTCATACTGGATAAAATGGAAACCAAGATCGAGTTTTTTGAAGCTTACGATCTTACAACGCTTGAACGAAAAATGGAAGAGCAAATCAACATGAATAAAGCATTGCTGCTGGATGTGCACTCTGTTCAGCATCATGTTACCTTCGACCCCAACCGGAACAAGATGTTATACACCGCCCTGATACACTATAAAGTGAAATAAATAGCTCTTATTCTTCATAAAAAAACCGCCTTGCAGCGTCCTTGGTTTACGATCTACGTTTGTGCGTTTTGGAGGGATGGATGTGGGATTCCGGCCGCTGTGAACTCATGTTCCTTTGAATTTATGGCTTGGGAGCAGTTGGAACATGATCTTCCAAGGTGGACGCTCACGCTCCTCCACCCCACGCTATCAGCTAAAATGTATCTAAGGGAAAAATGGCTCTAACGATCATAGTAGAGAGTACTCGAGGAAAGCACCCTAGTAACGTACGGAAGTACTTGTTCCTTTATCGTCTGGGAAGCACCAAAAACAGAGAAGTAACGGAACTGCTGGTTCCTTTATTTCTCTGTTTTTGTGCATAGCGCTCCCATTCTGCCTAAATAAAGGAATTCCGGCTTCCGTTGTCGTCTTAATTGGAAGCAGCAGATTGAATAAAGGAACTCTCAGTTCCGCTCAACTATTCATGATATCTTAATAAAAAGCAGCCCCTGTTTGTTCACAGGGACTGCTTTTTTGGGAGAATAACCATCAACATCTAAATATCAAAGACATGGTCGCAGGCGCGTCATTTGACACCTTTCCTATGAGAAGCAGAAAATGCAAAAGTAGAGATGATTCCTGCTAGAAGAAATAATTCCGATATTAAAGAAACACTGCGTCTAATCATTGTTATCTTTCACTCGCCTTTCCAATCCTTTACCTTATCGTTCCTTCTTATCTACTTTAAGTCTATTTCAACAAAAAAAAAATCCCCCATTTGGGGGAGTACCCGCAAAAAATGGGAGATAATTTGGTGGTAGTTCAATACCCTACCCTTCGGATTTGTTACTTTTATTACTGCTTGTGGTCGTTGCTCCATCCGCTTTCTTAGTACCCTTGCTGGTATAAGGCTTCGGAGCGTTCTTGGCTCTATTGGCACTAGCTTGCCATCGGTTCCAGCCCTTACGGTCTGTTCCTCTACCTGTTCCGCCTTTACCCTTAGCTTTACTCAAATTACATCACTCCGTTATTGTTTGTATATGAAAATAACCTGACCTAGGTTAGTTTTATCCTTATTGCTTAATTATTTAATCAAGCATGAAGAAATATACCTCATAGCACACCGCATGTACAGAACAAAGCTCCAATAACGCTAAATTTTCTTTAATCGGTGTCGACCCTGATAGATACACTCGGGGCTGGGGGATAATTCAATCCCTTATGCCCCATTTTTCACATCTAATTATAGGACATCCAAATCGTATTCCCCACAACCTCAAAGCCCTGCTTGTACCAGAAATTCTTCGATTTCTCAATCGAATATACATACATTTTTCTATTAGGGTACTTCACTTTAAGCCAATCTATAAAGAACTTTGCATAGCCCTTGCGTTCAAATTCCTTCAGCACATCCAAAGCTTCTATAAATACAATATCGGTTTTATTTTTAATATCAATGTAGAAATCTTTTTCCAGGTATTTATCCTCAATGTCGAAATAATCGGTTTCTGCTTTATGAATTAACTGCTTCCCGCTATTGTACTCCCATATCACACCATACCCGACCATGGTATTGTCATCTTCAATGATATAAATATTATCAGGAATTTCCGAGACATCTTTCTTGCTCAATTCCGCCGCATGGTAAGTAGATTTTATTTCACTTAATTGGGCTTGCATTTCTTGATCAAATGGTTTTGCAGTAATCGTAGGCATGGCTAATCTCCTTTTACTTGTTATAGCGTGTATAGTCTCCTAAGAAAAAGAAGCAGGGTGCTAGTTCGATCCCTACTTCTTCTAGTTTAATCAGTATCGTCTATTAACATTAAGCGTATTTAAGACTAACTTATTAGCTTCCTGCCGTCAAATCTGTATGCCTCAATCTCTAAATCAATTTCACGCGACATGGCGCTCACTCCTCTTTTTTCAGTAGTCTGTTTGGACTCTAAAAAATAGCAATCATCCCACCTTATGACGTGTAGTAAAACCCCTTTATTTATTCAACAAGCTGGCGATAAATTCTATAATTTTAACCATAATAAGGAAATAGAAAAAAAGGCCCTTCTTTCAATTTAATTCCACTTCAGAATTTGATTTGAAAGAAGCGCCCTATCCAATGGCTTATATCAATATGTTTATTTCTTTGGCGCGCTGGAGCGCCTGCACTCGATTGTTTACGCTAAGCTTTCTATACAAGTTTTTAATATGCGACTTTACGGTTTCACCCGTGATGTTCAGACGAAGAGCGATTTCCTTGTTCGACAATCCATCTGCGACCAACAGTACAATTCTCGTTTCCTGCTCGGTTAGCAGTTCTTTAAGAGACAGATCCTCTTCTGGCGTGATGTTCAAAGCTTGAAGCAGCTGCTTCACATAAGCCAAGGGAGCCGAGGGAGCTCTTAATCGACTGTTCAAATAATCAGACAGCATAGCCGCCATCATTGTGCCTTCATCAATAAAACTGCGGATGTACCCTTCTGGTTCCGCCAAGTGCAGCGCTGTCTCCAGTTGAACAAAAGCAGCCTCTGCTTGCCCCGAGCGATGAAGCGTCAAACTTTGCAAAATTAATACCTTGATTCGATCCCGGAGACGATCTTCCTTGTATAATAGCTCATACAACCGTTCCAATAGATACAACGATTCTTCGACGCGTCCGCACGCTGCAAGCACTCTAGCGAAAGCTAGATGCTCTACCATACGAAACAGCGAAACCTCATCCGTATGCGCCAGACCACATTTCTCCATCCAACGCATTGCATCTTGGACTGAGCCTTGCTGTAGAGATAGACAAGCTTGTTCTGCTTCAATATTCAGCATAAATAATTCATACTCGGGGGAGATAATCTGCGACTTCAACTGCGTGAGCAGCTCAGAGGCTCGGCTTGAATTTCCTTGAGCTTGCTGAATCCGCGAAGCGCTGATCGAAATTTGAATCAAAATCCGTGCAAAAGGCTGAATATCCTTGCGTCCCAGTGCCTGACTTATATAAAACTCTGCTTCTTCCAACCGATTCCACTCATACAGCAATTTACTGTAAGAAGCATATAAACTTCCATTAAAAGGATACTCCTTCTTGGCGCCCCAAGCTTTAATCCATTTAAACAAAAATATATCCGCGGCATGAAGATCGTTGATAAACGCCAAATGGTCATCAAACGAATCATAGCCTTGATATCTGTTCCGCCCCATAGTTTGAAAGAAACTACCTTCCGGCATATATCGCTCAACTAACTCTAAATATTCAGAGGTTCGCTCCAAATCCTTTTGAAGATAAGTAGTAATCGAACTGAAGAAGTAGATATTGCCCATTGCCTGATGCCATTGCTCATCACTCAATTCCCCCTGCATCCCTTGAAATCTCATCCTTGCTTGACCCACTCTTCTAAAAGCGGCTTCCCATTCTCCGACCCCCAGCAACACGGAGATGTAGAACATTTCAATCATAGGCTTCTCAACAAAGGAATTTTCCGGTAAAACAGTTATCCATCTATTCAATGCAACACTCTTTGATTGCACCAAGGTATGAAGATTTTCCTCGATCAACCGAACGGCATCTGCATACTGTTTTCCCTCTAAGAAATGCTCCACCGCTTCTTCTTTAAATCCATGGCTCTCCAACCAATGCGCCGCATGAATATGCGCTTGCATCCATTTTGCAGGATCTGTTTGGAATAATATACGTTGCAAAAAATCGGAAAACAAATGATGATACCTATACCAATTTCTTTTATCATCTAAAGGGATGGTGAACAAATTCAGCTGCTCTAGCTTTTCCAATTGTTCTTGACTGTTCATTTGACCCGTTACAGCCTGACATAATGTACGGTTCATACGACTTAGAATGGATGTTTCCAATAAAAAAGCGCGCATGGACTCCGATTGATGATGAAGCACCTCTTCCAGCAAATAATCGGATATATCGTGCTGCTGACCGCTAAATCGATGAATGGATTCAGCTATATTATCGCTGCGTTTCAGAGAAATCGCCGCCAGCTGCAGCCCACTGATCCAACCCTCTGTGCGATGGAACAGCTCTGTCACTTGCTCCTTCGTTAGCATCAAATCTGTTGTATCCTGAAAAAAGACAAGTCCCTCATCCAGTTGAAAACGCAAATCCTGCATAATAATTCGATGTAATTCACCTTTTACCAGAAGTCGAGCGGTAGGAATGGCCAAATCAGAACGACTGGCCACATAAAAATGAATATGCGGGGGCAAATGCTCAAGAAGATAGATCAATGTATGGTGAATCGCAGGGAGCTCGATAAGATGATAATCATCGAGAATGATCACCAGTTCCCCGGTTAATCCATTCAGCTCATTTAAGAGTGCCATGGTCGCAGGCTCCATATACATCGAAGGGCCTTTCTCAAGAAGAGCTCCCATCGCACCGCCAAAGCCGGGAACTACCTCCTGAATAGAAGCAGTGACATACCTCCAAAACCGAATCCAGTCATTATCCAGCTTATCTAGCGAAACCCATGCCACAAGTGCATTGCATTGCTTCACCCATTCACTTAACACTGTTGTTTTTCCGTAACCGGCCTGTGCGGAAACAAGCGTCAACTTGGCTTTCATTCCTTCATTAAGCTTGTTAATCAGCCTCGGCCGAGATACCAAAGAGGTACGAATTGAAGGGATATGGAGTTTAGTAGATACAATCATGGGAATACCCTCCGTGTTTAAAGCATCAAGCCACTTTCCATACAATCCGATTGCCTTCTCTGTCTGTTGATGCTCCGTTATTGTTTATCGAGAACTGTACAACATCATCTTTAGTATGTAAAGAATATTTCAAGATGAATTCAGTTTTGAATTTGAATGTTTACTTCAACTATTACGCTCCCGAGTCTGATTAGTTGCAAACATGCTGCATCATTTTAATAGCAGCTTTGTCCAACTTCCTGTCATCATAAAATAGATCCCTCAAGCTGTTTCATTGCTTGAGGGATCATGCGCCAACATTTTCAGCAAAACAGTTACAGCCCCTGCTCTTCAAAAAATCTAATTCGTCTTAGCCCTCTCACCCCGATTTTCAGCAAAACCTCGGGACAATGGCAATCCGATTACCGCCATAACGATCAAACAATAGAACAGCCAGTGATAGTCCAGCATCAGGCTGACCATTACCGAAGCAGCCATCCCACCTATATAACGAAAGGTTGAGAATATCCCTGAAGCCACACCGGACATTTCCTTGGGCACCGCTTGCATCGATGCAGCCTGCATGGAGGGCGTCCCGATCCCAGCTCCAATACCTCCTACAAGCAATACAACCGCTATGTACAAAAATGTCGGATATTGATAGATGCCCAAAAATCCAATCACCGCCGCTCCCGAAATCAGGAATGACAGCAATACCAGCTTCTTCTTCCCAAGCTTCTCGGTCAAAGAGCCTCCGAACCATGAGCAGGCCGACATCGCTAATGAAAAAATAAACAGCAGAACCCCGACGGTTTGTACAGAATAATGGTATGTCTTTTGCAGCAGCACAGGCATGACTAAAATCGTACTGTACATGATCGCGTTGCTTAGTAAAATAGCCAGGTTCGCACTGGTGAACATTGGGATTTTAAATAAAGTAAATTGAATCAACGGCTCCCTACACCGCAATTCCTGGCGTATAAACAGAAAAACTGTAACAGCTAGTATAGCCATCGTCCACACATTGAAATATTCAGGATGGGTGACGCTAAGAGTCAATATGGTTAACCCGATAATCAAATACACCGAGCCTAGAATATCCAATGATATCCCCGTGCTATTGCGAGTACCGGGCAAATAGATGTAAGCCGCAACTAAACTAAAAAGAGCGAACGGAATGTTGATCCAGAATATGGACGTCCACCCTAATGAACCTATAAGGACAGAACCGATTAAAGGCCCTATGGCTGCACCTAGTCCCATTAGCAGTCCGAACATTCCGAATGTCTGGGCCAGCTTTTCCTTCGGAACCACATCTCGAATCAGTGCGCTCGCATTTGGGGCCGCTATGGCTCCTCCAATCGCCTGAAGCGCACGGAATATAATGAGCCAAATCAGATTGAACGAAAACATGCAGGCTGCCGCAGCAACTAGAAACAGCAGCATACCTAGCAGGAACATCGTTCGTTTCCCGTAAATATCGCCCATTTTTCCGGCAATCGGTTGTAAGGCGGCCATAACAATCAAGTAAATCGTAATCACCCAAGAGGCTTGTGATAGAGGGACGCCAAGAGCGTCCGCAATAGTTGGCAAACCTACGGCAATCATGGTGGAGTTAACAGGAACCAAGAAGGTTCCTGTTAAAATAGATAATAAGACGAGCCGGTAATTAGAATTGGCCAAAATGGACAACTCCCTTAGTACCGTCCACCGTCACTCTGTCTCCATCCTTTAAAACGGAGGTCGCAACCTTGGATCCTACGACAGCGGGCAGTTTGTATTCTCTCGCCACGGTTCCCGCGTGTGAGAGAATTCCCCCAGCATCGGTAACGATAGCTCCCACGATAGAGAACAACACTGTCCACGGCGGAGTTGTCGTTTTACAGACGAGAACATCTCCTTGCTGTACTTTGGCAAAATCCTCTGGATTGCGGACTACCCTAACTGTTCCCGTGTAAGTACCCTGGGAAGCTGCATAGCCTGTAAACGTCTGTTCTTTTTCTTGAATCTCAGGAGGCTTGCCACCAAAAATACGCTCCAATACAGGGTTCATTGGCTGTTCAGGGGGTACACCGTAGAACGGCGCGACTTGCTTTTGTTTATTAGCTTCATGCTCGATTTTTCGCTGTTCTACTGTGCCATGAAGCGGTGTCGGAGCGGATAATGCTTCCAACAGCTCATCGAGATACAAGTAGCAGATATCTTCCTTATCGGAGAACGCACCTTGCTCTACCAGCAGCTCGCCGACCTTTAGGAGAAACAGTCTTGATTTGGCAGGCAGCATCGCGTCTATATAGAAGTGGTGGTCCTCATCTAACCCCCAGGAATCAAGCGCCCATTGATACATCCTGATGAAGGTTTGCTTCAATTCGCCTTCAGGCATTTTGGCAAGCGCTTCTCTTGTTCTGGCTTCTCTTTCTTGTACAGTCTCGGCAAATTCACGGTCAAAATCATAGCTTTTCTGCGTATAAGCGGCAATGATGCGCAACGCGTGCTCCGGATTCTCCACCCACGTTTCATCATTGAACTCATGGGAATTAGACGAGCGGTATCCGTAGGTTTCCAGCACGGTTTGCAAGTGCTCAAGCAGCACTCTACCCCCCTCTGATTGTTCCAATGCTGCCTTGTAGCCCACGTCTGCCGGTCCAGCAAAAGCTGCCTTCGTATCCGCTGACTGATTAGCTAAATCAGCAAGCCTCCACAGCTCTCTATCCGTTTCGAGCGACTTGTTCATTACACCGGACAGCATATCGTAAATAACCGTTGTATGGGTCTCTCCGGTCAATTGGCCATATAATTGTTCCAACACAAAGAATGCGGAACGCGGCATAACAATTTCAAAGTGAAGCTGCCAAGCTCTGCGATAGAAGTCATGCAGCTCTTGCACTTTATCCTTCGCTTCATTTAGAGTTAGCGTCTGATTCCGGTATTCGTCCAGTTGACGGTAGTATGTCAAAAACTCGCCATCGACGTAATCCTGCAGCATTTTTTTCAGAACAGGGAGTATGGGACCTACAGTCCCCTTGTGCTCCTCAAGCCTCTGCAGAGGATCTCCGGGATATGGTACGGTATCCTGATAAATACGGCCGTCCGCTACCTTAAATCTAAATTGGAGAAGCGGCATCTTCAAATTTTCAAAAGCAAGCTTCGTGCCTTCCGTAACCGCAGGTACCATAAAAGAGGCAAATAAGGGCGTTAACGCGTGTGCCAGATGGACTTCATCCTGGACCCAGAAGCTCTGCTTCTTGTCTTCCTCATTTAACATTAATGTGCTTTGAAATAATGTTTGGACTGTCATGGCTTGAACATGCCTCCTTAGGGGATGGTGAATCCTGGTTTTTATCGATATTCGGGGGCTTCCCCAGAAGTAATAGGGCTTTGATGGTTTACGTCACTTTTGGGGGATGCTTTTATGCACTAAGCCGTTATAGGACGAGCTTGAAGTATGAAAACGTGGCTGTCTTGTACAGCAAACTCGATATCGACAGGCATGTTGAAGAACGCTTCGATCTTTCGAGTCTCCTCCGCCAGTTCATCGATTTGCCGATCTGACAGGCAGAAGCGATTCTGCTCTTCATCCGTCGTTTCCATTTCCACCGTCTCTTTGGCTGCAGCAACGATTTTCATTTCCTTAAGGCCCAGCTCCTTCCGGATGCTGCCATCGGTCTTTCCGACATAATAGGCATCCGGGGTTACCAGTCCAGAAACAATGGCCTCTCCCAGTCCATAGCTGGCGTTAATTATGATTTCGTCCTTGTTCTTCGTCACCGGATTCATGCTGAAAATAACTCCCGAGACATCCGCCTGCACCATTCGCTGTACCAGCACACCCATGGGTAAACTGTTCATATGAACCCCAATGTTCTTTTGCAGCGCATACCCTCTCACACGAGCTGAGAACAGGGACGCCCAGCAGCGCTTCAAGCTTTCCAACAGATGAGGTAAATCTGTAACATTCAAAATGGTTTCATATTGTCCTGCGAACGATGCTTCCTCCAAATCCTCTGCCGAGGAGGATGACCTTACGGCAACGGCTACTCTGCTTTCTTCACCCTGAAGCTGCTCAAACGCCGCGACTACTTCATTACGCACCTCATCAGGAAGCGCAGCTTGAATAAACTGGTGTTCAATATCTGACATCGATTCTTCAGGCTTAAGTCCATTGTCTGCCAAAAAACGGTCCAACGCTTCAGAGGTAATGACAAATCCACCCGGAATTCTGATATTGTGACCTGTCAATTTCGCGAGCTGCAGCGCTTTCGAACCTATGCGTCCTTTTTGCTCATGACAGGCCTCATTTAATGCGAGTGTATACATCCTCCGAATCACCTCTTTACAAAATATTCACATTCCATCTAAATATATCAAATCGCGATCTCCAATTGTTATTTTTTTGTAAATATGGTTTCTGGAAATGAACAGAAAAAAATCCCGGTAACCATGATACAGTTAACGGGATTAGATAAGGGATCACCCTGAAGTACTGAAGGCTGCTGCGTGACGGTGCCGAATATGTATTTTGACGGTAATCTCTATTATTAATGATGCCTTTTCGGGTTATATCAACAATGTAAAAGGAAATGCCCTTAAATCATAGGGATTTACCTAAAGCTGCCCCGAGCTGAGCCATTAAGCCCATACCCATCTGGAATAACACACGGTAGCCGCTGCGCTGGAGCTCCTCTCCGCCTTGGTTCGTTTGCGATACCCCGCCAAGTAAGCCGTCCGGTGTCAAATGGAGAAGCAATCCGTCCCACGCTGTTTCAGCTTTGCTGCGGAATGCTTCTTCAAGGAAGCCGTAACGGACGCCAAGAGCCAGCGCTGCCGCAATCCCAGCCGATCCTCCCGCTTCAGCCCCGGTCACCGGGTCATCCGTAAACACGGCCCACAGACCGTCTTCCTGCTGCATTGAGGCGGCAATCACGGCTGCGCGGACAAACTCCTTAGCAGCCTCCTCATAATAGAGGTTTGGAGACTTTAGGCTCCAATCCTTAAGCTCAATTAAAATCCGAGCCGCACCAAGCAAATACCAGGCCCATGCGCGCGCCCAGTTCAGATAAGTACGCTGGCCTTGCACATCGGCACGTAAATAAATACCAGCCTCCGCAGCAAGACGCTCCTTACGTGACAGCAGCTGACGCAAGGCCAGCTCAGCCAAATCATCGCGGTCCAACGCTGCAGCTATTGCAGCCATAGGATAGCCCGCCGTATATACACCCTCGCCGGTAATGGTATCAGTTTCCCTATCGTAAACCGAACCGTCCTCCCGCTTATCAGCGTACCAATGCTCTATCAATGCACCGATTGCAGGATGATCAGGCTCAATCCGAGCCAGCACTGCATAGGGCAACGTTCGTTCAGTAACATCAGCGACAATTTTGCCGTTCTGCACCCGCGGTCCGCTATGCTCCTCCGACCCGCTGTTATCGGCCAAAAACTGTTGAAGATGATTTTTCACAGCATGCAGGTAGGTAATATCCTCCGTCTGCCGGTACAGGTCATACAGACCATCGAGTACACAGCCCTCCATCCACCCTGATCGATGATAGCAAACCTGTGACTTAAGATGGTGATTGAACAACGCCAACCGGTTCTTACTTGTGAAATCCTCTGTCTCTGGTAGAACGAGCAGATGCGGAGCAAATACGGAGCAATCCTTCCCCTCTCCCCATAATATCCAGACCGCTTCCGTTCCCTTGGTTAGTCGCAGCCCTATCCCTTCACGGTATATCCCGTCCACCATTCCGGGATCAACAGCAATTTCAAACATTTGCTTCGAGTATGCATACCTGACATCAAAAAGCCCGATGCGCCGTTTGCTTTCCGGAAGAAACGCCTCTACTTCCACTTCTCCCTTAATATTCGAGGCGAATGTTATACGCAGAGTTTGAACCCTAACCGGCTCTCTCGGCGTTGCCCCTGCAAAGAAAAACCGTGTAGCCGGACCAGTTCCGGGAATCTGAAGCCGTGCCAACTCGTCAGGAGCAGGTACAACCGCTACCGCTTGGAACCCTGACGGTATTTGAAGTCCCGGAAAGTGCAGCCCGGGAGCATCAACTGCGTCCGCGAACAGATACAGCCGCCTCCAAGGTAACTCCATGTTGCTCGTTCCCATTGCATTTCCCCCTAAGCAAGCTACTTTCAAATCACTGCATAAACGCTGTTTTCTTCAATAACGGCTTCATACTTTTTCAGCTTGACCAACGGATCGAGCAGAAGCTGTCCAGTTAACAAATCAAATTCCCATGCATGGAGAGGGCAGCGTAAAATTTGCTGCTCCCGGTCGTAATGATATTCATACACATTGGACGGCAGGTTCGTCCCTCCAACAAGACCTTTGCAAACACTCACACCGCGGTGAGGACATACGCTCCGATAGATGTGTACTCCCTGCTCCACATAGAACGCTCCAAGCTCTATGCCGTCAACGGTGACCAGTATTTTCCCGGATGCCTGTAAGTCCTCCAAGGTTGCGACAAAATGCTTGGTCATACCGACGCCCCCTTACCGGAGGGACGCTTCAGGCCGAACAGCTCCAATGCCGTTTCACCCATAACTGCATCGCGCAGATGCTTCGGAAGGGATAATTCCACCGTTTTCGGCGCATCGAAATCCCAGTGAGGGTAATCGGATGAATACAGTAATGTTTTATCCGCATGGATCATATCCAGAATTTGCGTGAAATGCTCTTTTTTCTCCGGCTCTTCAAGCGGCTGAGTCGTCAAATAGACATTGTCGATAATATATTGGGAAGGGTATTTTTTCAGCCAAGGTACGGATGACCGCAGAGCCTTATAGTGATTATCCAGCGTCCACATCACGTTAGGCAGCCACGATATGCCCCCTTCCATCCCAATGAGATTAAAGCCGGGAAACTTCTCAAATACGCCCTCGCAAACCAAGCTCAGCAAATGCGCAATGTAGCTAAGACTAAGTCCAGCATGCCATTCCATGTACCGGGTCGGATAACCGGCATTGGTCGGCTCCGGCGCTATTCCTCGGCCCTCGGCAGTAGGATGAATCGCAATCGGCAAGCCGTATTTCTCCGCCGCTTCATACAGCGGGTGAAAAATACGCTGCCCGTACAACGTCCGCGAAGCGCTCGGCATCACGATCTGCACCATATCCGGATGATCGCCCCACCGTTCAATCTCCTTCACGGCAGCGGGAATATCGCTGTTGTTAATGAGAATCGAGCCCTTAAACCGGCTGTCTTGCGGCAGCCAATATCCGGCCGTCCATTCGTTGTAGGCAGAAGCGACGGCATTCGCATAATCCGGGTTATAATACACGGAAATGTTAATGGCATCCGAGGTCAGAATGGCATAATCAATTCCATTCCCATCCAGCAATTGTTTTCTCATCAGCCCGGGGTCGCTTCCGGGAGGTCCGTCTTCAGGCTGAGCGTCTTTGCGGTAAGCCCCGATTAGCGAATAATAATGTGCCGGAATAATCCCCATAGCCTTCCATTCGTTATGCCAGGTTCTCGGTAAAAAAGGCAGCAGGTCATCTTTATCTTTAGGCGCATGGTGCACATCAATGTCTACAATAACTCTTTTGTCCATGACTGAATTCCCCTCCATTTTCAAGCCATCATTATATAAATTAGGCCTTCCTCCACGGCAGTCGGATACCCCCGCAGCTTTGCCTTGGAGTCAGCAGCCAGATGACGTCCGTCCGTTAAGTCGAATTCCCAGCCATGCCAAGGACACCGCAAAATTTGACCCTCACAGCCGAATTCATATTCATATACATGGGTCGGCAGTGTCGTTCCGTTAATTAACCCTTTACAAACGGGCGCGCCGGCATGGGGACACATATTGCGCCAAGCATAATATTGTCCTCCTATATAAAAGACGCCGATCTCCATTTCCTTTACGGTGACGATTTTTTTGCCGGCCACGTTTATTTCTTCTACAGTAGCAGCCAAGTACTTGTTCATTGTGCTGTCACCGCCTGCTCTCCATTGCGTCCGGGAAGCCGGTACAATTCCATCGCCGTCTCTCCCATCACACGCCGCTTCATTTCTTTAGGCATTGGCGGCAAAGCCATGAGCGGATTATCGAAATCCCAATGCGGATAATCCGTTGAGAACATCACCCTTTTATCCGCCCCGATCATTTGGAAAATTTGCAGCAAATGCTGCGGATCATCCGGCTCTTCAATGGGCTGGCTCGTTAAATATACATGCTCGCGAATATATTCCGAAGGCCTCCGCTTCAACCAAGGCACACTTGAACGGAGCGCCTTATAGTTTTTATCCATCCGCCACATCAGGTGAGGCAGCCATCCGATGCCACCTTCAATTGCGACAAATTTCAAGCCGGGGAACTTCTCGAACACGCCTTCGCAGATTAAGCTGTTTATGTGGGCCATATAACCGGTTGGCAGAATGTTATGCCATTCCAGATACCGTGTCGGATACCCCGCATTGGTAGGAGCCGGTGAAATACCGCGGCCTTCCCCGCCGGGGTGGACGGCAACAGGAAGTCCGTTCCGCTCCGCGGCTTCGTATATCGGATGGAAGAACCGCTGCCCATACAGCATGCTGGATGCGCTTGTCATTATGACCTGCACCATATTCGGATTGGCTGCCATACGGTCAATCTCCCGGGCTGCAGCCAACGGATCGGTATTATTAATCAGGATAGACCCTCTGAATTTGGGCGAAGCCTTGAGCCATACTTCAGCCATCCAATCATTCCATGCGGAAGCAACCGCAGTGGCATAATCCGGATCGGGGTACAGCGATATTTCAATCCCGGAATTCAGGATCGCATAGTCGATATGATATTGCTCAAGCAAATGCTTCAGCATAAAATCCGGGTCGCTACCCGGCCCGCCGCCATTGTCCGGAACGGCATCCTTCATCGCCCCACCGACTCCGGAGTAATAGACCCTTGCTGCGCCAATCCCCATTTCCAGCCATTGATCATGCCAGACCCGCGGAAGAAACGGCAGCAGCTCACTCAAGCTTTTCATACCATTGTGTACATCAGAATCCACTACTATAGGCTTTTCAGACATGGTTAATCCCGTCCTTTATTCAGAATTGTCAGCGATTTCGACCGCTATCCCTACTCCTTAACACTCCCCAGCACAATCCCTTTCATAAAAAACCGCTGCAGGAACGGATACACCAGCAAAATCGGCAGCGCTCCCAGAAAGATTTGCGCCGACTTCGCCGTACGGTCGGATACCTCCGCCAGCATTTCCATATCTACACTGCCTGCCAAGAGCGTATCCACTGCGGTAATGACCGTGTACAAATAGCTTTGCAGTGGGTAGTTTTGCGGCGAATTCATGAAAATAATACCGTCAAACCAAGCGTTCCATTGCCCGACAATCGAAAAGAGCGTTAAGGTTGCCAAAGACGGAGTCGAGAGAGGAACAAAGATGCGCCACAGCACAGTCCAATGGCCGGCTCCGTCCATGAACGCCGCCTCTTCCAGTTCCTTCGGCAGCCCCCGGAAAAAGTTGAGCAGGATGAGAATATTAAACACCGGGAGAGCATGGTGCAGCACAAGCGCCCATATCGAATCGATCAAGCCCAAAGCTTTTATCGTCATATAGAGCGGAATAAGCCCACCGTTGAACAGCATGGTAAATACAAATATCCAGGCGTAGAACGTTCTCCCTTTTAAGGCCGAGGATTCTTTGGACAAAGGATACGCAACCAGAATGATCAGCACCATATTCAACGTAACACCAATCGCGACCCGCTGTAGGGTTACCGTTAGCGACCGCAGAAATTCCGGCTTTTGAACAATAAATTCGTACGCTTTCCATGTAAAATCTACCGGCCACAGCTTAACATATCCGGCGGCGGCAGCGGAGCTTGAGCTCAGTGATATCGCAAACACGTTAACAAGCGGCAGAATGCACAGAATGGCCAGTCCGAGCAAAAGCGTATAATTGAAAGCAATAAACAACCATCTCGAGGCCGACAAACGTTCAACCATAACCTTCCTCCTTTCCTTAAAAAATTCTGTAATTAGCGAAGCGGTATGCGAGCAAATACGAGACAGAAAGCAAGACGAAAGACACAATAGACTTAAACAAACCAATGGCCGTAGCTACACCGTACTGGGCATCCACGATCCCGATCCGGTATACAAAAGTGTCGATAATATCTCCGCTCTCATAAACTACAGGACTATACATATTAAAAACCTGCTCAAACCCCGCATTCAGCACATTGCCTATGCTTAGGGTCACCATCAATACGATGATCGGAGCCATACCGGGTAAAGTCACATGCCACGTTTGTTTCCAACGGTTCGCACCGTCAATGACTGCAGCTTCATAAAGCGACGGATTGATGCTTGTGATAGCCGCCAAATAAATAATCGAGCTGAAGCCGAACTCCTTCCATTCATTAGAAAGTACCAGGGTAAAGGGAAACCAGCTGTTATCCGCCATAAAAAACACAGGCTCAATTCCTAACCACTTCAATCCTTGGTTCACAATGCCGCTGGAAGGAGACAAGATGTCCACTAAGATACCGCTAAGAATAACCCAAGATAAAAAATGCGGTAAATAAACCAATGTCTGTACGGTCCGCTTCACAAACTCTTTGCGTATTTCATTCATAAGTACAGCTACTGTAAGCGGTACGGCCAATCCCGCGGTTATTTTCATTACGGCAATGTAAACCGTATTCCAGATCACCTGAAAAAAGCTCGGAAGCTGCATAACATAAGCAAAGTTGTCGAGGCCAATCCAAGGCGAGCCCCATATCCCCCGGGTCGGCGTGAACTTCTGAAAAGCTATAACAATGCCCAGCATCGGGCCATAGCTGAAGATAAGCACAAGCACGAGGCCAGGGATGATCATCAGGTGCAAAGGAAGCTGCAGCCTCCATTTATTATTCATTCGGTATATCTCCCCTTCGCATCGTTGGTTAAGAGAGGGTGACGCAGGGAGAGCGGCATGTACCGACCGCTCCCTGCCCTCTGATCAACGAACCGGATTACTTGTTTTTGTTGAAGTAATCATTGACTTCCTTCTCAATGGCATCGCCGCCAAGCTTTTTCCATTCACCTGCAAATTTATCGAAATCGCTGAGCGGAGCTGCGCCCATAATTATTTTCGTTATCGTTTCGTTCTGGATTTTCTGGAGCGTCGATTCCTTCTCCACCATCGTAGCTGTCGGTGCGCCAGTAAAAGCGTTGAACTGGTAGTTTTTATTTTTCAAGTAGTTGGCAATAACTCCAAAAGAGCCTTCCGGTCCAAAGGTCCGTTCCGAGAACCACAGACTGTCGTCACCTTTACGGAAATTCGTGATCCGGCCGAAATGCAGCGATGCAGGGAAATCAAGCTTGCTCCCGTCACCCTTGTTCTTCAGCTCCTCGGCAACCTTTAAATGGGCATTGATATTCAGATCGGCGGGGTTAATCAGAATGGGGAAGTACTTGCCCGGATAAATGCCAGTCGCCGTATCAATGATAAACGGATTTTTCGAACCGCTGTAATCCGTTTGGAAATAATGCTTATTGTACAAATTCAATATTTTAACGATGGCTTCGGGATTTTTAATACCTTTCTTCACTACAAAGAATGTTGTCGCTGCATCATTAGCCTGCAGAATAACCGGCTTGCTGTCTGCAGATCCAATCGGGAACGCCCTCCAATCGGCTTTCGGATCGTTTTTGCGGTTATCCTTATAGAACGTTGTAGCATCAGCCACATAACCGAACGCCACGCCAAGCTTGCCAGCTGCGGCATCCTCCGCGACCTTTTTCCAAGGCTTTACCGAAAACTCTTTATCGATAACGCCGTCTTTGTATAATTGCTGCAGCTTCTCAAGAGCCGGCTTCATTTCAGGCTGCACCGAGCCGTAAACAAGCTTGCCGGAGGCATCCTTAACCCAGAAGGTCGGATAGGCATGATAAGCATTGAAGAAACCGATTAGTGAAGCCGGTGTTACTCCGTTATTGGATTCTTTAAATATATCCTTGTTGACTCCGAGACCGATGGTATCCGCCTTGCCGTTGCCGTCAGGGTCGTTCTTAGCGAAAGCGGTTGCAATTTTGATGACGTCATCCATCGTCTTGGGCTCCGGCAGATTGAGCTTTTGCAGCCAATCGGCTCGGATCCAAACCATACTTGCAGACGCGACTCCGTTATTCTCGAACGTTTGCGGAATCCCCATCAGCTTGCCGTTTACCGTAACGGATTTGATCGCCGCTCCACCGTCCTTGAGCAATGCCTCTTTAGTAAAGGGAGTTGCGTATTTGTCATACGCGGATGTAAGATCCTCGACTAGGTTAGAGTCGATCAGTCGCTGCATGACTACACGGTCGACAGCCATAAAATCAGGCAGCTCGCCTGAGGCAAGCGTTACATTCAGCTTTTGTGCAAACTGCGATGCATCGATGACCCACAGATTTTTTATTTTGATGCCCAGCTCATTGACCATAATCGGTGTCCATATATTTTTGTCGAGCGACTCCCCCTCGGCAAACTTGTAGCTCGCATCAATGGAGCGGACCGTAGACAACTCGATAGCCGGATTGTATTTACCGAACGGGTCGGCAGACTTGTTGTCAGCCGTTTCCGCAGGCGTATTAGGTGCTGCCGGTTTAGGCGGCTCCGCTTCCTTGCTTGAACTGCAGGCGTTCAGCAGCATAGCAAATGAAAGCGCTGCCGTTACAGCAAGTGAATTTCGCTTTATTCCTTTCATACACGTTCCCCCTTAACTATTTTCAGCTTACGTCTCGATTATAAAACGGGAATTTCATGAAACATAGAAGACTTTATTAACATCCTTATCTTATATTGCGCAATTGATGTTCCACGAAAATAAAAACCGGAAGACTGCCCGTTCAGGTCAATTCCCGGTATTCCACTGGAGTAGTGTTGGTTATTTTCTTAAATAAGCGGGTAAAGTAGGGAGCCGATTCGAAACCGACCTCAGCCGCGACTTCATGAATCTTTAAGCTGCTGTTTTTCAACAGATGCTTGGCGCGGGCTACACGGACCTCTGTAATGTAATCCAGTAAATTAATGCCCGTAAGCTGCTTGTAGATACGGGACAAATAAGGAGGACTCAGATTCACGACCTCGGATAACCGCGTCAGAGATAGCTCCTCACGGATAAACTCGTGCACGTATTGATGAATAAGCCGAATCATATCGTTCGTTCTTTCCTGCTGCATAGCGCCGTTGTAATCGGCAATGGCTTCCCCCAGCCGTTCATAATAGGCGATCGCGTCCTGCCACGAGCCGTGATTTTCCATCTGCGTATATTTATCCAGCTGCGCCTTGGCGGCAATAACGGAAACCAGATTGCGGCGGTTCACATACGACAGAAAAAATGCGGACAGGTTGGCGAACAGCTCTAATGTCAAATAAGTGATTTTGGCCTCCGTCAACTCCAGCGCATCAAAACGCGTAAGCTCTTCAAACATGCGTACAAACTGCTGTTTATCCCCGTTATCCAAATGCGCTTCAAGCAAATCAAGCTTGCGCATACGGTTGCGCAGCATCGTCTCCGCAAAGTAAGTTTGACTGGAGCGACCTTCTCCGCCTGCAGCCGTTCCTGCTCCTGATTCCGTTACCAGCATTTCTTTGCTGCGAACCAAGCCGCCGCTTAGCATCAGCTTCAAGGTATCGAACTGGCGGGCCGCTTCTTTCCATTCGCACGGCTGTGAGCTTAGGATGAGCGAAACCGGCAGCTTCAACAGCTTGCGGCAAGTTGCCTGAACGGATTCCGAAGTCCCTTTCACAAACAAACCAAGCCGCTCCCAGCCCTCACCCTCCGGAGTACCGTCTTGATAATGGAACGACTTCGGCTGAATAAGCCAAACAAAGCGGAACCGGTCGATTGGAACGAAGAGAAACCGGGTTTTATCCGTTAAAAACTCCTCTGCTATATTCTGAATGGAATAAAGCATCAATGATTTATCTGTCAAGGCTTGGTAAGCCCCCCAGTCGTCCACCCGCCCAAATGCGATATATACGGGTTGATCCGGTTCTAATCCGATGCCCAGCTCTGTAAATCGTTTCGCGCGTCCTGTGTCCGACTCCGCTTCCCCGGTCAGTAAATCGAGCAAATAGTCCCGGCGAAGGGTAGGAATGGACTGCAGCAGCAGCTGGTGGGCTTTAATGACGATGTCTCCCTCCTGCAGCTCCATAACAATTTCTTCCGCCGCCTTCTCGATGGCTTGGAAGATCGAATCGTCGCCTTCCGTTTTTAGAACGTAATCCATTCCTCCTTTCCTTATAGCTGTTTGGATATAGTCAAAATCACTGTAACCGGACAGGAAAATGATTTTGCAACGCGGCCATTGCTCCCGCACCAGGTCAGCCAGCTCAAGCCCGCCCATTCCGGGCATTCGTATATCGGTGAGCAGGATATCCAAGCGCATGCCGCGCATTTTATCCATAGCTTCCATACCTGTATAAGCTTTGTGTATGACCAATTCGTATTTATCCCATTCGCGTATAGCATCGGCTAAATAACCGACCGCTAACGGTTCATCATCGACTAGCATTAAGTGCAGCATAGTGTTCTTCCTCCTTATCCTTATCCTCCGCAAAATGAATGTTCATGGTCACCTTAAGCCCGCCCCGGGATCCAGGTGATAAGCTAATTCCCGAATCCGCGCCGAATTTCAACTGGAGCCGTCGGTGCACGTTGATAATGCCGCTAACCTCCGCATTCATCTTGTCAGATGCCAGCCTGCTTCTCCAGGCCGCAAATTGCTCCTCAGACATACCAGCTCCGTTGTCTTCCGTCACAATTCGCATCCCTTTTTCATCCGCCTCTATAGAGACAGACAGCAGCCCCTCCGTTACCGTATTTTCAAGTCCGTGCTGATAAGCGTTCTCCACCAGCGGCTGCAATATTAGACGGGGTACCATCAGGGAACGCAGCCCCTCCGGCAGGTCACTTATCGTTACCTTAAGCCGGTTGGAGAAACGGATATTTTGAATTTCCATATACATCCGGACATGGTGCCATTCCTGCTCCAGCGGGACATCATCCCCTGTTTTCTTAGTAATATAACGGAAATAATCGCCCAAATATTTCGTGAATTTCAAGCTGTTATCGTAATCCTGTGCCTTGGTCATCCGGTATAGCAAGTATAGGCTATTGTATAAAAAATGGGGGTTGATCTGGGACTGCAGCTGGTTTAACTCCGCTTGCTGCGTTTGCAGCTTCTGCTCATATACCTCGTAAATAAGCAATCTGAGCTTGGTTGTCATTTCATTGAACTGTTTATACATATAGCTGAATTCGTCTCTGCTCCGGTGATACAGGGAGATAGACAGATTGCCGGATTCAACCATTCGAAAAGCCCGCACCATCTTCGCTAACGGCTTATGTATGACCTGATACACCCACAGCGAAACCAGCACAATAAGAATGGCTGTTACTAACGACATGAGCATAAGGAAGCCCTTATATTTTTTTAACGAACCTAATATCTCAAACTCAGGTACATAAACCAGAAGTACGGTGTCCGTTTCGGGGGCATATTCATACGCGGTAATGTAATTTTGCTTGTTCAGCCGGACGGTTTGGATTCCATTGTGATTGCCCTGTTCACTTTTCACCCATTCCCATACATTTTGGGCAATCGGTTTCATCACCTGTTGGTCCGTATCACCCGCAATCATCCACTTGGAGCTTACAATCGCCGCTCCGCCTTGCTCAAAGCCGGAAATTTGCTGCAAAAACTGCTGCAGTTGAATGACAGATACTTCCGTTTCCAGCACAAATATAGGATCCCGCTGCTGTGAAACAGGCAAGGACGGGTAAAACTCCCGGAGAAATAATCTTCCGTCTTCATATTCCAAAGGAGAAGTACCTGTCCTATCGCGTGAACGTTTCAGGCGGTCTATCACACTGGCAGGAAGCTCATCCGACAGCTCGTCAGTGGATACGATTCTTTGAATTGGTGGAATGTAAGCGCTTGCTTTTGTTACGTAAATGCCTGAACTTTTCATCAAATTAAGCTTTTGCTGAAATTGCCTCATGATGGACGAACGCTCGTAATAATCGAGGTTTTCCGCAATAACCCCTAATGAGACCAATCCGTCGTCATTCACATATTCGCGCTGCAGCCGAATCATCCGATCGATTTCTTTATTCAATGAATTGTTATAGAAATGGATCTGCGACTGTAGTGAGCTTGAAATTTCGTTTCGGACGATTCCGGAACCGACATCATTCATATGCATCGCCAGCGCATAGACGGGAACCATCACTAGAAAGAACATCGCCAGCAGCTTAGTAAATATGGAAAACCTCCAATTCTGCCAATTTAACTTCATAGACATGTTGCATCCCCCTCACGTTCTACACGAAACGTTGATCTTTTTAACAGTGTACCATGATTCACTGATCCAATATCAAGCCCCAACTTAGCCTAACCCGAAAATTTACGGTCCGTGTATATCCCCCACCCAAGCCTACTTCTTGCCATACGTTATAAGAAAAGATTTAGCTGAAAAAATGAATAAACCCCATTGCCAGAGGGTTAAGTCCCTTTAACAATGGGGTCGCATTAATATTCCAAGCTAATCAAGCGTATCTACCAAGTGAACTCCGGGCGGAAGCACACCCTCGATGTGATGCCTTATCGGCTCCAGATCCTCACTGAGAATGGCTATAATACCGCTGTCCTCGCGCGAACGAATTAATCTGCCCATCCCCTGCTTAAGTCGCAGCAGCATGTAAGGAAGATCCACTTCCTCGAAGGGCGATGCGGCAGCTTGCCGTTTGGCCATAAATACAGGGTCTTGAGGAGGAAAAGGAAGCGCCCATATAATCACATTCGAAAGCGAAGGACCAGGAATGTCGAGTCCCTCCCATAAGCTGACCGCACATAGAACACTCAGCTCATCATGCTGGAAGGAGGAAATTAAGCCGCTTATTTCTTGATCACCCTCAAACAAGAAGCGAAGTGCAGCACATTCCGGATAATGGGAAATTTCTTTCTTAAACCGCTGCAGCTCATCCTTAGTCGGAAACAGTATCAATGCTCTTCCTTCCGTTCGCTCCAGCAGTCGAACAGCGGTCTTCATTTTCTCGGAAAATGTTCCTCCATAGGACCATTTGGGTGCTACCACTTTCATTTGGTGCTCATAATCGTACGGAGAGTCGACTGAAAAGGATAAATACTTCTCAATCCCGAGACTGTCCACTACATAATCAAACGATCCCTCTACCGATAAAGTAGCTGATGAAAAAATAATCGGAATACCAGAATTGAACACTCTTTCACTGAGCACTTCTTTGACGGTTCTTGGCATAATGACCAGACTGAGTCCATTCACACTTTCCGTCACCCAACAGATCAAAGTCTCTGATTGGTGAAAAAGATTCAGTGCCTTCTGCATCATCTCCAGATGCTCCTCAACAATGCGCAGCTGATACTCGTTCAAGGTGTACATCTCACTCTCGAAAACCAGCTCTTCCTCTATGGCCGCAAGCAGCTTTTGAAACTGAAGTATCTCGTTGAGCAGCTGCTCGTTCAATATAATCTGTTTCCTATCGGATCCAGGAATTGCTATGCTCTGACGCTCCAATAAGTCGAACATCGTCTCGCTTTGCTCAATCGCTTCATCTATAAGCACGGCTAATGTTTCTCTCACTTCACCTTTAAGCAGCCGGGTAATTAATTCCTCGAAAACCACATGCTTCAGCTTGTAGGTCAATGCCTTCTGCGCAGCCGATTCCAGCAAATGCCCTTCATCGAAAACAACGGTACAGTGATCCGGCAGCAGCGGCAATTGTCCCTCGCGTTTGCGTCCCTCATACGTCCACACATGCTCCATATAAAAATCATGCGAGCAAATAATTAATTCTGTGGACTTCCTGTAATGGTCTCGTGAAAGCGTCTGCCCACACCGGTGCCGCTTATCGCAAACGAAGCAATCCTGAAACACATCCCAGCTGACATTGTACCATTGCTCATCGTTCATATTCGGGTACTGCTTCCGGTCTCCATAAGCGTGAAACGACTGCAGTGCATCGTAGGAATGAACAAACTCTGGCAGGCCCTCGTATAAATCCTTATACAGCCCTACCTCCTCGTGCCCAAGACGCGCTTCATCCAGCTTCACAAGGCAAACATACTGGTCTGGAGATTTGCCTAACCTCGCGTCGATAGCCAGGCTAAGATGCTTAGCTAGCTTCGCAATATCACCTTCCGGCTTGACCAGCTGCTCGATCAGAGACTCGTCCGCACAGGCGATAATAGCTGGCTTGCGCGTATAACGCGCATAACAAATCGCATACAACAAATATACCAGCGTCTTCCCTGTTCCCACTCCGGCTTCTGCAAAAATCGTCTGCTTCTCAGCGAATGCCCGCTCCAGCTGAAACGCCATATAAATCTGCTCATCGCGAACCTCAAAGCCCGCTTCCGGCAGTATATCGTAGAATACATCCGCTATCCATTCGCTTACTTGTTGAATAAAAGGCTGTGAATGATTATATGAAAAAGGATACTTCTCCACTGTTACTTTTCCTCCATGAGATCAAATTCCAATAAACCCGTACACCGCAATGCGTGTATGGCTGAACATAATATTATCACATGATCCCTGTATAAAAGCAAAGCTTTTACACAATCATTCAAGCCCCTATGAGCTCCTATGAGTCTAAATATTTTAAAGCGTTTACATTTCCTGATAGCGCAACACGCTGTACAAGCTGCTGCACCGCCTTCTATTTGCGAAAATCCAGGTGCAGATTCCCCTGACTCTCTAATTTCTCAATCTGTTTGCAAATCTCATGCTGCCACTCCATATCGTTAGACATTGAAGCCACTAGTGATAAATTGTAAAGACTGGATAATTTTCGGGCAAATATAGCATTATAATGCATGCAGGCTGACATTTCCGATTGTTCATCCACTGTTAATTCCCTTTGCCGCCCAATCGTCCATAGCTCAGCAAGCCTCCAATGTACCGATAGCATGTATTTCCCCCACTTCTGCCTATTTATAGTAACTATTATGGGCAAAGAGGGCACAATTTAGACGCAAAGTCATTTTACAATAATAAAATAAATACTCCCGCTCCCATTACCTGAGTTAAGAAAACCAGTTAGACTTGACACGAAACCAAATGGTTTCGTATAATACAAATGCGAAACCATTTGGTTTCATATTATATTTCACATGGAGGTACATGCATATGCAGGAAAATACTCAAGGTACAATACCGGATATACGACATACACTGGTTTTGAATGCACCTATTCAAAAGGTTTGGGACACCGTCTCCACATCAGAGGGCATCGCGGCTTGGTTTATGCCTAATGATTTTCAACCCGTGCTCGGATATGAATTTACTTTAAATGACAAGAATTTCGGCACTTCTTATTGCAAAGTAACGGAGATCGATCCGCCAAACAAGCTTGTTTTCTCATGGGGCAAGGATTGGCAGATTTCCTTTGATTTAAAAGATCTGGAAGGCAAGACGGAGTTCACACTTATTCATTCCGGATGGGAAGCTGGAAAGCTTACAGAATTCAATATGCCTCATGAGGCTGTAAGAGATAGAATGAACCAAGGCTGGGGAGGCATTACCCAACAGCTTGCCAAGCTGGTCGAGGCTTAAGATGGCTGACGCTGCTCCCAAGCATGATGTGTTTCAAGCCATCGCTGATCCAACCCGCCGCAAGCTGCTGCAATTGCTCAGCGATCAAGAAATGCCGGTTACGGTTATCAGCGGCCACTTTCCGATGAGCCGTACGGCTGTCTCCAAGCATCTGCGCATACTGTCGGATGCTGGACTTGTGAAGGAGCAGAAGGTTGGACGCGAAACGCGGTATAGTCTTCAGGCGGAGCCTCTGCTAGAGCTGAAGCGCTGGCTTGCCTATTATGAACGCTTCTGGGAAAATAAGCTGAATGTACTGAAGCACTTGGTGGAAAATGAAGCATCTGATAACGGGAGTCCCGAAGGACTCAGCGTTATCGAGGGACGAGCTAAGGACAAATCTGACTAAACCCTTTCAACCCATAGAAGTATACTTACGAAAAACCCTCCTAATCCACTTTAAAAGTGGGTTAGGAGGGTTTCCATTTCGTTTGGCGCTCTTTTAATCGATATTACCATTGTTGCTGCGTAATGCGGAGCGCTAAATCTCGCCCCTGTCGCCGCGGTTAATAGATGTTTCTAAGGCTGTAAAGTAGTCTCTACTGCGGAAGCAGCAGCTGGCTCTGCTGTAGGTGCTTTGGGAGCCGCAGAAGCTGCGGGGGCCGCAACAGCAAGGTCCACTTTGTTGTTGCCATTTACGGTGACATCTTCAAATCTGCCGTTTACTTCAACCCATCCCCTTGCCAGCACGGAGGCTTGACCTGAATTAGCTACAATTTTCCCCATATACAATCGTTCGCTGCACTTTTTGTGATTGCCGAAATTGATATGGTAGGTCCCAGTAGCGTTCGCCTTCAACTGAAAGGCTTTTCCAGGCACAATACTGGATTGTATTTCACGGTATGAAGAACCTTCTTCATTAAATGAGGACCCATCTTGACCATACAAATACAAGGTTAAATCAGACGTTGTCGATAAAGCATTGGATAATTGGAATGAAAAATCCAGCGAGTTCTCCGAGCTGCAATATGTGTTCATAGGAATTTGAAAGGCTATTTCGCTCGGCAGTGCTGCTTGCTGCTGTGTGCTGGCAGATAGCGAAGGCTCAACCGCTCTTGCCGGAAGCATAAACACCAGACTAAGTGCTATAGTAGGAATAATGACCTTTTTAAACATCTGTTTCATACATCGTTCTCCTCTGATCTTAAAGAATAGCTCTGCATTTATGAATCAAGCGCATAGCTAATTTAACTTTAATAAACTGAGCCCGGATTGTCTATAGTTCACCTGAATTAAACCTATAGTCCTGCCAGATCCCACTTGCCCTAACAGAATCACGAACGATCAAGGGATATATGAAGAGGTTTGGCCAATACTTGCGGTTGTTTATTAAAGATTCACTTTATTTCACATTTTTTAAAAGCGCCAAAGTTAATGTAACCGCCTCAGCTCGGGTAGCACTGGCATTGGGAGCGTAGAGATTATTATCTCTGCCATTAATAATGCCGAGCTTCGACGCTGCTGCAACCTGGGCATAGGCCCACTGTGGAATTTGCTGTTCGTCTGCAAATGTTAACTTCTCATTCCCATCAGGTTGAAGCCCCAGTGCACGCCCAATCATAACCGCGATTTCCGCTCGGGTAATATTACGGTCAGGGCGGAAGGTATTATCTTCATAGCTGCTAATAATTCCTGCACCGATAGCCTGCTCAAGATGAGGTCTAACCCACTGCGGAATTTGGTTAAGATCCGAATAATTTAATTCAGCTTTTTTACCTTCCAGCTTTAAGGCGCGACTTATTAGTACTGTAAATTCGGATCTGCTAATTTCGCCTTCAGGCTTAAATTTACCATCCTCGTAACCATTGGCAATACCTGATGCTACCGCCTGTTCAATTGATGCTTTAGCCCAGTGGCTATCTACGTCAATTAAAACTTGAGCTGGTGCTGTTGGTTTGGCGGGAGTTGGTGTTACTGACTCGATAGCCTTCGGCTGATCCTTAGATGTTGATTGGCCGCTTCCCCCTGGTGCTGTACTTGGTGCTGAGCCTGCCGCTGAGTCTCCTTTATCAACTGAAACATCGCTTATCCGTTGTCCGCTAGCTTTATCAAAGGAAATCTCTATATCATACTCATGGAAATAATTGAACGCAGCCCAATCAACCTTGACCCAAGCCTTAAGCTTCTTAGACAAATCCTTGACCTCAAATTGAACATCTCGCGTATTTTTCACCTCATTGGTGGCGATGATCTTCGTATCCTTCAATACGCCGTCAAACTCGGTTTTGAATGCCGTATTCTCTTTACTTTGCTTAAGAGTGAACGAGAAATATTGTTTGCCTCCCGTTACGGTTAACTTTCCGGGGTTAATCACATAATCCTGCATAACCGAATTCTGTTCAGTACTGAACTTCTTGATTACATAATTCATTGAATATATACCGTCTTTTAGTGAACTGGTACTCGAACTCGAATTGGCAACGGATGCGGATGACGGTACGTCTGCGGCCCACACCGTACAGATTGGCGCTGCTGAAACCAGCAGAGAAAATAGACATACACTGGACATAACTTTGTTAAATGGACTTTTCATATGGATTGCCTCCTTCATTGTTTTACTGCCTCATTGTTTACTGCCACAGCACCGGATGTGCTAGCATTTACTTCTCCTTTTGCATATCTCACATCATTTCCGCTATGCATTTCTTTCTGCTTCTCCACAAGCCTTCCATGCACAACGAGTCTTCCCTCATTCGGGTCCAAGGTGTAATCACAGGTAGATAAGGTTAATAAACGGTCCTGCTCAGTCAGTGTGTCTTCCGACTTGTACATGGACCTTTGGCGGATACTATCGTAAAACTGGAGCCGATCTTCAGGGCCGCTAAATTCCGTCTCAATATAATTAAAATCTGTTGTGGTATAGTAGACGGAGAAAACTTCGACGTCATAACTCGCATATAACGTGTCATAAGAGATCCGTCGATGGGTTTCAAAAAAATCCCGGTTCATATATTTCTTCAAATCTCCAAACATCGAGCCATCCTTCATTCGGTGACCATACAAAATCGTATTCGAGCTATCCGTAGTCACATCGTTCCTAAAATCCATGAAAATACTCCCGGCCTTCGCATCCTCACGTTTATAATTACGGGATAAATAATACTCGTTGTCCTCAGCCCGAACGATTGGATAATCGATTAGAGTGTCGGCAATTTTTAACCAGCCTGTAATATCCGGGTTGACCGTAAGCAAACCATGGAACGATGGTCGGACAGTTAAGGGTCGGGTATCGGACTTATCTTCGACCTTAATAGCGGCCTCGGAAGCGGCGTCCTGCTCTGTCCCCTCAAGGCTGCTATAATAAACCGATTGTGCCTCGGTCAAAGCTTTTCGATTCTCAAAGTAACCCATCGCCACACTGCTCAGCTCGATGAACGAGAATAGAAACACGCCTAACGCCAGCAGCGTTACTAATTCCGGGAAGCCGATTTTTTTGCTATACGAAAGTTTGGCTTTAAGAGATATTATCCAATGAAATTTACTCACGTCATCACCTTTTTAAATACCTATTGGTACCATGTACAAGCCTGCGGCCTGATCCTGCTTAATGATCACGTCCACCCCATATATCGCTTTGATCGTGGCCTCCGTGATTACATCCTGAGGTGAACCGCTCAACACAATCTGTCCGCTTTTCATAACCATAATGCTGTCGCTGTAACGAATTGCCTGATTAATATCATGTAGGACCATCACAATGGTTAAGCCATGTTCGGCGTTCAGGCTTTTTATTAAGTCCAGCAATTCATATTGGTAATAAATGTCAAGATAAGTGGTGGGCTCATCTAAAAATAAAAAGGGTGTCGTTTGCGCTAATGCCATAGCAATCCATACTCTTTGCCTCTCGCCACCCGATAATTGATCAATGGTCAATTTACGTTTAGCCAATAGATTCGTGGCGGTTAACGCTTGCTCGATAGCTCCTTCATCCTCATCCGCATTTGGGGTAAATAAGTTCTTATGCGGCATCCGTCCGAAGCTAACCAGCTTTTCAACCGTCAGGTCGGAAGGGGCATCGTTATGCTGGTGAACAACGGCCAGCCTCTTGGCAAGCTCTTTGGGCTTGTAGGTGTTAATAGACTTGCCGTCTAGAATCACTTGCCCGCTGCGAGGGGTGTTATTATGAGACATAACTCCCAGAAGCGTAGATTTGCCGCAGCCATTCGGGCCAATAATTGTTGTTATTTTTCCAATTTCAATGAGGCTCCTCACAGATTTCAGATGATCGGTCTTTTTATCGTAAGAAAACGTAACATCTTTAATTTCCATGGATTCGTTCACTCTTTCTAAGTAGAAATATTAAGAAGGGGCCGCCGATAACCGTCATAATAATAGAGGCAGGAACCTCTGACGGGACAAGGATTGTACGTCCCAAGGTGTCCGCTGACAAGATCAGGAGTGCACCAGCAAGCGCTGAGAACGGGATCAGAATTTTATGGTCCGAGCCGACCAGCAGCCGCGCAATGTGAGGAATAAGTAGCCCTACAAAAGCGATAAGGCCACCGATAGCCGTAGCAATAGCCGCCAGCATTACAGCTACTATGGAAACAATCAAGCGGGCCCGCGTTACGTTTAGCCCCAAATTTTTAGCCGATTTATCCTGCAGGGATAGAAGATTGCACCAGGAGCATAGCATCAGAGATAGGATTAATCCGATAGAGCCGTAGGCGACCATCACTTCAACGTCATTCCAGGTTTTCATCGTAAATATAGAGGTTGTCGCCTGATTAATGCTTGTTACTGCATAGCTGCCCCTATAATTAAACGATTGTCCTAATCCCGTAAAGGTAGCGTTGACCGCAATTCCCACTAGAATAATCCGGATCGGACTAAGTCCTGCTTTCCATGAGAGCGAATAGACGAGGAAACAAGCAATCGCCCCTCCTACAAAAGCGAACAACGGCAGCCAGAAGAAAAACTTCGGAAATAGGGTGACAAACAGCAAGGACAAGAAGCCAGCGCCCGAGGATATACCAATAACTCCCGCATCCGCCAGTGGGCTTCTCATAACAGCTTGAAGAAGTACACCCGATACAGCCAATGCCGCCCCAACAAATAAGGCAATAATAATGCGTGGTAAACGCAGGTCTTTGATGATCTGAACACTTTTATTCGTGCCGGTGAACAATCCTTGGATCAGGTCCAGGCTGCTCACCTTTATGCTCCCTGTAGTTGCCGATATAAGGGTCACTACAACCAGCAGGATGACGACTGCTATCACACTCAACCATTTTTTGTTCATTGCTAACTTCCTTTTTACACAAAATAAGATACCCGATCCGCCTGCTGTCAAGCGATTCCGTACCTTTATGGATACAGCATCTTTACTAGAGCATCCAGCGCTTGCGTAGCAGCCAGATTTCCCGTCGTTCCGAATAACTCTTCCTCTAAATCATAAACTCTATTATTTTTCACAGCATCAAAATGCTTCCAGATGTCATTCTTCTTGAACTCCTTGTCGAACATGATGATGACTTCCTCCGGCATTCCGTGAGCAGCTCTTAGTATCACATCGGGATTAGCCTGCTGCAAATACTCGGTATTGGATGCGAGATACTCTACCTTTTCACCTTGCACCACATTTTTACCGCCCGCCAGCTTCACAAGATCCCCGATATAGGAGTTCTCCGTTGCAACCAAATAGCTGCCCGGCACTCCCAATAAAATGAGAACAGACGGTACTTTTTTACCTTCCGTATCCTTTTTGATTTGAGCCATCTTGACATTAAATTTGTTGATAAGGGCTTCCGCTTGTTTAGCTCTGTCATACTTATTTCCCAGTCCCATAATTTCCTTGTTCATTTTGTCAACACTTGTTAAATCCAAAAATTTGGCTTCCACATTCGCATTTTTAAACATCGGCGCCAAGTCATATTCCAAGGTTGTTACAGATAGGACCTCGGACGGATCGAGTGATTTAACCACTTCCATGCTAGGGCTCATCGGATTGCCTACCTGAGTAACGCTGTTATAACGTTCGGGAAGCTTCTTGTAGCTCTTCGGAATACCGATCAATTCAACCTCGAGTGCATCCATAATTTCGGTTGCTGCTACAGTAGTCGCTATGACACGCTTTGCTGTATGACCATCTGCATTCGGAGCCATATCCGCAGTCGCGCCTTCCATACCTGATGAACAGCCCGCAATTACGAATATCAAGGCAGTAATCACCACAACACTAATGAGTTTGTTTATCACCTACACTATCTCCTTTCACTTCAATTAAAAGCCCTTTATCGTATAAGCAAAAAAATACCGAGGACGCCAGCTGCCTGGCATCCCCGTTCATATAAGCTACCTAAGGTTTGTATGAATCATTATCAAAACTACTTGTGGTTAAGAAGAGCCAAGATCAAGGTTACAGCTTCCGCTCTTGTTGCACTCGCATTCGGAGCAAACAGATTGTTGTCTCTTCCGTTGATAATCCCCTTCTTAGCTGCTGCTGCAACTTGGGAAGAAGCCCAATCTGGAATTTGCTTCGCATCTGTGAAAGACATGCTTTCCTTGGAATCAAGTGGAAGCCCCAAGGCACGAACAATCATAACCGCGATTTCTGAACGCGTGATTTTGCGCTCAGCTCGGAAGGTACCGTCTTCATAGCTGCTAATAATACCTGCGCCTACGGCTTGCTCCAGGTTAGACTTAGCCCATGTTGGAATGCTGGCAAGATCGGTATAATTCAGCTCTGATTGCTTACCTTCCAGTTTAAGCGCACGACCGATCAATACAGTGAATTCAGCACGACTTATTTCACCGTCAGGACGGAAACTACCGTCTTCATATCCGTTGACAATACCTAACCCGACCGCACGTTCAATCGACGCTTTTGCCCAATGTCCTTGAACATCATTCAAGCCTGCTTGTGCAACCGGTGCAGTTGGATTTTCAGTCGAAGGCTCTGTTGCAGTCAATTGTTCCTCAGCCTTTTTGCCAAGCGCATCCATATCAAAGATGAAATCAACATCTACCTTTTCAAGCTTCTTCTGAAGCATAGGGATATAACCATCATCCGAATTGTTTGCCGCCGCTTTCTCTACAGCTTTTTTATGCTCCTCCAAGTCAGCTTCAGTCGGTGGTATAACAATGTCTAACTGAACATGAACTGGAGCTGTTAAATCCTTTGTTTCCATACTTACAACACGTGTGTTAGCTTCTTCGTCCTTGCTTACTACAGTTGCAGATTCCATAGTCTTTGTTACAGTAGCAGCTGCGCTTGAGTCTGAAGTATTTGCAGCTGTTTTTTCCGTTTCAACTTTGAAATCGTCAACTAACTTATGATCATTTATTGTAATAGCCACACTTCTCTTGCCATCCTTGATAATCAATTTGGCAGGATGAGCTACTACATCATTGTATTTGGATTCCAGAGTGTTTTTATGTTGCAATACTTGGAAGCCCAGATCGTACTCACCATTCTTCAACGATGCTACAGCTGCTCCTGCTCCACCGCCTAATACAGCGTCTGAGCTAATCTTCTTGAGGCTTAATTCGTCGAAGGAAAATTCCACATCGTACTCATGGAAATAATTAATTTCCGCCCAGTCGACTTTAACCCAACCCTTTAACCTCGATGACAAATTCTTGACTTCAAATTTAACTAGGCGAGTATTTTTTTCATTGTTCCTTTCAACTACCTCAACGTCTGTTAAGGAACCGTTATTTTCTGTTTTTAACGCTGTAACTTCTTTGCTTTGTTTTAGCGTCATGGAGAAATACTGCTTACCTCCTGAAACTGTCAAGTACCCTGGAGTCACAACGTAATCCTGCATAACCGAATTTCGATCCGTTTCATATTTTAAAACCCTGTAATTTAAGCTGTATGTGCCGTCAGCTATATATTTCCCTGGATTCCCTGGATTTCCTGGATTGCTTCCGTTGCCATCCGGTTTTGTTATATCCTCAAGTTTACCGACTGGAGACACGCTGCTGAATTGCAGCTTATAGGATGTCTCTACGCCTCCTGAAAGTAAATGCATTTCATACTTTGCAGTCAGATCCTCCAATTCAAATTGATAATTTGAAGTACCCGTCTCATTAGCAAGTACCCTTACAAGACCTGATTGTTTTGCGGAATACTGTGGTGTAAGTTCCTTGTTAACCGTACCGTCAGAGTTCAGCTGCAAAATTTTCTTAACTGTTACTCCGTTTTTTAATTTAATCGTTGCTGTTTTTTTGCTATTTTGAATCTTTAGGCTACCAGCAGTATCGACATAGGTGTTCACCGGAGCTGCAGTTGGGTCATCTGGCACTGCGGTAAACTCAAAGTTGTATTGACCATCATTTACCGGTTTGGTCATATCTACGGTTATGTTCCTGAATCCAATTTCAACATCGTACTCATGGTCATAGAGGAACGTAGGGGACACCTGCCAATAGATTTTCACCCATCCGTCCAAACGTTTATTCAAATCATTGACCTCGAACTTAACGACTCTAGTGTTATTTAGTGCATCGCTGCTTGCAGTAGCTGCCTCAGCCAAAGCTCCATTCTGCATGGTCTTGAAGTTCAAAATCTCGGCGCTTTGCTTCAATGTGAATGAGACATACTTTTTACCACCTTGAACTAATAACTTTCCACTTTTTGGATCGGCATACTCATACATAACGGATTCTTCATTCGTGCCTTTTTTATAAATGGTATAAGCTATGTTGTATTCGCCTTCCGGCAACGTTTCAGGACTACTACTAATGACAGAAGCATTGAATGTCGTTAGTGCTGCTTGAAGTGCAGCTACCGCTTGATCAAGTTGTGCTTGTGTTGCTGCTGCATTACTCGCTGTTACTTTGGCCTGATTAATTGCTGTTTGGAGCGTGGCTTTAGTACCTGCAGGATACTGGCCATCTGCTGTTCCTTCCACAGCTGCGTCATGCTTCGATTGTGCATCCGTAATTAGAGCGTTCAATTGTGTATTGCTGCCTACATCAAACCTCAACCGAATACTATGATCCATTTCATAAGGATTACCATTAGGTAGCTTAGTGGAAACATGTACCTTAGCATTGAGCAGTGCAGTTAAATCACCTACTTCAAATTCAACCACTCTTGTATTCGCTGTTGTATCTGTGCTAACAACGGCTGTTTCAACTAAGGCACCGTTTTGTTCTACTTTGAAGCTAGGAACTATCGTGCTCTGATTTACAGTAAAGCTTACCTTCTTCTTGCCTTGTTGGACGGTTAATTTACCTGGCTTAATGAAATAACCGTTCATCGATGAAACTTCGTCTTTAGTCGCATGCAGTGCTGTGAAATTCAAGCTGTATTCTGTTCCCGGATCGGTTACCTGTATATTGCTGAACCCGATTTCTACATCGTACTCATGGTCATAGAGGAATGTAGGGTTCACTTGCCAGTAAATCTTCACCCATCCGTCCAGTCTTGCTTTCAGATCATCTACTTCGAATTGAATGACTCTTGTGTTCGATGTAGGATTACTGCTTACCGTTGTTGTTTCAACCAGCGCACCGTTTTTCTTTGTCTTAAAGTTCAAGATTTCGGCGCTTTGCTTCAATGTAAATGAGACATATTTTTTTTCGCCTTGAACTACTAATTTGCCGCTTTTGGGATCGACATACTCATACATGACGGATTCTTCATTCGTACCTTTTTTGTAGATCGTATAATCAATGTTATACTCGCCATCACCCAGAGATCCCGCTCCTCCGGGACTAGTACTAATGACAGAAGCATTGAATACAGTTAGTGCAGCTTGTAGTGCAGCTCCTGCTTGATCAATCAGCGTTTGCGTTGCTGCTGCATTTCCTGCTGTTGCTTTGGCCTGATTAATGGCTGTTTGCAGCGTGGCTTTAGCACCTGCTGGATATTGGCCGACTGCTATTCCTTCCACAGCCTCATCGTGCTTCGCTAGAGCGTTGACAATAAGTGTATTTAAAGCAGTAATATTAACTTCTGTACCTACCGAATTGAATTTCAAGCGAATATTGTGATCCTTTTCGTAAGGTGCTCCATTATTCATTGTCGATACATGTACCTGAGCCTTCATAATGGCATTGAAATCCGCTACTTCAAACTCCACGACTCTTGTGTTGGCCACTGTGTCCGTGCTAAGTATCGAGGTTTCAGTAAGAACACCATTCTTTTCCACCTTCAAGCTCGTTACTATCGAACTGTCCTTCAACGTAAACGATACCTTATTAACTCCCTGCTTTACGTTTAGCTTGATTGGTCTTAGGAAGTAACCGTTCATGGAGGAAGCTGTATCTGTAGTTTCTTGGAGTGTGGTGAAATCGATTATGTATTCACCGTCTGTAATGCTGACTTTAATAACCGATGAAGTAAAAGTCGTTACCGCTGCTTGCAGCGTCACTACCGCTTGATCCACCTGTGCTTGCGTTGCTGCTGCATTTGAAGCCACCGTTTGAGCTGCTGTGATAGCCGTAAGCAATACAGCCTTCGAGCCCGCTGGATATTGACCATCTGATGTTCCTTCTACAGCTGTGTCATGCTTCGATTGCGTACTTGAAATCAGAGTGCTCAGTATAGCTTTATTTGCTGGTTCAGGAATTGAAGGCAGGTTACTGAAACCAACTTGAACATCATACTCGTGATCGTAGATACCGATTGGAGCAGGAAGTACCCAGTAAATCTTCACCCAACCGTCAACTTTTTTTGTCAAATCCTCGACTTCGAATTCAACCGTTCTTTTATTAGCTGCTGTATCGGTGCTAGCTGTTGTTGTTTCAACTAAGGATGAGCTCGCGTTCAGCTTTGTTTTGAAACTCAATATTTCCGCATTTTGATTTAAAACAAAGGATACATACTTCTTACCGTTTTTCAGCGTCAGCTTACCGCTTGTTTTATCTACATAGTCATACATGACGGATGCTTCATCTGAATTGGTTTTAAAGATTTTAAAACCAATATCATAAACATCGGTATTTGGTTGTGTTGTAACAACGGAAGCATTAAAGGCCGTTACCGCTGCTTGCAGCGTCACTACTGCTTGATCTACCTGTACTTGTGTTGATGTTGTGCTCGATAGTGTTGTATTTGCAGCTGTGATTGCACTCAACAAAATCGCTTTGGAGCCTGCTGCATATTGGCCGTTAGCCGTTCCCTCGACTGCTGCGTCATGCTTCGTTTGAGCGCTAGCGATTAACGTTTTTAAAGTCGTCACATTAATTGCTGTGTCAATGGAATTAAATTTCAAGCGGACGATGTGATCCATTTCGTAAAATGTACCATTACCCATAGGAGTCGATACATGCACCTTGGCTCTCAGAATTGTCTTGAGGTCTGCGACTTCAAACTCTACAACTCTAGTGTTGGCTGCTGTATCGGTGCTTAATATGTCGGTTTCTGTAAAAACACCGTCTTTCTCCACCTTCAAGCTTGTTACCGTCTTGGTATCCTTCAATGTGAACGATACTTTCTTAACTCCCTGTTGTACGTTTAATTTGATTGGTCTCAGGAAGTAGCTGTTCATCGTCGACTCTGCATCTGTAGTTTCTTTTAGCGTTGCAAAATCGATTATATATTGGCCGTCTGCCAAGCTTGGATTAACCACTGAAGTTGTGAATGCCGTTACCGCTGCTTGCAGCGTCACTACTGCTTGATCCACCTGTGCTTGTGTTGATGTTGTATTCAAAGCCACCGTTTGTGCTGCTGTGATAGCTGTAAGCAATGTAGCCTTTGAACCTACAGGGTACTCTCCATTCGCTGATCCCTCAACTGCTGCAGCATGCTTCGCTTGCGCGTCAGCAATAGTCGAATTCAGCTGTCCTTTTTCAGCCAAGCCAATATTGTTAAAGCCAATTTCAATATTGTACTCATTGTCATAGATACCAATAGGCGGACCTAGATCCCAATAAATCTTAACCCACCCATCCATTCTTTTGGACAAATCGGTAACTTCAAATTTAACAATCCTGGTATTGTTGGCTGTGTTCTCGTTTAGTTTATCTGTTTCGACCAAAATACCGTTTTGTTTAGTCTTCAATGATAAAATTTCTGCATGTTGTTTCAAGGTGAACGAAACGTACTTTTTACCACCTTGAACTGTTAGCTTTCCGCTGTTAGGATCAACGTAAGAGTTCATAACTGATTGCTCATTCGTTAGTTCTTTATAAATCGTGTATCCAAGACTGTATTCGCCGTCAGGAAGTGTCGGAACAGGATTATTTGTAATGACGTTAGCTTGCAACGCTGTATAAGCCGCTTGCAGTGCAGCATACTGTTGATCTATCTTTTCTTGCGAGGTCTCATTACCAGTTGCAAGGGATCGGGATGCATTATAAACGGTCGTGAAGGCTGTCATGGAGCCAACCGGATACTGTCCATTCCAAACTCCTTCTCTAGCTGTGCCTGTACCTGCAACCAACACCTTAAGTTGGTCTTTATTTCCTGCTGGATTAATTGTCACGGTATAAGAGACATCCGCAACCTTCAATTTGTTGCCATCTTTATTAATAATATAAATATCACTCGCAGTGATTGTAGCCGTCGTAACCTGTGTTACTGCTTTAGATTGGACAGTTATTCCTAAAAAGTTAATCGAGCTTGTTGTCAGAGCAATAGGCGAATTAACATTCTTCAGATCTGTAGTAAACCTATAGCTGCCTGATGAAATTTCGACTTTTTGCGGGGTATTAAATTTGGTTTGCGTTGAAACAGTGGATAATTCCAGCTTACTCGAATCAAAGGAAACTTTTGCTTCGTATCCATAGACTTGCTGATACACGCTGTTCGTTATATTACCAATAGACTGCCATACCGTTAGCTTATTCCCTCCATAAACTGAACTTGTGGTGGATGTTAAATTAACAACAGGTTCATCTGCTGCCATAGCAGCCGGTAACGGAATCCCCGCCAGTAATACAAAAAATATGAGTAAACTGGACATTATTTTCTTGAATTGCCTATTCAATATGATTCTCTCCTTCTGCCTATAAAGTCTGATAAATCCTTCCCGAAGTTAAAGTTCTCTAGGATGGTACTATCTGTATCCGAGATTATACCTTGGACTTTCTTGAATTAATTTTGTAGCCAAGGAACATACCGGATACAGCCAACAAAAGGATCAGCATAGTGATGGGTGCCGTGTCGCCTGTTTGCGGATTCACAACTACTGGCTTGCTTTTATCCGCGCTGGAAGCCGCTTGGCTGCCTGCTGCTGCAGTTAAAGCTTTCTTCGCGGACGCATCCTTCACAACTGCTGTCGGCTGCTGCTTCGACGCAGGCTCCACTACCTTGCTTGCACTTGAGCTTGCTGCTGCCGGAGCTTCTACAGCAGGCTTCGCTGCAGCCGCATCGCTAGCCCCTATGTTCTTGATGCTTTTCTCATCAAATACAAAACGAATCGTGTAGTCATGGTCATAATCAATTGACTCGACTGTAACGTGAATTTTCGATAGTAAAGGTTTGGACAAGTCATCCACTTTGAAGCTTACTACTCGTGTGTCTTCAGCCTTGTCGCTGCTTACTACAGGAGCATCTACAAAGCTTGCACCACTTGGAACCTTGAATAGGGTAATCCATTTGCTGTGATTCATTTGGAGCTGAACATTCATTTCACCATTTTTGACAAATACCTTGGCTGGCTTTTCGAAATAATCGTTGGCCATGGAAGCCGAATCATTCTCTGCCTTTTTTACGGAGTAATCAACGGTATAAGTCCCATCGGACAATTTGGCAGCAGCATACGCCTCCGGTAGTGCAAAAAGCGTTGCTAGTAACGTAAATAATAAAGTTGAAACAGCTAACCATCTTTTCACTTGTGTTTTCCTCCATCATTTCTAACGACAAATTTTAAAAATGATATTCGATAATAACGATAATCATTATCAATAAATCTCAAAAAAAATATTAACTCCTTCGCATTTACCCCATTTCAATCCTCAAAGCAACTATCCAAACGATAACCATTCTCACTATATGATCAAAAAAAATGTCCTTTCCAATGCTGTTTTTGAGCTTTTTAACCTAAGCCATTCTAACCCCCTTGTTCAATATGGTAAAATTTAGGCAGATAACAACAGTCACGAGTAGATATTAGCTTAAATTCTGGAAAACTGTCAACCCATTTTATTAATTTAGTATGAATTCACTCATAAACGAAGATTCCAGTTGATTCCAAAAATATACGTTGACATCAATAATGATATTCATTATCATTCAATCTGTAGTTAATAATGATATTCATTATCAACAATAACAATTAACTGAAACAGGAGAACTCCTATGAAGAAATCTTTGTTTATCCTCATGGCTATTTCACTGATAGGATTAACAGCCTGTGGCCAAACAGCATCTAATAGTTCAGCCAATACGGCTAGCAATATCACCAATTCCACTCAGGACCCGTCCAGCTCTAAGGCTGTAACCCTTACAGACTTTGCCAACCGCAAGGTAACCTTCAATACGGTGCCGCAAAAAATAGTAGCATTAAGCAACGGCGAGATGGATATTATCTATGCTCTTGGAGGTACACTTGTCGGCAGACCAACTGCAACTGGCCCTGTTTCCATACAAGAAGCCAAAAATGTGGAGCAAGTCGGCTCAACACATGGCCTGGATCTGGAGAAAGTAGCCTACCTTAGTCCTGATGTTGTGCTAGGCAATAATCCGCTAAATACCAAAGATATCCCTGCTCTTGAGGGCATCGGCTCTAAGATGGTCTTAACTAATGCAAATTCTATAGAAGAAGTGATGAAGCAAATTCAACTATTCGGTCAAATGCTGCAAAAAGACGATAAAGCTGCGCAATTGAACCAAGCGATTGATCAAAAATTGAAAGATCTGAAATCGAACTCTGCCACAGTTAAGCCGCGAGTCTTACTAGTATATGGCGCTCCCGGTACCTATATGGCTGCTTTAAACAATTCATTGAGCGGCAATATAGTAGTCTCGGCTGGGGGAGAGAATATTGCAGCCGACTACCCCAAGCTGGATAGCTATCCGCAATATGCCCAGTTAGATACAGAGAAAATTATGAAATCGAACCCGCAGCTTATTTTGATTATGAGCCATGGGAATCCGGAAAAAGTGAGAGATGGATTTTTAAAGGAAATGCAGCAGAATGCAGCTTGGAGCAGTATGGATGCTGTAAAAAATAATCAAATCGAAATTTTACCTGCTGATCTGTTCGGCACGAATCCAGGTACTAAAGTAATTGAGGCACTTGATATGATGAATAAGCTGCTTCAAGCTGTGAAGTGATGAGAATATGAATATACAACAGCGAAATTCTCGAAGAAAACTTGTTTTAATTGCGGCTCCACTGCTCCTTCTTATTGTAGCTTTTTATGGCCTGACCTATGGTTCAGTTCCTATATCATTCCAAGAAATTTGGGCGGTGTTCACCTCTCACGGCCAACCCGTCCATGAAAAAATCATCATGAATTTAAGACTCCCAAGAGTGCTGATTGGACTATTAACTGGAGCATGCTTAGCTGCTTCCGGAGCTCTGCTTCAAGGAGTTATGAAGAACCCGTTAGCTGACCCGGGAATTATCGGAGTCTCTGCTGGCGGAGGTCTGGCAGCCATTATAGCAATGATTGTATTACCGCAATTCAGCTACCTGCTTCCTGTTCTAGCATTCGCTGGGTCATTTATCACCGCTGTTATTATTTACATGTTGGCTTGGGATAAAGGGGCATCCCCCTTAAAAATTATTCTAGCCGGTGTTGCGATTAATGCTCTATTAGGAGCCATCATGAACGGAATTATGGTCTTATTCAGCGACCGGGTTCAAGCTGTACTGCCTTGGCTGGCAGGCGGACTAAGCGGACGGAGCTGGCATCATCTTGAGTTCATGGCCCCTTATGCAATTATAGGTCTTGTATTATCTGCATTTTCAATTAAATCGTCTAACCTGCTGCTATTGGGGGATGACTCAGCCAAGCTGCTCGGCCAGAAGGTCGAGCTCCATAGGGTGCTGATTATTTTATTAGCTGCTCTGTTAGCTGGGGTTGCTGTCAGTGTAGCTGGTTTAATCGGTTTTGTCGGATTAGTAGTCCCACATGCAATACGTCTGCTGACCGGTGAAGATTACCGTTATTTACTCCCTTTATCTATCGTTGGTGGAGCCACATTGGTTGTCCTTGCAGACACGATTGCCCGTTCTTGGTTTGATCCCATTGAGCTTCCTGTCGGTATATTGTTGGCAGGCTTGGGCGCCCCGTTCTTTCTATATCTATTAAAGAAACGGAGAATCATGTGATGACAGCTATTCAGACAGAGCATCTTGAGCTTCATGTAGGCTCCTTTCAGCTTCATGATATATCCGTATCAATTCCAGCTGAGAAAGTGACGGCAATAGTGGGCCCGAATGGTTCAGGTAAATCGACTTTATTAAAAATTATTACGCAGCTGCTTCATGCCGATAAGGGAAAAGTTCTCATTAATAACAAGCCTGTTAAGGAATATAAAACAATAGAGCTGGCCCAAACATTAGCTATGCTTACCCAATCCAAACACTCGCTTCCTGAGCTGACAGTCAGAGAGTTAATTACGTATGGGCGTTCCCCTTACAAGCGGTTATTCGACCGAATAACGTCCGACGATACAAGTATTATTGATTGGGCAATGGAAGTTACCAGCACTAAAAAACATGAGAACCGCATGTTCCATACTTTATCTGGAGGTGAACAACAAAAAGCGCGTATAGCGATGGCACTAGCACAACAAACAACTATCATCCTGCTTGATGAACCTACCACATTCCTGGATATTGCCCACCAGTTAGATGTGATGGAGATGCTGCAAAAGATTAATCAGGAATTTAAGATCACGATTGTCATGGTGCTTCACGATCTTCAGCAGGCTGCCAGTTACTGTGATTATTTGATCGCAATGAAGAATGGGAAAGTCATGGTAACTGGCAAACCGAACGAGATCCTATCTTCTCATTTTCTAGAAGACGTATACAACATTGAAGCCAAAGTAACATTCGTAGATACATACCCCATTATTATCCCAATAAAAACTTTAAACAATAATAGGAGGAATTAATATGATCATCATAACAAACACATCCCAAATTACAAAAGGTAATGCACACAAGCTTATTGAACGTTTCGATAAGGTAGGTAAAGTAGAGTACATGGAAGGCTTTCTAGGCCTAGAGGTTCTTCTAACTGAGAACACGCGTGAGCATGATGAGGTTACTGTAGTTACCCGTTGGGAGGAGAAAGAAAACTTTCAAGCCTGGACCCGCAGTGACGCATTCAAAGAGTCCCATGCACATGGCAGAGAAATCCCTGAGTATATTGTCTCGAACAAAATCTCATTCTATGAAGTAAAAATTGTAAGACAGCCGATTGCAGCAGGCCAAGATAAACCAGCTTAAAGGCATTGATACAGCAGAATTTTTACCGTACCAAATGTGAAAACAACCAAGTCTCCTTAATGGAGCTTGGTTGTTTTTGCAGTAAGTCATTCCTCAGGTAATCGGTTTGCACCAAAGGTCCATTTCACTTGGTCGTAGCTAAAGAGAGCTTCAAATTCTTCAGAGATTGAGCCTTTAAAAGCCTGATCCCCCTGTTCCCCTGTACCAGAAACTTCAATCTGTGCCCAGCGGTGGTCTCCCTTTTCATAATCGAAGGTTTCACCATCATCATCATATAATAAGGCTTGCCCTGGTTTATTGCCGAAATGAATGAGATGCAGCTGAACCTTTTCACCAGGCAGTTGGGCATGAGCAAGTGCTGGAATGGTAGGCAGGATGGCGCCTTCTTTAACGAAAATTGGCATTTGCTCCAACCCAGGCTCAACCTGAATCACCTGCCCTCCCTCATATCGCTCGCCCGTCTCTAATCCGAACCATCCCCCTTGTGGAAGGAGTACCTCCCGACTGGCTTCACCCGCAAACATGGGGGCTACTAGCAAACTATCACCAAGCATAAATTGGTCATCCCATAGCTTCTCTGTCTTTTTCCCATAAGCTCCATCTGTTGTGTTAAGCGCCCGTCCGGTTTCATTGATCGTAATGCCATCAGCCATATCCATCACCAACGGCATCGCACGGAAGGGTGGAATACCCTGGAAGCGATATTGGGCAAAAGTCGTGTAAAGATAAGGAATCAATCTCATACGAAGCTTAATATAATGCCGAATAATGTGCTCCACCTCAGGATACGACCATGGCTTCGTCCCATCTCCCCAAGCGTTCAGCATAGCCAGTGGGGATAGGCATACCGCTTGCATACGCCGTACCCAATCCTCTGCACTTGAGGCTCGCCGTACTTCAGGCGTCCACAACAATCCGCTGAAGGATGAATTACACAGTGCACGGATGAACTGTTTATGATCATACAAATCAGAGTACAGCACATAAGGCATGGATGAAGCGCCAGCATTAGATGCTCTCACCAACCCGTATGTACGGCGATTCTGACTCCTGAATAAGTCATCTGTCATTTTCTGAAATAACAGACCATACATCTGCCTCATTTGTTCTCCGTCATGTCCAGAAGGAAACTGTGTATGAGAGGGAAACATCCAAGAGTTACCGGTTAGTTCACTACCGTCGCATTCGTCTTGCTTATATCCCGAGACACCAAGACTAACATGCTCTTGCAGATGCTGCTCCTGATATAATCGCTGCGCCTCAGGCAATGAATAATCCGGTGCAAGCCCTCCCCATACCGAGTAGCTGCCCGAGAGAGGCTCTAAGGGTTCATAGAGCTTGGACTCCGGTGAAACATACGGATGCTCCCACAAATTCACACGAAATCCGGCCTCCGTCAACGCATCTAACGTTTTCTTAGGTTCAGGGAATCGTTCCTTTGCCCATTCATAGGTGACAGGATAGCTTTTACTGTGCCAGCCAGGCTCCAATCCAATAACATCGCAAGGAAAGTCACGATTACGGAATTCCATCGCTTCCTCCTGAACCTCTTTGTCGGTATACAGGGTAGGAACCCGATGCCAAAAACCAAGACCCCATTTGGGAGGAAGCGTCCCGCCGCCACATAACAAATTATACCTACGGACTGCATCCATCACGGTAGGTCCCCCGATAAGGTACAGCTCAGCGCCTTCCTGGGGCAATACGACTTCCATGCAGTCCGACAAAGGAGTAGCCTTCCAGTTTCTTCTATCATTATTCCGGTCCTTGACCCTCTCCGAGACCGTTTCATTCAATTTGACGGTTGAACCGCAGTGTACCGTTACGATTCGGGATGTGTTGACAAGCAACCCATAGCCTTGGTCTGTAACCAGAAAGGGAACTGGTGCATGCGTCTCTCCAGTGTCTTGCTTGGGGTCGCTGTTAACACGTAAAAACCGTGTCCTCCCCCGATGGTTCATTTTCATAAAATGCAAGCCCAGACCGTAAAGCTTTTCATCCTCCTGAAGGGGAAGACGTAAAATACGCGAGGAGCCTGTAGCTTCTAATTCGATATCACTCATGGCAAAAGGAAGCGTCGCCCCCTGCATTTGCTCCAAAGCCTCATAGATCGGTTCACGAGACATCCATGACAAAGGGGTAAAGTCCTGCTGCTCTCCAACCACTGTTTTCCATATACCACAGCCTAGCTCCTGCCAATTCAGCACTGTCATTCCGTAATCTCCCTTCAATATGTCAAAAAGGTCAAAGTAATTCATACCCTTAAACTCGTTATGATCCATATTATAAGGATTTCCATCAAATACACATATGGCAATTTGTCGCATATTTATGGTAAATTGGAATAACTAATCATGGTCTTGAGGGGTGTTGACATGCTGGATCCATCAATTAATAACGGGATGATACTGCATTATTATTACAGTGGAGAATCCGCATGCAAACCCGGTCATGTTCATGGGCCTGCCTTGCGCGATCACTATCTGATCCATTACATCCATAGTGGAAAAGGGACTTTTGAGACAGAAGGAAGAACCTACTCCCTCTCCGGCAAATGCGGATTCCTAATAACTCCGGGGGTTCGGTTTTATTATAAGGCGGACCTGGACAATCCGTGGCATTATTCATGGGTTGGCTTTAAGGGAGAAGGAATAGACCGCAGCTTGGAGCTCATGGGGCTGAGCCGGAATAACCCAATATTCCACTATGATGCGGATGAACAATTAATAGAATGCTTTACTGAGCTAAATCGAACGAAGAAGGAGCTTTCACCGGGCATCCAGATGAGACGAACGGGTTACCTATTCATCCTCCTCTCTCTGCTGCTTGCATCCGGTCAACAGGAGGTCTCCCCGCAGCATACCGGCAGTTATAACAAGCAGGATGCGTACATGGAGCAAGCGCTGGAGTATATGTATACCCACTACACCCGTAATATTAAAATTCAGGATATGGCTCAGCATTTGAATATCGATCGGCGATATTTAACAAGTATTTTCAAGCAGCATTTGGGCCACTCGCCGCATCGTATGCTGGTCCAATATCGTCTGCGTAAAGCCTGTGAGCTGATGACCGACACGAGCTTAAGCATCAGCGATATTGCCAGATCGGTTGGTTACGAGGACCCGCTGCAATTTTCCAAAATATTCAGCAAGCATCTGTTGGTAAGTCCCATGAAATATCGCAGCCGGTTAGGCTTGTAGAAGCTTTACCAGCTAATGCTTAGGGGCAATAAGGTAAAGGCAAAGCTTACGCTGACAATCAGAACCACCCGTGCTTGTAAAAGGACTCCAATGGATGAATACCGTTCATTACGTCATTGCGGACGTTATTTTCCGTGTTCATGATCTCTTCCGATTTGATTAAGACCTCTTCGGCGATGTTTTTAGGAATAACGACCACCCCGTCTTTATCTGCTCTTATGATATCGCCCGGTTGAATGGTCACATTTTTGATGCGGATTGGCACATTATATTCTTTCACATACCAGCGGCCTACAATATCAACAGGTGTGGAGTACAATTTAAACACGGGCAGCCCCAGCTTTTGGATGTAACCGGTGTCGCGAACACCGCCGTAAATGACCGCACCAACACCTCCGCGGGCTTTAATCGTTGTGGAGGCCAGCTCTCCAAGATGCGAGCATATATCATCATTAGGCTGTACTATGACGACATTGTTTTTTTGAACGTCGCCAAGCATTTTTAACAAAGGTACAAATGCAACATCCGTATCCTTGGAATGGGTTCCTTCGCCGTTAACGGTAAGCGCCGTCCCGCAGAAGGTGGCTTCCGCCGTTAAACCTGTCAGCTCTTTGGGAAGAACCTGATCCCGGTAGCCTAATTGGTCCAGCGTATCAGATATAGCTCCGTTATAAATGTTCGAAAATCGTGCCAGCATTTCATCCATTTCAATGACTTTCCCTTGATTCTCCATAGGTGCTCCCTCTCTTCACTGTTCTCATTATTGATGATTCCGCTTATCCGAGCTCACAGGCTCTACTTGGCTTATAAGGAATGAAATACTCCTTGTGTCCAAGCAGCTCCGCCTGAGTCGGTTTTCCTTCCGCCACTAAAACGATCCTCTCAACGATCTCCTGCCCAACCTCTGCCACGGTATGGGTTCCTTCAATGATGTCGCCCGCTTTGATATCCATGTTATCTGCCATTCGGCGGCAGGTGACAGGGTTTCCGCAAATTTTGATGACAGGAGAAACGACTGACCCCACCACGCTGCCTCTGCCTGTTGTAAACAAGATAATATGGGCACCAGAGCCGATTAACGTTATCAACCCGTCATTGTCATTCTCTTCGTAATGGGTAATTTGCTGCGTGTCCAGACGTCCCACTTTATCCAATAAATAAAGCCCGGAGCTGGAAGGCCGCTGCCCCGGTTTAATAATGCCGCTGATCGGCTTGGTTCCCGCTTTACACAATGCGCCAAGTGACTTCTCCTCAATGGTGGTTAATCCGCCCTTCTCATTGCCCGTGGATACGGCGAATGCCTCCAGCCTGTTGCCAAGATCATTAGCCCGTTCTAAACCGTTCAATAGCTGATGCTTAACCGATTCATCTGCAATCCGCCCAAGCAGATAATCGTTGCAACCAAGCAGTTCAGGCAGTTCGCTGAATATGACGGTTGCCCCTTGATCAACCAAGCAGTCCACCGCCCAGCCGGTGGCGGGATTCGCTGATATACCGGAGGTGGCATCAGATCCGCCGCACTCCACGCCGATTATAAGATCGCTAAGAGCCATGTCAACCGTTTGTGTTTCTTGGGCATACCGTACCATCTCTGCAGCAAGCGTTTTACCCTGGTTTATGGAAGCCAAGGAACCTCCCGCCTCCTGTATGATGATGAGCTCAACCCGCTTGCCGCTTGCAGAAATTTGCTTCACGAGAGCATCTACGTCAGTGCTTTCACAGCCAAGACGAACTACAATGACCCCTGCTACATTCGGATGTTTGCCCAGTTCCACCAGCATTCGAAAGGCATACGGATCCGAATAACAACCGGCAAAGCCGAAAACCTCTGCACCCGGAACGCTTCTGGCAATGGTATCCGCAACGTGGTGAGCGCATTCTACGGTATAGATAACCGCGATATGGTTACGGATACCTAATCGCCCGTCCGCCCGTTTATATCCTTTCATTGCACGTCTCCCCTCCTTTGCAGCGTAACTAGATTATGCAGATGTATGTGCTCCCCTGCTTTCACAGGACGTATTAACTGTCCGATTGGCACTCCGTATTTAACTATCGTTTCCCCTTCCGATAGATCGGACAAGGCAAATTTATGCCCGAATGGTATATCGTTCAGCAGTCGTACAGTGGTGCATCCCCGCTCCGCGAAAGAAACTGCTGTTTCTTTGGACATATCCTGCAAGGCTGTTGCTACGTTATCCTTGCCATCCAGAATGATAGCCCTGACCGCAACCTTACAATCCGTCAACTTTCATCACCCTTCCCGATTCATCTGCAATGAGCAGAAACCGCTGCTTTTTCAACCTATCCTTTTAGCCGCAAGCCGAAACTATGCTATAATATCGATGATCCGGACGAAGGAGGCCTCCATGTTGGAAATTAAGCCAGTCAAACGCATTACCGTCACCGAACAAGTCATGGAGCAAATCGCCCGCTTGATTACTTCAGGTCAAATTAGGCCAGGGGACAAGCTTCCCAACGAACGGGACCTTGCCATACAGTTTCAAGTAACCCGGGGACGAATCCGTGAAGCTCTTAGAGCCCTGTCGCTGCTTGGAATGATAACAATAAAAGCCGGAGAAGGAAGCTTCGTCAATAAACAAGAGGAGCCCATTCCGGCGGATGCCATCACGTGGCTCTTTCATAATGAAATCCACAACCTGGACGAAATTTACGCTGCCAGAAAATTAATTGAATCCGAGGTTTACCTTGAGGCAGCTAAAAATGCCGCTCCTGAGCATTTCATTACAATGGAAGCCATGTTGAACTCAATGCTGAACGCCAATAATAAAAAAACGCCTGAGCTGTTCCTTAACTACCTGGATGAATACGATTTGTTCATGGGTGAAATTTCTGGAAACCGCATTTACGGTAAATTAATGCAAACGATCATCCACTTGCGCAGAGAAACGAACATCAAGCTGTTGAATGTACCGGGTGCGATCGATAACAGCATTGAGAACCGGTTTTTAATCTATGAAGCTATGCGTTCAAAAAATTTGAAGCTAGTACAACAAAGGATCGAGACGTTTTTCCAAAGCTCCAAAACATTTTACGATACAATTTTGGGTGCTCCGTCCTCGTCAGATAAGTAAGGTTCTCTTCGGACCAGAAGGAGATGCTCGCAAACCATCACTAATTCTCTGTGTTGGTTGAACGCCTCTACCAGTTCCACGATAACACCATAGTCCGGCCGCTTTGGGTAATCCCGTTTTTCTTTTATGGATGCTTTGACATAGATCGTGTCACCGATAAATACCGGCTTGATGAACCGTAATCGGTCATACCCGTAGGAAAGGGCCTCCGGATTCATCTCGCCTGCGGTCATGCCAATCCCCACGCTGAAGATTAACGTGCCATGTGCGATCCTCTGTTTAAACTCCTGGGTTTTACACCATTCCGCATCCATATGATGGGGATAAAAATCCCCGGTTTGGCCCGCATGGATTACAATATCGGTTTCGGTGATTGTGCGTCCGGTTGTCTCCCTGCTTGAACCCGTTTCGTATTGCTCAAAAAAAATCGATTGGCTGCCCATCGTTTCTGCCTCCACTTGTCGTATTATTGTTTTTCAATCTGATCCTTCCATTGCTCCGGGTAACGATATTTCACCGTTTGCAGATGCTCGCAATAGAGCGCCAGCTCTCCTTCATTTTTAAACACTTCATAGCAGACCCGGACCAAGCCCATTTCTTTATATTTCGGTCTTTTCTCCAGCTGGGTTCGGACGGTATAGATGGTATCGCCGATAAACACCGGCTTGATGAAGCGCAGCTTGTCGTATCCGTAGCTGAACGTATGGATATTGTTGTGTGCCATTAAGCCGAGTCCCATACTGAATACCAGAGCTCCCGCCACCAACCGTCTCCCGAACACGCCCTCTTCTTTGGCAAACATTTCATCAGCTACATAAGGATGCAGATCCATCACTAGTGCGTTGAACTGCATACTTTCTCCTTCGGAAATAGTCCGGCGGATAGAACGTATTTTTTGCCCGACTTCGAATTCTTCATACATCCATTGCTCCGTGTTAAATAAGGGCAGGTCTTGATGGGGTCTAGGGTTACCATTGGTTTGTGTCATTTGTTTTCCACCTCTCTCAGCATGCTTCTGATGCTCCCGTTATCTTCTCCGATTGTTGGGGAGCCTTTCTGTGAAGTATATACTTCACCATCGATGCGAATCGGGCATCGTGTTGTTCTCAATGCAGTTCCATTGCTGCGGTATACAGTCTGTACCATCTGCAAAGCTTGAAATGCGTCATGCCCCAGCAATTGATCCCATCTTAAAACGTCGGCACATCCATAATCCGAAGGTGCCAGCCGGTCCAGCCATTCTCTGGTATCGGCTGTTATCAGATGACCGGCTATAATGGCTTTTATTTCATCCCTGCGGTCCAACCATGTCTTGCTGTCTTCAAATCGGCTTAATGCTGGACAGTCCAGCAGCCTGCCGAGCTCCGTGACAGAGCCCATAGCCAAGGCTATATAACCATCCGCCGTTTCGTAAATGCCGTAAGGAGCTCCCAGATAAGCGTGGGCGTTGTTCATCGATGCCCGTTCCGGCTGCATACCGCCATCGTTTAAATAGGTGGTTAACACCTCAAACTGCAGGTCGAGCGTAGATTCCAGCAGGCTTACTTCCACTTGGCAGCCAACGCCGTGTATGCCTCTCCTGACGAGTCCTGCCAATATCCCTTGAACGAGATGCGCACCGGCCATCATATCCGCCGCAGCCAATCCTAAGGGCGTTGGAGGCTGCCACTGATCGCCGTTTAACCAAGTTAATCCCGATAAAGATTGAACCAACAGATCCTGGCCCGGTTTGTTCTTCCATGGACCCGTTGGACCGTAACCGGTTATCTCTCCATAAATGATTCCCGGGTTTAATGCTTTGACTGCATCGTAGTGTAAACCAAGCCTTTCCATCACGCCGGGTCGAAAATTTTGGATCAGAACGTCCGCTTTGCGGATTAATTCCTTCACGTCAGCCATATCTTCGAGATTTTTCAAGTCAGCGGCGAAGCTCTCCTTATTCCGATTGATGGAATGAAAGAGAGTGCTGTCTCCATCTAACTCCAGATTGGAGATGTACAGCGTTCTGCAAATGTCCCCGCCTTGCGGCCGCTCGACTTTAATGACTCTTGCTCCTAAGTCGGCCAGGCGGAGAGCCGCAGAAGGACCGGATAGAAACTGACTGAAATCAAGAACAAGGATACCCTCTAACGGTCTTTCCGCAACGTTTCTTTTCACATCGCTGCCCCTTTCCCAGATTACTCCGGCAAGCCAAAGTCGCCCTTGATGGCTTGATTGTCCTCGCCGATACGCGGTGCCCCTTTGAGCGACTTGAATCTTTCCCCATTAATTCGGATCGGGCACCGGGTTGTTTTTAAGGCGGTCTCACCAGGACGGCTGACCTCCAAAATCATATCCAACACTTTAAACCCTTCATGGTTCAACAATTGATCCCATTGATAGACTTCCGCAGACCAATAATCGGCGGGCTCCAGGACGCTGAGCCACTCCTCCGTTGTTTTCTTCTTCAAATGGGCAGCCAGCAGCCTCTTGATTTCATCCCTGCGGGTAAACCATTCCTTCGAGTCCGTAAATGCAGCTACCTCCGGGCATTCCAGCAGTTCCCCCAGCCGGATCACCGACCCCATCGCGAGCGCAATGTATCCGTCATCCGTTTCATAAATACCGTATGGTGCCCCTAAATAAGCGTGCGCATTATTGATCGAGCTTCGCGCCGGCTGCTCACCGCCGTCATTGAGGAACGTCGTTAACACCTCAAACTGAAAGTCAAGGATCGATTCAAGCAGGCTGACTTCGACAAGACCTCCTTTTCCGGTAATCCCCCTGCGAACAAGACAAGCCAGAATTCCTTGGACCAGATGGGCGCCGGTTAGAATATCCGCTACCGCCAACGCAAAAGGCACCGGAGGCTGATCGCTGTTGCCGTTCAACCATGTCAACCCTGACAAGGACTGTACGAGTAAATCTTGACCGGGCTTCCCCTTCCATGGGCCTTCTTTACCGTAGCCCGTCACACTCGCGTAGACGATCCGGGGATTCAACTGCTGTACGCTCTCATAATCCAGCCCCAGCTTCTCCATAGTGCCCGGGCGAAAGTTCTCAATCAGAACGTCCGCGTTGGCAATTAGCTTCTTAACCGTCTCTAAGTCGCCGGTATTCTTCAGATCAGCGGAGAAGCTTTCCTTGTTGCGGTTGATGGTTTGAAACAAGGCGCTTTCCCCGTTCAGCTCCAAGTTGTTCAGAATCAGCTGACGACATAGATCGCCGGTACCCGGCCTTTCGATCTTAATGACCCTTGCCCCCAAATCCGCCAGACGTAAACCTGCTGACGGTCCGGACAAAAACTGGCAAAACTCTAGAACCACAAGTCCTTCTAAAGGCTTCACTATGCATTCCCTCTTTTCGATTCACCGTATAGACGATTCATTTGCTCAAGCACCCGGTCGGCATTCCCGCCACGCATCATATAATCACGTACGAAATCACCGGCATGATCCTGAAAATCCAAATACCCACTGTAACGGGGGCGCATATAAGCTCTATCCAATGCCGGAAGCGTGTTCTTGAAGTAATCTCCGTTTCTGCGGTTCACTTCGCTGTCTTCCCAGGCTCCACGATAGCCGGGTTGGCCTCCACTTTCCGTGTACAATGTTTTCTGGCAGCCAGGGCTTGCCGCGTAGATCGCATACTGCAGTGCTGTATCGACATGTTGGCAACGGACGGATATGGCAAGCCCTGTACCTCCTAGAGTACTTCGCAGCTTGTCATAGGAACCAATTCTGACCATATCGTCGAATTTCAGAATGTTCTTCGCGTATCCGGGTCTGGAATAATTGGAGTATCCATAGGCAAACGGACAATAGGCAAGATCATCACGGCTGGTCATCGCTTCGTAAACCTTGATCGGGTTCCAGTCGAACATTTCCTTCGTGCAATAGCCGGCCAGTTCTCTAAGCTGCTCCAATGTGCGCAGCCCCGCCTCCCGGGAAACCACGATATCCTCTTGCTGGCAAGGGTCTTCTCCCTGCGTGCTGCACAGCATATAGAAATTCATTAACGAGTCGATCGGGATTCCGGGGAATGCCACCAACCCGCGCTTGGCTAGCGTCAGTAAATCATCCCATGTCCTGGGGACCGCTTCTTCAAACCTTTCCAGCAAATCCGGCCGGAAGGAAGCTACAGGCGTTGCCGCATCAATCGCCAGCGCGCTCTGATATCCGTCGAAATTATAGCTTTCATGAGACTTGCCTACGCTATGCGCGGCTTGATCGGCCAAGTAGCCAACTGGCAAATGCTGCTCTAGTGGAACTAAAATTTGTTTATCCGCAGCAAAGCCCGCCCATGGATGATCGATGACAAGAAGGTCGTATTTCTCCGCCAAATACTGAATCGGTTCGTCGGCAAATTCCTGCAGGGAACGTTTCTCCCAACTGATCTCCACCTCCGTATTCATTTCCGAAAATCTTTGAGACGTTGCCACCATGGGAAGAAACCCACGGCTGTGGTTCCAAGTAATTCCTTTTAACTTAATACTCATACCTTTAGCCTCCTATTTATAATAATCGATCTATTAAACATTGGTACTGTGGTACTACCACTAATATAAAATGAATGCGGTGGTTAAAAAGTTACGTTAGGCTACCAGGCAGCATCGAATTTCGAATTCAATCTTACCTCTTGCCAACGATTCTTTTTAATCCACGCGCTTTAACAAACTGACTCCGATTTACTTGCTGGAGGTGCGATAGTCCTGCGGAGTAATACCAAAATGCTTTTTAAACACTTTGATAAAATAATTAGGATTTTGATAGCCGACTTCAATGGCAACCTCGTAAATCTTTCTTGTACTGGTTTTCAAGAGATGGGCGGATTGCTCCATTTTTAATCGGTATATATAATCGCTTAAATTTTCGCCGGTCTCCAGCTTGTAAATGCGGGATAAATAAGCGGGATGCATTTGCAAGCTTTCCGAGATTGCCTGCAAAGATACATCTACGGTTAGATTAGCTTGAACGAACTTTTGGGTTTGTTGGACGGCCGACTCCCGGGCGTTTTTCGTTTCACTGTTCGTATAGATTTGCAGCCGTTCCATAACGTTCCAAATCCATGCACGAAGCGACTGGACCGTGCGGCACGGGGCCAATTCTTTACCACGGGCGTATTCATTTCCAATAAGCTCCCCCAGCATTTTCCCGTTCTTATGAGCAATAAAGGAGAATGACGCGAATATTGAGAAAAAAGCTTCGGTAAGGTGCTCCGAAGATTCCGGCCAAAACAGCTCCAGCTCTTCCAAAATCGATTCCAGTTTTTGCTGGACCATCCCCCAATTTCCCGCATCCATTAGATGGACCAGCATCGGGGGCTCATACAGGCGGTACAGTATATTCATATCCGCGCTCTCCGATTCGTCAGCGGTATAAACCGGAAGGTCCTTCTCATCGCCGAATCGTTTTCTGAATATAGAGAGCGAATTATAATAAAGTTTGGTCAGGTCATCTGGGAACATACCCCACTGGCTGATCAATACGGATATTCTACCTTTCAAGAAATGCTGGACGTTTAATTGCAATTCGTTGGCTAGCCTTTCCAGCTGATACTTGAGCTCGCCTTTGCTTTTCTCAGCCATTAATCCTTTTAGCTTATCGTTGGGTGTAATCAAGATGATCAAATAGTCATGTACATCTTTACAAAGCCATAAATGAAAAAATTCCTCGAAGGTTTCCGTAGCCAAATTGCCAATGGCAAATTCCATCAATGACATTTCAAACGGATCGTAATCGGCGAATTGCTCTTTAAAGCGAATAAGCAGTAAAACGAATTCTTCTTGAAAGCCGTTGGGAATTTCCAACAGCCTCATTTTTTCCGTCAGTTTAACGGGAGAAATCCGCTTACCCTGCAGCATATCTTGAAGAAGCTCGCCTCTCAGCCTCGGCAGATGGTCGCGTAGAGCTTGCATTGCACGTTGATAGGTCTCATTCGTTTCTAGTTCCTTGCGGATCAATTCGACCACAGACTTCACCCTTGATAAAATCTCTTCATCGCTGACAGGCTTGAGCAAATAATCGCTAATTTGGTTTTGAATCGCCTTTTGGGCATATTCAAACTCCGCAAAGCCCGTAAGCAGGATACACTTGGTTTTCTTCCAGTTCAATTGAATTTGTTCAATTAGCTGCAAGCCGTCCATCCCCGGCATACAAATATCAGTAATAACTATATCAATGGCATTCGTCTTCAATATATCCAGCGCTTCCGTAGCAGAATATGCTTTATGAACCTTGTCAATCCCCACTTCCTGCCAAGGCAGTGCACTGGCCAATGCCTCCACCACGTTCATTTCATCGTCTACAAGCAATAATTGAAGCATGCCTACACCCCTCTTCTTGCAGAAATGTGTTAATCTTCCCACCTGATTTCAACACGGATACCGCCTTGCGGAGAATGTGAAAACACGAGCCCGGAGCTTTTGTTGAATTGGTATAAAAGCCGTTGATGTACATTCCATAGTCCGCAGCTCATTTCTTCTTCCATAGGAAGCGCTACCCGCTGCTGCAGCTCCGTTAGCCTTTCATCGGACATCCCGCTCCCGTTATCATCAATGATGATCCTGTTTCCGGTTTCCGACCGTCTTCCTTCTATTGTAATAATACCGTAATGCTCCACTTTTCCTATTCCATGAACAATCGCATTTTCTACAATAGGCTGGATCATCAGCCGGGGGATTTCAAGCTGGGCCATCGATTCTGGAATGTCGATTTCATAATGAAACCGCTCTATCCGCAAATTTTGGATGTTCAAATAATTTTGAACCATTTTCATCTCGTCTTCCAGGGTTGTCATTGTATTTTCCAGCTTGGTGATGTAGCGGTAGTAGTCTCCTAAATTCAACACCATTGCAGTAGCAGCCTGTTTATCTCCGACGGCAATCATATTTTTTATGAAAAACAAACAATTATACAAAAAGTGGGGATTGATCTGCGATTGCAAGTGCTTCAGCTTTGCTTCGCGAAAGCGGATATTTTCCATATATACTTTCTCCACCAGCTCTTGGATTTGTCCCGCCATCTCATTAAAGCGCAAAAAAAGATAATCAAACTCGTTGTTCGGGTTATAATGCAGCCTCATCGCATATTGGCCGGACCTGATTCCATGTACTCCCCGCAGCAGCCATTTTATTGGAATTTGCACTTGCTTATAAAGCAGAAGCGCTACCACTATGCTCATGATCAGAAGCAGCCCTATCGAGAAATAAAATAAATTCCGGCTCTTGACGATCGGCGATAAAATTTGCTGAAGCGGCACAAAATCAACCAGATAAAATCCTAGGTTCTTCGACTTCACATAATCAACCAAATATTTCTCGTGGTTCAGCTCGACGATAAGATGACCTAGCGGCTCCAAATGCTCGTTGTCCAAATGTGCAACCAATTCGCGTACTAACGTCGAGTCCGATACCGTATTCATGATAGGTTCGACACCCGGGTAATAAAGAAAGGGGGTACCCTTTCCAACCTGTTCGAAGTCGCTTAACATATTGATTAAATTTTGTTGAAAAAACCTCACTTCGATAATAGCGTCGGCATCCTCAGGATCCTTATAAGAGATCAAAGGACTCACCATAAATTTAGCAAAATAGGAATCCCCCGAATCCTGCGGATGGTACTCCCAATACGTTTTCAAATTTTTACGCAAAAAATCCGGATCATACACACCGTTATAATCGTTTGAAACCGCTTGCTTCATTTTCGGAAAATAAATCGTTAAGCGGTTGGACCAGCTGCTAGTGGCGCTTAGCAAATTTAATTTCCCAACGATCGATTCCTGTAATCTCAGCTGCTCGAACGTCGACTTTTGATTCGTAGAGTCGAGCAATTCTTTAATGCTCTGGTCCTTGCTTACTATTATAGAAGTAATGGACAGCTGATTCACTACATTATCCATTTGCGAGGTAAAGAATGATAAGCGATTTAAGTTTGAATTCTGTATTTCGTCCTCAACGACAGTTACGGATACCTGATTGGAATAGCTGTACAAGATAACAATAGGGATTAGCAAAACGATGATGAATACCATTATTTTTTTGAAAATGTTCAGCTTTAAGCGCATGACTGTGTGCCCCCGTCTCCTGATGTTCCTTTGGTAAGGATAGTGTATATTAATTTCACTGACAGGGGTACTCTTTTATGCGCCATAACCTGGATTAGCCTTTGACCGCTCCTGCCGACAAGCCGCTCACCACATATTTCTGCGTAAGCAAGGCCATGATCAGTACAGGCATAATGATAATGCAAGCCGCCGCCATCAACCCTCCCCAATTAATGCTGGAGGACGAAATGAAATTAAACACGGCAATCGGCAATGTTTTCGTTTTCTCCCCGGAGAGAATTAGAGAGAACATGAAATTGTTCCATGAGAAAATAAACGCAAGCAAACCGGATGTCACAATACCCGGAAGGGATATCGGCAGCACAATCGCAGCAAAGGCTCGAATTTTGGAGCTTCCGTCAATCCATGAGGATTCTTCAACCTCCATAGGAAACGATTCAAAGAACGGAATCATGATCCACATAATAAGAGGCAGCCCAATCACCATATGACTGAGGATAAGGACAGTAATAGTGTCTACGAGGTGGAGTTGGGTGAACAAAATATACCACGGCACCAAGTAGGAAATTCCGGGAATGATTTTGGCAATCAGAATGACTGTTGCGAAAGCATGCAGACGGTAACGAGCAATCGCATATGCTGCCGGCAAGCCCAGTAATAAGGCTACGAGGGTTGAACCAAGCGCTACCAAGAAACTGTTCCATAAATAAAGAACATAATCGTTCTGCTCGAACACTTCAACGTAATTTTTGAAGGTCGGCTTAAAAATGAACATGTGATCCGTCGAAAGGACCTGCACTTGTGTTTTAAAGGAGGCCAGCAGCATCCATATAAAAGGAAACGTAAAAAACAGCAGCACTATCAGAGTTAATAAGGAATAAAAAGCACTTGGCAACCATTTGGTCTTCATTGCGCAGCCTCCATTCTCTTCTTGACCATGACGAGAATTAGGACGAAAACCATGATAATCATGAAAAAGAGCATAAGCAGTGCAGAGGCTGATCCCAGCTTCAAATATTGAAAGGCCTGCGTGTAGACCATTATGTTCAATGTCTCCGATGCAAAGTTAGGTCCGCCTTGGGTCGTTGAATAGATCGTATCGAACGTTTTCAACAAATCGACGGTCCTTAAGATGACGGCAATCAGTATTGTAGGCTTGAGCAACGGCAGCGTGATATGGAAAAACTTCTGAATAGAAGTGGCTCCATCTACGTCTGCTGATTCATACGGCTCCGATGGCAGCGTGGTTAAGCCTGCCATGACGAGCAGCGCAATCATCGGTGTCCACTGCCAAACGTCAATGATGATGAGGGAAGGAATTACTCCGTCCACAGAACCTAGCCAAGAGTATGTTTTTAAACCTAAGCCTCTCAGCATTTGGTTAGCCAACCCGATAGAAGGCTCATAAATAAGCAGCCATACCAGTCCTATTGCCACAGGAGTAGCGACCATCGGAAGCATAAGAAATGACTTGACCCATTTACTCCCGATAAAACTGCGCGAGAACAAAACAGCAATGGCAACACCCAGAACAGTTTCAATAACAATCGACGGAACCGAATGATACAGGGTACGAAGGATAGAGCCCCAAAACCTTGGATCCGCTAATAATACGGAGTAATTCTCCAGTCCTACCCATTTAGGAGCAGTAACTGCAGACATGCTCCATTCATAGAAGCTGATCCGGACCGTATAGGCAATCGGGAAAGCAACTACAAGTAAAACAAACAGGGCTGCCGGCAAAGTAAATATCCATTTCAAATTCCGATCCATCCATCCATAACTCACAAACAACCGCTCCTTCCTGATGTATTCGGCAAATCAAGGGACGACGCCCTTTGATTTGCCGTCCTTGTTGAATTAATTATTTGGTCTTATCTTTGTCGATAATCGTCTGAAACTCTTCATTAGCTTTATCTGCAGCTGCTTTGATGTCCTCGCCCAGTACGGCTTTTACAACAACGGCTCCAACTGCATCCCGCGCTTCACCTACGCTGATTACTTCCGGTACGTTGTGGCCAACGCCGATTTTCATTGTCTCTTGAATAGCAACTGCAAGGTCCGCAGGGAAGGTTTCAACACCTTCTTTTTGAGCCCACACAGAATTACGCGGGCCTGGAACTCCGCTTCTCTGCGTCTTTAACACAGTTTCCTTGCTGGTCGCCCATTTAATGAATTCCCATGAGGCATCTTTATTCGCTGATTTGGAATTGATCGCAAGTGCCCAGGCCGCTATACTGTAAGGCTTAGCTCCTGCACTTCCTGCGGGAAACGTGGCAAACCCGATTTTGTCTTTAACCAATGATTTCTCCGGATCGGTCGTATTTTTATATACCGAAGCGGTCTCCGTGTAGAAGGCAGCCTTACCTTGAGCAAATATTCCCGCTGCCTGCGGCCACGACATGTTCAGAACGCCTTGAGGTCCATAATTTTTAATCAAATTGGCATACTGTTGAAAGCCTTTGATCGCTTCAGGCGTATTGACGGCCGCTTTGCCATCCTTCATAAAATCTCCGCCCTCAGAGAACACGTAGGAGGCTACCGCCGTTACCAAGGCGTTTCTTTGCCCCCGGCCTACAAAACCGTAGAACTCTTTGCCCGGATCATGCAGCTTCTTGGCAGCCGCCTCTAACTCGGCCATCGTTTTCGGAACCGCAATTCCGTTCTTTTCCAAGATGTCTTTTCTGTAATAGAGGACAAATTGATCCGTATAAACCGGTATGGATGTTATTTTGTTGTCAATCGTGCTTGCTTCAATAGAGGATTTCGCAAAATCGGCAAAATCATATTTCGGATCTTTATTGACATAATCGTTCAACGGTGTTGTCCAACCATTTTTGTGATAAAGAATCTTATCCATATAAGGGCGGTACATGAAAATATCCGGGTCGGCTGCGCCCGAGGCAATTTGAACAGCGAGCTTTTGTGACAACTGGTCTTCACCGATCAATTGAAAATCAACCTTCATCCCGGATGCTGCCTCAAATTCTTTCAGCGAAGCTTTGATTGTATCGCTCCAAGGATGATTTAAAGCAAAAACAGTGACTTTCTTTCCTGCAAACGGCTGTGCAGATTTTGTATCCGCTTTCGCGGGATCGGTGCTTGCACCAGTGTTTGTGCTTGCTTGTCCACCGCACGCTGCCATTGTACCGACTAATCCAACAGTCAGCAATGCTGCAACACTTCTCTTTACATGCTTATACATATGAAACCTCCCTATACTAGCAATAGTTGGACTAACATCATTTCAATTTCTATCATAAAGAGAAACGGTAACGGTTTATATGGTAAATATTAAAGAATTCTGTATCTTTTTTTTACTTTTCGCATTTACTTAGTTATTTCACACGGAATTTCTCAAAGCAGCCGGGAATAATCTCCGTCGAGGCGCCGGGCATTTGAGGCAGCACATAACAGCCTTCCTTCACGGTGGCGGGCTCTATGAAAATATCCCGAATCCACGGAATATATTCAAGCATAATTGCATTCTGGGTAGAAGCAACCAGATGCTGATGTATTTGCCCCATCTCCCCGACATGAGGGACGATTGGAAGATCGTAGGAAGCTGCTAATCCCGCTACCTGCAGCCATTCCGTAATCCCACCCACCCGGGTAACGTCAACTTGCACATATTCTACAGCGCCTTGATGGATGTAATCGCGGAATGCATATTTAGAATAGACATGCTCCCCCAATGCAATCGGCACGTTTAATGCGTCCGCCAGCTTCTTATGCCCAAGAATATCATCGGGATTAAGAGGTTCTTCAAGCCAATACAAATCGAATTCCTCCAGCTTCTTACCCCATGTCATCGCCGTATTGATATTCCACATTTGGTTGACATCGATCATCAAAGTAATGTCGTCGCCAATCGCTTTTCTGACCGCCTTCACCCTATCGTAATCCTCGCGCGAATCCGGTTTGCCTACTTTCATCTTGACCCCCGTAAATCCTTGCTCGACAAAGGAGGTAATGTCCTTCAGCAACCGCTCCTTTGGCCAATTGAGCCAACCGCCATTAGTGTTGTAGGCTTTGATCTTCTTCGATTTATGGCCACCCAAATATTGCCATAGCGGTTTATTCGCAGCCTTGGACATGATATCCCAAAGTGCAATGTCCACTGCTGCCAGTGCCATATGAGTAATGCCGGCGCGCCCGATCCAGTGCATTTTGCCGAAGCGCAGCTCGTCCCATATCTCTTTTACCATAAACGGATCTTTCCCTAATAAAACGGGGGCATAGTAACGGTCTATAGTGTCGGCTATCATTTCATCGCCATTGGCGCATGTGCCTGTAAAGCCGTAGCCCGTTATTCCCTCGTCCGTGAATATTCTAACTCCGGGCAGCCCCCAATGAGTCGGTGCGTTGATGGCATCCGTAATAGGCGGGTTCAAAGGAATATGCAGGATAAAGCTTTCTACTTTTGTGATCTTCATCGTTATCTCTCCTCGTGGTTTGCTTTTTTAGATTAAGTATTTAGTCTTTTTGAGCTGCTGCCGATAACAATTAAGTCGTAGCCCTCACCTCCTTTCATGGTTTTAGAAATATCATATATCGTGTATGATTAATCACAAAAAAGGAAAGCCTCATGAAAATAAATTTTCGTTCTTTCCAATGAATTTTGTAGATGAAGACGTAATGCCCGGGAGGCTTCCTGCACATTCCCTTGCATCAGGTGATGTAAAATTTGAGCGTTCTCCTCCCACTCCAGCTGACTGTGATCAATATTCATATTTTTTTGCAAAAAGACAAGGTAGCTTTGAATTCGTTCAATAAAACCGCAGACTACATTTTGCAGCATATCATTACCGCAATATTGTAGGGTTACACCGTGAAGAAGCTCGTTCATTTCAAAGACATACTGCAAAAATTCGCTATCGCTGACAGGCTTAACTTTGGAGAACGAATCCATCCTCTCTTTGATTTGAAGCAGTTCCTGCTCTGGAATGAGTGTGGCCGCTTTTTCAACCACAAGGGTTTCCAGGTGAATGCAAAGCTCGAACAATTCATTCAAATCTTTAAGCGACATGGGGGTCACGAACATGCCTTAATAAGGGATCATACCCACGAAACCTTCAGAAGAAAGTCTGGATAGCGCTTCTCTAATCGGTATATTGCTTACCTCCAAATCACGAGCAAGCTTATCAATGTTCACCTTCTCGCCTGCCCGCCTGAACAACCACACAATGCAATGCTTAGAACTAATGATACGCGGAAACCGAGGTCGCTTTATATAGTAATAATTTAAGAAATACCTATCTTTTTTTTACTTTAAGAGGTTGTTCAAAAAGCCCTCCTTTTGATCACGAAGTTTCCCAGGAAGCTTACTCGGCGTCGAATCTTGCATTCACCATCGAAAACCGTGCTGAAAAGCTGACTTATTGAACTCTCACTTTAAACTATAAAACCGCCCTTTTATTCAGAATAAATCCTGAAAGGGCGGTGGTTGTGATCTGTATGAATTCATCAATTTCCGGTGCTTTTCGCGTTTACTGGCTTAGCTTGTATAACACGCAGCCATGGGACGGTACTACAGCCTCAACCCTACCTATCACAGCGGGCAGGTACTTTTGCTCCCATAAATCCCTTAGCTCCATGCTCCCCGTCAGCTCTAGTAAATCAAGGTCAACGGATACCGAGATTTCTTCACTTCCAAGGTTGAATAGAGCGAGGTAGACGTCACCGCCCTCATCCTTAGCCGTCCAGGCTACCCGATCCCCATCGCGAAATAGTTGGCGGTTCCAGTAGCTGTGACTCAATATTCGCAGCACTTCTTCATTGGTCAGCAAGGATAACGTCCATTCATCATTGTCCGGCATATGGCCTCCAAACATAAGCGGAGAGCGGAACATACACCATAGCGTCATCATGGTGCGCTGTTCGTCCTTGGTGAAGCGCGTAAGCCGGTTACCCGCATTCCGTTCCCGCGAACGAATAGCCAAATGGCCGAGCGGAAGCATATCTGCATCCGGCCAATGCCCGAGTCCCACATAAGGCGCCCAGCTGTGACACTTGTCAAACATGACGATGAGATCCTTCCAATCGTCCCAGTAATCATCCGTCATCCGCCACATGTTGGCATGCTTGCGGAGGTGATCGCCTTCTTCAACTGGAGCAGGTCCCGGCGAGAGACTCAGCACGATATCTCGGCCGCATTGGCCGATAGCCTTATGCACGAGCTCTACCTCTCCCTTGTGATAACCGTACAGCTTGGATTGTGCAATGTCATCAACCTTAATGAAATCGACGCCCCATTCGGCATATAGGTTAAATAGCGAATTGTAGTACTCCTGTGCCCCCGGCTTGTTCGGGTTTACGCCGTACATATCTGTATTCCACGGACAGATCGAATTGGTATGGGCTATTTTTCTAGCTGTCACCGCTGAGCCGAGTACTTGCGTATCGCTATGAACAGCTTGCCTCGGAATCCCCCTCATGATGTGCATACCGAATTTCAAGCCTTGACTATGGACGTAATCGGCCAACGGTTTAAAGCCCTTCCCCTCTGCTGCTGAAGGAAATCGCTTCACCGAGGGAAGCAACCGCCCATATTCATCCATCTCCAATGGAACGAAAGGACGGTAGTGCGATGATTCTGCATCAGGCTCATACCATTGAATATCGACGATGATATATTCCCAACCGTATGGCTTTAGATGAGCAGCCATATAATCGGTATTGGCGATGACCTCCGCCTCCGTCACGCTGGTTCCAAAGCAATCCCAGCTGTTCCAGCCCATTGGAGGAGTTTTGGCTATAATGGCAGACATAAGATAGTTCCTCCTCATTCAGTCAATTTAAATATTCAATAAACCAACAAGAAAACATCCAGCTAATTCCATCCGACAAGCTTATTTGTCTGTTTAGCTCGATAAGCTACCGCTAATTGATTCAGTTTCGGCCATTTCTAAACAAATGAGAAGAATAGCTTGAGGTATTCCTGCTAGTCTTCTCCCATGCGAGGTCTACTAAGATTAATCAGGCAAACGGTTAGCAGCGGCATAATAGTGTGGGCTCGACCCATCGGCAAACCGTACTGCCATTTCTGCCTCCTGCAAGTCATTGCCAACCAAGAACAAACCACTTGCAACCACATCATCCAGCAGTAGAAATGTACCCGTTCCCGGCTCTGCTTTCGAATTTTGAACGGATATGCCGTCCGCATGCTTAAGCTCGATAGCCGTACCACCTGTTATGGCCGGTCCACCTCGGAATTCACTCAATGATAATTGCTCGAGGTGTTCCCCATACAACGCATTGGACCAATGCTTGTTTAGTGGGCTCTGCCACTCGATGTCGATGTCCTTCAGCGTGATACGCTTCCCGTAACGGCAGAAGACCGCTGGAATATGATGATGAAAAACCCCGCGGTAGGATGGATTCGAATCGAACACGCCACCCGGATATCCACTCTCATCACGCATCTTCAGCTTCAAACCATGAATCGAGATGCCTTCGATGATACTCTCCTCTGAGCCTTCCAAATAAACGGCATTTTCTGCTTCGGCTAGTATATGCTCAAACCGGATGTTACGGATAATCCCGGGAAAGCCATGCTCGCGTCTGCGCTCCGCCGTTACGAAGATTGCTTCACCTTTGCCCCACCATTTACGTTTGCGCTGCTGCTCGAATTCGTCGCTAAATAGCCGCGTCTGAACAATGATATTGGAAAATAATATATTTTCGATTGTACCGCCGTTTCTGGCCCAAACGCCCATTCCCCGATTCGAGTAACGGATCACACAGTTTTGAAACACAACATTCCGAATATCGGCGAACGTTTCTGTTCCTATCTTTAAAGCGCAGGATCTTGAAATCATCGTACAATTAGTAACCGTAATATTTTCGCAGGCTCCATATGTAGCGGCCCCATGTTTCGTTGTCTTCAACACAATGCAGTCATCCCCGGCTTCAATGTGGCAATCCGAGATATGTACATCCGAGCAGCTATCCGGATCGATGCCATCATTGTTAGGACCGCGCAATTGACCAAGAATCTTAATTCCCTGCACATTAACCCGACGGCATCCGGTCATGTGAAGACACCAGGACGAAGCTCGGAATAGGGTAACATCCCGGAATAGCACATCCGTACAGCCTTCTAAATCCACAAGCTTCGGACGAAAATCTTGCAGCGGCAGTAGCACGTGATCGCCTTGACCATCATCCGCCTGCAAAAATCTCTCTCCTTGGCCATCAATAGTTCCTGGACCCGTCACTGACACACAGCTGGCATGACGCGCACTAATTAAGCCGCAGGTTCCCACATTGGGGTCGGGGGTAAAGTGCTTCTCATCCATACTGCTGATAATTCTACCCATCGCCTCCAAATGAAGGTTCACATTCGATTTCAGCATGATCGTGCCTGATAAATAATTGCCCTTCGGTACAATTACCGTCCCGCCTCCTTGCTCAGTGCAAGAGTCGATTGCTGCTTGTATAGCTCGAGTGTCCAGTACAATTCCATCCCCAACCGCACCAAAATCTTTAATGTTAATAGCGCTCATAACAATCCCCTTTCAATATATAACAGCGTACTAAGTTGCCGGATTCCTGTCGACAATCCCAATAGCATCTATCAATGGGAATAATCATCGGGGCAGACCTTATAATCATTACAGCGCAAAAAAAGCCGCCCTTTTCAATTAATATTGAAAGGGCAGCTGACATGATGGCTCATACAGTTCATGCGATTAACGCCATTCACGTGGTTCACTCGATTCACTCGGTGCACGCTGCTCAAGCATTTCACGCGCGGTTCACGCAGCTTCATGCCGTACACGTAGTTCACTCTGTTTCATTCGTATCACGTGTATTTATTCATTACCGGTGCTTTTCACGATACTGACCAGGCGTCATATCTTCCAGCTTGCGGAAATACCTGATAAAATTTTGTGAATTATGGTATTGGAGCCTTTCAGCAATTTCGTTAATCTTCATATCCGTCTCAACCAGCCATTGCTTTGCTACGGACAGTCTATATTTCGATAGGTAGTCGCTGAAATTACTACCGGTCTCCTTGCGGAATACCGTCTTTATATAATTGGGATGGTAATTCAACCTGGATGCGCACAGCTCTAAAGTAAGCTCGCTTTCAAACTCCTTATGAATCATGTCCAGCATCCGTTCGGATATTTTCTTATTCTGACTTTCCCAGCGTTGGTGCAGCGCGGCCATCATCGGTTCGATAACATCATGGAAGATCCATTCTTCGATCTCTTCGGCCGTCTTTAGCTCAAGCAGATGCTCGTTAATAGGTTTACCGGATGCCTGGAGTGAATTCATGGTCTCCCCTGCTTCCTGCCATTCCCGAATTAAATCGATTAACAGCCTCGTCATAGCCATCTGAAAATCATAGTAACGTGGATAATCGCCCAACACTTTTTGAATAAATTCTTTTAAAATATCCCGCGCTTTATCCCTTTCCTCCATCTTAACCGCTTCGATCAGCTCTTTCTCGAGCCAATCCGGATAGGCCGCGGCAATTCGTGTGTCGGGTAATACGCTGTCAAAAGGCAGAATCACTTGCTCGCCGAAACGCACTCTGTAGGTTAAAGCTTCCAGACTTTGCTTATAGGCATGTGGCGTATCATTGATATCTGTATAGAGACGGCTGATGCCGATGCTGATCTTGAGGTTTAGCAGCTCCCGGATTGTTGCTTGAATACGTTCGGCAAACCGATATAAGTCATTCCCATAATCATTGCCTTCTTCTATTCCGCTGCGGCATATGGTTACTTGATTATTCACCATAACAACAGGCTCCAAACGTTGTGTTGCAGGAATCAGCTCCCCCACAATATTGTTAACGGCAAACATCAATAAATCAAAATCACCCTCGGTGTATCTTGTATTCTCTATGGTATCGATCTGGACTGTCATAACGCCGAACTGAGCAGGCTCTGAATCATAAGAGAACTGCATCCAACGCTCCCGCGTTTCTCCAGGTCGGATTTCCCCTTGCAGAAGCCTGCGAATAAAGAAGGCCTCCAGCTGCTTGGAATGCTTGCGCAGCTGATCACGCAGCTCCGTCTGAGAACTTCGCAGCGAATGAATATGATCTCCGATAAATTGAAGCTCATCCTTGATGTGACCGTCATTGGACGATTGATCGCTGACAGCAAAGGACAGTATACGTTGAATCGGTGAATACATACGTTTGGATCCCGCCCAGGACAGGAAGAAGATTACTAAGAAAACTCCAAGCGACACATACAGAGTATACCAGCCTATAGCTCGAGAATCCTTGGTGATATCGCTTACAGAGGAGAAGGATAAATACTTCCAACCGTTGTATTCAGAGCTGAGGTACATGACACCGATCGTCTCATTATGTGTCTTAAACGTTAAGTAACCTCTATCCTTGTTATCGGATTTATTAATGCTTTCTATGGCGTGGTTCAGCTCTTCCGAAGATTGGATTACTCGTCCCTCGGGCTGCGTTAACAACCGGTTATCTCGATCCAGAATGACAGTCTCGCGGTCTGCAGACTCATTGAAAACAAGCTTCTCCAACGAATAGGCAGGAAGCTCGCCAATAATCACCCCGGTGGTATTCGGCGAGTTAAGCGGCAGCTTCTTTATAAGTCTGACACCTGAGGCTGGGTCATGAGATACGCTTTGTGCAGTTGGGCTGTCCTTCTGATCCTGTAAGGTGACACTTGTCCAATAGGAAGCAGCCGAAGATTGAAAGTAGCTCTGGACAGCCTTGCTCATGCTCGAGTCCTCCAGCTTTGAGTAGCCTTGGTTGGATATGATCCATCCATGCTTCAGATTGGCTAGATACACGTTCTTCGCACCCAGCTCGAACGGCTGCATTTTGTTCAGCCCCGCCGTCAGCTCATTTAACATTTCAAAATTACGCTCGGTGATGGACGTTTGAAGTGCTTCCCTTACGAGTGTGGTGCTCACATACTGCGTCATGAGGTTCTCAAATAGCTGCAGCACTTGTTCCACATTCTTTTGTGTTTGCTGCAGAAGTTGCATATTACTATCATTAACCTTCTGCTGAACACTGTCCTTCGCCCGAATAAAAGATAAGGTGCCTAATGTAACCACTGGAACTGTGCCGATAAGGAGACTAAATATGAGGAGTCGTACCAAATACTTGGATGTAAACAGCCTTGACATACGGTCCCCTCCCATACAGTGTGAAAAATAAGCAATATTTATATTGTAGTATATTTAGCACAAAAGCTCAAAAGGTACCCCTTAAGGAATAAAAAAACTGCGGAGGTGGTCCTGAATGACCTCCATGCAGCTTTTTCAAAATTGAGCATGACGATTTCGAGTTCCGTTTCCCCAAACTTTCGCTACCTCGATGCTCTTATCCATAATGTGTGGAAAGTATTTATTAGTATTACGGCCATTGCCACTCGACAAGATCGTCACTCCACGCAATCCCAATGCATGCATAAGTGTCGAAAATAGTGCGTTCATCCTCCGGGCCAGTTCCGTGAAAGAACATAAGGAACTTCCCGATCCCCTTTACAAATCTGCAGTCTAATACAAAACCGGCCGTAATTCTTCCCCTAGCCCAGTCCCAATCCTGCTGTCCAAAAGTCAATATGCCCTCGTCATGAACCCAATTTTTCAAATCGAACGATCTCATTACTCCGATGCCATTCTCCGGAGAGTGGAACATTACGTATTGATCCTTTTCATTCAAAATACAAACGTTCTCTCCAGCGCTTTCGTTCCCATAATAGGTCCAATGCTTCAAATCATACGAGTACGAAAGACTTACGCCATTCTGTTTATAGAAACACCACCATTTACCCGGTTCATCCTTACTTTCGATCAAATAGGGGTCTATCATTCGTCCTAGCTGCTCGATTGGAGTTTCCTCTCCCTTCAACAGGAGCGGTTCCGGCTCTGTCCAATGAACGAGGTCCATGCTTTCCATACTCCAAATCCGAGAGCTCGCATTGCCATACTTTTCCCCACTAGGCCTTGGATAAGTTTGCAGACACATAACCCAGCGATCGTTGTGACGGATTATGTTGCCTGGGCTTGAGAAGTTCAAGCCGTTGTCTCTCGGAGTCAAACGTCTCGATTCGCTCCAATTCACCAGATCCCGGCTTTCACTCATTGCCGTATACATATATACTTGTCCGTCTGGCTCTGTCTCGACCAAGGTATAGTACAGCCTGAAAACACCTGCATAATAGTGAACCGTAGGGTCCCGATACGCGATGTGACTACTGCCTTGAAGCACTATGGGTGACTGAATATGGTTCAGATTATATGCGTTCAAGTCTGCCCCTCCCATCCATCAATCTTGATCCGAAAGAATAACTGCCGGCCGTATTCGTAAGTCCTCATCAAACTCAACCTTCAGTATGGCCGGCCGTTCCCGAAACGGGGCATTGGAGTCGTTACCGAAGAACGTACTCCACCACTGCCCGTCCTTATCCTGAAAGAACATATTGTGTCCGCCATACGGAACCGCCAGATAACGATCACCATAAGGACCATATACATGCTCTGAGCTCGCAACGAAGCAATGATAATCACCATCAATGAATTCAGCACCGGCTAGATGGTATCTACCAAGCGCCTTGAATAGAAACGTTCCCTCAAAACCAACATGCTCGGCATTAGCCGGACATAGCAGCCGCAGTTCCTCCGCCAAGCCTGTCATATCCTCATTCATCCGAGCAATCTTGCCGTTATCGCACAGAAAATATACGGCCCCATCATCGTCCTCAAAGAGTGAAGCGTCAATATGCGGACTAAGCGGTGAGTTCACAGCGATAGCATCTACATAAGGCCCTTCTGCGCGTCCGCTGATGCTCTTTAACAGACCATTCCCTAGTCTGGGAATGCTGTACGTGAGCCAGAAGGTTCCCTTGATAGAGTGTATTTCGGGCGCCCAAAGCGGTCGAAATGGCACGCCGTCTCGAAGCCCTGTTTCCTTCTGCCAAGTACCGTCACGATCCACATTCCATACAATGGAGCGTCTGCGCGGTTCCGTTATAACGGGGCTCCATTGAATCAGGTCTACTGATTTCCACACCTGAATATCTCCTGTTACGGCCCACCAATCAGGAGCTCCTGTTGTTCCCGTCAAATAATAATAACCGTCATCTCCAAGACAAATAGAGGTATCGCGAATCGGATAATCGAACAACGGCTCAAGTAGCTGCGGTAAACGTAGATTATTTGTCATCATCATTACCTCGCATGAATAGTTAAAATTCCATAGATGCTAAAAGGAATTCCGCCGAAGGTCGGCGGATTCCTTTAGAGATCCTATTTATTTACCATTGCTCTTGTTGTAATCAGCGGTAAATTCTTCGATGATTTTGTCGCCGCCACTTGAACGCCATTTGGCTACAACAGCCTCCCAACCCTTATCATCCAGCTCGCCCAGAACGAATTTAACTTGTGCATCCGTAACGGCTTTCTTCAAGTCAACTCCTTTTTGTGTGTTCATGTCTGAAAGTAGGGCAGCACTTAAGTCAACAACCCCGATTTTTTCGTTATCCGTAAACAGCTTATCGATCTTTTGTTCAATCGGTGTTTTCATGAGTTTCACGCCGGCGTATTGATTGCCCCATCTAAAGTTTTGCCAATCGTCAGATCCTTTTGATCCGTCGATTTTCTTTGCCGTTCCGTTTTCTGTCTTATAGTCAGTTCCTTCTATTCCTGCATTGATCAAAGATAGCATCGGCTCATCGCCCATTTTATCCAAGAACCCCAGAACTTGCTTCAATTTCGTTTCATCTTTCACGTTTGATTTAGGAATTGCAATCAATGAATCATAGCCATTAGTGCCCCTTACACGTTGTCCCTGTGGTCCATCGAAGTTTTGCGCGACATCAACCACTACTTTAGGATCCTGCTTAATCATATCTATATGGCGGCCGTAGCCGTCATCGATAACAGAGAAATAAATGCCGGCTTTTCCTTGATTGAAGTAATCATATTTTTTAGCAATTGGGAAATCCGCAGCGATTATTTTTTCGCTAACCATTTTCTTATACAAATCCAATGCGGGCTTGAATTCCGGAGCCATAAAATCAGGGATAACCTTGCCATCCTTCAGTCCCCAACCGCTTGACGCGCCGTTGTAAATGGCCAGTTGCTTAAGCAATTCCATGGTGGCATCCTCTTGAATGCCGAACGTATTTTTCTTACCATCTTTGTCCGGATCGTTTTCGGTAAACGCTTTAGCAACCTTGTAAAGATCATCTGCCGATTTCGGCATCTGAAGCCCCAGATTATCCAGCCAATCCTTACGGATAATCATTCCATAACGGGAAAGCACACGCTCACGCGGAATACCATACAGCTTCCCGCTTATACTTGCGTTCTTCACCGCTACCGGGCTCATCTTGCTTAAATTTTTGTAATCTTTCAAGAAAGGAGTAAGCTCCCAGAATACACCTGACAGCTGCGCATTCAAATTTGCCGTCTCTTTTGTTTTCCGGAGTAAGATCAGATCAGGTAAATTTCCAGAAGCAATCGTGGCGCTTACTTTATCGTCATAAGCTGTTCCCGCTCCCGGTACCCACGTGATATCCAGCTTTGTATTCGTATACTCCTCGATTTTCTTCAGAAAAGGGCTATCCTTTTTCGGAGGCTCCGGGGATTGCTGAATCATCATGACTTTCAATTCCAACGGCTTTACCGGAGTGCCCGCTGGTTGTTGAGCCGCTGGGGTTTCTTTCTTAGTGGAAGTACACGCCGCCAGCATCGAAGCCGTTAAGCAAGTGACGCAGACGACAGTGAGCAATTTTGCAGACTTGCGGGATGCATTCTTTTTCATATTAAATCTCCTTCATTATTAAAGTGGACTTTTTAAACTGCCTCTATAATTAGCCTTTCACTGACCCCAATAGTGCGCCTTTAGCAAAGTGCTTTTGCAAAAACGGATAGACGATCAAGATAGGTAATGTCGAGATCACAATAACCGCCATCTTGATGGTTTCCGCCGGCGGTGGAACAAAATTCTCACCGAATTGCGTAGAATCGCCGATCCCCCCTTGAGATAATATAACAATTTGTCTTAGCCATACTTGAATAGGCCAGAACGTACTGTCATTGATGTATAAAATTGCATTAAAGTAAGCGTTCCAATGTCCTACCGCATAAAATAAAGCGAGTGAAGCAAGAACTGGCGCAGATAACGGAAGCACAATACGGAATAAAATCCCTATATCGCTGCAGCCGTCAATCCGAGCGGCCTCCTCAAGTCCATCCGGAAGCTGCTGGAAGAAGCTGCGCATAATAATTAAGTTAAATGCGCTTATCAAGCCCGGAACAACTAATGCTGCTGGATTGTCGAGAAGCCCCGTCTCTTTGACGACCAGGAAGGTGGGGATCATCCCACCGCTAAACAGCATGGAGAACACGATCAGCTTCATGAAAAAACTTACGCCCATTAAATCTCTTTGGGCCAGCGGGTATGCCATTAGTGCGGTGAAAAACAAGTTGGCCAATGTCCCTGCTACTGTTATACCTATAGAAACAGCTAAACTCGATAAAATAACATCGGTCGACAAAATATACTGATAACCGACAAGAGAAAATTTAGTTGGGAATAAAATAAATCCTTTCATGATCAACTCTTCCGGAGCCGTCACGGAAGCTGCCAATATATAGATGAACGGCAATACACAGACTGCAGCAATAAGCAGCAGCAGCAAATAATTGATTCCATCCAGCAATCTGCTGGATAGACTTTTGTCAGCCATACAGATGTCCTCCTTCCGTTAGTAAATTCCGTCTTCACCGAACCGCTTAGCCAAACGGTTGGCAACTACGACCAGAATTAATCCAACAACTGATTTAAACATGCCTACTGCGGTACTATAGCTGAATTTACCCTGAGAAATACCTGTGCTGTATACATAAGTATCGAACACTTCCCCTACATCGCGGTTCATCGGATTAACCATAAGGAAAATTTGCTCAAAGCCTGAATCTAGAAAATGACCAATTCGCAAGATGAGCAGAATAATAATGGTACTTCGAATAGCAGGAAGCGTTATGTGCCACATTTGCCTCCACCGATTGGCTCCGTCAATTCGAGCTGCTTCATATAACTGCGGATCAACACCAGCAAGCGCTGCCAGAAAAATTATTGTACCCCAGCCTGTCTCCTTCCACATCACTTGAGAGGTAATAACGGTCCGAAACCAGTCGCGGCTAAGTAAGAAGTTGACAGGCTCTTTGCCGAAACTGTTCAACATATTATTGACGATCCCGCTCTCCGTTGAAAAAAACAGGAAGCTGATTCCAACTACCACAACCCAGGAAACAAAATGCGGAATGTAGATGAGGGTCTGAACTAATCGTTTGAATACATCCTTACGTACTTCATTTAACATGAGGGCAATAATAATGGGTAATGGGAAAAAGAATACAATGTTATAAACAGCTAATATAAAGGTGTTCCGAAACAACACCCAGAAGGTCTCGTCATTGAAAAAAGTTTCGAAGTGCTTAAAACCAACCCATTTACTCCCAAAAAAACCCTGGAATGGCTGATAATCCTGAAAGGCTATTAGAACGCCCCACATTGGCACATATTTATAAATAAGGAAGTACAATAGTCCGGGAAGCAGCATGAGATAAAACCATTTCTGCTTTTTAAGCCGGCGGTTGAAGATGACCATTTTAGAAGCTGTAAGCGTTTGAATTTTTGCAGAATCGGCCTGCATCACACATCCCTCCAAAGTTTCCCATCTGTTTATGTTCACCAGGGATACTCCTAACTTAAACGTCTTACGGATTCATGTCTACAATCACCACGGCATATTATTGCCATTGAATGGTTATAGAAGCCGGATATACACCTGTTGGGTGAATTCATAATCAATACGGCAGATCTAATAATCATAAGGGATTGCAGGCTTTTTCTAAGAAACATTAGCTCGATGCTTTTTAATCAGTGACATGATCCAATATATCAATGGAAGGCATTCCACAAACAGGGCAAAGTTAGGCCAAGACTTTAAAATAAATTGATTCAGCTCTATCGAGTTATTAACCAAATGTATAGATATTCCGAGCATGATCGCACCGAATGAAAAAGAAAACGGCCTAGTATCTTTAAGCCCCATAAGCTGTGTAGAGATCAATACGGGAATATACAACAGAATACTGACTTTTATAAATAAGCTGGCCAACCAGATTGCTACAAAAATGGGGTCTAAATTTTCAAGGAAATCTCCGATTCGTATAAAGCGGAGCATTTCCAATATAGGGTAATTCATTTGCCCTGATAAGTTTGAGCCGAATAACAGAAAACATAATACAAAATTGATTTCAATAATGAAAGCACTGACTACCGTCGACCACAGCAATGAACGAAACGTTTTCTGTGACTTGGCTATAAAAGGAAAAATAAATACTACCATATACATTTCACCGAACCAAGGAATGAACGGATAGGATTTGCTGAACAGACTTGCAGCATTGAAATGAGTCAATAGCGCAATAGAACGATCATAATTAAGCTCATTAGCAACCAAAAAGGGGGTGATTACTACTACGCAGAATGTAATGAGAAAAAAGCCTGCGGCGCAGCGGAAAATAGCCTCAATCCCGATCCTTACTGCCATCGTAACAACAAATGTAAATAACGCGGCAACGACCCATGACGGGGTAGTAGGTAAATACACCTGCACCATGAAATCTGTTACCTGTCGCAGCACTATGCCCGCAAGATGAATAAAAAAGAAACAGGATGCTATCATCAGGATGATGTGAAGCCATCGGCCGACCAGCTCCTTTCCGTAATGAACCAGGAATTCACCAGCCCTCTGCTTGGCAAGTACAATAGATATATAGGTAATGAGAAGCCCTCCGGCAGCAGCAACAATAATAGTCAACCAACCTTGATAAGCCTGCGTAGAAAAAAGTAGGGTCATTAAAAATCCCGTTGCCGTAGAAAAATGGAACAGGATGAATAATAGTCCAAGCTCTAGCTGGGATATGCGCTGCATAACTGCCATCTCCTTAACCCTTGTAGCAAATCTAACTACCGAACACTAATTCAATCCAATGGTTAGGACTCGGAAAGCTTTTAACAGAATAAACCAGCATTACGTACACATAAGCCACAAGCAAACAGCATCCTACCATCCAATAAGTTCGTACCTTTCGTTGGCGATGCCTTAGATAATCCCACTCCAGTAAAGAGATCACTATAAAAACTATCGTGATAGCAGTCATGGTTTAGCCACCTTAGCGATGAAACTGACGTATGATGGGGTTTTTTTCTGTTCCGGTTCTTTTTACATTTACCTTGGCATCCACATTAAATTCAACACTTTTAAACGTGCTCAGCCAGTGTTCCTCATGCTTTTCCCATACTTGGGGATAATTCCAATCCAGAAACCGACCGAATCCAAACACATCTGCTTCCATATTTTGAGTCTTGCGAATGGCCTTTTGAATTCTTTCTTTCAACTGCCGAGAAAGCATTTCCTGCAATAGGAGTATTTGTTCAGGATTAGTCAAATCAATGTTAGACTCCGATGCCATGATGTCATCCTCCGCTTCTATGCGAATATCAAAACTGATTTTATTTTCTTTTACCATGGGATGTATAGAAGCTTTGGAGCTCAGGATAATAAAACTGACCGTTTTGCCGTCCGTTGGAGATTCTAGTGAAATCATCGCGTTTTTCATTTTTCCTTTTAACCAGAGCCAGGCTCTCATCTCCTTAACGTCAAATGTGCCAATCATTTTATCCTTCCTGAAGATAGCTGCCCCATCTGTCCCAACCCACTTGCTTTTCTTCCCTTGTTCACTCAGCATTTCTGTTTCACCTACAGTCATCATTGCTGCAGCCGTATCCCCATCTGTTGCCGCTGATTCCAAGAAGTCCTTAACGCTCGTATCCAGCGTCACTCTCCTCTTAGCAAATTCTCGGAGCACCTCTGCTGGAAGCCTTTCAAATACAGGCGTTAAGTTGGAGATATCCTTCGCTAGCTTCGGAGCGACCATTAAATAGCTCTTGGTATGAAAGTTCGGTTCTCGGGCTACGAATTCCAAGATAGATTTCACCCCCGACTCTGCCATCTTCCTCCCTACTACAATAACCCGGCAGTGCCCCCATGAGATTTCCCGGCTTAAGTCTGAGCGAATCAGGCGGAGCGCAATGACTATACTCTCAGCCTTTTTGGTCACTATGGTGTATGGATTACCACCGCCGCTGCCTAATCCCGTGGATGAGCCTCCTCGTGAGCCCATTCGGTTTGGCAGAGGAAAGCCCAAGGACAACTCATAGTCCCCATCCTCCAAACGGTCTATGTACATAGCTGTCACGAAGGCCCGATCGTTAATCTCAACCCTGGACCAGCATCCGGTTAAAATCAGCAAACACCACAAGGCCAATAAAAGTCCTACTCCTGTTGTTCGCTTAAGCAGCATCATTAATCTCCATCATCCTCTGGAATTTGCGGCCGTTTCCGATAGGTTTGCCGCTTACCATTATTGGTTCCATAAAGCAGAGGCCTCTTCTTCATCATCCACCATGGAGCCCGAATCAGTACGTCCTTCCAATCACTAAACGCGATTGGCGCCGTAGGTGAAAGATAAGGTGTACCGAATGATCTTAACGACACCAGATGCAAATAAATAAGCAAAACACTAATAATAACACCGTACAAGCCGAAGCTCGCAGCAAGAATCATAACCGGGAAACGCAAAAGCCGAAAGGTTAGCCCCAGATCAAAATGAGGGATAATAAAAGAAGCAATTCCCGTAATGGAAACAACAATAACCATAGGAGCGGAAACGATTCCTGCCTGAACCACGGCTTGACCGATTACCAATGCTCCAATAATAGAAACGGTTTGTCCGATAGGCTTGGGGATCCGCAGCCCCGCTTCTCTAAGCGCCTCAAACGTGATTTCCATAATGTAGGCTTCAATAATGGCGGGAAATGGAACATCCTCACGGGCTGCTGCTACTGTAAGCAATAGATTGGGAGGCAGCATTTCCGGGTGAAAGGTGCTAACCGCTATATAAATTGAAGGCAGCAAAAAAGAGATCAATAAAAACATGTACCGAATCCAACGGATCCAAGTAGCAGCAACAAACCTTTGATAATAATCCTCAGGTGACTGAAGAAGCATATAAAAGGTAACAGGAACAATAAGAGGGATCGGCGTTCCGTCCACTATAATAGCGACTCTGCCCTCCAGCAGTCCTGCGCTTACGACATCCGGTCGCTCGGTATATTGAACCTGAGGAAATGGAGAGTAGGGGTTATCTTCAATAAATTCCTCGATATAGCTACTGCCAAGCACCCCGTCAATGTCAATCCGTGATAATCGTTTCTTCACTTCATCAACTAACTTCTGCCCACATATGCCTTCGATATAACAGAGTACAACAGCTGTTCTAGTGTAAGAGCCGAACTGAAAATGCTCCAACTTTAAGGCGGGATGCTTGATTTTTCTGCGAATCATTGTGAGGTTGGTAGAGATATCTTCGACAAAGGCTTCCTTCGGCCCTCGGATTACAGTTTCGTTCTCTGCCTGGGGGATCGCCCTTTTCTCTATGGATTTCATCGGAAACAAGATGAGCTGCGGCTCGTTATGAACGAGAAGGACTATCGTACCTTCAAATAACGAATTTAGTGCAGCCTCCAATTCCGTACTGATTTCCACGTAGGAGACAGGCAGCTGCTTCAAACCTGCGATTTTCAGCACCAGCTCGGCACCGGTTAAACCCGTCACTTCAAACATCAGGGGCGATAAAACCTGTTCCTGCAGCAGCTTTTGATCAGTAATGCCCTCTATGTATATAAATACGCAAGGAATGTCCCCCGGAACGCGGACCTCATGAAACTTAATGTCCGTGCAATTTTTCAGCTTTTCACGGAACCAAATAAGCTTTGAGGATAAATCACTCCCTACTTCCGTTATTGGCGCTGAAGAAGTCAGGTTCGATGAATTGCGAATTAGCCCTTTACGCTGCTTCTTGAACCATTTGGAGAAGAACATGATTCACCTCTGTAGGCAATTTCTATATATATTCCCATTAATCGCTATGAATTATGCACTTTCTGGACGAATCAACCGTTCAAGCTCCGAGGTTTTCCCGTAAGCTATCTAATAAATAAAGCAGCCCACCCTGGAAGGTGAGCTGCTTACTGTATTTGCTTTATGTTATAACTCCATATGTGGGAGTTTGAGGCGAGCAATCTGGGTTAGGACGGACTATGGAAAGGATGGATTATAGATTACGCATTAAGCATTAAGGAGTAATTGTGATCAGGTTGGCAATCTGCTTGTAGTCTGGAGTCCATTCCACCTTTGCAGCCAATGATTCCACTACCTTACGAACCGGAACAAATACCGTTCCTTGCTTAACCTGCGCTTCCGCCTCAGGAGTATCCGATATTTTCAGCACAATCGTCTTTCCTTTGAGGCTTATAGTAACTTCGGATGATTTAGCATCACCTTTAATCTCAGCGCCCAGCGTCTGCTGGATGACACTGACTGGAACCATGGTACGCTCTGAGGCAATGAATGGCTCTTTTTCCACTGTAACCGCTTTGCCGTTCGCTTCTAAATAAATTTTGCCGTATTCAAATCCCTTCAACCATTCGGGCCCTACATCCTTAGGTTGTAATGGTTGGTTCGTTACAGCAGCTTGAGACTCACTATTCCATGCTTTTATTGCAGGACTTTGCGGACTAGTCCGATAGATTCCATCCGATGCTAGAGTAAGCTTTGGATCTTGTACCGTAATGCCTTCTACAGGCTCAATGCCTAGCTCTGCACCATACATGAAATTGCCTTCGTACTTAAGCTCAGCGGAATCATCGAGCACCTTAATTAAAGGCAACGTACCTTTCCCGCTTGCTACTACTAGATTGTTCATAAGCACCGTACCTGCTGGCGCAAGTGAATTCGTAGCGCTCTTCTTGTCACCCACAATAATGTTGTTCTCATTATTAACCAAAGTGTTATTAGCGATAGTAACGTTCTTAACTTGGAAATATTTGTTCAGATCAGAATTCGGGATGCCATTGGTCATCGTGATAGCTCCACGAGTCGCGTTGGAGCCAACAATACCGCTGATGTAATTGTTAGCAATGACATGATCCTCGCCGATAACGCGAATGGCCCCGGCATTGGCTTTTCCATTAGCGAGGAAGAAGTTATTCTCAATATGTGAGCCATTGCCGTGACGAAGCGTAACAGTAGCCGCATTGTTCAAGAACGTATTGCCGTTGATAACGTTCTTGCCAGATTTAATAGACATCATCTCGATCTCGCCGTCATTATTCTCGAACAGGTTAGTCTCAACCGTAGTATACGAATCCGTAAGGGAATGCGTGCTCGTGCCGATTCGCAGCGTCTCCGCTTCGTTGCTCACAACTTGTCCTTTATTATCCCGCAGGATAGGACGTCCGGCAAAATAGTTGTGATCGATCTGATGATAGTTCTCGCCTACCTTCTCTCTCCATACAACCATTGTTGCTCCAATATTCTTCTTGCCCTTAAAGTAGGAATGATCGACCCGGTTATGATCACCGTATAAACCTACCCACTTCGTATTCGTCTCATTGCTCGCTGGGTTATAATCGATCATCTGAATATTGGTAAGGCGAGAGTGTGAAGCTTCCACATCGCCAACCTTGAACTCAATAACGCCCGAATCGTCGATATCTCCCCCGTCTTTGAATACTAGGCCGTCTACGGTTAGGTAAGAACCTCCGATATTTAATGTAGAGGAACCGGTCAAAAATACTTGTCCTGGCGTTTCCGCACGAAGGGTAATCGGCTTGTTCTCCTTGCCTTCACCTTCTACGACAACAGCTGCGTCCTTCCAGACCCCATTCTTCATAACAATCGTATCACCAGGCTGGGCTTTCTTCATCGCGGCTGCGATTTCGTCTACCGTTGATACCTTCACTCCTGGCGTCTCAGCAGAAGCTCCTGTGGGAGCAGTCGAGAAAGCGATTACAATACAAAGCGGTAATAATGCACGATTCCATTTTTTCATTAGCTTATGCCTCCTCATACAAATGTACTGCAATTATCCTACAAGTACACTTGCATGGGGTAGCGGTTGTTTTTAGGTAGGCTGTGGTTTTTTCCATTTTCGTCCATTCAGAAGTGCTACTGCTCAAGCAGCTTGGCTACCATCCTGCATACAACTCTTCAAGATCATGCCAATTGTCAGTCAGCCAGATCATTTCCTCAGCAAAACGTTTGGGCGGTGCACTGAAATCGTCCATGCCTGGTTTTAACCACCAATGCGCCTCACGGCACCATAAAAGCTTCAAGGCTAGCGGCAATCGACCTCTCGGAAAAGGTCTTTCCTCCCTGTAGCCAGCAAGAAAAGCGGAAGCAGGTTCAATACGAAGCTCTCCCATGTGCAAAGCGCAGGACAGAAGCACCCGAGCTATATCTATCTCCGGATATCCGAATTGGATGGTGTCGAAATCTACGAAGTGAACCTCACTGTCTTCTTCGATAAGCATATTATCGACCCATAAATCCCAGTGCGCCCAGCCTGGTTCAAGTTCGCTAAATATCGATAAATCCAAGCACGACAGTAGCATTCCTTGCTTCTTGATAGCGCGGATAGCTTTCTCATTCGGGATGGCTAGATCCATCACTTTCTCCAGATTGGACCGCCATTTGTCTATCATTGTCGTCATTGAAGGTACCCAGATCACGCCCTCTGCTGGAAAGCTTGAAAGCAGGACATGCATTCGACCGGTAGCCTTCCCCAGCTTATGCATGGTCTCTGTGTCCACTAAGCCAGCTTGAAGCGGATGACCCGCAACGCGCTGCATGACCACATAGAAATGACCTGATGGGGATTGGAAAATGTACTCTCCATCCTGGCTCCACACTCCAGGACATAAGCTCGCCTGGTCATGCAGCTGCTGCTGGAACGATAGCGAGCGTCCGATTTTGGCACGGCGGTCCGTATCTGTCAGTTGATACCGCTTGGGGTGGTAACATTTAACGAACAACTCCCCAGCATTGGTTGTAACGATCCACTTCATATTATATAAACCTAAAAAATTGGGTATATAGCTGTAAATTCGCAAGCTGAATAACTCGGCTAAATGCGCGAATACTTCTTCCCTCACCTCAGAATCATCCGTAACACGGGCTTCAACAACGCTTGTCATTTAAGGATCACCTTTTTCCATATGGATAAATGAATTCGTATAGCCTTAAAAAGTTTGAGCGCTCACCTCAAAATTTTATAGAACTGGTGTTCCATAGTCAAACGCTGTGCCCGTTGATTCCATCCTTATAGATAAACCCGAAGCTACTTACAGGATATGGAATGATGCCTATTTGAGAAAGTGATCGGCTATGAATTTCTTACGATTTCTTTCTTTTTCACCGTTTTTCAAAAAAATGTACAATCCATTCTATAATCCGAATTCCCTTTCAGAGCCCAGTAGTTAATGCGAGCCTATTCGACGCTATCCATTTTAATTAAGTATTGGTGACATTTTGTGATACACTTCTTCATGATGACTACAGCGTCAAGTTTAGGGGTCGACCACTAGCCTCTAAATTTGTTACAATGGGAATAATTCAGTTGCACAAGGAGCGCATAAAATGAAATATATCAGCACACGGGGACAGGTAGCCCCTATAGGCTTTATCGACGCGATTCTGATGGGACTTGCCGATGACGGCGGCTTGCTAGTACCTGAGCAGTTGCCTCAGCTGTCGGACGACACCCTTAAACAATGGCAGCAGCTCACATATCAGGAGCTTGCACTTGAGATTTTCTCCTTATTTGTAAATAATGAAATTCCGCGGGAGGATCTGAAGAAGCTTGTCGATGACAGCTATTCAACATTCCGACACGAGGAAGTAACGCCGGTACACCAGATCAATGAAGGTCTATATGTGTTGGAGCTGTTCCATGGCCCGACATTCGCCTTCAAGGATGTAGCGCTGCAATTTCTAGGCAATCTGTATTCATATATCTCCCGTAAAAATAACTCCATCATTCATATTCTTGGAGCGACCTCAGGTGACACCGGCGCTTCAGCGATCGAGGGCGTGCGCGGCAAAGAAGGAATCCGCATTTGTATTTTGCATCCTCACCAGAAGGTGAGCAAGGTACAGGAGCTTCAGATGACAACAGTCTGCGACAGCAATGTGCTGAACCTCTCTGTAGAAGGAACCTTCGATGACTGCCAGCGTATCATTAAAGAATTGTTCGCTGACGTAGACTTTAAGCATCAGTACCATCTGCGCGCCATCAATTCGATCAACATTGCCCGAATTCTCGCACAAACTGTGTATTACTTCTATGCCTACTTCCAGTTGGCAAACAAAGGGCAAGCCGAGAAGATCAGCTTCAGCGTACCGACAGGCAACTTCGGTGATATTTTTGCCGGTTACCTAGCTCAGAAAATGGGTCTTCCCATTCACAAGCTCATTTTGGCGACTAACGAGAACAACATCTTGGCGCGCTTCGTGAACGAAGGCTTGTATCAACCGGGGGCTTTCCGAGGAACATACAGTCCATCCATGGACATTCAAGTGGCAAGCAACTTCGAACGTTACTTGTTCTACCTGTATGAAGGAGACGCCGCTACTGTAACTTCTCTCATGTCACAGTTCAAGGCAGAAGGCCGCATCGTTATTCCAGAAGATCTGTTGAAACGCGTACAAGCTGATTTCTCCGCTTACAGTGTGGACAACGAGGATTGCCTAAACACAATCCAAGAATACTACGAGAAGCATGGCTATCTGCTGGATCCTCATACCGCCTGCGGCGTAGCAGCATCCGATAAGCTTGCAGCTGACGGTGAAGTAACGGTCGCACTTTCGACCGCCCATCCGGCCAAGTTCGACGAGTCCATCCAGCTCCGCAACATTAGCCAGACTTATCCGGAGCAGATCCAAGCTCTGTTTGATAAACCGCAAAACCAAATCGTAGTTGACGGAACTAACGAAGAAATAAAGAAACAGCTATTGACGTTTTTTTAATCTAATAAAAGAACGGCTCTGTTCGCATCCATTGCGACAGAGCCGTTCTTTTTATTTCGTCTTTTCCAACCCTATTAGTTGAACACAGCGCTCATGCAGGCAAATTAGATAGTTACTGTCGATGCAGCTTTACACTCAAAACGAGCCCCACCGCCAGCATGTTCGTCAAAAGCGAGCTGCCACCGTAACTGACGAAAGGTAGCGCAATCCCCGTTAAGGGCATGAGGCCGATATGCATCGCTATATTTTCAAATATTTGCAAGGAGAACATCGAAATGACGCCAATAATTAAATATCGCCCTTCTATATCCTTAGTATCAATGGAAATCCGAACCATCCGGTAGATGAAGAAAAAATAAACCATCAGCAATACGGAGCAGCCCAAAAATCCGAATTCCTCTCCGATCACGACAAAAATGGAATCCGCATAGCTATACGGTATGAAGCCTCCACGAATAAATAACCCGTTAAGGTAGCCCTCTCCGCTTAATTGTCCGGTGCCAATAGCACGAATGGAGTTAACGACATGCCAGCTTCGATCTGGATCTGACAGAGGATCAAGAAACGTTTGAATGCGCTGGAGCTGGTGAGGCTTAACAATTGCGGAAAACATCTCAAAATGGAAGAAATAGAGCAAGACAATTCCTGCAATCGCCGCAAATGCAAATAAAATGCCTGTGAGGATATGCTTCCACTGCATATTTCCAACCCACAGTATCCCGACAAACACACATATAAATACGATGGAAGTGCCCAAATCTGGCTGCTTCAGCACCATGTAAAAAGGGATTCCTACTATGAGCGCAGCGGGAATCAATTCATTCCATATCCGAATCGGCTGTCCGTCACGTTTTTTCAGCCAATTGGACAAAGCCATAATCAGGAATAGCTTCATGATCTCCGATGGTTGAAAAGCCTGTCCTCCTAGTGAAAGCCAGCGCTGAGACCCGTTAATTTGCATACCATTAAAGGAAACAAGGAGCAGCAGCAAAATGCCGATGCCATAAAAAATATAGGAAAAACGGTGAATCAGAACACGGTAATCCAGCAAACTCAATCCGATCATGGGGATGAATAAAATTCCAAAAGTGATCAGATTGTTCTTATACAAGCCTTCATAACTAGTTTCAAAGGTAGCGCTGTAAATAACAACCGTGCTGAGAACTAAAAAAATGATTAAAATAAACAGGATCGGCACATCCAGTTGTTTGAGCTTATAAAGCAAGATATTCAAATCCTCTCTAGCTTGTAACACTGCATATGGAGAACACTTTTATGATCGTTATACACCGCATCATTTGGTTAACTGCCGCGGGTTCTTGCCAATACGTGTGAGTATCCTCGTCTCAAGCCGTTCATACAAGCGAACAAGCGAAACCAGCTTATTTTGGGCCCAAGCCCATCTGCTGACAATTATACGAATGACAATCGCGCATAAAATGCCATTAATCATGCCACCTACAATGTCCAGCGGATAGTGGACCCCGACCCATACTCTGGAGAACGACACACAGGATGCCAAGAGGAACAGAACCAATCCCATCGGCTTACGGTACAGCAGAAGGACTGCTGCAATAACGAATGTGCCGGTTGCATGGTTGCTCGGAAAAGAAGCGGTAGCTTGATGAGCAATCAGTTGGATCACATCATGCTCCACAAAAGGGCGCTCGCGGAATAAGAAAATTCCACACAATTTGCTGACGCCAAACGCTGCGCAGGACGCCACGAACGTTTCCAGAACCATCAGTCGATTTCGTTCCGATCGTGTAAGCCCGTACGCCAGCAAACCGAGAACGAATAGGTAAACCGCTTGCTCCGCAAAAAAACGCATCAGCAGGTAGATGAAGCTGTCTTTACCAGCTGTTAGATTGATAAATTGAAAGATTCGGTAGTCGATTTCCGTTAACATGAATCTGCGCTCCTTCACTTGTGTTAAAGTACATCAATTTTCATCTAGGGTTAGTTTAAGCCCATGCTGCAAGCTGATGTCATTACTGTTGATCTCGGGAAATACTTAATAACATACCGGTGCTTGCCATGCAAAGAATTAATGAGGAACCGCCATAGCTTGTAAATGGAAGCGGAACTCCCGTAATTGGCAAACTACCGGTAACGGCACCGAGATTAAGCAGTGCCTGAATGGAGATCATCGCAACGATACCCATCGCCAGCAGAACGCCAAATGCTTCCTGACACCGGACGGCCGCCAAACACCCACGCCATACAAAGAGTATGAAGATCAGGATGAACAGCCCACACCCGACAAATCCCCATTCCTCTCCAATTATGGCGAAAATAAAGTCAGTATGCGCTTCCGGCAAGTATAAAAATTTCTGAACGCTTCCCCCAAGCCCTGTGCCCATAAGCCCGCCATGCCCTAAAGCATAGAGCGACTGCACCAGCTGATAGCCAGAATCGGTAGGGTTATCGAAAGGATTCATATATGAAGTAATCCGTTTCAGCCGATAACTTTTACTTACAGCCAAATAAATGAACAGCGGAACCAGTCCCAAACTGAGCATGAGCAGGTGGCGCCAATTAAAACCGCCAATCAAAATAATCGTCCCCACTATAAAAAGCAAGATCAGCGCGGTCCCAAAATCCGGCTGCAGCATGATAAGCAGGAAGATAACACCGACCACGATCAGGATGGGCAGTAATCCTTTCTTGAATAGGCGGGTCTTGTCACCTTTTTTGCTAATGAGCGCAGACAAATAGATGATGAGCGACAATTTGGTGAATTCAGCCGGTTGAAGGGTGAGTCCGCCCACCATAAACCATCTCCTCGCTCCATTGACGGACGTTCCGACTATTAATACAGAAACGAGCAGCAGTAGCGAAATCAGCAAAAGGTAAGGTGCTGTTTTTTGCCAAAACGGATACGGGATGCCTATAAACAAAAACATAAAGCCTAATCCGATAAACGCAAATAGGCTCTGCTTATAAACGTAGTACGTAGGTATATTGTATTTAAATACAGCCAATGGCGAGCTAGCGCTAAATATCATAACAAGACCAAAGCCGACTAGCATCACGGTTACGATAAGCAACAAAAAATCCAAGCGCCCTCTTTTGCCATTCATATTTGTGAGGCACCTCCTAAAAGCAGCATCACCGAATAGCTGGGCGATCTACTGCCGGTCCTGTCTTAGGTGATCCGGCTACTTATGCGCTTGGCCCGGGATTTTGTCCAATTGGAGGGGATTGTCGTACCCTTTTTTGCCCCTTAGCTTTAATGCGTTATTTCTCCATTCATAAATGTCCATTCCAGTGCCTCCAGCACCCAGAGACCACCCTAACATAATCTCGGAAGTACCGTCCCCGTTGAGATCAGCAAGCTGGACATAATCGACTCCGTAACCAAGGCCATTTGCATCGCCAACGATCCTCCATACCGCATTCTGCTGCTTCAACAGCGAAGCCTTAATCATTTTTTCGTGGAGAGAGCTTTCCTCATACACAACCACAGCTTCATCGACTCCGTCACCGTCCACGTCTCCGAATGAAGCGACTTGACTTTCATTGCCATGGTGCGGTATCAGCAGCCGGGCTCCGTCAGGAAGTAAGGCTTGGAGCGTTGTGCGGAAATTGTCCTTCGGGAAGCTTCCTTCTGTGGCTGGGGGCTTGATCAAATCGATGGGAGCTGCTGGCATTCCGCACCCGGTTGTTATCCATAATGCCGTTAAGATCATTCCTGCCCTAAGCGGTTTGCTGAGCATTCGTTTCGCCTCTCTTGTCACGAGCCTGTTTTTTATTCTATAGGGTTAAGAAGCAGAAAGGGTTATGAAAAAGTTAAAATTAGCTCCAAGCCTTATACTGGAATCCTAATTTCGACTATTGTACCCTTTCCAACACGGCTGTCTATTTTTAACTGCCCGCCATGCAGCTTAATAATTTGCTCAGATATGGACAGACCAATGCCGCTTCCTGGGGTATGGCTGCTTCCTTTGAAAAACTTTTGGAAAACATGCTCCAAATCCTGCTCCGCAATGCCTGATCCTGTATCCTCAACGGTTATCATGATCTGTTCTTGAGTTGAGCAGGCATGAAGCTTAATGGCTCCACCAGGTTCTGTAAACTTAAGCGCGTTATCGATCAAATTAATGAGCACCTGTTTCAAACGGTTTTCGTCGGCTTGAAGGAGAGGGAGGGGAGCGTCGGTCTGGACCTCCAATGAAATACCCTGACGCGCAGCCCTTGGAGCTAATTGTTTGCCGATATGGTGAAGCAAATCTCCGATCTGAAGAGGGGCGCAGCTTAGCATCAGTCGTCCGTTATCGATTTTGGAAAAATCAAGCAGCTCATCCACAAGCCGTGTCAGCCTGTCACTTTCGGCCTCGATAATATCCAGCCCTTCCATGAGATCGACCTTCCCGTCCTCGGAGTCGGATTTCAGTGTTATCGCCCAGCCTTTAATTGAAGTCAGCGGGGTGCGCAGTTCGTGGGAGACCGATGAAATAAAATCATTTTTAAGTCGCTCGTTGCGCCGGATTTTGGCTGCCATCATCGTCAAAATATCCGCTAATGTCCCAAGCTCGTCCTGATACCGTTTCCTTACAGATACTGTAAAGTCGCCTTCCGCCATTTTTTCCGCCGCTAGCTTAAGCTCTGTGATCGGGCCGGTTATCGTTCTTGAAACAAGGATGCCGAGAACGGCGACGATTACTACAACAACAAGACCGGCCGCAATAAAAATAGCCGAAATTTGGTTGACCGTTGTGTTCGTATCGGTTAGGGAGGTTATGAACCGAACAACCCCAACAATGGTATCGTTTGCCTGTAACGGATAAGATACGGCCAGAATAGCTTCATGCGTGAGGGGATCATATCCTCTCCAAGATCCTGTATGTCCGCTAAATGCTTCCTGCACATCCTGAAAAGCCGTTTCATGGACATCAGCGCGCAAACCCGTGGAGTCTTGAAGTAGCTGCCCGGATGAACCGATGATCTGAACCTGCGCGGTGGAATGCTGCGAAAATCCTTTTAATAACCTTTCCGACTGCTTCTCCAAGTCCTCATCTGCAAAATATTGATTAAAAAAAGTAGCAGACAGCTCCGCTTGATTCATCATAATCCGTTCTATATTGTGATAATAATAGTACCTGACGAAAAAGATAAGAAATAGCTCTAAGATCAACACCGTGATCAAAATGACTATAAGATAGCTTCCGACTAATCTTTTCTGGATTCCAAGCAATTCAATCGTCCTTTCTCCAACGGTATCCCAGACCCCAGACGGTTTCGATCAGCTGCGGTTTGGAGCTGTCGTCTTCAAGCTTCTCCCGCAGTTTGCGGACATGGACATCCACCGTTTTAGTGTCACCGACGAAATCCTCTCCCCATACCAGGTTGAGCAGTTCATTTCTGGATAACGCTATATTTGGATTTTCTACAAATACTCTGACCAGTTGGTATTCCTTAGGCGTTACTTCTATTAAACAGTCATGTTTAAATAACTGATTCGAATCCAGATCTATCCGGATCGGACGGGACCAAAGCACTTTTCTGTGCCGTTTCTCCACATATTGCGTCCGGCGCAGCACCGTTCGAATTCGGGCTACAAGCTCTAAAGGATTAAACGGCTTAACGATATAATCGTCGGCACCGAGTCCAAGACCTTTTATTTTATCCATATCCTGGCCGCGTGCAGTTATAATAATAATGACAATGTCGGGATCGATTTCCCTCAGCATCCTGCAAATTTCAAATCCATCCATATCCGGAAGCATGAGATCAAGCACGATAACATCAGGTCGATTTAAGGCTATATGTTGAAGGGCTTGCCTGCCTAGAGCAGCCTCAGAGACTTCAAATCCGTTTCTTTCCAAATTGATGGCCACAAAACGTCTGATATGGTTATCATCTTCAATAATAAGTACTTGGTTGCGGTATCCCGTTTCCATAAATGCCTCCTTAAGCATGACAAATCCGTTCTCGTGATAATACCATACGCAGCGCTGCAACGCATAAAAAGCCTGATTTCCCTGCCAGGAACTTTCCATTGGGGCAGCGAGCTTGTGGGATAAGACTCCTTGATATAAAAAAAGAGCTGCCTAATCTGTACCACTTACATTTGTGCGTTTTCAAGGGAAGGATGTGAGCTTCCGGAAGAAGTTACTTTATGCTCTTGCCTGCTCCTGCGGAACGTCAATCCCTTATTTGCCTCGCACTCCTCGAATTCATGAATTCGAGGAAGTACGAGGCGCTATTTCACCAAAACTGGGGTAAATCCCCCTCCATTCAAGCAAATAAGTGATCGTACTTCCGTTTCACTTGAATGATCACGTGTGCAATTCAAAATAGCGAATCCACGTTCCCTATGCCTGCAAAGGAGCACAATAGATAAAACGGTAGGTATTTATGAGAATCCCCCATTACCTTATCCATAATATGGGTTATAAAAAAGAACCCTCAATTCCACTTTAACAGTAGGATTGAAGGTTCATTTGCACATTTTATGAGATACACTCACTTGGGTTTGCCCTTTTGGGATAGCCCCACTATAAATTTATTTCTAAGCCTCAATTAGCAATCGAAGTGTTCTGTCTCCAATCGCAACAGCTTCCATGCCTGCTTCTTCAGCATAACGGACACTCGATAGCAATACGCTGTCCTGTAAAACATGATCAAACCGCTCTAGGGCTACTTTCAGCTCTGAATCGACATTGAGAACGAGGTTAACCCGCTTTTCGATAGGCAGCTCCAGCTTTTTACGATAATCCTGGATGGCGCGAATGACCTCACGAACAAGACCTTCTTGCTCCAGCTCCTCGGTGATTGCTGTATTTAAAGCGACTATCATTTGATACCCGGATGCGGAAGTAAAGCCCTCTTTGGCTTGTTTCTCCACAAGCAGCTCATCCAGCGTGATATGGAGCGCTTCTCCATCAATCATTACATCCAGGAATCCGCTGTCCACCGCTTGCTTGGATTCGGAGGCAGACATTTGCTTCAGATGGCCTTGCACCGGACCCACGAATTTACCGTACTTTTTACCTGCAACCTTAAGATTCAGCTTCAAGCTGTATTGAGCGAAGCCGCTGTCACTTTGTTCCACACGGATCTCTTTGACATTAATTTCATCTTTTATAATATCCTCGTATTGGCTCAGATTGAATTCCCGCGTAAGCGAAACAACCAGCTCTGACAGAGGTTGGCGATTTTTGATGCTGGTCTCATTCCTGATATTGCGCGCCAGCTCAACAATCTGCCTTGCCGTTTCCATGTCTCTCTCAAGCGCGCCATCGATAGCAGCATCGTTCACCAATGGATAGTCCGTGAGATGCACACTTCCCTCGCCCCCGAGGTTATTGTAAAGATCATCTGCAATTAGCGGAGCATACGGCGCGATCATGCTTGCGAGCGTTAGCAGCACTTCATGCAGTGTTTGGTAGGCTGACACTTTATCCGCAGTCATTTCGCTGCCCCAGAAACGGTCGCGAGAGCGGCGGATGTACCAGTTGCTCAGCTCTTCAATAAACGCTTCGATCTGCTTCGCCGGATTCAGGAAATCATTGACCTCCAGCCCCGTGACTACATTTTTCAAGGTACTGTTTAATCTAGACAAAATCCAGCGATCCAATAGGTTCGTAGAAGTCTGCCGCGGATGCTCTTCAGGCTTATATTGATCAATCGTCGCATACAGCGCGTAGAATGCATGCGTATTATTGATCGTATCGATTACTTTTGATTTTGCTTCGGCCACGATTTGCTTGGAGAAACGTTTGCTGTTCCAAGGCGCGCTGTCAGCCAGCAGGGCCCAACGGAACGCGTCTGTTCCCAGCTCCTCGATGATCTCCCAAGGATCGATGACATTCCCCTTGCTTTTGGACATCTTTTGCCCATTTTCATCAAGGATATGTCCCGTTGAAAGCACCGCTTTATAAGGCAATTGACCATTATATAGAGTGGAAACGGCCAATAAGCTGAAGAACCAGCCTCTCGTTTGGTCAATTCCTTCGCAGATCATATCAGCCGGATATTGCTCCTGGAACTGCTTCTCATCTCCTCTCGGATGATGATACTGTGCGAATGGCATCGAACCGCTGTCGAACCAAACATCGATTACCTCCGGTGTTCTTGTCATGATTCCGCCGCAAGAGCAGCGAAGCTTCACTTCATCCACATAAGGCTTATGCAGCTCCAGATCTTCACCGATCGGCTCCACTGATTTCTCCTGAAGATCCTTATAGCTTCCCGGCGCATATTCGCAGCCACAGTCCTCGCATGCCCAAACATTAAGCGGCGTGCCCCAATAACGGTTCCGGCTGATGTTCCAATCGACAAGCTCCTCTAGAAATTTGCCAAAACGACCTTCGCGCAGGTGCGGGGGGTACCAGGCAACTTTACTGTTGTTCTCGATCAACTGCTCTTTGACCGCTGTCGTTTGGATGAACCAGCTCTCCATCGCGTAATAAAGCAGAGGCGACTTGCAGCGCCAGCAGAACGGATAGCTATGCTCGTAACGCTCCTTGGAGAACAGTAGGTCGCGCCCGGACAAATATTTCACGATATCGACATCGCAATCCTTAACAAAACGTCCTGCAAAATCGGTGATCTGATCGGTGTAGCATCCAGCTAGGTTAACTACGTTAACGAAATCCAGCTCGTGCTGACGAGCCGTACGATAATCGTCCTCCCCATGAGCCGGAGCGATATGAACGATACCTGTTCCGCTCGAATCACTGACATAGTCCGCATCTACGACGATATGCCCTTTGTTCACGCTGAGGTATTCAAAAGGAGGCTCATAAGAAGTGCCTACAAATTCGGCTCCTTTATGCGTCGATACAATCTCGTAATCTTCTTTGAACAGCTTTTCAACCAGATTATTCGCGACAATGTATACTTCACCATTGTGTTTTACTTTGGCATAGTCGATATCTTTATTCATAGCCAAAGCTATGTTTGCTGGAAGCGTCCATGGAGTTGTTGTCCATGCAAGGAAGACTTCGTCCCCGCTCTTGCTTCTGAACTTCACTGTAGCACTCAAATCCTTCACATCTTCATAGCCTTGTGCCACTTCGTGGGAGCTAAGCGTTGTTTGACAGCACGGACAGTACGGGCTAACACGATGGCCTTTGTACAGCAATCCTTTGGAATGGATTTCCGACAAAATATGCCACACACTCTCGATATAACCGTTGGTTAACGTAATATACGGATTGTCCATATCCGTCCAATATCCAATCGCCTCAGTCAGCTCACGCCACTGCTTCTCATATTCGAACACGCTGCTTTTGCATTTCTCCACAAATTCGGCAACGCCATATTTCTCGATCTCTTGTTTACCGGAGATGCCCAGCTCCTTTTCAACACCAAGCTCAACAGGAAGGCCATGCGTATCCCAACCGGCTTTGCGGACAACACGATATCCGGACATCGTTTTGTAACGACAGATGAAATCTTTAATAACGCGGCCAAGCACATGCCCGATATGAGGCTTTCCGTTTGCAGTCGGAGGACCCTCGTAAAAGACAAAGTTCGGCTTACCTACACGGTTTTGGATCGATTTACTGAACGTATCATTCTGTTTCCATTGCTCAAGAACGCGCAGCTCGCGTGTTCTCGCTTTTTCCTTCACATCCACTTTTCTCATGCTGACCAATCCCTTCTTCAAATAAAAACATTTTAAGTGCGCTGAATAAAACACAAAAAATCCCGCCCCGTAAGGGACGAGATTAGCTCTCGCGATACCACCCTAATTCCGTAACGATCATATTCCATATGATCTAACGACTCCTCATTCTGCGTACCGTCATACGCGGCCCTTGTAACGGCGGGATCCCGGGACAGCTTACTTACTTGCTTCAGCTTTCCTTCTCGGAGAGGATCTTCGGCTAAGTCTTGAACATTGGCTTTCAGCACAGGGCCAACTCTCTGGGGGACAAGGATTTAACGTACTCGTTCTCGTCAATGAATTTATAATGAGATTCAATTAATTTATTTTTACACCAAGTCCATTAAAAAGTCAACCCGGCGTTAGCTGAGCACATAGTTTCGGACTATTCGCTAAACAAATTCCAATCCATCCGTATATTCAGTTACTTCTGTTTGGAAGGTTCTTCAACACAGTTTGCGCAAGGCGTCCGACAAATAACTGCTTCCCGTCACTGTAGCCTTCCTCTCGATCGGCCAATTCTGCCGCGAGCCGTCCTCTCCAGCTCTCGAGGCTAACCTTATACCGTGTATCCTCAATCAGATTCGTTGTCTCCTGGGAATCCTTGCTTAGATCAAACAGCTGCTCACGACCTGTTTGGGAAAACCAGATATACTTCTGAACACCGTCCGTCATGTAATGATTAGACATGTCCTTACACTCATGCTCTCCATGAATAGCATCACGCCACTTTACGCTTTCACCTCTGGCCAAAGGTAGCAGGCTTAAACCATCAACACTATCAGGGATAGACGCACCGGCAGCATCAAGCAGTGTCGGCATTATATCTCTTATTTCTATCACATGATCATTGACCGTATTCTTGTTCATTTTTAATAGGTCACCGGGATCGGCAAGTATAAAAGGAACCTTGGCACTTCCTTCATAAGGCAATGTTTTACGAAACAGATGATGATCGCCGAGAAGTTCTCCGTGATCCGAAGTAAATAAGATGATAGTATTTTGTAGCACCCCATACTCGGTCATTGATTGTAAAAACCTTCCAATTTGATGGTCAATATGTGTAATCAGAGCATAGTATGCGGCTTGAGCTCTTCTCAGCCTATTTCTAGGTACGATTCCTTTGCTAGTAATGGGGTTGAGCCCATTACGGTCCGGGTCCATCGCTTCCGCCCATACTCCAATAACTGGATCCGGTATATCGGCGTCCACATACATGTCCAAAAATGCCTGCGGCGGATCGAACGGCGGATGCGGCCGAACAAATGACATACTTAAGAAAAAAGGCTTCCGGGGGTCTCGGCGGCGGAGAAAATCAATAGATTGGGTCACAACCCAATTGGTAGGATGCAATGCCTCCTGCAAATGCCATGGACGGGCCACCGTTGAGGCATTGCAGTCCAGCCCAAGATCAAGCAGGTCACAGTCCGCCCCTGCCCTCTCTCGGAGCCATGGCAAATAATCATCACAGCTGTCGAATGACTCCGTCACCGTATTCGCCGAACGAATCCGGTTGTGGTGCAGGTATCCATCGTGCATCACAACATTGTGAAACCCGCACAGATTGCGCGCTGGGTATACGTGCATCTTGCCTACGCATTGAGTATGGTATCCTGCCTCAACCAAAACCGAGGGAAGCGTATGCTTATAATCCCATGCAACCTTATCCTGATAGCCTACCCTTCCGTGACTGCGCTGACTCATCCCTGTGAGCATCGCCGTACGAGCCGGAATACAGCTTGGCGTCGCGGAATAGGCGTTGCGGAACAAGACGCCGCTGCGAGTCAACTGATCCAGATTAGGCGTATCTACTACTGGATGATTTAATATACTGAGGCAATCCCCGCGCATCTGATCTACTGAGATTAGCAGTATATTGGGCTTCATAGTAGTATCCCCCTTCCTTTACTCTGTCGTCTTAAAATGATTTGGCAGCTTAACGCCCCTCACAGCGGAAGCAATCATTTTGGCAAAGACTCTATTTCACCTGCTCCAGTACTGCCTGTTCCCCTTTCCAATCCAATGTAAAACTTAACTCCACAGCAGCAGCAGTCAGCTCCAGCAGCAAGCTGCCAGCGCTTTTTGTCCCAACATTCAGCTTCAAGTGTCCCGAAATCTGTCCTTGCTGTCGATCCATCTCATTGTCATAAGAGAACGCATTAATAAACAAGACTTCCCGCTCCCTAGAGCCGCTAACCCTCTGAACGAGTGTTTGCCTGGACCGGTTCGGCGGGTTATCAACTGTACGTGCAGTAATCAGCTGAACTGGGCTCGAGCACCAGCTTACCTGCTGCAACACACCTTCTCTCATTTTCCATTCCAAGTGCTGCCCAGCGACTAGCTGCTTACTCCATTTATCTTGAAGCCAATGCTCTCCCAGCTCGCTAAGTTCAGCATCGGAAGACTGCCATAAGCTGTTATCCGCCAGTTCGCCGCTCAAATGATATAACAAATCGATGGTCCGTTCATCCGGTACCGTCATCTTAACCATATCCAGCAGCAAGTGCTCAGTAACAATGTTCACTCTCCGCAGGCTAACCCCGTCATAGGCTTGATCATCCCAGGGGCACATCTCCTTGGGCAAAATAATGGAGTCCTTGACCGTATAGGGCGAATCGTTCCAGTCCACTGCACTTTCGATCCAAGAGCCCCAGTCCTCTTTATGATATTGAAGCCGCTTTCCGTCAGCCGGTGGTTGGTCCTTACCATTAATGCTCACGGTATTATGGGAATACGTATGCTTGAACCATCCGTAATGCGCTGGAACCCCGTACGCCGTGGTGCCTGGGTCGATGAACAACGGCACGCTCCCGGCTCCGAATGACAACCCAAGTCTATCCATATGATCATGCTCTCCGCTAAACTTGCTGTGCTTAACCAGCAAATGCCAGCCCTTGCGGTTTACAAGCTTGGTCAACCCGCTGGCATCTGAGGTGGTGTCTGACATGAGGATCTGAGTCAGAGAACGATCTCCGGTACCCGCAACATGAGCTGTGGAGGCCTTCACATGCTGCCCGTTGTCCAATTCTTCGCCAAACCAAAGCGCTTCAAGAGAATCACGATCTGCAGGAGCATCTGAAGGAATCTTCCAGATTTGTTGCCAATTACTTTCACCAGAATCCTTTTGCTCCTCATTCGTTTTATCAAGTCCATATGCCAACCGCAAAAGCTCGCCATATCGGGTATCTCCGTACCAATCCAAAGCGATTTCATAGTAGGGCGCCAGCCTCTGAATGTTTGCCGTATGACTCGCATCATTGAGATTCGGCAGTGTACCATCCGGTAAAATATATCCAAGAGGAAAATCGAACATTTTCTTAAGGGTAGGGTGCGCCTTAAGATCCCATTCCGTGTGTTCAACCAAAATGGCATATTGCAGAAGCGAGTGATATCCATAGAAATGATATTGAAAAGCCCCTTCATACCACATCCCGTCTGCTAATACACCGCGGTCAATTTGATCAAGGAGGCCATACTCTCCCTTCAAGCCGGCCAGATGAATGGCTTCATCCTCAAGAAGAAAACCAAGCATCGCTATCGCGGAAGTGATCAGAACCGCATGATTATGCAGTTGCTTTTCTTTATACTCGATAAGAAATTCCGCACAGGGCAGCAGCAAGCCGCTGTGAATCAGCTGCTTCTCTTCGTCAGTAAGCATGCGCTCGACAAAGCGGTACGCATAACAAATATCGATAATCCAATGGGCTTCATCCAACGTTTGGGCGAACAGCTTTCCCGGTCCGTTGTATGGAATATCTCCGTGAATCTCATAATTGGCGTAATATTTGGCATAATCGAGCAGCACTGCCTTGACCTTGCCCGATGCTTCTATATCATCGTCAATCAAGCAGCTTAATGCGAGATGCTTCATCCCAATGCCGAGCTGCGAGTGAGCCAGCGTCACCCAAGCCGCATCGAACGGCTCCCCTGTCCATGTCTTAGAGCAGACGGGACATACATGCTGTTTGGGACAGCTCCAATCGAAGTGAAGTCGTGCACCGTCATGATGACAGTAATAGTAATGAGTCCAATTACCACGTTCCCCTTCGGTGATCTTATAGTCGATCTCCTGCGCTCTTATGGAGAGCACATGAAGCTGCTCCAACGCCTTGCTATAGCTGGGATTAGCGGCATTACTCAGCAGCTTTTCCAATCGGAGAACATCCATGGATTTCCCTTCTTTCCTAAAATATTAATAGGAGGAAGCTCTCCCCCTTGAGTCAACCTTTGACAGATCCCGATGTAACCTGCATGAATGTCTTATTAGCCAACACATAAACGATTAGCAGCGGTAGAATCGACAGGCATGCACCTGCCATCATATAATGCGTTTGGGCCGCAGAAGCAATGCCATACCGCAAGCCCGCCAAACCAACCGTTAAGGTTTGCAGCTTCGGCTGGCTCATCGTGAACACCAGCGGCAATATGTATTCGTTCCAAGCATTTCGGAAGGTAAACAACGCTGCCACGCCAAGCCCTGGTTTTAATAAAGGAAAAATAATTCTAGTAAAAATCCACACCTTAGAGCATCCATCGATCATCGCTGCTTCGTCCAATTCCCTCGGAATCGCCTTAACGAAGCTAAGCAGGATAAAGAAAATATAGGCATGGCCGCTGATCAGAATTAGTATGACACCTGTCAGAGACGTATGCAGCTGAAGCTTAACCATCAATTCAAACTGTGGTCGAAGCACCACCGCCCCAATAGAAATAAACATCGTCGAAGCTTGTAAGGCGACATAAAAGCTCTTCCCGAAATAATTGAGCCGATCTACGGCATAGGCTGCCATGGAAGCAACTATAAGGGTCCCGGCAGTCGTAATGATACTAACATACAGGCTGTTCCACGTGTAGGTGGAAAAATGGGCTTGTTCCCAAACTTCAGCATAATTTTTATAGTGCCAAATATCCGGTAGAATCGTTGCTCCTGCCGTTAGCTCCGCATTAGACTTGAATGAGCCTAACAATGCCATCAAAATAGGAAATAAAGTCATTGCGGCTATGATAATTAGAAAGACCCATAAAGCCAATCTTTTAGCGGCGGAGCTGACCGACCATCCATTGACTGTGGAGTTGAGCTTTGCTGCTGCTTCCGTTTCCATCTGCACACCTCCTATGAGTTTAGGCTTTTTGTAAGCAGTGATTAGTACACCTTGTTCATCCGTTTGGATGCATAAAAATACATTAGAGTGATGATCCCTACTATTAAAGCCGTTACAAAGCCGACGGCACTACCGTAGCCGATCTGCTGCTCCACAGCTGAGCCTGAGGACGTAAGCGGGAAGAATAGCTTGTAAACGTACAGATACATCACTTCTGTTTTGCCTATTGGGCCGCCTTCAGTCAACACCATAATGCTTTCATAGCCTTTCAAGGAGTTGATAATAGCGAGCATGATGACCATCTGCAGCACCGGACCAAGCATCGGAATCGTAATATACCAAAACTTTTGTACCGCATTGGCCCCATCCAGCGAAGCACTCTCGTAGACATCATTCGGAATGTTTTGCAGCCCGGCAATAAAAAGAAGCATATAATTCCCTACGGCACCCCATACCGCAATAATAATGACGATAAGCATTGCATGATTGGGTCCAAGCCAGTCGATGCTTTTGGAGATGATATGATATCGGGTTAAATATTGATTGAGAATACCGTTATAGGAGTTGAAAATAATGAAGAACACAATGGAAATGACCGAAGTACTTACGATGGTTGGCATAAAATAAATAGCCCGAAGCAGATGCTTACCCTTCAGCCCCTTATTAAGGATCACAGCCAAGATAAGCGATAACGGCAGCGTAATGATTAGCTTCCCTCCTGCGTACACGAAGGTATTTACGACCGAATCCCAATAGGAGTGATCCTTCAATAATTGGGTAAAGTTATCTAAGCCGACGAAACGCTCTTTGCCGTAGCCTTTGTAATCATAGAACATATACCTCATCGCCCATATTATGGGGTATACTCCGAATACGAGCGTTAAGATCAAGCTGGGTAATGTAAACCCGTAACCTGCTAGCTGCAGCCGCAATTTTCTCATCTGTCAGCCCTCCTCCTAATTTCTCTTGTTGATAAGAAAACCTATATCGAGGCCATTCAAGGATGAGCGACCGCGATATAAATGTAGATTTTCTTGCTATATCAGACTTGCTCAGCTCCGCTGAAACTTATAAAGTCTGATATTTAAAAAAGGGGAGCCTGCAGCAGCAGAATGAATCTGACTGACTCTGACAGGCTCCATGACTCTCGTTATTTCGCAAACGAGCCTTGCATTTTGGCAGGATCAAAGCTTGGATCCGGCGTTACTTTTACATCACCGCTTGCAACGGCTTTATCCAGTGCTTCGTTATAGCGCTTGTTCAGATCAGCCACGATTTTATCCAAATCTCCACCCTCCAGAATATATCTCCAAAAGGCATCTTCGTATTTTACTCCCTGTACGTTCACGGTCGGTTGAGTCGGCCATACCCCATCGTATTTATTGGGCAGGAAGCCTTCGATTCCGTTAATTTCAGGCTTTTTCGCCTTGGCAATAATAGAAGGAACCATTGAAATACCGTAACCCTTCTCGTGGTAAGTCTGTAAAATGTCATCACCATTCATATAGCTGATGAACTTCCAGGCGGCGTCCTTCTTCTTCGAGTCTTTATTAATCGCAAGCCATTGACCTCCAAGGAAGCCGGATGCACCTTTCACTGTGCCATCGATAGTTGGCGCAGGGGCTGCTGCCCAATTGATTTTGGCAGGGAACTGACTCTTATAGACGCCGGGCTCAGATGAATAGGACAAGTACATGCCAATCTTACCCTCTGCGAACTGAGCGCGCAGCGGATCAATATCAAGCGCTTCCATTCCAGGCAAAGTACTCCCATCATCGCGCATTTGTTTGAATGCCTTCGTAACTTCTTTGAATCCACTCATATCAAAACGCGCAGTTTTGAAGTCATAGCCGAAGCCACCATAGCCGCTTAGCTCGGCCATAACTCTCGCTGAACGGTTCCAAGCGCTTGCAGGTGTTTTGAACGGCAATGCAAAGCCATATGCCCCTGTTGCTTTACCGGCTGCCGTCAGCTTCTTGGCATCCTCCACCATCTCTGCAAACGTGGTCGGCGGCTTCGCGATTCCTGCCTTCTCGAACAAATCTTTATTGTATACAAGCCTCATAGTGCTTCCATAGTTAGGCAGACTGTACAATTTACCGTCGAACAAATTCTGATCGGGCATAGCTGGGTACTTCTTTTTCTGCTCATCCGTCAAATAACTATCTATCGGAGCCATATATCCTTTTTTATAAAACGTTTGAATCACTGAGCCTTCCTTCACCCTGAAAACGTCTGGTGCCTGTGCAGCCGCAAAAGCCAAATCGAGCGCCTGCGCATAATCGTCCGCTTTCACGACCAGCTCCACTTCGATATTGTCCTTATTCGTCGTGTTGAATTTTTCTATCACTTCTTTGATATAATCTGCATCGTGACGATCGAGGGTCCAATACGTAATCTTCGTCTTCTCTCCCGGCTTGCTTCCCGCCGCTGCTTCCTTCTTCCCTTCCTCCGGACTTGCTCCACATGCAGCCAGGCTCATCGATAGTAGCACGCTCATTGCCGTTACAGCCGTCTTTTTCATCCCCGAAGACCTCCCTATTCTCTCGTTTGTTAAGCAATTGTCTAGCTCTTGCTGTTTATTGTAGTGGATAAAAGGATACGGCATAATGCGGCAAAACGAAGAAAAAGGGCAGAAATCCATCATTTCTGCCCTAAATATGCATCCTTAAATTCCGAGGGGGTCTGGCCGGTGTGCTTTTTGAATACATCGCTGAAATAGCGCCTATGCTCATATCCCAAAGACTGGGCAATCTCCTGCACCTGATAGTTATCAATCAGCAGTCTCTTCGCCCTCTCAACCCGCTCGTTAGTCACGAATTGATTGAACGTATTTCCCGTTACCTTTTTGAATAGATTGGCAAAATGCCCTCCACTTATATTCATGAACCTCGCGCAGTGCTCCACTGATAAATCCAAGTGCAGGTTCGTGCGAATATACTCTATAGCCCGATAGATCAGCTTGGTAGAATCGCTTACTTTCTCCTTCTCAATCCAAGCGCATCCTACCCTACTGATATCCTTAAGCACCTGCTGAAATTCCTGTATCATAATCAGCTCCTGATTGCTGCGGTCTCGGATTTTACGGTCATATTCCTGTAAGCTGGAGAATGGAACCAGCTCGTAGAGAACACGCAGCATGATGAAGGCAAGCTCATAATACAGACTACGAATATAATTCGGATCAGGGAGAGGACTTAAATGATTCATTTCCTCGAAGATACACTCCAGCTCTTGTAACGACTTGTCCAGATTGCCTGCCCGAAGGGAAATGAGCAGCTCCTGCTCTTTAGCCGGTGAGTACCGAGGGAAAACTTCCCGCTCCTTCGGCACATCGGTAAAACTGAATGCACCGTTCCCCCCTGTATAGAAATGATACGCCAGCGCAGATAAAGCCGATTTATAAGAGAATGGCAGCTCGTGAATTTCACGGACCATGGATCCAATACCTATTGAGATGGTAAACCGTGTACAACCAGCAATGTTAGCGCAGCATTCGCGGGCAAGAAGCTCCACATCCGCCAAATGATCACTGTTTATGATACATGTGAAATAGCTCTGTCCATCACGGAATACAATGCCTTGGGTAGTCCCCCTAATCGTTTCCTCGATAATATTATGTAAAGCAAAGCGGACGAGCTCGATCTCGTGAATGGGCTGTGTGGCGTATTTGTCCATAAATTGATCGATTTCGATGATCAGAACTACGAACCGCTCCAGCTCCATATCGACTTTCAGCTCATTCCAGTATGACTCAGTCTCCTCTCTCCGGGTCTGGTGTTGCAGCAATCGGCTGAAATATTCTTGACGCAATAAAGGTAAGCTTTCCTGAACCCTTTTCTCCATTTTCTGAAACTGCTCATGCTTATTATGTTCTTTCTCTAATGCCTGCTTAGCCTTCAGCACTACCTTCGTAATCTCCTGAATGGAGAACGGCTTTTTCATAAAATCCAAAGCCCCCAGACGGATCGCTTGCTGCGCATATTCAAAATCCGTATAAGCACTGAGAATTATAATTTTACAATTAGGAAGCTGCTCAATAATGCGGCCAATCATCTCCAGTCCATCCATTCGGGGCATACGGATATCGGTAAGAATAATATCAGGCCGAACCTCTTGAATAAGGCGAAGTCCTTCTTCTCCGTTTTTTGCGGTACCTGCAACCTCAATCCCATAAGCTTCCCATGGAATTTTGGTAGCAATCATTTCCACCGTGCTTTTTATATCGTCAATCACACATAGTTTGAACATTGAGTTATCTGCTTGCATGCACCTTCTCCCCCTCCCGAAGCGAAATGATCAGTTGAACCTTGGAGCCAATCCCCGGTTTGCTGTCATATTCAATCATTGCTCCCTCCCCGTAAAATAACTGAAGCCGGTGAGCGATATTCCGCAGCGCGTAGCCCTTGTTGGAGACTAGAGGCTGCTCTATAGAACGTTTCAAGCTGCTCACATCCATACCCATGCCGTTATCCTCAACCGAAAAGTACAATACCTGCTCCGTTCTCCTCAGCACTATCCGAATAAGACCGCCTTCCTCACGATCCTTAAATCCATGAAGAATACAGTTTTCCACCAGAGGCTGCAAAATTAGCTTAGGGATCTCCAGCTCTAAGATTGATTCTTCCTCGGCATCAATAATGAAATCGAACTTACCCTCATAGCATTTTTGCTGAAGAGTCATATAATGCTTGACGTGCAGCAGCTCTTCCTCGATTCGAAGAATATCTTTGCCTTGGCTCAGACCAAGCTGAAACATTGTAGATAAGGATAAAATCATCTCGTTGACGTCTTCATTATTACCTAGCACGGATTTGCAATAAATCGTGTTTAACGTATTATATAGAAAATGCGGCTCCATCTGAGCGGAAAGCGCTTTTATTTCTGTTTTGCGTTTCTCTTCTTCTCCCCATCTCACCTTCTCGATCAGCTTCTTAATTTCCTCAAGCATTGAGTTGAATCTCATGCCTACCTGTGATACCTCATCCTGGTACACACTATGGAAACGCACATCCAGATCATTTTGCTCCACTCTCTTCATCAGTCTGTGAAGCCGGAATAAGGGCCTTAGCAGCAGATCGGTAAGCACGTTCGACAGCAGCAATGCGAGCAATACGAACCCCAATATGACTAGCAGCGTCGTCCATTTAATTGCTTCTACCTGCTGCAATACAACCTGCTTAGACTGTGTATCATACAAAATCCAATTCTCTCCGACATCCAGCCGGGAATAATTGATTAGATAGTCTTTATCCTCAATTATTGAACTGAAATAACCATTCTTCTCATTCTTGAATTTGCCCAAAAATTCCGGATCCTGCCTCCAAGTTTCCAACCCATTACCAGCATGGCCAATAACAGGCTTACCCTCCTTGTTCACAAGTGAATAACCTGTCGAGGCGCTAATCTGATCGACGATTAAATTTTGCAGATCCTTTTCTTTAATATTGACGATAATGTATACATCCTCTACATACTTAGCCCCACTGCCATCTACTACGAAAGAAATGACTCTATCTTTTCCATAAAAGAAGCTATCCTCATGGCTCTCAATCCAAACCCCTCTTTGCTTGCTTTTAATTTTCTGATACATCTCGGATTGATAGAAGGAGTTTTCTTTTAGGCGTGTGTAAGTGGTTGGATAAAAATCGCCAATCGGTGTAGCAATCAGAATCGACTGTATAAAGTCATCATTAAATTTGAGCAGCGCCAGCATTGATTGGAGTGAGGATAAATGATAATAATATCGGCTAACATCCTCCGTCGATACATCATCAAGAACATTTTTATACGGATCGCTTATCTTAAGGGACATGATCGATAGAACAATCTTTTTGAGCTTTTCATCCAACACTTGAGATGATTTATTAATCGTATCCTGGCTTAGCCGGAGGGCATTCTGCTCGACAATTCTCGCTGAGATGGTGTAAGAGCTCCAGCCCGAGGCGGCAATCGCCAACGTCATAAGAAGAACAAATGAAACCCAAATTCTTTTTTTGAAGGAAAGGCGATACAGCAGTTGTTTCATAAGCAAACACTCCCTCAGCGGTTCAAATGGTTCGGCGAACGATATGTAAACGATTCAACGCAAGGGAGTAGAATCCTTCATAAGCGTCGTATCTATAAAGAAACTCTATGACAAACAATATTTTATATAGATCAAATTTATAATACCTTTACTTGCAGATGACACATACCAATAAATTGTACATTATACTGATACTAGTTTCGACAAAAAGCTACATAGCTTGGATGTTGAGAACCCGAAGAGTATTCTGCCCTGCCCGTAGGCTAATTACATGGAATATAAACAGAAAGGACTTGTGCCCATGTGGAGTAGATGGTCGAAAATCGAGTTTCTAAGGACACTCAATTTCATTTCTTTACCCACTCAGCTTACCGTTCGAAAGAAATTATTAGGCTCATTCCTTTTGATCATTATTCTTCTAGGCATCGTAGGGACCGTTAGTATGCAGAGAATGTCGCTTATGCAGAAAGAAACAAGTGAAATTACAGACTCTTGGATGAAGGGCATTGAGACCATCAGTAATATTAATCTATACGCCAAGGATATGCTCGCCCTCCAGGCCACTATGATTATGGAGCCTAACGATAGTAAAAAAGGAAATTTCATGCCTGAGTCTGGAAAACTTTTCAAAAAAATCGATGATGGATTAGCCTTGTACCAGGGAATGATTAAAGATAACAAGGAACAGGGGCATTTTGACAATTTGCAGAAGAAATGGGCTAACTATAAAGATATTTACTCGGATTCTTTCATTATGGCTACCAGGGTTAATTTCGTAGAGGGTGCAGGTGCCTACTCGGGTCAGATTGCAGCTATGCTCTCCAAGTCCGAACAGGCCTATCAGGGCATGCAGATTGAAATTAATGAGCTCGTCAACTTAAATAAGGTTGGAGCAGAGGAATCCTCCCAAAAAAGCGCAGATCTGTATAAAAGCGCAGTCCGTGATATTGGAATTACCGTGCTGTTATCAGTTGTTATTTCAGTTGGACTAGCCCTCCTTATAGCAGCCAATCTGGCCGGACCGGTTAAACGTGTATCCGAGGTGCTAAAACAAATTTCAGGCGGAGACCTGACGCAGCAAGCATTAAAAGTGCGAAATCGCGATGAAATTGGACAGCTCGTTGACTCATTAAATCAGATGACCCTTCACCTTCGTACGACGATTATGCACATTCATGATGCTTCCGATACGGTAGCCACTTCTTCTAATCAGCTTCTAAGCAATTGTGAGCAGAACACGTTGGCGGCAAATGAAGTGAACAAATCCATTCAGGTCGTTGCTGAAGGCTCAGACCATCAACTGCTTAGTGCAAGCCAGACGGGACAATCTATAGAGAAAATCACGGATGGCGTTCAGTTCATTGCCGATTCCACCACAGAATTGTCAGGTGTGGCAGATGAAGCCTCACGCCAGGCGAAGCTAGGACATTCCTCCATGAATTCGGTCATTCATGTGATGGGGAATATTAACGAGGTGGTATTGCGTGCTGAGCAAGGGATGAATCAGTTGGGGCAGCACTCCAAGGATATTGGAAAAATAGTAGAAATCATAGGAGATATTGCAGGACAGACCAATCTACTTGCTCTCAATGCCGCAATTGAAGCTGCTCGTGCGGGGGAGTATGGACGGGGTTTTGCAGTTGTAGCCGACGAGGTGCGTAGGCTGGCTGTGCAATCTTCAGATGCCGTTAGTCAAATCAGCAGTATTATTACGAAAATTCAAGTTGATACAGCCAAGGTTACAGAGACGATGAAACAAGGACTAACAGAAGTCGAATCAGGAGTGGCGTCGATTGGTAGTGCGGAGGCCTCTTTTACGAGCATTGTACATAGAGCTGAAGATGTAAGTCAGAGCATTCAAAGTATTTCCTTCGCTGCGCAAAGATTGGCGGGCAGCGCTCAGGAGGTATACGCCACGATTCAAGTTATGGAAAATATTGCTGCGGAATCAGCTACAGCTGCTGCTCATGTTGTCACAACTACAGGTCAACAGCTGGCTTCAGTTAATGAAATGGCTTATTCCGCCAATCACTTGAGCACCATTGCTCAAAGGCTGAGACAGCAAGTTAACTTATTTACCGTTTGAGCCAGCTTCCCTTCTCAGTGCCTGCTCCATGCAGCAGGAGGATTATCAGCCTTTTGCCGTCTTCAGCTAACTAAGCAGATGCAGCAGCAAGCTCTTTTGAACATGCATCCGGTTTTCGGCCTGCTGATAGATAATCGATTTGTCTGACTCAATTAAACCCTCTTCAATTTCGAAGCCAGGATGAACCGGCATATCATGCATGATATAAGGCGAATAGCCTTGCAGATTGTGCTTGCTCACCTGGTAGGGCAGCATGGTCTCAATCCTACGATTTTTCTCATTCTCATAATGAGCATCATGGAAAAATTCCATATCCACCCAAGTATCCGTATATATAAAATCCGTTCTCGAAACAGCTTCTGACATGCTTTTTACATGCTCAACACAGCCGCTCCGATAAGCGTCCTGCATAAGCTCTTCATCCCAGGACGCCTCATTAATGATCGGGGTCACCAACAAAAGCTTAATACCCAGTGTCACACAGCCCGCAACCAGTGAATTAACAACATTATTATGAATACCGACATAGGTGAGAGTTACTCCTGAGAAAGTCCCTTTAATTTCGTAAATAGTCATTAGGTCCGCCAAAGCTTGGCAAGGGTGATACTTATCGCAGCAACCGTTGATAACAGGAACCTGAGAGTATCGAGCTAATTGCAGCAAATCCGAATGCTTCTTCAATCTTGCCATGATAAAATCGCAATTTCTTGACGCATACCTGGCTTCATATTGAATAGGTGAGATGCTGAAATTGCTCGAATCCCAGTCCATTGTAACAGCGTATCCGCCTAATTGATTAATGCCCGACTGGAAAGATAAATTAGTTCTTGTAGATGTTTTTTGAAAAAGCATGAGGAGGCCTTTTCTTTCACAGGCTTGATAAAAGTCTTGGGGACTCTGTTTGATTTCAATGCCCTTTTGAATGATGGAGAATAAAGTCTCCTTGCCTAGCTCCTTTAATGATAATAAATGATTCAAAGCTACTCACTCCAATGCATTAATATTCATTATTATGTATATTAATGCAAATAATTGCAACTGTCCAG
>NZ_WHOD01000057.1 GCF_013141765.1 Paenibacillus foliorum
CTAAAGGGCAGATTAGTTCAATACTCATTTGTGGTAAAATGTGTTTGGAAGGATGAAGAGGAGGATCTAGGATGATTGATCGAAGACGAACAAAAACGTTTGGTCATGAACTTGAACAGGAATTGCTAAATGTTACTGATACTTCAATACTGATTAATTTTAGTGATGCTCTAACGAGCCTTTATCCTCATTTGGTCCCCATCCACGCATTTGCTTACGACGCTTGGGACGATATTGTAATCCCATTGTTTTATGAAATGGTATACGAATCCTTTTCTTTTAAGTACGGAATAACCATTACTCCGAGTGAAGTACACCCGTATATGTACACTCTCCCTTGCTATCGTGGGTTGCACCACATTGAATGCACACTGAATAAGCCTAATATTGAAGGATTCATTAACTTTGAATGGATAAATGTAGAGAAGCAAGATCTTGAGAATTACTTAATTATTTATAAGTCGTTCGGTGATGGTTACAATTTCTTGACTGGCGGGATAACCAAAGAACAAGCTTCAGAAGTTCATTTCAATCTTGTTGAGGTAGAAGTTGTAAGTGTCGAGACAGGATGTAAAGTAGATGGAAACAAATATAAAACCATGTTTATACGTAAGGAAGATTTGGATTTTGAATTTGTAGCTGAAGAGAAGAAATAATGAAATGGCTGAACTCTAACGGG
>NZ_WHOD01000058.1 GCF_013141765.1 Paenibacillus foliorum
CTAGCCGATTCCTGCCGGAACATTTGACAAAACAGGTGGGTAGCAATTGACGCTCACGATCCTTTTGAAGCAAGGGTAATCTTCAGCATCTTGTTGGACATTCCAATAGTAAGTCCTGCTGCTATACACTAACTTCCGTTTGCCCTTTCAATTAACTACCATCGGTTTGTTCCCTCGCTAATATCATACTAATTGGCTTTCACTGTATATTCTAGCAGCATCAAAGTATCCTGCCCGTTAGCTTAATGAGGCCGCCCGATCGATCCCGCGGAGGCCTCGTGGGGCTTGTGTTGAGCTTCAGTTCTGTTAGCGGAACGACTTAAAAAGAGGTAATTATTCATGGTGTTGAAATTAATCCAATATTTCAATATTTTTTTTAGCAATTAAAAAACATTCACTTTTATTTAATTTTCTCCATGGATCCAAATGTTGAAGCATAGATTCAATAAACCCTGCTATTTGCTCAGGGTCCCTTGAACCGCTAGAGTGAATGCATTTTAATATTTCATAACTTTCGATACCATAGATCTTTAAATCAAATGGATCCCATTCGGCAATGATTTTATGTATTTTGTTTCTTTGAGAATTAATAACAATTCCTCCCCAAATCCCTACATTACAATATACTTCACATATAACTTTGCTATCCTGCCCGTTACTTTAATAAACCAAAAGAAGAGCTGCCACGCGGCAAGCCCCTACACTATCGTTCTTCTTTAGCTTTAACTTTAACACCAACCACTTCTGTATTAAAAATAATGTCACCAATTCTTTTTCCCGATATTAAAAAATAAATAAGTTCGACGGGCCAAATTAATAAAGTTATATTTCGTAAAATTAATCTCCATGTACTTGGGACTTGGTCAATTCTCTTTCTGTCTATCACTGCGATATTAGTTATACGTTTTCCGATACTTCTGCCTTTTACTACGTCTTTGAACATAGTAATAATTAAAGCAATTGCTGTCACAGAATAATTTAACTTTCTTAATTTATTAAAATTCTCTACACTCATTGGGGATTGAGTCATTATGTCCCATGAAATTAAAAAATAAAATATAGTAGTAACTATAGAAAATAATAAATGATCAATAAAAAAAGCACCCAATCTTGTCATTCGTTCTGCCCTCATAAATGTTCCCTTCCACATTAATATTTAAAGTATTTTTACGAACTACCATATTTAGTATTCCACGAAGTGATGGCACTAACTTCTGCCCGTTAGCTTAACGCCCACCCCATCCGTTAAGGAAAGGGATTAACGTTCATTAGTCATAAAAAGGGGCAGGGCATTACCTATTTTCCTCTACCAACACTATTGCTACTGCTACCTCTGCTCCCCAAATTATTACTTATCTTACCGTCTGGGTTGCTCCTATTGTAGCCGTCATTACCACCGCGCCAATAACCATTAACTTGTGTGCCATCACTACGTTGATAGCTGTTAACCCAATGAGGATCAACATTATGAATACCCGGTCCGGGATTACTCCCAGTTTCATTTATGTAATAATCACTGGGACCGTTACCTTCCCCTGCATCTACCGAATTAAATAAAGCTGATCCCAAAAGGAAGATTCCGAATAGAAAACAACATGGTCCTAATATTAGGGGTATAGCTGATATTGATTGATACTTATCTATTTTTTTGGATAAATTCGGGTACTGCTCTCTCATTGTATGTTTTGCCTTAGATTTCAGTTCTGCTTGTTTCGATTGTCTAAAACCAAGAAACCAATAATCGCGGCTTATTCTTTCATACTCACCGTCCACCAGGGAATCGAACTCCATCGAGTATTTATTGTTCATTATAAGTACTCCGGAAATAAAGGTTACAATACCTATGATCAAATATTGCCACCATGATAGTTGCAAAAACCAATCCATGTGATGCCCCCACCTCAACATATAGCTAATAATATAGGTATATTACCACATTTTAATAAATTTGGGGTTGCTACATTAAAAACATCACCCCATATTCAGCTTTTAGCCGATCGTCCAAAAAAAAACGAAAAAGCCGCCCAGGTGCTTTCTAGGTGACTTCTGTGATTAATGTCCGGCAGTTCCTTCATCCTTGTCCATGTACAGGAACTAGCTGTCTATCATTTCTTGGTATTTCCCATAAATCTCGAAAGCTTCCACCGGAGACAAATCGACCTGTTTATGTTGCACCAGCACTTCCACAATCGACTCTCGGCTGATCCCTGCTCTCTCCATGGCGGTAATAATTGCCCCTAAGTCACAATGCCAAGTTCCACACGTCGTGATAATGCCGCCCGTCGCCAAATGAATTCTCCAGCTCTTCCTTCCACATCTTAAGCTGTTCACGTTGCCAACGCTTCCTCGCCCTTTCGTACTTCTTAACGACTTCAGGTGAAGCGTCAGGCCGTAGTGCGTCAGTCTCCCTGTCAAACTCAGGCCAGCTATACCATGACGGTTCAGCCATTGATACCATTAACCTCGCCTCCTCACGTTCCTTCTTCCAATCCGAATTGCCGCCTTTATCCGTGCTACAGTTCTCCATTATTTCAAGGGCATTTCACTTTTCTGGCAAAGTAAGGACCACACCTACCGGTCTCATGAGTTTTTACATAGGTCCAGTTAAATTCTCTGTCTACAATGTAAATATCAGTTTCTGCGAACAGGTCATCAACTGTAAACATAGATGACTTCTCAAGAATTAGCGCATAATCAAAATGTTGATAAAAAACAAAGCAGGTACTCTTTGGTTCATTGTTAAACGCTATCTCAGCTTGTGCTTCTTTGAAACAATTCTTTTTTTCATAACTAAATAGATGCCATAAATAACCACGTGCACCACTGGCATTATGTAGATAAATTGCTTTCTTTTCTTCAAGTGTCAGATGGTTTGCGAAGTTAAATTCCCACTGATTCCGTAAATAATGTCCCCATTTTGGTATTTCGATTACTCTAATTTTCTTGTTATTAAGTATATCTAACAGTCCCATTCAGACCTCCAATTCGCAGAAATTCCACAACTTAACAATACCATAAAATGGATATTGTTATCACATTATCCTGCCAGTTAGCTTAACGCAGCTGGCATTCGTGTCTTAAATGGAAATTCTGCTTAGTAGCTCTTAGAACAAATTCTGTGTAATGGAACTTAGTAAATATAGCTTTATTTTCTAGCCAAATTCTTTCACGATTATGCACCTATGTTTGTGTCCTAAATCGATTATGCACCTATGTTTGTGTCGTGACTTCGCGACACAAACATAGGTGCTTTTAAATAAAAAATCCCCATTTTACGGGGATATCAAAGCACCTATGTTTGTGTCGCCGGACAATAATTGTCTAATGACACAAATGGATTTCCAATAAGATTTTCTGATTCGAACCGCCCATTTCCCTCTACCGCCTCCGTCACAAAAAAG
>NZ_WHOD01000059.1 GCF_013141765.1 Paenibacillus foliorum
CTATCTTATTCGTTTTGTTTCGATCTCTTTCGACAATCTCTCAAAAGCGACCTGATCAATATAACACATTCGTCTACATCATTGCAAGTACTTTTTTTGAAGTTTCTTAAACATTCTTCTTCAAAATCCGACTGCCTCCGAAGCGACAAGATGTAATATAACAAATTCAAAAAGAGAATGCAAGTTATTTGTTAGTGGAAATTTAAGCCATATTTACTCCGAGAATAGTACTTCACTTTGAGATAAGATGCAAAGTTAGCGTGCTCAAGCTATATTTCATTAATAGAGTGAAATGCTAGATTCACTGCTGCTAAGCTATTATCGATAAAATAACAAGTCCACCCCACAAAAAAGCGTGGGGTGGACTTGTTATTAAACAGACCATGACTCAAGCTTAATCATGGGCTCTGCCTTCAGTTCGAGCGAGGAGAATTGTCCTCGCTTCAGCTTCAAGAAAGCGGCGGCGGCAATCATCGCCGCGTTGTCGGTGCACAAGCTGAGCGGCGGAGCAAGCAGCGGCACCCCCGCTTTGGCGCAGCGCGCAGCCAGCTGCTCCCGCAGCCCTTTATTGGCGGCCACACCGCCCGCCAACAGCAGCTGCTTCGCACCGTAAGCTTGCACGGCGCGAAGCGCCTTCTCTACCAGGACTTCGATAACGGAGTCCTGAAAGCCTTTGGCTACGGTACGCGGTTCTAACGGCTGGCCCTTCATGGCAGCTGAATTCATCGCGGACAACACTGCTGATTTCAGCCCGCTAAAGCTGAAATCATACGAACCAGGCTCCAACCAGGCACGTGGCAGCGGAAGTCCCTCTTCAGCTTCGTGCGCGAGCCGGTCTATATGCGGGCCTCCAGGATACGGCAGCTTCAAAGCCCGTGCTACCTTATCGTAGGCTTCGCCAGCAGCGTCATCTCTCGTTTGGCCGATAATTTGGAACTTGCCCTCTGTTTCTACATACACAAGCTCCGTATGCCCGCCCGATACTACAAGGGATACAAAGGGATATTCCAGCTGATGAACAAGCTGATTAGCGTATATATGTCCAGCAATATGATGTACGCCGATTAATGGAAGATCAAGTGAATAAGCCAAGGTTTTGGCCGCTACCACTCCAACCAGCAGTGCGCCGATCAGCCCCGGACCTTCTGTCACAGCAACAGCGGATAGCTCGCGAGGACTAACTCCCGCCTTCTCGAACGCTTCCTCGATAATCCACGTTATGCTTTCCACGTGCTTACGCGAAGCCACCTCCGGGACGACTCCTCCGAAGCGTTGATGCGTTTCAATTTGACTCGATACTACATTAGAACGAATAATAGTCCCATTCTCTACGATAGCAACCGAAGTTTCATCACAGCTAGTTTCAATAGCTAGAATAATAGAAGGCTTCACCGCTTGAGAGGTACTGCTACTCTGGCCTTCAGACTCCTTATTATCGGAGGACAAGCTGAGCTCGTTCTCTAGGTCCGTACTTTTTTTCATAACAATTCCCCTGTACTTTCATTCAAAGTATGGTCATATTTCGGTAAATCCGCCCACATGACTAGAGCGTCCTCTTGATTATCCGTATAGTAGCCGCGGCGAACTCCAACTGAATGAAAACCAAGCTTTTCATATAGGCGCTGTGCAATAATATTAGAAGGCCTCACTTCCAGCGTCATCCGTTCAGCACCCAGGAAGCTCGCTGTCTTTTGCAGTTCTCGCATCAGCAGCTCGCCAAGCTTTTTACCGCGGTATGCTTCACGTACGGCCACATTAGTTACATGCGCCTCATCAATAACCAGCCACATGCCCCCATAGCCTATAACTTGACCTTCATATTCCATTACCATATAACGAGCGAATTGATTATTGGTCAATTCATTGTGGAAAGCTCCTGCAGTCCAAGGCGTAGTGAATGCCTCTTGCTCTATTTCACAAATAGCCGGGATATCATCCAGCCTCATTGAACGGAATTCCAAGGGGCCAATGGCTTCTGTATGTTTCTGCGCTTCCATCGTTACGGCCTCCCCTACAATTTCTTGGCCAATAAATTGGCTTCAGCCTCAGTAATCTGCGTATAATTCGGTACCAATCCATGCGCTTGCTCAATACGTCCGTCCCGCCAATGCCTTCTCCCGATATCAGCGATGTGACGCGCACGCATCTCATTCCCCACCATGCCGCATGCCCCGGACCATCTCTCAAAAAACTTTTGCAACACTTCAACATGCAGATCCGTTTCTCCAACAAACAATATCCGATCCGGCATGACAAAGTCACTACCGCTTACATTCCTAGTTCGTTCTAGCAGTTCTTCCGACCAATCGGACATCAGGCGAATTCCATCTGCAATCAAGCAGCTCCAGCCTTGAGGTGAAGCTTGATACAAACCGGTAAACGCTTGTCCTCTACGCGCTTCAAACATGGGAACTATCCAGATCGTCTCAGATTGCTTGCTAAGCTCAGCCTCAGCTGACTCGTAGTCTCCGGATTCCACTATACCCAAAGTTACTTCCGTTGTCGCAGCAGTTTTCAAGGTCTCATCCGCTGCCAATGTGGCCTGCTCCGAATCCGGTGTTACTCCTGTTCCAGTTAAAAAAGCAGCGCCACCACCCAAAGCTAATGCCTCCAAACTGGATACACCAAGCAAGTCCATGCCATGCGTCCAAGCGAAGGTCTTAGCTACAGTAACGCCAATCCGTACACCCGTATAAGATCCGGGACCTACACCCACTGCAATAGCATCCAATTCCCTCGGGTGAATACCTGCTGATGACAGCAATTGCTGTATCAAAGGTATCAAATGAATCGAATGATTTCTTTCTGCTTTGGAACTCAATTCGCCGAGCAGTTCTCCACCGCGGGTTAAAGCCACCGACATAGAGCTTGTAGACGTGTCGATAGCAAGCAACGTGCCGTTAATAGATTTTGATATACTTGTCATTATAGAATTCCGTTCTCCTTTAGCTGCTCGCACCATTGTATGTAAGTACTTCCGTGAGGGGTTATCCTAAACATACGTTCCTGTTCTCCCGTGCCGCAATGCTCAATTGTTATGGACAACCTGTCGTTAGGCAAAAGCTCCTCAATTAAGGAAGACCACTCAATCAAAGTAACCCCACCGCCATAAAAATAATCATCCAAACCCAGATCATCCGCCTCTTCCAGAGATAAGCGATATACATCCATATGATAAAAAGGAAGAGACTCCCCTTCGTATTCTTTAATCAAGGTGAAGGTTGGGCTGTTCACAATTCCTTTAACACCAATTGCCTTGGCTACAGCTTGCGAAAATGTCGTTTTGCCCGCTCCTAAATCCCCATCCAGCGTTATTACGGTGCCAGGTTCGAACTTCACGGCTAGTGCAGCCGCAAGCGCACCTGTCTGCTCCGTATTGTTTGCTTTATATGTATAAAAAGCTGGAGCTGTCATCTACAATCAGCCCTTTCGAAAATGGTTATAGCCTTTTTTATCAATCGGAACAACGTACCCGCTGCTTTGGACAAGCCTCACACCCTCAGCTTCTGCGTTAACGTAGCCTATTATATAGAGAGAAAGTCCAGCTTCCCTAAATTTCATCTGCATCGAGATGGCATGCTCTGCCTGCATAGTGCCTAAAAGCTGATAATCCTCACCGCCGAATAAAATATAATCAAGCGGGTCCTTCTCAGCATCTATCGAATAAGCCATGAGCTCATCCGCTATAGGAATCTTGTCCTCGATCAGATCAATACCTACTCCAGACGCCTCGGAGATTTCCCAAGCTTCGCTAGCCAGTCCATCGCTTACATCGTTCAATGCATGGCATACTCCGGATTCCTGAAGCAAACGACCCGCATCAATTCTTGGCTCCGGTCGGCAGTGTGCTTGAATCAAGCGCTCCCTGTCTGGATGGCTCTTTTCTTGAGTGAGCCATTGATCAGCTGGCAGATCGCGCTTTAGCAAATAATCCAAGCCCGCTGCAGAGCAGCCAAGATATCCAGTGACGAATAATACATCTCCAGGCTTAGCTGTAGAGCGAAGCAGGGCTTTGCCTTTCTCTACTTCACCTATAACGGTTACGGTAATCGTAATCCCGCCCATGGAAGACGTTGTGTCTCCCCCCGCAATAACTACATTCCATCGGTTTGCACAATCGTAAAGGCCAAAATACAGCTCTTCCAACCTTGCAAACTCCGTTCCCTGCGGACAGCTTACAGCAACAAGCGCATACTTCGGAACGGCTCCCATAGCAGCGATATCACTAATTGCAGAAGCCATCGCCTTGTAGCCGATATCCTGATCGCGCATGGTCATATTTTTAAAATGTATCGTTTCTGTCATCGTATCGCAAGTCATCACTAGCTGATAGCCTGGTGTTATATTGGCTACAGCAGCATCATCCCCAATGCCGGTCTCAACCCCGCCGGCTTGCTGAAAAGCGCGCGACTGCTTGCCGTCCGTCAACCACTGAATGAGAGCAAATTCATCAATAGAGCTCACCTTACAACCGCCTCTGCCATGTATTGTGTGTCTATTATATCCCTCCCTTTATCATGTAGCAATACAACTGGCCTTACCGTTTATTAAGCTAACAAGTACGGCGTCCTTGGTGTACAATTTGAGTTTGTCCGTCTGAGGTGATTAGGATTATGGTTCAACTACTGATAAGAACTAGAACGTCAAGCTCACCTCTGCAGCTCTCTAGTTTAGTTTGTTTCAATCTGTACTCTCCAGTTTATTTTAAACTGTAGCACTATTTTCTTGTAAAAAGTAACCTCTTTCTATTAACAAACACGGATTCGTTGATTCGTTGTCTTGTACAAGTAGAAGTACTGCCTCTATCTGGTAACTTATGCATTCGATTTATAGAAATTGAAGTTACAGCTGCGAGAAACTCCATTCAGATGTCCTAGTAAATAGACGTGCTGCCAAAGAAGTGAGGACTCTCACAATAGCGGAAGCACTTGTTCCTTTATCATCTGAAAAGCACAAAAAACAGAGGGATAACGGAAGTGCTAATTCCTTTATCTCTCTGTTTTTGTGTATCATACTCCCATTTCCCTAAAATAACGGAACTCCTACTACCGCTATTCCATAAAATTCGAGACCACAGATTGAATAAAGGAATTTTCAGTTCCGTCCATTCAACTAAGACTCATCCTGTCTTTACGCTATACGATTACACCCGGATCACCATTGTGGACTTTAGAGAACTTAATCTTAAGCTCTCATATAAGAGTAGTTAATCTCATGAAACCAAGGCCTTATTGGACTTCCTGAAGCTCCTCAACTGACACAACTTTTGTATCGGCTGGCTTCTGCTTCACATGGACTTTTGCCGTTTCCTGCGTGGGATCTACACTGTCAATCCATACGGAAACCCCGTTTAGCTCAACCTCAATTTTGGCATCCGACTGTAATATTTCTTGAGCACGATATACTTTCATATGGGTTACTCCTCACTTTTAATGACCGATTCGGGATGGTCCATCGTATCCGTGGTAGATTCCTCAATAAGTCCGTTATTGATCGAGACATACCCTCCGCCGAGTCCTTCATTAACCATTCTGTCTATGTCCATGAAGTAATCCTCGCGGCCTTGATGGAGCGCATCGGTTGTCGATTCACTCAACTCACCCGTATTTTCTTGCTGTACTTGATTTTCCTGTTTCTTTTGCCCCATCGATCTGTTCCTCCTTAGAGTTTTACTTTAGTAAAACTGGCATAGTAAGCGTTAACTGGAGTTTTACTTTAGTAAAACTGACGTCCATACAACTGCTGAATTGTGCCTAAACCGAATTCAACACATAGGCGTCTCCGCTGGTATTATGATGCCTCTCTTGGTGTGAATCATTCATGAAATGGGGATACTAGTTTTAATAACTTTAAAGGAGATGCTGCTATGCATACAGTATGGAAAGGTGCGATTAGCTTCGGCTTGGTTCATGTACCTGTCAAAATGTTTTCAGCTACAGAGGATAAGGATATCTCGATGCGATACATCCATAAGGAGTGCACGACACCGCTAAATTTTGTGCGCAAATGTCTTACCTGTGAACGAGAGGTCGAATGGGAAGAAATTGCCCGCGGGTATGAATATGAGCCTGGTGCTTTTGTTTTATTCGAAAAGGACGAACTGGATAATCTGAACGGTGAAGTTACAAAAGAAATAAAAATTCTCGATTTCGTCCAGCTGACGGATATCGACCCGATCTATTTTCAGAAAACCTACTTTCTGGCACCAAACGAGACGGGAGCGAATGCCTACAATCTGCTGCTGGAGGCTATGAGACAATCGGGTAAAATAGGCATTGCCAAAGTGTCGATTCGGACCAAAAGCAGCTTGGCGGCTATACGAGTTATCGATAATTGTATCGCTATGGAGACCATATTTTACCCGGATGAAATCCGTTCGGTTGATCAGGTTCCCAATCTGCCACAACAAAGCAACGTGAACGATAAGGAGCTACAGATGGCCAAAATGCTAATCGAGCAGCTAACGACTCCTTTTGAACCGGAAAAATATAAAGATGATTATCGGGAAGCTGTTCTTAATGCGATTGAGCAAAAGGTAAGCGGACATCAGATCAGCGTCGCACCGGAGCCTCATAGAACGAATGTTGTGGATCTTATGTCTGCACTTCAGGCTAGTCTGGACGCTATGAAGCCATTACCGGAAACATCCCCCGCAGGGCCTAAACCAAAAGCAAGGAAATCTACCAAGGAGGGCAAGGTGAAGGAAACCGTATCATGACGATCCTGCTGCCTAAGGAACCTATGGCCCCCATTGCAGTCGATAAGCTTCCCCTGGGAGAGGATTGGGGCTATCAAATTAAATGGGATGGCGTCCGGCTGCTAGCGCGACTGGAAAAGGAGCGGATTGAGCTGTTTTCACGGCAGATGCTGAGTAAATCGGACCTTTATCCCGAAGCCATGGAGCTGCTCAAGCCTTTACAGCAAAAGCACTCCTGCCTGCTTGACGGTGAGGCGGTCATTTTCGATCAGAGCAAGCAGCGGCCTAATTTTCAGCTGATTCTTAAGCGGGAACGGTCCCGATCATTCAGGGCCGGAGTTCATGACGGCAATCATTTCATCTATGTGCTCTTTGATCTGCTGTATTGCAACGGAGAAGATTTACGTCCCCTTCCCTATGTGGAGCGCCATCGCAGACTGCTTCAGCTTTTACCGGACAAGCAGCCTCAGCTGTTTGTAACCGATCTGTTCAGCGATCTACCACCGCTGTGGAGTTGGGTTGAGCAAGGCGGCTGGGAAGGCGTAGTAGCCAAAAGACTTGCCAGCACTTACCGTGAAGGGAAGAAGCACAAGGACTGGTACAAAAAGAAGACGGCTCTGTTGTTCGAAGTTGCCATACCCGGACTTATTATCCGTGGTGGACAAGTTGCAAGCCTCATTATGGCAAAGGACGGCATACTATTCGGTCGGGTTTCATCGGGATTGGATGAAAAGCGCAAGTCCCAATTGCTGCAGGAAGGCTTAAAGCGCAAGCTGGATACACCATTATTTGGCACCCTTCCTGCAGAATTAAAGAAGGAGCAAATCTTGTGGCTTCGCAGCCCGTTTCTATGTACCGTAACAGGGCTTGAAGTCACCTCAGATGGACAGCTGCGCCATCCCAAAATTGTTAAGTTTCATGATAGGGGATAAAGAGTTCATTTATTTGTGTTTTCTTCCATAAAAAATCAAGCTACAGGTTTTCTTACGAAAAAACCTACAGGAGGTTCGCCGCATGGCTGTTGCAGCAAAGAATAAAGGAACCGTGGTTATCGAAGGACAGGAGATTACTATTACAAATCCGAACAAGCTGCTGTGGCCGGAGATGGGAATCAGCAAGATCATGTACTTGGAGAAGCTGCTTATGCTGGCCCCTTACTTGTTAACTTATTGCCGTGATCGTTATCTAACGACCATTCGATTTCCTCATGGCTATGCCGATAAATCGTTTTATCAGAAAAATGCCCCCGAGCCTGTCCCCGATTTTGTCAAAACCGCGGTGCTCGAAGGCATTAACTATGTACATCTCGACTCTGCTCCCACTTTGCTGTGGCTCGGTAATTTGGCTTGCCTAGAATTTCATCCATCCTTCCACCGAATTGGAGAGCCGTTGCCCGAAGAATGGCTAATCGACATCGATCCAAGCTTGGACCCTGAGCCTCGTATTATGGAGGCAGCGGAAATAATCGGCGAAGCTCTTGATCGGATGAACATCCAATCCGTTCCCAAAACCTCTGGCGCCACAGGCGTGCAAATTTATGTGCCAATCGAGCGTGAACATGGCTATACCTTTGAGCAGCTGCGGAAAATCGGCCATTTTGTAGCTCAATACTCTGTGCAAAAGCATCCAAAGCTATTTACCATCGAACGTTTAAAGAAGGATCGAGGCAACCTTATCTATATCGATTATTTACAGCATTGGTATGGCAAGACGCTATCGGCTCCATACACGCCGCGGGCACGCAAGGACGCGACTGTTTCTACCCCGCTTCGTTGGGACGAAGTAGCCCGCCGCTGCGATCCCCGCGAATTCAACCTGCTTACCATTGGGAACCGTTTAGCAGAAACGGGTGATCTGATTCAACAATTGCCTCCCCAGAACCTGAAGCATGTATTGTCTTTTATTTAATAAAAAAGACTTCTAGGTGTCCTGCCAACAATCCCATCTTCGTGAATATTTATTCATTGGTTATGGAGGGATAAGGGAATGGCACGGAAAGTTTACGGCCGCCTTTGAAATTAAGTTGTTACCGCAAGGTGAGCTAAAGACAACTTAAATTCTTGTTCTCGGGGTCCCCGCAAAGTATTCGGAATCCTCTCCAATGCATAATCTTCACTTTGTGGGGTAGAGGAGCGGTGGAGTGCTATCCCTTTCCCTAATAACAGTAATAATGAATACATATTCACGGATTGCTTCATCAGACAGACTCCTAGAATAACGGCGACAACAGCCGGGCTGCGGCTTCTTTACCTTTCTGCAGTCTAGATCGACTAATGAATACCTCCAGTTTCAATTCCTCGCTATCCCTTAAATCCTGTAAAAAATCCGACTCTAACCGCCCAATCGTTTCCTTATCAAACAGCACGGCATTCAGCTCGAAATTACTAAAAAAACTGCGCATGTCCATATTAGCCGTACCTACCGACGCGAGAATATCGTCTACGATGAGCACCTTAGCGTGCATGAATCCTTTTTTATACGAATAAAAACGAACTCCTGCCTGCATCAGCTCTTCAAAATACGACAATGAAGCATAATTGACCAGCTTGGAATCCGTACACTCAGGATAAATAACCCTTACATCCACTCCGCTGACTGCAGCCGTCTTCAACCCCATATTAATACTCGGATCAGGGACAAAATAAGGAGTCGTAATAAAAATTCGCTTTTTGGCGGTGGTAATAGCTCCGAAATACATTTCCAGAATAGCATCCAGGTTGGAGTCCGGACCGCTGCTAATAATCTGGACCCTTTTGTTCCCGGTATTGTGATGCTCTGGAAAGAGGATCGGATCGGCTAAACGTTGCCCGCTGACAAAAAACCAGTCGGTAAGAAAGGTGTATTGAAGTGAGTATACGGCATCGCCGTTGATCTCCAAATGGGTATCTCTCCAAAAGCCCAGCTTCGGGTTGCCACCTAAGTACTCCTCCCCAATATTGATCCCACCTAGATAACCTATAATTCCATCTACAACAACAATCTTGCGATGATTCCTGTAATTCATCCGTTTGTCGAAAAAAGCAATAAGCGGCGGCAGGAAAATAAAAGTCTCCACACCCGCATCACAAAGTCTCTTCAGGTAGCTCTTGGTCAGCTTATAACTGCCAACTCCGTCAAAAATACACCGAACTTTTACGCCTTCTGCGGCTTTGCGAACGAGCAACTCTCGAAACTCAAGTCCAATCTTATCATCTCGGAATGTATAAAACTCAAAATGTATGTACGATTTCGCATTCTCGATCGCTTCAAGCATTGCCTTAAATGCCATGTCTGCGTTGGTCAGCACCCTAACTTCATTCTGCTGCGTGAAGGATGAGCTCGGGATGTTATTTAATAAAGCGTAAAGTCTGGATTCACTGCAAATACTGTCATGCTGAACTTCTTCTCCATGTGTCTGCGATGCCGCATACCTGCGTCCTTCAAATTGAGGATTAGGGATATATCGATGTTTCTTTCGCCGAACCTTTTTATGCTGCGTATATTCCTTCGCCAAAAAATAATACATAATAAATCCGATTATTGGAAATACAAACAGGATGACCAGCCATGCCACGGTTTTTGAAGGATGGCGAAATTCATGCACTAGAATGGTGATGATTTGAAATATAAACAAAATCAACACAAGCAATATCCAGACCAAGGCAGCCGCCTCCTCTTCTCGGTAGTCAACCCGTTCCAGTATTCCATTATCTTTGACCTTTAAGCGTTGTGTTATGCAAGCGCCAAATACACCATGCAGCTCTCGCTCTAAAACCCAATAAGAAAAAAAATAATAATTTCTGGGTTTTTAGGAAACATAGTATGGGATACTCTCCTCCACACCTTGGTTCTTTAGGAAAATACAAGGAGGCCACCATGTTTAAGACGCAAAGCCGAGATAAAAAAAATTCAGACTCCAAAAATTCATCCTTACAAAATCTCGACTACAAGTTCATCACAGAGCTGAAATCGGTGCCGATTTTTATGACTCTTGAGGAAAATAAAACGTATTTAACTGGGCTTTTCGAGGATTGCTCAGACTTCGTTATCCGGGAATTTAAAATAGAAGGTGACATCAAGGCGATATTATTCTTCGTCGACGGCTTAGTAAATTCCGAGCTTGTCAACGAAACGATGAAATCTCTCATGATTCTCGAGGGACGAGAGCAGCTCATCGATCGAATAATGGAAACAACATTGCCTGTATCACAAATCCAACAGACCGATAATTATGCCGAATTGCTCTTCTCTGTACTAGGCGGAGACGTGGGACTGGTTGTAGAGAGCAACAACCAAGCCTTGATGCTCGGTATCCGCGGGGCAGCACTGCGTGCCATCAATGAGCCTGAAACCGAATCCGTCATACGAGGACCACGTGAAGGCTTCGTGGAAAATTTGCGAACCAATACGTCCATGATTCGCCGAAAACTGAAGACACCGCATTTAAAGATGAAACACCTGACAATCGGCCGGGAAAGCAATACATGCATTGCAGTGACTTACCTGCAGGATGTGGCAGATCCTAATATTGTTGAAGAGCTCTTGAGAAGGCTCGACAAGATTGATATCGATGCCGTTCTGGAATCGGGCTATTTGGAAGAATTCATTCAAGATTCTGCATTCTCTCCCTTTCCGCAGGTTCAATATACGGAACGGCCTGATATGGTTGCAGCGGCTCTGCTGCAAGGCAGGGTCGGGATTATCGTAGATGGCACTCCATTCGTTCTGCTAATTCCGTTCGTCTTTGTGGAAATTATGCAAGCGAGCGAGGATTATTACGAACGGTTTCAAATCTCAACTTTAATCCGTTGGCTGCGCTATATCTTTGTCGTATTATCCCTGCTTACTCCTGGCCTTTATGTTGCAATTACAACGTTTCACCAAGACCTGCTGCCGACCACCTTGCTGCTCTCTATTGCTACATCTCGCGAATCGATTCCGTTTCCAGCTGTTGTAGAAGCCTTAATCATGGAAATAACCTTTGAGGCGCTGCGAGAAGCCGGGATCCGACTGCCCAAAACTATCGGTTCTGCCGTTAGTATCCTCGGCGCTCTAGTTGTAGGGCAAGCGGCCGTTCAGGCCGGCATCGTCTCGGCGCCGATGGTTATTGTCGTTTCTATTACTGGAATCGCATCATTCACCATTCCCAAATTCAATGGAGCGATAGCGATTCGGATGCTCCGCTTTCCCATTATTTTCGCGGCTGCTTTGTTCGGTATATTCGGTATTTTTATCATGGTCATGTTTATCATCGGACATATGGCGAATTTACGCTCCTTTGGCGTTCCCTACTTGTCACCAATCGGACCTCTATCCTCAAGCGATATGAATGATGTTCTAATTCGCGCTCCGTGGTGGAAAATGGTGAAGCGACCGACCTTCATGCCTCTGAAGGATGCCATAAATCAAGGCAATGAATTATCAAATGAGATCCATGAGCAAGGAGGACAAACCGGGATAAACATCAAGCATACCAAGGGTGATGAGGAGGATGTCCTTTGATTAAGCATTGCGTAATGAGTCTCTTGCTACTGACACTCCTTCTTCCGTTATCCGGCTGCTGGGACCGCACGGAAATCAATGACGTCGGCTTCGTGCTATCGACAGGGCTTGATATTGAAAAAGACGGCCAAATCCGCTATTCTGTGCTGCTCCCGCTCCCAGGCCAGATGGGAGGGCCAGGCGGTGGTGGTGGCGGTACAAGCGGAGATAAAAGCTACTATATCGACTCTGAGGTGGGGGAGACCTATCGCGATGCTCAGATGAAGCTGCAAAAGAGAATGTCGCGGCGTATGTATCTGGCCCATCGAAGAACCATTCTAATTGGGGAGGAAATGGCCAAACGGGGTATTCGAGACTTGTTCGACGCTACTCCGCGAAATCCCGAAAACAGAATGTCGACTTATATGCTGGTTACCAAAGGGAAGGCTTTTGATGCGCTCGCAGCTACCCCACGCTTCGAAAGATTTCCTTCGGAAGCGATTCGTGAGCTTGCCAAGTATCGCACTTTTGAAGACATGAATATGAAGGACATCGGCTTAGGCTTAAGCTCTCAGGGTGGAGATCCGGTTGCCGTTTATATAGCTATCAAGGAATCGGAAAAAAGCGAAAAGCCCTCCAAGGAGATTGAACTCAAAGGCTATGCTCAATTTCGAGGAGATAAAATGATAGGAACATTAGAGAACGAAACGGCACAAGGCTTCTCATGGCTGAATAACAGCGACACCATGGGAAACGTCACATTGATAATTGCCGAAGATCATCTGATGACTTTAAATGTTCATAATACCAAAACGAAAATCACCGTCAACATAAACAATGGGAAGATAGAATACCTGATTCATACTAAAGCCAAAGCAACGCTGGCAGAGGATCGCTCCTTCTATGATCTGAGTCAAACGAAAAAAATTATTGAGGTTGAACATGCACTCTCGGCTTATATCAAAAAAAGCATACAAGCTTTAATTGATAAATCATTAAAAACCAATACAGACCCTGCCCTCCTAGGAACCTATGTCTGGCGCGCTTACCCCGAAATCTGGAAACAAAGCTTCAAGAAAGAATGGCCGGAAGCGATGAAGGAAGCACGCTTTACTATACAAGTAGAGAGCGATCTCACAAACACAGGACTGATCTATGAAAATGTGACTAAGGAGAGAACCGATGAATGAACAAAATATTTCTGACCGCCTTTGCTTTTCTTTTACTGATGAACCTGTTATTTGATTTAAAAAGACTGCGCAAACAGAACAAATCACTAAAGGGATTATACATAACGGTATATTCCCTGACCTGCTTTACGTTTATTACTATCCTATTTGGAGTAAAGCTACCAATGCCAACTCATTTCTTCATCAATCAGGTTTCGCCTTGGGTGTTCTCAATCGTTCATCCTTAAATCTATAACTGAACAGGCGGGTGACAACAAAACAAATGGATCAGAAGCAAATTATTAATTATCGGCAATTCTCCTGGCTCACAGCTTCCTTATTGACTGGTGGCGGACTCGTAAGTATTCAACAGGTGCTGCTAAGAATAAACAGCATGGATGCTTGGATGTCTTATATACTTCCTACCCTCTATGTCATCGCGCTCTGTTATATATTTAGTCAGATGGTCCGACGATTTCCAGGGAAAAACCTGTTTGAAGTCACGAAAATTGTGTTTGGTGGTGTGATCGGTACTATAGTCAACCTCATTCTGCTGCTTCATCTGTGGCTTATTCTTGTACGAGACCTTAGCTCAGTTGGCATGTTTGTAGGGATCACCCTGCTGCCCAATACTCCCGAAGAGATCATTATTTTGCTGTTCTCCTCATTACTTCTGTATTATGGGAAAACCAGCGTGGAAGTGCTGGCCAGAGTGAATGATCTGATGTTTCCTTTCTTTGTCCTTCTGATTTTATCGTCGCCATTAATGCTCACTAATGAAGTAGATAACTTTCTACTGCTGCCGACTATGGCAGGAAACATCAAAAATTTCTTGTCCTCAAACACACTAAGTCTGGGCTGGTACGGGGATATCTTCGTAATGGGTGCTTTTCTTCACACGCTGTGGGAATCTAAGCAGGTTCACTCCGCTATGCGTCACGGTGTGTTTCTAGCTACTTTACTGCTATGCATATTTTTGGTACTGGAAGTACTCGTTCTTGGACCGAACATGGCGGGCAACTTTCTCTACCCCAACTATAATCTAGTACAGCAAATCCATATAACCGACTTTTTGGACCGCATGGATTTGATCATCTTAAGCATATGGTTTCCAGTGACGGCTTGTGAGGTTATACTGATTTACCTTGCATTTATTACAGGCATCGCAAGCCTGGTCAAACAGCGAGATTACAGCTCTATTAACACACCCGTCGTGCTCTTGCTGGTGCTGACAACTCTTCTTTCCTTTAGAAGCACATCCGAGGTGTTCAGCTTTGGCAATTACAGTTCACCTGTTATTGTACTTAGTTATCAGCCTGTGTTGTTTCTGCTGCTGTGGCTATTTGCACTCCGGCACCCGGTTAAACAAGCCATTAAGTCCCCGATGCAGGACGTTCAAAAACAGAAGGATCCGAGCCAGGTCTCAGAAACAGACGGAAAAAGAGAAGGCGCTCCAGATGGTGCTGAAACCTCGGAAAAGTCAGAAAAGCAGGGGTCTAAATCAAAAGGAAAGCGAAATCCAAAGAGTCAGCCCAATCCGGCTCCAGCTATATTTCATCCATTCACCCTTCGAGCCTGGCAGGTCTCCAGCAACATTCTTTTACTCTTATGTCTCGCCAGTATATGTGTAGGATTGCGGATGAGTAAATACCACTCCAGCGTTGGTGTAGCTTGTGCCCTCACATACGGCTTCTGCACAATTGTTGTCGTATTAAGCTCCTACATGGAGCTGTTCACAGCCAAGCAAATTAGAAAGGATCAATAGAGCCTGTCACGACTAGGGTTTGGATAAGAAACGCAGGAGCAGTTCTGTTCTAAATACTGGCTTATGTCCGCTCGATACTGATCAAATGGTTATAGGGAATCAATATTACAAGCTCTTCCTCCTCTTCTTGACGGGAAACGAGGACTTCTACAAAATCGACCCCAGCCCTTACAAGCACCGCAGAAAAGCTGCCCATATAGGTCGTACGTAAGCTTACTTTGGAACCTCTTAATTTAGGAGGGGCACCAAGCAATACAATTTCCTGCAGGGTGTGCGGCACAATAAATTGACCACTGACTCGTATAAACCGTTTACCGACCTTTTGCAGCACACCTGGCTCACTCGCAAAGCCCTCTGCCTGCAGAGCCACTTCAAGTTTCAAGTGAAGGGCAAGACGCTCCATTAAATTGATACGGCTCGTTTTAAAAGACAAGCGAACCCCTCCTCACGGCGTAACTTTCGTTATCTTCACTATATGCCGAGGCCATTCGCAACATACCGAAAGGAGTTATCATGAGATTGAAGTGGTTACAAAACAAGCTAACATTCGTCATCATTCCTGAGGCAAATGGAAGCGTCATGCGTGTGAAAATGTCCCGAGGCGGGCTTTATTCAGCCCTCTTAGGAGTCATCCTGCTGCTAGGAACTGCTTCGTATTTATACGGCGTCTATTTCCATTCCGCAGCAGCCGCGCAGCTAACCGAAGCGAGAGTAAATGATCAAACCAGCCGGTTAGTACAAGATTTATCGAACAAAAACAAGACAATTGATCATCTGCAAAATGAAGTGTTCCAGCTATCCAGGCAAGCTGCCGAGGTGCGAAGCCAGATGGAGCAAATGAAGCAGTTGGAGCAGGAGCTTAAGAAGCTAACCTCCATGAAGGATATTCAAACGGATTCAGGCTCAGATGCTGCTGTCGAAGTGGTACAGACGACTGGCGGTATGGGCGGACCGGCTCACCCGGTTACAATGCACCAGATGAACACGTTGGTTCATTCCGCCAATGCCAACTATATTGCCTTGAAGCAAGAAATCGCTGAGCTTCAAGCACGTTGGACACAGTCTAAGCAATCGATACTCGCTAAGCAGGATCAGCTGCAGCGAATTCCAAGCCTGTGGCCGACGCATACGAAGACCATTACATCCGCTTTCGGCTATCGCAAGGATCCATTTACCGATAAGCTAAGCTTCCACCGAGGCATCGATATTGCCGGTAAAATGAATGATCCTATCTACGCGTCCGCAAAAGGAACTGCAATAACTGTGGGCTATGATAAGTTTCATGGCCATAACATCGTGATCGATCACGGCAATGGAGTGCGCACCTGGTATATGCATCTCAATAGCATACTTGTAGAAAGCGGAGATCGGATCGAGCCGGGCCAACAGATAGGCAAGCTGGGAACATCAGGTCGAAGCACCGGGCCTCATCTTCATTATGAGATTTTACATAATGGGAAAAGTACAGATCCCAAGCCTTACTTACCCAATCAGTAATTTGCAGGCCGTTAAGGGTTATCTTAAACTACTAGCATCCAAAGGAGTCCAACCATGTATATGCTTCGTTTGTCCGGCAAGCCCAAACTACAGCGCCGCTACGCGGCAACTGATACGCTATTCGGCGAAAAAACATTGTTTGAAGGTAACTGCACTTCAGAAGCCGATATGCGCATTGAAGGAGAAGTAACCGGTGATTTACTTACCACAGGCGAGGTCGTAATTGGGGAGAAAGGCTTTGTACGCTCCACAGTAACAGCCAGAGACGTAACTATTGCAGGTCGGATGGAAGGTGCTGTGAAAGCCGATGGCATCGTGAGAATTACGGCTACAGGGAGGCTGATCGGCACGGTGCAAGCAGGTTCGCTCATTATTGAAAAGGGCGCTCTGTTTCAGGGAACAAGCCAAATGGCCGTGACGTCAGATGATAGGATTTTCCCTTGTGCCATGATATAATGATTGAAAAAAGTTGGAGTACTCCTATGATAAAACAAACGATTTTATTCGATTTGGACGATACCTTAATCCATTGCAACAAATATTTCGATATTGTCGTTGAGCAATTCGCCGACCAGATGGAAATGTGGTTTCACACTTATCATATACCGGTTGCAGAGATCAAGAATAAACAGGCGCAGATCGACTTGGATCGCGTGCTGCAAAGCGGCTTTGCTCCGGATCATTTTCCAGAATCATTCGTTGAAACCTATGATTATTTCTCCGATCTGACCGGTAGAATCAAAGATACGGATGAAATCGAACGGCTGATGGAGCTTGGAAGAGGCGTCTATGGACATAGTATTGAGCCTTATCCTTTTATGATGGAAACCTTGAACGAGCTTCAGGCCGCTGGACATGTGCTGCATTTATATACGGGCGGAGAACCTATCATACAAATGCGGAAGGTTACCGAGGCCGGGTTATTGCCGTTTTTTGCTGGTCGAATTCATGTAGCCCGACATAAAACCGTTGATTTTCTCGAAGCGCTTATCGTGGATCAAGGATTAGACCGGAAATCGACTTGGATGATCGGCAACTCATTGCGGACAGATGTGACACCCGCTTTAAAAGCCGGCATTCATTCTATCTTCATGCCAGCTATTCAGGAATGGTCGTTTAATAATATAGAAGTAGATGCGGAACCTCAGGGAGCTTACCTTACCTTGACAACGCTCAAAGATATTCCCGAAGCGATACAGCGTTACTACTCAGATCCAACTATATAAACGAATACTCTGCCTTACCTGACTCACTGACACTCCTTGACTCCTTCATATCTGCTAAAGTCAGAAAGTTAGGTTCGGCAGACAACATCGGAGTCTAGCCAGAAGCAATCGTTACTCTCCATCTCCTTCTGAATATTAAATTTATATTTGCTTATAAAATCCGCTCTATTCCTCCGGCAATCCTGATCTCTCCTAACAGTAGCTCCCTCTCCTGTAAGGTGCAACGAAATCTGTTAACCAGCCTGCTTCCTCCAGAAGCTTAATCGGTCTGCGTCTGCAAGACCTTAGCCGCTCTCCATTCCGATACGTTGAATGATACCCAGGAGGCTTCCGCCTTGTCCGGCAACCGATCCCTAATGGCCTTCAATGCCTCTTTCGTCCCTTCTAGTTCGGGATGCTTGCTCTGTAGACTTATCAAATAAGGCACTACCTCGAAGCTCAACGAACCAAGGTAGCTTGTATCTATTTTACCCGTTGTTTCATAGCGGTTTATATTACTAGAGGCAATGATTCCATCCACCTGAATATAATTCAACAGAACGTAAGAAGCTATCCCTGCAATTAAGTAGGGCTTCATTAAACGGAAGTGATCTTTTCTCACCTTGATCAGCGCTATTGCAAATAATAGCAGCAAAAATATCATAAATGCGTGGACAAGCACTCTTGTTATGGTATAGCCATAAGCTTCCTCATACATGGACAAACGGAAATGGGCAGAGCACAGCATGACCCCCGTACATCCAATAAGCATCGCCAACAGCACTCGCAAGAAACGGTCCATCGACGGAATGGAGCGGTCTACCAAATGCAAGGTAATCATAAGCAGTGTAAAGTTGATTACAGTTACCACTACCAGCTCTGCGAATCCGCGGCGGGCATATTCGGCATAGGTCACCCCATCAGGCAATAATGCGGAGCCTCCGGCAAAAAAATACGAAAACTGCACAACTGCAAACAGCACATACACGGCATTCATCATTAATAATATTGTCGCTGCAATGGTAGCATCGATGCGTAATGGCTTATTTGGCCTCGGCGAATGTAGGCTTAAAGCTACTGAGTCGGTTGAATCCCCTTCCCATTCGGTTCCCGCCTTCACCTGCGGTTTCATTTCTTTAGGACGGAGCAACCCATAGATATAAGCGAATAAAGCTATACTCACGATGGCGATCCAGCCTATTCTGAAGAGAAACGTTATGATTTCAAAATGTTTCAGCAGCTCCGGCAGCTTAGCTAGCATACGGTCGAACATGGTATCAGCCGAAGCAAGCAGTGAGACTACCAGCAGCAGAAGCGGCAAAGAAATGGCTATTCCGGCTGAAATTTTCCATATTTGTTGGGAACGGCTTGCATTAATTTTACTCGTTAAAGCCCTCATAGTTATTTTTACCGGTAGGGGTACATGGCTGAGCGTATGTACAAACACTTGCTCCATTACCGCCATGATAATCCCTTTATCATACCAACGGACAACATTTTTTCGCATAACCCATGTTGTGTGAAGGAGAATCAGACACGGAATTACCAATGCATTCAAGATAGCAAACAGGCTATTCGTAAAAGCCGTATAGGTTAATGACAGCAGCATTATCGGCACAATCATTAGCAAGGAGGCGTCGAAACGCAGCTCGCTGCGCTCTTTTACCGCCCAGTAGAAGTACATATAGAACACTAGCATAAATAGAGGATAGGATATGCCCCAGGCTTTTCCGTAGAACAGCATATGATGCAGGCAGCCGCATAGCAGAGCACCTAACAGCAGTAGTTTATCATTCTTTATTACAGAATCATGGATGGTCATAATAGATTCTTACCTCCAATTTAAGTTCAATCTAGTGGAACCACTGTCGGGCTAAAAGATGAAGCCGCTCACGAGCACATCGAATATACGGTCCCGCATACATGCGCAGCTCCGTACTTTCCTCAAAAGAAAGAGTGGAAGGATCCGTTAATCTTACCGTGTAGAGCGATAACTGTAATAAACGCCCGTTGGCTTGTGGATCCCGTTCCATGGAAGCTTGAACGATTTCCCCCTCTGAAGCTAGCAGCCAGTCCTTGGAAGCCGTTATCTCTAATTGATCCAGTGGGAAATTAGCAGGTGGAAACATTATTTCAAGCTGCAGACTAGCATAAAAAAGCACCATTTGCGCCACAGTTGCCGCATCTTCATCGTCAACGGAACGCTCAGATTCATTCACAAATTGATCAGCCCAATGTAGCTGAAGCGGGCAAGCTGCCGATTTGATAGGATATCCCTTCATATTCGCTCCCTCCTGTCGTGTAAGTAACACGCAAGCATTTGGTAGGTTAGGTTCGAATCTTATTGTAGACGATAAAATAGGAATAAAAGATGCAAGTTTATAAATGGAAATTTCCTGTTTTTGATTCCAAAAAACGGTTATGCTTATAAAAGTGAGGTGAGCCTATGAAACTGGAGAGTCACTATATACGATTGAGGGAAAAGCTGCCGCATGTCGGAGAGCGCCAGGAATATGAATTAATGCTGGATGATATGGCTGCGATCTTGGATTGTACCCATCGCAATGTAGCTATGATACTAAGCAAAATGGATAAGCAGGGCTGGCTGCAGTGGCTGCCCAAACGAGGACGCGGTAATAAATCAACCCTTATATTTCTTACTCCTGCTGAGGATGTGATCCTGCTGCTGGCTAAGGAACTAGTGGAGCGAAAGGATCTTCGCGGAGCTTTGGAGCAGATGAATGTTTCATCTATTCCCGAAACTTTGAAGGAGCATTTCCACAGCTGGCTGAACGGCTATTTTGGATACAGCAGCGAGCTGCGTGACAGCAAGCGGTTCGACACGCTGCGCTTCCCTCTGACCCAGCCCATTCTTACGCTTGACCCCGCGTTTACGAATTTCTCAGCAGAAAGCCATCTTGTGAACCAGCTGTTTGACAGTCTGGTCCGATATAACCGACTTACACAGACGGTGGAGCCGCATCTGGCTCATGCATGGGAAGCTGATGCGACTAGAACATCGTGGACTTTTTATTTGCGTAAAGGCGTCTTATTCCATCACGGTAAAGAATTGTCTGCAGAGGATATCCGCTTTACATTAGAGAGGCTTAAGCAATCCTCCGCACGGTCCTTGTACCGTTGGGTCTATAAGCAGATTGAGCGGATTGACATCAGCGATCCACTTACTTTAACGGTGCACTTATCGGAGCCGAACGAACTGTTTACGCAATTTATGAGCACCAACCGCGCCTCCATCATCCCCATCGATGCCTACAAGCAAGGTGGAGAGGAGGCGTTCGCCCAATCTCCTATCGGTACAGGTCCATTCAAGCTAACCTATCATGATACATCCATGTGTGTGCTTGATGCTTTCCCGGCTTACTTCCAAGGGAGAGCTCATCTTGATCGCGTGGAATTATGGCATGTGCCGGACATGCAGGAGCAAGACCGCTTTCGTACCCTTGAAAGCTTCCAAATCATCCACAATTACCGGATGCCAGGCGAAGCCGAAAGCACCTGGCAGCAAGTACAGCAGCAGGGATCAACCTGCAAATTTGTAACCGTCAATTTGCGAAAGCATGGACCGCTGAAGGATCCGGCAGTTCGCAAAGCTATCTGTGGAGCTATAGAACAGCGACGGATGCTGGAGCTGCTTGATGGCGATGCCGTTTATGCAGCGGACAGCTTCATCCGACACACGGCTGTTCAGCCTCCGGTGCTGGAGCTCACTCACTTGCGCGAACGCATCAAGCAATCCGGCTATGCCGGTGAGCGGCTGGTCTTGTGCACCATTCCGCACTATGAGCGGGATGCTCTGCTGGTGCAGACCCTTCTGCGTGAGGCAGGTGTAACGAGTGAGGTTGTTCTGCTACCCATGGAGGAATTCAAAGGGGATCGGCGGCTGGAGGCTGACTTGCTGCTATTCTCGATCATGCTCGATAACGACATTGAGCTCCGCCTCATCGACCTGTTCAAGAGCATGCAGCATCATCTAGAGCCTGATTGCAAATCAGCTGTAGAGCAGTTTATTGGCGCTGCACTGCGGGAGCCGCATCGCGACGGTCGAGCTGGCTTGCTGCAAAGCATAGAAAGACGGCTCTGCGACGAGCATGTCCTTCACTATTTATATTTTAAAAGGCTTAAAACAACCTACCACGCTTCAGTAAAAGGCATTTCGCTGGATTCACTCGACTGGGTGCAATTCAAAAACATCTGGTTCAAGCCATATTCAGAGCCCTTCGCGAATAGAGTATACAATCACTCATCCCGAAGGGAATGATTTCATGGCAAGGAAAACGCACCCTCTATTGTACCGTGACGAGAAATACGGATTTACCCTGACCTTCCCCCGCTGGTGGAAGCCCTATACCGTCATAAAAAAACAAAAGTACGACAAGGACACCGAATACGAGCTGCATTTCCGATTCAAATATAAGGGAAAGATCTATGACGATATCTTTGCCCTGCTCGTGTACAAGATGACGCGAAAGGAATGGATCAAGCAAGGCTACGAGGATTCGCCCTTAAGCTTTCTTGCCGAGTCGGATAGCCATGTATTCGCCTACATAACTCCGGAAGAGCTTCCCGAAGCATTTGTCGACCCCAAATCCGGCGATTATAATTATAAAAAGTATGGAAATGCGATCCGTTTGTTGAAACGAATGGTCAATCAGGAAGTCCCTCGCATCGTAAAAACGTTGCATTTTTCAAATACTGCAAACACGATACGCTCCGTTCCGCTTCGCTCGAAGAAGGTATGGCCTTTGGGGTGTTAAATCGGGTGGATAGTCTTCACACTGGACGATCGTTTTCTGGGACCCCCTACGTTTATGCATCTTGTAGGGATGGATGTGAGATAGGGATCTAGGATTTGGATTCTGGAATTGGGGTTTGCCTACCGCCATGTACCGCCGCAGCTCGCGCGAGGGATTCGCGTGCGTTGCGGCGTTGCGTTATAGGGGTTCAATCTATTCAATTAAAAAAAGCCCCGCTAATCGCGAGGCATACAGTTTCGCTATGACAGCATCTTACTTCTGCTGATCTTTGCGCCACTTATTATATTCCAAAAACTCTAGAAACTGCGCCTTGCTCACACCGGAAGCCATAGCTTCATGAACAAGCTTCATCCATTCCTCATCTAATTCCGTTTGTTCCGTTTGAGCTACAGGTTTATTTTGTAAAAATGATTCTATAGGTACATCAAGTACAGCGCATATTTTTTCCAAAAATTGAATAGATGGATTCGACTGGATATCTCGTTCAATCGAACTCAAATAGGACTTGGCTACCCCGGCCTTCTGGGCCAGATCTGTTAGGGTGAGTCCTTTTGCAAGTCGCAATTGCTTCACGCGTTTGCCTATCATGGTTGCTACCCCTTTTTCCTGTCCGACGTCATTATTTCTATTTTAGCAAATATTCAGGGGTTATGGATAAGTAATTGTAAAAATTATTTTATGTAAACATTTCAATTGGATGAAATTAAAAAACACTGCCCCGAGCCAATAAGCTCTGAACAGTGTTTCTATACGCTTTTTTTAATTACTTAACCAAACGAATAGTAAGCGGGTAACGGTACATTTCGCCATTGTTAGCCTTAATCGTTGCAATAATAGCGAATACTACCATAAACACGCCAACAGCCGGTAAAAGAATAAATCCAATCAGAACCATTGTTAGCAAGCCCGAAATAAAAGAGTAAATTAGAATTGAAATTTGAAAATTCAGCGATTCCTTCGCGTGCTCAGCCACATATTGAGATTGGTCCTTCTTTATCAACCAGATGATGAGTGGGGCCAGAATACCAACCACAATACATAAAATATGGGATAATAATGCCATTGTTCTTTCATCACTTGTAACCATTTCAACACCTCCTGAAAGTTGTATTTCACCATTTAGGCACATTTATACAATAGTATATCAGAGTCAATTGGCAGTGAGAACAACTTTTTACAAAAATGTGACAAATTCCACAAAAGAGCTTGAGAAGGAATCGCTGTGACGATCGAGTTGATCTTCTTCTATTATAAAGAAATACGCCTTGCGGCGTCCTTAGTGTACAATTTACGTTTGTGCGTTTTGGAGGACATGGATGTGGGATTACAGCCGCTGTTGAAGTCGTGTTCCCTTGAATTTATGGCTTGCAGCGGTGGGAACACGAGCTTCAAAGGCGGACGCTGTCGCTCCTCCACCCCACATCCATGCCCTCTTTGTTCTACTCCTTGCTTTCTGCTACTTCTTTCTTTATTGCTCCTAACCTATCACCCAGTTGTTCCTAGATCTCTTTGAACGGAACTAAAAGTTCCGTTATTCTCTCCAACGCCTCCCATTCAGGGACGTAGCGGAAGCCGGACTTCCTTTAACCAGGCGAATAGGAGTCCTTTACACAAAAAACAGAGAAATAACGGAACAAACTATTCCGTTATTTCTCTGTTTTTATGCTTTTTTAGGAGATAGCGGAAATTCTACTTCCGCTATCTCCTTCGCTCACTTGGAAGCCAGGCTACACATCGGACAATCGATGCCCCTCGGGCACTACGATCGACACGTAGGTTACCGCACCTGAGCAACACCTCATTTTGCAAGCTCAAGGATATGGTTGGGGTTGATCGCTCATCAAAAAATATTTGTTTCAATTACGTTTGAGTCCATACCTCTACCTTACCAAAAATTTAGTAAGCTTTGCTCACCACAAACCCAAAAACATATAAATTCTTATATGTTAAAAAAGCACATACCCGTTGGTATGTGCTTTTTTATTTGCTCGCGGGAAGCTCTTATGGCAAATTCGAAGAACCCATTAAATAACGGTCGCATTCACGGGCCGCTTCACGACCTTCATTGATAGCCCATACCACAAGACTTTGCCCACGGCGCATGTCGCCTGCAGCAAATACACCTTGTACATTAGTCGCATATTTTCCGTAATCCGCTTTGGCATTGGAACGTTCATCCTTCTCCACGCCCAACTGATCCAGAACAGTGTTTTCCGGTCCCATGAAGCCCATGGCAAGCATAACCAATTGAGCAGGGTATACCTTCTCACTACCCGGAACCTCCACAGGAACGAAGCGGCCATGATCATCCTTCTTCCATTCTATTAGCACGGTGTGAAGCTCCTTCACATGACCGTTCTCATCACCAACAAATTTCTTGGTATTAATTAAATAATGGCGAGGGTCCTGACCCTGCAGCGCAGCAGCCTCCTCTTGACCATAATCGACCTTAAGCACCTTAGGCCATTCTGGCCACGGGTTGTTAGGTTGACGCGTCTCCGGTGATTTCGGCATAATCTCGAATTGAGTTACGCTCTTGCATTTATGACGAATGGAGGTGCCTACACAGTCTGTACCCGTATCTCCGCCACCAATAACAATAACATCCTTGCCTGCGGCTGAAATGAATTGACCGTCCTGATGTTGGGAGTCCAATAGGCTCTTAGTGTTCTTAGAGAGGAATTCCATCGCCAGATGAACGCCCTTCAGCTCACGTCCTTCAATATTGAGGTCGCGCCCTTTGGTTGCTCCACCGCATAACATGATAGCATCGAACTCTTCCTTCAGCTGAGCAGCTGGAATATCTTTACCAATCTCAGTGCTTGTCACAAAAGTAACGCCCTCCGCGGTGAGAAGGTCCACTCGGCGCTGGACATATTTCTTATCCAGCTTCATATTTGGAATTCCATACATCATCAACCCGCCGATACGATCCGCACGCTCGTAAACCGTCACGGTATGACCGGCTTTATTAAGCTGCGCTGCGCAAGCAAGCCCAGACGGTCCTGAACCGATAACCGCTACCTTCTTACCGGTACGAACCGCTGGAGGCTCTGGTACAACCCAACCTTCAGCATAACCTCGATCGATGATCGATTTCTCTATATTTTTAATCGTCACTGGGGCTCCGCTCAAGCCCACAGTACAGGAACCTTCACAAGGTGCCGGACAGACGCGCCCTGTAAACTCAGGGAAATTATTGGTTGCATGAAGACGATCCAAGGCTTCGCGCCAGCGCCCCTGGTAAACCAGATCATTCCATTCAGGAATGAGATTATTGACTGGACAGCCAGCCGCCATACCACTGATCAGCTTACCTGTATGGCAGAACGGAATTCCGCAATCCATACAACGTCCTCCCTGTGTCTGAAGCTTATCCTCAGACAACGGAGTGCTGAATTCATTCCAATGACTAATACGCATTAAGGGAGCCGCTTCACTTGGAATTTCACGCTCATAATCGATAAAGCCTGTTGGATTACCCATAATTTCCGCCTCCTGCGCATAATGTAAACGCTTTATTTATGTATATATAAAAGGCTTATACAGGTTTCGCACGAAAAGGAATAGTGAAGTGTGGTCCATTATCAATTACATACCGCTTTTTTAATTGCGGTTAGAGATAGAGGAGACTGACTGCAGCTGTTTTCTTTTTCAAATGCATGACATGTATAAGCCCTTTAAATCGTAAAGCTATATTAGTGCGTATTCAAGATTCGATGTCAAGTAAGCTTCCTTGGAAACTTCGTGATCAAAAGGAGGCTTCGTGATCAACCTCTTTTAGTTACCGCCTATGCGAGATACGTCCTTCATGTTTTCCTCAAAAGCAACAAGCATAGCTTCCTGCTGACTCAAACCTGAACGTTTAACACGTTCAATCGCTTCGAACATACGCTTGTAGTCTTTAGGAATAACCTTAACGAACTTCCAAACATACTCTTCCCAGTTCTTGAGGACGCGTTCGGCAACCTTACTTCCTGTGAAGGTTTGATGATGCTGGATCATGTTGCGCAGCTCTTCGGCTTCATAAGTCTCCTCGACCTGCTCCAGATGTACCATTTCTTTATTGCATTTGTCCTTAAATGTACCCTGCTCATCAAGCACATACGCGATACCGCCGGACATCCCTGCAGCAAAGTTACGTCCTGTCGGTCCAAGAACAACTACCCGTCCGCCAGTCATATATTCGCAGCCGTGGTCCCCCACTCCTTCTACTACGACACTGACACCGGAATTACGAACACAGAAGCGCTCGCCTGCCATCCCGCGGATATACACTTCACCATCTGTTGCCCCGTATAAAGCGGTGTTTCCGATGATGATGTTGTCCTCAGCCTCAAAAGTAGATTGCTCGGATGGGAATATGGCAATCTTACCTCCGGATAAGCCCTTACCGACATAGTCATTAGCGTCGCCTTCCAAGGAAAGCGTGATGCCCTTAGGAACAAAGGCTCCAAAGCTCTGACCAGCAGATCCGTTGAAATGAATGCGAATCGTATCGTTCGGCAAGCCTTCCAAGCCATATCGGCGTGTTACTTCGCTTCCCAGTATGGTTCCCACTACTCGGTTCACGTTATGAATCGGGAGAATCGCATGAACATGCTCTTTATTCTCCAGCGCTGGCTTACAAATATCAAGCAGCTGTGTAACATCTAGAGAACGATCAAGACCGTGATCTTGTTCCATCGAGCAATAACGTCCCACATCTTCGCCGACTTCCGGCTGATGCAGCAATGGTGACAAGTCGATGCCTTTGGCCTTCCAATGCGTAATAGCTTGATTTGTTTCCAAATACTCCGTATGACCAATCATCTCTTCAATCGTACGGAAGCCAAGCTCAGCCATCAATTCGCGTGCATCCTGTGCAACAAATTTCATGAAATTAACAACGTGCTCCGGATCGCCGGTATATTTAGCCCGCAGCCTCGGATTTTGAGTGGCTACTCCAACTGGACAAGTATCCAAATGGCACACTCTCATCATAATACAACCTAGTGCAATCAATGGTGTTGTTGCAAAACCAAACTCTTCGGCACCAAGCAGCGCTGCGATAACTACATCGCGTCCTGTCATTAGCTTTCCGTCGGTTTCTACCGTAATACGACTTCTTAAGTTGTTCAGCACAAGCGTTTGATGCGTTTCGGCAAGCCCCAGCTCCCAAGGTAAACCCGCATGGCGGATACTCGTTTGCGGCGATGCGCCTGTACCCCCATCGTAGCCGCTGATCAGTACCAAGTCTGCTTTCCCTTTGGCAACACCCGCAGCAATCGTACCAACACCTACTTCAGAAACAAGCTTGACGCTGATTCTTGCACGTGGATTGGCATTCTTCAAATCATGAATCAACTCGGCTAAATCCTCGATCGAATAAATATCATGATGTGGAGGAGGGGAGATCAAGCCTACGCCCGGTGTAACGCCCCGCACTTCTGCAACCCATGGATATACTTTCGTACCCGGCAGCTGCCCGCCTTCACCTGGTTTTGCACCTTGCGCCATTTTGATTTGAATTTCATCAGCGTTAACCAAGTAGTTACTCGTAACGCCAAAACGTCCCGATGCTACCTGTTTGATGGCACTGCGGCGTGAATCGCCGTTCTCATCTTTAGTGAAACGGTCAGGATGCTCTCCGCCTTCACCAGTATTGGATCTGCCGCCAATACGGTTCATCGCGATCGCCATATCCTCATGGGTTTCTTTGGAAATGGACCCGAAGGACATAGCACCACTTTTGAACCTTTTGAATAGTGCTTCAACCGGTTCGACTTCATCAATAGAAATCGGGGCACGGCCGGATTTGAATGAAAAGAGCGAACGAAGCGCCGCAAATTTCTCATTCTCTTTGTTAACCAGCTTGGTGAAGTTTTTGAACATGCTGTAATTATTCGTTCTTACAGCGCCTTGCAGCGCATGGATCGTTTCCGGATTGTATAGATGATCCTCGCCGTTCTTACGCCACTGCAGCTCGCCGCCCGTATCAAGAGCACGTTCTTGGCCTTCTTGCTCGGAGAAAGCACGCTGATGACGCAGAATAGCCTCTTGAGCAATAACATCCATTTTGATACCGCTAACCGGTGTATAAGTCCAAGTAAAATATTTATCGATAACCGATTGATCCAAGCCGACCGCTTCAAAAATCTGCGCTCCACGATAGCTTTGAATCGTCGAAATTCCCATCTTGGCCAATACTTTGACTACGCCTTTAGTAGATGCCTTAACGTAGTTGTATATAGCCTTCTCAGTGGTAATGTCTTTCAGCTTTTTCTGAAGCACCATATCTTCCAGCGTTTCTAATACCAGATAAGGATTGATTCCACTAATACCGTATCCAAGAAGCAGAGCAAAGTGATGAACCTCACGCGGTTCGCCGGATTCAAGCAGAAGGCCCACTTGGGTACGCGTACCTTCACGGATCAAGTGATGGTGCAGACCCGAAACAGCCAGCAAAGCTGGAATAGCAGCATTGGTTGCATCTATGCCGTGATCGGACAAGATAATCAGCGTTGCGCCATCAGTAATAGCTTGATCTGCAGCTGCATACAGCTCTTCCATCGCTTGCTCTAATGCATCAGTTCCTTCCGATGGGTTGAACAAAATCGGCAGTGTCACTGATTTGAAGCCGTCACGCTTGATCTCACGCAGCTTAGCCAACTCAGCATTGGTCAAGATTGGCGTTGCCAAACGGATTTGACGGCAGCTCTCCGGCTCTGGGTTAATCAAGTTGCGCTCAGGCCCTACTGTAGTCCCTTGAGCCGTAATGATTTCTTCGAAATTTGCATCGATCGGCGGGTTCGTCACCTGCGCGAACAGCTGCTTGAAGTAGCTATACAGAAGCTGCGGACGATCTGATAGGACAGCAAGAGGTGCATCAAAGCCCATGGATGCGATTGGATCAACACCCGTCTTAGCCATTGGCTCAATGATTCTACGCAAATTCTCAAAGGTATAACCGAACGCTTGTTGACGCTGCAGCACGGATTCGTGATCCGTTTGCGGCACTTCAACCGGTTCCGGCAGCTGCTCTAATGAGATCAAGTGTTCATCCAACCATGCACGATAAGGCTTCTCGGTTATGATGGAGTCTTTGATTTCCTCATCGGAAATAATGCGTCCTTGGATGGTGTCAATAAGCAGCATCCGTCCAGGCTGCAAGCGTTCTTTGCGAGCAATCCGCTCCGGAGCAATATTCAATACCCCTACTTCGGAAGCAAGCACAATCAGATCATCTTTAGTCACATAATAACGAGCCGGACGCAAACCGTTACGGTCAAGTATCGCGCCAATCATTCTACCATCGGTAAAAGATATGGCTGCAGGACCATCCCACGGTTCCATCAAACAGCTGTGATATTCATAGAAAGCTTTCTTCTCATCGCTCATCGTTTCGTGCTTGGACCATGGCTCTGGGACCATCATCATCGCCGCATGAGGCAGCGAGCGTCCAGTAAGCATCAGAAATTCCAATGTATTATCGAACATTTGCGAATCGGAGCCATCCGTATCGATAATCGGCAGGATGCTTTTCAGATCCTCACCGAATAGATCGGTGTCGCACATCGCCTGGCGGGCATGCATCCAATTGACGTTACCGCGCAGCGTGTTGATTTCTCCGTTATGAATTAAGTAACGGTAAGGGTGAGCTCGCTCCCAGCTTGGGAACGTATTCGTGCTGAAGCGTGAGTGAACAAGCGCAAGGGCTGTTTCAAACGCAGGGTCTTTCAACTCTAAATAATAGTTGTCAACCTGCTCAGGGGTTAACATCCCTTTGTATACAATCGTACGACTCGACAAACTGGAAAAATAGAAGGCCTCGCCGTTATCCAACGAGCGAATCGCATTTTCCGTTAATTTACGAATTACATACAGCTTGCGCTCGAACGCCAGTTCATCGCCGCCATCTACCGTTGAGCCGATAAAAACTTGACGAACAAAAGGTTCTGCTGACTTCGCGGAATCTCCCAGCGTGGAATTGTCCGTCGGTACCGTTCTCCAGCCGAGCAGTTGTTGACCCGCCTGTTGAATTTTCTCCTCAAGCACTTTTTCACAGGCAGCGCGTATAGTAACATCTTGTGGGAGGAATACCATCCCGACGCCATACTTACCCGGTTCTGGCAGTTGAATGCCTTCTTTGGCACATTCCGTATTCAAAAAGCTGTATGGAATTTGCAGCAAAATACCTGCGCCATCCCCCGTATTGCTCTCAGAGCCCTGGCCACCGCGGTGATCCAGATTGCAAAGCACATTTAAAGCTTGACCAACAATCTCGTGAGAAGGCTTCCCCTTAATATTGGCTACAAATCCGATTCCACAAGCGTCATGCTCAAACTGGGGATCATAAAGACCTTGTTTTACTGGTAATCCATTTCTGTCCATGTTGTACAACCTTTCTAACTGTAATTATTTGTACTTTCGTTCACAAACTTAGATTGAAGTGACATCAACACTGCAAGTTTCAAAGGATGTAAGGATATGTCACAGCTATTCCGATCAGCCAAATCCAGAGCGGTTTTGATTCTATGAACCTCTATTTTAAGATAATATGTCTTATATTAACATCTGAGACCTAAACTATCAATTTAAAAAAACTCATTTTTTACACAAAATCCATTCTTTTTCACCTTAATTTCCAGTTATTGTTCGGTTTTTGTGACAGTGTCAGGTATTATATCGTCACATGTCGCCCTTCTGCTGCAGAAAGGTACGCCGCTGCCATGATGTTAGATGAGAGAATACCCTCCACTCCGGGGCATAGATAATGGCTTCTGCCTGCTATTTCTTCTATGAAGTCTTCTATCATCGGCACATTCATATTCGGATGCTTCGGAAGCTCGAATTTCCGCACCTCCCCCGCACCATTCGTCCATTCCAGCTCAGGATCCTCAATCGAACGCATCGTCAGCTTACCCTCTGTGCCGAATATTTCCAATTGATTACCAACAGCAGTGCTGAAGCTGGCATGAACGGAAGCGTGGCAACCCGAGGCAAACCTAACAAGCAAGGAAGCTGTATCTTCCACCTGCAGATCTTGAGCGATGTTGCCGGTAAGAGCTGTAACCTGCTGCGGACGGCCCAAGCTAAAACAGAGCAGGTCCAATACATGACTGCCAACATCCATCAGAGCTCCACCGCCGGAGATTTCGGGCTGCAGCAGCCATGCCCGCTCACTTGCCGCGTGATCTGATTTACCGCTGAATTGGGCTCGGGCATAAACGGCTTGCCCAATGGCTCCTGCGTCAAGCAGCTCCTTGAGCTTCCTTATCTTTGGATAATACCGGCGATAATAGGCAATCCCTAGCTTCACATTGTTTTCCTTGCAGGCTTCAATCATCTCAACGCCAAATTCCGCTTTGATAGCCATTGGCTTCTCGCACAGCACATGCTTTCCATGACGAGCCGCTTCTATTACATGCTCGGCGTGCAGAACTACCGGTGTGGCTATATAAACAGCATCGATCTCTGGGTCTGACCATACCTGTGATACGTCCGTATACGCCTTCGGCACACCAAACTTCTCCGCAAACACCCTCAGCTTTTCTTCATTGCGCCTCACTGCCGCTTGCAGCACACTTCCTTTTGCTGTCTGCAGCGCGTTCGCCACCCGACGCTCCACTACATCTCCGGCTCCTATAATTGCCCATCTGACTTGTTCCATAATAGTCCTCCTTAGAGTTTTTCTTTGGCGAAACTGCTTCCGTAATCATCTTCTGAGTTTCACTTAGTAGTAACCGCTTTCATTGTTGTCCGTTAAAACGCTTAAGCGTGCTTTCTTCATTATAATTCTACGTGTTTAAAAAGTCCGCTTTTTAATCAAAAAGCTACAAATCATGGGGCTTTATTTTTTTGGGAAGAACACGAATAAACAGAGGGAAATGTCATTTTTTGTTGAATGTTAAAAGCAAAAGATCTAATTATATCGGAGGCTCACTGCTTTTCAATAGTGAGCCTGGACGAGGTACAACGGCTACATTATTACTTCCTTTTACAATGACTAGTCTTGCCTATACATTTCCTAAAGATCCTATGCTATGATAGATGACATATTTCAGCAGAGAGGACTGTCTACTCACGTGGCTAAACTATATTTTCGATATGGTACTATGAACAGCGGCAAATCGATCGAGGTGCTGAGAACTGCCCATAATTATGAGGAGCAAGGTAAAAAAGTGCTGTTATTTACCCCTTCTGTAGACAACCGAAATGGAGTCGGTACGGTAGCTTCGCGCATCGGGATGCAGAAGCAAGCAATCATTATAGATGACCAAATTAACATGATCGAGCTTGCGGCAGCAGAAATGCCCAATTGTATCTTAATTGATGAGTCTCAATTTCTAAATAAAGAGCAGGTGGAACAGCTAACAGAAATTGTTGATTCCTTGAATATTCCTGTCATCGCTTATGGCCTCCGCGCCGACTTCCTTGGTAATTTGTTCGAGGGCAGCTACCATCTGCTCGCCATAGCCGATAAAATTGAGGAAATTAAAACGGTCTGTTGGTTCTGCGATAAAAAAGCAATTATGAACATGAGAAGCACGGACGGACGCCCTGTGTTTGAAGGAGAACAGATTCAGATTGGCGGCAATGAGAGTTATTTACCTGTATGCCGCAAATGTTATGCATCAAAACGGAAACAAGCTCATAAGCTGTAACAGGTATATCAATACCAAGAGGATGTAACGAGACGGTTTGATCGACTCGCTACATCCTCTTTTTTCCACTAAAACGCACCTTTAGCTCCTTTCCATCATACGATGAAATAAGTCACTTTTCATTGAAGGCGGTGGTATAAATGTTCAGCAGGGAGCAGTTGTACAAGCTGGGCATAATGGCTTATTTGACTGTATGGTATGTAGGCAGTTTCTGGTTAATTGCAGCTATTGGCAGCGGCTTATTCGAGCATACGTTTGGTATCGATTTCATTAAGTTTCAGGACTATTTATATTATGCATTGGCTGGAGCTATCGGCGGCACGCTTTACGCAATGAGGTTGTTTCACTTTTATTATGATAGTTTAACGGAGCGGTGGGTACTTTGGTATATTCTGCGTCCCATTCTTTGCGCCGGTACAGCCGTAATGACCATTGTCTTGTTCGAAAGCGGTATTATGCTGCTTGAGGCCAAGGAATCTGTAATTGCCAAGATAGGAATTGCCTTTCTGGTCGGATTCGGTTACGGCAAGGTGATGGATAAGCTGAAAACCTTGACGGAAACCTTGTTTAACGGAAAAGACAACTCAACAGATGGGGACGATAAGTCGAAGTAACCAGTTAATCAGATGGAAGCAAAAAAGGGTTGACCCCTGACGATAGTCAGAGTTCCTCTTCAAGGGGCAATAACTGCAAAAAGCTCACTGCGCAGTTCGATGCGCGGCAGAGCTTTTTTGACATTTCCATACAATCAAATATTTTACAATATTTCAATAATCATCCGAAGCAACCTTTCCCTTTTAAATTCGTTTTAGTATATGTAAATGCGTACGTAAAAGGAGGCTTCTGTTGCATGAACACTCATTATCGAATTCATCACTCCATGATTGCTTTAAGCTTTGTCTTACTGTTAAGTTTCGTCGTAAGCCTTACTTCTGCCGTTCCATCTGCCCACGCTTTTGGTCCGCGCAAGCCAGAACCGCCCAGCCTCCCTCCGGTTATCTCACTATTAGAGAGCACACCGTTATATCCAGAGCCTGACGAATCTCTTGAGCCATGGGCTACCCTTACACCTCAGGATGTCGAAACCGTAGAAGGCGAAAGCAATTGGTACCAGTATAGCGGGGAAAATCGTCAAGAGAAAAAGTGGATTAAAATTAAAACAACCTGGCTTGGAGACCTGTGGATCCATCTCGAATACGATAGAATTGGCACGATCAAGCCTATAGACACTTACATTGCGCTAATATGGCCAGCCTCCTTGTATAATCAACCGGTCCCATCCGCCTTGACTGACGTCATACTGGATCCACAAACGGTTCATGCCAACGCCGTATTCGAATCTCCCGTAGCTTACTTATCGCATTCGTACCGGATTGAGACCTCATGGCTTGGAGATCAGTGGCTTGTGCAGCCCAATCGTATCCTTCTTGATATGGAGATAATCAACCAGGAAATGGACCTTCCGACAGAAACCCTGTATATGGATGAATATGATACGGCGAACCGCATGCAGCGTCCTTCCGACGCTATATTTATTCCAGCCCAGAAAGTATTTGCTATGGAAAAAACAAACGCCGGTGTGTACCATGTACGAGCAGAGAATGGCAATACATTCTGGATACATCCTGCGTATGCCCAGCCTGTTGGCGCCAAAAGCATAAATGAAACAATAGAGCTTCATACCGATACGATGCAGTATCTTTTCCCCACAATGCCTTTTCCAAGCTTCGGGGCTATAAGCCCACAAAAGGTGAATGCATTCGAGCAGTGGGATGATCCGGAGAACCATCGTTGGTACCGCATCCACAGCTGGGGCGGCGATCTTTGGATCATGAATTAGTTTAATTTATAGACTCCAACCACACGTGAACTCGCCGGGGCACAAAACCGAGCCTACCGGCGATGATCACGCCCACAGTAAAACCCTTATTTTTCCGGTAATGGCTTCTCTGGCAACCATACAATACCGCTGTACGTGGATATGTGGTACCAATTCTCCCCTTGGGGCGAAGTCCACTTCTCGAAAGCCTGCGCTTCCTGATTGCCGAAGGTACCCTTCTCATGGGATATTTCCCCCGTCAGCGGAAAATAGTACGTCTTTGTCTCCGGCGTCAGCATCACGGTATCCTGCGATGCTTGGATGCCTTCGGGTCGTTCGAGCGGCGCACGTTGGAGGTTGAGCCACTTCCAGCCCTCTGGGGTCTGCACATGCACCCACCCATTGTCAGCTTCGTCCGCTACATAGTCTCCTGGTTGCAGCCAGTCCTGCAGCTCAAGGGGATTTTCCCATTTGGAATCAAAATACCGTGTGGCTGTTCGAATCTTCACCTTTTCATTCGGTAGGCTGAATTTCGACCATTCCTCGTTTTTCTCTGGATCCATCTGTACCCATTTGACGGTTCCGTCGTTTTGCTTGATTTTGAACCACTCAACAATAACCGTCTTCATGTTGAATATTGAGCCTGCTATTGGCTGGACAACACCAGGATTTGCTTTCACTCCTCTTCCCGTAGAAGAATAGGGGTAGTCGTAAAGCATTTCTTCTCCTGTTAACTTGATAAGCGCGTCTGTCGGCTGTTCCTTCACATCTTCCGCAATAAAGGGATCAAGAATCCATTTATCCCCCATCCAGCTCGTATGCACCCGGTACCAAGTGCCAGTACTCTCAACCATACCCCTTCCGGTACGTACCCATTTGTGCATATAACTAACAGAGGCTGTCACATGTACCTTCTGCGGCGCCAGCATCTGGCCTGTATCCTTAGGTTGATCTGCCTGATCATAGGACTTCATGCCGACAGGCTGCTCATAAAGCTTCATGTCATCCACAAGCGTGATCTCGCGATCCATTTCCTTATAATAACCGTAAACAATCCGACCGTCGTCTTCGATCCACTTGTTCCCAAGCGATGTTTTTACAAGGATATAGTCCTTCCCCTCGTAGCTCGCCCCGCTCCCATTACTCGTCGCGCATCCCTGCCATCCCTGCTCTCTCGGCTCGCACGCCACTTCCACATTCTGAGTACCTGTAATTGAACCTGCTATGGAATCTGGTTTGCTGTAATCATCCAGGATATTCGTTCCTTCCACAACGACGAGATTTGTAGTAATGAAGGTGTCTATCGCTTTTGCTTTGCCGCCTGCCCCGGTCAATCCACCCAGCAGCAGGAAAGCCGCGACCGCAAGCTTACTTGCTCTTCCTTTCATCTGCGAACAGTCCCTTCCTTTTTTTAGTTATTGACGCAAACGAGACCATTATGTTGCTGAAAGGATGACGAAGATTTTGTAAAGCATTCTGATCAGATATACGGCGACAGCCCTTTCTTGGGTCTTACGATTTTCCAAACCATTTTAATATTGGAGCAAACGGATGGCATCAATAGGAAGATATCTCCTTCTTAATAGAGTTTTTCATCAACCTCTTCAGTTGCAGCAGGCTGGTTATCGTTCTCATCCATACCGTCATGGGCAAACCATAGCTGTTTGTAGTCCACCCAGCCGAGAGAGCTAATGCTTACACCGCGCAGCTCCGGAGGAAAGGATGCCGACTGGCGCCAACGGTACCAGAGGATGACCATCTGGTCATCCAGCAGCTCCCGCTCCAGCTGGACCAGCCGCTGCAAGCGCGCGTCACGCGACGGCTCGTTCGGCAGCTCCGCCAGCCGACGGTCAAGCTCGAGCAACCGCTCCGGCGGCAAGCAGCTTCGCACGGGGCTGTGTCCGCTGCCCAGGATGGCCCGCATAGTCCACTCCGCGTCAGCGTCCACTGGCTGTTCAAGCAGCAGCAGGTCTGCTTGCGCCACCACATCCGGCTCGGCCAATGCCTCGTAAGCCACAAGCCGGATGGACAGCGCAATGCCATAGCTGCTTAGAGCCTGCTGCAGCCAAGCTGCGTCCCGCTCGTGACCTGCACCTGCATAGGTTACGAGCTTGAGAGAAGGCTGCGAAGCCATGATGCCGCCACTGTGACTGTTGAGCAGCGGATCGGCGCTATATCGTTCAGCAGATTCGGCTGCACCATCAGAGGGCACCTGCAAATCGCTGGTGCCCTTAGCAAGGGGTACAGAAGCAGAAGCAGGAGCGGATAGCTCTCGGATAAATCCGTTCGCCAACTCACCACGGTTGCCGCCTAGAATGCCTCCCGCATCACACTCGCGGATTACTTTGTTCACAATATTACGCAGCTCAGGCTGCTCCAGAACACCCTTTCTGGCTCGGTTAAGCAGCACATATTTACAGCCTCGGTCTGTGCTTACCGTAAGCTCCCATGGCTCAGGGTCCTGCATTGCGGCTCCATAATGATGAAAATTAATCCCGCCCCCCTCTTGTCCAATCTCGTTAGACCTGTTGAATTGCTGCTCATATACCTCAGGTAAATACCACATCTCTATCCGATCCACATTAGCAGCCCTTCTGAAATAGAACGGATTCGCTTCAAGCACCAGCAGTCTTTCGTCACGGTGAGAGAGTCTGAACGGACCTGTCCCTGTCGGGACGCGCGACCATCCGGCAGGCTGCTCCCGCGGTACTATGCTTGCAGCCGCGGCTCCCAGCAATGCTGGCAAATGCCATTGCCCTGAAGACAGCTTAATATCGATGGAATACTCATCAATCAGCTTCACCTGCTGTACCTCTCGATAGAGCAGCCGATAAGGCGACATTACGGAAGGGTCCCGAAGCCGCTCAAGAGAGTACAACACATCATAGACCGTACAAGGGGCTTCGTTATGAAAGCGTACATGCTTTTGCAAATAAAATCTCCAGCATTGTGCCTTTCGATCTGTTTCCCAATGGTGGGCAAGCCCCGGTAAGAAAAGATCACGTTCACTATCATACTCAACGAGGGTATTGAACAGCTGCCGGACGAAATGCAGTTCGGTTCTTCGCGTCGTCAATGCAGGGTCAAACAGACCGGGCTGCCGGTAGGATGGGAATCGCAATAGATGGTTATATGGGGCCGACTTACCGTTCGTGCGGAGATATCCAAATGATTGCCTGAGCGCCTGATGAAGCTGTTCCCTGCCCCTCTCAGACAACCATTCCGTGTTAAGCAGTTCAACGGTTTCTTGGATGCGGCCTTCGCCCAGCATCCCTACCGCCTGCTTCAACAGCAGCTCGTCAGGGTCAGCCAGCAGTGCCAAATGAGAGTGGTTGCCTCTGCCTCGACCTGGAGACCAAGCAATCCAGCCGTGCTGTCTCATTGCTTTAATTAGCAGCTTGGCATTGCGTTCTGTGCAATAAAGAGAAGCCGCAATACTCGGCACAGTGACTATTGTTGGCTCTTGCATGTCTCCACGAAACGGATTCCGCTTCAGGCTGCTGTACAGCCGCACATAGTGTTCCAGCAGTTGCATAATGGGAGCACCTCCATCCATTCCGGTATCTTTTCTTAAAAGGGGAAATCGTAATATCCTGAGATTACACTTTTTATTCCCCTTTTTCCAGCTACAATAAATAAACAAGAAAAGATCCGGAGAAGGGAAACCACCACTTATGATTGCATTATCCTCAGAAGGTTCGAACGGACGATCAGCTTCGCCTGCTCCTATGGACGGCAGCAGGCAGGTTCGAATCCTGGCATGGGTTACAGCCATCTGCTTGCTTGGAGATTCGATGTATTATATTGTCCTCCCCCTATATTGGAAGGATTTCGGGTTAGATGCACTCTGGCAGGTCGGATTCCTGCTGTCAATTAACCGTTTCGTACGGCTTCCTCTCAATCCGTTGGTTGGTTGGCTGTATAGCCGAATGAGTAAGCGCTTGGGCGTCATGCTGGCCGTAATGCTTGCCTGTTTAACGACAATCGGCTACGGCTGCTTGTCTGGTTTCACCGCCTTGCTCATTGCTAGGGCATTATGGGGTGCGGCATGGTCATTGCTTCGCATTGGCGGCTATTTGACCGTTCTGGAGACCTCATCAGACAGCAACCGCGGGCAATTGCTCGGCAGCTACAACGGCATCATCGCCTTCGGCAGCCTGATTGGCATGCTGGCTGGCGGCGTATTGGCCGACGTAATTGGCGTTCGCCCCATAGCGCTGCTGCTCGGCGCTATTATGCTCGTGGGTATACCATTCGCATGGAAGTATGTGCCTTCATCGCAGGGCGGTGAATCGAGCGTGGCTACCAAAGACAAGATTATTAATAGCGAAACGACTAATAACCCCAGCAGTAAAAAGAGCATAATTCAACGCTGGAGCTTAGCTATATCACATATACCGGCCACCTTCTGGTTGGTCTTGGCCTCCGGCACCGGAACAGCGATTGTGTTCTTCGGCGTCTATCTTGCTACGCTTAGCGCAGTCATTGAAGCCCATCTGCCGGGACCTGGTGGAACCATTACGCTGCTCGGCGCCACCTTGGGCGCCGCCTCAGTCGCCGGCATCGTGCAGGCTATCCGCTGGGCTTGGTCGCCGTACCTCTCGCCGCGGATCGGCGCGTGGTCCGACGGCCCGCGTGGGCGGCTGCCGCTGTACACCGCATCGCTCGCCATCGCTGCGGTTGCCCTCGCTCTGCTGCCGCTGAAGCTGCCGTTCGCGGCATGGCTCACGCTCTTGTTGGTCGCCCAGCTGACCAACACAGCGATCGTCACGCTCACCGATGCGCTGGCCGCCGATGCCGCCACTGGCTCCTCTCGCGTAGCCTACATGACGACCTATACTACGGTCGTCGATGTCGGCGCTGCGCTCGGCCCTCTGCTTGGCTTCGCACTGCTCGGCCAGCTAGGACTCGCAGGCTTATATCAGCTCTGCGCGGGACTGCTGTTCCTGCTTGCTGCTCTATGGGCAGCCGCAATAATTCGAGCACGAGTCCGTGCATGATTCTGCCCAGTAATTCGAGGGTTGGGTATGTGCGTGCAGTTTTTCCTGCTGATGGGGTCAGAATGTAAGGCTATACAAAGAAAAAACTGATCCCGAGGCGCCCTCTATGCTTAAGCATAAACGCTACCTATTGATCAGTTGGTTTACTTTCTTTAAGGAGAAGCCCGTTTGCTTCACCAGGTCCATAACATTTGCACCTGGGTTAGCCTGTATAAAAGCTCTGACGGTATGAGTATCCTCAATATAGCGCTTTAAGCAATTCGCACACATTGTATCTACAATTTGCATGTGCAGCTTCCCGCAGTCTCTACAATTAGAAATATTCATTCGGCCACCTGCCTATCGTTCGTGTCGACATGTATTGTCGCATCCTGTCATTCTTTACCAGACAGATTCGAACGGGCAGCCCATTATTCGGGGGTCCTCTTATATTATTTCATTAATTTGCTCATTGTTTTTAAAAGCTCGTCAATAACCTCTTTATCTCCTTGGGCCAAACGTTCTGTAACACAGCTTTTCATATGACCCTCCAAGAGCACTTTACCAACACCATTTAACGCTGATTGAATAGCTGCTATCTGGTTAAGAACATCGTCGCAGTACGTATCTCTTTCGATCATACCCTTCACACCGCGAATCTGTCCCTCAATCCGGTTAAGCCGTGAAACCAAATTATCTTTTACTTTAGCCGAATGATGACTGTGGCGCTCACCATCCGTACTACAGCAAGCTTCATCCGCTTCGCTCATTGTATCTTCCAAATGGTTATTTATAGGTTCATCAGATGCTTTGGCACTCATCGACTGTCACATCACTTTCCAAGGTTTGGAGCCGCTTCGCCCCTACAATTGTTATTTATTATACATGACTGAACAGCAGTTTCAACTGATCGTTATTCTTGTTTATTTAACCTCGACTACGATGCTGCCCACTAGCTTCCCATCAACAACGGCTTCCAGTTTCCACAACCCTTTGGTAGGTAATGAAAAGGTTGAAAAAGCCCGAGCAGCACGGCTCACACCACCAATATTGCGATTCGGCACTCCGATAGCCCCTTCATAGAGCAGATGACTTTTTCCCGATTTCCAGTTTATGCCATTTACTTGAAATGTTTTGCCGAACATAGATTGCGGATCCTTCCAAAAAAACCACGAATACCGTTCCTGCTGCTTTACATTAAATGGGGCGTCGACAATTGCCAGTTGCCCTTCCTCACCACGCAGCGTCATGGAGAAATAGGAAAAGGCGGGGCTTGCTTCCCAATAGCTGCCTCGAGTTTGCGACAGCTGGTGCTCGCTATACCACAGCCCGATTGATAGTAGAATCATAAGTCCGCCAAAAGCCGCCAATTTCTTAATCATCTTCCTCTTCCTCCACGATCACAAGTATTCTATTCTGAAGATGCGACTATAGATAACTTAACTATACCATGAACCCTTTCTGGCTGTCCTTGTGAAAATAAGGTACAAAGCAAGAAAAACCTAGCAGAAGATCTCCGCTAGGCCCTCTCCCCCAACCTTTCGAAATAAACGGTCTGGGAAGCACGCACTGCCTTTTTTATGAATTTTCGTTGTGCTATCCGATCCAAGCAGCAAGCTCGATCTTGCGGCCTTCTTTGGCGCTCTGCAGCGCTCCGTACACCATAGCCATGCTCTTGAGGTTATCCGTGCAATACGTTTCCGGCTTACGACCTTCTTCCAGAGCAGCGAACATCTCGTCAAGGCAGCCTGCATGTCCGCTTTGGCCATTCCAGGTCAACTCTGCCTCCGTGCGGCGGAAGCGATTCGCAAAAGCTTTTTCCTGCGAATTCTCCACTATCTCGGCAAATGGCGCCGTTGCTCCGTCCCATATGGCCGTTCCGTTACTGCCGTTAACTCGCCATTGGGCCTCCCACGAGGTCGGACTGCCTTCGGCGCACCAAGAGCCGCGGTAGCAAAACACACTTCCATCGGCATATTCAAAAATACAAATGGCTGCAGCATTCCCTTCATACCATGAACCTGCAGGATTAAACTCATGACAGTAGACGGACACCGGATCCTTACCCGTGATCAGACGCGCCTGATCAAACGTATGAATCGCCATGTCGAGCAGCAGCGGACTCTCCATCACATCGCGAAATCCTCCAAAATGCGGTCCAAGGAAAAAGTCCGCATTCACAAAACCAACCCTACCGATCCCGCCAGACACAACCAAATCGCGAAAGGCCCGAATCTGAGGAAGGTAGCGGCGATTCTGCATAATGGCATAGGTTCGCCCCAGCTTTTCAGCCAGTTTTACCAAGCGGCTTGCGTCCTCCATCGATGTAGCCATCGGCTTCTCCGCCAGCACATCGCAGCCCAGCTCCATCGCTGCTGTTGCAACTGCCGCATGGCTTTCCGGGATCGTCACATCAAACACTAAATTAGCGCCAGAGGTAACAATAGCCTCCCGCACATCCGTATAAATCCCGCAAGTAAGGCCATACCTTTCGGCAGCTGCCGCGGCATACTCCTCCTTGATATCGACCAGTGCAACAATCTCAGCATCCTCGCGTTTTAAAGCGTATTCAATCCATGCTTTGGACATGCCTCCGCAGCCGATCTGGGCAATTCGAAACTTCTTCATATTAGCAGCCTCCTAGACCTCGACCCGGGCATGACTTTAATCCCAAGCCACATTAGTTAGATTCCTATACAGTAATCATACCGAAAGCCATACATAATGTCTTTATTCCATCTTGTGTTTTTTCTTCTTGATTATGTCATTCTATATAAATAGAACTAAGGAACACACAAGTGGATGGACTCCCTACAACATTAGGGGAGGCATTGAGAGGCGGCATACCCCTGCATCGAATTATTGGGATTTATTGGTTGGATGGGGAGGGAGGCAGCAAGCCAGATACCCAGCCGCACCATTCCAGCTCTGCTTGTGAATTGCTTACCGCTCTTTGTAACAGAATATAATTCCCGAAGCCCGGCGATGTGAGACTTAGCTCACCGTCCAGTTTATTTTTCAATTCCGCAAGCATTTGTGAATATTTCTCCAGCTTGCTTTGGTATAGAGTTATACGATTCTGGATTAAGCTCTTCGCTGTGAACGGATCCGTAAGCGCCACGCAGTATGCTTTTAGAAGCAATTCATCGCGTTTGACCGGCTCAGAGGTCGTTCTGGGAATCCATTCGCGCAGCTCGGCCAGCCCTTGCTCTGTGATCGAATATATTTTTTTGTCCGGCTTTTCCTTTTGCGCTACAGGTACGAACCGGACAGAGCCCGACTGCTCTAATTTGGCCAGAAGCGGATAGATTTGACTATGCTTAGCCCTCCAAAGAGGCTGAATTTGCTGCATTAACTCGTAGCCTGTACGCGGACCTCCAGTTAACATGGCAAGCAATCCATAGGAAAGAGTGTTCATAGTGCCTCCAGTATGACTTTAGTTGACATATGATTTGAACCATAGTACTATTTTGTCGAACCTATTATATGTAAAAATGTACATATAAGCAACTCAAATAACATTCATGAAATTACATTATTATCAATTAGAGGTTGTTCAAAAAGCCCCTTTCGATCATGAAATTTTCCAGGGAGCTTACTCGACATCGAATCTTTGCACCTTCGAAGTCCGGCACTTATATAGCGCTGCTAAAAAGTTGACTTTTTGAACACTCACAATTAGGGAGACGGACATCATGCCTTATTTGCGATTCAAAGGCTTCACCAGTGATTTTCTCAAATCCATTGCCCCGCGAGTGGTCGACGAATTCGCCCAGCTCGTCCATATTGCCAAGGAAAAAGTTAAGATTGAGCTGCTTCTGACCGAGACTATTACCCAGGTTCCGCGAAGCGTCGAAATCCTGATGTTTCCACGCAAACAAGAGATTCACGATGCCGCAGCCGCTGCACTTAACCGAATTCTACTCGAATCCGGCTATGAACAGGTTCATATATTTTACATTCTGCTAAGCCCCTCGCTTTATTATAAGAATGGGGAACCAATAACAGCTGCACCTGTCTCTAGTTCTGTTGAAGGTGCCACTTAAACGCCAAAAAAACCTGCATGCCCATTGTTCATCTAACGAGATGGGGCAGGCAGGCTTTTTTATTTAATTCTGTGAGGGTATTACTTTTACTTGGCCTCTAAACGCTCAAGCCAGCTAACAAGCAAGCTTACCGTAATGGAGCGCTGTTTATCAGGTGCAATCAATGCGGGATTGTCACCCTTCTGCTTACCATAGCTGCCAAATCCGGCGTGATTGCCACCCGTGATCTCCGCATATTCCGTCTGCTCAGGCAAGAAGACCTTCCCGCGTTCAAATACCTGCCGGTTCAGAACATCGTCTTCAGAACCGACAAGAGACAGCACGGATAGCGGCGTAGATCGAAGGCTTCCCTTCTTATCCGCATAAGCCGCCAGTAAGAAAACTCCCTTCAACCGCCCTGAGTTGTCAGAAGCATAACGCGCCGCCATCGCACCGCCCAATGAGTGTCCACCTATGACATACGTTTGCTCAGGCAAAAGCTCAATCACCTTGTCCGCCCTCTTGATTCCAAGTACAGCTAAGTTCAATGGCATTCTGATAATCCATGTACGGTAGCCTTCTTTTGCAAGTGAGAGCGCTAAAGGTGCATAGCTCTCAGGCCGAACCAAGCCTCCGGGATAAAACAGCACATCAGGCTGCTTCCCGTTCCTAGGCTCAAACACTATCCATTCCTTGCTTTCCGTAACTGATACACCGCTGCCGCCCTTCATTGCTTCCAGCGCTTCAGCATCAGGAGAATAGGGCTGCATAAAAGCTCTAACTACTGCAAAAAGCCCCACAACTGCCAGCAGCAGCAATAAACGGATCAAATTCCGTCTTGTCCACAATGTGACTCCTCCTAAGCGTTTTTGCGTATGCAAAAACTAGCTTCTCAAGCATGAACTGAGTTTTTGCTTACGCAAAAGCCGGCTTCTCAAGCATTATATAAGTTTCGCATTCGCAAAACTCACTTCGTAAGCGTTGATTCCCCTTTATTCATTATTACAGTATACCTTTTTTAAACACCAAAAAAACCCTCTGCCCTGTCACCAAAGCAGCAAAGAGGATTAATTCGAAAGGGTAACGCGCCGAAAGCCTACAGCCAACATGGTTATAGTCCAAGCACCTTGTTAACGGACTCCATCACGCGTTCTTTTTGAAATGGCTTTACTACAAAATCCTTCGCTCCTGCAGTAATCGCATCAACAACCATTGCCTTTTGCCCCATCGCTGAGCACATAATGATTCGGGCTGACGGATCGGCCCTTCGAATTTCTTTAACTGCCCCTACTCCATCCAACTCAGGCATCGTAATATCCATTGTTACTATATCCGGCTTTGTCGTTAAATAAGTACTGACTGCTTCAAGACCATTCACAGCCTCAGCAACAATCTCATGCCCTTCTTCTATTAACATAGTGCGCAGCATCATCCTCATAAAGGCCGCGTCATCCACTATCATTATTCTAGCCATCGCCCTATCCCTCATTTCCAACTAACTTACATCTTTATTATGGCAAATGGGCATTAGATTAATTTTAGTTTACTTCGATGATCCTATTTAGTTTCCTGACAGTTTCCTAACAAAACAAACAAAGCCCTCGATCTGATCGCAAACTATTAGGTAACACTAGGAATATCTTCACATTGCCGACGAACAAGTTATTCATATCGATGATTCCATAGAAAAGGTAACGTCCGTTTATGGGGAACAAGAACCGAAGCAATGGACACTTAAGAAATAGATATTTGTTACATATGAGGAGCATGGGGAAACCGCATAATTTTATTGCCAACTCTTTGACTGGTTTAACGAGAAAATAACTGTATTCAAAAGACTCAACCTCAAAATCGGTGCTTGACCCCCTCACGATTATCAGCCTGCGCAAAACCCTGCAAACATGCAGTTATTTTCTACTGAAATTTGCTATTAAGAAGAAAAAGCTGCGAAAATACAGCAATTTTCATGTGAAATGGTCCGATTTCATCTAGGAATGAAAAGAGATGCACTTTTACATGAATTCACAAAGACTGCCGATAAAACTTCAAAAAGGCTGTATAGATGCAGGTTTTGGGAGTAGGCAATGGCTTCGAATAATGTCTTGTATGCTGCCATTGCCATTCGTAAAGTCTTGTCAAGCGATGTGCTTCGGTATGGAGTCGAAATCGAATGACTTCGTCAAGCGCTGATTTTGGTATTGAGCCATTATAAATAGCCATTTTTTCTAAACTCTAGTTAATTGGATATAGAGCTACTACCACTTAATGTAAGATTTTTTCTTCAAAGTTTTGGCACTAATTTTGATGCATTATGTAGAGTGAATCTAAGCTTTTTGTTCCGGACAAACTGACACGAAGTCGATTTGTCCGGCTGCGCATGATCGAAGGGAGACGTTTAGACTGAATACTCATTTCCCTCAAGGTTTCTTTGTACCCTAAAAGCTGCTAATCTGGAATAGTCGTGCGTATCGCAATCGTTCGTCATGGACAAGCTGACAAAACGGACTGCGGCAGCGCTGCATAAATACTGACTAGAGTATGCCATTCTACTTCCCTCTATGCGAATCGCGTAATAACAAGGTGAGCAGAAACAGACTCTTTTCCTCCAGCAATAGGAGTGATGGTCAGTGCGGTGGTTTCGCTAGCCGGATTTCGTACAGTGAGTATTGAATTGATAACTAATGTTTGCACAAGAGCCATCCCCACTATCTGAGAAGCACCGGTTGCTCGACCGACTACCGTATAGGCTAATTCAATAGTTCCTGCTCCTGAATTAAGAGTTAAAACTAGTTGGCCAGCTTCTAACACACTCACCTGAAACAAGACCTGATAAAAGCCAATTGCAGACAAGTTAAATGTATCAGCACTAGTACGGAAGATCCCACCACCACTAGAGGGTCCATTTTGTGGAAAATCTACATCTCCACCGGCTGCAACTGTTGCACCATTATCAGGAGGCATCAAAGCATAAAAATCCGCAAAGTCTAATATTCCTGATGTTCCTGATGTTCCTGTTGCTCCCGTTGCTCCGGTTACTCCTGTCGCTCCTGCTACTCCTGTTGCTCCTGCTACTCCTGTTGCTCCCGTCGCTCCGATTGCTCCTGTTGCTCCCGTCGCTCCGGTTGCTCCTGTTGGTCCTGTCGCTCCTGCTACTCCTGTTGCTCCCGTTGCTCCGGTTACTCCTGTCGCTCCTGCTACTCCTGTTGCTCCCGTTGCTCCTGCTACTCCTGTTGCTCCCGTTGCTCCGGTTACTCCTGTCGCTCCTGCTACTCCTGTTTCTCCCGTTGCTCCTGCTACTCCTGTTGCTCCTGTTGCTCCCGTTGCTCCGGTTACTCCTGTCGCTCCTGCTACTCC
>NZ_WHOD01000007.1 GCF_013141765.1 Paenibacillus foliorum
AAACCCATCATACCGAGGCGCTCCTTTTTTGACAAAGGCTATTTCTTAGCCCTAACAGGAATGTTTAGCGCAACGAAGGCAGCCGATCTTTGTGGCCGGCTGCCTTCGGGTCATCATCAAGCTATAGTCTCCGTTAGCTTACTCTAATGTTCTTCTACGTTTGCCTCTTTTTACCCATGTTTGCCAAAGAAGAAAACTTGAAGAAATGAAGATTAATATTGCCAACAATAACCTGGTTCCAAGATCTTTAAACACAAAGATAAGAAGAACATAACAAATTAAAGTTCCTCCATTTACCCAATAGCCTATGATAAGGAAAAGAGGGACGATCCATCGGAAATTCCGATAGATCGTCCCTTGTATTATTGTTGCGTATCGGCGATAACCGACGAGTTGTGAAAAGGTCTTGCAAAAAAAGATAAAATAAACACAACAAGAACGTAAATTTTTTCAAGACAAAAAAATTATTTATGGTATACAATAAAGTTTGAAAACGCATTCATTGGGAATTGGAGGGATGTTTTTTATAAAGAATCAATCACTGTAGGGTTAGGAATTATGAAATTATTTCAAGAAGATATTTTTTATTTATTATTATGGAGAAGAGGGTAGTAACATGCTAAAAAGGAAAATTTTTAATATGCCGATTAGTTTTCTGCTTATATTAACACTTGTTTTCCAGGCTTTCGGCGGTATGGTTTTACCCGGTACGACTGTCCAGGCAGCCGGTACGGATATCTACTCGACTTCGGCGAACCAAACACTCGACCCGAGCGATCCTTTGGATGTGGTACTCACAAAGCCGTACAGAGGCTCGACGGTAACCAAATCGGGCACTACGGGCACCATTACTATTGAACTGCCGTACGGCACGTTCTATCAGATGCTGCACCCAATTGTGAATACAGGCTCGACTGTCAAGGTTTATGAGAGTGGCGGCGCTGAAATCGTCCCTCTCACCAGCATTAACAATGGCGATTACGAGCTGGGGCTAAAGGATTCGCAAGGGAATAGAGTAGTGCCGGGCTGGACCGGCGGAACCTATTTCCTAGACGTTACAAATGGTCAAAATACAAGAAGATACACAATCACCGTAACCATACAGGCAATATCAAATTTTAAAATAACCCGAAGTTTACAAGGTGGGGGAAACGAGGCCGTAAATAAGCCGGGCGAGTTGGTCGCACCGATGAACATCCGCGCGAACGAGCACGGAATGGACACTTGGGGCTCCACTTATATCGGCTATGGGGACACCGGCTTAAACTCCATTGAGGGGCCGATGAGACCGTCCTCATACAGTGGGAAGAACTGGTACGAATCGTTCTGGGGGCCGGATATCTACGTCCATACGGCGAACGACATCAATAAATTCAAGCCCGCCGGCGTTTCAAACAGTCTGCCCAAGGATGGCAGAGAGATTCCGCTCCAGTGGTACGGCGATAACATGTACGTGCAGACGATCGCCAAGGACAATTCTGACGGCAGGATTGACGCTTATGGGGTGGACGTAAAATACGACGGCACGATGACCGCGAACGGCAAAATCCCCGGGTTTGACAAACTCCAGTCGGATATTATCCGTATCCACAAGTTTGACGCGCCCGTCAACGCGCCCGGGCATGAGGACGGCGATCGCGGCGCGGCCAGCAGCACGACCCAGCGGCTGGAGATGAAAACCAACTACAAACCGGAAAACGTCGTCGCTAACGACGGTCCGGGAACGATAACAACCCATTTCTGGCGGCTGCTGGTTCCCTCGGAAACAGTGAAGCGACAGAAAGCGGTCGGTGGCAACGGCATCGGAACCTGGTCTCCCAACAACTACGGTTTTATCTATCAGATCAAGGAGGCCAAGGGCAACGCGAACGGATCCCCGACTGTAGCTATTGGGCTTAGAGCAAACGGCAGCCTGGCATTTGAACACACTCGCAACAACTCGACGCCGAGCGGCATGCAATCCGCCGGAGGGACAAACACTGGCACCCTCCTTACGCTCACCAGTGACAAATTCGTCGACCGCTGGATCGATATCGAGTTGACAACCGAAATGGCGGATTTCGGGCATCTCTACGTAAAGGTAACAGATACGGATACAGGTGCGCCGCTCGGTGAGGGAACGCTTAATGAAGCCGATCTATTAAGGCGCAACATAGAGCTGCAGCTTCCTGCACCCCTTCCAGCCCCTGCCCCCGGGCCTGTATACAGGGAAGGAAACTACAATACCCTGAAGGACGAACAGGGGCGCAACGTCAATTTCGGGCGTTCCAAGTGGGGCATTTACGGCGCCTTCCTCGCCACCGTCGATGGCCGCAAAGAATGGCAGCCATCGACGATTTATATGGCGGACATCTCGATCATCAAGCGCGACCGTGATACTTACGTGTTCCCGAACGGTTATAAGCCGACCGACAGGGACAGCAACCTGCGCATCATGGGCTGGGAGCATCAAAACCAGATGAAAGTGCCTTTGGGCACCAAGATTGCAGACCTAACGCTGAAGAGCAAACTGGACGTCACCTTATCCAACGGCCTTACAGTTCAAGTACCGGTCAAGTGGGATACATCTGGCTTCAGACCGACCGTCCCGGGCACCTACAGGATATTAGGCGAGTTGCAGCCTCCGGACGGTATCACAATACCCGCCGCGCCTGACAATTATTATCCCGATTATTACAAGCCGTACTTTGAAATCAACAACTCCACGGTGCATGACTGGGGTAAGGCTGTTATGGGCGCGGATATCAAAATTGTTTCGCATAACGATGAGTCCCGGAAAGAGAACGTCCTTGAGGAAGACCGCACCTCCATGACCACTTCGGAAGGGTACGCATTCTTCCAAAGCGGCTCGTCGTTTGAGCTGAACGCAGGTAGAACCCCTTGGCGCTATTGGGTTGCCTTGGATTTGGGCCGGCAGATTGATATTTCACGCATAGAAGTAGAATTTGGCACGATGGGCTCTCCCGGGCGCTCAAGGAACAGCTCCGTCTGGTGGACGAACGACACGGCGGCCTATGAATCGCTTATAGAATCCTACAACAATTTCTATAACCCGCTAGACCCGGCGCTCGCCGCCGGGAAACCAGAGCCGGATCGCCAGTACTATGAGGCTAACAACTGGCCGACGAAGAATCCTTTTGGCGTTGAGAATTTGATGGGGTACAGGGGTCCATGGAATTACTTTAATGGCAGCGGGCGCCAGCCTACTATCATCAGTAACCAAGGTACATCCGCAACATCAAACTGGAATCCAACAACCGAAGCGGCGTTAAAAGGCGGGACTCTCGGAACTAACTACACGCTTGGGCGCAGGGCAACCGACGTCCTCGCCAACAACGGCGGCCAGCCGATTACCGCGCGGTATGTGATGGTCGTAAACGAGCTTAACTTCTTCTCGTCGGTCACCGGGCCGCCGCCTGGGTCAGTAGCCGGTTCTTCACCGGGCCCGATGCAGTTTGTGGACTTCGCCGTCATTGGCGAGTTGCATGACGATCTCGCAGATTTGATGGCGCTGGAGACGCTGACGGTCGGTGGCGTGCCGGTTACATGGTTCGATCCCAACACCAGGAACTACACGGTGGATGTGGCGGCGAATCACCCACTCCCGACAGTAGCGGCGACGCTCAGCCGGGCTTCGATAGCTGCAGGCGCAGTGATCGACATTATTCAAGCGACCGACGCCGAAAATACCGCAGTCGTGCGGATAAGTCGCACGGGCGGGAAAGACGTGTTTTATCTTGTTAAGCTTAATAAAGTGACACAGCCTGAAGCGACACAGGCCCCGACGGGCTTAACCGCGCAAGCGGGCAATGCGCAGGTCAGCTTGTCGTGGAATACGGTGACCGGAGCGACCTACACGTACAACGTGAAGCGCAGCTTGTCGGCAACCGGGCCATTCAGCACCATCGCGTCCAGCGTGACACAGGCGACCTACACCGATAAGTCGGTCGCGAACGGAACGACCTACTATTATGTAGTTTCCGCTCTGGACCAAGGACAGGAGAGCGCGAACTCGGCCACAGCGAGTGCGAAACCGGAAGCTCCGGTCGTGTCGCCGCCAGCCCCGACGGGCTTAACCGCGCAAGCGGGCAACGCGCAGGTCAGCTTGTCGTGGAATACGGTGACCGGAGCGACCTACACGTACAACGTGAAGCGCAGCTTGACAGAAAGCGGTCCGTTCACGATTGTAGCAACGAACGTGACCGGTTCCAGCTTCACGGATAATAGCGTGGCGAACGGCACTACTTACTATTATGTTGTATCTGCGGTAAACGCAGGCGTTGAAAGCGCGAATTCTTCCGTAGTTGTAGCAGTGATTCCTTCTTACAGAAGCAGCAGCAGATCTTCGGGAGGCACACCGACCGACTCGGGCATAAACGAACAGAAGGTAACAACCGTCAATCCGGCAGAATGGCAAAAAGCGATTGATGCGTTGAATTCGGCCGCCGATACTCCGAAGATCAAAGTAGAAGCTTCGGGCACGGGAAGCTCTGCGCAAGTTCAGTTGACCGCCTCTTTACTTGCCTACGCGCAGTCTAAATTGCCGACAGCGGTTCTCTCGGTGCATTTTGATACTGTCACTTACGACTTGCCGATCAAAGCGCTGAACTTGGACGCAATCGCCAACTCGCTCGGAGCTGCGGTTAAAGACATCAAGATCAATGTGCAGATTGAGAAAGTTACCGGTACGACCGCAACGGCCATTGAGAATAAAGCGAAGCAAGCGGGCTTGACCCCGCTTACCGGAGCCCTAGCATTTAACATTACTGCGGAAGCGGGCAATAAGACAATAAGCATCAATGAGTTCGGGACGATCTATGTGTCAAGAAGCATCGTCATCGGTAAGTCCGTCGATGTCAGCAAAGCAACTGCTGTCATGTATAATCCGGTAACCGGCGAAATGCGCTTCGTACCGGCCGTCTTCTCCGGAAGCGGAACGAATACGCAGGTTACGATTCAACGTCCGGGCAACAGTATCTACATGGTGGTGGATTCCAATAAAACATTCACCGACCTTGACGGACACTGGGCAAAAGATGATGTGGAACTGCTAGCCTCGAAATTGTTGATTCAAGGCATCACGGATACCGGCTTCGCACCGAACAATCAGATTACCCGTGCCGAATTTGCTGCATTATTGGTCCGTGCAATGGGGCTATCGGAGGATAGTGAATCCAAATTCTCGGATGTCAAATCGACCGACTGGTTCGCCGGCTCAGTAAATGCGGCAGCCAAAGCCGGATTGATCGACGGTTTTGAAGGGGGCGTCTTTAAACCGGCTTCCTACATCACCCGCGAGCAAATGGCTGTGATGATTTCCCGGTCACTGAGCCTCGCAGGCAAACATCCGCAAGGGGATGTCAAAGGACTTCTTACCTTTGCGGATAACCAAATGATCGGAACTTGGGCTAAAGATGCTGTATCGCAATCCGTAAACGCCAAAATCATCAATGGGATGACAGATCAGACCTTTGCTCCAAACGAAAATTCAAGCCGTGCGCAAGCTGCGGTCATGTTGAAGCGTTTGCTGCAATACACAGGATTTATAAATTAATCGATGTATACCTTCGAGAACAGGGGTGGGCTTCCCCTGTTCTTTTTCTTTTTTTCCGGATCAATGACAATAACATACAATAAATGTCACTTAACTTGGAAAATTGTTGAAATATGTCGAAGTATGAAGCATTGGCGGAGATGTTTATTTTCGAAACATCGCAGCTTATTGATCAGCTAGAAATTTCCATTCTGATCATCGAGAAGTCAAATACATATACAATCGAGTGGATCAACGAAATATTCCGGGCCATGCATACGATTAAAGGATCGTCATCCGTCATGATGCTGATAAACGTTGCTTCCGTTTCTCATGCGATGGAAGACTTGTTCTATTATATTCGTGAAGAGCGTCCGCAGCATATCGACCTCCCTGCACTCTCGGATCTTATCCTTGAAGGTGTCGATTTTATCAAGGTGGAGCTGCATAAATTCAAATACGGCGAAACTGCGGACGGCAATCCCGACGATCTCATCCATCGGATCATGACAATACCTTTTCGAGAAGTCGAAGATATAAATCTTTGTTGAAGCGGGATTTACTCAGCAGGAAGCAGGACTCGAACCGACTAGAACGGGTTGAATGCTGACCACAGACGCAACTACATGCTATTCTGGGGAAAACAACAACCAGGAGGTTCATGAATTGAAGATTCCGAATCAGAAATACCCCGAACTATACCAATGGCTTACCGAATTTCAGGAAAAAACGAAATTCAAACGAAAAATCAAACTCATCTATACAAACGACAAAGGGGTATTGGGAAGAACAACCGCTTTGGGGAATATAAATCTCCAAAAAAAATTTACCGAACGTTTTATGGATTCACAACCGAACGTTATCAAGTTCATTCTCGCTCACGAATTCATTCACTTAATTCAGGAAGAGCTCTTTAATCTATACCGAGCAATACTACCGAAATGTTACAAGCCCGTTGTTCTATTTCAGGAATTACGAGCAAATATTAACGGCGCGGCACTTGCGGGGTTGTCGAACGAAGAATTTCGTGAAACCCAGATCCTACTCTGGATATATGAAGGAAACATGCGAAAACAACTCGCATATGAACGTGGTTACCCCAGCCGTATGCAAAACATCAAGTTTGCATGTAAATATAATCGTTACAATGATGAAGCAGGTTATGAGCTGTTAAATGATTATTACGCAGGATCAAGTGGACCAATGAAATCAATCGGACCAACGAAGTCCTTCTGAAAAATTGCGGAGCAAGGGATCGTCAATGCAGAAATCCAATCATTGCCGAAGGTTCTTCTTTGATTTTTCAGAGATAAGGCTGGGTTGAATGTGATAAATTAAATCCCATGATGACGAATTTGTCTTAAGCACTACTGGAGAACGATACGTTAAGGCAAATTGTCAATTTTTCAGTAAAAGACAATTCTAATTCGATGTAACCACGACAATTATGTTCTTAGTCCCCAAAGGCAACCGACTAAAATAAATCGGTTGCTTTTTCATGTCTTAATTAAACTAACGTCTCCGTTAGCGTAATGACCTGCACATATCTTATGTATCCTTTGTCTGTAACAGTAAGTATTAAAAACCACCCTCATGTTGATTTAAGGTGGCCCTTTTGAACACAAAAGAGAAAAAATATAAATTATTCAGTCGCACATTACTTAGGCCAGCCACTCCATATATCAATCTTGTTTCCTGCTGGATCATATGCAAAAAAATTACGTCCACACCCACCATTATCTTCAATATCCGTCACATGAGCTCCATTCATTTTCATTTTTGAATGAAGTTCTTCGAAATTTCCAACTTCCATGGTAAGGATACATTGCTCCGAACCATTGATTTCTGTGTAAGTAACGTTGATTGGCTCCTTTGACTTTATTAAAAAAATGGTCTGCTCAGGACTGATACCTAGCTGTACCTGGTTCTCATCAACAGCCCTAAGAAGCTTCATGCCAAGGTGATTAATATACCATTTGGATGACTCTTCTGTATTTGTAGCAGGCAAATACACACATTCGATCCTTTTTACAACAGACATCGTTTGTCCTATCAATTTTCGTCACTCCCATCGATTTTGACTTTAGCAGTATTTTTATATCCTAAATTTACCATTGCATGCCCATACAGTAAATATAATATCTGACCATAACTGCCCGTTACTTCAAACGACAACGGCAGCCGATCGTATGCCGGCTGCCGTCATTTAGTGATTGAACTATCGTGTCCCGTTAGTTTAGTCTCAATAGGTTAAAGTTTCAGCAACCAAATGAGTTAAATGACCTTCTTTAGCTCAGAGTAAATATTTCTTTAAGGTGGACTACTTCATCAGCAAATTTGGCT
>NZ_WHOD01000060.1 GCF_013141765.1 Paenibacillus foliorum
CTATTATGGCCAAAACCTAGCTGACCGTCGCCGTTATACCCCCATGAATAGATATTGCCGCTAGCATCTTGGGCAAACGAGTTATAATCCCCAGCGCTAATCCTCTTAATATGGGATAAGCCTGGGACTTGAACGGGAACCAGCCGGTTCGTATTCGTACCGTCTCCTATCTGACCCATTTGGTTGAAACCCCAAGCATATACCGTACCCGCATCCGTTAATGCTAATCCGTGCATATTGCCCATATGGATCGAGGCAATGTGCGACAGGCCGGTTACTTGAGCAGGTTCCGTTCTAGAGGTTGTTGTGCCATCACCCAATTCCCCGTTCGAATTTCCGCCCCACGCCCAGACAGTGCCGTCTGATTTTAACGCATAAGCGGAAGCATATCTGCCTTGTATCGCGATCACATGATCCAAACCGGCAACCTTAGCCGGTACTCCATATGCATCCCACGCCCATACGGTTCCATCGCTCTTTAAGACTAAGGATTGCGTTCCGCCCTCTGACGAAATGGCAATGATATGATCAAGACCGCTTACTACACTAGGGGTCGTTCCCGCTCCTCGGCCCCACTTCCAGACTTGACCTTTTGATGTCAGAGCCAACGTGTGGTCGAAACCACCTTGTACGGCAATGATATCTTTGGGCAGGCCCGGTACCGGA
>NZ_WHOD01000061.1 GCF_013141765.1 Paenibacillus foliorum
CTCCACTATCGTTCTCCGTTAGTTGAGCATTACTTGCATACCATTAAAATATTACCATCAGGGTCCCTAAAATTGAACCAATGACCATTCTCGATTCCAGTTGTTAATAGCACATTCTTTGCTCGCATAAATTCGTATGCTTGATGGATATCTTCCGTACGAAGTTGAATGCTGGGAACTTTATATACGTTTTCTGGAGTAAAAATTTTGCTATCCAGTACAATATTTGGTCCTTCCATCTGAAGAACGTATATATGACCAAAAATATCTCACCGTCTGATGGTAAGCCTGAAATGTCACAATACCAATCACGTGCATTCTCTATGTTGCTTACGGGAATAAAGGCTCCACCGATTTGATTTTTAATAGGATTCATAACATTCCTCCAAAGTAATTTTTATATCTAGCGTTTAAGAAGTAACAAACAAGCCTACAAGTTTCAGAATATTGTTTTGCATAGTTTATTCTAGAAACATCATACACAATCCTTTATTTTCCATATATAAAAACTCTGATGTTATCACTAATCTGCCATTTAGTTTAATGAAATGAGCAGGCTGCCAAGGCACCTGCTCATTAATAATTTGTATTCAACTATAGTTCCCAGTTAACTTAATGAGGCTGCTGGTCATTCGCCGCAGCAGCCTCATGATACAATTTATTTGCGCTATCGTTCTCGGTTAATTTAACAAATGGTTTATTCAAATATATGGAGCCTTCGTTTATTGCCGTTATTGTTTTCTGCCGATAAATGCGAACGATAGCAAACTGCCGCCGAACAAAATAACAGTTGTAACGATAAGCGATATATGCATTCCGGCAATAAACGATTTGCTGCCACTCAGAATCGAGCCGAGGATGGCGACCCCCAGCGTCGCGCCAAGCTGGCGGCTTGAATTGAGAGCGCCTGAAACCGCACCCGTCTGTTCCTTCGGGACGGAAGAGATTACGGCCGCCATCAACGAGGGAATCGTAAGGGACACTCCGAAACCGATCAACAGCAATCCAATCATCGTAATGAAATAGCTCGTGTTCACTTCCGTCCACACCTGCAGCAGTGTACCCACTGCACCAAGGCTAAAGCCGACAGTCATCGGTATACGCGCTCCGATTCTGCCAACAATTCGACCAGTCAGAATTGGATTGAAGGCCAGTGGAATCATCATTGGAAGGAGCGCGAGTCCGGCTATGTGGGCCGATAATCCGCGCGATTGTTGAAAAAATAATGGCAGTACAAATAGAATTCCCGACAGGCCGATGTTAATCGCCATCCCGGCAAGCATTCCGGCCGATACCGTCGCATTCCTAAATAGCCGCAACGGAAGTAACGGTGTCTTGCCTTTCGCTTCAATAATCAAAAATAGGATGGCGCCCAACAGAGCCAGACTAAATGCCGCGTAAATAACTGGGGAATTCCATCCGTACGTTTCCCCCTCCATCAGTCCGAACGACAATGCAGCTATGGCGACAATGGCCGTGATTTGCCCCCCCAAGTCAAAGCTTTTCCGCGGTTTACGGTCCGTTTCCCTGACGAACAGGAAAGTCATGATTAAGCTAATACCTGCAAGTGGCACGTTGAGAAGGAAAATGCTGCGCCAACCGAACGAGTCCACCAATAGCCCGCCGACAACGGGTCCTGCCGCCATCGCTGCCCCGGTAACCGCTGCCCAAATGCCAAGCGCCCGGGCACGTTCAGCCGGTCCAGGGTAGGCATGGGCAAGCAGGGTGAGCGAAGCTGGCATCAGAGCTGCGGCTCCTATACCGAGTATCGCACGTAGGCCGATAAGCGCGCCTAGCGTCGAAACGGCTGCCGAAATGGCCGATGCTGCGAGAAATAGGGCCAGACCGCACGTATAGATACGTTTGGCCCCAAAATTGTCAGCAAAGGCACCCATTGATAGCAGTAAACCGGCAAAAACGATCGTGTAGGCGTTGACAACCCATTGAAGGCCGGATATCCCCCCACCCAAATCGGCGCGAATCGCAGGCAGCGCGACGCTCACCACCGTCATATCCAAGAGCACCATAAAGTATCCGAGCGAAAGTCCGAGAAGCAACAGCCCTTTGCTCAGCTTTCCGGTACTGCTGGACTGTATTTGCATTGCTTTTTCCAAAGTAAGTCCCCTTCCATTGCAATATTAAGTATTCGCCGTTTCGTCTCATTGAAAGTGTATAATGAATTGTATAATAGAATAAGATGAGAGTTTATCATAGGATTAATTCTCCTACGTTATGAGTCTGACAAGGAGAGAAGGGGCAAATTTATGGAACAGTCAAACAATACGCGGCTTGATGAGCTGGCGCAGTTTTTGAGGATACGTCGCGCCCGTATTTCTCCCGAGCAAGCTGGTCTGCCTAATGGAGGCCGTCGGCGCACGCCAGGACTTAGACGCGGGGAAGTGGCGCAACTCTCGGGCGTCAGTGTGGACTGGTACACATGGCTGGAGCAAGCGCGAAATATTCAGGTATCGGCTCAAGTGCTAGAAAACATTGCCCGGGCTCTCCAGCTTGATTCGAATGAGCGCAAGCATTTATTTTTGCTGGCCCTCCAGCAGCTGCCTGCCGACCTGACGCCAGTCGAGAACACCATTAGTCTGACACTTCAGAACTTCCTTGACCTACAAGGGATGAGTCCGGCCTATGTTACCGATCAGCGCCTAAATATTGTTGCATGGAACAAGGCTGCAAATTTGATTTATGGGGATTATGGGGCTATGTCGAGGCGCGAGCGAAATACTGTTTGGCGGACGTTCACTTCGCGATACGTGCGTGAATTGCTTCAAGGAAACTGGGAAACGCATGCCCGGCATCGTTTAGCTCATTTTCGCGCCAGCTACGGTAAATTCGCCGGTGATCCTTGGTGGATGGAACTCATCGGGGATTTGAACCAGATAAGCGCGGAATTCAGGGCATGGTGGCCCCAGCACGATGTTCTGAATGGACCTGAAGGAAAGAAAATTAATCATCATCCGACGGCCGGACTACTTGTATTTGATCAAATTTCGTTTCTTGTATCTGATTCTCCCCACCTTACGGTCACGATCAATATACCGGCAAACGATAACGATACGATCTCCAAGCTTAATAAGCTTCTATTGAATAATTGATACAAAATCGGTCCGATCTTGCACTATTCTGTGCACTAGCTCAACGCCAGCAGGACATCTGTATAAAAACTGTTATTTTGTAAACATGTCCAGATCACTTTTTCAGTGACCTGCTATCTATTTGGATAAATCTGGATAAAAACGAAGAACGGCTCTTTCGCTTTTGATGCGAACAGAGCCGTGTTTTTGTCATTGTTCCACGGGAGTAAAATCGTCTGCCGCGGCGGAATTTGAGGGAATATCAGACTTGAAAATACAGG
>NZ_WHOD01000062.1 GCF_013141765.1 Paenibacillus foliorum
CTCTTGCTCTTGCTCTTGCTCTTGCTCTCGCTCTCGCTCTTGCTCTTGCTCTTGCTCTTGCTCTTGCTCTTGCTCTTGCTCTTGCTCTTGCTCTTGCTCTTGTTCTTGCTCTTGCTCTTGTTCTTGTTCTTGCTCTTGCTCTTGCTCTTGCGGAACGTCAGTGCGCTATTTTTCTTGCATAGCACCAAATTCATCATGTCACGGAAGTACGATGCTTTATTTCGTCTCACATTAGGCTAAAATGCCACATTTCAAACAAATAAGTGATTGTACTTCCGTTTCACTTGAATGTTCACGTGTGCACATCAAAATAGCGTATCCCAGTTCCTCATACCCCTGCCCATTTAGAGAATCGTAGGGAAAGCTCCTCGGCAGTTCAAAATGGGGGGAAGATTAGCCTACACCAAACCTCAAAACATAAATCATATATACCAAAAGAAAGAGGAGCTTTCGCCCCTCTTCTCTTTATATGACTTTAGTTATTAAATTGAGTCTGGCTTACAGCCGTTTGCGCTTGTAGAAAACAACAACTAAACAGCCTAGTAAGAGAACCAAGAGTGCAACACCGGATGCGATAGCTTCCGTTGCACTTCCCTGCTGCGTGGTTGGCCCGCCCGGGCCGCCTCCGAAGCCTCCCGGCCCACCGCCTGGGTCTCCTTGACCGCCCTGGCGATCCGGCGGCATCTGCCCAGCTTGGCCATTCGGCCCTTGCTGCACCCCGGCCTGGCCCGCTTGACCCTGCTGCGCCACGGCCTGGCCCGCTTGACCTTGCTGCGCCGCGGCCTGGCCCGCTTGACCTTGCTGCGCCGCGGCTTGGCCCGCTTGCCCTTGCTGCGCTGCGGCCTGGTCCGCTTGACCCTGCTGCGCAACGCCTTGGCCCGCTTGACCCTGCTGCGCAACGCCTTGGTCCGCTTGCCCTTGCTGCGCCGCGGCCTGGCCCGCTTGACCCTGCTGCGCTGCGGCTTGGCCCGCTTGCCCTTGCTGCGCCGCGGCCTGGCCCGCTTGCCCTTGCTGCGCCCCGGCTGGTGCAGCAAAAGCCTGCACCCTATCCTTCTGCTTGCCATCCTGCGCACCATTGCCACCGCCGCGCATACCGCCTCCACCCATTCCGCCGCCGCTTCCAGAGCCATCGCCGGAGGATGGGCTCGTTCCATCCAGCTGCTTAGTAATATTGCTAACCTGTGTAGACATAAATGTTGTTAGCTGAGACAGAGCCTGCTGATATTGAGCATACGTATAGAAAGCTGTAGGGTCCTTCTCCACATGAGTAGAGATCATGTCCGATAACTCCTGCACACGGGCTGCGAATGCTTCATTTGATAAATAACCACCAATGGCTTCTGCGATCAGTTGGTGATATTTTTCCTTGTAAGCATCAACCTTGAGCAGTTTATCTACTAAAGGACGGTCCGACAATGTGCCTTGAGTTGGCTCGTCGATCAGTAGGCTTGATCCACCAAGACCACCAAAAGCCATATTATAATCCCATGGCAATACAGAGAATTTACCATCATTCTCATACAGATAATAATTATGTTTATTGCCGCCCAAGTAGCTATCCATATTCGCTGTAACCGCATTGAGAACGATAAACTTCAACGCTTCATCGACATCCAGAACCTTTTCATAATCGGTTCCATTATTTAATTCATTGACCATATCAAGCAATACATTATCGTTAGTGGATTCAGATTTAAGCGTAAGTCCTGTGTAAGAATCGATGGTTTCCAGCCAATTCAATTCACTTCCGGTTCCTCCGTTGGCTTTATACAAAGCTCCGTAAGCATTGCCGAAATTACGTTTCAGGTATTCATCCCCTATTTGTTCTACAGCCAGGTAGAAGCCCTTAAGCTCATCATTGACATAAACATTAACGAAAGAATATTTGGGTGTAGGCAAGCCCATGCTTTCTGCAAGCTCATAGGCCAGAAATTCCCGCATATAAGAAGCATCGCTGTAATTGTTATTCAAATTAATCTTGGAAATACCATACAGTGTTTGGCTTGAAATATTTTCGTCAAAAGCTATTTTAAAGCTGTACCGGTCTGAGTCCGAGCTAACCACGCTTCTTAAGCTAAGATTGCCTTTCGTCCGCACAGCGACATTGTCGAAATGCTGTCCGTTGTAGTCAACAGAAGCCGTCTTGAATTCTTCGTTGCTGGCATTGTCCAGCATATCTTGAAAATCATCCGGGTCCAGCGTAATCTTTACATCCACTACTTTATCCTTAGGAAATACCTTCTCTTCTATATTCTGTGTGTTCTTCGAGACAGCTGAGCTCGCCTTGGCTGAAGTTTGAAAGCTCGCCAGATTATCAGTCAGCACACAACCTGTTACTCCAAAGATCAAGCAGATGCACAGAAGAAGCACAGCAGCTTTCGTTTTCATCATGAGCACCCTCCGTCTTAGGACACATAGTCGCCGCTGTAGCTGATGAGCACGGCATTTTTAACACCATTAAGTCCTGAAATTTGGTTAACAAAATTACCTTCATTGTCGTTAAGACGAACCTCCAAGGTAGTTTCGATGTTGCCATTTGTCACTGTTTTTTGCTTCACATTATATCTTTTCACCATTTTTCCGACTACGGCATGAATTTCTTTTTCACTGTCATCCCCATCGCAGTTGATAACGAGTAAATAAGGAGTTTCGAAGGATGTTTTTTTAATAAAGAAGAACATAATTAAGCCGATAATTACGGAACCTACTAGAGCCAGTGTATAGAAACCCGCCCCTGATACGATACCTGCGGCAGCAGCCCAGAACAGAAAGATCAGATCTGTCGGGTCCTTGATAGGTGTTCTAAACCGGACAATCGAGAGGGCGCCGACCATACCAAGTGACAATACAAGATTAGAATTGACAGCAATAATAACCATCGCAGTAACCATCGTCATGCCGATAAGTGAAATGTTAAAGCTTTTGGAGTATAGAACTCCGCTAAACACCCTTTTATAGAGCAGATAAATAAAGAATCCGATAAAAAAAGCAACCGCCAATGAAATGAGCATCTTGGATAGATCAATATCCGAAACAAAATTTTTAACGACCGAATTCTTTAGAATATCGGTAAAATTAGTTGTTGTGGCCGTCGTTGCGGCAGCAGCAGTAGTAGTATCCATAAATTAATAATCCTCCCACGTGTTGAATTTAAGAAATTTGCGGCAAATTACATACTTGGAAGCCGATTGGCGGTTCAGTCCTTCGAGTTGAAGGGCTACCCTTATATACTCCGGAATGTACTCGTCATACTTGACCTCAAGAATGATTAGGTTGTCATCGATCGCCCTCACCGGGTCCAAATTCTTATTGAATATATCAACCGAATGGAGACCAGTTCGCAGCTCCTTGTCAAAAGTGATTCTGACATTGCCGTTGTAGCAGACGTACGGCTCTCGGACATAGTCCACGATCACCTTGGGCCGCAGCAGATTATGGTTCATTTCATGGTATAATTCCATAAACAGCGGTTTATCCGGGTCATTCAATACCTCGAAGTTGCCTGCAACTATGGCTTCGTACATGTCTCTGGAAAGCGGCTCCTTCACTTTAGCGATAAAATCATTGCGTTTAATCTTTTTTTCAAAATGAATGACGTTATCTTGAATGTTGTAAATCCGAATCCGATACTTAAGCCGATCTCTGACTCCGCCCAGCTTCTCATGCAGCGCTTTGTTGCTGATATCATCAAAGTACAAGCTTCGAATATGGTATTCCCCACTCGGGCCAACATTCTCGTCCTGCTTCATCAAGCTTTTGAGTCTTTGGCGAATAATGTGGAATTGATGCTGGTTGATGAAAAATTTCAATTCATGTCGGTACTTTAGCGGCTTGCTCATCCCACACCTACTTTCTCTATGAAAAATGCGGATTATCCATTCCGTAGATTATTAGGAAGCTTTCACTTTGTTTGTTGTTCTGCCTTACAAACACATTGTATGATGTTTTCCTGAGGTCCTCCTTAGGAGGGACTGAATACGACCTGAATGTTTACACTGCGTTTACAATGTAAAGGGAATGTAAAAATCTAAGGGAGCTTCGCACTTCGCACGCAATTCCATCTACACAACCAAGGAGGTGCCGAGCATGAGAACGCGCAAAAAGTTTTCGCTGTATGCAACCCTAGCCGTTCTCGCAATAATGATTGCTGCCGCCGTTGGATTGCTATGGTATAAAGCACAGCAGACAGAGCCAATGAGTCAGCCCAAATCTTTAGTTACCACAATAAATGGGGATGCTCACACAAGTAGGTCATTTACTTGGTACACGGACAACCCGAACATGGCTACTGTCCTACAGCTGGTCAAGGGAGCTGAGGTAACCAGCTTTGACGGCAGCACTCATGTCCAAACCGTAATAGGCTCAACTACAACAATTGAAACGGGAAAGGGACAGGCTCAAGGTGTACATAAAGTGACCGTAACCAAGCTTGAACCAGGGACAGAATATTCATACCGGGTTGGCAGCGGCGAGGACAAGGGCTGGAGTGCGCCCGCTCAATTCCTTACAGAAGCTGTTGGCGTCCCTGCGTTTACTTTCCTTAATGTTACCGATTCTCAAGGGGTTGCTGAAGCTGATTTCACACTATGGGGACAAACCTTGGATCAGGCTTTCACCAAATTTCCAAATGCACGATTCCTTGTACATAATGGCGATCTAACGGAGGAACCGGAGGATGAGAAAGCATGGGACGCTTTTTTCGGCAAAACGCAGCACTGGTTGACGCGGATTCCACTTATGCCGGTTACCGGCAACCATGATGAAGTGGATGGCAAAGCCGATCGTTACACAGCCCACTTTAACTTACCGGATAACGGGGCAAAGGGATCTATTCCAGGCACCACTTACTCTTTCGATTATGGAGCGGCTCATATTGCTGTCCTGAATACAGAGTCGAATATAGACAAACAAACCGCCTGGCTCCGCAAAGATCTCGCCAATACCGATAAACCATGGAAGATTGTTGCCATGCATCGGGGTGCTTACGGGGGCAACAGCTACAAGAAGGTGGATAAGTGGGTAGAGGTCTTTGACGAGTTCCAAGTAGATCTGGTGCTGCAAGGTCATAATCATGAATATTCAAGATCATACCCTTTACGAAAGGGGAAAAAGACGGGGGATGGCGAGGGGATCACGACAAACCGGCAAGGGACGGTATATGTTGTAACCAATACGGCTGGACCCAAGTTTAATGATAAAAAAGAGGATCAGTTTTATCATAAGGTGCATTTTCAGAACAATAAACAGATGTTTGCGGGAGTCACGATTGAAGGGGATACCCTTACTTATCGAGCCTATGATGTAACAGGAATGAAGTTGGATGAATTTGCTCTCAAGCATTAAGTTGACTTCATATTCAGTTGTAACTATAATGATTACATCGAACAAATTAAACAGAACTGGCTCAAGGATTTGAGCTGATAATTATACTAATGGAGGTGTTTATTATGAAGGTTGAAATTTGGTCTGATATCATGTGTCCATTTTGCTATATTGGAAAGCGTAAATTTGAAGCGGCCCTTGAACAATTTTCGAATAAATCGAATGTGGAGGTTGTCTACCGCAGCTTCGAGCTGGACCCGAATTCCCCACGGGATGTGAATCATGACGTACATCAGATGCTCTCATCCAAGTACGGCATGAGCCGCGAGCAAGCTATTTCGATGAATGCAGATGTGGCTCGTCAAGCTTCCGCTGTGGGTCTTACCTTCAACTTCGACAGCATGATTCTGACCAACACATTCGATGCTCACCGTCTGGCACATTACGCTGCCCAGCATGGTAAAATGCACGAAATGACAGAACGACTGCTTCATGCCTACTTCACGGAATCGAAGCATATCGGCGATCACGAAGTATTAGCTGATTTAGCGGCAGAGGTAGGTCTAGACAAAATTGAGGCTGCTAAGGTGCTGGCTAGTCAGGACTATGCGAAGGAAGTCCGCGCCGATGAGCAGGAAGCTTCCACACTCGGCATACGCGGTGTTCCCTACTTCGTCATCAATCGTAAATATGCGATTTCAGGCGCACAGCCGAGTGAAGTGTTCCTTGGAGCGCTGCAGAAGGCTTGGGATGAGGACCAACCGCTCATCGTTCTGGGCGAATCGAACAGCCCTACGGCAGATGCGGCTTGCGCTGACGGGGTATGCACTCCAAACCCCAAAATATAAAGTATAGGTTCAGCCAAAGCTCCCCGCTGTGCCGTCCTCAAGGACGGTCATATCAAGGTGGAGCGAAGCAAAAAACACCATAGAGAAGAACCTGGACAAATGGCCAGGTTCTTCTCTATGTTATACCTCGAACGTTGAAGCATATAAGCTACGTGATTCAGACTCGCTGGCCCTTATTCGGGAGGGCTGACCAGCTTCTCTTTTACCCGTGACCTATTCGCGATCAATTCCAAAAAGACAGAAACAAGAATACCGATAACCAATCCGTTACTCGCCAAGGGCTGTATGTAAACCGGAAGCTCCGTGAACGTAATCGGAGGGGTATTCATAATGCTGACTCCAAGCAGAATAGGCAAAGCGAGACGGTATATACTTTTTGAATCGAATACATTTCCTTGTAAGGAACGAACCGCCGTGCCAAACATTTGGAGATACGCTACAAACAACACTGCGCTCCCGACACTAAGTGGAAGCCTCGCGAACAATTCTCCTAACGGAGGAATCAACCCGAGCATAAGAAACAAGCCACCCCCAATGGCCAAAGCCGAACGCTGCAAAATTTTTGTGCTTTCCAGCAGACCCAATGAGGAAGCAAATGTACCAAATGGGATCAGGCCAAAAATAGGCGAGAGCATGGTAAACAAGCCCGTTATAAGAAACGATCTCCGGTACTGCTTCTGTGTCGTCTTCTGACCATACAGCTTCTCAGCGGCGGTCAGAGCCGTCACCGTATTGGACATATTGATAAAACCAACGATAAACGAAGTCAACGCAATTCCGAAATCAAGCCGTGGCGGTCCCCATGGAAATAGAACCATCGGAGTATCGGTAAGTACTTGGGGGCTGCCTGATGAAGGAAAAATAAGGGCATAACCAATCCACCCAAACACTATACCTAACAGCAATGCAAAGTTACTGACCCAGCCCCGGCCTTTCAAAAAGGCAATACCTACAAACAAAGCTATGCCAATGGACAAGGCTGCAACGGGTGGGTCCATGAGACCATTTTCTTTAATTCCAAGCATACCTGTAAAAAAGTGCATCATCAGCTGGGCCGATAAAAGAAATAAGGAGACACTGATAACGATTGAATTGAACAGCTTCGTCAATACCTTAGCAAAGCCCAGACTGCCCAGCACAATCATCATAAGGCCAGACAATATAAACCCTGCAGCAAGACCACCTCCTACAGCGGTCAGGCTGCTTCCACCAAGTGCTGCCGAGGCTGCCAGGCTGAGCGTACATCCCCACCAAACCCCTGATGGACCATCCATTACTGCGTATCGATGACCCCAAAGAGCTTGAATGATACAGACAGCTCCTGTAAGCAAGAAAGAAAGCTGCAAGGTAAAAGCGATCTGACCGGAAGACAGATGAAACAGCTGACCTAGCGTGAGCGGTACTACAACCGTGTTCGTGAGAATGAAAAACATCCATTGAACACCGGCAAGCCCTATTTGAGGAGTAAGCTTCTTCTCCATTTATCGGCTTCGTTCCGCCCATAGAGTGTAGGGATGCTTGGATCCTTCTCGGCTAAGACGAATTAGCTTGATAGCCCTTTCTTCCGAAGGAAGCGCCAGCTGCTCATAGACGTATCGGGTGCTCATTCCGATTCGAGCGGCCTCCTCCTCAGTGAAGGCATGATACACCTCTTTGAACTTAGCCCAATAGATGGCACCCATGCACATGGGACAAGGCTCGCCGCTTGCGTACAATTCGCAGTCCGACAAGTCGGAGGTTTGCAGCAGCTCGCTCGCCTTGCGAATAGCTTGCATCTCCGCATGCGCCGTTGGATCATGAAGGGCCAGTACTTCATTGACGCCTTCGGCGATGATCTTCCCGTCTTTAACGATTACCGCTCCAAAAGGTTTTCCATGATCAATCTTCGTATTCTCATAAGCGATATCAACCGCACGTTGAATGAATGTTTCCGTATGCTTCATGCAATCGTTTCCTCTCCATAGGACAGATTAGGTTATTGTTTCCCGTCCCCATCCGTCTATCCTCCATGTTAGTAAATTAAAAGCAGCCAAGTAGGTGTTGAACAAGATGCTCAACTTATGTTATCACGAGAGTAGGTATATGAAAAATATCTAAATTCTCTGTCAATGATATAATTATCATATGGATTAAACAAGGAAGGAAGACCTGCCATGGACCTTAAGCAATTACGGTATTTTATGGTGATCGCAGAGGAGGGGCAGATCACTGCGGCAGCCAAAAGGCTGCATATGGCTCAACCACCTTTAAGCCAGCAGCTAAAAACGATGGAGAGCGAGCTCGGAGTTCATTTGTTCGAAAGAGAAGGCCGTGGAGTGCTGCTAACCGAAGAAGGAAAGGCACTTTACAGGCATGCGGTTAAAATCACTTCCTCGATGGAAGAAGCCCAAGAAGAAATCCGTGCCATCCGCAACGGCTGGTCAGGAAAGCTGACTATAGGGATTAATACATTGTCAGACGAGCGTCTTCCCCGTATATTAATGGCGTTTCGTCAAAGGCACCCTCAGTTCACTTTCAAAATTCAACAGAATGAATCAACCATGCTCTGCCAGCTGCTCAAGGATCGAACCCTGGATTTGGCTATTGTGCGCATGCCCGTACCGTTGGATGATTTTACAGTTTATGATATCAAATCGGAACCTTACTATTTCGTAACCTCGAAGAACAATCAGGATGAGAGCAGTCCGGTATCCTTTGAACGAATTCAAAATTACCCTTTGATCATCCCAAGCACCGAGGGTCTTGGCTTATATAATATGATCCAGGAAGAGTTCGCTAAGCGAGGGCTGGTACCGAACATTATTTGCGAATCCTCGGACATAACGACTCTCCTTCAGCTTGTATTGTCCGGCTTCGGTGCCACCATCATTCCGGGTGCTGTACTGAAGCTTCATCAAGCAGTCCCGGTGCGGCATCTTGAGATTGAAGGCAATTTGCCGTCCGCCCTATCCGGGGTAATCGGGCTTCGTAATGGCTGGCTGTCCAAAGCCTCCCAATTATTCATCGATACCTACCGAGGCGACATGTAATTCTCAGGTTGCAGCAACTTTATCACGTTTATTCAGAAAATTTCGAAGACATGACGCAGGTCAGTATAGAGATAGGTCCTTACAGAGCAAATTATAGATATTATTATGGAAAAGAGCCTTACGAATAGGGCTCTTTTTCTATATTCAGATATCTGCCGCCATTGGTACAAGAATATATTTCCATTAGAAGTCCCCTTATACTTTTTGATATATTTAAGCTTGCATGTTTTGCAGCACAGAACCTATACAACAGGAGTGAACTACAATGATGAAAAAAAATGGATTACAGCTTCTTGTAATATTACTTATCGGACTCATTACGCTTGCCGGATGCAGCGGAGGTAAAAGTCCTGCCGCTTCAGATTCTAAAGGATCTCAAGCCCCTGCCGCAGAGGGCAAAAAGACCCTCGTTATGGGAACATCGGCAGATTACCCACCCTACGAGAGTATAGATGCCAAAAATAACGGTGAGATTGTAGGCTTCGATATCGATATCGCTAAGGCTGCAGCGGCCCAACTTGGCTATGAGCTCAAAGTTCAAAGCATGGATTTTAACGGCTTGATTGCCGCCCTTCAATCCAAGCGAGTGGATTTCGTTATGTCAGCGATGTCAGTTACGGATGAACGCAAGCAGAATGTAGATTTCTCCGATGTTTATTTTGTAGCGAAAAACACCATTGTTTCGAAGAACTCAGCACCTTTTACAACGCTAGACGAAATCAAAAACAAACGGATCGGCGTTCAGCTGGGATCTACGCAAGAGCAGGTTGTTAGTGAATTAAAGGAAGCTCAAATTAAGAAGCTAAACCGGATCCCCGAGATCATTCAAGAGCTCAAAGCCAACCGGATCGATGCGGCCATCATTGAAGATGCGGTGGTTCAAGGATATGCGAAGAGCAATACGGATCTGAAATTTCAAGTGATCCCCGCTGATAAAGAAGAGGGTTACGCTGTAGCTTTTCCTAAAGGCTCCTCATTGGTAAGTGAGTTTAACAAAGCCCTGAAAGAGATCAGCAGCAACGGTAAAAAAGATGAGCTGATTAAAAAATGGTTTGAATAAGAAAGCAGGGATGGTTGAGAAATGAACTTAGATTTTAGTGTTCTTAACGGATATATTCCCTATGTAATGAAAGGGATTACGATCACTCTTATGTTTACGTTCGTATCCGCCTTATTCGGATTTGTATGGGGCACCGTGCTATCGCTTTTTAAGCTCTCAAGTATCGGTCCGCTCCGATGGTTTGCGACTGTGTATACTTCAATTTTCCGCGGGACACCGCTGCTGCTTCAGCTTTTTGTCATCTACTATGCTACCCCTCAGCTATTTAATTACGATATTTCTCCTCTGATGGCTGCTGGGCTTGCATTTGGACTTAACTCGGCCGCTTATTTGTCAGAAACGATCCGCGGCGGTATTCTATCTGTGGATCAGGGACAGCGTGAAGCAGCCTTGTCTTTAGGAATTCCTTATAGGACGATGATGATCAGCATCATTCTGCCGCAGGCGGTTAAAAATATTTTGCCAGCTCTTGTGAATGAATGCATTGCTCTACTTAAGGAGTCATCGCTCGTTTCGGTTATCGGGGTAGAAGATTTGATGCGCCGAGCCAATGTCGTAGGTGCCGATACATTCAAATATTTCGAACCGCTGGTTTTTGTCGGCGTCATTTATTATATCCTGGTGCTTCTGCTTACACTTCTTGCCCGACTTCTCGAAAGGAGGATGCGCCGTAGTGATTAAAGTAGACAATTTATCCAAATCCTTCGGAAAGCACAAGGTCTTGCATGACATTTCTACGACCATTAATCAAGGTGAAGTCGTAGCCGTCATCGGTCCATCCGGATCGGGTAAGTCCACGTTCCTTCGCTGCCTGAATCGGCTAGAAACGCCTTCCAACGGCCACATCACGATTAACGGCAAGGATATCACAGATCCGAAAACGAACATTGCGCAGGTCCGCCAACAGATCGGAATGGTGTTTCAGCATTTTCATTTGTTCCCGCATATGAGCGTGATAGATAATATAACTTTCGCTCCCATGAAGGTAAAGGGCTGGACTCAAGAGCAAGCCCGCCGCAAGGCTACGGAGCTCTTGGAACGGGTTGGGCTTGCCGACAAGGCAGATGCCTTCCCGAACAAGCTCTCCGGAGGACAAAAGCAGCGTGTGGCTATCGTAAGAAGCCTTGCGATGGAGCCGGAAATCATGCTGTTCGATGAACCAACCTCAGCACTCGACCCAGAAATGGTCAAAGAGGTGCTGGATGTCATCCGCGGCCTTGCCCAAACAGGCATAACCATGGTGATCGTTACTCATGAAATGAGATTTGCTCAGGAAGCTGCGGATACTATCTACTTCTTGGATAATGGCCGTCTCGTTGAGAAGGCTTCCCCTCAGCAATTTTTCAATAGTCCTCAGAACGAGCGCGCACGACAATTTCTGGAGAAGGTGCTTTAAGACAAAAAAAGCTGGATGGGTTATCCCATCCAGCTTTTTTGTCTGCTTGCTCACTCATTCTTACATTTCTACATCGGCAGCAAAGCCGCTGCGTTTTTTCCTAAGTCCCGAGATCAATCCAAGCAGGATAATGACTAGTGCCACGCTAAGCAGCGTACCGGAAATCGGCCGATGAAACAATCCCATGAACGATCCGTCAAGCAGTTTTAACGATTGCAGCAAAGAGCTCTCCATCATCTTGCCCAATACAAACGTCAATACAATCGGTGCCATTGGAATATCCGCTTTCTTCATCAGATAGCCAAGCACACCAAAAACAAACATGACGCCAATATCAAACAGATTATTGTTAGCCGTATAGGCACCAAGCGCTGAAATAATGAGAATGATCGGATACAGCAGCTTAGGCGGTACCATAGCTATCTTCGCCCACCAGCCAGCCAAAGGCAAGTTCATGAATAAGAGCATCAAATTACCTATAAACATGCTGCCGATAACGCCCCATACAAAAACCGGATTCTGCTGAAACAGCATCGGTCCCGGTGTCAAACCATGCATCATGAATGCCCCGAGTATAATAGCTATTGTCGGTGAGCTTGGAATACCTAATGTAAAGAGCGGTATTAAAGCCCCTCCGCAATACGCGTTGTTAGCCGTCTCCGGTCCTGCAACACCCTCGATTGCTCCCTTACCAAAACGCGAAGGATCCTTCGCCAGCTTCTTCTCCATCGAATAGGAGAGCATAGCCGGAATAACCGAGTTCGTACCAGGAATCAAACCGATGATAAATCCTAGCACAGTCCCTCTTCCAATTGATTTCATGCTGGGACCCCACTCATCTCTACGGGGCAGCATGCCCTTGACCTTCGGAGGCTTCTCCGACGTTGCCATATTCTCGATGCCCAGCAATATTTCAGATAAACCGAACAACCCCATCGCTACAATGGTGAAATCGATACCGTTCATCATATTCATCTGGCCGAACGTAAATCGTACCGCGCCTGATACCGGATCCATGCCAATCATAGCCAGATTCAAGCCTAGAAAAGCAGAGATCAATCCCTTAATTACGGATTTGCCCATGAGACCAATTACGGTTGATAAGCCCAATACCATCAGGGCAAAAAACTCCGGAGGTCCGAAACGCAGAGCCCATTCCGCAAGAGGCGGTCCGACAAAGATAAGACCAAGAATCGAGAAGGTCCCCCCAATAAAGGAGCCGATACCCGCAATACCTAGCGCAGCGCCTGCCCTTCCTTGCTTCGCCATTGGACTTCCATCCAGACAAGTAATAACAGAAGCCGCTTCTCCCGGCGTATTTATTAGAACAGAGGTAATCGTTCCCCCGTACATAGCGCCGTAATAAATACCGCACAGCATAATGATAGCGGAGACCGGCTCCATCCCAAATGTAATTGGAAGAAGAACAGCTACTCCGGTTGTCGGTCCCAATCCTGGAAGTACACCAACGAGCATCCCGATGGATACCCCGAGCAAACAATATAATAAGTTGTACCAAGTAAACGCCGTTTCAAACCCTTGTGCAATTACATCAAATGCTGGCATACGCAGTCATCACCCCATCCAATCCCATAAATCGCCAGTCGGCAGCGGAACATCCAATCCCATACTAAACGCCACATACAAAACCGCACTCGTTCCGACAGCTATAACCGCCGCCATGTACCAAGCATAGGAACGCATCAGCAGCAGCATCAACATGACAGAGCCTGCCACTATGAACCCTACCTGATCCAACAGCACCATAAATAGTACCACCGCGACCAATACCATAATGACATTTAGCAGGTCTCTGCCTTTGGGCAGCACCTCGCCCCACCGCACTTGTAAGCCACGAAGTGAGCTCGCAATGTACAGTACCGATAGCACCATTAGCGATGCGCTCAACCAACGAGGGAACAATCCTGGACCAGGTCCAAGGTCGCTATAGTAATCAAAAGAGAACGATTGCCAGAATATGATGCCTGAGACGATCAGGAAAAGGCTCCCTAGCCCTACGCCTACCTTGTTAAACATACGAATCCTCCCCATTTGAAAAAAAAGAAAGGCTGGGAAACCAGCCCTTGCTGCTTATTTTTTGCCAAGTCCAAGCTCTGGAATCAGCTTTCCGAATTGTTCATGGTTATCTTTCAAATGCTGTCCGAACGCTTTGGAATCTTTAACTTCAATCCCTAGCCCGTTTTTCTTCATATAATCCTTGAAGTCTTGCTCACCTGCACCTTTACTGAAGGCATCTGTCAGTACTTTCACAATGTCATCAGGCGTATCCTTCGGTACAGCCAGTCCTCTCCATGTTCCGGCAATATTGATGGACAAGCCTGTTTCCTCTTTCAATGTTTTGACACCAGGCAGCGCCTCGGAAGGCTTGCTGTCATTAATAGACAGCGTACGCAGTTTACCCGTGTCTACTTGTGCTTTTACTTCTGCAGGACTAACCGGTACAGCATCTACGTGACCTCCTAGCAGTGCTGTTATTGCAGGACCCGCTCCTTCAAAAGGAATATGGTTGAATTTCACGCCTGCACCCTTCTCCAAAGTAACGGCTCCCAGATGCCAGATAGCGCCTGTACCGGAGTTACCCAGCTTAAGCTCGCCTGGATGTGCTTTGGCGTAGTCTAGAAACTCTTTCATCGTTTTCCATTGGCTATCAGCCCGTACTGTAATCGCGGCAGGATCATAATTGATGAGTGCTACCGGTTTGAAATTTTCATAGGTTACTGGAGATAACCCCAGATGAGGTAAGGTTGTCAGTTCTACTGTAGCCATAGTAACGGTATAGCCGTCGTTCTTAGCATTTGCCCCTTCAGTCATACCTACAGCTCCGCCACCGCCCGTTTTGTTCACTACTGTAATCGGTTGGCCCAAATGCTTCTCCGCAGCTTTGGCAAGAGCCCGTGCCGTCGAATCCGTTCCGCCACCTGCTGCATAAGGAACTATTAACGTAACCGCTTTCTTAGGAAAGTCTACTTTCTTCTCTACTGGTGCTGCAGTTTTATCTGTCTTGCCTCCACAGGCTGCTAAAGTTGCTACACTAACAATCATCGAAACTGCCAATAATGTACGCCATCCCCGTTGTTTCAAAACCTATTCCCCATTTCATATAAAGTTATATTTTGCTGCCGGCTTCGTTTAAGTCAGTATTGTTGTGTGTGTCGGCTTCCCAAAGTATAGGCTGCCCTTGAGATACAGACAATCATCCGTTCTTCTAAAAAATCCACACATCCGCCAAAATCAAGGGAATTGGCCGAATTGAATACCTGTTGTCCGATTTGTAGATCAGCAAAAAGAGAGCTTCCCCCCTCATCAGAGGAAACTCCCTGCTCAGTATTGCTTATTAGCATCTCTGTACTTCCCTGGTGTCACGGACTTAAGCTTACGGAAGCTGCGTATAAAGCTGTTTTCATTCTGGTAGCCAACCTGAAGGGCAATATCCGCGATTCTCCGATCTGTCGTTGATAGCAGGTGGCAGGCGTGATCGATTCTCATCTTGGTCAAGCATTCGTAGATCGTATTGCCCGTTTCCATTTTGTACACGCTGCTGACAGATGATGTGCTAAGATTCATAAAATCAGCGACTTCCTGGAGGCCGATTTGCTCATGCAAATGCTCCTCCATAAATCGGGTAATACGCTGGGCTAAATGATATTCTTTAGTCGTTTTGTGAAGCTGGATTCCGCTAACAATAGCTTCCGCCACATGGAGCAGCAGCTGATGCAGATCATCCAAATCCATCATTCTTAATTGATGCTCCGTATAATTATCCAGCATAGTGGGTCTGCTTATTCCACGAAGCGCAATAATACGCGAGAAATCTCCAATCAGTTGATTCACGAAGGTATAGATCGACTCCGGAGCAAACTGCCGCTCACGGACCCACTCGGCCCAGCGCCCAAGCACCTGGCTGCTCATACTCACATCTGTGCTCTCCAGGCTTTCCATAATCTCTGCCTTCCATACATCAACATCCGTATCAAGTAGACTCTCTCTCTGCGTTACATCAGTGAAACGAATGGTCTTGTCATATCCTTCATACAGCCGATTTGCCAAAGCTGCCTTAGCTTCCTCGAACGAGTGGTGTAGGCTTGATATGGATTCGCAAGGCTGTCCGATTCCGACGGAAAGACTCATTTTCAAATACTTCGTGGCCGTCTTTGTCATTGTGCTAAGAGCATCCTGTAAGATCTCCCCTGAAGCTTGCTTACCGCCTTCCTTAGATTGAATCACAAGCATCAGATTCTCCTTGTCCAGCGGCACGCAATGGATGCGCCACTTCGTTTCCAGAAGCTCCGACACGATATTGACCAGAGCATACTTTAGGAGCAATTGATCCTCTTCACTATAACCCGAAGTCGAGAACCATTCCGTATAGCGGTTTATAGAGACAGCGGCTGCTATCAATTCATCGTTGGTCCATTGTACGAAATATGTTTCCCATTTGTTATGAAGCTCTTTGGAGCCTATACGGCCCATCAGCACATCTTGAATATACTTGGATCGAAGCTCCGGCAAGCTTCGCTCTGCAACGGAGGAGGTGGAATCGAACTCTTGGAGCAGCTTCTTCACCACAGCCTCCAGGTCATGCAAGTCAGTGTCAGAGCCCGATGAAACGGAATCATTAGATGCGAGCAGCTGCCGAATACGCTTGATCGGTTTGAATGCTGCAAAGTTGTAGAAGAAAATAGCCGCACTACCCACAATAATCGAGGCCAGCGACAGCAGAAATACAAGGTCCCGAACACGTCTTACATCCTTCAGCAGCTCATCCAACGGAATTAATGAAACCCAGCGCCAACCCGTCATATCGGAGAAGGCTTGATTCCCCAGATACGACTGCCCCTCCAGCTTTACCTCCGCGAAAGGTCGCACTCCCATCATTTCCACCGCTTTATAAAGCTCCTGCAAAGGCACTTCAGTCCCCAGCTTAGGGTATATAACATCACCTTCCAAACTGAAAATATACTGCGGGGTATCTAATTGAGGATAGATTTTAGAGAAAAAGCGGTCATAGTCCACATTCACGATAACAACACCGATAAGCTCATGGTCTTTTATGATCGGCCGATATAACGAGATCAATTCCACCGTGCCTTGTTTGTTCTCACTTCCTAAGCTCCGTCTTTTAATGAGCAGCGGCTTCGTCTTCATAGTTTCCACCCATGGTGCCCAAGTCTGATCAGGGAAGCTCGCCCAATCCAAACTCTGTGCCGATTTATCAGAAACGAGCAGCTTGTTCTTCAAATCTAATACATAGATGGAATAGATGTCTTCATTTAAAGCAATCGTATTCAAATAGGAGGACAGAAGAGACGCATCCTTCTGCTTAGCCGCGAGCTCTCCTTGAACATAATTAAGCGTGCTGGAATGGAAAGAGACCTTAACCGCTTGATCATCCGCTTCGCGAAAGGCACGATTGGTCACACCCAGATTGATTTGCAGCAGCTCCGTGTAGGGCTGATTCAAGTCTCTATCCAGAATGCCCTTATAATTTTCATATAAAAATAAACCTACAGACGTAATGAATATGAATACGAAAAACGTCAGGTAGATTATCAATTTTGTCTGTTTATTAGAAAATAATATTTTTGCCTTAACCCAAAATAAGTTATTCATCCTGTCACCCGGTCTATAAATTGCTGTCGACTTGCATTAGAAGAATACCACAAAATGAGCTTAAAATGAAAAAAGTTATTTTTGGTCACGACCTCCCGACATTTTACATACATAAATATACTAACTTACTAAAAGGTTAGGACTTGTTTTTAATCACAAAATAACTAATAATTATTAATAGTGACTTATTAATTGTTTAGTCATTCCATTTTTGAGGAAGCCTATACTGTGCTAATAAATGGGTAATCAGATAGCAAGGCTGCCCTACGAGATTAAAATAAAATTCAGATTGGAGAGATAACAATGGAATTGAAAAATAAAACGGCCATAATAACGGGAGCCGGAAAAGGTATCGGGAAAGCCACAGCCATCGCCCTGGCCAAAGAGGGCGTACACCTGGGATTAGTGGCAAGAAACAGTGCCGATTTGGAGTCCCTTCAAGCATTATTGACGGATACCTATGGAATCAAGGTTTATTACATATCTGCGGATATCTCTAATAAAACGCAGGTAGACCAGGCAGTAAAAACTCTAATCGAGAAGCTTGGATCCGTAGATATTTTGCTTAACAATGCAGGAGTGGCACAGTTTGGTTTACTCGTCGATATGGAGCCTGAACAGTGGGAGAGCATCATCCAAACCAATCTTATGGGAACCTATTATGTCACTCGTGCCGCACTGCCTACCATGCTGAAGCAAAACGAGGGAACCATCATTAATATCGCTTCAACCGCTGGAGAACGAGGCTTCGCTACCGGATCCGCTTACTGCGCTTCTAAATTCGCTGTTCTAGGCTTAACGGAATCCCTTATGCAGGAGGTTCGAAAATCTAACATCCGTGTAACGGCTCTCACACCGAGTACCGTTAATACAGAATTAGCGGTAAATGCCGGTTTGAAAATAGGTGATGAGGATCGTATGATGCAATCGGAGGATGTAGCGGAATTGATTCTAGCTACCCTTAAGCTGCCGCAGCGTGTCTTCATTAAAACAGCTGGAATATGGACGACAAATCCCCAATAACCATTATTTTAGGAGGCTGATCTAAGATGTCGGAAAACAATAGCGCCAATAAGCCAAGTAAAGGATTGCATGAGATTCTTCTATCCGTGCTGGATCTTGCCCCTATCGTAGTGGGTGCCACAGCGGCAGACTCCTTCCGTAATACACTGGACCTTGCACGCCATGCCGAAAAGTGGGGCTACCACCGGTATTGGCTCGCTGAGCATCACAATATGCCTGGGATCGCAAGCTCTGCCACATCTCTCATTATAGGACATGTAGCAGCGGGCACCGAGAAAATCCGTGTAGGCTCCGGTGGCATCATGCTGCCTAATCACGCTCCTCTTGTCATTGCCGAACAGTTCGGAACGTTAGAAACGTTATACCCTGGCCGCATTGATCTAGGGCTGGGAAGAGCTCCAGGCTCCGACCAGCCTGCGATGCGCGCTCTACGGCGCGGCTTGGGAAGCGACGGCAATGATTTCCCAGAGATGCTAAGCGAGCTTCGCGCTTACCTGAACCCCTCCTTGGGCGGCCGTCCACTAGGAGTACGAGCTGTTCCAGGCGAAGGTCTGAATATTCCGATCTGGCTGTTGGGTTCGAGCGGCTTTAGCGCTCAATTAGCTGGCCAGCTCGGTCTTCCATTTGCCTTCGCCAGCCATTTCGCTCCAGATTATTTGCTGCCAGCACTGGAATTGTACCGCAGCAATTTCCGTCCTTCGGATGCACTAGAGAAGCCTTACGTTATGGTAGGAGTGAATGTAGTGGTATCTGATACGGACGAAGAGGGTCGCAAGCTAGCTACCTCGATGGAGCAGGCTTTCCTTAATATTATCCGCGGCCGTACCGGTCTTCTGAATCCTCCTGTGGATGACATGGATTCTCTGTGGACCCTTCAGGAGCAAGCTGTTGTCCGCAAGCAATTAAGCTATGGCATTGCCGGGAACAAAGCAACCGTTCGGGATAGGCTGCAGAAGGTTCTGGATGAAACCGGAGCTGACGAACTTATTGTTACTTCCCAAATTTATGATCATCAAGCTCGATTACGTTCTTATGAATTGCTATCTGAGGTTGTTAAAGAAAATTGAGAACTACAGCCATATTGGCTGATTGAAGTCCCTAGTCCCGCCATACCTTGATTCTCTAACAGAGAACTGAACAATTCTCTGGTTGGCATGTATGCGGGAGGGGGGATCTATTTGGTTCCGACTCAATGGTTTTTTGATTGAGAAATAACCCTTGCCAGCAGGATGGGATATGTGTAAAATAAAGTAAAATATCATATGTAATCGGCTAGAGACTTGATGAGAAGCCACCTGCATACTTCCTTTTTGGAAGCGTTTTTATGCTGGTGGCTTCTTTTATTTTGCCGATTTTAGTAAGGGAGCGGCACTAGCGGCAATGAGTTAGCCTGCAAAACGTTTCCTGATGATATGAAAGGCTGGAAAGTAACGGAACACAATAAATTGTTGAGGGGGAAGTTGCATGAAAAAATTACTGTTGTTGATGGCTTCGTTGATTTTGGTACTTTCGGCTTGTAGCGGCGGCGGAACAGCTCCTAAGGAAAGCCCAAAGGGAGCAGAAGGTAAAAGCGGGAAGCCGGTGGAACTCCAGTTTTATTTTCCGGTAGCAGTCGGGGGGCCGATTACTCAAATTGTTGATAAATTAGCTAAAGACTTTGAAAAAGAAAACGCTAACATAAAAATCAAGCCGATTTATGGTGGTAGCTACCAAGATACAATGACGAAGGTGGCGACAGCCGTTCAAGGCAACAATTCGCCGGATATGGCGGTGCTTTTATCCACCGACTTGTACAGCTTAATATCGATGAAAGCCATTGAGGATTTAACGCCTCGGTTCTCTAAAGAATATTTCGCAGACTTTTACGAGTCATTCCTGGGTAACACTAGATCAGGGAACACCATTTGGAGTGTGCCTTTCCAACGAAGCACGATCGTGCTTTACTACAACAAAGACATGTTTAAAGCTGCCGGCCTCGATCCTGAAAAAGCACCTGCGAATTGGACTCAACTCCGTGAATACGCGCAAAAGCTAACGAAAAAGGATGCATCCGATAAAGTCACGCAGTGGGGGCTCGAAATTCCAAGCACCGGATACCAATACTGGATGTTGCAAGCCCTTTCACTTCAATCTGGCGACAACATTATGTCCAATGACGGCAAACAGGTATTTTTCAATAAACCTCATGTAGAAGAATCTTTACAGCTATATATGGATTTGGGTATTAAGGATAAGGTGATGCCAAGCGGTGCCATCGAATGGGCAACGGTTCCTTCCGACTTTATCAGTGGCAAAACAGCAATGATGTTCCATACGACGGGCAACTTGACCAAGGTGAAAACGGATGCGAAGTTTAATTTTGGTGTCGCTTTCCTGCCGGCTAACAAGAAATTCGGTTCACCAACCGGCGGCGGTAACTTATATGTGTTCAAGAACATACCGGAAGAAAACAAAAAAGCAGCCGTTAAATTTATCGAGTTCCTGACTAAACCCGATCGCGTAGCGCAGTGGTCAATCGATACAGGCTATGTCGGTACAACGAAAGCGGCTTACAATACCGATTTGTTGAAGAAATACATTGAAACCTTCCCCCAGGCAAAAGTGGCTAGAGACCAATTAGAGTATGCGGACAGCGAATTATCCACGTACCAGAACGGTCAGGTCACTAAAATTTTCAATGATAATATCCAGGCAGCGCTGCTTGGCAAAATGACTGCAAAGGAAGCATTGCAGAAATCGCAGGAGCAAGCAGATCAGATTCTTAAAGCCTTCAAGTAACATCGCAATAACTGTGGTTTTTTTCAGAAGACAACTACGGCTATAGACGACGAGAAGCCATGGTTGCATTATGAAGTCCCTGTCTGTGTTTCAGTGGGGTGCGTAATGTATCATGTGGCTTCTTCTTGTTATAAAAGCTCTCCATGTGAGGAAACGGGTGATTTCAATGACAGAACGAGTGCCTAATACAACAGCTAAAATTAAGCGGCAAGGATGGCTTCTAGCGAAAGGAACGGTCAACTGGAAGGAGAACGCATTCGCCTATGCGCTGCTGCTCCCTTCTCTGATTTTCCTAGCCTTATTTACTTTTTATCCAACCCTTAAATCCATTTATTTAAGCTTTTACAGCTCCAGTTTTGAAGCCAGTACATTTGTTGGCTTTGAACAGTATGCATCGGTTCTCCAAGACGAAGTTTTCATCAAAGTTATCAAAAATAACCTGTTGCTCGCTGTAGGCACGGTGCCAACGAGTATTTTTCTGGCTTTCTATATGGCTATTTGGGTCAATAACAAATTGAAGGGGAACGGCTTGCTGAGAGCGGCATTCTTCTATCCGACCATTATTCCAATGATCGCCATTGCGAATGTGTGGCTGTTCATTTACACACCGGATTATGGGCTGCTTGATAAGTTTTTGGGAGTCTTCGGTATTGAAGGCCCAAAATGGCTGGGAAGCCCGGATTGGGTTATGATCGCCATGATGATGATGGTGATTTGGAAGGAAGCCGGGTACTTTATGATCTTTTATCTGGCGGGCCTGCAAAGCTTGCCCCGAGAAGTGTATGAAGCGGCGAAGATCGAAGGCGCCAGTCCTTTTCTGACCTTCCGTAAGATTACGTTTCCTCTGATGATGCCCACGACATCGTTCGTCTTTATCATTGCCGTTACTAACTCCTTTAAACTGGTCGATCACCTGTACATTATGACTAAGGGCGGTCCCGATAACGCCAGCAACCTACTGCTTTATCACATTTATGAAACCGCATTCAGCTTCTGGGATATGGGAAAAGCCTCCGTATTGACTGTGATTCTGTTAGTTATTTTGCTTACCGTTTCGATCTTTAACTATGCTTATCTGGACAAAAAAATCCACTACTAGGAGAAAGGAGGAGCATAACCATGAATCAAGTAATCAATCGTACCTTCATCATCGTATTGGCCATTGCTTTTTTAATCCCGCTTGTGTGGACGGTATTCACATCTTTTACGCCTTCGGCGGAGATCATCACGCGGGCGAATCCATTTGCAATTGAGAATCCGACCTTCATCAATTATATCAATGCATGGAATACGATTCCCTTTCTTCAATACTATTGGAATACGATTTTCATTGTTGTCGGTATTCTTTTGATTCAGCTGTTTACGATCACTCTGGCCGCCTACGCATTTGCGCGTTTGAGGTTCATTGGTTCGGGAGTCCTTTTCATTATTTTCCTGACGCAGATTATGATTCCTCCGGACATTTTGATTTACCCCAACTATGCCATTATGAAAGAACTGGGCCTTGTGGATACCAGACTGGCGATTATGCTGCCCTATTGGGCTTCTTCCTTCGGTGTGTTCCAGCTGCGCCAGACGTTCAAACAGATCCCTCTTGATTTGGACGAAGCGGCCCGAGTGGATGGCTGCAGATGGTGGCAGACTCTGTGGTACGTGTACTTACCTGCTGCCAAACCGACATATATCGCCTTCGCCCTGATATCAATCAGCACACACTGGAGCAACTTTATGTGGCCACTTGTCGTAACGAACTCTGTCGAGTCCCGCCCGCTTACCGTAGGAATCGCCATTTTCGCCCAGTCCTTCGAAACGGGAGCCCAGTGGGGAACCGTAACGGCAGCTACGCTTATGGTGATCCTGCCGCTGCTCGCCGTGTTCTTTATTTTCCAAAGACAGTTTGTTGACAGCTTCATGCATTCCGGCATCAAGTAGGAGAGAGTTTAGCTGTTTCCACCGGTTCACCGGTGCTATTGGTAAATTCAATTGTATAAGGGTACGAGGTGTGGAGATAGCCCTTTATACAACAAACGGAGTGCATATGGTCGTTTGCTGTATAAAGGGTTTTTATATACTCAGGAAAGGAGACGAGGGTTACAAGAGCCTGCCCTGAACCGCTCGACCTAGTAAGAATCCTAGTTTACATGAAGGGAATGAAGTCAGTTGAAGATGTATTCCAAGCTTTTTCATGTATGGTTAGTTGCCCTATTACTAAGCAGTATCCTCCCGTTCCATGTATATGAACATCAGGCTTATGCGGCAGATGCAGCCAGAAAAACACTAAACGTTAACAAAACACTAGCAGCTCCAGTTATTGACGGAAAGTTGGAGGAGTCCTTTTGGGCAGTTGATCAGACTTTACAAGTCCAAACGGGCAATGGCCCTTTTAAGGATACAAAGTTTGGGATGCTGTGGGACAATAAGTATCTTTTTATCGGTGTGAAGGCCGCTGACGATACTCCCATCTATAATGCTCCGGGAAATTGGTTTGAACAAGACAGCATTAATGTTTTTGTTGATCCTACCTTGCACAGATCAGCGCCTTTTGCTGCGGATGACATGCAGATGGGTTTAGTTTATCAGCCAGAAACGACCACGCCTGAATTCCATTTCGGTGCAGCACTGAGCAATCATAGCGGCAAAGACGAAAAGAAGATCTTAAGAGCGATCAATAAGACAGCAGAAGGTTGGACACTGGAAATGGCCGTGCCTTGGGACATGCTGAATTTTGACCCATTATTGAAGAAGCAGCTGGGTTTAGAAATTACTGCCGGTGACCGCTATGGCACAGACTCCACTCAAAATAGATCGAGCGCTTGGAGCGCCTACAATGAATCGACATTTTGGAACAACACAGCTGGTTATGGAGTCATCACTTTGGTGGATGATCATCCGATTCCGGGGAGTGTAAATACAATACTCCTCCAGGAAAATTTCGATGGCATTCCGGCGGGGCAAATTCCTTATGGTTGGAAAACGGATGCAAGCGCGGGAAGCAATTCGTTTACCGTTGTAAAAGATACTTACGGGAACGGAAGAATATCCGTTGACGTGAATGGCACCAACAAACAGAGCCGAATTTTCGCTCCTGTCCAATGGGATAACTACATCATCGAAGCAGATCTGCGGTTTGAAAGCGTCCTGAACAGCGCAAGATGGGCTTCGTTGATATTCCGTGCGCCTTCCAGCGCGCTGCTGCCGTATAATCAGATGGCTGTAAGACAAAACGGCACTTACGAGATTGCCTACAGAAAAACAGATGGTAGTTGGTCTGTACCTGTGACCGGTACATGGGGCAAGACACTGGCATTAAATTCCTATTACTCAATGAAAGTAAGGGTGTTCGATAACAACGTCAAGGAGTATATCAAGGCAAAATCCGATACGAATTATTCTTTGCTGACAGATAAAAGTTTGACTGCAGAATTACTTGAAAGAGGGAAAATCGGGTTTCAGGCGGACCAAAGCAAGATATCGTTTGATAACCTAAAAGTAACGAGAATAACGGCCGACCGGCTGAATGCAGCGATTCCGACTACCGCGGAAGCTTTGACCGGTCCGATAAGTGTAACAGGCAGCGTCTATTATTCGGACGGAATAACGGATGTAGCGGCCTTTGACCGTGTTAAATTTTATTCCTCAGACGAAAGCATTGTTAAAATCATCAACAATAAGTTGTACCCGCTTAAACAAGGCAAGGCAAACGTGAAGGCGGTTTATTACAATGCGGAAGTGTCGCAGGAGGTAACCGTAACCCCTTCCTTGACTGGGGCTAAGGTGGTATCGATCAAGCATAATGAAGGTTATGCTCTGGCTGTCTCGGGTCAACCTCTTGATCTGAATAGCTTGTCGTTTCAAACGGAGCTAAATGACTTTTCATCCCAAACCCTGCCAGGTGGGCAATTATCGTGGACCTCCGGCAGCGGCGCCGTTGTCTTTGAGAATGGGACCTTCAAGGTTCAGCAAAAAGGGGTTTATCCGGTTACTGGGCAAAAGGATGGGGCAGCTGTTTCCATACTTTTCATAGTCAAAAACCCAGGTGATGCCGAATATGTACTCTATGAAGAAAATTTTGATGCCATTCCGGAAGGCACCCTGCCGCAAGGCTGGACAAGAAAACAGGGGACAACAGCCAGTGCAGCAACAGTGAAATCAGGAGCATTCGAAATGAATGCCTCTGCGGCTCCGGATAATCCATCCAGAGTGCTGCTCCCCGATTATTTAGGCTTGTTCGGCAACTACAAGATTGAGGCGGATGTAACTCATCTTACGGTGAACAACAATGCAAGATGGAATGCGATCATGTACCGAATTCAGAACAATGACTACCCTTATTACCAAATGGCTGTCAGGAAGGATGCGACGGCTGTTAATGGAGTTGAGTTTTCCGAGAGAACCCCTGCCAATGGCTGGAATGTCATCGATACAGGTTCATTCACAGAAGTGATCGATGCTGGGAGGCTGTACCGCTATACCGTCAAAGCATACGGAACCAGGGTACAGGAATCTATCGATAACAAACCGATCATCGACACCGATCAAGCAGCAGCTTATACGAAAGGACGCATTGGATTTCAAGCCGACGGCAGCGCCATGAAACTGGATAATATTCGGGTTACTCTGCAGCAGGAGCCCTTACCGCCTGTATCCAACGGCCATTTTGTTCAAGTTACTGAACCGGAAACCAAAATCTCGATGGCCGCATCTATAGCAACAGAGCTCAAAAGCTCTCAGGAGCTGGTCGATCTCACCGGTCCTACCCTGCCGGCAACAGTTGTTTTGCATATCGGTGAAGGTTTGAAGGTAATGGAACCGTCCCGTATGAAGGAAATGGGAAGTTTGGATTCGGTTCTATCCGCCATTGGAACACGTATGATCCCTGCCTTTTATGTGAAGGATGAGCAGACGGTTGACGAGCTGGTCGAATATTTGAAGAACAAGGGCATAGAGGATGCTGATGTTATTTCCGACAATGGAGAGCTTGTCAAAAGAGCCAGAACCGCTTACCCGATCATTCGCGGTATCGTGGATTTCAGTACGAGGGGCAGCTTGACTAAAGAAGATATGCTTGACGTTCGTAGAAAAACAACGATCAGCTTGGCGAAGATTGCACTGCTCCCCCAAAACGCCGCTTCCCCCGAGAACGTATCTTATCTCCAAAAACGGACGATCGTGGTCTGGGCAAAGGAAGCAGCAGCACAAAGGGAAAAAAGCGTTACTCTCCATCAATTGATTACGTCCGGAGTCGATGGGATCTTAACCGACTCGCCGAACACGGCATTTACTGCATTAAAGGTTTATTCCAATAATACAACTCTGATTCGCAAACCTTATGTGATCGGACATAGAGGAGTGCCTTCGAAAGCACCGGAGAATACGATAGAGAGCAACGAATTGGGTCTGGACTATGGGGCGGATTACATTGAAAATGACATCTACCTCTCCAAGGACGGACATTTGGTTATTCTCCATGACGGAGCGTTGGAAAGGACGACGAATGGTACCGGCTTTATTGAAGATTACACCTTGGCCCAGCTAAAGGCGCTGAATGCGAACAAACCATTCCCTGTGGGATTTCCCGATGTAAAAATTCCGACATTAGAGGAACAAATTGACCTTGCCCGGAAAAAAGGCAAAATGGTTATGTCAGAGATGAAAACCGACAATCCGGCAGCCGTTGATGCCTACGTCAAGCTAATTAAGGATAAAAATGCGGAAGATGTCATGGATACGATGTCATTCTCCGGCAATCAGTTGAAGCGGTTGGCTGAGTTAATGCCTGAAATGCCTTTGGGTTTATTGACAAGCGGGCTTGCCAGCGAATCGAATGTGAACAGCTCCTTGAGGAAAACGCTGAAACAGGTTCAAAGTCTGAACGTTACTTTAAATACGAGCTTTAGTGGATTAGGCAAAAACTTTATGGAGGCCTCCAAACACCGTGGTATTATCATATCGCCTTGGACCTTTAATGATAAAAAGAATTTCATTCAATTTTTTCTGTATGGCGCTTGGGGCTTGACTACTGATTATGCGTTCTGGGCGGCAGATTGGGCAATTGCAATCAAGCCGGAGAAAGCCAACCAGCAAATGATGAATGGTGGAAGCCTTACATTATCCGCTGAAATCGAAACCTATAACGGGACAAAAACGGCTATTACTCCGGAAATTGTCATGCTGGACGGTCAAGATTTGATTGAAGTGAACGGAAATAAAGCAACCGCAAAGAAACCGGGTACGGCAACTATCCTTTTGCGTTATACGGCTTCTATTGATGAGGCTAATAAGTACGACATCTATTCACAGCCAATATCTATCGAAGTAAAGCCTGTACCTAGAGATCATCGTCCATCAGGAGGTTCCTCTAACGGAAGCAACTTGAATCCAAGCGTCGGCAGCCAGGACGGCCAGCCTGGTAATGCGGTGATTAATGTAGTGAACAACGACAGGGTTGAGGTTGACGTATTAAGGGGGGCCTTCCAATCGGCATCCAAAGTAGAAGTGAATCATGCAGGAGAGAAGCTGCTGCTGCCTGCGGAGGGATTAGTTGATGCGGTCCTTAAGCCTGGTGCATTATTAGTGATTACAAGTGAGAACGTTACTTATCAGCTGCCGTTATCCGTTCTAAAGCTTGAAGAATTGCAGCGGCAATTGGGTACGATCCTGAACGACCTATGGATCAGCATCACGATCAAAAAGCTGATCGGCAGCGAAGCCGCCGCCGTGAGGGATGCCGTGGCTAAATCAGGCGGTACGCAAATAGCCGATACCGTAGAGTACGATGTTCAGGCGGTCAGCAATAACGGTAAATCGGCCCGCCTGACCTTCGGTTCCACCTATGTTTCCCGCAGTCTGGTGCTGAACAAGGCTGTCGATTCACTGAGAGCGACAGGCGTAATGTATATGCCTGAGACGAAGACGCTCCGATTCGTCCCCACTATCTTTGAAGCTAAGGATGGTAAGACTACAGCAACCATGCAACGTAATGGCAATAGTGTGTATTCGGTGGTTGAGAATAATAAGAGCTTTGTAGACATGACCAACCACTGGGCTAAAGCGGATGTCGAGTTGCTAGCTAACAAGCTTGTAATCGATGGAGTCAGCGACAACAGGTTCGATGGCGAACGCAATATCACACGCGCAGAATTTGCAGTGCTGCTTGCCCGCGCATTAAGTTTAAGCACTTCGTCCGGGGCAAAGAATGAGTTTAGCGATCTCGCCTCAACGGCTTGGTATGCCGGAGATGTAGCAGCAGCGACCGAGGCAGGTATGATCAACGGTTATGAGGATGGAACCTTCCGCCCGAACCGGGAAATAACACGTGAAGAACAAGCGGTAATGATTATACGTGCTTTGTCCTACGTAAATATGGATGTAAAGGTCTCCCAAGCCCAACAAGACGAGATCCTTGGACGTTACAAGGATGTTGACAAGATTGTTTGGGCAAAAGCAGAGGTTGCGGCTGCCGTTAATACCGGTTTGATAAACGGAATGACGACAGAAGCTCTCATGATGGATAGTTATTCAACCCGCGCCCAGTCCGCAGTGACTTTGAAACGACTTTTGTACAAAGTGAACTTTATCAACTAGCTTGTCTGAATACCAAGTATGTTTAAAAGAAAAAGAACCCTTGAGAAGATTAGAAGATTCAAGGGTTCTTTTTCTTTGATTGGAACATTTATTCTTACTTCAGAAATGCCTGTATCTTCCCCAACAGCCGATCCAGTTCGACGGGCTTCGTATCGAAGTCATCGCATCCCGCCTGAAACGCCAGCTCCTTATCACTTGCCATCGCATGAGCGGTCAGAGCAATGATGGGAATCGCTTGTGTTCCCGATTGCGCCTTGAGCTGCCGAATGGCTTCCCACCCATCAAGCACAGGCAGGCTCAAATCCATAAGAATGAGCTCTGGATTCTCTGATCTTGCCATAGCAACACCCTGCTCTCCATCGACAGCTATAATAACTTCGAAGCCTTTGCGAATCAAGCGCCGGGAAAGCATGTCTCGGTTCATCTCATTATCTTCCACCAAAAGTATTTTGTGCATCCTCGTGCTCCTTCTTACTGCTTTGAGCTTCTTGAACGTCCTTAGCGCTCATGCCGCAGCTTAAGTGTTGTTCCTTATTTCATCGGGTCTTGCTTCAGTCGGTTTATTCGATCCGGTCAATGGAATCAGCAACCAGACTGCTAACTTCCTTGAGCAGCGCTGCGCGGTCCAACGCACCCTTCTGAATAATTTTCTTTACGTAACCATTCAGCCTAGCACGATCTTCTGCTGTAATCGTTTTTGCCGTTACAACGACAATTGGAATCGTGCGCCACCCTTCTTTTTTACGCAGCTCCGAAACGAACTGGAAACCATCCATTTCGGGCATCATTAAATCGAGCAGGATTAGCTTAGGTACTGACTTTGCTATACTTTTCAAAGCAATGCGCCCATTTCCGGCCTGAGTTGCTGTATAGCCTTCCTTCTCCAGCAATTTCGTCATCATTAAGCTTGTCGTCACATCGTCCTCGATAACAAGCACTGTATTGGTACTTCCTTTAGGAACATACTTACCTAAAACAGCGATCAATTGCTCACGATGGATGGGTTTCGTCATAAACTCGGAGGCGCCTAGGGCATATCCCATCTTTTTATCATTAGTCAATGATAAGATGATGACCGGAATCTCCGCCAGTTCAGGATCATTCTTTAGTTCGGTCAAGACCGACCATCCATCCATACTCGGCATTAAAATATCCAGGCATATGACGCTCGGACGCAGCTTCTTAGCTAATCTAAGCCCTTCCTCGCCGCTTCCTGCAACCGCCACCTTCCAGCCTTCTTTGCCAAGATAGCGTTCAATCAGCTGCAGATTGGCTGGCTCATCGTCAATAACGAGGACAGTGACCTCGCCTTCCATTTTCTCCGTCGGCCGTTCCTGCAACTCATCGTGGGATTCCTTCTCCCTCTCAGCAAGAACAGGGAGCCAGCAAGTAAAAGTGCTGCCTTGACCGTATACACTATCCACTTCGATCTTCCCGCCTAATATCGTACAGAAATGCTGACTAATTGTAAGCCCAAGGCCAGTGCCTCCATATTTACGTGTCGTTGATGAATCGGCTTGAGTAAATGGCAAGAATAGCTTATCGATTTGCTCCGGCGTCATACCAATCCCTGTATCCGCAAAGCTGAATGTGAACCCTGGTTGACCTCCCCGTTCTTCCTGAATGACACTTAACCCAATCGTTCCTTCTTTAGTAAATTTGCTGGCGTTACTTAATAAATTGAATAAGATTTGCCGCAGCTTCGTTACATCCGTGTGCATTTCACCTTCGATGTAGGAAACCTCGATCCGGTTGCTGTTCGCTTCCACCAGAGGCTGCACTGTTGTGAGTACATCCTGAATTAACTCCGGTACATTGCAGGCTTCAAGATACAGGTCCATTTTGCCGGCTTCAATTTTGGAAATATCCAAGATATCATTAATAAGTGCAAGCAAATGCTTGCCTGCTTTATTTATTTTTTGCAGATCATCGACAAATACGGGCTCACCCATATCTTCGGCTTCTTCTTTAAGCATTTCACTGTATCCGATAATCGCATTCAGGGGTGTTCTCAGCTCATGGCTCATGTTGGCTAGAAACTGGCTTTTGATCATATTCGCTTCGATAGCTTCATCGCGAGTCTTCGCAAGCTCGGCCGTTCGCCCCTTGACCATTTCTTCCAAGTGGTCGTTCAACTGCACCAATTCCTGATTGATATAAAAAATTTCTCGTGTCTTCAGCTCGGCGATTTTTTCCGCTTCTTTGCGAGCTGCTTTCTCTCTTTCCAAATGCCTTCGGAGGACGTCCAGCTCGGTCATTATATGGACTCCTGATGGGTCAGAATAAAAAGTGTCGCCGCTCCAGTACTGTCCGTAAAATCCTCACGTTTAACATCGACGTTTTCACCGTAATGGCTAATACATCCGAGAATCAACCCCTCAGCCAAATCAGCGAATGGACGCGAGGAGCGGTATATCATTTTCAGCGTTCTTGGGATCGACGTATCGCATTCGAATCCTGGCAGCTCTGCATCCGGGTACAATTTGCGTACTTCAACATGAATATAACCGTCAATTTTTTGCAAAAACTCAAATATCGTAAGCTCCGAATCCACAAATTGCGGATACAACTCAACAAGCTGTCCGAACAAATATTCTCCAAAGGCCCGAACCAAATCAGCAACCGGAATACCCGTCTGTCCGCTCAACTGAACAACAAGTCGGATTATTTCATTATGGTCATACGTTCCAACCGCCGTGTAGCTGCCACCGGATGGCAAATTGGAAGCTTCGATAATTTGATCCGCAATTTGTAATGAAAACTTACTTTCAACCATTTCAATAAATGCCGTAAATACGATTCCTTTCATTAAAAGCACCCTCCCTCACTAATTTATTTATGAAACACCCATCTTTTGCACGATGCTTTTGAATGCGTCCACAACCTGAGGATCAAAATGCAACCCCCGCTGGTTATCAATTTCAGAGAGTGCTTCGCTTACAGTCCAAGCTCTTTTATAAGGTCGCTCATGTGTCAATGCATCGAAAAAATCAGCAAGAGCCACGATACGTGCAGCAAAAGGAATTTCCTCACCCTTCAAACCCTTCGGGTAACCGGTACCGTCCCACTTCTCGTGATGCGCCAGAGCAATCTCTTCTGCAACCTTCAACACCGGAAACAGGCTTCCTTCCAAAATGCTAGCACCAATCGAAGTATGTGATTTCATATATTCAAATTCTTCTGGGGTAAACCGACCCGGCTTCAGTAGAATTTCATCGGGGATACCGATCTTACCTAGGTCATGCAACGGCGCGGCACGGCGAATCAATTCAACCTCTTGCTCGGGAAGATCCATAGTTTGGGCAATCATTCCTGCCATTTCTCCAACCCTATTCGTATGCTGCCCCGTCATATCATCGCGGAACTCTGAGGTACGTCCTAGCAGATGTAAAATTTCAACTTGTGCCTTCTCCAGGTCGGCCGTTCGTTCGCGCACCCTTTCCTCCAGATGCTCATTTTGATGCTGCAGTTGTAAATGAAGGTGTCGTGTTTTCAGCAAATTGTTAATGCGCAGAATAACCTCTGTTTTATCAAACGGCTTGGTTAGAAAGTCATTAGCGCCTTCTTGAAGCGCTTTCTTCTTAGCCTCCGGCGTTACATCAGCAGTTAGCACAAGAATCGGCAAATAGCTTCCGGCTTTATCCATTTCCCTCAATCGTTTTAACGCCTCGAACCCATCCATCCCCGGCATATGTAAATCTAGCAATATGATATCGGGTGCAATCTCTTGAAAAAGCGGTTCAATCTCCTGTGAGTTCATAGTACTATGTAAGTTAGAAAACCCAGCTCGGCGCAGAATTCGATCTAGTAAAGTTATGTTATATTCCTGATCATCTACAATCAGAAATTTTGCAAGTTTTGACCAAGTTCCATCCATATTTAAAACCCCAATCTAATCTATCATAACGGATAGTTAAATTTTGCTATAGGTTAAGTTTATTGTCAATTATTATCAATAAACTAACAGAAATATTAATATCAAATACAATTTCTGCAAAACGACTGAAGCTCGCTATGTACATTCGGGGCATATCTTGGAGCTGCAATCCGAATGTGGCTTCTGTTAACAGCTAGAGCCACATCATCGCCGTTTCACCCGGCACTGTGACCATCACTGCAAGATCAACGGATGGCGCTTCCGTGCCAATGCAAGGTGACGATCACCAACTCATCTGATACAATTGTTGATGGAAGAAACGTGTCCGTGAATAAAGCCTCTCTATCCCTCAAGGTTGGAGAGCATGGTACCATGTTCGGTAAAGGTAACATAGGGTAACACACAGCAACATACGGCAACGCTTACATCTCTTTCGTTACTTGGAACAAATATGCGCCGACAACACTGATAGCTCGAACCGAAGCGGCTGCTACCATCGTAAGAATGCTGGACTCTAGAAAGTAATTCCTCTTAATCCATACAGTTGAAGGAGCACTCAGAATGAATCCTAACTATCCAAACGCTATTCAGAAGAAAATTGAGGATCTGAAGAAATTAAATCCTCCCTTGACCGCTAGAGAGGATTTATCGAGCTATTGGGAACAAACTTTAAGCCGATTCAGCTCCAAGCCATTGAATGATTCAAGGGAGAAGATCCTTGGACCACAAGCTTTTGTTGACGCTTACAGAGTAAGCTATGAGGGCTTCGATAATACTCCGATCAAAGGCTGGTACCTGCTTCCTAAATTTGTCCCTCAGCAGAACTTACCATGTGTAGTTATCTACCATGGCTATACCGGAAGCAGTGGATATCCAGAGGATTACAGTCAATGGCTGCTGATGGGTATCGCCGTATTTGCAGTCGATGTTCGGGGTCAAGGCGGGGAAACGGGCAATCTGCTGCCACAAGCCTACGGTATGACAAAGGGTTGGATGTCACAAGGAATTCTGGATAAGGATACCTGCTACTATAAAGCCATTACTATCGACAGCATTAAAGCTGTGGATTGGGTGTATGCACAGCCGGAGATCGACACCTCCCGGATTGCCATTGTCGGCAACAGCCAAGGTGGGGGATTAGTCCTGATCACGGCCGCCTTAAGTGATAAGCCCGCGCTTGCTATAGCGAATATTCCCAACATGTGCCATATGGACCACGGTTTATTGAACTCCACCGGTTCTCTTACAGAGGCGGCTGCCTTCGTCGCGCGTTACCCAGACAAGCTGGAGCCGATTTTAGAGACGCTCAGCTACTTCGACATCTTGAATCTGGGAGAGCGCATCCGCATACCTGCTATGCTATCTGTCGGTTTGAAGGATACCGTATGCCTCCCCGAAACGGTGTATGCTGCCTACAACCGAATAACAAGTGATAAGGTTATTCATACCTACCCTTTCTCCGGTCATGAAGTCGTCTCTCATCACAATCGTCTTATGTTGGATTATGTGTTGACTCGATTCTCCTTAAACTAGAGCAAGTCTTAGTCACCTCGACCTTATCGCTCATCCACGCAATTCGGTAGGATCACCTCCGAGCTTGCCTCAAACTCTTGGCAGTAAGGGCGGCCAATTCGCCCTTCGCCTGTTCTCCGCAACCGTACCCACAGCTATTCCCACTAGTGAATCAACCCCAACCATTTCCAATAGGGGATACAACCGACTGCAACCAGCCACACAGCAGCCGCGTATCCGATAGCAACAATTTGACCTTGACGATGGCTGAAGGCCTTTTCTTCCGAGCTGTAGTAGGCCGTCAAATAGGTTGGTGATTGATAACTGAAGAAAAAGGGATCCGTCGATAACAAAATGATAAAAACTAAGATCCACGGATGGATTCCCACCGTCTCCGCTAGTGGGAGCAGCGCGGTAACCAGAAGTATGACCGCCGGATCATCTCTAACAATAAGGGTCACCACGAAACACAGCACCACAACTGCCGTTAGAAAAATACTGGGTGAGGAAAGAAATACAGACATATGAGTATTGAGGAATCCGGTTAACGACTCCACAATACCTAGCTCCTTAGCCGCATTAGCAAAGCTAAATGCAACCCCGAGGAACAACAAGAATGTCCAATCAATACCTGTCGTAAGCGTCTGCCGATCCAATACTCCGCATATGACGAGAACTGAGAAACCTAACAGCATAACCCACGTACTGTCAATTCCATGTAAGGGCTGAAGGATCATAAGCACAATACAGCCAAGCACCGTGCATACGGAAATACGCTCCTCTCTGGATAAAGCCCCCAACAGCCGCAGCTGCTCATCAAGAACTTTGGCGGAAACCTGCTTAACCGATGGCGTTCGCCGAAACATAACCGATAATACGGTAACCATAATTGCAGCAAAAACTATAAAAGCAGGAAAGGCGTACAGCGCCCATTCTATCCAGGTGATAGGCTTATCTGACGAGACAAGGCCGTAGGCCATAACATTGGTATAAGATCCTGTTAACACAAAGGGAGCTGTAAACCCGTAAAAGATCATAGCGGCAAGCCCCAGCCCCGCAGCGCCATGGCTTCTTTCCTTGAACCCCATAGATTCTGAAAGGGTCTGGGCAATGGGGACTCCTAGCGATACTTTGGCTGAAGAGGATGGGATCAAGGGATTAAGAACGATACCGCCTACAATAATCCCCCACAGCTGCCCCCGGTAATGGGGGGGAAACCGTTTGAGCGCATGCAAGGAAAGCCGATATAAGATGCCTGATTTCGTAATAACCGCACTGAGCGCCATAATAAAAATCATATACAGCCATGTCGTCGAAGCGAAGCCCGATAACGCAACCTCTGAGCTGACTAAACCACCTAATACCCACAGCATAACCATGCCTAGGGCAACGATGTAGTCCGGTATTATGTTGACGATCCATAGAACGACCGCAGCGATCCCAATACCTATAAATACCATTCCATTGTGGGATAAGCCAGCAATAGGCGGAATGTAGTAAAAGATAAGGATCGCTACCAAAGCCGCAACCACCGCCAACCCTCTTGACCATTGGCTGGGCTTAATTAGCCGACTTGCCCGTTCTGCGAAAAACTGACTTTTTCTAATGGTTAGCTTTTGTTGGGCAAGCTGAACGACCCGGTCGTCATCCTGTTCGGCTGAAGTATTCTCCGACAGGGATCGAGCAATAGCCTCGGCCCTTTGCAAATAGATAAGCGCCGATTGTTTATTATGAAGCAAGCGGCTTAATTCTGCGCCCCATTCGTAGACGGATAGGAGCTGCCCGGAGGTAAACACAGATTCATCTTGCTTCAACACTTCTTCCACAACAGCAATCCCCGACTCTGGCGCATACTTCAAGCATAATTGAACATAGGTTTCCAACGAAGCATAGCGCGAACCCATCCTCATAGCCTCGGAATAACGTCTAAGCAATCGGAAAATTTCTTCCTCCTGACGATCGGATAGCGTGTTCTCGACGGTATGCCTAATAGCATCATGAACCTTCTCCCAGTCTTCCTCCTCCGCGTATAGCGCAATTAAGGCATGCCAATCACCGCAGCCTCTATAGAGGGCGGCAGCCTCCTTCACCCACTGGTCTCTTTTGCTGTAGCCGTATTGCGCGGTAGCCATTTCCGAAAGTGCTGACTTGAACGCCGACTTTACGCTGAACCACTCTCGCTCTTGAAAGTCATAGGATAGGAACCTCGTAAGTACAGGAGATCCCTTTAACTCCTCAGATACGGAAAGCTGGAAGGTATGCTCGACCAACATTGGGCTGATTATCGGTATCTGGCTGCACCATAAGATAAAGTGAACGAGCCTGTCTGGCAGCTGTTCCAATTCATGCAAAATCCACTGTGACTTCGTTTCCTTGGAGGCTTGCAAACGATCATTGGTCATGATCAGCCTCTGTGAAAGCAGTCGGATAAAATAAGTAGAAATCGACGGATGCTCCGAAGTCAGCTGGTCGAAGATTTCCCTATCTATCTCCAGCAATACCGAATCAGCCGTAGCTACTGCCGAAGCCGACCTAACCTCTCCCGTCAGTAGGGCCATCTCCCCTATACTATCCCCTTCATTTAGGTAAGCAAGAGACTGTCTGGTCTCATTGTTTTGGAAGAAGAGCTCTATGGTCCCTCTTTCAATAATATACATGCTATCGCCGGGATCGCCTTGCTCGAACAAGGTCTCACCTTGAGGAAGATGCTGCCTATCCAGCCTTCCTAGAAGCTTCGCCAGCATAATATTAGAGAGACCCTTGAACATCTCTATATCTGTTATTTTCATTTAATAGTGTCCTTTTTTAATAAAGAGATATGGATTCATTGTACAAAACAAACCAAGATTTGTAAGCAGAAACTTATAAGAATAATCCCAATAACTAGGTAAATCCCGGTAAAAAAGCCTCTTTTACTCATAAAAAAACGCACAACCCCATTTAGCGGGATCATGCGCCAGCTTGCTCATTTATTTATCTATTAATCTATGTAGCCTGCAAGTCCTTTTTCCATCAAGTAGTCCATCTCTGCGTCGAGAATTTGCTCAACGGTCAGCTCGTCCAATTTAACATCAGACCGGCTCACGACATAATCAACCAGCTCGTCACTATCAATATCTACCTCACCCTTGGCATCTGTCTTTGCATTGTTGATAAATGCCTCTTCATGCTTTAAAACAAGCTGTATACTTGGCGCTGCAACATTAGTTTTACTTGCTATGTATTGGACAAGCTCCTGCACATTGATTTGTTCACTCATTTGTATTCATCTCCTAGTTGTGATCGTACTGCCATTGTAACATAACTTACCGTTAACGTTTCTTTTGCTTTTTTATACTTTTACGGATATGGTTAGGGTTGATAAATCGGATACTATAAATGAGAGCTCAAATGGGGCTTTTTGAACAACCTCTAAAGGACGTGACTAGATTGGAAAATGATAATCAACTGCCAGCATTTATATATACTTATGCGTGTCGTGAGGACGAGCTCTCCTTATGTCAATTAGAAACCCGCTCTTTTTTTGGAAAGCAAGCTCAAGCTAACATCTTAAAAAGCACCATCCAGATAGAGCCTGATCGCAGTCCATTTATTAAAGAACGGATCGAAGTCTTATATCACGGAGACAGTCTGCCACATATTTTGGAACAAGTATCGCATATACAGATGTTTGAAGCAACGTTTAAAGTCATTTTCGTTAAAATTAATGATTTGGAGCCTGCTGATAAAATAGAGTACGATGAGCGGCGTGCGATTGAGCGGGAAATTGGCATGCACATTGAAGGGGAAGCCGATATCCATAAACCGGACCATGTGTTTGGCATAATCGCCTTGGGTGGGCGATGGTATTTCGGTAACTATATGAGAAATAAGGCCGTATGGCTTCATCACATGAAAAAGCCCCGCAATTATTCCATTGCCCTTAGTACCCGTGTAGCCAGAGCCGCTGCCAATATTGCCGTGCCTGATCCATTAGGAGTCAAAGCGATTGACCCCTGCTGCGGGATAGGAACTGTGCTGGTAGAAGCACTCTCCATGGGGATCGACATCGTTGGTCGCGATATCAACCCTTTTATTGCCCGCGGGGCACGGGAGAACATCGCTCACTTTGGATTTGAAGGCAATGTTACTTTGGGAGACATCTCGGATATCACAGCAAGCTACGATGTAGCGATTATTGATATGCCCTACAATCTATTTTCTACGACCACACCCGAGGAGCAATTCTCAATTCTCCAGCATGCTCGCCGCATTGCAAGCAAGGTAATCGTTATTACGATTGAATCGATTGATGAAATGATTGCAAATGCCGGACTTACAATTGCAGACCGCGGTGTTGCCAAGAAGGGGTTATTCTCCCGGCAAATTCTCGTTTGTACATGATGACGAAATCTAACCATAAGAGGGCTAGGCGATTATGAACTTTCAACAACTCATTACGATGATTCCGGTCTTGGAGCAGGTTGATTCCAGCTGTATGTCTCAAACCATCGACTGCTCCGCTGGCAGCCATGTCTTGATTGTTGTCCTTCGCGGGCATATTACCATTTCGACGAAAGAACAAGCATCACATGTTATTACTCAGGGCTTTGCCTGTCACCCACAGTACGGCCCCTTCTACATACAGATACCCAAAACGAAAGAAGCCGAATATGTCGTCATCTCCTACCGCATGCTCCCCGAGAACAACAGCTGGACGCTGAATGGCCCTCTCCGTACGCTCAGTGAAGTGAAAATTAAATACATGCTGGACGAGCTCATCCGCACTATCCACGAAATCCATACCCATTCGCCTGAGGAAGAAGCTGCCCAGCAATTCAGAAAACGTCTATTAATGGAAAGAATCCTGTTCATTTATATATATGAAACTAACATGAGGCAAGAGGATAAATCCTCTGCCATCTCCATGGAAGAGTCCCTCTCTTATATAAATGAACATTATATGCTTAAACTCACTCTCCCTATGCTCGCCGAACGGGCTGGAATGAGTATCGGACACTACACAGTTCTGTTCAAAAGCCATGCCGGCAAAACCATGACCGGTTATTTGCGCAGCCTTCGGATCGATAAAGCCAAGGAGATGTTTCTGCAAACTCAATTGCCTGCCAAAGAAATTGCTCAAAGAGTCGGATTCGTGGATTATTTTCATTTTAGCCGGATATTTAAACAGGAGGTTGGCTATTCGAGCGGGAGGTACCTGTAGGCATCATGACCGCTATCATAGGCGCTCCTTATTTCGTCTGTTTACTACGCAAGGAGCATGCCCGTAAAATGCGATAATTCTTGATATAGGTTAAAAGCCTGTCAAATCAGAGCACAGATTAACAGGCTTTCCAGATAAGAAAGTGATAAGATCATCTTATTAAAGGAGGTGACGAGCTTGGAATGGCTTTTGAGGATGAAGGATGCTCTTGAACTGATCGAGCGGAATATGGAAGAACAGCTAGGTATCGAAGAAATTGCCAAAGCAGCTTATTCCTCCCCGTTTCATTTTCAACGGATGTTTCATATGTTAACTGGGATCACAGTAGCCGAGTATATCCGAAAACGCAAATTAACACTGGCCGCTCAAGAATTGGCCATATCTTCAACAAAAGTTCTCGATGTAGCGCTTAAATATGGCTATGACTCACCTGAATCCTTCTCCAAAGCCTTCCGTAAGGCGCATGGGATTACACCTTCGGCTGCGCGCGAGCCGGGGGTTAGGCTCAAAGCCTTCCCTCGCATCTCCTTCCATCTATCACTGAAGGGAGATAAGGAAATGGATTACACAATCATAGACAGAGCCTCTTTCACAGTTATCGGAAAGTCTATTCAAGTATCTACCAAGGACGGAGAAAATCTTCGGAGAATTCCAAAGTTTTGGCAAGAGTGCTTTGAAGATGGAACCAGCGTTAAGCTAAGCTCTATTGGGATTAACGAAAATCTGCTGGGAATCTGCCTAGATATGGAGCATGACAAAGAGCAATTTAGCTATATCATTGCAGTAGAGGGAAAAGCCGGGATTGAGGCTGACGAATTCACAACGAGGCACATTCCTGCTGCCACTTGGGCGGTATTTACATCTGTTGGAGCGCTGCCTGGGGCTATTCAGAAGGTATGGGGGAAAGTTTTTCAAGAATGGTTCCCAGCAACAGGTTATGAACACGCAGGGGGACCGGAGCTGGAGGTATATCCGGCAGGAGATACAACTGCAGAGGATTACCAGTGTGAAGTATGGGTACCCATTGTCAAAAAGTAAAAGATCAAGGGCCGGCTGCTGAAGTCGGTCTTTTTTATAGTTTACGTGTGTTAAAAAATAATTTTCAAGAATAGCCACCTGCTCATTTACAAACCGATGGTCGGTTTATATAATTAAAAATACAAATACTGAAAACATCCAAATAAAAGCAGTACGAAAGAGGCTACCCCTTATGAAACGAGAACTGAAACGAGAGCAGACAACCAAGCTTTTGCTGGATACAACCCAAGCGTTAATTAGTGAGAAAGGATGCAGTAAAACAACCTTGAGTGACATTATGGAACGTTCAGGGCTATCGAAAGGGGCGATATTCCATTATGTTCAGGGAAAGGATGAGCTGCTGGCGCTAGTTCTAGAGGCGAGGCTTGAGGCGATCAGTGCTCGGTTTTTCGATGCTGTGCATCAAGAAGACACCCCTCAATTCAAAGCGCCGATGCAAGAGATTACAAACAGCCTATCCATACTGAGTGATCCAAGCGACGTCACCAATCAAATCCTGATGTACTTGCTCAGTAAAAGCGATCAACCGGCTGTCAGCGAGGTGATTCAACGATTCTACGAGCAGGCGGTTAGTGCTTCGAAGCAATGGATACTGGCAGGACAGCAGCATAACGTGATACCTGCAGCAGTAAATGCCGATAAAACAGCCGAATTATTTGTTCTGCTCTCTTATGGGTTTCGCATGCGTGCAGCTACCGCCCCCCAAGCTATCTCGTTTGGCATTTCCGACTTCTCCGAATTAATAATCAACATTTTACAGCCTAACTCTAACTCTAAATTCTAAAGAAAGTAGGGATTAAAATGAAGTTCCTGTTATTCTTGCATGTGTTGGGGGCCATCCTTCTAGTTGGCAATATTTTCACAGCTGCTTTTTGGAAAGTAAAGGCTGATATAAAAGGGGACTTGGCTGCCATTCACAGTGCTACGAAAAACGTGATGCTGGCCGACTATATTTTCACAATCCCTGGATTGATATTAATTATAGTTACCGGTAGTCTAATGGCGCTTAAAGCCGGATACTCGATGTCAGGCTTCAATTGGCTCACGCTCTCTTTAACCTTATTTTCCTTGACCGGCCTAATCTGGTTGGCCCTGCTGCTGCCTTTGCAGCGAAGCATGATTCGTCATAGCGCTCAATCTCTGGAAGCCGGCACTCTCTCAAAGGCATATCGAAAGGCTAGTCTATACTGGGCGATCTTCGGAACGATTGGAACGTTAATTCCGGTTGTGGTCTTGTACCTCATGATTTCTAAACCCATGTAACTAGAGAGGGATTGGTAGGGCTCCATTTGTGGTGCTTGTCACATCCTTAGCAGCTGTTCTTAAACGTGAAAAGGGTACCTCGCTAAAGGTACCCTGGCATTCCCTAGCCTTGTGCGTTAGCCTCATAAACCTTTAGCAGCTTGCCCTTAATGGTCGTATTCTTCATAACCTGCAAGACAAGAGGACCTTTGCCGTTCAATATATCCACATAGGTAACATTGTCCTGTATCGTAATAATGCCAATATCATCCGCAGTTATGCCTTCGATTTTGGCGATGGTACCCACGAAATCTACAGCCCTGAGCTTCTTTTTCTTGCCGCCATTAAAATACAGCTTCAAGATTCCTTTATTTAATTGCTCACTTTTATCCTTCTTGATAACGGGCTGAGCGCTTATTCTCACTTCAAAGGCGGTCTTAGCACCTGCAACTTCTTCCTTGGAGGGAGCTTCTCTTCTAGTAATTTCGAACCCCAGATAGCTCTCAATATTGGCTAAAAATCTATCCTCGTTAGGTGTAACGAAGCTGATCGCTTTTCCTGTCTTGCCAGCACGTCCGGTTCTCCCGATTCGATGCACATAGCTTTCTTTTTCAACAGGAAGGTCGTAGTTAATTACATGGGTGATATTACTAATATCGATGCCTCTGGCAGCTACATCCGTTGCTATCAAATAGCGGAATTTCCCTCTTCTAAACTCATTCATGACACTAAAACGATCGTCCTGCTCCATACCGCCGTGGATTTTGTCACATGGATAGTCCTGTTCCATTAACTGCTTGCATACCTTCTCCACCTGTTCTTGGGTGCGGCAGAAAATAATACAGCTATCGGGATTCTCGACAACAGTTATGTCCTTAAGTAGACTGAATTTAGAAGCTTCTTTCACTACAAATAGGGAATGCTCAATCTGTGCCGTCGTTTTCTCCGCTGTGTGGATTTCGATATCCAATGGGTTGTTCATATATTGATGACAGAGCTTCTCTACATCCTTCGGTAAAGTAGCGGAGAACAGCAGCGTCATTCTGTCTTCAGGCAGCTCCTCGATAATCGCCCCCACTTGTTCGATAAATCCCATATTAAGCATTTCATCGGCTTCATCAATCACAAGGTATTCCACTCGCTCCAGGTCGAGCGTTCCTCTTTGAATATGATCCCATACACGTCCCGGTGTACCGACAACAACATGGCATTTTTGATTCAACTCTTCTTTTTGCTTAGCAAAAGGCTGCTTTCCATAAACAGCGGTTGCTTTGATTCGTTTGAATCTTCCGATATTTTTGATATCATCCTTCACTTGATCCGCCAGCTCACGCGTTGGTGTTAATATTAAGGCTTGCGGCTTATTCTCTTCCCAATCGACCATCTCACAAATTGGAATCCCGAAGGCCGCCGTTTTGCCGCTTCCCGTCTGTGACTTTACTGTGAGATCTTTCCTCTCCAGCGCAATGGGTATGACTTCACTTTGAACATCCGTTGGCTGCTCGTAGCCCAAGCTTTCCAACGCCCTGAGTATATCTTCACTTAACTTATAATCTTTAAAGCTCTTGCTGCTCATATTAGAACCCCTTTTAGTGTGTATACCTTTAATTCTAACATACTTCGGCATCCCTCACAGACCTTCATGCTTCGGAGTTCGCATTCCCCAGCATTTACAGTAGGAAGGCCGATTATTGTTACAGAATCTTGCGCGGCTCCATGCCTGTTTGCCAGAACCATATGCCGCCATCTCTAGTTTTAACAAGCGTCACATCTTTTCCCGCAGCAGCAGCCACTACCTGATCCATCACTTGATGGGGCTTTGTGCCTTCGTTTGCCCCCCATATCCACAAGGTACCCTCTTCTTTTATGGCAACAGAGTGAGAAGAGCCTGTAGCAATATGCGAGGCACCCGTAAATATTACGCCCCATGTTATTGCCTTATCCCCCAGTCCATGCGTACTGAGAGGACCATAGATGTTTCCGCCAGTCCCAAGCACATCCCCATTTGTTTGGAGTAAAATGACATGCCCAGTATGTCCTTTGACTTGAGTGGCATCGCTCGCTACCTTGATAAAATCCTTCGTGCTTTCCAATCGGCCGTCTCCATATTGCCCTCGATGAGCGAGCCCTCTGGCGAACACTTCTCTTTGCTTGGTGATGTAGTAATCGGTTCCGTCGCCAATGCTTGAAAACACAACGTCCTTGGCTATTTCCACCCCTGTTTGGTCTGGAGAGTCGTACCTCCATAAAGCTCCATCGTTTTTTATGGCAAAAACTCCGGTACGACCGGCAGAAAAGCTCGCAATGTCTTTAGCCAAATAAACAACAGCTTTGGGATCTTCGGTCCATGCAATCAATTGTCCGTCTCTTAACAGAGCATAGCTCGTCGTATCGCCAACTCCGATTTGAATGGCATCATCCATCATGATCTGAGGCTGGTCATTGTCCGTCCAACCGTAAACGGCTCCATCCTTAATGGCCAGATGACGATTATAATACGATGCTACCTCACCCGCTGTGCCTAGGGGCTTAAGCGGAAGAGTATCATTAGCTTCTGTTAACTCGACAGGAGGAGCAGAGGGGCTAGGATTCGAAGATTGTACAGGCTGTTCGGTCGCCCCCTTAGGTGCGGTTTGATTCGAACATCCGGATAGTGACAGCATTACTGAAATGAATACTATTCCAATGATTTGCACATGTTTCAACCCTTCTCATCATTTATGATTCATATCGTCACTATGGCTTGAAACACGCTCCACAAGACTTGCCATATACCTATCTATACGTTCCACCATCAGTGTATCCGTTAATCCTGTAACGCCAAGCGCCGTCCAGCCTTGATACACCGTGGGCGGCCCGAAGAGGATATCGACTAGCGATAAGATATCCCAATAGGGAGAATAGCTAAACTCTGTTCCCGCGTGACTCAGGTAAGCGGATAAAAACTGGTCTGCCGACTGCACACCTAACAGCATGGCCAGATTCAACCGGCAATGGCCTATATCAATACCGGCCGGGCCGCGGCAAGCATTCACCCAATCGACTACACCGCTAACGTAGTTCCCCGTCCACAATACATTGGTGGGGTGATAGTCCCGATGAATAAAGCACGGCTTGAATTTCGGCTTCGGCCCTCTAACGATGTCAAGGACTCTGCTCCATAGTTCCGGGGAGCTCGACCACGATGGGATTTCCAAAGTGTCTATATCGTTGTAGGTGAAATAGGCCCACGGGAAGCTATCCGCTTCCACTGCGTGAATCTTCACAAGTGATTCTGCAAGTCCATTCAACCACAGGTCATAATTGGCTGGATTCAGAACTACGGAGCCCTCAAGTCGTGTCATGAGTACTGTCGGAACGCCACACTCCCTTCCCGATTCATTAAATGCAATGATCTGCGGGGCGCATAAGCCATTCCCATATGCCCAACGAAGACTCTCCGCCTCATGAAGGGCCAAGTCAGGTTCATCTTTCAGCCATTCCTCATTATCGAATTGCCTTACCACAAATTCTCTGACTTCTCCATGGGTTCGCAGAGACACGCTGTGAATGATGGACGATATTCCTCCTTGCAGCCGACGAGTTGATTGGACAGCAGCTAGCGGGTCTACAGAGTTAACAACCCATTTCAGAACACGATCAGGGGGTGTATGTTCAGATTGGGGGATCATCATATATATCCATCCTTTATCGATTTTCTATTTACTATTTTCTACTCTTATTCTATCATAATCAGGCCTATCCCCTTAGCGGAAATGATGGGATAAACTAATAAAACCCTCTCTTCCCTGTAATCCAAACAACAGAATCGACAGGTTACCTTCTGTGAACAATTGGCTCAAGTGCAACATAATTGAAACCTGCCTCGTTAAAGATACTGACAACTCAAATACATTACACACAGAAGGGAACTACACTAATGAAACCTCTAATGAAAAAAAGCTTAGCTGTTCTAACACTATCTACGATGATGACAACTGGAGCGGCTTATGCCTCAACTGATAATGTACAACCCATAAAGGCCTTAACACCAGTGACCATCCAAGCTGCTATGTCAACCATTACTATTAATCTAAACGGCGAATCACTTACAGAAAACGGCTATCAATCACCTAATGCAGCTGAACCTATGCTGCCTCTCCGGGCTGTTGCAGAAAAACTAGGCTATACTCTAACCTGGAATCAAGAGACCCTATCCGTTGATTTGAACAAAGGCCCCCTTTTTACAACTGTTAAAACAGGCGAAGATCGCTATGGTATCAATAAAATGATTACAACTCTTGGTACAGCACCTGATCTGTCGGATAACAAAATGTATGTGCCTGCATCCTTTGTAAGCAAAGTATTGAATGAATCCGTGACCGTACAAGGAAATTCAGTTTCCATCACCTCTGTCACACTCACCGAGCAACAAAAAAAGGTTCAAGCGACTGGAGTCATTACGGCTATTAGAACTGAGGGAAAATACTCATCCGTTCAAATTCAAGGTATTGGGACGGAAGGGCTAGTGCTTAATGTAGGAGACGAAACCCTGTACCAAATGCTTGACGGTACCAAGCTAAGCCTCTCTGATCTTCATGTTGGCTTGACTGTAGTAGCTGAGCACTCACTTGCTGCTACACTAAGCCTACCGCCTCAAACACCTACATCCAAAATTACGGTTCTGGATCCAGCGAGACAAGCAGATCTGTTAGGAACTGCGGGTCAAATTGAAGAGGTTCGCAGCAGTGAAGATGGGAAAACTAGTATCTTAATTAAAGGAACGAAACTAAGTGATTCGTCACAAAGCGAAATCGTTCTTCAATTAACAGACGAAACTTCAATAATTAATAAAAATGGGGAATCCGTTGAAAAAGCTCAACTCGTAAAGGGTGCCCAAGTAGTAGGCTTCTATGGGCCAGCAATGACTAGAAGCTTGCCTCCTATGGGTAAAGCTTGGAAGGTTGTTGTGGATTTAAAAGAAGAACAAGCTGAGGCTGCTCCACAAATGTAGTAAATATAGTATTGCGAACAGACCTTCCATCATGCGATGGAAGGTCTGTTTGATGTATGATGAAAATAAAAAAAAGCAGGGACTAAACGCTCCCCTGCTCTTGCTTATTTTCTTTGATTTGTTTGCTTCTTAACTGACCGCAAGCAGCATCTATATCTGTCCCATGTTCAAGCCGAACACTACAGCTAATGCCTTGCTTCTTCAGCGTATCATAAAACGCTCGCACCGTTTCATGCTCACTTCTTTGATATTGATCGAGCTCATCCACTGGATTATACGGAATTAAATTAACATTTATCAGCTGCCGTTTATCTTGAATTAAGTTAGCGAGCTCCAGAGCATGCTCCCTGCGGTCATTCAAATCCTTAAGCAGAATATAGCTGAGCGTAATCCTCCGATTCGTCTTCTCCAAATAGTAATCGATAGCCTGCATTAGCTTCTCAATTGAATAAGCACGGTTTATTTTCATAATCTGTGTTCGAAGCTCGTTATTGGGCGCATGTAAGGAAACCGCCAAGTTAACGGGCATTTGAATATCGGCAAACTCCATAATTTTATCAGGAAGGCCACTGGTCGATACCGTGATATGCCTTGCGCCAATAGCTAGTCCTTTGTGATCTATAATAACCCTCAAAAAATCCACCGTATTTTTAAAATTATCAAAGGGCTCGCCAATCCCCATCACTACAACGTGGCTTACCTTTTCATTTTGATTCGCTTGATCAAGATGAAGTTGGACCTTCATAATTTGTTCCACAATCTCACCGCTAGATAGATCGCGGCTCTTGGTTAATAACCCGCTCGCACAAAAGCTGCATCCAATGTTACAGCCTACTTGGGTAGTTACACAAACCGACAACCCATATTTATGTCTCATCAATACGGTTTCAATTAGATTACCATCCTTCAAATTAAACAAGAACTTAATCGTTCCATCTGCTGATTCCTGCTTCAAGTGTTCATTTAAGGTTTGAATGGCAAAATGATCGGCCAATAATTGAATACACTCTTTATTAACATCAATCATCTCTGAGAAATCCGTTACCCGTTTCCTATAAAGCCAATCCCAGACTTGTAAGGCTCGAAACTTTTTATGTCCATATTCCATAAGCCATGCTGTCAATTGATCCAGCGTCAGTCCATAAATGGAATCCTTATTCATTCGTAACCCTCTTTTCAAAAACTATAAATTCAGACCTGTTCTCTGTAACCAGCCGAAGCTAACATTCTGTTTATGATTGTCCCAAAATTCTTCTATTAAAGCAAGGGGACTTGTCGTCTTCATCACTTCGTAATATCAATAAACCCTTCTCCAAACACATCACGCACATCATGAATCGTTATAAACGCATTTTTATCGGTTGCCCTAACAATCTTCTTGAGCTGGCTCAATTCCTGTTTGCTAATAACAATATACAGAATCTCTTTAGCCGTTTTGGTGTAGTAGCCATGACCATAAATAACGGTAACGCCTCTGTCCATCAGCACATTTACTTGTTCGGCAATCTTACTCTGTTCATTCGATATTATAGTAACGGCCTTTTTCGGGTTAAGCCCTTCTATGATGAAATCCATAACTTTGGTGGCCACATATAACATCACAATAGTAAGCATTACACTCTGAGCCCCAATGATAAAATACGAAGAAAAGACAACTACCAAATCAAATAACAACAGGGCATAGCTGACATTCCAGTCGAGATACTTGTTCGCGATTCTGGCTAGAATGGTCGTACCCGCAGTTGTACCGCCAACTCTAATTATTAAACCTAAGCCTATACCAGTAAGCACTCCCCCGAACAGTGCGTTTACGATTAATTCATCGGAAGAAATACGCCAACCCTCCGTTAAATATAAGAAAAGAGAATTGAAGGCAACCGCAACAATCGTGTAGAGAGTGGTCGTCTTATCCAAAAATTTAAAGCCTACTAGTAATAAGCAGGAATTTAATATCAAACTTACTAATCCGGGGGACCATTGAAAAAGGTAGTAGAGAATAATGCTTGTTCCAATAACCCCGCCCTCACCAAATTCATTAGGAATCACAAAAAGATTTATAGCCAAAGCAAAGAGCATCGCTCCAACAATTATAATACAAATATCCGCTGCCTTTTTTTTCATATCCATGTACCTTTCTCAGCTCAAAGTTCGGCCTCTCATTAGTAATACGATTTAGTATATCACCTCTTGAACGAAAAAACAGGGCATCCATATGGACACCCCAAGAAAGCCCAAAGGGGCAGTCCGTAAGTCTATAAGACTTGAGACAACCCCTTGAACAAGCTAGCTAATAGTATGGGCGACAATCCCTTTTGATCCGTCAAAATAACTTAGCTTCTACCATACTTCATGTTGAATGATTCATCACTCGAAGCGAGATATATAATTCCTTCAATAAAGCCAATAAGAGCCGGGATATAAGTCCAACAAAAAAGTAAGTAAACAATGCCCCAGCCTACTTTTCCTAGATAAAACTTATGAACTCCTAATCCACCAAGTAAAATTGCGAGTATACCTGCAGTAGTCTTGCTTTTTCTGGGAACATACACGTTGTTGTTCATGTTGTTGTTCATATTATTCATGTTGTTGGCATTATTCACGCCATTCATCATTTCATTCATTTCACTCACCATTTCATTTACCTTGGTAATGGATTCCGCAGAATTCACATTAGAAGTGGTATGGGTGGTGGTTTGTGTGAAGGAATTAAACTGGGCTTGAGGTTGTGGCTGTCTGACAGCTAAAGCTTCCCCGCAATATTTACATTCCGTCGCATTCGGTGCAACGGGTGCCCCGCAGGCCGTGCAGTTATTTGTGCTCATAAGACTTTTCTCCCTTACTTTAAATATTTATCTCACATTTAATGCTTCTCTATTGACAATAAGACTTCGTGTTTCATCAATCAGATTCTGAATGTCAACGATATTTTTGTCGATTGAGTTGGATCGAATATGTAATTGTATAAACTCCAAATTATCCCGTATTGTGTTTTCCAGTTCATAAACTGCACTGTTTCCCGTAATTCTTCCAAAAGGGGTTGAAGCGTTTATCCGCTCTTTTAACATTTTGAAGGAATGAATGATGGGTAATATCCCTTCATTATTCTTTTTCGCATTTAGCGAAGCTTCAATAATCATTAGCTGCATATTGATGTTAGTCTTTTCAGACTGCTCCAATTCGGTTGTGTCCACTGCTTCCCGATTCGAAAAATAAGTAAGAGTTGACAATACACCAATCAGAATCGCAAAAACAACCAGTTCCCAGCAAATATACCAAACCATATTTCCCATAATAAAAATAACCGAGATGAGATTAGATACAGCTAAATAGATTATGGACACAACAACAATCGATATGGGATAAGCAATACTGCCTCTTCCGAATAATAGCTTGGGAAAAACTACAGCACCACTGAAAAACAAAAGTCCTACAAACAAAACTATGGACATTATGACAAGCTTTAAAGGCGCCAAAATAAACAAAGCGGAAAAGATTGAAAAGAAACCCAAGACAATTGCAATGTCAAAAACCAGAGCTGCCAGCAACCTATAAAGTCCGAAATTGGAAAAATTGAAGTATCTCATATTCACTCCTCCAGTTTAGTGCCGCAGTCCGCACAGAACTTGGTTCCTGGTTTATTCTCTTTGTGACATCCGGGACATATCTTTTTCATCATGGAGCTGCCGCAGTTCGAGCAAAACTTCACATTCTCATCAATTAAAGTACTGCAGGAGTAGCAGGCAATTTGAGCAATGATAAGCTTTTCACCGCAGTTACAACAAAATTTAGATCCTGCGTCATTCATTTCCCCACACTTTTTGCAAGCTAGCCCTTTGGGATGAGTATTCATGTCACTGCCTGGCATATTGGCAAATGTATTTCCCATAGCTGCACCCGCTCCAGCACCAAAGCCTAAACCCAATCCAGTCGCCGCTAGACCTCCTGCACTCTCATTGCCAGCCACGGTTTCCATCACATCAAATTTACGTTTAACTGTGTAACGATTATCCCCTATAATATCGAAGGCTGCTTTTTCGCCTAGTAATTTGTTAATAGTTTCGAAATCTTCATCGGGAAAATTAATAGATGACAAATAGAAATTAACAACTTCTATGCCAAAGCGTTCAAACTCATCAGATAGACTTCGCTGGGAAGTCTCTGAGATTTCCTCCAGTCGAGGAGCTATTTCAAGGACAGAAATTTTTTGATTAATAATGATATCTGCAATAATAGTTTTAACCTTTGTGACAGTAACACCTTTGAAATAGTTGATTACGGTATCATATTTAACAATCTGATCATCGCCCACAGCACCTATGAGTTCTGTCAAAAATACGCGAAAATCAGAAATCTTCATTCCAAATTGCCCAAAAGCGCGCACTCTTAATCTCACCGCATATTTAGGATCAATTAAGCTGATCGGGTCACTGGTTCCCCATAAAACATCCAGCTTTACTGTTTTGTTTATAAAAAATACTTCTGCGGTAAAAGGAGTCCTTCCACCGAAAGGAATATTGATTAGCCCTTGTAAAATAGGAATATTTTTTGAATTGAGGGTGTGGGTTCCTGCCGAGAAATAGTCGAGAGCCTTCCCCCCTTTAACAAAAACAGCTATCTGACCCTCACCAACAATAAGTTGTGTACCAAAGACAAAACTCTCGCCTGGATAACGGTAAACCAACCAATTTCGGCTGGCTATCCCATTAAATTTTATAACATCAATAATAGCCAAACCTATCCCTCTCCCACTCTATCAATTCCAAACTTTGTCTCCTAATTGTATTATACCTTCTCTCTTTTAATCAAATATTATTTAAAATATGCCAAATTATGCAGACTCAACCTTATCTTTCAATAGGGTAAAAGGGAATGGACAGAGTTGAATCGAATGTACTTGTAAAATCTATCAGTAAAGGAATCAATGCGATATGGAAGATAGATGGGAATTGCTTTATACGAAGCTACAAACAATCTCTCCTATTCCTCGGGAGGAATGGATAGTCTTTAAGAGGTTAGCGGCCTATAGAACCGTTTCAAAGGGCAGCCATTTTGTTAGGACGGGGGAGTTTACAGACTCTATTGGTATATGTGTAAGCGGGTTATTTCGTTTATATTACACCACTCCGGAGGGGAATGAGTTTAATAAAAGCTTTTGCACCCAGCATGATTTCGTTGTTTCTTACAGCTCCTTGCTGCAAAATGCCCCTTCGTTTTTCTCCATTCAATCGTTGATGGACAGTGAGCTGATCGTCATCGGTTATCGAGATTTTCAATCGCTTTATTCCCGGCATGTATGTTGGGAGCGGCTGGGCCGCATCCTTATCGAGCAGCTATTCCTCAATACCATATTGCCTCCTATCTTGGGATTACTCCGGTAGCTTTAAGCCGAATTCGCAGAAAATTAACCTAGGTTAATGCAGAACTCCCCCTTCCTGCTCTACATTGAGTATAGGAAAGGGGAGATTGAATTGGAAGTTACAGGTCACACCATACTAATAACAGGCGGTGCATCGGGGATTGGGTTAGCCTTGGCAGAACGATTCATTCACAACGATAATCAAGTCATTATTGTAGGACGGAATGAAAATAAACTGAACCGGTTGAAATTACAATACCCGAACATCACTACCTATGCTTGTAATATAGGGGTAGAGGAGCAACTGAACCTGCTAGTCAAACAGCTATATGATAACCATCCTGAACTTAATATTCTCATCAATAACGCTGGAATCCAGCATAATTACTCGTTTATGGATACATCGAATCATTCTGATCGAATTGCAGAGGAAATTGCCGTCAATTTAATATCGCCCATTCAACTCATCTCCAAGCTGCTTCCGCTACTTGCCCGTCAGAAGCACGCCGCAATCGTTAACGTTTCTTCCGGCTTAGGCCTTGTACCGAAGAAGTCTGCCCCCGTGTACTGTTCGTCCAAAGCTGGCCTGCACATCTTCACCAAAGCTCTTCGCTATCAGCTAGAGAATACGAATATCAAGGTATTTGAGATCATTCCGCCTGTAGTGGACACCGATATGACGAAAGGTAGAGGGAGGAATAAAATCTCTCCCGATGAGCTTGCTGCACAGTTCCTGACTTATTTTCAGAAGGATCGATTGGAAGTCCCCATTGGCAAAATCAAATGGCTTACATTTATTAATCGTTTGTACCCGGCTCTTGCAGAAAAAATTTTGAAAAATAGCTAACCTCTATCCTCTACCCACAAAATTTTCCGACTCGCTCGTTGCAATCAGGCAATAATCTTCGTTTTCTTTGCATTCGCCGTTGATTTCTTAATAATCCCGCTAAGCGGACGTTTCAGAGCAAGAGCGACGAACAAGCTGAGGCCGATGAATCCGAACAGGTACAAAATATCCCTAATCGCTGTTTCCCAAACAATGCCTCCAACCCCTTCTCTCAACAAGCTGATCGCATAGGTGAATGGCATAAACGGATTCAACATCTGAAAGAAACGTGAAGTCATGCTAATGGGAAATGTACCGCCCGAGCTGGAAAATTGGAACACCATAAAGATGATCGCGATTCCTTTGCCCACATTGCCGAAAACAGACAGAAGCGTGTAAGTAATCGTAACGAACACCGCGCTAACCAGCATGGCGAATAAAACAAACTCTATTTTGTCAGCCACGAAGGCATTCAGTATAAAGAAATCCCCAAGCGTAATACACAGCGCCTGAAGCAGCCCGATCGTCAAGAACGTCGCCAATCGACCTAAGTATAATTGATACGGCTTGAAGCTCCCCTCCGGATTGTCGGCCTCTGCCTTCAATAATGAAATCAACAACGTTGCGCCTACCCATAAGGATAATACGCAATAAAATGGAGACATCGCTGAGCCATAATTCGGAATCGGATATTTCCGGTTCTCTATGATCTGCACAGGACTGGCCATAAACTCGCTCTCTTTCTGAATGTCTCCGCGTAAGAGCTTAGCCAGGTCTGCGAAGTGGTTGTTCCCTTCAACCTCCCTGAGCTTGTTCGCTGCTTGGCGAACAGCCTGCTCAAGCTGAGGCAAGTCGTTACGAACGAGTCCCGCGATTTTATGGACGCCGTCCTCGACCTCCGGAAGCTTATCACGTACGAAATCAGCTAGCTTGGAGAGCTCCTTCTCCGCCTGAGGCAAGTCATTCTCAATGAATGAAGCCGCGTCGTTCAGCTTCCCCCCAATTGTGGAGAGATTGTTCTGAACGAAAGGCGCAGCGATATCAATCGCTTTGGAGAAAGCATCCACTTTACTCTGAAGCGATTGCGCCAGCTCATGGACCTTCGCACGAACCTGCGGCATCTGTTCCTGAATCTGAATCAGCTCCGCTTGCCCGAATTCCAAGCCTGTCTTCGCATCCTTAAGGATTGCTTCTATATTCGGGAGCTTATCTTTAGCCGCCTGTAGTTTATCGGAAGATGCACCCGCGATTGTCCGCAGCTTCTCGATACCTTGAGCAATTGAAGGAACAATCTCGCTATCGTATCTGGAGAGAATGCTGCCTAATCCGGCACTCGTGTTTTTGGACAGCTCATTTAATCGTTCAATCAAATCCTTCGCAGGTGTATTTCCATTTGCCAGAGAGGTTGCAATCGTGCTTAATATCGCAACCTGCCGGTTCAAATTATTTTCTATCGTCTGTAGGCGTTCAATTTCTGCATTCAAGGGTTGGCCCGGAATGTAGCTGTTAATGCGTCCAAGCAATGACTTGGTATTTTCAACCACACTTATGAGCTTGGTAAGTCTGTCTTTAACAGCCGTTACCTCTGCTGCCGTAGGCAAGACCTTGGGATCTATGCTCAATAATCGGTCTGTGAGCAGTGCGATGGAATCATTCACATGCTGCACTAACGTCAAATTTTCCTTTATCAACGGGGCTATCGTCTCGAAGGCATCCTTGTTCGCAACCAGAAATTCATTTAATTGATTAGCGAATGCGGTGCCTTTATCAGCAAGCTCAGCAATTCGGGGCAAGGCATCTTGCGCAGCCGTAACGATCTGGATCGCCTTATTTGCCTTGTCCACGGCAGCAGTAATCGTATCCGCTACTTTGTCAAAATGCTGATCCAGCTCCTGGATTCGATCTGCTGCTTGCTGAATTTCTGGAAGCTTCTTCTGAATCTCGACGATCTCCGATAAAGCCTCGCTGATTTTGGGCCAATTGCTTTGAATTTTCAGCACATACTGAGCGGCCTGATTAATCTCGGGAATTCTCTTCTCCACTTCCGGTATGATTTGAGCTTTCTCATGGATTGCAGGCAGCTTCTCCTCTAGCTCCAATACCTTCTGTGCTGCGGCTTCAATCTCAGGCAGCCTGCTTTCGAGTTCAAAGATGCCGTTCTCAACTTTGCGAATAGTCGGCAGTTGTTCCTCGATTTGAATGCCGATCTCCGCAAGCTTCGTAAGCAAGGCTTCGCTAACCGCTTGTGTAAAGCTCTCATTGATCTGCTTAGTGATCGCAGAGACACCGGATGAGGTGACCTTGGGAGCAACCGCATTCACTTTCTCGTTCACCGTATAGATCACCTCCGGCTTGTCCAGGTTTCCGGTGATAATCCCAGTTATTTTGGAAGAGAAGTCGGACGGAATCAAGATACTGGCATAGTAGATCCCTCTGTCCACCCCTTTCTCTGCCTCTTCCTTGCTGACGAAAGTCCAACCAAGCTTCTTGTTGCTCTCCAAGCTTTTAAGCAGATCACTCCCGATATTGATGTCTTTATCGACAACTTTAACTCCTTGATCCTCGCTTGTAACCGCTACTTTAACTCCAGAGGTATTGGCATAAGGGTCCCAGACCGAGCTGATATTAACCCAATCGTATAAACATGGCAGAAGAATGATCGCCACAATCAGAAAAATTCCCGTAGGCACCTTAAAAATATTTAACCAATCTGTTTTGTAAAACCGCCATATTGAACGCATGTATATCCCACCTACAGTTTAATAATGAAATGAATAGAAGAACAACCACACATGATAGTTGCCATGAAAGGAACGACAAGGAAGGTCAACTGCGTCCATTGTATTATCGTTCCTTAATTAGGTAATTTTATTACTATAACATTTCATTAGTAAAAAAACTTCCCCCTAAGAAGAGGTACGGCTAGCCCTACGCAAAAAAAGAAGCTGTCCCTGCCATATATAATGGCTTTGGGAACAGCCCCTTTTGAAATTCATGAAAAATAGAGCAGCGGTTAAGCTGCCCCTCTAATTTCCAGCTAAAATGTTTTTATTCATAATTCCTCGTCATTCATTAATCAATAAGCCTATTCTTACTCCACTTCCGGCTTCTCCGAAGTGATACTGACGTCTTTCCAGGTTAATTTAGAGCTTGGATCAACCGTTAAATTCTTCACACGATTGTTCACTGCATAAATCTCAGCGCGGTATAAGGTCGGAATCACAGGTAGCTCTTCACTCATTAATGCTTGCCACTGGTTATAAATATCCTTGCGGTATTCCTTATTAAAGGCTTGTTCGGAATGGCCCTTTTCTAATAACTCATCGTTTTTGGCATTGACCCAATGCGTGTAGTTGAACATAACGTTACGTCCATATAATCCGTATGGATCGACATCTGAACCCGTTGACCACGCTGCCGCAAATATGTCCACTTTAGGATCATCCTTTTGCACCCTATCGTAGAACGAGTTGAATTCTGCTAACCGGCCATCGACAAGCTGTACATCCAGACCAACCTCTTTCCAGCTCTGCATATAAAATTTGGCCAGTGGTTCAGCGATATCACTTCCGCTCATCATAAGGAAGTTGATCGTAAATTTCTTTCCATCCGGATCTTCACGTAGTCCGTCCCCGTCTTTATCCTTGTATCCTGCTTCTTCTAACAGCTTTTTCGCTTTTTCAGGATCATGCGTGTATCCCTTCGCACTCTTGTCGTGATATCCCATGAAGGATGGCGGGATTACAGTTGTGGCGGGAAGGCGCAGGCCATGGTAGAGCTTATCTCCGACTGACTGATTATCCATTGCATAAGCCATAGCTTGCCGAAGCTTTTTGTTTTGGAATTTTGGATTATCCATTACACTTTCTTCTTTTTGCGCGTCCCAATGACCGAGCTTGAACCCGATGTACGTGTAGGCTGAGTCAATTTTGCCGATAAATTGAAGGTTCTTTGTGCCTTTTGCCGTTACATATTGATCCGTCGGAAATTCAGCCAGATCAACTTCACCTTTTTTCAGGGATTGCAGCACAACCTGTGGGCTGACCACTTTGACAATAACACCCTTTAAGCTCGGCTTTCCTTCCCAATAATCCTCGTTGCGAACGAATTCGACCGATTCCCCAGGAACGATCTTGTTCAATTTAAACGGACCAAAGCCAATGGGGTTTTTACGAATTTTATTGGACTGTGCCATTTGATTGATTGGAATGTCCTTCAAATAATGCTTGGGAAACGGGGCTGCCCACACTCCTGTTAATAAGGATGGATTAGCGTCTTTCCATGTAATGGTTAATGTCTTGGCGTCGATAACTTTAATTCCTGTAATATTTTGCGCCTTCCCGCTATGGTACTCTTCCATCCCCACTATGTCTTGAAAGAGAGAACTTCCGTAGCGAACACCTGTATAGTCCTTGTTACCAATCACCAGGTAGGCATATTCCAAATCCTCGGCTTTTACAGGCTCCCCGTCATGCCATTTAATATTATCTTTGATTTTGATGGTCATCGTTTTTTTATCATTGGAAAGCTCGAAAGTGGCGGCTCCATCATTCGTAATTTCGTAATCACCATTCGTGCGGAAGAGCGATTCATCAAAAAATTGCATAATCTCCGCATCCGGCGTCCCTGTGTAAAAAGCTGTGTTAAGTGTCCCTTCAAACGGAGTACTGGATACTAAGGCGTAATTCAGCACTCCTTCAACGGACTTACCGTCGTTTTTGACAGCCAACGGAAAGCTTTCGATGCTTTCTTTTTTGACTTCTGGTTTCTTGTTGGAACTACTTGTCACGCTGCTCTCACACGCCGATAGCACAAGCAAAAGACCGACCAGCACACTAAAAAGCTTCCCATACTTGCCCATTCGCTGCTTCCCCCTTATTATCCTAATCGTTGTCTTGCATCAGCCGCACGTTTCAAGACTTGGCCGATAAAATTGATACACAACATCATCACAAAAATAAGTAAGGATGCGGGCAGCCAAATCCACCATTTATTTTGCAAAACCTCCGGATTCATCGCATAGCTTACTAATGTACCAAGGCTTGGCGTGCTTTCCGGCAGACCAAAGCCCAAGTAGCTTAACCCCGACTCAATCCCAATATTTCCTGCCAAATTTAAAGTTAAGTTCACAATAATAATCGAGCTCAAATTCGGGAGAATTTCCCTGACAATAATCTTCCAGTCTGGAGTTCCAAGCGTCTTCGAAGCACTGACATAATCCATACCCCGTTCCGCTAGCATTTTGGCGCGAATGAGCCTTGCTTTACCCGTCCATAAAAAGGCACTCATAATCAGAATAAACATCGCTACATCATTTTTCGGAACAAGTGCGATAATTACAATGACCAGCATTAAAAAGGGCAAAATCAGAATAAAATCAATCACCCGCATAATGAGATTATCGATAATCCCGCCAAAATATCCAGCGATCGAACCAACGGCCAGACCTACGATTCCGGTTAGGACGGTAATGGTTAAAGCTATTGTAAATGAGTTCCTTGCACCAATCATCAGCTGACCAAAGATATCTCTTCCACCATAATCGGTACCTAACCAATACTCCGCAGATGGCGGCTCATAAATCGATAGCAGATCGACCTTGAGCATTCTTTCTTGATCCAATAAAAGTGACGAAGCATAGACCGAGCAAAGAATGAGCGCAAGAAGAAGCAGCGAACAGAATGCTAGTTTATCTTTTATGACTTCCCGCCAAAGGATATTCACGGTTCTCGCCCCTCTCCTCTACTCGATTCGTATGCGCGGATCTACAATGCTTAGAATAATATCGGACAATAGCGTACCGACTAAGGTGGCAACTCCGGATATCATGACGAGTACAGTAACGACGCTATAATCACGCTGCATAATGGATTGAAGGAACAGTTGTCCGATCCCCGGAAAGCTGAAAATTGACTCTAGAAAGATCGATCCACCTATTAAGCCGGTAATTTCGTAACCGAGAAAAGCAGCAATAGGTATGAAGGAGCTGCGCAAAATATGGCGCGAATAAATCCGTGATTCCGGTACGCCTTTGGCTCTTGCTGTTTTCACAAAATCTTTCATTTTCGTCTCGATAATTTCACTGCGTAAATATTGAATCAGACCTACAGTACCAATAAGTGCCCCTGACAAGGACGGTAAAATCAAATGATGCATTTTATTGATATAATAAGCCGCCGTCCCTTGTTCCAGCTGAATATCGACACTTCCACCCGTAGGGAACCAACCTAAGGTAAATCCAAACAGAAACAGCATCATTACTGCAAAAATAAATAAGGGTGTGGCAAAGCTAGTATAGCTGTAGCCAACGATAAGTTTGTCCGCCCATGAATGATTCCATCTCCCCGAAATAACGCCCAAGGGTATGGCAATCAGGTAGGTTAACACTAGGATACAAACAGCTAACATTACTGTGTTCCCTATTCTTTCTGCCAGGATGTCGATAACAGGCTGCTGATGAATATAAGAGAGGCCCAGATCCCCATGCAGCAAATGGTTGATCCACCTTGTGTACTGCACATACAAGGGGTCGTTTAATCCCAGCTTTTCTTTGATCTCCATTAAGGTTTGCATATCCATTTTTGGATTGTTTTCCAATTGCCCCGTCAATGCGTCACCGGGCATCGCTTTTGCCAGCACAAAGATGAGCACGCTCAAAATAAACAATTGGGGGATCATAACAACTATTCGCCGCAAAATAAATTTCCACATCTTCCATCTCCCCCGTTTCTACAAGTACGTGAACAACCTCTACAAGATGGCAGCAGAATGCGTCTCCGTAATCTTTTTCAACGGGTAAACTCTTCCTTCATCGTCAAAGTACTGATGGCTTAGCTGCTTGTAATCCTGCTCAATGTGCTGTCTAAGCTTCAATTGCTCCTGCCGTTGCTGCGGATTAGGATTCGGGATTGCCGAAATCAGTCTTTTTGCATAAATATGCTGTGGATTTTCAAATATATCTTGCTTAGTTCCTTCTTCCACCAGTCGACCGCTATACATGATACCTACGCGATCACACATGTGACGAATAATGCCTAAATCATGACTAATCAATAGATAGGTAAGCTGAAATTCTTGTTGAATCTCCTTCATAAAATTCAGCACCTGAGCTTGCACAGACACATCAAGTGAGGATACGGGCTCATCCGCAATGATTAATTTCGGGCTTAGCGTAAGCGCCCGTGCAATCCCTATCCGCTGCCGCTGTCCCCCTGAAAACTCATGAGGGTATTTAAACACCGATTCCGGATGCAGTCCTACTCTTTCAACAAATTGCTGAACCTTCCTTCGTTCCTCCTGCGGAGATAGTCTTTCAAAATTACGCAGCGGCTCAGCAATAATATCCAACACTCGTTTTCTTGGATTTAGTGAGGAATAAGGGTCTTGAAAGACCATTTGGATATCTCTTCGATAATGGAGAAACTCACGCCGTGTAATATTGGTAATCTTGTTTCCTTCAAGGAAAATATCCCCGGAGGTCGCCTGGATCAGCCCAATGATAGTTCGACCCGTAGTTGTTTTGCCGCATCCGGACTCCCCTACTAATCCGTAGGTTTCACCACGCTGCAGTTCAAAGCTAATATCATCAACAGCCTTCACGTGATCAACGACCCGCCGAAAAAAACCGCCGCGAACAGGATAATGAACTTTTAAATGGTTCACTTTAAGAAATGCCATCCTTCATGTCTCCTATGGATGTTGCGGAAAATAGAAGTTCTGGTAACAGGTGCAGCGTACCCAATGCCCAGGTTCTACTTCCCGTAAAATCGGATTTTTTTCGTGCTCAGACTCAGGGATCCAGTCTATACGTGATTGAAATCGGCAGCCTGCCGCGGGTAATTTTTGCAGTGATGGAACAATTCCTTGGATGACATGAAGCTTCTCATGGAGTGTTTGCAGGGAAGGAACGGAATGCAGGAGGGAACGTGTGTAGGGATGCATGGGATGGGCAAATAGTGTATGGACGTCGGCTAATTCAACAATCTCGCCCGCATACATTACAGCCACACGGTCGGCCATTTCGGCCACAACACCCAGGTTATGGGTAATGAGCATAATCCCTGTATTCATTTGCTGTTGGAGCTCTCTTAATAAAGTCATAATCTGTGCTTGAATGGTAACGTCTAACGCTGTGGTAGGTTCATCGGCAATAAGGAGAAGCGGATCGCAGGCAAGGGCCATAGCAATCATGACTCGCTGCCTCAAACCGCCGGAGAGCTCATGAGGATAACGGTCGCAGATTTGTTTGGGATTCGAAATTCCGACTCGCTCCAGTAAATCCAAAGTTCGCTGCCGTTTATTTAAAGAAGAAAGCTTAGTATGATAGTCTAGGCTTTCTTCAATCTGTCTCCCTGCCGTCATTAACGGATTCAGCGCGGATAAAGGGTCTTGGAATATCATGCCGATTTTCCTTCCGCGAATCTGGTTAAGTTCATTTATATCTAATGATAGCAGGTTGGTTCCTTCGAATAGAATGGATCCTTCCAATTTCGTTCTCTCGGGTTCATGCAATCCTGTAATGGAAAGAGCTAATGTACTTTTCCCACATCCTGACTCTCCTACGATAGCAAGCACCTCATTGGGATGGACGGACAATGTGACACCGTTAACCGCGGTAAAGTATTCATCTTGAATGCGAAAAGAGGCTCGTAAATTTTCAATTTGTAAAATCGGTTGTGTCAATCCAGCTTCGCCTCCACCCTAGCAGCAAGGTTATCCTAATACCCTCTTTATCTAAATAATTCTATGAAACTTATTCTATTCCTTTTGACACAAAAAAATCCCACTGCTCGAGTGAGATGCTCATTGAGGGAAAAATCATTTGGTCCCTATCTTCATTTCGTTTTTTTCATGAGCGTACAGTACATGACTGAATAACAGAGGAATCAATTTCCGTATCGATTTAATGCCAATCTTGTTCATTACGTTTGCAAGGTGATTTTTAACCGTTTTTTCACTAATCACACACCTTTCGGCAATTTCCCGATTAGCAAAGCCGTATACAACAATCAGCATGAGAATTTCCGATTCTCGCTGAGTCAACTGATAATAATTTGAAAAATCTTGCATTGTAGCACCAATTTTCTGAATCGGAAGGTCGTTCAAGCTTTTATAGTCGTGGTCGATAATGTCCTGATTATCTCCGTTCTTCATGCGATAACTTATGCTAGAAGAATGCAGCTTAATGCGTTCCATAATATTCAGAACCATTTGTACATGTCTCCCTCAAACTATTATTTCTTTCTGTAGATGCTAAGACTTCAACTAGTAATATCAATCAGACTAACCTCATTATACCTATATCAAATAATCTATCCTAGATGAAGAAGTTCACTTGTAGAGCAATAAATCAGTCTTTTTTACCACTTTTTTCTGTTTTATATGACCTAAGTCACTTTTCCATCCCCTACCTGCTTCAGCCTCGTTCAATACTTCTACAACCTTACCGCACGATAGAAAAAGCCCTTCATGTCAAAGGGCTTCCAATACTGACTTATTAGGTTGTATTAAAACCTCAATTATATCTTTTTAACAAATTCTGATTTTAATTTCATAGCTCCAAAACTATCAATTTTACAATCGATATCATGGTCTCCATCAATCAAACGTATATTTTTGACTTTTGTGCCTATTTTTATAACTAAGGAGCTTCCTTTTACTTTAAGGTCTTTGATTACAGTTACAGAATCACCATCGTTTAAAACATTTCCATTTGCATCTTTTATAATCCTTTTATCTTCATTATTTTCATTTTCTGATTCTAAACTCCACTCATGAGCACATTCTGGGCAGACGAAATGACTTCCATCTTCATAAGTATATTCTGAATTACATTTTGGGCAATTTGGAAAATTAGACATTAACTCGTGTCCTCCATTCTTTATAGAGAGTGAAAATACCTTTACAAGTATATGGGATATTCCGCAATGATTCCAGTGAATAGTAACGTGCTAGCTCGTTCGAGCAACAATTTCATCGACAAAACATCGTAGTGTGCTCGTTAAATACGAATCTTTACGCCGTATGAAGATAGTCGTGATTTCACGATAGGGCTCAGGGACACTATGAGAACATACAATACCATTGGCAACCAGATCAGTAACCGATGATTCCGGGATAATCGTTATTCCTATTCCCGCAGCTACACTGCCAATAATCGTCCCAAACGTCCCAAACTCCATGATCTGTTTAGGGATAATTCCTTCCGCCTTTATCCAGCTCTCCAGTCTCTCGCGATAACCGCAGCCTTTGTTGTATAGCAGCAGAGGCCTTGTTGTTATGTCTTCCATAGAAAAGGTGCTTCCCTTGGTAACCAGTACTAGCTTTTCTTGAATAACCTCAATTTGCTCAATTAATGGATGCTTAATAGGACCTGTAACAAACGCTCCATCCAGCTTCATATCAATGACCTTTTGCAGCAAAAGATCCGTTACTCCGGCTTTTAATGATAATTCGACATTAGGATACTTGCTATAGTATGAAGATAAAATATCTGGAAGAGCAACCACGGTCTCTACGATACCAATTTCGAGGACACCGGAGGGGTTCGATTTGTCTTGAAAGGTGCGAATCATTTCCTCCATCTTCGAAGAGATCTCTCTAGAATGCTCCAACAACCGTTTTCCCTCCGTGTTCAAGATCATCCCTCGCTTGTGCCGATAAAATAAGGGCGTCTGAAGCTCTTTCTCAAGCAGCTTAATTCTTGCTGTAACATTCGATTGAACGTAGTTCAGCTCCAATGCTGCTTTGCTGACACTTCCGTGTGCGGCAACGGTTTGAAAAATTTTCAAATCATTAAACTCCAATACAGCCCCTCCTCTACACTCCGAGACTTTTATTTTTCTATTATCATTATAAATGATGATAAACTTTATTTACAATCATTTTACTAAAGCATTTCAACCCCCTATGATTAGTCTTGCACAATAAATCGGCAGATTCTTGCTAGGGAGAGACTATACATGCTAACCAAACAAATCGTCATAGGGTCCTTACTGTGCCTCATTGCAAGTATGTCTTGGGGAGCTATGTTCCCCGTTGCACACCTTGCCTTACAGCAGATTGATCCCTTCTATTTTTCGTTTATCCGGTATTTAATCGTTGGTATCATCCTCAGCGTGCTGCTTTGGATTAAAGAGGGGAGATCTTCATTTCGCTTGGAGGGAAAGGGCAAAGCTTTATTGTTTTATGGAACGATGGCATTTACGGTGTATAATATGTCCGTCTTCCTAGGACAGCATCTTATGGGGGAATCAGGTACAATTGCTGCCTCGATTATGGAAGTACTTATGCCTATGATATCTATCATGATTTTATGGATCACTAAAAAAACAGCCCCAAAGAAATACATACTCACGAGTGTAGCTATCGCGCTTGCTGGTGCTTTACTCGTTATCACCAATGGCAAAGTGGCTTTTTTCACGATGGCCGGACAACATCTTTTTCCATTGCTGCTGATTTTCATAGGGGTTGTTGGGTGGGTAATCTATTCGATGGGGGGGAGTCGGTTTAGAGAATGGTCGATACTCCGCTATTCTACTCTAACCTGCTTGCTGGGAAGCGCAGTATCTTTTGTAATCGTTGCTCTTGCTTCCGCTTTTCAATTACTTCCCGTTCCCACCTGGCATACTATACTCTCGATCAAATATGAAATGTCCTTTATGATCTTATTGCCAGGGCTAGCAGCCTTGCTAAGCTGGAATTTAGGAATCAAATTATTATCACCGCTTAACGGTATATTATTTATCAATTTCGTTCCCATTACCACGTTCATTATTATGGCTTTTCAAGGATACCACATCAGCAATTATGAATTTTTTGGGACACTGCTCATTATCTTTGCACTAATACGAAACAATGCTTACCAGAGAAAAGTAAACCTCCAAAATCAACATTTAAAACCTTATTCGGCTGCCCTTGAGCCTAAACCACAATAGACCGTTTGTAAGGGCAACCTCCCTCTTACATTACAAAAAGCCCTCTTAGTGAGAGGGCTTTTTCGTTTGAATATCTGCATTGGCTAACATCGCGTCAGCAATCTTTAGAAAATCTTCCCGTCCAATTTCGAAATGCCCGTAGCGAAAGCTATACCCCCAATTTCGATTCCCACGTGTAAAGCTTAGCTGGTCCAATAGATCGGCAATCTTCACTTCTCGACACGGAGTATAGCGAATATCCCGACGAAATGGCACAAAGGATTCGGACATCTGATATTCGTAGACTCTGTCATCCGCAACCTGCCCAATGGCGGTGAATGCTTGGAGCGACTCTCCCTTCGCCAAATCCGTTCGTGGAGAATAATATATCAGCCAATCGCCAGGTTCCATCCGCCGCAAAGGTGCTGACTTGCCATGGCAGAGCTGGGCGAATCCGCCCAGCACCCCCCGCTTCACATGTGAAGCGGACACGACGCCAATCCAGTAGCGGTTTTGCTTATTTATTATATCCGCTGACATGGTTCCGATCCCTTCTTTCATCTTATCTATACGGTACTTTCTAAAGCTTTTTTCAAACGATCCATTTGTAGAAGATGATGGCGGTAGTGCATTTCAACGAGCAAAAACCATTGTTTCGCATGCAGCGCACCGAATCGGGGATGAGAGACCGTATTTTGCAGGGATGCCTTTTCAAGCGTTGGCTCGATTTGTTTCATTTGACGGATAACCGTGTTTAATCCTTGGATCAACAGTTCCTTGCTTTCCGGTTGCTTGGGTGTATATTGTGGGGAAGGCGGGACTTGAATTCGTACGGGAGGGAAGCTCCCTTGATCAAACATCGCCGCAACCTCCCTTGTTATTTCCGCTGCAGTGGCAACAGAATCCCCTCTTGACTCCATGCAATGATCAATATTACGAAGCTGCATATAAAGAGCCGAGTTAATCAGATGCTGATACATTTGACCAAGAGACCACTCATTCTCGCTTGGCTGACGCTTCAATTGATCCATACTGAAATGATCTAATTCATGAATATAGTGATTCGCAATTTCTTCAAACCGCTGTAATGCTTCAGTTGTGTTCATATCCTTCAAACAGCTCCTTTATTATCATCCAACCTGAGTATACAAAAACGCTACTGACAACAATGTGTCAGTAGCGTTTTAACATTTGTTCAGCTTCATCACGAACCTGATTTCGGAAGGATTCCGGCTCCAGCACAACGACATTTGCTCCCCAGCCGAGCACCCAGTGCAATAACTCCTCGGGCTGACGGACTCGAAAGTTCACAAGCAGACCATCTGCATGGTCCTCTACTGAATCCATGTAAAAGTTATTGGATTCCTTCACCTTATCTGCAATCCCAGGATTCACCCGTATTTGCACACGTATGTTGCGGTCATCGGCGGGCTCGTAATCATGCAAATTAAAATCAAACGGTACTTTAAATCGGTCTTCCAGAACGGTAAGGTCGGTCATTCGAGACAACCGGAAATGGCGAATCTCTTGCCGCAAATCACACTGTGCAATCAGCATCCATGATCCCCGGACAAGCACCAGTCCATAAGGCGCAGCAACACGAACGCTTTGACGATTCCCATCGACTTCGGGCATTCTTTTTGAATAACCGAATCTTATTTGCCGCTCCTCCAATATCGCTCGACGGATCGTTTCGATGTACTCTTTCTCTTGTTCGCGAGTTATATCTTCACCAGAAGCAAGAAGTCGGATGGACTTACGCACCCTAGATGCTTCACTGCGAACATGCCCCGGCAGGATGGCTTCAATTTTCTCACGAGAGGTTCGAGCCTTGGTACCATAGTCGGTGTCGAATCTTTGTTCGATAAAATCCGTCCCAATGAGTAATGTCACGGCTTCTTCCACTGTGAAGCTGATTGGCGGCAGGAAATAGCCCTCCATCAAGGAATAACCCAATCCTGGAGCCCCGACCACTGGAACCCCCGCTTCACTAAGAGCCTGAATATCTCGATAAATGGTCCTCACGCTCGTCTCAAATGTAGCCGCCAAATCCTCAGCCCGTAAAACCCCTTTGCGCTGTAATTCAAGCACGATGGCTAACAAACGGTCTGTTTTGTTCATGCTGCATCCTCCCTCATGAGAACGTATCGTATATTGCAAAACTCTTAAAGTGGCGCCAGCTACCGCACTCTCAGATGCCTATCCTTCTAATAACCCCGTTCCCGATTGACAATCCCTTGCAACGAAGCCCCTTGCTCAAATCTCCGAAGATTATCGATAAAAAAGCGCCCTACTTCTTCGATCTTGCTTAAGCCTGACAAATGAGGCGTTATAAAAACATTGGATAAAGACCATAAAGGATTTTCCTTATCCAACGGCTCTTTTTCAAAAACATCCAATACAGCGGTTTGATGCTGCTTTTCTTTCAGCACCTCTATCAAGTCACTCTCTACGATCAGTTGTCCTCTGCCTACGTTCACTAAGCAAGCATTCGATTTCATCGACAACAGGATATCCCGATTGATTACGTGTCGGGTTTCAGACGTAAGTGGTAAGGTAAGAACCAAATAATCCAATTCGCTGACAAATGTTTTCCAATCCGCCGCTGTAAAGTGGCGATCCACGATATCTGCATTTTTGCCACTTAAGCTTAGTCCATGTACCTTCATATGAAAAGCCCGCGCTTTTTTTACAATTTCAACGCCTATTGATCCGAGCCCTGCTACCCCTATTACTTTTCCTTCAAGGGAACCGGGGCTGAACTTATCCCATTCACGATTAGCCTGAGCGGCCAGCAATCTTGGAATGTCCTTGCAGTGTAATAATAGATAGGCAAATACATATTCCGATATCATACCGCCGAATTGATCAACTATGCGTGTAAGCACAATTTTCTCCGGAATGGTTCGATCCGCGACCAGGTTGTCAATGCCCGCCCCAGTGGATTGTACCCATTGTACAGTAGCAGCCTCAGGCTGCGCTAATAAATGCGAAGGGAAATTCCAGCCTAATATAATCTCCGTTCCAGGTAAATGTACCAATGCTTCGTCCAAGGTTTTGGCTGTTTTTACCGATGTGTAGCCATGCTCTTTAAGAATCGCCGCATATTTTTCAGCTTCGTTGTAATATACCAGTATGTTGGGCATGGCCTTGTTCAAAATGATTCCTCCCTGATGAGTAAAAGGTACTGTAATTAATCTAATAGTTCAGACTATATTATAAGTCAGTTTCAATTAAATTACGAAAAGGAGCTAAGCTTGGAAGAGACTCTCCAATTATGACAGCCTCTTTTAGACACCCAAATGCCCTTTCACGCAATCCGTGTTTTGTTGTCCCAACTAGGAGTTTCACGTATACTTAGGTGTGCTGGTTTTTTTATCCAAAAGTAGGGATGTCCATATGGCAGCCGTTCTATATGTCAATATGTTGACGTACGGTGAGGAGGTTGACGAAGTAGATGTTTTTGCAGCTGGCATACTTTGGAGCTATATTTTGGTTCGGATTATATATCTTTAATAGGGATACTAGAAATGTTCGTTTAGTCCTCGCTGGGCTCGGTTTGTTTGTTCACTCTTGGGGTTTAGGTACAGCCCTGTTGTTGCCTTATGCTCAAGGAGATCTTCAAAGCATGATATTGTTAAAGGTTCAAGACATCGCACTATTTCTGCCCTTGATATTGTGGTTGGGTGTTATCATTTCCTATACTTTCGAAAACGAAGGCAAGCATAATGTTCTATGGACTATTTGGAAATATGGAGCACTGGCACTGGCTCTATTTAGCAGTATCTGGCTGCTATGCGTTATGACTCCAAACGTTTATGCAATCACTTATCAAGCGATTGTATGCATCATTCTTTTCGTCACAATCACCCTTTCTCTGTGGGGAGCCATTTCTTACGGAGCAAAGATTCCGGGAACGGGAATCCATCACACATTATTGTATCTGCCGCTTATTTTATTTGCCTGTATGACCGTTTTGATACTCGTCTCACAGGATGGCTCATGGAAATTATGGGGTTACGTCGGAAACGGCATCGGGCTGCTGCTGTTTGCATCCTGCGTCATGGTAACTGAAATTAAGAACCAAGGGGAATCTTGGCTGCCTGATTTTTTCCGTTCGTTTGATTACTCTGTGTTTTTTACGCTACTTTTTTCCGGACAGGTGGCTCTGGTCATTCAGTGGGGTATAGGTTTTAACTTTAAGATGGTTACGTTACTCTTAATCAGCATCGCCGTGTCCATATCGTTCCAAGTGTTTGCGTATCCGATTCGGACCCTTCTGGATAACATTGCATTCATGACTTTCCCCAGGCTCCGCCAAGCGCGTTCACGTTTAAGACTCGAGGAGAGCATTCAAGTTATTGTAGACGAAGAATCGGTACCTGAAGAGATGAATGAGGAGGATTTATATCGTTTCACGCGGCGAGCCTTAAGCCATATTGGCGACTTTCAACGACTAGCATCAAATCCGTTGACACAATTGAAATGGATAGATACGCGATTACAGGAGCGTGGTGCAACAAATGAGGTGCTTGAGCGGGCAATTGAGTTAAAGTCCGTGTTATTGGAAATCATCCATCAATTAAAGCCGCGTGGAGATGAGGAATTCGGCACTACCGATGAATGGAGATATTTCAACGTGCTCTACTTCCCATATATTGTAGGCATCAAGCCTTATAGCCTGCGTTATTCGTCTGAGCATTTGGATGCCCCGTCAAGAGCCGCTTTGGAATGGTTCCGCACAAATGTGCCCGAGCGCACCTTGTATAATTGGCAAAATGCTGGCGCGAGAGTTATCGCGTTGAGCTTGAAAGATAGGGCCTCAGTTAATTTTTTGAAAAGTAAATAACGATTCCTGCGTGGCGGTCATCCCCTATCATTTTTTGGGGGAATGATCGCCATTTTTTCTGTTTTTAATGAAATTGGCAGTGAAAGGCAGTGAAATGTATGGGTTTGGCAGTGCTTTGTGGGTTAAGATCGGTCCTGTAAAGCAGCCAAACAAACCCATTAGGAGGAATATCCCATGTCTCAAGCCAGCATCCAAACCGCATTAACTGTACGTCAGCTTGTCATTAGTTCCGTTCAAGCAATTCCCGAGGAGCTGTTCGATACGCAGCCGGGAGGAGCTAGCAATACTATCAGATGGAATATCGGTCATCAGATCACTATGCTGAATTGGTTCTTAGCTTCGAGCGTACCGCTTGCTTACCAGCTGCCGGATGCTTACAACCATTTATTCATGAGCGGATCGAAACCAGCCGACTGGACAGCAGCTCCACCTACCAAAGAAGAGCTGCTCCAACAATTATCGGCACAATATGACAGTCTGTTGAAAGTATCCCCAGTGACTCTAAATGAGACGCTGAATCCTCCGTTTGCCATGGGGCCCTTGGAGTTCAAAACAGCAGCTGAAGTATTCAACTTCGCCTTTATCCACGAGGCCGTACATTTGGGTGTGATTTCAGGTCTAGTTAAGCAAATTACCTATAAACCGTGAGATCATGGTTGATCGGTGTACTTCATTAACACCGCCGACAGTTACGAGCCCTATATGACTTTCAAGTAACTATATGAGTTCAAAGTGCGTACTTCTCAAACTTCCTCCTCTACCCTACAATAACCATAATAAGAAGAGGAGGAATACCCTATGAAACCAGAAGAAACTAAAACACAAAAAACAGCTCTTGTAGTTGGTGCTAACGGAGTGATCGGACGGAATCTCATCGATTATCTGATGACGCTACCCGAGTGGAATATCATTGGAATTTCGCGGCGTGGTGGAGAAGACTCTAGCCAATTGCGGTACGTGGCGGTAGATCTGCTTAATGAAGAGGATACCCACGCGAAGCTGGGCAACCTAACCGAAGTCACCCATATCTTCTACGGCGCTTATCAAGATCGCCCAACATGGGCCGAACTGGTTCCGCCAAACTTGGCCATGCTCGTAAACGTGGTCAATGCGATCGAACCGATCGCCCCGAACCTCCAGCATATTAGTCTGATGCAAGGCTACAAGGAGTATGGCGCGCATCTTGGTCCCTTCACCATAGACCCCACCTACTTGTGATACGCTTCTTCTTTACTCGGTATGACGGCTAAATAGCAGTCCTATCCCTATCTTGGATAACGCTTAACATAACTACCGTAAACTTAGTGTAAAACTTGAAAACACCATAGCCAAGCAAGCCCCCAGATACGTTTAGAATGAGATCATCAACATCAAAGCTTCCGATAGAAAAAACGACCTGTAAGCATTCCAAGCATAAGCTTAAGCCCAATGATCGAGTGAACACACCAATGAGTGACATCCTTTGATTATTGGACATTAATAAAAGGAAAATTCCGTACGGCATGAATACCGCGATATTCCCAAACAAATTGATTAGATCATGGCTGGACAGACCTTGTATGTTATTGGATATGGATTCGAGTGGAACAAAATTCGCTAATTGCAATCGAGTCTTGATATGAACAGGGTTTTCCAAATTTCTCTGAAGCTGATGCCAAAGGAAGGGTATATCTATTGAACCGAACTTAAATAGAATGACCTTAAATACTGCATACACATACAAAGCAAATAGGGCTGGTACCATAATACCATTCATTAATTTCGATTTTTTCACTCCGCATCCTCACCTTCTTGAGACTCTTGCATGCACATCATGGAATCACGGTCACAATGACGCCATCCATGTTGTTGCCTGACACCTCAAAGCGACTATTGCTTGGCACAAGAAGGGTCGTGTTTTTGGAAATAGGATAATAAGAGATCTCGTATTTCTTACCATCAACCGTAGTTGAAATAGTCTTTTTTTCTTTCAGGAAATCCAAATATTGCTCCAAAGACAGATTCTTTTGCTGCATAATCACGCTGTGCGGCAAACCAACATAGCGAAAATGCCAGGGTTCATACTGAATACCTGTGATGGCCGTTTTGTCCTTGGGATAACGTAAAATAAATCCGTATTTCCACGCATGTTTCTCCAGCCACTTTCCTTCAGGCGCTTGATTCATCTCCATTTGAGAAGATCCGATATCAAGGGATAAACCTAAGTTATGTTCGCTGTAGCCCGCCGGCAAAGCATAATCTGCACCTATTTCTTTATAAAGCTGGCTTTGTTCTTTGGTGTCCCGATAACCGCTGCTAATCAAAAAATGCCGAACCCCATCTTTTTCAGCAGCCTGGATCATTGTTGAAAATGTTTGAGCCACACTTTGTGATAACCGGATTGTGTTATCCAGCAGACCATAACCCTTTACCAGCTCCTTATGCTGAGCCAGCTTGACCACATCTGATTTTATACCCAATTGATGTATAGGATACTCCTTATTAACCAATATTAGATTTCCTTGATAAATCTGATCTCTTTCCACTTTCACCGTTAGATCCTTCTTTTGGGATGTCACCTCTTGGGCGACAGGGTCTGCTTTACCTTGGTCCTCGTTTGGGACTTCCGATTTCTGTTGAATAGCTTCATAACCTAGCAGCAAAAGTAGGACAAGCCAAAAAACCCACTTCTTCATCCTCAGTTTCCTCCTTAACCTTGCATGCATTCAGGATAAGGAAAAGTATTTAAATAAAGAGTGGGGCAAATATAAAATTTTTCTTAAATTTCTTAAATTATCGCGGTAAACGCACTTCAAAGAGCGTACGAATCAAGCTGCTTTGGACGGAAATTATTCCACTATGTTGCTCCACAATATTCTTCGCAATAAACAAGCCGAGGCCTGTGCTTCCCCCTTGATGAGTTCGAGCCCGATCCCCGGTATAAAACATATCAAACAGATGTGGCAGCTCTTCCTGGGGAATACTGTCGCCATAATTGACTACTTGAACCACCGCATATCCTGCATCAAGCTGGCAGTTGATATCTACAAACTGGCCGTCTTTTCCATAACGAGTGGCATTAGTCAGAAGATTTTCAAATACACGTGCCAACAACTCACCGTCACCCCAAATATCCAAATGTGGAGTTATAGTCAATCTAGTAATCAGTTGATTTTTCTCAAAAACAGGATACAATTCTTCATTTATTTGGATGAGAAGTTCACTCAGATCGATTTGTTTTTTCTCAATTGTTAGCATCCCGTAGTTCATTCTAGTGATTTCAAATAGTTCATCAATCAGCTTTTCCAGGCGTCGAGACTTGGTGAAAGCAATGGTCGTATAATGTTTGATTTGTTCCGTAGTCAATTGATCGTCCTGAAGAATAAAATCTAAATAGCCTAACACAGAAGTCAGCGGCGTACGCAAATCGTGAGCTAAATTCAAGACCAGCTGGTCCTTGCTGCTTTCTGCAAAATCCCCTCTTTCTACCGCCTTTTGCAGCTTTTCACTTGCCACATTAATGTCTTCCGCAATATCCTGGAACTCGTCATTGGATAAAATTTGAACGCGGCTTTTAAAATCGCCATTAGCAAGACGATGAATGCCCGTCGATATTTCATTAAAATAAGTTGCATACGGTTTGGTGAGGAAAAAGAAAAACAAAATGGCAAGCGGAATAAAAATAATCAAAAAGAAATTAAGATCCCCAAAGTTGTATATGATGTGGCGAAACTTAGCTAATGAATCTTCAGCCCGAACTCCCTCATAATAAAGCTGAAGAACTTTATAGAGTGCAAAGGTGATAATACCGGACAACAGCATACTTAAGCCTAATAATACAATCATTTTAGATCGAAAGCTTCGCAGCATTTTAGCCATTGAATGTATATCCCACCCCCCAAACGGTTTTGATCAATTTGTTTTTATTTTTATCTTCACCAAGTTTTTTCCGTAGGGTACGGATATGCACCATGACCGTGTTTCCACTTTCATAGTATGCTTCGCCCCACACTTGTTGGAAAATATTTTCCACACTAAAGACTTTCTTGGAATGCGCCACTAGCAGATATAGAATATCAAACTCTTTCGGTGTTAGCTCGATGTTTTCGCCATATAGGATTACTGTCCGTTGATCAGGATCAATGGTCAATCCACCGGTTTCCAGTACTAACTTATTTTCTGTTGTCGGTTGGTTCAAAAGCATGGACCGCCGCAGCTGAGCATTCACCCGAGCGACCAATTCCATAGGGTTGAACGGTTTGGTCATATAATCATCGGCCCCCATCACCAATCCCGTTATCTTATCCAAGTCAGATGATTTGGCACTCAAAAAAATAATCGGCATATGATGCTGTTCTCGGATTTGACGGGTCACTTCATAACCATCTAGCTTGGGCATCATGATATCTAAAATCGCCAAATCAATCGATTGAGATTGAATCGCATGAATAGCCTCTCTCCCATCGGATACTTTGATAAGATGGTATCCTTCTTTTTCTAAATGCAACGCTATCAGGTCCGCAATCTCCGCCTCATCATCAGCGATTAAAATCGTGGTACGCTTCATCCATATCCCGCTCCTGTATAAAAATAACCTTGACTACATTTATATTCAGTTCATTCTTATTCTACCCGATTCAGCCTTTTTTCGCCCCTCTATTAATTGAAATTATTACTAGAAAGAGTGGTCCAAAAACTTAAAAAGGGCAACCTCGGAAGTATAGGTGTGCCCTTTAGTGTCCGTTTAACTTTTTTGAAAATTTCGCCCTACTTATGGTAAACTTCCCCGTAACTTCTTAATCACTTGCCAAATTCACATAAGCATACAACTGTGCCCATAGTCCAAGTCCCATTTGTGAGCAAACCCGGTACCCACCGCGCTGCAGATCCATACCGCCTGCATTATGCTGGGCAACTCCCGTCAGAATCCCGTCCGGCGTTAAATAGGAGGACAGCTCCAGCAAATTATGCTTCGCGATCTCCATATAAGAAGCCGGTAATAAATTGCGGCCGGCAGCCAAAGCTAGTGCCGCAGAGATTCCTGCAGAGCCGGAAGTATCAATTCCGGTTGCTGCATCATCCAAGAAGCAAGACCACAGCCCGCTTGGCTGTCTCCAATCTGTTACAGCCTGTGCAATGCGGGTAATCTCGGCCTCTAGCTCGGCAATCCCTGCCAGACTCGCAAAAGGGGAATCTTTAAGCTCACTGCAGGTTTTGACTAGACCTAAGCAATACCATGAGAAAGCCCTGGCCCAGCTGCGGAACGTGTGCTCTTGAGAGCGCTGCAGATAACGCAGATAGACATGCTGATCCCGTGCCAGGAAATCCCGACGAAGCAGCACCTGTGCAATGGCCTGCTCAGCCATATCCCGGCGCTCAAGATGTCTCGCCATAACGGCAAGTGGATAAGCCACGGTATAAGAGCCTTCTGCCGACACCATGTCTTCATCCATGATAGCCCCACCGCCCTTAAGACCTCTAGCCTCAAAAAACTCAACGGCTTTATGAATCACAGGATGGTCAGGCCGGTATTTCGTAATAACGGCAAGCGGCAGGGTCGCTTCAATCGTAGTAAACGTACCGTCAGCCTTGTGACCGTGTAGATCCTCATAAAGCAAATCACCATGGTCATTAAAAAACTGACGGAAATGCAAATCCAGAACGGGATCCACACGATCCGCCCCCAGAAGTGGCCGCAAGCTGTGCAGTCCGTCCAGAACACAGCCCTCCATCCAGCCAAAAGGCTGCAGGGAGTGGTGCGAAAGCATTGTATTCAAGGCTTCCTCTACTCGTGATTCCGGTTCTCCCACGACAAGATGGGGGGTAAAAAACACGCGCTCCTCTGCCTCATTAAGGGAATCAAAAATCCATAAAGGCTGCTTCCCGTCTTTTAGCTCCAGCCGTAATCCCCCAGCCAGTGCCGCGGCGGTCTGCTCAGCGGTAAGGAGTATTTCGAACGGTTGAAATACATAGGCGTAGCGAATGTCAACGGTCCCGATAAGCTCATTCGACTGGAGAAGAGTCACTTCAACCCGCCGGGCATCCCGATAATCTAAAGCAACCGTAATCCGCAAACGGCTGCTTTGTCCCGCTGTCTGCTTGAGATGCCCGGCATTCGTCCGCCACTTCAATTCCATCCGGTCCTGGCCTTCTCCTAGATATACCGCACTCCAGCCTCTGGAGATGTGTTTACCTTCAGGCAATACAGCCGTAGAAGTCTTTACTGCCTGGGCGGGCAAATATGTTACCTGTCCCATCCTTATCGCCCCCTATTTGAATTGCTCACGATACTGGCTCGGCGTAATCTGTACGATCTTTTTAAAATTTCGATTGAAATTCGAGGCCGTGCTGTAATGAAGCTTTTCTGCGATATCCGAAATCTTCATGTCCGTTTCCATTAGCCAGCGCTTCGCGATTTCGATTCGATAATTCGATAAATATTCGGAGAAATTAACGCCTGTGTCCTTTTTAAATACACGGCTAATATAGCTTGGATGGTAATGAAGACGTGCCGCAAACATTTCGATGCTTAAATCCTGATCATAATATTGCTCAATATCCGAAATAATCAACATCGATATGTTCACCTGCTGCTTAAGTTGACGTTCCTCCATCCAAGTCAGAAGGGGCCTTACAACCTGCTTCCACAACCAAGCCTCGATCTGCTCGGCTGTATGCATTCGCACTAACATTTCCGAGTAGAAAGTCTCCTTTTCGAAAACCTCCTGCACCGACACTCCCGCATCCTGTACCAGGCCTGTTAAGTTATTAAATAACCGACCTATAAAATGCTGATAATCATAATGATTAATAGGATTTTCGAAAAAATAGACTATGATGGCATGCAGCCTTTCTTGTGTCTGCTCATGATTAGATTGCTTGATGGCCTCCATAATTTGAAATTCCAGCTCTTTGGGATAACGGAACGTCTGCTCAGAGACAGGCTCCACTTCATTGATGAATAGAATCGACTCTGAGCCGAGCCTCACACGATAAGTAAGTGCATCAAGGCTTTCTTGATGTGCGAGCGGTGCATAAATAAAGTTCGTGTACCTTCTGCTAATTCCAATACTTATTTTTAGATTCAAATAACCTTTGACGTTTTTACGGATCTCCTCGGTTCTATTGAACACCTGCACATTAAATGGCGTATCCTCATCCAAACCGCCACCAAGGATCAGAACGAGTCCCTGGCTTTGGATAATAGGACTTAGACGCATGGACTGAGGTACCAGCTCCTCGATCATATTGCGAATTGCAAAGAGCATGAGGTCAATATCCTTATCTCTGTATTGCGTTCCCTCCAAGGTATCGATTTGAATCGCCAGTACACACCATTGATCCCAATTGGCTGGAAAGTCATGCTGCTCGAGCTGCTCGACAATCGAATCCAGTTTCATATCACCCAACAGTAGCTTGAATACAAAAAATTCACGAGTCTGATTATGCAGTTGCTCGATCTGGCCCTTTAGCCTTGTACTTGACTGTGCCAGCTTAACCAAATGCTCACTGATATATTTCAGCTCATTATTTTGCTTCTGCTTGCCGTCCAGCTGTATCGAGCGGTAAATCCGATTTATCGGCAAATAAAGCCGGTGGGAAACGATGAAGGAACTCGTGATAACGAGTACGATCAAAATGGCCGCAAAAATAATCGTATAGAGCTTAATTGCGTCTGATTTACTCATCAAATGCTCTAAAGGTGTAATCGAGACATAAATCCAGTTGTTGTATAAGGCATGATTATAATGAACAGCATACTTCTGTTCCTGCTGCTCATAGAAAAAAAAGCCTTCCTGTTCTCCACTGTTTATAATTTGCTGATAATACGCCTCTGCTTGCACACTACTTCCAATATCCCTCGTCTTCAAGCTCGCAAGCACTGCTCCTGTATCATCCAAAATCAACGTGTTGCCTGGTTCGGCATCACCCGTAAGGCGCTTGCTAAGCTCTTGCAGGGGTACATTGACCGTAATGATGCCATCAGGATTAATCGCATTCAATGGAATATGCTTAATCAGCTTCAAAACATACCCCGACTTTTCATCCTGAATAAGCTTCCAATAGGAGCGGCGTGAATCATCCCGATATGCCTTCAGCAGCGAGTGCAAATTAGATAAATAAGCATCATGCTTCTCAATTAAAGGCCGGTCCTTCATCGGATATACAGCGCCGCCCTCAACGATCCAATCCCGTCGATAGCTCATCAAATGAACATCTTGAATTCCTAACTCAAACACTTGAATCTGAACGAGCTCATAGATCAGTTTATTAAAAACATCTTGATACTCGTAATTAAAAGGATAGTCCAGCACCGTCTGCATCGAGACTGCATTCGTCGTGACAGCCCCGCTAATGGTTTGTGTCGTTAAAGTATCAATGGTCTTGAGCAGGTATTCTACTTTTTCTTTGTTCTGCTTCAGGATAAGGCGCTTGCTGGACGCTACCTCTTCTTGCAAAATCGTAGAGGATTTATTATAAGACAGATAGCCTAACAGCATAATGGGAAATATCCCGATGATGCAGCTGAGCAGCACTAAGTTTTTGAAAAAGCTGGACGTCCGCAATATTCTCATGTTGTCCCCTCACTCTTGCCCATAGTACCTTTCACAACCCATCATACCATACTAACCTTTTGAGGGAAGCTGAGGGATTGTATCCGTGGATACGATCCCTGTATTTCTTGTTTACTTCTTTTTGTAGAGCTCGGACAGCTCTTTTGCCACCTGATCTCCTCCGACCTTTTTCCATTGCGCAATCGCCGTATCATAGCCTGCGTCATCGATTTTACCCATAATGTATTGTGTCCGTGCATCCGTGAGGACCGTCTTCAGTTGCTCGTTTTTCTCGGTTTGGGTAGAAGAGATCAATCCGGTGGACGGGTCCGGAACGCTTACTGCAGCATGCTCAGCCATACGTGTTTTCAGCATCTGATCGGTATCTGTCGATCCTACCGGATAGACAACTGCATCTGTCGTAATCAAGTTTTTAAGATCGTCTAGATTGAATTGTTCTGCCGCTGGTTTTTTCTCGTTTTCTTGTGCAATGCGGACAAATTCCGCTTTGGACTCTGTACTGTTGACTGCGTTGAAATAACGAAGCACCTCCCGCAGCTCTTTTTCTGTTTTTACGCTGGTTTTCGATATAAGCGCACCGCCGTAGTGTCCTGTAGCTGCGTACGATTTGCCGTTGATCGGCGGACTTACAGTCATTTTATAGTGATTTTTCGTATCTTCCATCTGGAAGTAGTAGAACGGGACAACCGCATCGATCGATTCGATACTGAACCCAACCTTGTTGTTATACAGATCTTTTCTCGCTTCATTACGAACGACGATGGCGAAATTTTTATTGATTAAATCTTCTTGGTATAACTTGCGAACGAATTTAAGCCCTTCCCGGTATTCTTTGGTTTCTACATCCTTGATAAAGCTCCCGTTCTTATCTACCATCCAGTTGTTCGGCGCACCAAACCATGCAAATATTTCAGTTGGAATACTGTTCTCGTAGACCATGAGGCCGTACGTATCATTGACACCGTTTTTGTCCGGATCCTTTTCTTTAAACGCTTTCAATACATTGTAGAATTCATCGACTGTCTTAGGCTCCGAGAGCCCTACATTGTCGAGCCAATCCTTGCGAATGATCGTAGCCAGCCGAACAAGCGGACGCGGACGCGGAATTACATAATATTTGCCTTCAATAGCAAGATTGCTCAAAATTTGTTTATCATAGTTTTTCAAATTAGGGAATTCATTAAGGTACGGAGTTAGATCCCAGAACATACCGGATCGTACGCCGTTTAGAATCGATGTAATGAATGGGTTTTCGACCATGATCGCCTGCGGCATCTCGCCCGAGGTCATCGTAACATTTAATTTTTCACTGTACACGTTGAACGGGACATATGTAATATCAAGCTTGGCATTCGCGATGCGCTCGGTTTCTTTGACAATCGGTCCATCCTGCTTAGGAGCCGTATTGGATAAATACACGTTTAGCATCGATACCTTTGCAGGTCCTGTCGGCGCTGTCGGGCTGCTCACCGCCGGGCTTCCCGTAGGGCTCGATGTGCCTGATGCATCGTTAGATGCTCCACAGCCTGAGACAATAGCGGATAAGGTAAGAACAATACTGAGTGGCAGGACCCCTGCTTTGCACATTTTTCTGTTTTTCACTAAAATTCCTCCTTAGTATGCTGTACATCTATTTTTAGGCTCCCAGCTTTATGATACTAGCAGCTTTAAAACCTTTACAACCAAATATAAATATCATCCGACTGCATTTCCAAATCAGCTTTCCCTAAGCGTTCCTGCTCTGCACCGGCATAGCCAATCTTGCCTTGACGAAGCTTGTTCCCCGGATCAACAAGATGCTCTCCAGTAATCAGATCGAATTCCCAGCCATGCCACGGGCATCTGACAATTTCATTCTCACGCCCAAGCTCATACTCATATACTTTGGAAGGCAAACGTGTGCCGGTAATGACGCCTTTACATACGGGAGCTCCGAAGTGCGGGCAAGCATTGCGCCAAGCGTAGTACTCACCCTTAACCTTGTAAATTCCAAATTCGGAGTTTTTGACTTTGACGATTTTACAGGTACCTTCAACGATTTCATCTTTTTTGGCTACCCAATATTTTTCCATGGATTTGTTCCTCCTGTTGATTAGCCCTTCACTGAGCCAACTAAAGCACCCTTAGCGAAATGCTTTTGTAAGAACGGATAAACAAGCAGGATCGGTACGGTCGCAACCGTGATCACAGCCATCTTCACTGTTTCCGGCGGGATCGAGGACTCACCTTCTACAGAGCCCTGCTCGACGAAGCCTGCCTGAGAGACCATAACAATCTGTCTGAGCAAAACTTGAATCGGCCATTTTCCAGTATCGTTAATATACAAGATCGCATGCATGTAAGTATTCCACTGGAACACGGCATAAAACAAAGTTAAAGTGGCAATCGCTGGTAGGGAAAGCGGGATCATAATTTGAAAAAACACACGTAAATCCCCGCAGCCGTCCATTTTAGCCGATTCTTCAATCTCCTCAGGAATGTTCTTGAAAAAGTTGATCATGATGATGAGATAGAATGCGATAATCGCCCTCGGTAATATCAGTGACCAGTACGAATTCAGAAGTCCAAGCGCCTTAACCACCAGATACTCCGGAATCATTCCTCCGTGGAAAATCATCGTGAATACAACGAGGAACATCATCGTACGCCGAAAGTGAAAGCGCCGGCGCGATAAAGGATAAGCTAATAAGGTTGTAAATAACAAGCAAATAAGGGTGCCGACAATTGTGATAAATAATGTGATTCCCAAGCTCTTAGGCAGTGCATTCGTAGTGAAAATGTACTCATACGCCTTCAGTGAGAACTCCGTTGGAAACAACAGGAAGGTTTTTGAATTATACTCGGCAACCGATGCAAAGGAGCTCGAAATGACATGAATAAACGGTACAATCGTAATTAGTGCAAACAAAATGAGCAGGGTCACATTAATGACATCGAATAGATTCCTTCCAAAGCTTTTATGGCCCATTAGTAGAGACCCTCCTCGCCGAATTTTTTGGCAAGCCAGTTTGCAAAGATGACAAGGAGCAAGCCTACGACGCCCTTAAATAGTCCGATAGAGGTCGCATAGCTGAGTTGTCCGTTGATTAACCCGACACGGTACACATAGGTATCGAATACTTCGCCGACTTCACGATTCAAGGAATTAACAAGATTGAAGACATGTTCAAAGCTTGTATCCAGAATATCGCTTAGCTTCAGCAAGAGAAGAATAACAATGGTACTGCGGATTCCCGGCAGTGTAATATGCCAGATTTGACGAAAACGACCCGCTCCGTCTATTTTAGCTGCTTCATACAGCTCCGGACTGATCCCCGCCAGTGCAGCCAGATAAATAACCGTTCCCCACCCGCTATCCCGCCAAATAACCTGTAAAATGTACATAGGGCGGAACAGTCCGGAATCCATCATAATCGAGAAGTTTTGAAAGCCCCATGATTCGATAAGGGATTGGAAAATACTTCGCGGCGACTCGAAAATGACGAAAAACATAGAGACAACAACAACCCAAGACATAAAGTGCGGAACGTACACTAATGTCTGAATAGAGCGCTTGAACCACTCCCGACGCAATTCATTCAGCATTAGGGATAAAATAATCGGCACAGGAAATGCGAACACCAGTTGGTACACGGATAACATCAATGTATTGCGCAGCAGCATGAAGAAATCAGGATCGTCGAATAGACGGTTAAAATGCTTCATCCCTACCCATTGACTTCCGAAAAAACCCGAAAACGGGAAAAAATCCTGAAATGCAATAATAATACCGCCCATTGGCCAGTACTTGAATATGATAAAATAAAGAATACCTGGCAAGGCCATAATATAGAGCCAATGATCACGCCGGATATCTACTAACAATCTTAATCTGGATGTTTTCACTAATTCACCCCCCCTTACTTCAAATTTGCCTTCTTGTGCAAGCCATATAAAGCGGCTGCGTTTCCACCTTGGATTTTGGCGCGAATGTCTTTCGGAAATGCAGAAAGCGCCAGCTTAGGATGATCGAAATCCCAATGAGGGTAATCACTTGAGTACATGATGCGATCCTCCGCTTTACACATTTGAATGAGCTGTCCGAGTTGTTCAGGCTCGCTTGGCTCCTCGATCGGTTGTGTTGTCAGATAGACGTGCTTTTGGATATATTCCGAAGGCATCTTTTTTAGCCATGGTGTTGTATCCCTCAGCGCCTTATAGTTCTTATCCATTCGCCACATGAGATGAGGTAACCATGCGATACCGCCTTCGATCGCGACTACCTTCAACCCCGGGTACTTCTCAAAAACTCCCTCACATACCAGGCTATTAATATGAGACATATAATTGGTCGGGAGAATGTTATGCCATTCCATATATCGGGACGGATAGCCGGATGGTGTAGGTGCACCCGCAATGCCTCGGCCTTCTGTGCCCGGATGGATAGCTACCGGCAAGCCGATCCTTTCCGCTGCCTCATAGATCGGATGGAAGCAGCGATGCCCGTATAGGCGTGTAGAGCCGCTGCACATAACGACTTCTACTATATCGGGATGTACACCGATACGCTCGATTTCCCTTGCCGCATACTGCGGATCAGAATGGTTGATCACCATCGCTCCTTTATATCGGGGATCCACAGAAAGCCATTGGTCAATCAAATAATCGTTATAAGCGGATACCACCGCATTCCCGTAATCAATATCCGGATTGAGCGACATTTCAAGCACGTTTTGCCCGGTTAATATCACGTAGTCAAAACCGTATCGCTCAATATGATCCTTAACCATAAATACCGGATCACTGCCGGAGGGCCCACCTTCATCCGGAATAGCATCTCTTCTAAGCACACCCACCGGTGTGTAGAAGGGTTGACCTACACCGGTTCCTGCACCAAGCCATTGCTTGTGCCATGGCTTATTTAAATAAGGAAGCAGCTCCCGCGGGTCTTTGATCCCGTTATGCACATCGGTGTCAATCAACACCGTCTTATTATCCGAGTTCACGTTTGTATTCTCCAACTATTACACCTCTTCTTCGTTGTGGCATTGCCCTGCTAATCATCTTATCCCGGTGAGCACTTTCCGGCTATAATCATTGCGTGACAGCTGGAAAGTGTTGATCTTATGCGATTCTTCAGGCAGCTATAATCTCTATCTACACACATGGAATCATTATGTGACAGGAGGATCTATTCAGCCAAAGCGGCATGTTAGCTAATCCATTCCTTTTAGCTCCAAAAGACGAACACTACGTGAGTACAAAAAAGAAGATCGCCTATCATCCCGCCTTCTTGGCTAGGATGTTGGCGATCTTCTTCATGTTCTGGTACGTTGCGGTCAGTTGCTGTCTTGTAGAGTTTCTTTTTACTCTGTTTTGAGGTTCGCTTCGTTTTTCAGCCAGTACGCTTTAGTTCCGGCGTTTGCTTCTGCTCTTGAATCCGCACCTCACGGGATTATAGCGAATTCTTTGCTAAAATGACTTGGATCACATGCCCCGTTCCGGTATGAAATAGACCTTCATCTCTCCTTTGTTCTCCGTAAAAAAAATGCAGCATTTCATAACCACTAGTCCATGCCAGTACATCTACAGGATTATAGAGCATATCGACTGATTTAGGACCGCCGGATTGATAACGAATCTGTTCTTCCGAATAGACCTCCAACATGACAATGCCACCTTGTTTTACGACAGCGAGCAATTTGTCAATTACTTTCCTTTGATCCGCTTTTGGAAAGTGGCCAAATATCATAATGGCACCGTCATAAGACTCCGAAGGCACTGGATCATGCAGTAAATCCTTTAACCCGGTTTCCACCTTCACTTGGAATCGTTCCGCCAGCTTTTCTGTTTTCTTCAATCCATTCACCGCATAATCCCACGCCGTCACCTGATATCCTTGCCTTGCCAGAAATACCGCGTTCCTGCCTTCTCCTTCTGCAAAAGCCACGATTCGCTTCCCTTTCAATCGGTGTGCTTGGTCTTTGATAAAGGGATTTGGTTGCTCGCCATATGCATACTCGTTCGATCCAAATCGCTCGTTCCACTGATCCATCAATTTTCTTCTCCTTAGGACAGTCAATTAAATCACCATGTTATAAATTTTGCTGAGCTTTTCGTCTAATAGATCCATATGCACAATTCTCGCTTCACGTATAGATTCTTTCCCCTCCACAAAAAGCAACAAAACAGGCACAGTGAAAATAGAGAAGCTTCCAACGACTTCTTTTACTTCTTGTGCATTTAGGGTCCCCAGTTGGATTTCCGGATATTTCATCATTAATTTCTGAACTTGCGGCTGTAATGCGTGACAGACGCTGCATTCAGTACTAGTAATATAGAGAAATGACAATTTATGATGTTGGATAAACTCATTCGCTGACTCAATACTCGTTAATAGCTCGAATTCTCTCATAAGTCCCTCCTATGGTTCATGGTTCATGTCCATCCGGCTTCTCATGCTAATTATTACCACGGGGCCATGCCGATATCCCTAACCCATCTACCGTCCGTTGGATATAAAGCGTGACAGTATCCTGAATCCACTGGAGAGGCAGGTTTGTTTATAGGTTGTGGCTGGTTTTCAATGACTCCGCTGGCCTACTTTTAGTAGGCCGGGAGAATATGAAGCAATGATGGATAGTTCCTTCGAAACAAACGACTGGAAAAAGCCTCCCTAATCCGGGAGGCTCTTAAAATATTTAAGTCAGTCGTGATAAGATGCACCAGCAAAGAAATCACCAAGCATCTGTAAATCGATGAAAAAAGCTGCATATGTGAAAAGTCTGGAGGCAACAGCTTAACGCAGCTCCTACATAAGCTGCTGAGCAGAGATTAACGCGCGCCGTTCAACGTATCAATAACCGCCGTCCAGCGTTCAGGCTCCCACTGCACCTGCACCCCCAGTGTTTCGCTGACGAGTCGAAGCGGAATGTAGGTGGACCCTTCCTCTGAGATGAATGAAGCATCCGCCAGCATTGCTAATTCCCCATTGATGATCGCTCGCGCCGTACCTACGTAGAGCTCGATCGTGGTGGCCCCCCGGACAATCTTCACCGTACCGAGGTAATCCGGCTTCGAGCTTTCTCCCTTCCAATTCAATACGCCGCTTGGCGGAGGTGACCATCTCACGGTAGCCCCCATGGCCTCTAACACGCCCCGTAGGGGTATGAACGTCGATCCGTCCACCAGCTTTGCCTTCGGATTCACGTCCACGTATTTCCCATTCAAGCGAATGCCAATGTCGTTCTCATCGAACGCTTTGGGCGGTGCATCGTTCACGACTTTTACCACAATTTGGTGCTCCATAGGAGGGGTTCCCGTCGTATAAACCAACGGCTTTAGTTCATAGACTTTCACTGAGCGCTCGTCACTGACCGCCCATTGAACGGATTGTCTCACCGGGTTGTAATGAATCTCTACGCCGATGCCCAGACGAATCCCCGGCATCTCTTCCGTTCTAAGGACCTTGCCTTGGCCGTTCACGAGGGCCATGTAGGTCGTGATGTAGCTGCTTTCGCTACCGAATCCTGTCTCCTTCTGCTTCTCCCAGAGCACCAGGTACTTGTCGCCGCCAAGACTCAGCAGCTTCGAATGTGCGGCATTCTCCTCTTTCATATCGGTATAATCTGTAATCCAGATCGGTTCGCTATGCTGATCCAGCGACCGGCTGACTGTCTGCAGATAAACATTCCTCGATTCATTCTGGCGCTCCGATGCAGGGTCGATCCTATCCGTCATCTCCGATGCTCCTGCGAACAAGTACTGCTTTCCTGTCGAGACCACGCCCCCCAATTGGGCATACGTATATTGATAGACCTTCCCCTGCTTAAACTTGAACGGAATGTACCAGTTCTGTAGGCGCTGCCCCTTCAACGACCGCTTGGAATATGTGAACCCTCTCGGTGAGGCATCGGCTTGATCAACAAAAAGCAGATCCTGACCGTCATAAAGCACCGCCTGGTCAAAGGAATGTCCGGCCGATGCTGAGAACCTTCCATTGGCATCGAAGACTCTCTTCATGGTATCAGTCGAAGCGGCAAACCCAAAAGACGCCTGATGATTTAATCCATCCACGGATGACTTGAACATCAGCCTGCCGAAATACGCGGTTATCGTTTGATCGTTGATGACCAGCTTGCAATTTCCATTCGCAAAGGGCGTTTTTACCCCCCAATATTTATCGCTCCAGAAGGTATCCGGATCGTCACCGGATATGAGTAACTCGCTGACCTTCTCACCCGTAGATCGATACTTAGCGAGGAGAATGGCGGTCTCCTTCTCCTGATTCTCTTCGAGCTCTTGTCCAAACAGAATGTAATAATTGCCTTCCCTATCCTTCGCATAGCTGCCGAAGAGCGGAAGCTCCCGGCGGATGGTCAAATGCTTGTTGACGCCATAATCCGCATCTAATTCATAAATATGGATTGGCCCTTTCTCTTCGGCGACCGCCACACTAGTCGTGCCATCTGCGTTCACCTGCATCACTAAGGGGGATATCACACTATTCCATCCATTCAGATAAGCGGCGGCATTATCGATGACGTTCTTCACCGGATGCTCCACGGGAATTCGCTGAATGCTTATGTGAGGTTCAGACTCCCCGCCGGCTGCTGCGGCTACCGTACTCATCAGAGAAGACAGAAGGATGACCATGATGATCGATAATTTGAGCTTCATTCTTTTCGCCTCTTCCTTATTCCTCTATTATTAAGGCCACTTTTTTATCTTTCTATATTATACCATTCACTATTAAAATTGAAGCTGTACTTACTAGTCTTCTAAAGCCTTGATTAGCTTTGATCCCCTAGGCTTTCGCTTTGCCTGGCACACCCTGTTGACCCTTGGCGGGCATGTCACGTTGGCTTCTTTTTTTAGAAGAGGATAGCTGCTGAATAACGCTTTCACATGTCTCGTTTCTATCAAATATTGGTATACCGCTAAAAAAATGGACGTTAAATACCCCTAAAACTGAGTTTTAGAGGTCATTTATCCTATCCTTTATCCCTTGTTGTCAAATACAGTCTGTTCCTACACCCAAACAACAAAATTTTCGCCGTGTGGTAGGGTTTATTGGTGAAGTTGTATGCGCTATTTTTATTGCGATGATCTGGGAAGTGTAAACCGGAATACGGTACCTATCGAAGCCGTTTGCAGCAGCTCGATCGTTCCCCCATTTACTTCAGCGAGTAGTCGGCAAATCGGCAATCCGAGACCTAGTCCTTGCTTTTTCTTGCGGCGACTGTTTCCTCTGTAGTAGCGTTCGAAAATATATGGGACTTCATCGGGAACGATCCCTTTGCCATTGTCAGAAATATCGATTGTGAGCATTGATTCAGTCAATCTTGCAGTAATCTCGATGAGTGTTGCCGCAGCTGCGGCGCTGTTGCTTAGCAAGTTGAGAAAAACTTGCTTCAAATGCGATCGATCACAGGTACATACCAAATCGGAAGGCAGCACATCAAGTTCCACTTGAACGGATGCAGATGCTTGAATTGTATGGAATTGCTGAATAATCTCCTCTATTAACGGCTCAAGTAAGACCTGAGACTTTTCAGGGTGAATCACACCTGACTCCATTGAAGAAAAATTAAGCAGATCGTTCACCATCACATGCATCCGCTTTGCCTCATTTAACCCGATATTTATGAACTCATTGGCTTTGCTGCCTATAACAACGCCTTCCTGAATCGCTTGGAGCATACCGCGGATTGAGGTGACCGGCGTACGCAGCTCATGTGAAACTCCGGCGAGCAGATCGGTACGCATACGTTCAAGTTGGTTTAGCCGTCCAGTCATTTCGTGAAAAGATTGAACCAGCCCGCTAATTTCACCTTCCTTTATGAGGTTCGGATCAGGCAAATGGGGCTGATAATTGCCTGAAGAAATCTGTTTGGCAGCACGGGCCAGTTGAATGAGTGGTCTTGTAAGAGAGCGGGACAACACGAAAACGACAGCCCAGCCGCATAAGGAAATAAGTCCAAACGTTAGCACAATGAGACCGTATATTTGGGGCAAACGACCCCCGTTATATTGAGCGGTCATATATAGAGTTCCTGAAATTTGATCGTTTTTATAGAAGGGCACACCAACACGCAGCCACTTTCCTGACTGTGTATCGACCTGCTCGCGAATTTTTTCACCTGAAAGAACTTCGTTTTGTCGGGGCGGGGATTCGAGATAAGCACCTACTTCTGCGTATGCATTGCTAAAAAAATAAATCATCTCGCCTGAAGTATTAAATATTTGAAATTGATAACCATCTGGAATTGAAGGGACGAGTTCTGAGGGGATCGAAGGGACGGATTCTTGTAATGGGAAATTTTCTGACGTTACGAGATCTGTTGGCGTTTCTTCTAAAGTATTTGAAGGTGAAGTTGAGACGGTAGGTTTTAACTGCAGGATCTCATCTATTTTACTAAATGAATCGCTCATCATTGCAGACCTCGCCTCAAGTAGTTGAAACTGCTGCTCCTCCGTGCTCATTCGAATCCAGTACATGCCAAACAAACCGATGCCCGTAAGCATGATAAGAAGAATCATCACATAACGCCATGTCCAATATCGTACCAAGGAAACAGAGGCAGCTTGTGGTTGGGCTTTCACATTGTTTTGAATTGACTTGCGCAGATGCTTAGTAAACACGTAAACTGTACCCCATTCCTCTAATCGTATCAATTTCCCCCTCGTGTGCAGGCCATTGATGAAGACTTTTGCGTAGCCGTTTAATGGAGGTATCTACAGAACGATCACCACCTTCAAAGTCTATTCCCCACACCTCATTAAGTAAATGATCGCGTTCAAAGCATTGATTGGGATGCTCCACTAGAAATTGAAGCAGCTGATAATCGCGGGGAAGCAAAGAAATCTGCTCAGTTCCGACTGTAACCGTTCGAGTGCTCACGTCAATAACCAAGCTGCCGATCCGCACGATATCCGAATCTGTCATGTAGACTGAGCGGCGGAGTACTGCTTGAATGCGGGCCATAACTTCCTGGGGATCGAATGGCTTGGCAATATAGTCGTCCGCCCCATGGTCAAACCCTTGGAGACGGTCTGGTACAGCGCCGCGTGCCGTAAGTATAATGACGGGACAGCTTCCCAGTTGCCTAATTTGGTGCAAAATTTCAATTCCGTTCTGATCATTCGGAAGCATAAGATCTAACAATACGAGATCGGGTTTCCAACTGAGAAACTGCTCCATCACATCGATTTCGCCCTCACCCGAATTCCACTTTACTTCATAATTGTCTTTTTCCAAATACGCTTGAAGTAAGCTTGCGATCGGTAGCTCATCTTCAATTAACAACACTCGCTTCAAGGAATAACCCATCCTTCCATAACCATGCTTTACAGTATTATTCTAACCATATCTATTCTTTCGAACAACAAAGCTGTCCCACAAGCACTCCGAAGTGGAAGATTACTTTGGGACAGCTCCAACTGCTCTATATATGTTACTTATTGCTTTTTTCTGCTTGTCTCGAATCTGTTAATTGCTCAGCTTTCATAAGCTTTCCTTCTTCTGTAAGCTGAGCAATCAGTTCATCTAACGTAATACCCTTTTCTTTTGCCATCTTCTCTAGGCTGACAGCTTCACTGGATTGTGCGCCTACAGTTATTTTGCTAGCTGAAGTTGACTCGATAGTACTTGTAGCTTTTTCAGGTTCAGTTGAAGGGACAGCTTTAGTCATCTTACCTTCCTTTTCAAGCTGAGCGAACAATTCCTCTAGCGTAATGCCTTTTTCTTTAGCCATTTTATCAAAGTTCGTGCTGTCATCCAATTTTTCTGCATCATCTGCACGGATTGCTTCAGTTGAAGCTGTTGTTGAAAGCGTTGCTGATACATTAGTTATACTGGATTTAATGGTTTCACCAATATTAGCGTCGCTGGCAGCATATGCAGATCCTCCGACAGCAGATACAGCGAGTAAAAGTGCAGCGATTGTTAGTTTTTTCTTCATTTTAAATTCCTCCTAGAGTGGTTTGTGCTTCTGCCATATGGTGAGCAGCGGCTACATTCTTAATATAGCTTCTGACTGTGTCGGGAATATGGCAGCATCAGAGTAAGTGTAAAATTGTCCCCTGTACTCAAGCCAAGCTATTCACAACAGCTAACACCTTGATAGGCTGTCAGATCTCCACCACCGTCCGCCCTCCCGTTACTAAAATAAAAATCGCCGTCCGATTCCCGACAGGGAACGTGAACGGCGACAATTTTAGAGTCATCACATAAGTGGCAGTTCAAAGCCGATATCACTTTGCAAAGCTAGTAGGCCAATTCCGCCAGCAGCTTGCCAAGCCGGTCAAGGTTCTGTTCATTACCTTCTATGCAGTACGGCTTAGCTTGTTCAAACTCCTCTTTTTTCTTGAAAAGTTGACGGAAGGTGACCCTGGTGCGGCCCTCGAAGCCCTCGAAGGTAGCCGTTACCCGAAATTCGTGGCCGGATAGATGATCAAGCACGACCCGCTCCGGCGGCACGATTTCCACAAAGACGTTATGGTTAGGATAATCCACGCCATCTGGTCCGTGCATGGTGTGCCGCCACGTACCCCCCGGCCTCATATCGCACTCGTGAAACGTATTCGTAAAGCCTTGCGGCCCCCACCATCGGGCTAACAAATCGGGAGTTGTCCAGGCCCGAAACACGAGCTCCCGCGGGACATCGTACTCGCGCGTAGCAATAAGTTCATTTTCACCTATAGTCATGTTCCTACCTACCCTTCTACTACCTTACCCAGTGCGTCCAACATGACGTTTGTACCGTGTTCCCGTACTTCCGGAGTATCATGTCCGTCAAAGAACACACCTTGCTCCGTGAAAATCAGCTTCGTGCCGCCCTCCACCTTAATAAGCTCGACCGTTGTGATCGAGACGGAGATGCGTATGCCACCCGCATCCAGGGTGTACGTATAGACAATGCGCTGCTCTGGGACAAGCTCCTGGTAGCTGGCGTCGAAGGTAAAGATCGGTCCTTCCGGCGGCCCACCGCTGCTGTACTCTTGTCCGCCAACCCGAAAGTCGAAGATGTCCGGCTTCGAAAACCACTTGGCTTTGGCAATCGGGTCAGCCCAGGCGTTATAAACCCGCTCCGGCGAAGCGGCATAAGTCCGCTCGACGACGAAGGTCGCATGTTTGACGAATCGTTCGTTCATTGTTTTTCCTCCTTAGGTTTCGGTATTCCGCTCTCTTCTGTAAGAAAGTCTCCCAATAGATCCAAATGGCGCTCCCAACTCTCTTGCCGCTCAATGATGGGCTTCTCAAAACGCATTTTCATCGCTTGCAGGAGGCTTGTGAAATCTTCAAGAGTTAATTCCGCCTTTCCCTGCATAAGCTTGGATACATGTCCGAGCTGCTCCAATAGTTTCTGCTGCAGTCTGATCTGCTCTTTAATTCGGCCTATCTGCAGGTTGACGATCTCAAGCGGACTGATTTGCCCGCCAGTTAAGGCCGACTTAATCTCCTCGAGAGATAAGCCCAGCTCTTTAAGCGATAAAATCTGGTGCAAGCGTGACAAGTCCGATTCACTGTACAGCCTGTGGCCGGATTCCGTCTGGCCGGATGGCGAGAACAAACCGATCTGATCATAAAAACGCAAGGTTCGTACGGTAAGCCCTGTCAGCTTGGCGAGGTCCCCGACCTTCCAATGTCTTTTCATTAACCATCTCCACTCTTTGGCACTAGCTATATTCCGGTAGCTCTATTATAAAACCTTACGTTACGTAAGGTGCAAGCGAAATCGTGATGCTCTACCAAAATTTTTTTTGCACCCCTGATTTCGAACACAAGCTATTATGTCTAACGTCGAAAACTCCGCCACGGCACTCGTTAATGCCATTTTATAAGAAATATTCGTTTGGAACCCCCAAAGGTATATTCGATTTACGTCTTAATCATTCAAGATTTATTAACTAACACCTTACGTATTTGCGCTTGAAGCCGAGTTTCCCTTTTTCTACTACCTTTTTTATATTAACGGAAGCGTTCAAGAGCTTGCTTTTTGCGGTACCCCGATTGACTTCTACCGGACCTACTTCCTTCGCGACTTCGACCGACTTATCATGAAGCGGCAGATAGGATACCGCCACAGTATACATGAAATTGTTCATCGCGTATTTCGTGCGTTCGGGGGCATCATGAATCCTATTTTTTATAAGTTCCAACATATCGGCGATTTTCCCTTCGGAAAATTCTCTATCCGGACGATTGCCGAGCAGCCAGCAATAACAGCTCCAGCCCGCCGACATTTTCAGCTCTATATCGCTTGCAATCCATTTATCGGCAACTTCTTGCGCAATATCCGTTTCTGCCAAAGTTACTGCTACCACATAATCCGATAGCATATAAAAATAAGCTCTATCAATCCATCGTTCAAAATCCGCCTCAGACATTGCTTTAGGATCCGCGATCACCCCGGCAAAGTACATAGCGTCGTAATTCCCTGTAGCATAGAGCTGCTCGGCCAATGGTTGATTACGTTTTATTTTCCTGAAGATGGATTTCATCTCGCCTGTGGCCACGCCAAAAAGCGGTTCGTGCGCTCCATTGGATTGGTATATCTTCTTGGTGCGTTCCTTGCCGAGAGCTTCAAGCTCTTGCATGACCATTTCTAGATTCATTGTTCGCACTTCCTTTTTGATAGTTTGCCCTTAGGGATGAGGCCGTCTTTACTTGAATATATCATAAAGCGGCTTTAATCCAATGAAATCAGGACCAAGACCGCTTGATTTTGTTTAAACACGGTAATCGATTAACAATGAAAAGTATGCTAACATAATATTTATTACAAGCCACAATATTTGGGGTGATCGGAATGTTGGAACGTTCCATGGAGAATGTAATGGAATCCGTGAAAGGAAGGAGTGATGTTTAGAATAAAAAAGAAAAGAGGACGATTACAATGAATAAATACCAAAATATAAATAGCGATGGATTTGAACTGAATTATAGTGTAAAAGGAACTGGGAAACCTATTTTGGTGATAGGCAGCAGTGTTTATTATCCTCAACTATTCTCAGAAGATTTATATGATACATTCCAGTTTATTTTCCTTGATCATAGAGGATTTGTGAAGCCGCCCCGAACTCTGCAACCCGAAGATTATAGATTGGACAAAGTATTAGATGATATAGAGACGGTAAGGCAGGATCTTAACTTAACAAATTTCATCCTATTAGGGCATTCAGGACATGCTTTCATGGCTTTGGAATATGCTAAAAAATATCCCTGCCATGTCCAAAAAGTTGCCTTATTGAATTCAGCACCTACAAATAGCGAGGAAAGACAGCGTCAAAGTTTTGCATTTTTTAATGAGACGTCAAGTCCAGAGAGAAAAAGACAGTTCGAGATGGATATTGCTTTGTTAGAAAGTGACATTCAGAAAGATCCTGAACGACGATTCGTTCACATGTGTATTCGGATGGGAGCCCAAAGCTTTTATGACTATACATTTGACGCAGCTTACATGTGGGAAGATGTATATACGAATATGCCAATTATCGATCATCTGTGGGGAGAAGCATTCGGAGAATTGAATCTTATACAATCACTCGCTAACTTCAACAAACCAGTATTTATCGGTTTAGGCAGGTATGATTATTTGGTAGCGCCTGTTTCACTTTGGAATTCTGTTGATGATACCTATGAGCACGTGAAAAAAGTGATCTTTGAGCATAGTGGTCACAATCCGATGTTTGAAGAACCTCGAACCTTTGACAAAGAGCTAAGCAAGTGGATTCTTGAGGGCAATTGAGGCTTTCCTTTGTATAACGAAAAACACTAAGTTGATTCTTAGTGTTTTTTTATTTCCTACCCCTTTGGTTTCGCCCTACTTATGATACGGTTCAGCTTAACGGGTCTATCGGAGAAAAATCTATCGCGGCGCAGAATTACCAACTTTTTATACCCGGTTCAAGTGCTATGATTAATATTTCGTAACATGCACAGAAGGCCGTCGAAAGACTCGCGACCTAGGACGTCTTTACCAGGCAGACTAAATACCTTACGACATTTATTATGTCTTGAAGGTGTTATAATGTGCCCAGGCATTACCATGAGCATGTCCCGTAAAGGAACGCCCGCTGATCATGCCCCCATCGAATCGTTTCATTCCACACTAAAGTCTGAAACGTTCTACCTCGAAGATCTCACGTGTACAACGACGGCAATCGTTGAACAGACCGTTCGAGACTACATCATTTACTATAACTCAATTCGGATTCAGGCGAAACTAAGTGTTTTGATCCCTGTCTTACAAACGGGGTGCAGCCCCCGAATGTGGTGGGTTTTCTTTCCATGTAACCTTCTAGCTACCTACCCGATCTAATATATGTAACGTTACGAACATACTAAACATTCTAGTCAAGAAAGCAGGTGAACCCTTGCATATAGATCCTATTGTCGTCAAAGCCAAAGCTGGGGACCCTGAAGCATTCATGCAGTTGATGCAAGAGATGGAGTTACCTTTATATAGAACTGCAAGGTCCATTGTCAACAAAGACGAAGATTGTGCAGATGCCCTGCAGGAGACGATGCTTAAAGCCCTTAAGTCCATCCACACACTCAGAGAGCCCGCTTTTTTCAAAACGTGGATCTTCCGGATTCTGATTAATGAATGCAACAAAATGGTCAAAAGCAGCTCAAGAGCCCTCCCTTACGGAGAGCTTCCCGACGTCCCTTCCACTTCCAAGGATTATGAGAAAATCGAATTATGGGATGCCGTTCAACATCTTGAGGAGAACCTACGGATTGTCATTCTCCTTCATTATCTACATGACATGCCGATCAGTCAAATTTCCGACATTCTCGAAATTTCTACGGTAGCCGTGAAGACCCGGCTGCATCGCGCCCGCAGAAAGCTAAAGCATTCATCTCAAATCAATCAAGAAATGGAGTTGCGACATGGCGAACACTAAGTTAGAAGAACAATTAAAGAACTGCCAAAGCCTACTTCCCAATCAGTTATCGGATATTACCCGCTCCAAGCTGAATGAGACTTACCAAATCATCAGGGAAACCAATAATTCCATTTCCCCCATTGAGAGAAAGACAAATGTATCAAGAACTTTTAAAAAATGGTGGGTTTCCACTGCAGCCGCTGCAATCCTTGGAGTTACATTCATTGCTTCCGGCTTTGTATCGCCCGCAATAGCTGATGCACTCAAGCAAATTCCGGTTCTGGGACAAATCTATTCATTATGGGGCGAAAACAACGCAGATCCCGGTGTTCAACAAGCCGAGGATTTCATCACAAACGTAAACCAAAGCGTGACCCATGGCAAGGTGACTATGAATATTCCAACGTTGTTATTTGACGGAACCCGAATTCTTATGAACGTAACCACTCCTGGAAATCGTCTGGATTCGGAGCCCAATTCGCCGCCTTCCGATGCCAATAAAGGGGCGGTGGATACGTTTGAGGTCCTCTATAAAGGCCAACCTCTGAGCTGGGATTACCAATTCATGGACGGTGAGAACACTTCCAGCCTAATCGTTCAGGTTACCAGCACTACTAGCATAAACCAGTCTGTCCAGTTCCCTGATCAGTTTGACTTGACTGTAAATGTAACGTTAAAGGGTTACGATGTCCCGTTCCAATTCGTTCTGCCTGTTACAAAATCAACGCCCGTTACCGTTCTAACTTCAGAGGAGACCAAGCATCACGATAACATTAACTTGCAGATCAGTAAGCTGGAAATCACCCCAATCACAACGCAGTTATCCGTTGAGTACAAAACCAAACCGGGCCAGAGCATAGAAGAAATGCTCGCTTCTATCCCTTCGAAATACAAGGGTGCTAACGGGGGCATCATCGCTCTTCAGTATGACATTGTGGATGAACATGGCGTTCAACTGAAGCCCATCGGTGGTCACCCCCTTAGCGAATCTTATACTATTCCCTTTGAACCCTTCAGGACTCTACCGCGTACCGTAACCATCAAACCGTACTTAGTCGTATCCGAAGGTCAAGCCCCAGCTGGGGTTACAGGACGGTGGGAAGACAAAAATATGGTCAAGAAATACATCCCTGAGCTAGAGACTGTACTTTCGGTGCAATAGTTCATCTGTAAAAAGGACCTTATTCTCTAGGTTAAAAGGATATGCAAACCTACAAAAGACGGAGCCATAATTGGCTTCGTCTTTTTATTTAAATGACTTTAGCCCTTGTCTGGCCTAACTCAAGCCGGCGGCAATAAATACAGGTTCTTGTCCTCCAAGAGCAACTTCGGATAACTACGGAGTAGTGAATTTCTACTTCGTTAGCTCTATCATCATATCGTCCAGAAGCCTGCTACCTCATGTTCTGAAACAGCGGGTGTATGATAGCCTACACACAACGTGAGTATATTACGATACGAGCTTGCACCCATACAGAAAAACAGGGCATACATTTGTTGGACAGCAGAAAACAACGCCATTAGGTAATTCATCCAATCCTGCGGTGCAGCTGGATATATGGCAATTTCTTGTTCTTCCTTCATAAGGAATCAACCTCCCATCGATTATTTCACGCAGTAATCCTCACCGATTTTGAAATTTTACAAACAATATTTAATATTATCTATAATATTAGTCAATAAACATCTTAGAGGCGATCGTGAATAATTGACGAAAACTGATCATTATGAACTGCCCATACCTTTTTAACAGTTCCCTACCAAAAAACATGCTGTTACTTATGATAAGGTTCCCCTTATACATCCGAACGTTATGAAGTCCCAGCTCCTTAGCAGTCTCCGCGACAGTCATTTCTTAATATAATAAACATAATGGCAACCTTCCCCTGCGTCACGGGAAGGTTGCCATCCTAAAGGAGTTGGAACTATTGTTGCTGAAGTTGCTATAACCGCACCTGCCGTTAGTGCAGACATACCTGCTTTTCTTAATATAGGATAAAGAGTAGCAAGTAGTATGATGGCGAGATTTGATGCACTGGGAATTACAAGTGATAATACGTTTCCAATTAAAAATACAACTGGAACTAGGATATAAACGGATTTAATTTTAGAAATCGGTTTCGTTAAGGCACTTACGGTTACTTCATTTGCACCAATGGATGACATATAAGCTGTATATCCGCCCAGTATGAGTACAATGAAGCCTGCTGCGCTAAATGTTTGTTTGAACTGTATGACTATAACCTGAAGGGGGTCTAACCACATGGACCCTGTTGATACGAATCCTTTAAGGTCTATCGCTTTTCCCATAAAAATACTAATTAATATGAGGATAGCCCCCATTAAGAACAATGTAATTTTAATATCCATTTTTTTAATTAACATAAAAATAACGATTGAAACAGCAATAATAGCAGAGGCATACATTAATATATTGGCATTCATGATTATTTTCCTCCCAATTTCCTCAGGATGTAACTTAATTACATTTCTTCAAGCTTTCCATAAACCATTGCTTGAACATTTGTGGATCTATATCAACACATACTTTTGCATTAGAAGGTTTTCCTAAATAATTTTTCAAATCCACTATGGTACACCCCGTTGTCAAGGAACCACTCAACTCCACATCAACAAATGTATCCACTACTTGAAACATTTCCGGCTGGAGCAAGTAGGCAATGGCACAGCTATCGTACATTTTCAATCCTGTTTTCATGCTACCGCCTCTGTATTTTTGGAATAACTGGTAAATCATTTTCCCCGTCTGATTCATATCCTTTAACTGCTCGCTATCTTCAGGGTATACTAGAGCCTTCAATCCAACATCGAGTCCCACCATAACAATTGGCAAACCGCTTTGGAATACGATCTTCGCTGCTTCTGGGTCGGCAAAAATATTAAATTCCGCCATTACTCCTGCGTTTCCACGAGTTGTGGAACCCCCCATTAATACAATTTCAGCAATATTTTCTTTCACTCCTGGATACAGTTTTAGTAAAAGAGCAATATTAGTCAATGGACCAATAGGAACTATAGTGATTGGTTTTTCACTAGCCATAATGACACGATACATTGCATTCACGGCATGCTCTTTTAATACAAGGTCCTCGGTCGGTTCTTCAAAATCATACCCATCCATCCCTGTAGATCCGTGTATATCACTTGCATCAATCGGTTCTTTGATAAGCGGTCTTTCAGCCCCGAGGGCAACCGGCACCCTTTTATTGAAAAATTGCAGTAATCGTAAAGCGTTAATTGTTACCTTATCCAGTCCAACGTTTCCGGCAACCGTGGTTATTAAGCGAACATCTAATTCTTCACTGTAAAGTGCAATTGCGAGTGCAACTGCATCATCAATCCCTGGGTCTGTGTCAATAATAATAGGTCTCTTTGTCATTTCTTTCGTTCCTCCTTATATATACTTAAGCGATCTCATGAATTCCAAGTCTGATCAAAACTGACTCCTCATAAACTCTTCAACCTCTTCCCTAGTAGGCATTCCTGTCTGTGCCCCAAGCTTTGTGGTCGATAGGGCAGCAACAGCATTGCCGTATTTACAAGCTTCTCTTAAATTAAATCCTCTACACAATGCAAGGGCTAGCCCACCATTAAATGCATCGCCTGCACCTGTAGTATCGACAACATCTATTGTATAAGCAGGAATTGTTGTTTCCTGGTTGCCCTCAAGGATAGAAACACCTTGACTTCCTTTAGTGACGATCAGTTTCCCATCTAATTCTTCTGAGCGTCTATCTTTTTTCAAAAGCAGCTGTTCATGTTCATTTGGGGTAAGATAGTCAATATTCTTCACTAATTCTGAGGAAAGCTCTTGAATAGGGGCTGGATTTAGAATGACAGTTACTCCGTTTTCCTTGGCAATCTCTGCTGCTTTTATCACACCTTCTAGTGGAATTTCCAACTGAAGAATGAGAATGTCACTACCTGCAATAACATCTCGTTTGGACTCAACGAATGCGGCTGTTACATGATTGTTAGCAGCAGGTACGACAATTATACTGTTGTCTTGATTAGAAACGATGATTGTAGCCGTTGCAGTTACTTCTGTAACCGGTTCCACATTGCTCACATCGACACCTTCCTTTTGAAGATGTTCGAGAATATCTTTACCAAACCTGTCGTTCCCCACGCAACCAATTAGTTGGACATGTGCTCCAAGTCTAGCCGAAGCTACTGCTTGATTAGCCCCTTTGCCTCCAGGATTCATCTGAAATTGATCACCGAATACTGTCTCGCCAATATTTGGTAAGGGAGATGCTATGGTTACCAAATCCATATTAATACTTCCAACAACGGTTATCTTCGGTTTCTGCTCCATACCAGTATGCTCCTTAAGTCGATTTTCTCTCTATAAGTTCAATATCCAATGTATAATAGGTTTTCTCAATAGACTGTTGCTCCATAAGACTAACTAGTATTGTAGTTGCTAGTTCTCCCATTTCGTAGATAGGTTGCGCAATAGTTGTTAGTTCAGGCGTCATGATGGTAGAAATAGTAATTCCGTCAAAACCAATAATGGCGAGTTCCTCAGGGACCTTTTTACCAAGCTGATAAGCCGCTTTAATGGCACCCATGGCCATAATATCATTAGCTGCAAAGATACCATCAATTTCAGGGTGCAGGCATAAGAGCTCTCGCGTCGCTTCAACGGAAGATTCCATGTCATAGTTCCCATTCACAATATAGCTCTTTCTAAACCATGGCTCTTCAGCTACTACGTCTGTATAGCCTTCGCAACGTTCTTCAGCATTGACAACCCCATAGGTACCTCTAATGTGGCCGATTCTTTTACACCCTTTATTTTTCAAGAAACGTGTGGCGATGATGGCGCCTTTCTTATTCTCTACAACAATCGTCGGGAGACCTTTGCTAATTTCCCTATCAATGCTTACGATCGGAATATTAAGTTCTCCTATCTGTTCAGCCGTTAAAGTATTAGACGAAACAATAATGCCGTTGACATAGTTTTGTTTCAAAACGTCTAAATAGGCTTGTTCTTTTTCTCTATTTTCATCTGAATTGCACAAAATGACATTGTATCCCAGCTTGGTGGCCATGTCTTCAACAGCTCTAGCTAACTCTGGAAAAAAGGGATTCATAATATCAGGCACGATTAAGCCAATTGTGTTAGACTGCTTCTTGAAAAGACTTCTCGCTATTTCATTCGGTTTGTAGTTCAGTTCTTTAATCGCTTTTTCAACCTTTTCCCTCGTGCTCTGACCAACATATCCTTTATCGTTCAGCACCCTAGACACCGTGGCAACGGAAACGCCAGCCAGCTTTGCAACATCTTTAATTGATGACATTATTCTCACTCCAGACGAAATAGGTAACCGGTTACACATTTAATATACTACTGATTAAATTGGTAAGTCAATATATTTATCACCTGGAAAAGATACCCACCTACTAGGTATATAGGTACCTAGGCGAAAAAGAATCTACCTGAAGTCTTGAGTGGGAGAGTAGGTGCCCGAATGTGTAAAGAATCATGTCACATCATCAGCAGCACACTGCTTTCACCACTTACCTACTCCAGCCTCTTTAAGCGCCTCTACGCTTTCTCCGCGCGAAACTTTAGCCGTCATTTATGGTGCGGTTCCCCGCATCATCCCTAACCCTAAAACTTTATGATGCGATATTACTGCAAAAATATGCTTTATCTCTGAACTCCCTGTCTACTAAGCTTTCCCGATTCGTCTTATAAATGTCAACTTCTAAGTCTCGATTTTGGATTGACTTCAAATGAGTCTTGATCACACAATGCAAAAAAGAGGGGGTAATCAGTCCCCTCTTTCGCATGCGTCTAGTGCCACAGCCGTTGAATGAAGATTAGCAGCAAGCCTACTGTCAAGCCAGTCGCTACTCCAATCACATACTGAACAGCATAGTCATGCATCTTGCTTTGGCTTTTTCTTTTCATTCTCATACGTAGCCTCCATGTACTCATGGGGTACGTACTGAGACTAGGGCAGAACTCTAATAACACCTTTGTAGAAAACGTATTACCAACTTTATTACATTACGTATTGACCAAATTATTTGTCCTTCTCCTTCACTCATCAAGAGCGCATTTACCAAGTTTAACTTGGTATCGTTTGACCCCAAGCCAGGGGAATTCAACTGACTCACATTATTATTTATAATGAGAGTCACTCCTCAAACTGCACTAGCCTACAGAACTTACCCGTAGTTAGTGTCGGGAGCAACAGCTCCTTATTACATTATATTCATATAATTTCCTACTAGCAACATTAGAGAGAAACCGACAAAGCACTATTCTTGGGTACTGTTCTGTCTTCTTAAATTTTGAACTGCCAGAGCAAGATTTTGTTTTTTGCCAGCTTCGCTCCACTCATCCCAAAACTTTACTGAACCAGAATTAGGCTGATATTCTGGCTTCTGAATTTTTATTCTGCTTGGTAATAAACAAGAATCCCCTACAACAATCGCTTCTCCGACTCCAAGTGTCGGAAGTTGATCCTGAATGCCTCCAAGGTTTTCTGGAAGCAAGTTAGCTACTGCACTTTTATCAGAATGATTCGATAACCGAAGTGCAACGACATTATTACATTGACTCATTACTGTAGTGTTCAATTCAGATGGACGCTGACTAATAATGAGTAAACTAACTCCATACTTACGTCCTTCCTTGGCAATTCGCTCAAAATGAGCCAAAGCTCGTGCTTCAGCTGCATCAGCTGCCAATCGGTTAGGCAAATATAAATGCGCTTCATCACAGACAATCGCAATCGGATGTCTCAAGGCACTGGCCGACCATTGCTGTACTTGAAAGACTAGTCGAGCTACTAAACTAAGTACAATTGGCAATATATCTGAAGGAACTTCGCTAAAATCGATTATTTTCACACCAGGATTACGATCATCATTTGCCTTCATTAACTTTTCAACCAAATAATCAAGGTAATTCACGGAAAGCTGTTCTTGCTTTAAAGCGAACAAAAATCCGTGTCGCCTATCACTTCTCTTTGATTGAAGTCGAGGTAAAAACCGATTAAACTTTCCATTGAAAGGACCATTGACTGGTCCGGTTTTACCTTGAACTTTTTGTTCATTTAATTCAGTGATTGCATTCACAACATCATCTAAGCTATATGGAACTGGACTGTCGATGGTAAAGGTATCAAGTTCCTTTTTCATTCCTTCAGTTTCTAAGACAGTTTTTTTAGCGTTTATTACTGCGTTGCTGAATGCCATCGATTGATTGGGAGCATTTTCATCACTTCTGTCTAGTATAAGAGCGAGCATATCTTCATAGCCCAGTAGCCAGTATGGGAGAAAAAGAACGTCCTCATTCGGATTTTCTAAATCTCCCGGTCCAGCAATTCGATAACGAGTGATATTCGGGTGATCAGCTAAAGGTTCATATTCCCCGTGTAAATCAAAAACAATCATGTTGGAGTCTTTAAGACCCGCAACCTGCTCAATGATTCTGGCGACTGTCCATGATTTACCTGAACCAGTAGAACCAACGACCATAGCGTGTCTCTGGAAAAATGCGTTGCCGTCCAAAAGAGCATGTGCATTTGCCGCCATTGTATATGTACCCAATGATAGTGGGGTTTTCGATTTAGCAGTTTCCTCAGCGATTAAACCAGTAAATAGAGTCAGATACTCACCATATAACAAAAAGCAATCTGCACCGATTTCTGGGAGGTTCTCAACTGACCGTGTAAATGACGGACGTTCTTTGCCTGCACGAGGTCCTTTGAGTGTGCCTAGAGCATTGATGGTAATGTCATTATTGACAGTGCTGCCGTCTGCGAAAGTAGTCTCATCGTGTTCGTATTCTAGCCGAATTACTCGCTCAATGCGACCAACCAAACGAGTATTTGGATCAGAAGTGTTTATAATAACATAACCATTTACATTTACTTTTCGAAGTTGATCTTCATTTGAACTCGAAACATTCACACGGTAACTATCAACTTTGTTAACATATCCGACAAAATACTCACTGCTAATGTTAAAAAGATCTAGGCGTTGCTGCATAAGATTCAGCTCCCCAAGCTTGATTTAAAAGTTCAGTAAATGTCCAATGATTCGATTCTTGCAGAATAAAGGATTCAAATTTATCGCTGATAATCTCGCTGTAATCGCCTTTTTTTTGTACTGTAACGAAGTTTTTAATTATCTTTGCTTCAATTAACGCTTTCGCAGTACTAGATAGTTCCATAGCCAAGATAATTTTCGGTATAGATTCATTTCGTAATAACGGTTCAAAACTGCCCTGAATGTGCAAGTCGTTAAACCCAAACCCTAAGAACAATAGAGCATTGCATCCAGTCAAAACCTGTTTCATTTCTGAAAGTACCGTATAATATGGTTCCATGTGTGTCTCAAGATATTTTCTTGTTCCAGGAGTTACAATAGTCGGCGTTAGTCGAACCTGCTCTAGAAACGGTACTAAATGAGTACCGACTCCAGGCACTTTTATTACATCGCCATTAGGAATTTTAAACCAACTTAGAGAACCATGTGGTTTATAAATTCGTAAATGAGGATGAGTAATATTATTCAAGTTCTTTCCATTCCCAATTCTTATGGTTCGATTCATTTGTTCATTCAGCTTGCTTACTGAAAGAGGAGAACCAATTGAACCTTCGTTAAATCCGTCCCAGATTTTCCAACCTGCTTTTGAAGCAGACCATTCGATCAAATGATCATAATTTGTCGTCACTATGTGAATGATTTTTGTGCTCGAGGTAATGAATTTTGAAAAGTATCGAACGAAGCCTGTTGGATCAACATTGGTTGAAATCTCTAGAAGCAACTTCTGCTCATCTGTTGAAATGCAACGCCAAGAGTGTTGAATGATTTCTTGCAAAAGCGTATTGCTAACAGCCTCTCCTGAATTCTGAAGTACTTCTTCGAGACCCATTCCATTTGTTAATTTTGACTTAATTTCATCCCATATGAGTCTTTCATGGGCATTCAATTTGTTCGTTGCTACATTTTCCGATAAATAAGTTGCCAGTTTCCCCATACCAGAGATTCCAGCGCCTGCAGATATACCGCTTCCAACGATAAGTACAGGGTTTAATTTGAAAGTTTGATCTATAAAATCAGAATACTTATTTCTCATAACATTTCCCCTTGAACATTACGACATAAATTACCAGTCGCTTTAACTCAAAGTTCGACATTTCTTACGAAAAACCTGCAATTATTCCTAGCTGAAAAAAACTGCATTCTAATAACTACTTATTCCGCACAAAAGGTGATCCCGATGATGGGGTAACCTTTATTTTTAATATTGAGGTTTTATACCCAATACAATCCCCTCATCCAGAATTGAAGTGAATCGAACCTCATCTACAAGATCGGAGATAAATGTTTTAGGGTCATTTATGATACGGCTCCCCCCGAATTATCTTAAACGCGCGGTACACTTGCTCCACCAGCACCAGCCGCATAAGCTGATGCGGCAAGGTCATGCGCCCGAAGGAGAGCTTCAGCTCAGCGCGCGCCAACACTGCGGGGGCTAAGCCTAGCGAGCCCCCGATTACAAAGGCCACGTGGCTGCGCCCGTACGTGGCCAAGCCCTCTACGTGCCGCGCGAGCTCATCGCTCGATAGCGGCTTGCCGTCAAGCGCGAGCACCACGACGTAGGCGTCGCTCTTGATCTGCGCGAGGATGCGTTCGCCCTCGCGCTGCTTCACGAGCGCCTCCTCCGCGGCGCTCATAGATTCCGGTGCCCGCTCATCCGGCACCTCAACGATCTGCACCTTGGCATACGGCCCAAGGCGCTTCACATATTCGGCAATCCCCTGCACGAGATATGCCTCCTTCAACTTCCCAACCCCAACAATCTGAATATGCATCGCATATGCCCACCTTTCATCAATCTCACCTGGATTTGAACCTAATGACTCAACTCCACTATTACCTATCTGCTTCCACCCAAACAAAAAAGAAGGCCAACACACGGCCTCCTCTATTTCCTTGTTACACAACTAAGAATCGTGCCTGCTCCAAGCAGCGTTCACAATGCGCCGGCGGCTCCCATGCAGAGAAACGCACTTCCTCCAGATCAACAATATCTGGCGCATCCTCATACTCATCAACAAATTGATCAATAGCTAGCTCTAGATGATCCTTGCAAACAACATGCATAACTTGACCCCGCTCCACATTAAACTCTATTCTATTTCTCAATCCTTACCTACCAAGTTTGTATTTATCAGCGTGCATTTACGGTATTTTATCTAACCAGCCTATCATTCCGCATTCTTGCATCTATCAATCGCACATATTCCTCATACTGACAAATTTTTGTCCTTTTTAAGCTTTCAGTTACCCCATTTCAGTAAAAAATTCCTCTACCGATCCTTCAACTCAGCGGTAGTCAATGTCACTGTAGCCTTTTTACCGCCGCGGTAATAGGTAACGGTGATTTTATCGCCTATTTTCTTCTGACTGTAAATATATTTACGAAGCTCCATCGTACTATTAACTTGCTTGCTGTCCAACTCTACAATGACATCATTCGTTTTTAAGCCTGCATCCTTGGCCGGCCCTGTCGCATCAAGTACAATAATACCAGTTTTCACATTAGAGGGCAGCTTTAATACTTCCGTTCCCGTAAAAGATTGTAAATCTTGTGTGACAACACCCAAATAAGGCCTTTTTATTTTATGGTCCGTGATCAATCCCTCAATAATTTGCTTCACCGAATTAATAGGAATGGCGAAACCGAGTCCTTCCACACCCATATCGGCCACCTTCAACGTGTTGATGCCGACTACCTTGCCTTCGAGATTAACCAGTGCTCCGCCGCTGTTGCCCTGATTGATAGCTGCATCCGTTTGGATAACCTCCATCTCCCAATCCAAATCGCCCTGCTGACCTAATGAAACGGGAATGATCCGTTTAGGCCAGCTGATGATGCCTTTGGTAACGGTTGGAGCATAACCTAGTCCAAGCGGATTGCCAACAGCAATCGCCGTTTCACCGGCCTTCAGCGTGTCCGAATCTCCGAACTCAGCCAATACCTTAATACCAGCGCTATCGATCTCCAGAACAGCCAAATCGGTCATTTGATCACGTCCCACTAGTGTCGCTTTTTTCCGCTCTCCAGTCGTTGTAACGACATCAAGCTGGGCAAAGCCCTCCACTACATGGTTATTCGTAACGATGCGGATTTTATCCCCAGCCTTTTGAAACATAACACCCGAGCCCAGTCCCATGGAACCGCCACGTGCAGTTTCCTTCTCGCCTTCCTTCTTGGAGCCGATAATACTAATGACCGTAGGTCCTACCTTCTCGGCGGCGCGAACGACTGAATCGCTGTTAAGCTGCTGCGCATCAGGTTTAATACCGGGAGCGCCTGTACTCGCCGATGAGGTTGCCAATGTCGTGCCACTGGCACCACCAGACCCACCCGCACCAAACATCATTACCAATCCAAGCGTAACCGCTGCGCCCCCCAAGGCTGGCAATAGCCATCCAGGCAGCTGCCCTCTAATCCCCTGTCCTAGCCGGCTTCCCCCAGCCGACCATTCCATTTTGCGGGATACTTTTGTGGAATAAAAATCATCATCGAACAGACTCATCGTTTCCGCTCCCTTTCCCGCCCCGCCAGGCAGATCCCTCGCCACTAGCAATCTCAAAAACTTTTAAACAAACAGGAATGTTTTGTTCCCTATAAGACTAGAATAAGAGTATAGAATCCACTTCCGAAAGCCGAAAGGATGACCCTCCCATGAATCGTAACCGCATCTCCGACCATTTGGAGCAAGTAGATTTGATTGCTAAGCTTGCTGACTTAAAGAACGCCCATTACCAGAACTCGCTACTGGTCAGTGCTCTCATTGAGCTGCTGGTAGAAAAGGAAATCATAACCGCTCAAGATATTGCTTCGATGTCTGCTCAACTGGATGCTTCGTTCTCGCCTACTCCTCATCCAGCTGATCCCACTCTGTAGCGCGATCATAATATGTATCCATCAGCTTAGCTCGATGATCATCTGCCGAGAGACGATCCTCTACCATATTATTCACGGTCAGTCTGGCCAAATCCATTATATTATGGTCACGACTCAAATGAGCCAGATAGACCCGCTTCGTCTTAGACGTCATTACATCACATAGTCCGATTCCGGCTGCTTCGTTCGATAAATGGCCCAAGTCGCTCAGAATTCGGCGTTTAATGTTCCACGGGTATTTGCCCATGCGAAGCATCTCAATATCATGGTTCGATTCCAGCACAAGCACATCGCTATCGCGAATTTGCTCCTTTACTTTGGAGCTCATATAACCGAGATCGGTTGCTAAGCTCAGCTTTTGATCGCCTTCATAGAAACAATAGCCAACCGGCTCCGCAGCATCATGTGAAATTCCATAGGATTCAACGCGCAGCTCCCCAAAATTACGAAAGTCACCGGTGTCCATCACACAGCGCTTGTCCTCAGCGATCTCTCCAATCTGCTTATCCAATGCAGCCCAAGTCTTCTCATTTGCGTATACAGGCAAGTCATACTTCCGAGCCATCGCTCCGAGCCCTTTGATATGATCGGCATGCTCATGTGTCACCAGAATAGCATCCAGCTCCGAGGCCGACATATCCTTTTCCTTCAACAGCTGGTCCACTTTCTTAGCACTCAATCCGGCATCTATCAGCACCTTGTTCTCTGCTGTTGCCACCACCATCGCGTTCCCTGTGGACCCGCTGGCCAAAACACTAAATCGAATCCCCATCCGTCTAACTCCCATCTGACCTTGGGATTCTGTCCAACCATAGCAAAGCCATAAACATGAATTCATCCTTGGTTATTGCGGCGAAAGAGATGATACTCCATCCTTACTCTCTCACCATTCCCTTATCTCCCCACATATTCCATGAAATATTTAGGAAGATCAGCTCGTCGGACAGCCCCTAGTAATGCTAATTACTTTTTATTTCTCTGAGGAGGCTCTACAGCCCCATTCAGCGCATGTACATAATAGATATCACCATTGCCTAACGCAACCCGCCAATACGGCACCATAAACCTCGTTTGAGTATTGTAATCTTGTCCATGATACCCCAACTTGATGCTGCTGACTACCGTTCCGCTTGGGAAATAGGTTTCAATTAAGCTTCGCAAGACCGTATAAGGCGATATCACCTTTTGCTCCTTTTGGTCTCCTTCTGATGTAACCTCAACATATTCTTGCCGGTACGCTGCAACCATCCCATTTTGCTCAATAAGCTCAAGTTTTACCTCAAACATCGGCAGCGACCGATACAGCTGGTGGAACACATATGTACCGTTTGTGCTCAGCACCGGATCATACTGATAATTTTCCATATAGGGAATCGACGCTTTTGCCGCTGCATCCTTCGTTGATCCCTTGCTCATCAATGGACTATATTTAAAAGGAGCATCCAGCATAATTTGCTTATCCGATTTCATCTTTTCGTCAAACCGCACTTCGATCTCCTGCAATCGAGGTACTTCCTTAGGCATCTCAGCCGATACTTGAATATTCTTGCTCTTGAGTAGTCTTTGAATTTCCTCTGTAGCACTGGCTGTGTTGGCGTCAAATTCCAGAAGATCAGATCGGGTTGTCCATAACTGGAAGCCCAACACTATATTTAGCAATAAGAATGATAGAATCAAGATTGTTTTAGCTCGCCCCCAATCCAAAGGCAACCCTCCCTTCCTTCAACATAATTCAAACGCTGCCCAACCCAGCTTTTTCGCAGAACCCGTCAGCTCTAAGAGCCTTTCCTAATCCATTCACTCCAAAAACTCATAGGTGCCATCCCGAAGCTCTACCGTCCATACCGGAACCAACTCCATGGTTTGCTCTCCAATCATTGGACGATACCCTGGGAACACAGATATTATAGAGCTTTTCTTGCTGTATTGATTCAGCTTTGCGTCCAAAATCTCACCACTGCTCAAAGTCAATTCCTTACTGCTTGATTTCAACAGGTCGGGTATGATCATGGAGCGTTCATAGCTGGCTACAATTCCTTTTTGCATGACAATTTTAATAAAACCAATGTTATCACTGCGCTGGTTCATTATCGGAAGCGACTTGTAATATTGACGGAAGACAAACGCCTGGTTAGACGGAAGCAGCTTCTGAGGAACCTTATAGACGGAGTATTTGCCGTTCCAGCCGCCATGCTGGTTCACGAACTGTACGGCTGACAACAGATTGTCGCGCAAGTCCTCCTTGCTGTCCACTGGAGCTATCGGATCTGTATAGGTCATCCACCGTTGGTCGTTCCTCAGCTTCAACCCCCGCTTCGTATCCGTATAAATTTCCGAGCCGTCCCGCTCCGAAAGCTTTCTTGTTATGGCTGGATCAACGAAAAAGCTTCGTTTCAACTGATCAACCGTATACTGGGTGAAAGGTATCTTAACCACTGGGAATGCAACTGGCTTCAACGGTAAATAGTAATCGTCACCTGCTAGCTTATAGGGAACGATCTCCTCTTTGGGTAGAATGCCTTCCAGTGACACGAACCGTTCGATATCTTTAGCGGATATATCCGACTTCACTACCTCATACATCGTACTAGAAGTATCCGTAAAAAGGAGGGTTCGCACATCATCTTTGGAGTCCTTTGTGAAAATCCAAATCCTTGTGATAACGTCATTCTCCGGAGGAAGCTCGCCCTTTAACTGCATAACCCGCTGCAGCACATTAATCGGGATACCATCTCGAAAGCGTACCTCGATCCCCTGCTGCTTATTGCGGATCTCATCCCAATTCAGACCTAATACGGCCGGCGTAGTTTTGCGAAAGCCTTCCAGCGATCGCTGCCTTACATTCTCTACCACCCGCTTATAGGGATCTGTATCTGGATACAGCAGGGTATGCTGTTGGTTGCCCAGGTGCAGCACTACCTGATCGGGAAATAACAGATCCTCCAAAACCGCTTGCGATCCAATCGGCTCCGTCTTTACATACTCCTCCTGCACTAATGGGTCAAATTTGGGTGAGCTATACGATAAATAGTAGCTCTGCAATAAGCTAAGCCCGACAAGCAGCACCAGTATAACCGACTTCAGCTTCTCGATCATACCGCAGCCTCCTCATTCAAGGTGTACGGCAACGTGAAGGTAACCCTCGTGCCTTGTCCCAACTCCGACTCCAGCATAATCGTTCCGCCATGCGCCCTTACTATTTCCCGGGCAATCGACAGGCCAAGACCTGTCCCTCCCATACTGCGCGAACGAGCCTTATCTACACGATAAAACCGTTCAAAAATGCGGCTTAAATCCTTCTTGGGAATACCCATTCCGTTATCCTGCACCGAAATCTCAAGCAGCTGCGGCTCTGGACGGTGGGCACCAATCGAGATAAGCCCGCTATCTGCCGTATACTTGATTGCATTGGACACCAAATTGTCCAACACCTGATCAATCCGGTCACGGTCCAGTGTGATTTCTCCAACCTCGGGAGCCACTTGAATCGCTATGTCAATGGAACGCTGCTCCAGCTGGAACGAGAAGCGGTCTGCAACCTCATCGAGCATCTCCGCAACATCCGTCAGCTCCCTGCTAATGACTGCCTGTCTCGAATCCAGCCTAGAGAGCTGCAATAGATCCGTAACGAGCCGAATCATCCGCTCTGTTTCATTGCGTGTTACGCTGACGAATTTGGCGGACAGCTGCGGGTCTTCTAAGGCGCCGTCCTCCAGCGCCTCCAGATAGCTCTTAATCGTCGTCAGCGGTGTCCTTAGCTCGTGGGACACGTTAGCTACGAACTCGCGTCTGGACTCCTCCAGCTTCTCCTGATCGGTAACATCCTGCAGCACCGCTATTGTACCTGCTGATCCTTTGCCTTTGCTGTAGATCGTTGTGAAGGTCAGCTTAACCGATAGCTGCTCCTCTTCATCATGATCAAAGCGCAGCAGCAGCGAAGGATACTCGCCTACTTCAAGCTTTCGCATCTCTTCTCGCGTTATGCCGAGCACCAAGGGAAGTGGCTTGCCAAGGGTAGTATCCTCGTTCAACTGCAGAATTTGCTTCGCCCTCCGGTTGATAACGATCACCTTTCCATCGTCATCCGTAGCAATCAGGCCGTCGTTCATATTCGACAGAATCGAAGCGAGTCTCTCCTTCTCTTCCTCATTGAGCGACAAAGCATCTTTAAGCCGCTCCATCATGAAGTTGAACGTTTGGCCCAACTGCCCAATCTCATCGCGCCCCAGCACTGGAACCTGAGCGTTAAATCGCCCTTCCGCTACCGCCGTGGCCTGTCGCGTAATCGCTTTGATTGGATTCGTAATAGTCGCTGACAGCATCACACCGAGCACGACCGTCAATCCTAATGCAAACAAAGTCCCTGTCAGCAAAAACTGATTAATCCGGTTCATCGTGTTGTACAGTTCTTCCATGGAGGCAATGATATACACTGCCCCATTAACCTTTACCCCTGAACCGATCGGCTTGGCAATAATCATCTTGCGTATGCCGTCAAAATCGGTAAACATTCGTTGGTTATCCTTGATCCCCTGGAGCGCCCGGTTGACTTCGGTTTGTGTATTCTTCTGTCCGACAATCGCCTGATGACCGACCATGGAAGTCGACAAGACGAGCCCATTCGCATCAATAACTTGAATCTCAGCGTTGCTGATTGCAAACAAATTGTTAACCACATCATTTAAGTCGCTATACGACTTCCGAGTCTCGCCTTTATTTTCCTCACTGTTCACTGATAAATACGGCTCCACGAACTGCGCCAGAAGCTGCGCCTGCTTGTTATGCGAATCAATGAAGTCCGTCTTGAAATAGCTCTCCAATGTCCGGATGAAATAAACTCCGATGAATTGCATAGCAATCAGAATCAGCAATACATAAATCGTGATCAGCTTCGACTGAATCGACTGAAAGAAACGAATTCCTTTCATGGCTTAGAAGCCCCCGGTCTTCGTATTGCGCATCATATAGCCAAGGCCTCTGCGGGTTAAAATATACTCCGGCCTGCTCGGGTCGTCCTCAAGCTTCTCACGAAGCCTGCGAATGGTCACATCCACGGTCCGCACATCTCCGAAATACTCGAAGCCCCACACCGCCTGCAGCAAATGCTCGCGCGTCATCACCTTCCCGCTATTCTTAGCCATATACTGCACCAGTTCAAATTCCCGATGTGTCAGATCAAGCGGAACCTCATCCTTATACACCATATACATGTCGCTATCGATAAATAAGCCCTGAATCCGAATCCCCTGCCTTGCTTCCACTTCCGTCTCCACAGCAGGCATGGTCTGTGCCTTAGTCTGCCTACGCAAATGGGCCTTCACCCTTGCTAGCAGCTCCCGAGTACCGAAGGGCTTGGTCACATAATCATCAGCACCCAGTTCAAGACCCAATACCTTATCGATCTCATTGTCCTTAGCCGTCAACATAATAATAGGCGTATTCAGCTTGACGCGTACCTCTCGGCACACATCCATCCCATCCTTCACCGGAAGCATCAGGTCTAGCAGGATAAGATCCGGCTCTTCTTTAAAGGCCAACTCCACCGCTGTTCCGCCATCATAAGCGCAGATTACCTCATGGCCTTCCTTCTCCAAATTAAACTTCAATATATCCGCAATCGGCTGCTCATCATCGACAACCAGTATTTTCGCCATCCCTACGATCACCGCCTGTAAGTGCTTGACATCATATAGCTGCTAGGAGTCTGGTTAGTTCTCTAGAGGCTTTTTTTATACTATCGTACCTTATCAACTATCCTTCTATTTTAGCACATTCCCTATATAAAAGTCCCCCACATGCAACGTGAATCTCAACATTGGATCCATAATACTTTTGAGGAAGCCCCCGAATCTCCACATCGATTGTTTTACCTAATTTCCTTATATGAAAAAAGACATGGATTGCAACATTTCTGCAGCATCCACGTCTCTTTTCTATAGATATATCAGATGTAGTATAAGTGCTAACGATTCAAATATTTCAAAGGATTTTCTGGTGTATTGCTTCGTTGAACCTCGAAGTGCAAATGCACTCCAGTGGAGTCCCCTGTGCTACCCATAAACCCGATCTTTTCACCCTTTTCAACAATCTTGCCCACCGTAACATCGATTCTGCTCAAATGTCCGTACAGCGTCTTGTAACCATTTAGATGATCAAGAATAACCATGTTGCCGTAACCGTCATTCTTGTTTCCTGCATAAACCACTTTTCCATTATCAGAGGCCATAATGTTCTTGTTCGGGGATGTCAGATCAACTCCCTTATGTAAGGCACCCCAACGATATCCAAAAGTACTGCTAATCGATGACGATACTACCGGCCATGCAAACTTACCGGAACCTTCGCCCTTAATAACCTTTGTTCCTTTACGGACTACTGCTTTAACTGGCTCTTGAATAATTTCTTCATTCTGAACTGTTTCTTCAATCATCAGCCCGTTAATCTTCGTTACAAGAATAATGACTTTCTTCAGACCATTTTTGCCGGCCTTGATCGTTTGATCCGTTCCAAGACGCATACTATCATCTTTCTGATATTCCGTGTCATACTGAATCTCTTGCTGCTCGATTAGCTTCTCTACCGTTCGAACGGCAAGCGTCGGCTGCAGAACTGTCAAATCAAGCTGCTGCCCCGCTTTGATCATATCATCTACAATCCAAGGATTATTCTGATAGATTATTTGCTTAGGAATATTAAATTTCTTAGCAACGCAGGAGACACAATCTCCTTTTTCCACCACATATTTGATCGGCTGCACATCGCCAGTTTCCAGCTTCTTCCTCAACTCTTCAGGATTCACCATATCCTGCGGCTGGATTGGAATATCCTTCAACTCTACTTGCTGCACGAAATCTACCTTTTGCAACTCTACTTCCCCTACTGGCTCAGAAGGCGTCGCTGACAACACTCTTACTTTACTCGAGTCTTTCTTCTTCTCAACCGCGCTGGACTTAATCTGATCCAACATCAAACTCGCTGTAGCTTGATCCTTTAGAATCCCCACAGGCTTGCCATCGATTACAAGCTCCGTCCCAACCGGCTGTGCAAAAATAGCGGTTCCTAGCTTATTCATAACTTCTTGATCGCTAGTTTCAACCATGAAAACCCTTTCATCCGTAAATGTGACTTCAGGGGCCTTAACTACTACGTGCATATCTGAATTGCTTTCGATTAATTCCTTAGATTTAGCTGCAACAAACTGCTCAACCGACGACTTGTCCTTAACCGTTCCAACCTCTTGTCCGTTGATCGAAACATGAACGATCTGTGCCATATTAGCTTCTACATAAACATTTCCGCTCCAAACGACTGCTGTAACCACACTAAGTACGGACACCGTCTTGGCTATGTTCCATTTATGTAAAATAACTGCTTTATAGGCTTTGTGTGTGGATGATGTTAGCTGCTCTTTAGTTAGTGCTGCGGGTATGACCCTCATCTTGGCAGTCAATCTTTGTAATTGGATTTTGGAAAGCTTCTGCTTAGACTTGTCCAGCAGCTTCTTAGCCCAACCCATTCCTTTGAAAACTGTCATATTCTACTCCTTTTAAGCCGTTTTTTACGGGAAAAATACATAAAAACACCTAAAATAGGGACAATAACCAATATAAAAAAAAGACTCATTCACTAATTTACCACAACCTCACTATTTTTTTCAACAATATTCACGAATGGCTACCATAATGAGCCAGTTTTCGTGGCAGGAGTGTGAAGTTAAACAATGGAAAACATAACAGCATTCTTTAAAAATTGGGCAGAGATGGATCAAGCAGCCACTGCTCTTCGTGAGCAAGGTGCTATTGATATTGTGCTAGCTGAAAATAGCGACACAACAAATGGAGCGGAATCTATGATCCCTAATCTAACCAGCAGCACACAAGAAACCGGATCCGGCTTCACTATGCAGGTCATTGTAGAGTCATCCAGATTCCGCCAAGCTGGGGATATCATAGCGAGATTCGGGGGGGATTATACGTAATTTGATTATTCTTGCTTAATCAAGCTTAGAAGCTGGGAGTATTCTTCCGGCTTCATATAAGCTTGCAGCACGCGCTCAATCTCTTTAAGCTCACTGCCAGTAATCCCATCTTCCATTAGCTTTGAAATATGCTGCATCTCATTTTGCGGAACCCTTTTAACCAGTAAGTTAAAAATTTTGGTTTTATCATTTGTCGAAAGCTGCTCTTTCTTCTTCGTAAACTCCTCGCCTGAGACGACGACTTTTTCTGCTGTATCTGAACCGATACCTGCTACCTGCCCGCCCGTGCTGCTGCTTCCAGCTGTATTACCGCCGTTCTCTCTCTTTGCAGCCCCGCTGATTTCCGCACTTGTCCTAGTATCCTTCTTAATGCTGCCTGTTGAAGATGCGCTGCCTGCTGCTCCTCCTGAAGCGCTCCCCGCTTCCGAGCTTGATCCTTCCGTTATGCCATTTTGCTGTCCAAATACAGCTACGGCATCCTCTGGCGGCTTCCTCTGGGATGTGCTTCCCGTGCTAGAAGGCTGCTGAGAGCTGGATTTCCCGTTTTCTCCACTATTCGTCATATCGAGCCCGTTCAAACCATTGGCTGGTTGTTCGAATACAGGCATCGTTTCTTCTCCCTTTTGTTTGGCCGAGCGCCCGCTTGGGTCCACAGCCCCTGCCTCGTTACCGAACAGTCGGAACGCCCCTAGCTGCTTGCTGGCATGCTGCATAAATTTGGACCAATCCGGAGTCGTACTAACAGCAGATTTTAAATGGTATTGCTCCAGTATCATATCGACATACGTATTAACAACCCAAAAGGTTGACGCCACACAAATCATTGAAGTGATTATAGCGCTTATTATCAGCTTGGATAGCCATTGCATTGCTTTCATTATGTGCTTCAACTCCCACCGTTCTCGTGTTTGCAGCTTCTCTCCCACAGTATTGACGATTTTGCTGCAAACCAACCATTGTTTGGAAAAAGAACAGCCGAATTTCGACAACACTTCCCTTCATGTACAACAAAAAAATAACCTCTCACAAGCCTTCGAGTTTCAGGCTTGTGAGAGGTTATTTATAAATTAAAAGTTTTCAGCTAAGCAGAACCAATTAACTATAAATCGGTTTTACAAGATTTGTTTGCTCACGATTACGTCCTACTGAGAAGATAGCAATTGGGATGCCTGTCAGCTCCGATACACGTTCAACATAACGGCGTGCATTTGCCGGCAAATCCTCCAGCTTGCGTACCCCAGTGATGTCCTCGCTCCAGCCCGGCAGCTCCTCGTACACTGCTTCACATTGTGCAAGCATGTTCAAGCTCGCAGGATAATGCTCGATGATTTTGTCGCCAATTTTGTAAGCTGTGCAAATTTTTACAGTTTCCAGACCCGCTAATACATCCAGCGAGTTCAGGGACAAGCCTGTAATACCGCTAACACGGCGGGCATGGCGCACAACAACGCTGTCAAACCAACCTACACGACGTGGTCTGCCAGTTACCGTTCCATACTCATGTCCTTTTTCACGAATCCAGTTGCCTGTATCATTATGAAGCTCTGTAGGGAAAGGACCATCGCCAACACGAGTCGTGTAAGCTTTAGCAACCCCAATAACTTGACGAATTTTGGATGGCCCTACTCCAGAACCAATACATACGCCGCCAGCGGAAGGGTTGGATGAAGTTACATATGGATACGTACCTTGGTCAATATCCAACATAACGCCTTGAGCACCCTCGAACAGCACTTTTTTCCCATCATCGATCAGATCATTAAGAACTACCGAAGTATCCGTAACATAAGGGCGAATTTGGTCAGCATAACCCAGGTACTCTTCAATCATTGTTTCCGCATCCAAGCCCTTAGACCCGTATACTTGCTCGATAAGTACATTTTTCTCAGCAACTACTTGACGTACCCGACGTTTAAATTCCTCAGCATCCATCAGATCAGCGATCCGGATACCGCTTCTAGCCGCTTTATCCATATAACAAGGACCGATCCCTTTGCGGGTCGTTCCAATTTTGTTGTCACCCTTGCGCTCTTCTTCCAGTCCATCCAACAGCAAATGATAAGGCATAATAACATGAGCCCGGTCACTAATACGCAAATTCGTTGTTGTAAAGCCATTATCATGAATGTATTGAATCTCTTCGAGCAACGCACCCGGATTAATTACCATACCGTTACCGATTACGCAAATTTTATCCGTGTAAAAAATACCCGATGGAATCATTGTTAATTTGTATTTCTTATCATTAATCAAAATGGTATGGCCAGCATTGTTACCGCCTTGATAACGCGCCACCACTTCGGCAGATTCAGCGAGAAAATCCGTTATTTTCCCTTTACCTTCATCGCCCCATTGGGTTCCGACAACCACTACCGTCGACATCTACATAACCCCCATCAGGTGAAACTCACCTATAATTAGTCAAAAGGCCTAAAGCACCATGAATAGTTTAGCAGTACCACACTACAAAGTCAATAAAAACGAACAATACTATGGGCCTATCTTTTAACGTTCGGAAATTGTACATGTTAGGAACACTAAGAAATATCCTGTCTCACAATTGCTTCAAATAGACTTATTATTTACATAGTATGTCCATAAATGGTCCACGCCTAGTAAATAGTCCATATTTCAGGACGACTTCGCACCTGCCCCGCACCTCCTGATAATGTATCAAGCTGGCCGAGGTACAACGCTGTTTGGTACGCCTAAACAACATTTATGCAAGGAGACTTAGCTTTACTTCAAAGAACCTAGGAGACCCCACTACAGCGCCGCTCAGGGACGAACCTATCTGTATAATCCTACTTAGAAATAAGCAATTGGCACTTACACTTTAGCACCAGAATAAGTCCTATGCTTCGCCGCAGCGAACCATAGGACCCCTTGGACCGTTTATAGTAACTTCAGAATGCAGAGACGTTAATCATAGACGGCCACATTCCCTAAGCTAATCTGTTACGTGTGTTTTTAGCTTCTTAGGCTGTTCCCAGCCTGATAAAAGCTGTATGTTGTGTTGATAGTTGTGCTCTATCCTACTTCTTGATGCGTTCTGTCCAAACCAACGAACTTATTGAAATTTTTCAAGAAAGCCAGCTCCACCGTACCTACGGGTCCGTTACGCTGCTTAGCTATAATAATTTCAATGATATTTTTCTTCTCCGATTCTTTATCGTAATAATCATCACGATACAAGAACGCTACAATATCAGCATCTTGCTCAATCGAACCGGATTCCCGCAAGTCGGACATCATCGGCCGTTTATCTTGCCGCTGCTCTACACCCCGGCTGAGCTGAGACAATGCAATTACCGGAACATCCAGCTCACGAGCAATTTGTTTCAATGTACGTGATATTTCGGATACCTCCTGCTGACGGTTATCCCCTTTGCCGCGTCCGTGAATCAGCTGCAAGTAATCGATCAGAATCATCCCGAGGCCTCTCTCCTGCTTCAGCCTACGGCATTTGGCGCGAATATCGGCCACCGTAACCGATGGCGAATCATCGATATAAATATTCGCCTCGGACAAAGCGCCAATCGCCATCGTCAGCTTCTCCCAATCGTCCTGCTCCAAAAAGCCTGTCCGCATACGAGTGGCATCAACATTGGCTTCCGCACAAATCATCCGCTGCACAAGCTGTGGTGCACCCATCTCCAGACTGAAGATGGCGACCGTTTGTTTCTCTCGCACTCCAACATTTTGCGCGATATTCAGAGCGAACGCCGTCTTACCAACAGAAGGTCGCGCTGCTACAATAATCAAGTCTGACCGCTGGAAGCCAGCGGTCATTTTATCTAAATCGAGAAACCCGGATTTAATTCCTGTCGTTCCGCCTTTATTATTATAGAGAAATTCGACCTTGTCGAATACCTCCATTAACACATCGCGGATAGCTATAAATCCAGTGTTCGAACGGCGCTGTGAAATTTCTAGAATGCGTTTCTCCGCATCACCCAGCAAATCGCCAATCTCGTCGGTACTGGAGTACCCTTCCGTCACGATATTCGTAGCGGCGCGGATTAATCGCCGCAGCATCGACTTCTCCTCGACGATCTGCGCATAGTAGTTGATATTCGCCGCTGTCGGCACCGCATTCGCGAGCTCCGACAAATATTTGATCCCGCCTATTTCCTCTAGCTCCTGCTTGTTTTGCAGTCGCGCGGTCAGCGTGATCAAGTCAATCGGCTCATTCTCCTCCGCCAGCTCAATCATCGACTCGAAGATGCGTTGATGCGATGTGCGATAGAAATCATCGCTTGAAATGCGTTCCATCGCGGTTACGAGTGACTCGCTGTCAAGCAAAATAGCGCCGAGCACGGCCTGCTCGGCTTCCAAATTTTGCGGAGGGATGCGATCTGTAAACATACCTTCGTTCAAGTTCGTCTCCTCCTAGTTTTCAATTTGGAAAAATGGACGCCAATCATTATTCTTCCGTAACATGAACCTTAAGCTTTGCAGTAACCTCAGGATGAAGCTTTACACCCACTTCAGTAACGCCTAGCGTACGAATCGGGTCCTCCATCAGGATTTTGCGCTTGTCCAGCTTAATCTTCTGCTGCTTGTCCAGCTCTTCAGCTACCTGCTTACTAGGAATGGCTCCGAATAAACGTCCGTCCTTGCCGGATTTAGCCTTTAGCTCAACTGTCAAAGCCCCTAGCTTCTTACCTAGCTCTACGGCCTCTTCCTTCTCTTGATCCTTTTTACGCTGCTCCGCTTTTTTCTGATTGTCGATCATCTTAACAGACGACTCGTTCGCCGCTGCGGCCAGCTGTTTAGGGAACAAGAAATTCGTTGCGTATCCTTCGGACACCTCTTTTACATCGCCCTTTTTGCCTTGACCTTTAACATCCTTTAATAAAATAACTTTCATTCGAAAAGCCCCTCCTCTGCGTGCATCTCACTTAGTATTTGTTTCAATCTTTGTGTCGCTTCTGAAATCGTTCCTTCGAATTGGGTTGCTGCATTAGTTAAATGCCCGCCGCCACCCATCCGTTCCATAACAATTTGAACATTCATTTGGCCCAGTGACCGGGCGCTAATACCAATTAATCCATCCGGTCGTTCGCTAATGACGAAAGAAGCCATTATACCTGTCATAGTTAACAATGTATCAGCAACCTGCGCAATGAGCAACTGAGAATATTTGCGATTTGGTTCAGTTACAGCAAGTGCGATGTGATCATAGATCACAACCGCGCTCTTGATAACCTCTGACTTCTGGATAAAAGCGTTAAGATCTTCCTTAAGCAGCCGCTGTACAAGTGATGAATCCGCGCCGTTGCGGCGAAGAAACGATGCGGCTTCAAAGGTTCTTGCTCCTGTAGCCAAGCTGAAACTTTTGGTATCCACTACAATTCCAGCTAGCAAAGCTGTCGCTTCTAATACCCCCATCGTTAAACGATCGTTGAAGTATTGCAGCAGCTCTGTCACCAGCTCACAGGTAGAAGAAGCATAAGGCTCCATATACACCAGCGTCGCATCCTGAATAAACTCCTCACCGCGGCGGTGATGGTCTACAATGAACTTACGCTGCGTCAGCTGCAGCAGCTTCGGCTCAGCCACCATAGACGCCTTATGCGTGTCCACAACGACAGCAAGCGTTCGTTGATTCGTAATCTGCATAGCCTGCTCCGGTGTAATAAACCAACGGTTCAGCTTCTCATCTTCAGAGATCGTATCCATCAGCTTTTGAATCGAAGGATTAACCCCTTCCAGCACGATGTATCCTTCCTTATTGCTTACATGTACCGCCTTCAATACTCCAATGGCAGCTCCGATTGCATCCATATCCGGATATCGGTGACCCATAATAATAACTTTATCGCATTCTTTGATCAGATCGCGCAGCGCATGAGAGATAACCCTTGCCCGTACCCGCGTCCTTTTCTCAACAGCATTAGAACGCCCCCCATAGAAAGACAGCCGCTCTCCTATCTTTACAGCAACCTGATCGCCACCGCGCCCTAACGCCATATCCAAGCTCGTCTGAGCTAACTGCCCAAGCTCCGTTAATGAATCACTGCCAGAAGCAATCCCTACACTCAGCGTAAGCGGCAGCTTATGTTCGATAGTTAAATCCCGCACCTCGTCCAATATTTCAAAACGCGATTGCTCCAAAGCCTTTAAGCCCTTTTGATCCATTAGAATCAAATACCGGTCCGATGCGGTTCGACGCAAATACACGTTATTTTTCAGAGCCCATTCCGTAATTTCTCCGGTTACTCTAGCCATCATAATACTGCGGGTTTGGTCGTCCATTCCCTGAGTAGCCTCTTCCAAATTATCCATGGTGACAATCCCTATAGCAAGCTTGCCCTCTTCAAAGCGTATCGACAATTGTTTGAAGGCCGTTATATCCGTAAAGTACAACAGTCTTTCATCCTGCTTAAGCTGCACCATATACAAGTTTTTGCCAACCGCAATTTCAAGCTTAATTTCCTTCTCCTTACGCGACTTCAAAGAAGGGAACAGCTCCAATAACTGCTCGCCAATCAATGATTCCTTACCGAGCATCTTCGCCACGAATGGATTATGCCATTCAATAACCTTCTCTTCATTGTAGAGCAGAATCCCTAAGGGAAGCTCATGTATTACATCCGTCCCGGCACGTTTGATCCGATGGGAAAGCGTAGCTACATAATGGTTCAATTCCTTGCGAAACGCTTGCTCTGCCTTCAAAGTAAAATACGCTAAAATCCCGCATAGAAACAGGGCAATCACACCGATTACCCATTGATACATTAGCAATATAAAAATCAAAACTAGCATTAAAACAAATATCCATACGATATGCAAGCCGTGCCAACGCTTTAGCAGGAACTTCGGCATTCATCTCGCCCCTAATCCATACTTTATTTTCCAGTCATGCGTTCACGGATTGGGAACGCTACATCGAACACACCAAGCAGACTGAACATAAAGTAAGCCGGCGGAAAAATCAACAAAACTATAATACCGATGATTGGAAGTGTTCGGTTCCATTGCTTCGAATGAGCTACATAGAATAGAAACGCTATAGCTTGTATAGCAAACACAGCCGTGAGCAGCGGTAATAAGTTTAATAACAGCGTAAAAAAAATCGAGTTTGAATCACTTACGAAAAACTCCATAAACAAAGCTATGACGTAATACCAGACGAATGACTTTGGCAGCATCCAATCGCGGATAGGTTTGAACGCCGGTATAGCTTCACCTGATCGATTCAATAGCTTTCGAGCTAACCAATGCGCTACTACGATAAGGAACAGTGAAGATACGATCATATAAAAAGGAAGCATCTGACTCATTAGTTGTACCAAGGTATCTGGGTCAATTGCTATCATACTTCTTAATTGCGTAGGCATTGTTTCCATAACACTTAGCATAAACTGTTTCATTTTGCTAATTAGATTAAGTCCGAACAAGTACGCGACCAATATACTCAGCAGCATTTCGGCCAACAACGTTATAGTACCCACGGTCAGAACCGTTCTAGCAGGAGCTCGTTTCTTATACAAATTGCCCATTTGAATAACCGGCGGCAGAAAGAACAGTGAAATGGCTATAAGCACCACACCCACCCATCCCGTTATGAGCAATGAGGTTGCTACATACACAGCGGCCAAGCTGATACCATAATAAATCAGAAATCGCTTCGTCTCTAGCTTCACGTATTGCACCAGGATAGGTACCATCAATAAGCTAAAAGTAATGATATTCAATGGTGATAAAATCGATAGGAGCAAAACAACTGTCATCAAGCTCCAACCAAGCATACTTCTTGCGGAACCTTTCCCCAACACATTCACCTCTTACGCATATGTTCTACCAAAGCAGATAAATCGTCATACCATTGTTCCAATTGGTGACATTCAGCTTTATGCTTCTTCATTTTTTCCAAAATCACTTTATCTAAACTGCGAAATGAGATGTCTAACCTACTTCCAAGCCTAACCATTAGTTAATTATACCACAATTTTAAACCTTTTGTTCGGCTTGCCACAGCTTGAAGCAATAATCAATGATCTCTCTTCTACGGATAATTCCAATAAATACCTCACTGTCATCAATCACAGGTACATAGTTTTGATTAGTTGCCAATGTGATTAAATCCTGCATTTGCTGATCAATACGTACAGGCTTTATAGCCATATGCTGAGCCACATCCCGAAGATGGACTTTATGTGCGTTATCAAAACCAATTTCAGGGGAATGCTTTAATTTCCACAAAAGATCCCCTTCCGTAATCGTACCTACATATTTGCCATCCTCGTTCACAAGAGGAACCGCAGAATAGCGGTGATATTCCATACGTTCCAGCGCCTGGCGCATTGTAGAATTAGGAGATAAATAAATAACATCATCTTTAGGCACAAGAAAAAAAGCAATATTCACCTAAGCCACCCTTTCCAAGTAATAATTACATCCAACCTTACCCTACTTCATAATACACTATGATTCCAAAGGAAGATATACGACTGCACATCCTTTTATTGTACTAAAATAAAGAATCCAGTGCATCGCCATTAAGCAGGTTCTACTCAGACAAAAAGACAACTGGTGCACGAAGCCCAGCTGTCCCACTGTAATACAAACCTATTTCAACTACTATTTAATAGTAACGCTAACCTTTGTCTTCAAGTTAGAAAAGCTCACCGTTATTATTGCCGTTCCTTTACCGGTAGCTTTGATAACCCCGTCTTTTACATCTGCGATCATAATATTTGAGCTTGTCCACATAGCAGGCTTGGTTACATCTTCATCAAAACCATCCGTATAGGTGGCTATTGCCTGAATTTCACCCTCTTCGCCCTCTTTAAGCTCCATCTTTACAACATTAGTTTTCAAATATTTAAGTGTACCGATTTCAACAGGCACCGTAATTGTTTTTCCGCCAAAGTTGGCTGATAAGGTTAGTTTTCCTGGAGCCGAAGTTGTTAAAAGCCCACTACTAACATCTGCAATTTTATAATTAGAAGTTTTCCAAGCTGCATCATCAGTGACATCTTTAGTAGTTCCATCTGACAGTGTCGCTGTTAATTTAACCTGTATCGATTGCCCTGTTTTCAATGCAATGAAACGTTGGTCGGCCTCCAGCTTCTGAACAACACCTATTTCAACAGGTATGGTAATGCTTTTACCTCCATAAGTGGCTGTAATAGTCGCTTTACCGCGTGTAACAGGTGTTACTACTCCTGTGTTGGATACTTGCGCTACAAGGGCATTGCTCGTTTTCCACTCCGCCTCAGCAGTAACATCGTGGGATACATCTAATATATCCATTGCGGACAGCGTAATTTGCTTCACTTCGCCTAAATCAAAAATCAAATAAGGGATATTAGCAGTTAATTTATTAGCCGTATCTACCTGAACGCTAAACGTTATAGATTTATTATCTACGGTTGCCGTAACTTGTGTTTCGCCAGCTCCTATTGCCGTGATCTTGCCATCCTCCACAGTTGCAGCCTTCTGATTAGAACTGGTCCATTCTCCCTCGGTTGTTACCTCTTTGGTAGTGCCGTCTGTATATTTGGCCGTAACGGTAAGCTGCTGATTGCCGCCTTTTTTCATGACCACGTTGGTTTGATCCTTCGAAGTCAGACTCTCAATAACGCCTACGGACACTTTAACTGTTGCAGTCTTGGTCCCATACTTCGCAGTGATCGAGGCAGCTCCTGTTGCTATCCCCGTTATGTTACCGTTATTTACACTGGCCGTTTCAACAGAACTCGACAACCATTCTGCCTTGCTTGTAATATCGACTTTGCCTCTCTCATCAGGATAAATCGCATAGAGAGTGATTGGCTCAGAAGCTCCTACTTGGAAATTAACAGCCTTCTTCGATAATTCTAAAGAAGTGGGAATATCAACGAGTACTTTGGCAGATATGCTCTTTCCGCCATATGTAGCAGTAACCTTTGTTTCGCCAGACTTATAGGTGGATATTTTACCTTTCGTAACAAAAGCAATCGCATCATTCTCTACGGTCCACTCTGCACTCTCGGTTACCTCATTATTCGTTGTTCCGTCCGCATACGTAGCATACAGCTTAAGCTGTCCAGGTGTCCCTACTTGTAATGAATAGACTTCTTTATCTAGCTCCAGTCTACGCGGCACATCTACATCAACAACAGTTGTGACCATTTTTTCTCCGAATTGGGCTGTAATCGTTGCTTCACCAATCGAATTCGCAGTCAGCTTACCCTTATAGACATAGACGATATTCTCATCACTCGACGTCCACTCTGCACGATCAGTAATATTCTCGGGCTTTCCATCTCCAGTAGTGGCATAAGTAGCCCACAACGTTAGTTCATCTGTTTTATTCTTTTTCATAAAGACATTTTGCTTATCAACATCCAGCTTAATGGCATTATCTACATCAACCTTAAACGTAGTGCTTTGCGTACCATAAGTAGCGGTAATAGTTGCTTTACCAGGTCCGTATCCGGTTACTACTCCTTTTAACACATCCGCTACAGTTCCCTTGTCCGTTACATATTCCGCCATATCTGCGACATCCACTTTATCACCGTTCGGATAGGTGGCCATCAGCACGACTTTAGCCTCACCTTTTAACAACAAGGATATCTGCGGTTTCTCGGCATCAATACGCTTCACTATTTCAACATTAACCGGTAAACTCAACGTTTGATTGTTATATTTAGCTGTAATAGTCGCCTTTCCCGAACTAAGACCTTGTACCAATCCATTAGTTACAGTTGCAACCGAATTATTATCACTTGACCAATCTGCTTTAGTTGTAACAATCTGATTAGATCCATCATCATAGTAAGCAGTCAGAATAATATCATCCGTTTTGCCTAGCCTTAAATCTATCGACTGTTTATTTTTTGTCATCGTTTTTACGCGCTTTGTGACCGTTACATTTACAAAAACAGTTTTACCCAAATAAGTCGCCGTAAGGACTGCTGTACCTTCCTTTTTACCGGTTACTACACCTGCATACACAGTTGCAATGTCTTCTGATTTGGAAATCCATTCCGTTTTCACAGTTACATTCTCAGTTGAATTAGATACAAATACGGCTGTAGCCGTTAAATTGGTAGTGGCTCCTATTTCTAGCGATACCTCATTTTTATTCAGCACTAGACTAGAAATCTCATCAGCAGCAAAAACATTCGTACTCGTCAAATTGCTTGTAGCTACTATAAAGATAGTCAATAATAGCAGTAATCGGGTAAATCTAAACATAAACTCTTACCTCCGTTGTATGGATCTCTAGTTAAACTCATACCTGATTGCACACTTTCATCCAACTAATTAGGTCGTCTACTAAATATCGGTTATTTTGTCGGAAAAATTTATACTAACACTAATATAATTTTATTAACATCATTAAGTCAATGACTAGGATCCGTTTGAGGGCCCTTCCAGAAAATACGAAAGACGCCTTGCGGCGTCCTTTAGTGTACAAATTTATCCACTCGCTTACTCTTACGGAACATTATTCTACTACTTGTCTTGAATGTGGGTACAGTAAAATAGCGCCTCTAAACTTTCCCCTTGTCCATGTAATTAGACATAGAGAAACTGTTCGCGGTAGCAAAAAAAAACAGTCGATTGGCTAAACCCAATCGACTGTCTCCTTATTACTATTCCGTTGTGTATGGCAGCAACGCGATTTGACGTGAGCGTTTGATCGCAATTGTCAAGGCACGTTGGTATTTAGCCGAAGTTCCTGTTACACGGCGGGGAAGAATCTTACCACGCTCGCTGATAAACTTCTTCAACGTTTCGATGTCTTTATAATCAATGTGAGTAATTTTATTCACAGTGAAGTAACATACTTTACGACGTTTACCGCCTTTGCCGCCCTTACGGCCGCCAAACTTGCGTTCGCCACGGTCTTCGCTGTTATTATCTCTTCTTTGGAATCCCATCGTTATTCAGTCCTTTCTACGTTAAAATGGCAAATCATCATCAGAAATATCAATCGGTTTTCCATCATCCTGGAACGGATCTTGATTGTCTCGTGGTCCGCTGTTACGTTGTTGGCTGTTACCGCCGCCACCCATTCCATCTTCGCGGCTTGCATTCGCACCACCGCCGCTATTTGCAGATTCCAAGAAACGAACATTATCGGCAATAACTTCTGTCACATATACGCGGCGACCCTCGTTATTATCGTAGTTACGAACTTGAATCCTGCCTTCAACTGCAGCCAAACGTCCTTTACGCAAGTAATTGGCACATGTTTCAGCAAGCTGACGCCATGTAACAATATTGATAAAGTCTGCTTCCCGTTCCTTTTGTTGGTTCGTGAAAGGACGATCCACCGCCAACGAAAACGTAGTTACGGCAACTCCTGCAGGTGTATAGCGCAATTCAGGGTCACGAGTAAGCCTTCCAATCAGAATCACACGATTTAGCAACCTTAAACCCTCCCAGCATGTCAATTACGGCATATTATGCCTTAAGCTACATCTTTAACGATCAGGAAACGAATGATTTCATCAGAAATCTTCATTACACGGTCAAGCTCAGTAATAACATCATTGTTAGCGTTGAAATGAACTAACACGTAATGACCATCACGGATCTTGTTGATCTCATACGCAAGACGACGCTTACCCATAATATCATGCTTCGTAATTTCTCCACCGTTGTTGATGATGTTTTGAAATTTTTCTACCGTAGATTGAACAACTTCTTGTTCAAGATCCGGACGAATGATGTACATAATTTCATATTTGCGCATGGTTTCACCTCCTTTTGGACTAAACGGCTCCACTGTGTACGGCTTGTCACCGAACGGAGCAAGGAGCGAGTAATACTTGGTTATCAAAACTCGCACCATAATACTATAGCAAAACTGAAGCCCAATAACAAGCTTTTAATTCTACCCTTGCATTTGCTTGCCTTTTCCTACTCAATAACTGCTTTAATGGAAAATATTAATGCTTATGCATTTTTCACCTTGGGGGAAACTACCCTTACACTTCATAATAGGAGGTGACTAGAAATGGGCGAATGGAGTCAGTTTAGACCAGGTGACAAAGCCCCCAACGATGGCGAGTACATGGAGGTGGGGGAAAATGCCTTCCATATGGGAATTAACGATCCTACTATTATTACTTTGAAGAAAGGTGAATCATTCCCAGAAAATTCCAACCACAACCGCAAATGGAAACGTAAATACTAGCCTCTCCTCCCTCTTTGGGCAAGACTCAACCTTAGCCCATTAGAGGGAGCTAACTTCACCTACAAAAGGAGCTACCACCATGCGATATACAGCCACCTTGTTCTGCACGGCACTAGGCGCAGCCCTTTGTCTGATGCATTACATCGGCCATGATTCAGATCCAATCTACCTTATCTTTTATGCACTTAGTGTGCCTGCCTGGTTTTATGCAATCTTTACTTATACGAATGTCAATGCAGCGCTGCTATATTTTCTCACCATTGTGTCCTGGGCGATAATTGGCTATGCAATTGATCGTTTCACTGTACGAAAAAGGACAAGATCTCATTGATTATATTGCGACTATGTAGCTTTAAACCTCCATTTGTATGCAGCGGGGGTTTTAGCGATTCTAACAAAAAAACCTCCTTTGGCATCTAATCTGCATGAAGGAGGTTGTTATCTTTGTATGTAGGTTTTAACTTAAGTGGCGGAAAGAGTGGGAGTCGAACCCACGCACGGCTTGCGCCGCCTAGCTGATTTCGAGTCAGCCCCCTTGGGCCTCTTGGGTACCTTTCCGCGCTAAAAAGGGACAAGTAGTAATATACCATAGATTAGCACCGGTTTGCAACCATTATCTTAGTCAATCTGCCTTTAGTTCAGAAGCACTTGGATTAGAACGCAGCACCTTCTTCAATTTGCTTTCGAACTTCGCTCTTGGCACTAGTACACTATGCTTACAGCCTACACATTTAATGCGGATATCCATTCCAAGGCGGATTACTTCCATTTCGTTGCTCCCGCAAGGGTGAGGCTTCTTCATTTGGACAATATCGCCTAATTGATACTGTTTTCGTTCCATACTCGCTCTCCCCCTTTTCATTGTTATGGAAACATGGAACTAATTAGCCTGTGATTCTTTATTTTCAATGCTTAAAGCATCTAATGCTTTCTTTATTTCCCCATATAGCTCTCTTGACACTGATGCCTGCGTATTGGGCTTGCACTCTACAGTCGTTCGTAGAGTTATTTCAGAGGTGCTAATTGTTTGTACACCCAACACTTGTGGTTCTTTTACCATATTGACATTGGTTTCGTAATTTTTCAATACGGTTGTTCGCAACACTTCTAATGCTTTATCTACATCAGACGCATATGCAATTGAGATATCTACAACAGCTATCGAGTTATTTAAAGAGAAATTGGTTACCTGATTAATAGTCCCATTAGGAATGAAGTGAACCTCACCCGTCCAGCTTTTCAATTTCGTAACCCGCAGGCCAATTTCTTCAACAGTCCCTTTAAACGTCCCTATCTGAACGATATCCCCCACTGCGAATTGATCCTCAAAAATAATGAAAAATCCTGTTATAACATCCTTCACTAAGCTCTGCGCGCCAAAACCGATAGCCAAACCAACGACCCCGGCACCAGCCAATATAGGCTCTAATCGAATGCCGAATTGATTAAGAATCATCAATATGACTATAAAATTAACAACGTATGAAGTGATATTACCCAGCAATCTTCCTATCGTATGTGTCCGTCTTGTATCGAGCTTTAACGGGTTTTTATCTCTGGCAACCAACATATGTTCTAGCGCTTTATTAGCAAGCTTCATCACCAATCGACCGGCGAAATAAATAAAAACAATTTTTATCGCCCCAATAAGAAGCGCTGTCCATACTTCAGGATTGGAGATATATCCAATGAACGGATCCCATACCTGCTGCCATCCGGCAACTAATCCTGTTTTGTCCTCTAGAAGAATGTCTTGCATCAAATAATTCATTTGCTTCCCACCCTATGCATCCATGTTAACATATTGGTCATCTTTTTTGAAGAAAATGCCCCTCACTTCTACTCTTTCTTCTTCTATGATTTGTTTCACTCTTTTATACTCTTCTTTGGGAAATTCAAGGGAGAGTGCACAACCTGCAGTAATTTCCTTGGGCGTAGGTCGCATGTCATTCTCTATATCCGCATATTCCAGCAGCATCTCAGCTCTTAATGCCTGTTGAGTCGAATCAAACGCAATTAATAACATGCCCTCTCACCCCTATCATTTTTTCATACATATACGTATAAATTGAAACCTTCTTCCGTATACTAGTAAAAATTGTTTTTACACTCCTACGAACTGGAGGGCTATTATATGAAAATTTCTTTTCATAGAGATACCGCGATGCCAAAAGAAGTTGAAAATTTAAAGGTTCCGCACACTGAAAATAACATCATCGAGCTTCTATCCGACCGATTGTTTTCTGTGTTAGGTCAACTCCCTACACATCAGCCTCTCATTATTGTTTGCGTTGGAACAGATCGTTCGACTGGCGACTCACTAGGCCCCCTTGTTGGGTCGCACCTTAAGAAACACAACTTAGAAAGCATTCACTTATATGGGACTCTCGAGCAACCTGTTCATGCTATGAACTTGAAGGAAACTCTAGATTCTATTAACTCCCAATACAACAACCCCTACATTATAGCCATTGACGCATGTTTGGGTCAGCTAGCCAGTGTTGGTTGTATTCAGATCGGTAATGGTCCGGTCAAGCCTGGGGCAGGAGTTAACAAGGAACTTCCTCCTGTAGGCAATATGCATATTACTGGAATCGTTAATGTTGGCGGTTTCATGGAATACTTCGTACTACAGAACACTCGCCTCAGTCTTGTAATGAGTATGTCTGAAGTTATCGCCAGATCTTTCTACGTAGCATTAAGTAATATTAAACGGTTTGCTGCCGCTACTTCGTTGACACGCATCGATTAATAGCTTCTTTTTCTTCTGGCGACAGTGGATACTGGGACTGCCCTTTCGTCAATGGCTTTGCATATACATAAGTCTCTTCCCGGTTATGAATTCCTGATATTACAACTCCATCTATATGTTCATCTACAATAGCTAATGAGAAGCTTAGATCACTGCCGCTCTCTGCGAATGCATTGTAGCGGTAGATCCCTATTTTTGACTTCATTGTTTTCATTTGCTCCACGATTAATTGAATCTGCTGTTGGACTCCATCGATTGTTGTGTTACTTGATGCTACCTTTTCTTGCAACTCGATTAATGCACCCTCTACACTTATACTTGAGTCACCATTTAACATACTCATATAATTTTTTCTAAGCTTATTTAGTTTACTCCACAAAATGATCACTATAATTAGAAACACTACCATAACAGCTATCATTGCAACCATTAACACTCTGACATCCAGCAACTCCAGTATTTCCCCCACACTTTTTCCTCCAGTATCTCTATAAATATGCCTTTATTTCATATGCTTTGCAATTTCCTTCACTGCACTTATCAAACGATCTACTTCCTCATTGGTTGTAAAATAGCCTACACTCGCTCTTACAGCCCCTCTTTCTAAAGTTCCTGCACTTTCGTGCGCCAATGGAGAGCAATGGTACCCAGCGCGAACCGCTATTTGAAAAGATTGATCTAATATAAATGCAACTTCGGATGAATCCGATTGATTTACAGAAAAAGATACGATTCCTGTCCTATTTTGCCCCAAATCTGGCCCCAGAACTGAAACTCCTTCAATTCCCATCAAAGCTTCTATAAGCAATTGCGTTTGTTCCCACTCTTTCTTATGTATTCGCTCCACTGTTTCTTTCAGAACAAATTTAACACCTTCATTTAACCCCGCAATACCTACTGTGTTCTGAGTACCCGACTCATACCGATCAGGCCTTACTGTTGGCTGGTCTATAGCTTCCGATTGACTCCCTGTCCCCCCATGCAATAAAGGCACCAAATCGAGCTCAGGGGCTATGTAAAGCCCTCCTGTACCTTGAGGCCCCAGCAGGCTCTTATGCCCTGGGAATGCCAACATATCAATCCCCATATGTGTTACATCCAATTCAAGCGTACCTGCCGTTTGTGCCGCATCTACCAGAAATTTAACCCCGGCTTGTTTGCACAATTCTCCTAATTGTTCGAGGGGTAAAATACTCCCTAATAAATTGGATCCATGGCTGCAGACTAACAGCGTGGTTTTTCTGTTAAACGCGTCTTTAACATCCTGAATAGACAGCTCGCCTTTTGCATTCGTTTTCACATAGCTTATGCTTACCCCTTTTGTTTTCTTTAAAAATTCCAAGGGCCTGCGAACTGAATTATGTTCAACTGATGTACATATAACGTGGTCTCCCTCTTTTACAAAACCCATTATCGCTTGATTCAATGCCATCGTTGTATTCAGAGCAAAGGAAATATCATTGGGGTTTCTCACTTTAAGCAGCTTCGATAGACTCTTTCGAGCTTCGAACAACGCACGGCTTGCTTGAACCGCCATTTGATGACTTCCCCTGCCCGGATTAGCGGCATAATGGAGCATACAATCCTGCATAGCTTGTAATACTTGGGGTGGCTTTGGCCACGATGATGCTGCATGATCTAAATAAGCTACATCCATTTTTCACTCACCCTCCTTCATAAAAAGTAGCATACCTAGTCTGCCCCATTCAAGTAGGCAATAATAAGGTATGCTACGTCAACTTCCCATTCGTTTCTACGGTTCATTAGCTCATGCACCGATCAAGAAATTTTACCTTGCAACAGTTCCAACAAACGATCCAAATCATCCTTGGAATAATAAAGCAATTCGATCTTACCTTTATTATTGTTGTGTTTAATCTTCACCGTTGTCCTGTACATTTCACGCAAGTTTTCTTCCAGCTCATTAATATAAGGATCTTTTCGTTTAGATTTCGTGGAAGTAGCTTTCTTGTTGTCAGACTTTTCTTCAAGTCGCTTTACTTCCTCTTCCAACTCGCGAACGCTCCACTGTTCTTTAATAGCTAGCTCAGCCAAAGCTTTGATCGTTTTCGTATCCTTTAATCCAATGATTGCCTTTGCATGACCCATCGATAATGTTCCACGTGAAACATATTGTTTAATTTCCTCAGGAAGCTGAAGCAATCTTAGGAAGTTTGCAATGTGAGATCTACTCTTTCCTACCTTAACAGATAGTTCTTCTTGCGTTAAAGAGAACTGATCAATCAAGGCTTGATATGCAATTGCAATCTCCATCGCATTCAAATCTTCACGTTGCAAATTTTCAATCAGAGCAATTTCCATTACCTGCTGATCGCTAAATTTTTTAATAACAGCTGTAATTGTTGCTAGTCCGCACACTTGAGAAGCTCTAAATCTGCGTTCCCCCGCAATAATTTCATATCCTTTTAATACACTTCTAACTATAATAGGTTGAATAATTCCGTGTTCTTTAATAGAAGCTGCTAATTCATTAATTGATTCATCGTGAAAAGTGCGTCTTGGCTGATATGGATTCGGTCTCAGTTGTGACAACGGAATCTCAACAATCTTATCATCATCACCAATACTAAGTGCTGGCAATAATGCGTCCAATCCCTTGCCTAATCGTTTACTCAAAGCGCGATCACTTCCTTCGCGAGCTCCATGTACACTTCGGCTCCTTTTGAACGCGGATCATACGTAATAATTGATTGACCATGACTTGGCGCCTCACTAAGCCTTACATTTCTTGGAATGATAGTTTGATAAACCTTTTGTTGGAAATACTTTTTAACTTCTTCAATTACCTGCATGCCCAAGTTCGTTCTCGCATCAAACATCGTTAACAGAACCCCTTCAATTTGAAGAGTGGTATTCAAGTGTTTCTGTACCAATCGTACCGTGTTCAGTAACTGGCTTAACCCCTCCAAAGCGTAATATTCACATTGAATTGGAATAATAACCGAGTCTGCTGCTGTAAGGGAATTGACAGTAAGTATACCTAGTGAAGGTGGACAATCAATTAAGATATAGTCAAATAAATGCTTGACCAACTGCAAAGATTTCTTCAACCTAACTTCCCGAGAAATAGTGGGTACTAACTCTATCTCGGCACCCGCAAGCTGAATTGTAGCAGGAATAATCTTTAAGTTCGGTATGGCTGTATCGACCATAGCATCTTTTGGGTGAATGTCATTGATAATGACATCGTAGATACAATAAACAACATCAGCCTTGTTAATGCCAATACCACTGGTTGTATTTCCTTGAGGATCAATATCAACTAACAGCACTTTTTTACCCAATGCCGCCAATGATGCCCCAAGGTTAACGGACGTTGTTGTTTTACCAACACCACCCTTTTGATTTGTGATTGCTATAATCTTAGACAAAATCATTTCACCTCAATAAAATACTAATGACAAACAATAACCTTAAACGACTACTTAATCACAGCAAAATAATTGAATTATAAGTCAATAATAAAAACACCTAAACTATCAAAACGACAAGTAAATACTAGATATCTCAACAAAATCACATCAGAAAATTAACGATCATAGACTAGTACTAATCATAAAGACAACTAACTCACACCTAAACCTATCTATAAAAAGGTCAAGAAAAGCTCCTTTTAACGGAGCTTTAAAAGAGTTATTCTCATTTAAAGTGCGACTAATCTATCATACTATATTTTCTATCGTTTTGGTATCTTGATTACGATTTCATAATGATCCTCATGGTCTTGTTCTTGCGTGTTAATTTGTAATCCTGAGGAAGTAACCATCTCAACGGATTGCCTAATTGTATTTAACGCTAAACGAACATCTTTGGAAAAAGAAACACGTTTAGTTTTCTTTATTTTTACTGTCTCTTTCAGAAACTGAATTCTAGCTTCAGTCTGTTTTACATTCAATTCTTTTGCCAGAATATCTTCCAGCACTTTAATCTGCAGGTCCTCTTGGTTCAAAGAGAGCAGCGCGCGCGCGTGTCTTTCCGTGATCTTCCGCTCCATTAAAGCTAATTTCACTGGCTCGCTTAGATTAATCAAGCGAATTTTATTAGCAATCGTGGATTGGCTTTTCCCTAGACGTTGAGCCAGACTTTCCTGAGTTAAATTATGTAAATCTATTAATTGTTGATAGGCTATTGCTTCTTCAATCGCAGTTAACCCTTCGCGTTGTAAGTTTTCTATTAAAGCAATCGATGCAGCTTGAGAATCATTAAAATCTCGGACTATTGCTGGAATAGTATCCAACCCAAGTTTTTTGACAGCTCTCCATCTACGCTCTCCGGCAATCAATTCATACTTACTGTTTCTTACTCGGACAACGATCGGCTGTATAACACCGTGAGTTTTAATGGTTTGACACAGCTCTTCAATTCGCTCATCATCAAAAATTGTTCTAGGCTGATATGGACTTGGAACGATATCTTGGATTGAAATGTTTTTAATTTCATCCGTGGATGATTTATCCGAGAATCCAAACAATTTAGAGATCTGTTCTTTCATTAATCTAACCACCCGATCTTTAGCCGTAAATAGCAAAACACTACTCTAATAAATTCAACAAAGTCTTGCCATTTCCTGCAAGAATATTAGATCAATTATGAATAATATTTAAATTCTTATATTAAAGAATTTCACAGAAAAATATATGAGGGTTTTTTGGGAATCATTTAAAGATGTATTTTTCAATCAACATCCCAAACAAGTCTCAAACAGAGAGCAAAAAGCCCTCGTGTTTTCCAACTGAAGTTTCAATTTCATCTTCTTAAAACTACCTTTGCCATTGACTTGCATTCCAAAAAACTATCATCCCAGCGTCCACTCTATCGCAATCAGTTATACCATCAAGTCAAGTTAAAGAACGCACGATTTACTGCAGCCCTCACAGGAAAATGTTTCACGTGGAACATTATGCAAGTGGAAGCTTTATTGGTAGACCCGCTTTTCGCGGATATTTTAATGGAGTTTGAAATGTTTTTTGAATAACGACTATATGCCTTGTTGAATGCTCTTCATCTGGCAGTTCAAAATGATGTGTATGTATATGTTTCCCCTTAAGCTCTTTTAAGCTATAACTAGCTTCCTTTACTTCTTCTTTAACATCATTACCCTTCATTGCTACGAAACATCCTTTCACAGCAGTGAAAGGTAAGCAAAACTCATTAAGTACAGCAAGCTTTGCAACAGCTCTGGCCGTTACAATGTCATAGTTATCACGATGCTGGGGCAACCGAGCAATATCTTCAGCTCTACCATGTATGCACTCCACATTAGATAATCCTAACGTCGAGGAAAGATGATTCAGAAATTGAATTCGCTTGTTTAAAGAGTCAACAATAGTAATTTTGAGGTGTGGGAAAGCAATTTTTAGCGGTATGCTAGGAAATCCTGCTCCAGAACCTATATCTGCAAGATTCTTCATTTCCTTCATAGGAAGAAAAAAAGAAACAGAGAGCGAGTCAAAGAAGTGTTTGACGTAGACTTGCTCTCTCTCTGTGATGCCAGTCAGGTTCATTTTTTCGTTCCAGGATACTAGCTCTTTATAATACAATTCATATTGTAAGAGCTGCTGTTCCGACAATTCGATCTGATATGGTTTTAACGACTCTAAAAAGTTGGTTTGTATAGGATCCATCATTGACCTCTGGCTGCTAGAACTTTATTGTAATGCTCCAAATGAATAAGCAAAATGGAAATATCAGCTGGTGTAACACCCGCAATACGTGATGCTTGCCCTATCGAGATAGGTCGAATCTTGGCCAGCTTTTGCTTAGCTTCCATCGCCAAGCCATGAATTTCTTCATAAATAATATCATCCGGAATTTTCTTCTTTTCCATTTTACGCAAACGTTCCACTTGAATGAGTTGCTTTTCAATGTATCCGGCGTATTTGATTTGGATCTCAACTTGCTCCTTCATTTCGTCCGAAAGCTCGTGAGGTGCCGGTGAAATTCCATGAATATTTTCATAGGCCACTTCTGGGCGACGTAGTAAAGAAATCAAGTCAACCGAATTATTGATTTCCGTGCTGCCTATAGAAGCGAGCATTTCTTGAGCGTCTACAGGTTTTACTTTAGTTGTTTTCAAACGTTCAATTTCTTCATCTACTAAACGGTACTTTTCCAAAAAGCGTTCATAACGCTCTTCTTTAATTAGACCAATATCATGACCAATAGGTGTTAAACGAAGATCCGCATTGTCATGTCTCAACAATAATCTATATTCAGCGCGTGAGGTGAGCAAGCGATAAGGTTCATTCGTACCTTTCGTAACTAAATCATCTATTAATACACCAATATAACCCTCAGAACGATCCAAAACTACCGCTTCTTTACCCAGAACTTTTCTTGCTGCGTTAATTCCCGCCATAACACCCTGACCTGCAGCTTCTTCATACCCTGATGTTCCATTAATCTGTCCAGCCGTAAATAATCCGCTAACAACCTTCGTTTCTAGAGATGGTTTGAGCTGCGTAGGTACAACAGCATCATATTCGATTGCATAGCCTGTACGCATCATCTCAACCTTTTCCAGTCCCGGAATGGAACGCAAAATGGCAATCTGCACATCCTCAGGCATACTGGTGGAAAGGCCTTGTACATAATATTCGGATGTATTACGTCCTTCTGGCTCCAAGAAGATTTGATGCTTTGGTTTGTCAGCAAAACGAACGATTTTATCCTCAATTGACGGGCAATAGCGTGGTCCTGTACCTTCAATGGCTCCTGAGAACATAGGTGCACGATATAAATTATCATTAATAATTTGATGTGTTTCTTCTGAGGTGTAAGTTAACCAACAAGGTAATTGATTTGGTACTTCTTCCGTAGTTTCAAAAGAGAAAAACTTAGGCTTATCATCCCCTGGTTGAATAACCGTTTTGCTAAAATCAATCGTATCCTTATGAACACGCGGTGGAGTACCTGTTTTAAAACGAACTAGTTCAAGCCCTTGATCCCTTAAGGATTGAGACAATTTAACAGCCGGTTGTTGATTGTTTGGTCCACTTTCATACATCAATTCACCCATAATAATTTTGCCGCGCAGATAAGTGCCTGTTGTAATAACTACAGCATCAGCCATATATTGAGCGCCTGTTTTTGTAATAATACCTTTACACACGCCGTCCTCAACAATCAGTTCTTCCACTAGACCCTGACGAAGCGTCAATTTTGGTTCATTTTCCATCGTTTGTTTCATCATATGCTGGTATAGAAATTTATCCGCCTGCGCCCGAAGTGCATGAACGGCAGGCCCTTTACCTGTATTCAGCATTCTCATTTGAATGTATGTTTTATCAATGTTGCGCCCCATCTCGCCGCCTAACGCATCAATCTCACGTACAACATGCCCCTTTGCTGGGCCACCAATAGATGGATTACAAGGCATGAATGCAACCATATCTAAATTAATCGTTATCATTAACGTTTCGCAACCCATACGAGCTGCTGCAAGTGCCGCTTCACAGCCTGCATGGCCCGCACCAACTACAATAACATCATACTGTCCTGCTATATAACTCATTGACTCTACCTCCTGGGAGTTTTCATAGAAAACTTAATTTAAAAAATTACTCTTACTATTTACCCAAACAAAATTGCGAGAAAATTTGATCTATCAACGAATCGCCAACAGAGTCACCTATGATTTCTCCAAGATGCTCCCAAGCATTACGGATGTCGATTTGAACCATATCTATAGGTACGAAATTTACAGTTGCAGTAAATGCCTCTTCTAAAGTGCTTTTTGATTTTTTTAACAGAGAGATATGGCGTGCATTGCTTACATAAGTCAAGTCATTTGATTCTACCTGACCACTGAAGAAAATGCTAGCGATAGCTTTTTCCAAGTCCGTAATCCCCTGCTCTTCTAGCAGCGACATCATAACAATACGTTCGGCGGGAAAATGTTCCTTCAATATATTCAGCTCTATCCGCTGCTCCAAATCTAATTTATTCACTATGATTATGGTTTGTCTATCCTTTAGCTGTTCAATTATTGTCATCTCATCCGGTTCAAGTGTATCGGCTCCATTGAAAACTAAAAGAATCAAATCAGCTTCGGCAAGCGCACTTTTCGATTTTTGTACCCCAATCTGTTCAACTAGATCTGAAGTTTCACGTATTCCCGCTGTGTCCAATAGCTTTAAGGGGATCCCGTTAACATTAACGAACTCCTCTATAACATCTCTCGTTGTTCCAGGAATATCGGTTACAATCGCTCGATTTTCTTGTGCCAATGTATTCAACAAGGAGGATTTGCCAACATTCGGCTTCCCTATTATCGCAGTAACAATACCTTCACGCAGAATTTTTCCCTGCCGCGCAGTATTAAGTAACTCCTCGATTTTCTCCATAGCTGCCGTGCATTTATCTTTTATAAAAGCATTGGTCATTTCCTCGACGTCATGCTCAGGATAATCAATGTTCACTTCAATATGTGCCATCAGTTCAACCAAGTCGTGGCGCAGCAGCTTAATTCTTTTGGATAAAGTCCCTTCAGATTGCTTCATAGCGACCTGGTAAGCTCTGTCCGATTTGGCACGAATTAGATCAATAACTGCTTCAGCTTGCGATAAATCAATTCTTCCATTAAGAAAAGCACGTTTCGTAAATTCGCCAGGTTCGGCTAATCTTATCTCCTGTTGTTCCAATAACAAATCGAGCACTTTCTTTACAGAAATAAATCCGCCATGACAGCTGATCTCGACCACATCTTCCGTGGTAAAAGAACGCGGCGCCTTCATTACTGTAACTAGTACCTCATCTACACTTGCTAAGGTTTGAGGATCCTTAATATAACCATAATGGACGGTGTGGGTAGAAGCTTCTATTAATTTATCCTTACCATAGAAAATGCGATCAGCAGCCTTAACCGCCTCATCGCCGCTTATACGAATAACAGCAATCCCGCCCTCTCCCAATGGAGTGGATATAGCTGCTATGGTGTCATTTAACATAGTTGCACCTCTGTCTCTTAATCAAGTAATCAGCTGCACTGCCCTTTGAGGGCCAAGCGCTTCAGGGTTTGCTCCTCCAACTGAAAAATGCAATGAGTCATAACTATGACATCATTGCACCCGGAAGTTTATCTGTACACGATAACGATTCTACGGTTTGGTTCTTCACCCCTGCTAAAAGTTCTAACCATTGGGTGTTCCTGCAGTTTAGCATGGATCACTTTGCGCTCATGAGAAGACATGGGCTCCAAAACAACCTCTTTCTTCGTTCGAATCACTCGGTCAGCTAACCTTGCAGCCAAATCCTCTAATGTTTTCTTACGCCGTTCGCGGAAATGCTCGGCATCCAGTACAATACGAACATGGGAGCTGGAATACCGATTCGCCACAATGTTAACCAAGTATTGAAGCGCATCCAAAGTCTGCCCTCTTCTACCAATTAGCATCCCCAGATCCGAACCGAATAAATGTAACTCCAAGCCGTCCTTGTCTGTTTTTTTATCAATACGTACTTCCAAGCTCATCGTTCTAAAAACATCCTGCAAAAAATACATGGCTTCATCAACAGCATCAGGCAAAAACTCTAGCTCAACTTTCGCTTCCCTAGAACCAATAAGACCAAACAACCCTCTAGAGGGTTGCTCAAGAACTACCATCTTTACCCGATCCTCCGTGGTATCCCATTGTCGAAGGCCGTTTTTCACGGCCTCTTCAATTGTTTTACCTGTAACCACAATTTTTTTCATTTAGACAGGCCACCCTTATTTTGAGGTCCGTATATGAAATAAGACTGCACAATCGTGAATAGATTACTGTATACCCAGTAAAGCGGTAGTGCTGCTGCAAAGTTCATAGCCATTACGAAAATCAGTACGGGGAAAATAAACATCAAATTCTGCATTTGAGGCGCCATTTGTGACGACATCATTTTTTGTTGGAAGAACGTAGTTAACGCTGCCAGTAAAGGTAGAATGTAATACGGATCCTTAGTTCCCAGCTGTAACCAAAGGAAGGAGTGATCGGCAATATATTGATTCCGCATAATAGCATTATACAAAGCAATCAAAATTGGCATCTGTACAATTAAAGGAAAGCAACCGGCAAGCGGATTCACACCATTCGATTGGAAAATCTTCATTGTTTCTTCTTGCTGCTTCTTAGGATCATCTTTATATTTTTCTTTTAATTTCTTTATCTCAGGCTGAAGCTCCTGCATCCGTTTGGAACTTTTATATTGCTTCAATGTTAAAGGTAAAATGATGAAACGTATTATTAGGGTAACAACTAGAATGGACAAACCATACTGTCCCCAAAGAAGCGCCGCAAACCAATCGAGAACATCAGACAAAGGACCAACGAAATACTTGTCCCATACCCCATTATTAGGATCGATCTTCGTTGTTGCTGGGGCACATCCCGCAAGCAGTAAAAAAGCAAACATAAGCGGCAAATATTTAGCTAGTCGACGCGTCAAAATGAAGTCCTCCTAATTTATCTTTTCCAATAATAAACTATACCATATCTTATAGAAAAAAAGAAATGGAACCGCTTATTTTCGGACTGATTGATTTGCTCTTTTTAATACATGAAAAATACTCTTTTCCATTTCAGCATAAGCCATTCCAACAACAGGCTTCCTGGCAATTAAAATTAGATCGTAACCAACCGGAAATCTCTGTGCATTCAAACGGACAATTTCCTTCACCATCCGTCTAATGCGGTTTCGGACAACAGCATTACCAAGCTTTTTACTTACCGAAATCCCTAGGCGGAATCCCGCTTGCTGATGTCGCGCATAGGAATATAGAACAAACTGGTGGTTAGCCACCGATTTGCCCCCGCGGTATACCTTATCGAAATATTCCCTTTTCGTCAGACGATTTTTCTTTTCCACAGGCAGTTCTCTCCATATCCCGAACCGTTCAGCAAAACAATACTAGCGTGTACTAAAAAAAGGTATTTTAAAACAAAGCATTTGCTAATCAGCTGCAATTTGCTTCAAATCATTTAATAAACAACAAAAAAGACCACCTGTTAGTGGCCTCTTGAATTAAGCGCTCAAAACTTTTCTGCCTCTTTGACGACGAGCAGCAAGTACTTTACGACCATTTTTTGAACTCATTCTTTTACGAAAGCCGTGTACTTTTTTGCGTTTTCTTACATTCGGTTTAAACGTAGGACCCATCTATCCTGCACCTCCTTGAGGAAATTCCATTCCCGAAAATACCTCTTAACATTAAACCACCTTACAGACAAAAAGTCAACTTTATGTTCTATCAAGGATAAAGAGCTCAATCGTACTCGAAGCCGAATGCGTTCATCGACGTTGGTCGAGGTAACACTGTGTAACTTCGATGCCCATTAACACGAAAATTCTTTCTTGTCCTACCTTCTATTATGTTCATTTATTTTGTCAAAACATGTAGCTGTGTATAACAAAAAGTCAAAAAATCGAATAAAGTCGAAATAATAACATAATATTAACAATATCTTGTGCTGTGTATAACAGTTACACACAATCTATAGGGAATGTGGATAAAACCCAAGATTCCATTGATTATCAATGCATATTTTGATATTATGGTTATGCTCATCCTGTGGATAGCAATAAGTACTCCACAGATTTATCAACAGGCTGTGGATATCTTTGTGAACAATTTACACTCCTATCTAATAAAGATTGTCCACAATAGCTTAACAATGTGGATATAATCCGACATAACTCGCTTTATTTCAACAATTACCTGGCTTACGCCGTATCGCTTATTTTTAAAGGAGTGAATAACTATTGTGGAAAGCCATCCCAACGAGCAATGGCAGCAAGTTCTTTCCATTATTCAAACTAGGCTAAGTAAACCAAGCTATGAAACGTGGTTTACATCCACAAGAGCCGTAATTTTTAACGATTCCAAAGTCGTCATCTGCGCCCCTAACAACTTTGCTCGAGAATGGCTGGAAAACCGATATACCAAGCTAATAAGAGATACAATACTCGATTACACAGGAAAACCAGCCGAAGTGAAATTTGTTATCGAGACTGATGAAGAAAAAGCTGCAGCTGCAACCTCCTCCCAATCGTTCCATCCTGTGAAAGCTCCGCCCGTCGTTCCCGAAGAAACGTTTAGTCATATGATGAACTCCAAGTACACATTTGATACGTTTGTCATTGGTTCAGGGAACCGTTTTGCCCATGCGGCATCGCTCGCAGTAGCTGAAGCGCCTGCTAAGGCTTATAATCCATTGTTTTTATATGGAGGCGTTGGACTGGGAAAGACACATTTAATGCATGCAATTGGCCATTATGTGTTGGAACATAATCCGAGTGCCCGTGTACTGTACATTTCGTCGGAGAAATTCACCAATGAGTTCATTAATGCCATTCGAGACAATCGCGGAGAAAGCTTCCGCAACAAATATCGCACTATCGATGTGCTGCTTATTGACGATATTCAGTTCCTGGCTGGAAAAGAACAAACACAGGAAGAATTTTTTCACACTTTTAATGCACTTCATGAGGAGCGCAAACAAATTATTATTTCAAGCGACCGCCCTCCTAAGGAAATTCCTACACTGGAAGAGCGCCTGCGTTCACGCTTTGAATGGGGACTGATAACCGATATCCAGCCTCCTGATTTAGAAACTCGGATTGCTATTTTGCGTAAGAAGGCAAAGGCCGAGAACTTGGAAGTACCGAATGAGGCCATGGTTTACATAGCCAATCAGATTGATACGAACATTCGTGAGCTTGAAGGAGCTCTTATTCGTGTCGTAGCGTATTCCTCGTTAATAAATCAAGATATAACTTCTCATCTCGCAGCTGAGGCACTAAAAGATATTATTCCGAGCAGCCGTCCGAAGGTCATTACGATCCAGGATATTCAGCAAAGGGTTGGAGAGTTTTATGGATTGAAGCTAGAGGATTTTAAAGCACGTAAACGTACCAAAATGGTCGCCTACCCGCGGCAGATTGCCATGTATATAGCTCGTGAAATGACTGATTTCTCATTACCCAAAATCGGTGAAGCCTTTGGTGGTCGAGACCATACTACCGTTATTCATGCTCATGAGAAAATATCTACCGCTTTAAAGACAGATCAAGAGTTATATAGAATTGTTCAGAACTTGATGGAAAAAGTAAAAAATATCACGATGTAAGCAGCATAACTAATGCTTCCAACCAATCTGAATAACCTTGAGCCTATGCACAAACTATTAACATGTGGATAGGCTTTCGTTTTGCACCTTTTGCCCACATATCCACATATCCACTGCCCCTACTACTATTACTAATAAAAAAAGAGTATTATGAAGGGATAAATGGACATCTCCACATTTTCGAATTATAGGAGTGACAGTATGAAATTAACGATATTAAAAGAGTATTTAAATGAATCCATTCAACATGTTTCCAAAGCCATTTCTAACAAAACGACAATTCCGATATTGAGTGGGATAAAAATAGATGCCGATGTTAATGGAATGACGCTCACAGCAAGCGATACCGACATCTCTATTCAAAGCCATATTCCAAATGAGAAAAATGAAATAAGCATAATAGATCTACAAAAACCGGGAAGTGTAGTTCTTTCCTCTAAATTTTTTGTTGAAATTATACGGAAGCTTCCTGCTTCTAAGATTGAAATAGAGGTTAAAGACCATTTTCTAACAATCATTCGCAGCGGATCTTCTGAAATTCAATTAGTTGGACTGGATCCAGAAGAATATCCAACTTTGCCGAGTATCGAAGAAAATAGAAGAATCCAAATGCCTAGTGATTTGCTTAAATCCATGATTAAGCAGACCTCTTTTGCTGTTTCGACTAATGAATCTACACCGGTATTAACAGGTGTTTTGTGGACGGTAAATGAAGGAAATCTTAAATTCACTGCCTGTGATCGGCATCGACTAGGAAGTAGAGAAACAAAAATCGAAGTCAATGATGAGTTCCCAGTGAGTAATGTATCCATTTCAGGGAAAACTTTGAATGAATTGGCCAAAATTTTGCCTGATCAAAATACACTGATCGACGTGATCTTTGCTGAAAGCCAGGTATTATTCCAACTGAGCTCTATTCTGTTTTATACTCGAGTTTTGGATGGAACATACCCAGACACTTCCAAGTTGATTCCCCAGTCTTACCAAACTGAGCTTGTTATTAATGCACAGCAGTTGGCTAATGCTATCGATCGGGCTTATTTGCTATCTAGAGAAGAAAAGACGAATATTGTTAAACTAATCATGCGTGAGGATCAAACCATCGAAATTTCTTCCAGCTCATCGGAGCTGGGAAAAGTAACCGAGCAGCTTGATGTATCCAAGCTAACCGGGGAACTTCTGCGAATTTCTTTTAATTCAAAATATATGCTCGATGCTCTTAAAGTAATTGACAGCGAGCTGATTCATATAGGATTTACCGGTGCCATGCAGCCAATTATTATTCGTCCAGCGGAGGAATCCTCCACTCTCTTACAGCTGATTCTTCCTTACCGTACAACCAGCTAAATTGGGGATAGGTGAATGAGTTTGTTTATCCACATGTTAATAACTGACGAAGGAGTGAGGAAGACCTGATGAAAACAGTAAACATCCATACGGACTATATAACTCTCGGTCAATTTTTGAAGTTGGCTGATTGTATTTCTAGTGGCGGGCAAGCTAAATTTTTTTTGCAGGAAACAAACATTCTTGTAAATGGAGAACCGGAGAACCGCCGCGGCAAGAAGCTCGTACATGATGATAAAGTAAGCGTTGAAGGATGCGGGGAGTTTCAGGTAGTGCGAGGTTGAAGCGATGCTTTTCTAAAAAGCACTTAGCACGGCGCAGCCGTTTATCCTCGAAGCAGAGGCTTTAGGAGGAACCATTTTGCAATTGAAAAAGCTCTCTTTACAGAATTATCGAAACTACGATGAGGTTTTTTTTGAAACTGGACACATGGTCAATATTATTGTCGGTCCAAACGCACAAGGAAAAACCAATCTTCTAGAAGCGATATTTGTACTAGCATTAACCAAATCGCACCGGACACACCAGGACAAGGAGCTCATCCAATGGAATGCTCCTAACACTCTGCTGCACGGCGAAGTGGACAAAAAGTATGGATCCTGTCAGCTTGATCTGACCATTTCTCAGCAAGGTAAGAAGGCAAAAATTAATGGCTTGGAGCAGCGGAAGCTAAGTAATTTTATTGGCTCGCTTAACGTTGTGATGTTTGCACCGGAGGATTTGGAAATTGTTAAGGGATCCCCGTCCGTTAGACGGAGATTTCTGGATATGGAAATTGGCCAAGTTCATCCGGCTTATTTATATGACTTATCGCAATATCAGAAAATACTGGTGCAGCGGAACAATTATTTAAAGCAGTTATTTACTACACGAGACACAAAAGCAGCTCTTTTGGAAGTTTGGAACGAACAATTGGCGCAATTTGGTATTAAAATTATTAAAAAACGTCAAAGCTTTATAAAGAAGCTGCAAATGTGGGCGGAAAAGATTCATTCAGGGATTACTGGCGGCAATGAACAGATTGAGATTCAGTACGCTTGTTCGTTCGATCAGGCAGCGGTCCAAGATGAATCTGTTTTATTTGACCAATTTATGATAAAGTTATCACATGTGAAAGAACAGGAGCTTCGGCGCGGTGTATCATTGATCGGGCCGCATCGGGATGATTTATTGTTTTTTATTAACGGCAAAGAAGTACAAACATTCGGCTCTCAGGGGCAACAGAGGACCACGGCACTCTCTTTAAAGCTGGCAGAAATTGAGTTGATCCGTGAGGAAGTCGGCGAATACCCAATATTATTATTGGACGATGTACTGTCAGAGCTGGACCGCTCTCGTCAGACTCAACTCATTGAAACCTTTCAAAATAAGGTTCAAACCTTCATAACAACGACCGGAATTGAAAGCATTGATTTATCCAAGCTCGAAGATGCTTCTGTCATTCATGTGCAGAATGGAAGATTAACCTAAAGTCTCAGGTAATAAGGAGAGGGCCACTTATGTTCATCCATTTAGGCGGAGAAAAAATTATTCGTGCATCCGAACTTGTTGCCATATTTGACTTGTCTATTGAAAAATCTTCAAAAATATCAAAGCAATTTATCAGCTATGCCAATAAAGAGAAGAAGGTTGAAGTGATCGGCGAAGAAGAATGTAAATCGCTTGTTGTCACGCAATCTAAGGTATATTATTCTCCAATATCCTCCATGACCTTAAAGAAACGGGCGCATCAGTTGTTAACGAACTAGATTATACCTTGGAAAAGTGGGTGTCAGAATGTCTGCGAATCAAAATACGTATGATGAAAACCAGATACAGGTGCTCGAAGGTCTCGAAGCCGTTAGAAAACGTCCGGGGATGTACATCGGATCTACAAGCGCCAGAGGTCTTCATCACCTTGTTTGGGAAGTTGTCGATAATAGTATTGACGAGGCTTTGGCCGGTTATTGTACAAAAATTGAAGTCATTATTCACCGTGACAACAGCATCACTGTTATAGATAACGGGCGCGGTATTCCAGTTGGAGAGCATCCGAAGATGAAGCGTTCCTCCTTGGAGGTCGTGCTTACGGTGCTTCATGCCGGAGGAAAGTTTGGCGGAGATGACTCCGGCTATAAAGTTTCCGGCGGTTTGCATGGCGTTGGTATTTCTGTAGTGAATGCGCTATCCAAAAAGCTAATCGTTCAGGTTAAACGCGAGGGTAAAGTGCATGAACAAGAATATCAAAGAGGTGTGCCTCAATATGACCTCAGGGTTCTTGGCGAAACGGAACAATCAGGAACCAAAACTACGTTTTGGCCGGATGATGAGATTTTTAAAGAAACAACGGAATATGATTACGATACATTGCAGTCGAGAATCCGGGAGCTTGCCTTTCTTAATAAGGGTATCGAAATAACTTTGACTGATGAGCGGACAGATGTGTCCAATTCATTTATGTACGAAGGGGGTATTATCTCCTTTGTTGAATATTTGAACCGTAACCGGGAGGCTGTGCATCAGCCAATCTTTACGGAAGGCTCTAAAGATAATATCCAAGTTGAAGTTGCGATTCAGTACAATGATGGCTATACGGAGAATATACATTCCTTTGCCAATAACATAAATACCCATGAAGGCGGTACGCATGAATCGGGCTTTAAGAGTGCGCTGACGCGTATTATGAATGATTATGCCCGCAAACATAATGCAATCAAAGAAAGCGATTCTAACTTATCCGGTGATGATGTGCGCGAAGGCTTGATAGCGATCATTTCTGTTAAGATTCCAGAACCGCAATTCGAAGGACAGACGAAAACTAAGCTTGGGAACAGTGAGGTTCGCGGGATTGTAGAATCGTTATTCTCTGAAAAGCTGATGGAATTTCTCGATGAGAATCCAGCTGTTGCTAAGAAGATTGTCGAGAAAGGTGTTCAGGCAGCACGTGCTAGAGAGGCAGCGCGTAAAGCTAGGGAATTAACGCGGCGTAAAAGTGCCCTTGAAGTTAGTGCACTGCCTGGTAAGCTTGCAGATTGTTCCTCCAAGGATGCTTCGATCAGCGAACTTTATATCGTCGAAGGTGACTCGGCGGGTGGATCGGCTAAGCAAGGGCGTGACCGTCATTTCCAAGCTATATTGCCGCTTCGGGGTAAAATTTTAAACGTAGAGAAGGCGCGGCTTGATAAAATATTATCAAGTACTGAGATTCGGGCTATTATTACAGCACTGGGTACGGGTATTGGTGATGATTTCGATATAGCCAAGGCTCGTTATCACAAAGTTGTTATTATGACCGATGCGGACGTTGACGGAGCTCATATTCGTACACTGTTGCTAACATTCTTTTACAGATATATGCGTAGACTTGTCGAGGTCGGATATATTTATATCGCACAGCCACCATTGTTCAAACTTGAGCGCAATAAGACAATTCGTTATGCATACAACGAAAAACAAAGAGAAGCTATTATGCAGGAATTTGGCGAAGGTGCCAAAGTTAATGTGCAGCGTTATAAAGGTCTCGGCGAGATGAATCCGGGCCAATTGTGGGAAACAACAATGGATCCTGAAAGTCGTACTATGCTGCAGGTCAGTATTCAGGATGCAATCGATGCTGATACCATCTTTGACACACTGATGGGTGAGAACGTTGAACCGCGTAGAGAGTTCATCCAACTGCATGCGAAATATGTTAAGAACTTGGATATTTAACGAAGTCGATTTTCCGTAGGAAAGTTCAGATTATGCTTACGAAGTTAGTTTTGCTTAAGCAAAACTTGTAGGAGGTCAACAATGTCGGAAGAACAGCACTCACAAATAAAAGATATCGATATCGGCACGGAGATGCGTACTTCCTTTATGGACTATGCGATGAGCATTATCGTTAGCCGGGCTTTACCTGATGTCAGGGACGGGCTTAAACCCGTGCATCGCCGTATTTTATTTGCAATGTCCGAGCTAGGAATGTCACCGGACAAGCCACATAAGAAATCTGCGAGAATCGTTGGAGAAGTTATAGGTAAATATCACCCGCATGGTGATAGTGCCGTATATGAGACAATGGTACGAATGGCGCAGGATTTCTCTCTGAGATATATGCTTGTCGATGGTCACGGGAATTTTGGTTCCATCGATGGCGACATGGCGGCGGCTATGCGTTATACCGAAGCTCGTTTATCGAAGATTGCGATGGAACTTCTACGTGACATCAATAAAGAAACGATTGACTTTATTCCTAACTATGACGGAGAGGAACATGAACCGGCTGTGATGCCTGCTCGGTTCCCCAATTTGTTGGTGAACGGCAGCTCGGGTATTGCAGTAGGGATGGCAACCAATATTCCCCCCCATAACTTAAGAGAAGTTATCGATGGAGTACAACAGCTGATTGAAAACCCGGATGTAACACCAATGGAGCTTATGCAGTCCATTAAAGGGCCGGATTTCCCTACAGCGGGCTTCATTTTAGGGCGCGAAGGAATTAGACAGGCTTATAATACTGGCCGTGGCTCTGTAACGATGAGAGCTAGAGCAACGATTGAGGAAAATAACAATAAGGCTCGCATTATTGTTCATGAGCTTCCTTATCAAGTTAATAAAGCCCGTCTTGTTGAGAAAATTGCCGAGCTAGTTCGCGAGAAGAAAATCGATGGAATTACCGATTTGCGCGATGAGTCCGATCGCAACGGGATGCGTGTTGTTATCGAGATGCGACGTGATGTCAATCCTAACGTAGTTTTAAACAATTTATATAAGCATACAGCTATGCAATCCAATTTTGGGATTATCATGCTCGCATTGGTGAACGGTGAACCGAAGGTATTGAACTTGAAGGAAATGCTCTTCCACTACCTGGAACACCAGAAAGTAGTTATTCGCCGCCGTACGGAATTTGAACTGCGTAAAGCAGAGGCTAGAGCGCATATTCTCGAAGGCTTGAGGATTGCTTTGGATCATCTGGACGAAGTTATCGCCTTAATTCGTGCTTCACAAACAACTGAAGAAGCTCGTGAAGGTTTAATCAATAAGTTCTCGTTAAGCTTCGACCAGGCACAGGCTATACTGGATATGCGTTTGCAGCGTTTAACCGGTTTAGAACGTGAGAAAATTGAGCAAGAATACGAAGAGCTTATGAAAAAGATTGCTGAGTTTAAAGCTATTTTGGCTGATGAACAGCTTATCCTTGCTATTATTAGCCAGGAGTTGAATGAGGTTAAAGAAAAGTTTGGCGATGAACGCCGATCTGAAATAACAGTTGGTATGGAGAGCATTGAGGATGAAGATTTGATTCCTCGGGAAGACGTAATCATCACGATTACGCATACCGGTTATATCAAGAGATTGCCTGTTACCACCTACCGCAGTCAAAAGCGTGGAGGAAAAGGCGTTATCGGTATGGATACGAAGGACAAGGATTTCGTTGAGCATTTGTTCGTGACCAACACTCATCATTTCCTACTCTTCTTTACGAACAAAGGAAAAGTGTATCGACTCAAGGCTTATGAGATACCTGATCTTAGCCGTACAGCACGTGGTACTCCTATTATCAATTTAATTCAAATTGAGCAGGGCGAGACCATTAATGCTGTTATACCGGTAGAAGGCTTTGAATCCGAGCAGGAGCTGTTCTTTGCTACTAAGAATGGCTTAGTTAAGAAGACTGCTCTTAACGATTATGGAAACATCCGTAAAGGCGGGCTAATTGCAATTACGCTGCGTGAGGATGACGATTTAATTGGGGTTAAGCTAACAGATGGTAACCAAACGATAATTATGGGTACTAAGCAAGGGATTTCAATTCACTTTCCAGAGAAGGAAGTTCGTTCAATGGGACGTTCAGCTACGGGAGTGAAAGGAATTAACATTGGCGAAGATGATGCCGTTATCGATATGGACGTTGTTCAAGAAGATAGCAGTGTATTGATTGTAACCTCCAAAGGCTTCGGCAAAAGAACGCCGGTTTCAGAATATCGAATTCAGTCACGGGGCGGCAAAGGGATCAAAACCTTGAACGTTACTCCGAAGAATGGACCTGTAGTCGGGTTGAAAATCGTTAGCGATGACGAGGATCTGATGATTATTACAGGATTGGGTACCATCATCCGTACTAGTATGTCGGGAGTTTCTATGATGGGTCGTTATACCCAAGGGGTTAAGCTTATTAACATCCGAGATGAGGATGAAGTAGCTACGGTTGCAAGAGTGGAAAAGAGTGAAGAGCCTGCCGACGAGCAAGACGGTGAGGAAACCATAGAGTCTACAGATAGCGAATAATAAAAAAAATAGGACTTTTTTCACACAAACAGTAAGAATGGGGGTTACATCCCCATTCTTTTTCGTTTAAAATAAAGATGTGATAAGAATGAAAGTAAGGTGAGGGAATTTACATGGCGACAATTTCCGTTTCCCAGTTAAAAGGTGGCGAGAAAATAAACGATAACGTGCAAACAAAGCATGGAAATATACTATTTCCAAAGGGCCGGATCGTTATTGATAAAGATATTGAAATTCTAAAGGCATTTCTCATCCCTTCCATATCCATCGAATCCAAGGTAAATGAGCAAGAGAATATAACCGAAACCATAATAGAAGAACCGAGCAGCTCAATTCTTCCATTTTTCGAACAATATGATAAAATGCTTGTGCTAATGAGAAAGGTTTTTATTTCAGTAGGTGGAAGTAATTTTCCCATTCTTGAAGTGAGGACGCAGTTAGAGGCGTTGATAAAGCATATTGATCAGTATCAAATTTTGACATTCAATCCAAAGTCGTATCAATTGAGCGATTTTCTATATCATAATAGTATTATGGTTAGTTTAACCTCCTATACTTTGGCCAAATGGCACGGACTACCTACTAAGGATTTAATGCCTGTTGCGTTAAGTGGACTTCTACATGATATTGGAAACGCCAAAGTAGATTCGGCAATTCTCTACAATCCCAAAAAGCTAACTCCTGATGAGTTGGAGGAAATGAAGCAGCATACGGTTATAGGCTACAATCTTTTAAAAGGTGTTGCAGCTATTAACGAAGGCGTGAAGCTGTCCGCTATTCAACATCATGAACGTGAAGACGGCTCTGGGTACCCTAATGGGATTAAAGGTGATAAAATTCATCTGTATTCCAAAATTGTTGCCATTGCCGATATGTTTCACGCTATGACTTCTGACCGTTATCACAAAAAAGCAACTTCCCGTTATCAAGTGTTGGACCAGCTATTTACTGAATCCTTCGGTAAGCTTGACCCTGTTATGGTGCAAACCTTTATACAGAAAGTAACCCAATTCCACAATGGAGTCTTGGTTAAATTAAGTGATGGCCGTATCGGTGAAATTGTGTTCTCAGACCGGGCTAATCCCACTCGTCCTTGGGTTAATGTGAATGGACAAATCATTAATCTAACTATCCAACGTAATCTGCACATACAAGATGTCATACTAAAATAACTTAATCATAATTTATACTTGACTTTGTTAGGCGATATATGATAAATTAATCTTCGCTGCTTTTGCGGCGGAGGTTTTTTTGTGTGATTAGAAAGTATAGTTCTATACTTTGATTCACATTAACCTTGATAAGTTAATCGATCCTTTGAGATAGACGTTAAAGTTTAGTCTTGTCTCATAGAATTACTAAAATAAAAAAAGACTTGCAATGCGGTAGGCGAATGTGTTATATTATAAAAGTCGCCGCTAAACAAGTTGGCACAAAACGACAAAGAAGAAAGTCAGCAATGACGTGGCTTTGTCAA
>NZ_WHOD01000063.1 GCF_013141765.1 Paenibacillus foliorum
CTTAGCTTCGCAGTCTTTTTTAATGTTAACCTCATTCGAATCTAAAAATAGTTTTGAAATAAACGCCTCTGCGACAAATGATGTATATCAATGCATAAATATACATTTCTCATCAATTGCAAAATTTCCCTCTCACTTTCTCACTAGCAGTTTCTAGCTGCTAACGGAGCTTTTTATTTCCGAAGTAACTTTCGCATCTTTTAAGAGGTAAGCTTTTCAGCTATTGTGTTCCGTTCGAGTTTAGTTCAACCTGCAATAACTGTTGGTGTTTTTACATTCTCATGATTAGAAATCCACTGTGATAATATACTCCTCTTTGGTTCCCCCATAATAAAATTAACATTATAATCGGTTATCTCGTTCAACGGAACCCAAGCAATGCCAACCTGATGCACGTCAGGAGTTTTCCCGACCTTAGCTTCGTTGTGAGACGTAATAGTACACAAAAAGGTAAAATCAATTTTGAACATCAGGTTCTAATTTAGGAAACGATGAATCTCTTTTTGCGATAAATTCATTAATAAAGAGCAATTCATCAATTTCAACGTTTAAACTTACTTCCTCGAATACTTCTCTTATTAGAGTTTCTTGGATGCTTTCACCATGTTCTTGCCCGCCTCCTGGAAGAACATAAAACTCTCCTTGGACACTAGTTCTCCTTAATACAAGCAATTGATCATCTTTAATTATCACTGCCCTTGCTGCCGTTCTAATCCGCACGCTAACACCTCACTTTTCTTATAAAATGGATTATATTTGAATTCGCTTAACAGTAATAATTCCCCTTTTTTGTATATTGGATAAGTCGTGATTTATAATCATAACTCCCGTTACTTCAATGAAATCAAAAAGGAGCCGCTTCAATGCAACTCCTGAACTATAGTGTCCCGTTTTAAATATTTCGTTAAACCATTATATTTTCCAACAACATAACGAGGCAATAAAGCCTATAAAATGATTTTTTGTTCTTCCATCGGGAATGCAATTCGGCATTAGATATAAGTTCTTGACCTTCGGGATTACTGATTAAGAGCACTTTTACTGTTTTATGTTTTTATTTGTAGTAAAAAGAGATGGTATAATTTAGATAATCAATTTACCTTGGTAAACGATATATGTTCTTGTCTCGAATCGGAAAAGGATATAAGTTCTTGTCTAGCGAAAAAGACAAGAACTTATATCCATACAATTAAAAAACCGCGCTGGGCGCGGGTCGATATAATTATATGTTCTTGTCCTCTTACAGGTTTTATAATATGATAAATTGTCATTGGACAAGTGATAGCGGAATACAAGAACATATATCATTAAAGGACAAGAACATAAATCGTTGGCCAGATTTCAATCATATCATCACTCTCTCACTCTGGATAGAATAGGTCAAGCCATCCACGCTTTGAAATCCCTCGAGGAACTAAACTCTTTTAAAAATTCCACAACACGATGGTTAGTCGCATTGTGGTTAATTGGACATCACTTTTTGTTTACAGATTCAAGGAGCTCTTAATCGCCAAGTTCAACACAATAGACCACCTCTTCAACAGATGAAAGTTTAACTATCATTTTATCTATAAGACAGACTTTCTATTAAGGTCAAAAATATTTATCTGGCTGTTCTCAAACAATGTCTCAAGTTTTTCTGATCCTTGCTCATTAGAAAAAAGATACTCTTTATGAGATATCGGAATTGCAAGTAACCACGCAACCTTTTTGCTCGGAAAATCAAGTGTTGTTAGTGAGTCTTCCCACAGAAAGGGTGCCACAAACATTACATGCTTCATCTCTAGGTCAGGATAATACATTTTAACTTCATCTTTAAAAATTACTCCAGGTGAGCATGAAAGTCTAGTATTAATAACATTAAACGAACATGTCGCTAACACATTTGGAAAAAATTCAAATTCACTTTTACATGCACCAACTATTTCAACTCTCAACGGTACATTTTCTACGATGCCCGGCTTATTAATAACGGTTACCCATAGTAATTTAACCCTTTGTGACTTTCTTTTGTTTCGGGGTTATATGAAAGTAACCAGTTCAAAAAGTCCGTCATGTATTGAATAACTTCATCTGATACTACAGACTTCTCGGTT
>NZ_WHOD01000064.1 GCF_013141765.1 Paenibacillus foliorum
CTTTTTATTTTATGAATGAATCACTGATGATTGTGGAAATATTACCTTTAACTATGAAATGGATGAAAGCTGAATTTTTTACAGGAGGGAGTACTCATTACTAAAACGTTCTTTCAAGCTGACGATATTGCTGACACTGATCATTGGCCTCCACATATCAAAATGGGTACATGGTGCCTAGCCTGTAAAAAAATAATAAAAATAACTAAGATGATATATCATTGAACTAACGCAGAACGAGAGCTCAACAAACAATAAGAACTAGGCTGCCAGTACGAACGGCAGCCTTTGTTCACCTAACGGGCAGTTTAATTCCAATTTGTGCTATACTTTCAAAGTAATATTATGACTCGTCATGCTTGAAAAATGTCGTATTCAGGAGGGTCATATTAATGGGGAAGACATTCTGTAAAAGAACTAAAAAGATAATGGTAAATGGTTCTCAATTCCACTGCGTTATTAATGAAATCCCTAGTAATAAATTTGTGAATTTTAAGGTCTATTCATCAAAAACTTCATATTTTGAAGTCTTATTTACATGGGAAGGTAGCTGGCACTTCATCCCACACAAGCCAAGGAATTGTGAACGTTTAATAAGATATGCGATTGAAAATGGATGGGAATTTAGTAAAGAAAAGAAAACATTGAAAATCGAACAAGGTGATTTTCTCATTGATAAGTTAGGACTAAGTGTATAACTTCCATTTCATTAAGCTATCTGGGAACGAGAGTTTAAAGAAACATTGAGCAGCCGGAGAAAGGACGATGACATGAGTAACGTTATTCGGTTTATTAACGAAGCCAAGACGCTTTCAAACTGTGAAGTTTATCCTGCATCGGCTTTACCAAAACTTCGTTCTTCTCACATATTGCCATCCGATCTTGAAGAGTTTTATAAAGAGTGCGGTGGCATGCAGCTTTTCAATGATTCTGATTTTCCTTATCGTGTGATTCCACCAATAGAGATTAATTTGGCTAATTTAGAGATCCTTGGTGAAGAAGTGGAGGATGACATAACCAAGGATTATCGTTGATTGTGGGAATGGTGATTTTATAACGATCGATTTGCACCCTGAACGCCTTGGAAGGTGTTATGATAGTTTTCATGAAACGCATGGTTTAGTGGGAGAAACACCGATTATTGCGTTGTCATTCGCAGAATTGTTAGACCAGCTTTTTCAACTTAAAGGGAATCGAATTTTTTGGTTAGAAGACAATTTTATTGCTTTAGGAGACGCATACGATAAACAGTGAAGATCATCCGAGCTACATTTCATTGCGCTAACGATGAACTATAATTCAATCACAATATGACGGCAGCCGGCACACGACCGGCTGCCTTTGTCTGTTGAAGTAACGGGCAGATTTGTTTAATTGTGCAATCATGAACACTTCATTGCGTATGTATAAATAATACAATTTGTGGAGTTGATGGAAGTGCCAAAACACATCATTATATTATCTTGGTTTACCTATCTGTACTTTAATTTGAAGGCAAGAATCCTGTTTTAAATAAAAGGGGCTTTTTTCCAAGTAGGGGGACGTTTCCTTATGTTAAAGTATAGGTTGAAAGGAAGAAGTGTGGGGTAAATAGCAGATGGGGGTGTGTTAGTTGGATGAAGAAACCAGATTTAAAGTATATAAGGATTGGGCAGAGCGATTTGATTGTGATATTTCATCAATGACTATTCCGAACGTCATAGTTCGTGAACACTCCAAGACTTTGAAAGGATATAATGGTATTTATTGCTTTTTTAATGGAACGACAAGCATTATATCGTCTCCCACTAAGTATACCTCATATATAAAAAGGGCCATCAGTGGTAGACATCCAATGGAAACTTTTGATGCGAATTTTCTTGTAAAGTCAATTGATATAGGTAAATACAAGGTTATTGGTCCTGCATTTCAGGGATACATTGATAGGGCTTCATTTCTTGAAGCATCTTCCCTTGAAGTTGTAGAACTTGTAACTTCAAATCAACTATCTCTACTTAATGATTTACGTAAATCTTGCTCTGAAACAGAGTGGGAGCATAGCTCCATAGAAATCAATAGACAACCAATACTAGCAAGGATATCTGATGAAAGAATTGTAGCAGCAGGTTCTTGGAGAGTAGAGGAATCTGGTTTTCTTAGCGTAGGTATTTTAAGTCACCCAGATTATCGAGGTAAAGGACACGCCAAAGCAGTTGTAAGTGCTTTAACTAGGAAAGGGTTAGAAGATGGTTTCACGATGCATTATCAAACTTTAATGTCCAATAGTTCGTCAGTAGCTATTGCTAAATCGCTGGGATTTGAAAAATTAGCTTGTACTTTGGCTATAAGGATTCTTGAGTAATTCTTGGATTGGTTTTAGTTGGTAATTAATTTAAGTGGTTAGTTATTCTAGTACTAATGGAAACGATAGTTTAAATGGACGTACATAGGAAGTCACTGCTTCCTTGAGTACGTTCATTTTTTGTATAGTATAGCCAAGGATCATATACCCTTAAAATGTTTTAATTCCCAATAAAAGGATGTTCCGTTTTTCTTGACAAACACAACATAAGTACTAGCATTATGCAATAAAAGAAGCTCCGGATAAGTTTCCAGAGCTTCTTGATAAATTAAAGCGATATGGTTACATTTATTCAACTAACGGGCAGTTTAGTGTGGAGGTAAATATAATTGATTAATGCGTATGGAACGGTTCTCCACACTGTCTGAATGGTATTGAAAGTACTAAGGGGCCTGGTACAGGAACTATAGCTTCATGACAGCAGGCTGCCAAATCATCTGGCAGCCTGCTGAAGTAGGGGCAGTTATTTTCAAACAGGTTAGCGTGGGAAATTCTTAGTGGTGATTCTTATAACCATTTTCAACAATGTTTAAGGCTCCAGTCTCCGGATTGATTACCAGACCATGCACCGGAATATCTTTTGGGATTAATGGATGGTTCCGAATAACCTTAACGCTTTGGCTCACACTTTCCGAAACAGAATCGAATCCGCGTAACCAGTCATTTATCTTAAGTCCTGCATAATTCAATGTCGCAATCGTTTGTTCTGAAATTCCACGCTCAATCATTTTCTTTGTTGTTGCAGTTGGGTTCACATTGGCCATGCCACAATCGTGGTGCCCTACAACGCAAACCTCATGAGCATTTAGTTCATAAATCGCAACAACGATACTTCGCATAATGCTGCCGAAGGGATGGGAGACAACAGCACCGGCTGTTTTGAGAATTTTCGCGTCCCCATTCCGTAAGTTCATTGCTTTCGGTAATAGTTCCGTTAACCGGGTATCCATGCAAGACACAACGACAAGCTTTTTGTTGGGAAGCTTCGACGTTAAATATTTTTCGTACTCCTTATTTTGGACAAATTCTTTGTTGTACTCAATCATTTCATCTAGCAACAAATTAGTCACACTCCTCTCAATCAATCAGTATAATATAAATAATGCTATGGAGTCAGCATTTACCTACAGAAACGGTTGAGTGCAACCAGAGCGAGGCTTCTGCTTTATAGTATTGCAGCCATGTTAGACTAACGGGTACGTTTGTTCAATATGAAACTAGGACGAGGCTGCCAGCATAAATCGGCAGCCTCGTTGAAGTAACGGGCAGAATACTCCATAAAGAATGTGATTAATTCTTGGTACAGAAATGCTACTTCAGACTAATATTCCGAAGACAAAATACTATATAGAAACGAATCGTGCCATTTCTCTTTGAAAAATAGATGTTCACGGAAGTGACCTTCTTTGCGCATACCGAGTTTCTCCATTACACGAAAGGAGCCCTTGTTTTGAGGTCTGCAAGTAGCACATATGCGATGAAGTTTCAGTTCTTTAAAACCGAAGTTCAGCATAGCCTTAGCAGCCTCGGACGCAAAACCATGACCCCAATAGTCTCGATTCAGGACGTAACCCACTTCACCTTGTAATACTTCTTTCTTGATTATACTGCTCGCTCCAATTAACGAATTTGATTCTTTGACCACAATTGCAACCGTAAATTGATTTCTTGGATGCTCACTTTGAGAGGCAATAACGTCCTCGATGAATGCTCGTGTGTCGTCAAGCGTGTTCGGCCCCCAGTCCGTGTATCGGCAAACTTCAATGTCGGAAGCATAGTTGTGAACTGCCTGAACATCCTCCGGGGTAAACTCACGCAAAATCAAACGATCGGTTTGTAAAATCATAAAACACCACCTTTGACTTTTGTTTTAATTATAGATTTAGTTAGGTAAAAGGTAAATTATAGAGGAAGGGCCAACCAATGTTCAACTATCAGGTAATAGTTGAATAACGCATGGATGGGCAAGTGCTGCGTTAGCCTGTTCTTTTTATTAAGCTAACGGTAAGGGTACGATAGTTCAATGAAAGCAGCCATAACCGTTCAACTAACGC
>NZ_WHOD01000065.1 GCF_013141765.1 Paenibacillus foliorum
CTTTTTCTGTAAAGCATTAAGTTGATTTAGAAGGATGCATGTTTTTCAGTGCCCTCCTAGGATTAGGTCAGCTTTTTTAAATGTTGTACAGGGGAATTCTAAGAGCTATCCCCCTGTTCCAAACTATTGTTAGTTTATCTGGCAATCGGTTTATTCAAATGCATCAATAATCATTTTGAACAGCTTCAGATCTTCTCTGGAATCCTCTAATGTTGTTTTTGGCTGAGTGCCAGTCGTCACAACCTCGTGGAAATATTCCAGCTCTAAGGTGTATGCATCTTTGAAGCTCGGCCGCTCCACTGTTTTAGTAAAGGCTTCACCTACTGACTCCTCAATTATTTTCGTTGTCGGCAAATGACGGATATAAGGGGTGTCATACTGTATAGTAATCGCTTTATGGTCGCCGTAAATTTGTATGTGAGCATCAAATCTCCGTATGTTATCTACTCCGGTTTCAAACGTAGCATTGTATCCGTCAAATTCAAGGATTGCGTTCATAAATCTTCCGCCATTCCATTGAGAAGCGGCAACGACTCTCTTAGGAAATCCGATAATTTCCCTCATCGCCGACAGATCATGACTGCTCAAGCCGCAAAGCAATCGGTACGCAGCTTTATGCGCGGCAGGGGCATCGCCAATTGCTTGCTGTACCATTCGTCCAGCGCGCTCCTGCTTATCACGTACCGATTCCTCAGGTATATCAGTAGGACGCAGCACATGACTCGATTGTTCAATAAATAAGCGGTTGGCGCCAATTATATCCCGAATTCGAGCGTAATTGATTTTACCCAACTGCTTAACTTCCTCAACAGCACTTACATAAGCAGGAGCGAATCGTCTCATATAGCCGACCATCACCTGCACGCCTGCCTCGTCTCGCGCGTGGATGATTGCCTCTACATCTTCAAGTGTTAAGCATACCGGCTTTTCTAGCAGAACATGTTTCTTGTTTTTTAAGGCTGATATTGTGCAATCTGCGTGATACTCATCACTATTTAGAACAAACACCGCATCCAAATCATCCTGCTTCGTTAAGTCATCAGCCTGCGTATATCGGTTGCTGACGCTTACCTGATACCGTTTCCCAATTGCCTCCAGCAGCTGCTCCGAAATATCGCATATAGCGGCAATTTCAAACCGGTCCGATAATGATTCCAGTATAGGGAGATGAATAATTTGAGCGACCTCGCCCAATCCGATAATGCCGACTTTTATCTTTTTCATGATAAATTCGTCTCCTTTTCTTACCATCGGTTCATCCAATTCCAATCATTTTACTCGCTAACCGCTTCATCAAACTCAAGCTTAAGGACCATCACTGTACCGGCAAGCTCATTGACCGGCAGGTTTCTGATTCGTAAGTAAGGTCTCTCCCTCCAAGCCCACGGAATCATATCTACAGTCGCCTCCAGCTCCCTGCCGTCATTAAGCAAAGTTGCTTTGTTAGGAGCCTTATTCAACGGTTTTAATACGATCGAATTACTTTGTGTATCTTTATGAAGATGAATATAGAGGGTGTTCCCCCGACGAGTCGCCAGAGCTTCATCTCGGACCATTCGCCGTGCGGATCCTTCCATCGTAATTTCATCCCGGAATATCATATCCGATGCAGGAATAGCATCCTCGAAGGACTCCTTCACGCTGTGGTACCATTCGCCTATTTTACTTAAAGCCTCTATATTCTCCTGAGCAATCCTGCCATCTGGCTTCGGCCCCACATTCAGCAAGTAGTTGCCGCCCATTGCCAGAATCTTATCGATGCTCTGCATAATGAACTTATTGCTGTAGTAGTCCTCATCCTCCTTATAGCCCCAGCTTTCACGGCCTAACGCCTGACAAGCTTCAGTCGGTTTATTAAAGGAGCCCCCCTCAGGAACATGCCTTTCTGGGGTGTTGTAGTCACCTTTACCAGGACCTCGGTCATTAATCAGAATTCCCGGCTGGAGCTTACGGATCATCTCATTTAAGCTCGGATCCTCATGCTCAGCCACATTGACATCCCAAAAAAGCTGATAAATCTTACCATACTTCGTACATAGTTCAATCAGCTGGTTCCGAACATAATCATAATATTTATCAATATCGGGATCATCGCCTGCACGAGGGCCAAACATTTCATGATGCCTTCCTTGGTTCGGATAATTCGGATGATGCCAATCAGGGCAAGAATAGTATAAACTCAGCGGAAAATTTCTCCGATGGCAAGCCTCTGCCAGCATCCCCAATATATCTTTGCCGTAAGCGGAATTCATGACATTGTACTCCGTATGCTTGGTATCCCACATGCAGAATCCATCGTGATGCTTCGTTGTAAAGCATAAATACTGCATACCTGCTTGCTCTGCCATATCCAACCATTCATCCGGATTAAATTCCACCGGATTGAATTCATGAATGAGCTTCTCATAATCCTTCCGCTTCATGTCTCCGCGCCATAATATTTGCTCATGCCATGCAGGAATCGCATACAGTCCCCAATGAACGAACAACCCGAACCTTCTTTCAAAGAACACATCACGATCATCCTTAAATTTTGTTATCATGGATTCTCCTCCTATTAGCTTCCCTTTAGGAAAGCTTGCATCGTAAGCAGTGGTTTTTCCGAAGAAATTTTCCAAATAAAGGTCGCCCCCCAACAAGGTTTCATTGGAGAGCAACCTTTATCAACTTGCTTCATTCAACTACAAGCTTTATCCTTATTTTTTCTTGAACTTCGCATCGTAAGCTGCTTGATAAATATCCAAGTATTTCTTGATGTTCATATTGTCAAGGTTTTTAACATAAGCATCCCAGTTCTTATCAATATCGGAGTCTCCTGTGATAAAGCGGGCCATCATCTCTTTTACATGATCCAGAATGGTCTTCTCCAAATCAGCTATCTCTGACGCCTGATCCGCAGTAAAGAACACAGGCGGCATTACTTTATCGATCTTCATTTGGTAAGGCTCCATTTTTTGCTTCGTTTGATTATAGAGTATGACCTCTAACGGTTGATCCGGATTTTGTGCCTCACCTAAACGGAAATCATTCGAGCGGTAGCTCGGACCTGTTTGGCCCCAGTTCACATTTTGTACGCCACCCCAAGGTGTCAGCTGCTTCCAAATCGCAGGCTTACCGTTAATGCCGATTTCGGTTTTCTCTGCATATCTCCATTCCGTACCTTCACGTCCTGCATACCATCTAAGAGCCGTATCCGGCGAGTTAAACAAGAAGTCTGCCAAACGGAACGCTGCTTCTGGATTTTTTGCGTTTTTCGTAATAATATATTGTCCATTTCCTACTACATAAGGATGGTAGGCTGCATTCTGGAAACCGTTGGGTCCTTTCAAAGGAGGTACTGCTTCATAAGTCAGCCATCTGCCGCTGCTCGCTCCTAATGTGGTTAATGAGCCCATGTTGTGTCCGGAAGAGGCACCCAGGATTACGGTATCCGGATTCTCACCCAATTTTTTCAACTGATTATTATCCTGCGTCATAGCTTGTGGATCGATCAAACCCTCAGCATATAGCTTGCGTAAATATTTTAACCCTTCTTTCCACTCAGGTTTGTTATAAGGCACTGTAACTTTTCCGTTATCCAAATACAATTTTCTTGAGTCGTGATCATAAGTAAACGCATTCATAATGAAGGAGTCCAGCATTTGCGTTTCGAATAAATTACTTGCTGCTGCTTGAATTGAGCCGGAAAGTGGAATCTCATCAGCCTTACCGTTACCGTTAGGATCCTTGGTTTTAAAAGCTTTCAAAACCTCGTAAAACTCATCGGTGGTTGTAGGCATTTTCAGGCCTAATTTATCAAGCCATGGCTTATGAATCCACATTCTTTGTTTATACATACAGTGATAGCATTCATTAACCTGCGGGAGCGCATAGATTTTCCCGTCAGGCGCTGTGATCAAATCCTTGTAGATCGCGTTTTCACTGAACATCTTTTTCATTTCTACGCCATACTTTTCGATTAAATCGTTCAGTGGAAGGAACACGCCTTGACTGCCATTAATCATCATCTGAGTTGGTGAAACACCGAAGCCCATAATGACATCCGGATAATCTCCGCTGGATAGAACAAGGTTCAATTTCTCCGTGGCAGACTTCTCAGGTGCTACTTCCCAATCAATTTTTATGTTTGTCTTCTGCTCCAGCCATTTGGTAAATTCATTGGTGGAAAAGTCTTCAACCGAAGCGCTTCCTTTCACCAATATCTTGACTGTAGTTTTTTCGTTCGTAATCGGGAACTGCCCTGCCGGATTGACGTTGGAAGTCGCTTTCTTGCCGTCATCCTTCACTACTGGCTCTGTCCCGCTGGAACAAGCACTTAAAGCCAAGCCCAAACCTAATACCAAAGATAAACTAATGAGTGTAACTTTTTTCAAATGAACCCCTCCTTAAAGTTTTCTGTTGGAAAACTACCCTTTTAAGGAACCAATCATGATCCCTTTGACAAAATATTTTTGTACAAACGGGTAAACAATCATTAGCGGTGCAGTAGCTACAATAATTAGCGAATATTTCAAGAGCTCACGGAGACCCTCTCTTTTCGCTGCCTCCTGCACATCAACTAGCATGTTCAAATCCACATCATTCTGCACAAGGATGTCTCTTAGTACTAGCTGCAAAGGATATAAATTCTGGCTTTTCAAATAAATTAATGCGTTAAAAAATGAATTCCAATGGCCAACAGCATAGAACAAAGTTATAACGGCTGTAATCGGACCTGATAATGGAAGCACAATTTTCCATACGAATTGAAAATCTGTACAACCATCCAATTGGGCTGCCTCAAGCAGCTCATCAGGAATAGTAGTTTGGAAATAGGTTCGGGTAATGATCATATTCCATATGCCTAGCGCACCAGGCAGCAGCATCGACCAGGTTGTATTGAGCAAACCCAGATCTCTGACCAGCAAGTAGGTCGGAATTAATCCCCCAGAAAACATCAGTGTAAATACAAACATGAACATAAAAATATTTCTACCGTAAAAATCTTTTCTGGATAAAGGATAAGCTGCCAGAATCGTCATTATAACGTTAATCAAGGTTCCAGCAACCGTGTAATAGAATGAATTCATGAACCCGCTCAAAATCAACCTATGCTTAAAAACTGCATAATACCCATCCAATGTCGGATCGATTGGCCACAGCCATACTCTTCCAGAGACAACAGCTTCTGAGCTGCTTATGGAAGCGCTTAAAATATAGATCAGCGGATAAAGAATGGTTACCAAAAACAAGGATAATATTATATAGTTGAGGACTGTAAACAGCCGGTCCATCTGCGATTCTTTTATTGACGAATGATCCATTGTGCTCTCCTTTCCATTCCCCCTCTTACCATAGGCTCTCCTGCTTTGTCTTCTGGGCGATCTTATTAACAGCCACAAGGAGGACAAGGTTGATAACGGATTTAAACAAGCCAATTGCTGAGGAATACGAGTAATTCATAGCTTGTGATGCCAATCCGACCTTATAGACGTACGTATCGATAACTTCCGATGTCCGAATATTGAGTGGATTTTGCATGAGCAGCACTTTCTCAAAGCCGATATCGAGCATATGGCCTGTATTTAGAATTAATATAATAATGGCTATCGGCATAATCCCTGGAATGTCAATGTGCCACATCCGCTGTACCTTGTTCGCACCGTCGACAACAGCTGCCTCGTGTAAAGATGGATCAATGCTGGCAAGAGCGGCCAAATAGATGATGCAGGAAAAACCAACGCTTTGCCATACTCCCGACCAGACATAAATAGACTTGAAATATTCAGGTATCCCCATAAAGCTGACCGGCTCGAAGCCTAGTCCTTTAATAATTGAATTGACGATCCCGTTTCTCGGATCAAGCAATTCCAGAATAATACCAACCATTACAACGACAGATATAAAGTGTGGAGCGTAAGTGATCATTTGAACCGATTTTTTGAAAAATTGGTTTTTTACATAGTTCAAGCTGAGTGCGAGAATAATTGGAAACGGAAAGCTGGCAAACAAGCTGTAAACACTTAAAACTATTGTATTGCTCATGAGCCTCCAAAACTCGTAGGAATCGAAGAACCTCAGAAAATGCTTAAAGCCTACCCACTCGCTCCCCCAAATACCTTTGGTTACTATAAAGTTTTTGAAGGCTATTTGGGCGCCGTACATCGGTATATATTTAAATATAATAATGTACAGGACGGGTAGGGCGATCAGCACATACAGACGCCACACTTTTCTCATTTTCTTTAGTGGAGTACTACTACTGGTTTTTACACTAGCTTTCGTCTGAATTCCTGTTGTTTGTTTAAGCGCTTCCAAAAATTCACCTCCTTTAATGATCTTGCTTGTGAGCCAAGGCGTATTGTTTGCCCCTCTCTGTCCTTTCTAATCCTACGATAAGCGGTTAACCGAATCCTGTAAATGTGAAAGCCTGCAGTTTTATGTGCAGGCTTTCAGATAAACGATGTGCAGTTGAGTTTATAATGTGCATTCGTTAAGAATGCGCTTACATTTTACTTATAAACGGCGGTATTCCGATGTGCTGACCGCGTTTATACGCTTAAAAGCTCTACAGAAAGTATTAGACGAGCTATATCCTACTTGCTGGGCTATTTCATAAACAGGCAATTGCGTCGTCGACAGCAGCTTCTTCGCATGAGTCATACGAAGCTCCTCTAAATAGTCCGAGAAATTGACACCGGTTTGTTCTTTGAAAAATTGAGACAAATATCCCTTTGAAATATTCATCTTTTCGGCAACGGAATCTAGACATAGCTCAGTCTGTGCATAAGATTCGTGGAGCAATTCGAGAATCTTTTCTTGAAGCTGTACATTCTGACTTTTCTTATGGTCATTGACGAACTCACAAACTTGAAAGTAAACGGACACGAGTGAACGGTAGTTTTTCTCTAACCCATCATAGGAGGCTGTGTCTGCCGAGAAAGGCTTCATCTGTTCCAGTGCCGCGCCCTCTTCCACACCAACCTGTGGCAGCAGCTTAACAACAGTTCCCCACATTTCATTCATGAACAGCCGAAGCATGGGTACCGATAAACGACGCTCCTCAAAATTAATTTCATGAAGCTCCTCCAGCAGTGATGCAACTGCCTCTTGTTCTCCCGCTTTAGCTAGATTGCTCATCCGGTGCTCTAGGTCTGAAGGATAGTAGTAACCGTTATTTTCTTGAGGCAGTTCTTCAAAGCGCATAATTCCGTTCATATTTCTCCAGGATAAATATTCCAAGGACCGCTTGGCTTCCTCATAAGAGCGTGAAACATTGAGCAGATCCTCATGCGTATCTCCTACTCCGAATCGAGTCGTCATATTTAAACGGGTACTAATTATGTCACTTACGTTGCCAATTACTTCCTCTATATAAGCGCGGCGATCCTCCGGGTTGTTACTATTGAACGCAATCAAGAGAGCAATCTGATCTTCGGCAACATCATGCCAATGTACATTAGCACCCATTTCATCTCGCAAAATATCTTTGACCATGATCCGTTTGACATCAAGCTCTTCCAGCACATCACGGTCCAAACCGCTATCATATCCCCTTAGTTGAAGAATGGCAGCCAAGAAATATTTTCCACGCATTTCAATACCCACGTGCTGCAGCAAAATAGAAATTTCCTTGTGAGCCACATATTCGCCCTTCAGCAGCCTCTCAAAGAGCGCAGCCTGCACCAACGGGGCTTGCTTCTCCATCTTTTTCTGCAATTCTTGATTATTATCAATCAGCTGGGAAACGGTATCCCGAATAAATCGGTATGCGTCCGAACCATAATAGCCATCGCCATTCGTTTTCTCCACTATCGTTTCCATAATGTTCCTTAGAGGGCGGCTGTTCCTGTATGCAATTAAATAAGCAATTAATAGTCCCACAGCCAAAAAGACAAAGGCAAATGTAAATGTAATTTTTTTAATATACAACACTTTCTTCAACACTACATAAGCAGGCTGAGCAACCAAATAGGTCCATCCATTATAGCTGGAGGTTGTATAGGTAACCATCATCATCTGCCCGCCAATATCCTGCATGACGCTTCCATGCTTCCCAGCTAAGCTGCTCCTGTCGATCCAAAAGGAAGAATCTCCAGACGAAACGCTGCTTATTACATCACCGGTCTCATTAATGATATACGCCCACCCGCCACCGGACAATTCAAGGCCTCCAAGCAGCTTTTGAACCTCTCGATTATCAACGGTGATCGCCACCGACCCTTGTGAAAAACCGGGATAACCCAAGGTTTGTATATAAGTAAGTAAAGAATAACGGATTCCATTGACCGTCACTTCCTGTGCGGGTAGCACCCTGCGGTGATATTGGTCACCCACAAATAAATTTTTCCACGTTTGCGCGTCCATATTGGCGTATTTAAAATATTTTTGAAAATCGGGCAGTAAGTAGGTAGAGCTATCAGCCAATACAATGCCGCTATTCTTATAAAAAATGAAATAGTTGAAAATAAAGTTATTGGATAAGCTGTAATTATAAATGCTTTTGCGAGTCTCCATAATGCGGTAAGTATTAGCCCCTTCGAATGGCTCTGTGATGGTGGTGAACTGCATAATTCGTGTATCGCCCGCAAGCTGCACCGCAATAGAGGCTATTTCAGACAATCTCCGATCCATAATATCCCTGCTTTGCTGGAGCAGATTCATATTAGAAGCCGTGACTTCCTTCTCCATTTCAATCAGTGTTTTATTGTAGATAACCCAACCTACCAGGAGCGGAAGCAGCAATAACAACATGTTGGGCACCAGAAGGCGCAAGAAAATCCCCTTACTACCGGTCCTGTTACGTTTCACATTCCACATCAAGGTTCCCTCCATGCGTTGAAGCTTGATTTCATTGTAATTGACTTCCTCCAAGCAGACAACGAGGAAATAAAGTCGAAATATGTTGGATTATGACAGAGACACTCAGAAGCGGAATCATTCAATTGTCTTTCATTTGGTTAAATCACATGAGCTCAGTTATGCCAAGACGCAAAATTTCCTTGTTCATCGAAGCTCATCCGCTCAGGTGCACCCATAATTTCTATATCGGACCGCTGCCGAATTTCCGGAATCAACGATTCCGATACATAGAGGTGCTCCAAATGCAAGGTGCTGTGTATTCTCGCAAATCGCGCCTGCTCCGGCTTTACTCCCCAATTAGCCTTTAATGCCGCAGTCAAAGCTTCCTTATCGTTATCCAAAATTATAGGAATCATCGCTCGATGTAAAAAAGTGCTCGTAATAACATTTTCATTAGTTTTCTGGAAATCTATCTTATCAAAAAGTCTCTTGGTGGTCAGATCAGCCAAGCCGATCCCCAGAGCATTGCCATGGCTTTCTTCACTCAAATCACCCGCAATCACGTATTTTATGCGCGGTTTATCAAAGTCATCTACTCCATGAATCCTCACTCTGCCAATAATATTAGTGTCCATGCCGGTTCCGCTGTAGTTTTTGCCAATATGGTCAACCATTAAAATATCCAAGTCTTCTACAGGCAAGCTTGGCATATAAGTTGCCGATAGTTTAAGTAATTCTGCTTCACGCACAGGGATTAGTTCCGAAGGAATGGCTTCGATAAGGGCTGTTTGCTCCAATGCATTCTCTACGATCCCGATGCCGCATAAAATGTTAGCCTTTTCCAACACGACTTTGGCCACTTCCGGCATCATATCCCGAATACCAATGACACCATGATGATGAAGTGCCAACGCTTGCTTATGCTTGCCCATTCCAATTGCGGCCATCTTCATTAAACCGCTCTCAAATCCATGTGGAGATTGAAAATCCGTATGCACCTTGATGCGACCAATAATAATAATCCCATCCGCTTCCCAAGCATGCTGATCCGTATATACAGCTACTCCTGCCAGAGTACTTCCGATATGGGCAACCTCCATTGACGAAACAATAGGCGCTCCACAGAATGCCTCTGTCACACCATAACCGTGCAGCACCTCTATCTGACCTCCCGCCGTCGCTCCCCCATGGCTGCCCATCGCGGGAATTATAAAAGGAGCCGCTCCCCATTCCTTAAGCTGGCTTACAACAGCGCGAATGATAAGATGTATATTGGCTATGCCTCTACTTCCTGCTGTAAGAGCAATACGCATACCTGGGGTGATGTGTGATCTCATCCCTATTCGCTGCATTTCCTCACTTACCGTTCTCTCGATATGCGCCACGGCTATCATCGGACCTTGCAGCTTCTGCTTGATTATTATCACTTTTGGATATTCCATAACGATCCCTCTTCCTTGTTTTTTTAGAACATCTAATAACAACAAGCTAGATACGGTGCGACTTACGGTAAGCCGAAGGGGAAACCTTTATTTTCTTATTAAACATCCGGCTGAAATAAAAACCATTCTCATACCCGCACTGCTCAGCTATCTGCTCCAAAGTCAGCTCTGTTTCAAGCAGTAAGGTTTGTGCTTTATGCAACCGAAGAGAAGTCAAATAATCCATTGGAGTCTGCCCGTAAACTGCTTGGAAGCGGCGTGTGAACTGAACAGGGCTCTGTCCCAGCTCCTCGGATAACTGCTTTAATACCACCCGGCCAAAAGCCTTTTCGCTAATTTTGCGTGCAGCCGCCTCTATACAAGCGTCCGTTTCAATTAGACTTCGATGTTTGGTACGAACCTGATCAGCCTCTATCATGGCCATCTGCCATAAATCTTTCAGAATGTGCCCCATACGAGCGAGCTTCACATCATCGGCTGGTTGAGCGGATAATCTCTCTAAATAATGATAGTTAGATGCCAGTCTACTACGGTCCATAAGCGGAATCACGACTGGAAGCTGAGACTCTGGCGCTGTGCTCCAGTCAAAACGGTAGAAGTGAAACGATAACGGCTCCAATACTTCCCTCTCAAAAAGCATAAACGGCGGGCATATAACCAAATCACCAAATCCCGCAACCCCCTCGGCCTCTCCAATCCGATATTGGAACCTGCCTTCCGTTACAGCAAAGAGCACCCATTCCTCATACCTATCCTCAGCTAGTTGAAAAGCCTTCTTCTGCTTCCAGAATACTTGAGATATGACTAAGGGCTCTAAACAGGATGACAAAAGCATACGATATCAAGCCCCTTCGAGTCGTTGAAATTTTGTATATACTGATGTTAATTCAGTGCATGTAAAAAGTAAATATGATCCATTAAAATAAAGCTAATACCCGCTATGAAAGCGATTTAGCAAAAAATCAATAAGGAATGAAATTTATTACATGAGTAGGAGTGTGCTGCAGGGTGAGAACTGAAACTATCCAAACGGACATTACGGTCATCGGCGGTGGATTATCCGGGGTCAATGCTGCTATCGCCGCCGCTCGATTAGGGCGAACAGTCGCATTGATACAAAACCGGCCGGTGCTGGGGGGCAATTCCAGCAGCGAGGTACGTGTATGGGTGTGCGGAGCGACAGCACACGGTACGCATCGTTATGCCCGTGAAACTGGAATAATGGGTGAATTGTTCATCGAGAACCAATTCCAGAACCCGGATGGCAATCCGTACTTCTGGGATCTCGTAGTGCTCGAAGCCGTCCGGGCAGAGCCAAATATTCAGCTGTTTTTGAACACAGATGTGCATGAAGTGGAAGCCGGTGGCAGCAAGGATGACAGGCGTATCGAAGCTGTAACCGGCTGGATGATGGGATCGGAGCGGCGCATTCGGTTTGAGAGCGAGATGTTCCTCGATTGCACCGGTGACGGACTCGTCGGGTTTCTGGCGGGAGCCGAATACCGTCTGGGGCGTGAAGCCCGAGATGAATACAATGAAGAATGGGCGCCGGAAATTGCGGATGACATTACGCTCGGGAGCAGCATTTTATTTTATAGCAAGGATGTCGGTCATCCAGTCAAATATGTTCCTCCAAGCTTCGCCAAGGATATTACGAAGACCAGTATTCCGATTAAACGCGTTATACGCAGCGGCGATAACGGCTGCGCCTATTGGTGGATCGAATGGGGCGGTGAGCTGGATACGGTGCACCAGAATGAACGAATCCGCGATGAGCTCTGGTCCGTCATCTATGGAATTTGGAATTATATCAAAAACTCAGGAGATTTCGAAGCCGGCAATATGACGTTGGAGTGGGTTGGGGCTCTCCCTGGGAAACGTGAATACCGCCGTTTTGTTGGTGATTATGTATTAAATCAGAATGATATCATCGCTCAGCGGGAATTCGAAGACCGAGTCGCATTCGGCGGATGGTCCATCGACCTGCATCCCCCACAAGGGATGTATTCGACGGAAAGCGGCTCCAAGCACATGCATATGGATGGCAGCTACCACATCCCCTTCCGTTCGATGTATTCGGTCAACGTATCCAACCTGCTATTTGCCGGGCGCAATATCAGCGCTTCCCATGTCGCGTTCGGAACAACGCGAGTTATGGCAACATGCGCCGTAATCGGTGAAGCCGCAGGCACAGGAGCGGCGCTGGCCGTCCAGCACGGCACAACGCCACGCGGCGTGTATCAGCAGCATTTAGCGGAGCTGCACCAAACGCTGCTGCGGCAGGATGCATCCGTGCTCGGTCTCGCGGGTGCTGACGCTGGCGATTTGGCGCGGACGGCCTCGTCTGTTACCGCGTCAAGCACGCGGCAGCGGCTCTCAGTGGAAGAGCCTGTAGAGGCTTATTCATTGGACAACGATGCCGGCTTGCTGGTACCGGTTTCTACGGCGCTGGAGACGCTGGAGCTGTTAATTGATGCTGCAGTAGATGGTACACTGGAGGTCGAAGTATGGAGCACAGGGCGCGCGGAGAACTATGTCCCGCATACGTTCCAGGTCAGCGGCTCAGCCGAGGTCCTCTCTGGTGAAAAACAATGGGTCTCAGTGCCCTTGAATTGGAAGACGGAGAAATCACAGAATGCATTCATCGTAATCAAAGCAAACCCCGCAATTTCGTTGTATCTCTCTGAAGCTCCGCTCAGCGGTGTCCTCGGATTCCAGCGTGGAGCTGATGCACGGACAGTGAAACAACTGGAGGATCACCTTCACGATCAGCCAGTTGTAATGTGGAGCATGAGGAGGCTGGTACGCAAGCCTTTCTGCTTCAGAGTTTACCCTCAGACCACCGCGTTTGCTGCTGAGAACGTTGTCGATGGCTATTTGCGCCCTTATGGAGGCCCGCATTTATGGATGTCTGAGCCTCTCGCGTCTGGACAGGAGGCTTGGGTTGAGCTGACATGGCAGGATTCAGTGCCCGTTGGTGAAATCCATCTGACATTTAACGATGATGTAAATGAGGATCTGATCAATCTGCATCACCATCGAACAGCCTTCGAGGTCATTCCTGAGCTGGTGCGCGATTACCGCATTGAAGCATGGGTTGAAGGTGATGCTGCGTGGAGTGTATTGCACCGGGAGACAGACAATCACAAGCGCAAGCGCGTTCACCGCTTGGACTGTGCTGTACAGGCATCCAAGCTGCGGGTTGTTGCAGAGGCGACCAACGGCAGCCCGAGTGCCGAGCTGATTGAGATCCGCGTCTACTCTTAACCTACGATAACAGCCGCGCCAGCTTTTTTTACAAAGCTGGTGCGGCTGTTATCGTCTTCATCTGGGACTATGCGCTACACTGGATGTTTTTTTCGTGTTTGAAACATATAAGCCATCGCATTGATCTCGCCTCCGATGATAATGACCAAGGCGCATAAGTAGAACCAGGTCAGAAGCACGATTACACCACCTAAGCTTCCGTAGGTCACGTTATAATGATTCCATTGACTCAAGTAAAACGAGAATCCATATGACGTCAGCTGCCAGCCCACCGCCGCGAATACCGCTCCCGGAAGTACGTCCTTACAATTGAGGCATGTGTTAGGTGCAATGTAATAGATGGCAATAAAGATAAGGAACAAAATGACAATATTCAAAATCCAACGTAGTACGTTCCATAGCTGGACATGCTTCATCTCAAGGTGCAGCTCCGTATGCATCCAATCGCCGATTAAATGTCCGAATACGCTGAGGAGAAGAGCTGAGAAAACAACAACCAGCATCCCCATCGTTAACGCAATGGCCAGCAGCTTGGAATGGATGTAACTTTTCCGAGCCGGCAGTCCATAAGCTTTATTGACGGCTAGGACGATGGCATCCATAGCAGCACTCGCAGTGAACAAGGAAAAAATCAGACCGAATGACAACGCATCGCCTCTCCTTGAATCAAGCAAACTTCGCAATTGCTCCTCCAACCCTAATGTAACGCTTGCCGGAACATATTCTTTGGCCAGCCCAATTACATCTTCCGTAGTTATCGGAAGAAAGCCGAGCAAGCTCATAAGAAAAAGCAAAAACGGGAACAACGAGAGAAGAAAATAATAGCTGCATTGTGCAGAAAGTCCGAAAGCATCGTCATGATTGAGCCGCTTCGTCAATTCTTTTATGAATGTAATGAACAAGGAACCTGCCACCTTATCTTAAGAATGCGGTACAACAATAAAAGCTGTAACAACTGATTACTATCTTTACCCCTTTTCCCCACATCGCAAACATCCCTTTTATCTATTGGCTGTTCCTTTTAGGCATTCATTCTGCTGATTGTTCCTCCATTAACCCGTAGGATAACTATACTCTAAAAGAAGCCTACTCTCAAAAAATGAGGGTGGCTTCTTCATACTTATATCTGATTTTAAATGTTATTGTCGGCTATTTCTTCTTCATCTCCTGGAACGCCTTCAGCTGCTCATCCATAACTTCCTTCCCGCCGGTTTTCATGTAGTCTGCAACCATTTCATCATAAATCTTATCAAAATCGGCTGGTTTCGCAGTTACTGTCTTCACTAATATTTCTATCCCCTTGTCGCCAAGCGTCTGATTATACTTAATTTGCGCTTCAATTGGCCTGTCAAACCGAGGCTGCAGCTGCCCATCCTGATCCCCCACCTTAATGCTATCCATTGTAAATTGCTTATACTTAGGGTCCGCTGCATTTGCTTTTAATGTTTTTTCAGGATCACCCATGTCTTTACCATTGATCAGCATACTGTAATCCAAATAATTGTACATCACTCTCTTGGCTTCATCCGAATCCATGATTACGGGAATACCGTCCTCGCCCTTCTTATAGGTAACACCCTCTGTACCGTTTTGCAAATCGAAAATAACCTTGTAATCCGACATCCAGTTTAAAAACTTAATGACCTCCACCGCTCTTTTACTCGATTTTGGAATCATTATGTGGGCTGATAACGGGTGGTAAATGCTTTTAACGTGTTTCCCTTCGAAATTAGTGAACGGATCAACCGCCGCTAGTACGGCACTGGGAACATTTTTCTGTAAGGTCGAATAATACGCCTGATAAACAGGTTCATTAGTATTCGTTATAGCAAATCCGATCAAACCATTTACCAAGTCTGCTTGAAATTTTTTGCCATCCTTATCAAGTGCGAAATCTGGACTGATCAAGCCTTCATTGTAAAGCTTGTTCAAATACTTGAAGCCATCTTTATTGCCTGGCTTCATCAAATCAGGTAAAGAATTGTACTCCTCATCCGTCATCTTTTTCCAGAACGACCTTACCAGAGGATCCAGATTATTGTTATATCTGATTCCGTATGGGATGACCTTCCCTCCGGTTCCCCCTGGGTCCTTTTCCTTGAATGCTTTTAATACCGCATAAAATTCATCGGTCGTCTTAGGCGGCTGCATGCCCAGCTTATCAAGCCAATCCTTACGGATCATGGGTGTTTGGGACGCTATTATGATCCGCTTAGCAGGAATCGTGTACTGTTTGCCGCTGATGACGCCGTAGCTGAGCAGCTGATCTCCCAAATATTTTTTCAAATTAGGCCCATACTGGTTAAGTAAATCACCAATCTCGGTAAGTCCGCCCTGCTTCACCCAGTTTTGAACTGCGGGGTCACTATATGTAAATATGAGGTCGGGCGCCTCGTTAGCCGACATTAGCACATTCAGCTTAGGCACTTCCTCCGTCCGCGGCACCGTTACAAATTCAAGCTTAATATTATTGGGATCGCCAAATTTCTCCTGCATATATTTCACAAAATAGCTCTCTGTAAGCGGTGGAGCCCCAGGCGGTGTATTTCCTCGATCAAACAGCTCAATCTTAAGTGTAACAGGAGCCCCCTTCTTGCCTCCATCCTGTGTACCCCCACTAGGACTTTCCCCTCCAGAACAGGCTGCAAGCGTGCCGGCAAGCAAGGTAACAGCTAGAGAACAACTAATCGTTTGGACAGATGACTTTTTTAGATGCATCTTATTCATCTCCTTCGGCTCTATTTTGGGTCTAGCTTATACCTGCTCCTGACTCTTGTGTTTTGGGTCGAAAAAGCCCTGATTCAATCAACCCTTTACAGCGCCGATCATCATACCGGATATAAAATAACGCTGCAGCCACGGATATACCAACAGAATAGGGATCGTGGCAAACATAATGCTGGCCGCCTTCAAGCTCTCTGGGATAGGTGCGGTTGCATTCATACCTTCTGTCGCCGTAGAATCGCTCATCTGATTACTGATAACGAGCTGGTAGAGCTTCAATTGAATCGGATACAAATCCTGACTCGTTATATAGAACAGTGCATCCATAAACCCATTCCAACGCCCTACCGCATAAAATAAGCTTAATGTGGCGATTACGGGCATGGAAAGCGGCAGAACGATTCGAATTAATGTTCCAAAATGGGAGCTGCCATCCATACGTGCCGATTCTTCCAGCTCTTCAGGAATAGAGGAAAAAAACGATTTCAATATGATCAAATAAAAGGCATTAACCATGCCTGGGAGTACTAAGGCCCAGATTGTATTGGTCAGCTTCAATGATTTGACCAGCAAGTATTCAGGTATTAAGCCTCCGCTGAAAAACATAGTAAATAAAATCATTAACAAGCAAAAATCTCTGCCCTTCAACTTCTTCTTAGTTAGCGGATAAGCAGCGCAAATCGTCATGACCATACAGATCACCGTAAAAACAACCACCAGCAAAATGGTGAACAGCAGCGAGCTTATCATCCTGCCATCGGATAGCACCATTCTATAGGCCGTTGTACTCCATTCCACCGGAAACAGGGTTACTTTGTTCGAAATGATAGCGGCATTAGAGCTTAATGAGACGGAAGCTAGATGAAGGATCGGAACAAGGCATAGGAAGGATGCAAGGGTTACAACCAGTATGATGAACGTATCGATCAATCTGTTATTCAAGCTTGCTTTCATTGAGGCCCCCTCTCTACCAGATACCCTGGCCCGTAACTTTTTTGGAGATGTAATTGGCAGAAAGTAAGAAGATTAAACCTACAACAGCTTGAAAAAGTCCAATGGCTGTAGCGATAGTAAATCTGGCGGATTGGACGCCTAACTTGTATACAAAGGTGCTTATAACATCGGAATAATCGGTAACAAGCGGATTAGCTAGCACGAACGGCCGTTCAAATCCAATGCTCGCCATGTTCCCGATGTTGATGATAAGCAGGATCATAATCGTCGGCCTAATACCAGGCAGTGTAATATTCCATATTTTCCGCATCCGCCCAGCTCCATCCACTTCCGCTGCTTCATACAGCTCCCTATTAATTCCCGTCAACGCAGCAAGGTAAATGATGGTGCCCCACCCTGCATTCTGCCAAACCCCTGCTCCTACATAGGTTGTGACCCAATACAGAGGATCTGTAAGAAATGGAACCGCTTTCATTCCTGCCATTTTAAATAGATGATTGACGAGACCAGTATTGGTGGACAATAGCTGGTAGACCATCCCGCCGATGATAACCCATGAAATAAAATGAGGTAAATATAGAATCGTTTGAGCACTCTTCTTAAACCACTTCAGACGAATTTCATTCAATAATATAGCCAAAATAATGGGAGTCGGGAAGGACACTATTAAATCCAATAGGTTTAGCAAAAGCGTGTTGCGCAGCACCTTGTAAAAGTCCTTCATTTGAAAAATTTCACGAAATGCATCAACCCCCGCCCATGGGCTGCTCCATACTCCCTTGAACATATTAAACTCTTTGAAGGCAATCGTCACACCATACATCGGTATATACTTAAATACCAAGAAGTACAGCATCGGTACGGACAGCAACGCATATAACTGCCAGTCCTGTCCGAAGGAACGCAAGATGTTCTTCCTTACGGCTGTTCGTACCAAAGGCTTGGGGGAATACGTATTTTCAATTACAGGCTCCTTGCCAGGCATAGTATACCTCCTTTTCCTTAGATGGTACCTTTACCGTAATTCACTTATTAGCAATTGGTCAATTTACAAGAATCGCCTACTTATCAAAAAGTGAAAAAAGCGATTCCTTGGAATCACTTATCTTTTTCTCACACTTAACTTTTACGAATTTCATCCACGCTATATAGGTAATCCCTGGTACCATTGACGGTACTTAACCGCCTTCCGCTCGTTTCCGGTAGTCTCCTGGCGGTAACCCATACATATTCTTAAACGCCCTGTGAAAGGAAATAACATGCACATAGCCAACCCGCTCTGCGATATCCTGAACAGGCAATCGCGTAGTAAGCAGCAGCCTCTGTGCCTCCTCCAACCGTACTTTCAACATATAATCCATGAACTTTTCGCCAAACTCTTCCTTAAACAGCTTGCTTAGATACCGCGGATTCATCTTGAATCGTTCACTGATCTGGTTGAGTGACAGGTTGGGGTCCGTATATTGGATCTCTATATACTCTTTCACCTGACGAATGAGTGCATAATTGTTTTTGGTTGACCGCAAAGAGCGGATTTCATTCTCTAGTTGTAGAAGTAGTGTGTTAAGCCTTTCGCGCCACTCCTCCAAGGTTTCGGAGCTATTAGCAATGGCTTCAAACTTTACTGCAAATTCATTTTGCCAAAGCCTGCTAACCTCCTCGGTCATTTCCGACATCTCTTTATGTAAATGATACATCAAATAATTGGTCATGGTTTCGATGTCCGATTGCGATATACGCCCTCTCTTCAACGATTGAAACAGCTGGGTATAATGAAATTGCCACTGGCCGTCACTAAGCCGGAACGACTTCGCTATAGTTCGTACCAGTTGCAGATGGGGGAATATCCGCCCCTCCGCTTTGGAATGAATCTCCCCACTCCCGATAATGGTGCCTACTCCGAATACGGGCTTGTAAGAAACATATTCCTTCGCCTCCGAGTAGGACTGAGCCACATCCAATGGAAAGTGTACCTCTGACCCTATCCCTATGGAAACTGTGAAATTGAGATTGTTCAAAATCCAGTCCTGCAGCTTCTTCATGGCCCCGATGGCCAAAGCTTGGTTCGTATTCGAATCGGAGTTTAAATAAACAACAACCGCCATTTGCTGGGGCTCGAACCATTCATTCCATATAATCATGTTATCGTTTTGAGCCATTTCCTGAAGCGCATTGCTCAAAACAAATTTAAGCAAATATTGGTCACGTGAATTATAAATTTCAGTAAAATGAGTAAATCGGTCGATCTCTATAACTGCAACCATCAACGTCTGATAATCGACAGGCATCTGTAGCTCGGTCATTTCGTTCTTCCACTGCGCTGCATTCATTACCTTATGTCCCTCCAGCCAATCCAATAACATCTGCTTTCTCCGAATTAGCAGACCATCCTTATGAAGCTGCTCGAATTGACTCGCCCTTTCCAACAGTCCGTCAATTGCCGCTTCGATGTATTTAAGTTCATCTCGGAAAACGGCTGATTTCACTAGCTCACCGCTTTTACGTTTGGTGTAATTGTGAATGCGTCCGGCTATGGCTTGAATCGGTTTGTAATTGCGATGAGTGATGTAAGTAAACCAGATGAGTCCGGTCGCGATAGCCGCAATTCCAACAAGCATCCAAAAATCATTGAAAAGTGATGCCAGTGTTAACCGTTTATCTGTTAGTTCTCCAGAGCCATATTTCCAGCCTGTATAATCGGATGTGATATACAAAGATGACTGCTCTGACTTATCGGCCGTGATGGCAGGTTGTATGCTATTTTTATCGAACGGTTCCATATTAGCTGTATGAAGTGAGATGGGGCCCCCGTCTAACCGGGTTAAATCCTTAACGAACCCAACTAACGCTTGTACACGAATGTTGACCACGATGGCTCCTTGCTTTTCCCCAGTATCCGGATAGAACTTAACCATCGTTACTACACGCTCATTACTTGATTCATGACTAAATTCTTTGAATGGTCTAGGATTGGTCCATACTAATGGATTTGAATCTGAAGAATAAGCAGAGAGCAGGAAGTCACGGTCACCAAATTGGTTCAAAGGAGAAAGTCCGCTTCTTGATAATATTTTTCCTGAATTGGCATTGTATAAGTAAATAGAGTTCGAAAAGGGGAGTCCTGAGGAGAGTTCGTCCATTTTTTGGGATATTCTGAAGTAATCGTATAAAACCTTATCGCCAGATTCCCCAAAGTATTCCTTCAATGCGGCATTCGTATAAATTTCCTTAATCGTCATACGCTCCGCAGTTTTCATATTGGCATCAATAACCTGTGATACCTTGGTTGCAATCACCTTTTTAGTGTTCATTATCTGCTTTTGTGCGGAATCGTTTAATACAGCAAAAAAAGAAAAGATCAACACGGATATGACAACGAAAAAAATTGGCGTATACGACAAAAGCATGCGATAATACCAGCTCATCTTCATCACAATCAACCTCCTGCAATTTAGGGGAACGGTGACTGGCAGCTCTGATAATTACTGTAAATTTTACCCAATCTTAGCACCTGAAATTGATTTATTCAATAGGTATTTTGGACATCCTTTTGCAACCTCAACTGCAAAAATACCCCACAGGGAAATGGCTCCCAACGGGGTATTAAGGCTTTCCAAACATTTACTTGTTGAATGCTGCGTATTCACTGTTCATCTCATCGATGATCAAATTTCCGCCATTTTGACGCCATTTGTCTAATTCACGATTAAACCCGGTTTCATCCAATTTCCCCAATATAAATTGATAGGTTGCATCCGTAATGATCGTCTGTAGCTCCGTCCCCTTTTCTGCTTGAGTCGGGGAGACTAATGCTGCCGTCGGATCTTGTACGACAATGTTATTATTGTCCTGAGTCATAGCATTGATTTTCTGTTGAAAGGAGCCGTTCTCACCCAGCTGCAAATAGCGGATATCTGCCGTTCTAAGAGCATTAGCGTAGGGCTCAACCTCTACCTCGCGCAGTGTCTTCGTATTTGGCATAATCTTAATTGTTTTCTCATTGATGAGGTTATAATGACGGTCTTGCAGTCCGTAAGTGATCAGATTATTAACATCCTCAGATAAGGTTCGGTCAAAAAAGGAAAGAATAGCTTTTAGCTCGGCTTCGGTTTTGACGCTCTTTTTGGGAAACAAAAACTGTCCTCCCATACCACTGCCACCCCATATCCTATCTCCCTTTGGTCCCCGTATCCGATTTTGGATTTCAATATCTGCAGCCGGATTGCTTTTCTTGATTCGGTCTCGAATTGATGCAGCTACCACGTTGCTAATCATCATGCCAGCCTCTCCATTAACGAATCTATTCTCCTGCTGCACCTTACTGGTGATTGTAAAATCGGGATTTATTATTTTCTCATCATACAATTTTTTCATAAAACGCGTCGTTTCCAAATATTCCATGGTCATGAAATCGGGGATCAGCCGCTTATTTACAAGTCCCCAATTGTTGGGTGTACCGAAATAGGAGGCCAAATTTTTAAAAGCTCCATACACAAGATCGTTACGATCGATAAGTCCATATGTATCCTGTTTACCGTTGCCATCCGGGTCGCCGTATGTGAATGCTTTTAAAACCGTATACAGCTCCTCTATCGTCTGGGGCTCCTTCAGTCCGAGCCGTTCCAACCAGTCTTTGCGGTATTGGATTCCTTGTCGAGATAAAGGGCGTTCCCAGTAGAGCCCGTAATATTTACCGAAGTACGAGCCGTTGTCCATGATCATCGGATTCATATATTTGCTAATATAGGGATACTCCTTAAGAAGCGGTCCTATTTCCCAAAACATTCCCGAACGGATGCCATTCACAACAGACGGATGCTTCATATCCACTGACTTGATTTGTACGGCTTCTGGGAGAGTACCGCCTGCTATAGCTGAAACCATTTTATCCGTATAAATGTTGTCAGGAACCCATGTAAACGACAGTTTGGTCCCCGTCTTCTCCTCCAAAGTTTTAACGATAGTATCCCGAGGCAACTCAGCACTGTTCAAAACCAGCATCATTCCGATCTCAGGCGTTTCCTCCATCTGCTGTTGGGCCGAGCCCCTGTCCGTCTTTCCTATGCTGGAAACAAAGGAACAGCCCGTTGTCAGTATGGGGATAAGCATCGTAATGCTCATCCACGCAGTGACAGGCTTAAGCATATTCGATTTTAAGTTCATGGCTTGTCCCCTCCTTGTTCCGTTATCTGGTCTCTACTGGACTTACTAGCATGTATCTCCCGATATTTCCCAGGACTGATACCTTCCAGCTTACGAAATGAACGGATAAAGTTTTGCGGATTATTATAACGAAGCTTCTCTGCCATATCTTTAATAGGCATGTCCGTTTCCTCAAGCCACTTCAAAGCAAACTGATGTCGATATTGAGCCAAATAAGCGCTAAATGAAATATCCATACTTTTTTTGAAAATAGTGCTTAAGTAGCTAGAGTTATAATGTAAACGATCGGCACAAGAATCTATAGAGAGGTCTGTGTCGAATTCCTTATGAATCATCTCAACCATCTCCTTAGTAATGGTTAGATGCTTAGCCTCCGTCCTCTCTTCGATCTCAGACATAAGCGGATCGATTATTTTGTTGATGAACCATTTCTCCCCCTCATCGAAAAGGTTCAAATGAAACAACTCGTCAAATAAGGATTGCTGCCGCTGCATCGGAATGGATTGAACAGCGAGCCCATTGGCTAAACCGAGCAAATTCATCAATAGGCGTATCGCATTGAATTGCAGATCATGAAGGTTCGGATTGCTGAATTCTAACGCCTGAAGCAACTGCCGCAATAGCGTTATCGCTTGAATTCTGTTCACTAATTTAACCGCATCGAATAGCTCCGCTTGCAAGTCAAAGGGATAGGCATAGTGGAGTGAGAAATTGTCTCCCAAGTCTCCAAAATACAAGATTGCTTCATCGCCAAGGGATGTACGCCGCTTAAGCGCTTCTACCGCCTCTTCATAGGCTCTCGGAATTTCTACAAAATTAGTATAGGGTAGACTAATCCCGATAGAGATGTTTAAGCCTAGCAAGTCAGAGACTTTCTGTTGAATAAGCTGTGCGAAAGCAAGCACTTCTGAAGAAAAAGAATTCTCACTCTCCATAGCTCCCGTGATTACAGTCAACTGAGAGCGTCCAAGCACAATAGGCGGCAGCCGTCTTTCAGCTGGTAACAACTCACCTATCATATTGTTTATAGCAAACAACAGCAGATCAATATCCTTATCGGCAAAACGGGTAGGCTCAAGGCTTCCTGTCTGCACAGCCAGAACGTAGAACTGAGAGAAATCACTACGCATGCCGAAGCTATCCATCCGCTCCTCGATTTCCTCCTCTTTCATACCGCCGAGAAACAACTTGATCATTAAAAAGGTCCGCAGCAGTTCATTTTGACTGTAAACCCTGGTTTCCAGCTCTGTTTTAGTAGCAAATAAGCTATGTACCTGTTCCCCGATAAATTGGACTTCGTCTATCGGCTTTTTCGAACCTGATATGTGCTGACGGGCTACAAATTCATTATAAATTTGATCTATAGGACGATATAACTTCTTGGACCCATACCAGGACAATAGACAGAACAACAGCAGCAGCCCTATACATATGTATAGTGTGTACCAACCAATTTCTCGAGACTGCTTCGTTAATTGATCTAGCGTTACTAGTGAGATGTAAATCCAGTTATTATAGTCGGATTTCCTATAAGTAACGGTATATGCCTTCTGATTGTTCTCCAGGTAAAATTGTCCGGATGCATATGGCTGCTGTATGAACTGGGATAGAGAAGGCTTCAGAGAATCACTAATTTCTTCCTCCATAAAGCCTTTGCGCACAATCAGATGGGCGGACTCATCGAACACAAATACTGACTCACTTTCTGTATTCACCGAGAACAAATCGCTCAAATTACAAGCTGGAATTTGGATCATGGCCATCCCATTGCTTCGATATGAGGTTAAGGGAAGCTTTTTGATTAAACTAATATTGAGCTGGCATGAATCATAGGGCGGAGCAGTAGGCGGGTTATTGGTTGAAACGGAAGGTGCCACACTGCTTGTCACTTCCCAGACCGATGGCAGCTCAGGTTCAGGCAGCATAAAACCTTTATTGCTTTTCATCCAGGCATCCAACCGATATAGTCCATCATTGTTGATTAACCAATTGCTCCGCTTACTCAACAGCACAATATCGCTAATACCGTTATCCAATCTCTGGAGACTGTTCAATTCCGTTTTGACTTGGGTGAAAAGCTGAAATTGTTCAGGACCCAACGGTTCATTCAAAGCGTTTAGAATGATTTTTGACCCCAAAAAATGGGTAGCAGCCTGATCCACAACCTTCAACATATGCTCTACATTCATTTGCGTTTGCTGAAGGCTGAGCAATTTTTCCTCGTTAACTTTCTGCTGAACAACACCTGATGATTTGGCATATGAAAAAATACCCAGAAAAATAACGGGCAGCGAGGTAATGATAAAGCATAATAAAACCAATTTAAAATAATAGCGGCGAGGACGTTTATTCATGTAATTCATATTCACCCTCTATCTTCTCTCTGTTCGTCTGGAAGCGATTTCTTACCTTTTAGTTCTCACATTGTATCATAAATCGCATGAAGCCAAACAGCAGGTTTTCCGTTATGCTATACTAAAAATCAGGCTTAATTGTCTTACCGCAACAGAATACTAATTTGATATAGGGAACCGTGAAAGGCTATGAAAATTAGATTAGGCTATATCGGAGTCGAAGATACCATGGAAATGGTACTCGCTGTTATTAGGAAATATCCAGATTATGAGTGTTATCCTTATACCCATACCCGATTTGAAGAAATTGATGATCTACTGGAACAACACTCCGGTGAAGTAGACCTATGGCTTTTCTCCGGCCCTCTTCCTTATGAAGCAGCTCAACAATCAGGAAAAACATCAAAACCTTTATTCTTTATTCCATATACGGGTACAAGCTTATACCGTACTTTATGTGAAATTTTATATCAGCAGAAACTTCTCATAAATGAGCTTAGCTTTGACATTTTATCACAAGCAGAGCTACAGCAAATATTCTCAGAATTCAGCATAAAGGACTGTCCAATTTACAATAAGGAATATTCGGGATCAGATGATGATTTAGTTGAATATCATTTGAAGCTATGGAGAGAAGGCAAGACCAAAGCTGCCGTAACTTGTGTATGGATTGTTCAGCAAAAGCTGGCAAGCTTGGGTGTTCCGGTATTTCGGGTTAGGCCGACGGAATCGTCAATTGAAGCTGTATTAAATACAGCATTGCGAGCACATGAAACCTTGCAGTTCATGGATGCTCAAGTAGCCGTTCAGATAATAAAAACAGATCCATACAACGGAGTTTCGCAAGAGCTCTTTTCATCAGACGAGCTGTTCAACATGGAAATGGCCTTAACACAGAAATTACTTCAGTATGCGAAGAAAGTCCAAGGCTCACTCAAGCACGCAGGTACAGGCCGATTTGCCATTTTCACCACACGTGGAATTGTTCGGGAATTAACAAGTAACTTCACGACCATTCCAGACTTTGCCGAACTAAAACAACTTGAAAGCCAGCTTACGAATTGTGGGATTGGAATAGGAAGAACTGTTTATGAAGCCGAACTATTGGCCGGTAAAGCATTGCTCCATACAAGATCATATAAAGACGGAGCCTGGATGGTCTTCTTCGAGGATAAAACCATTACAGGACCGTTAGGAAAACCTGAACAGCTCTCCTACTCCTACGTTTCGGATGATTTGCAGAAAATTAGCGCAGCATCCTCATTGAGCATCGCCACACTTGGGAAAATTCAATTTATCCTCAGAAAAAGAGCAACTGACGAAATTAATGCTTACGAGCTGGCCCAGCATATGCAAATCCTGCCCCGCAGCGCTCGCAGAATATTAATTCAACTGGAAGCCTCCGGCTTGGCTCAGATAATCGGGGAAGATAACCCCCATCCTCGTGGCAGGCCCAGAAAAATATATCGAATTACATTAAACCTGGAATGAACCTATTTCAGGTTTTTTCATGTTAGCTATATTGACAAATAACCTGACATCGATTTAAAATACGGTCACAGCCTTAAATCAACCCTATATTTTCAAGGAGGTGTCATCCCTATGCGTTTGTTACTACTGAAGCACTTTGACTTCGATGACCCGTCGTTTATTCTTTACTGGGCGGCACACAAGCGGCACACGGTTTCAATTATATATCCACCCGACTTCTTCACAGCACCGTCGTTGGATTCCTTCGATATGTTAATTATTCTTGGCGGTCCGATGAGTGCCTATCAAGATGAAGTGTTTCCATGGCTGCCAGATGAAAAACGGTTTATAAAATCAGCAATTGAGGCCGGAAAGAATGTGCTGGGTATTTGTCTTGGAGCCCAATTGCTTGCGGAGGTCATTGGAGGCAGAGTTGACCGTAATGCTCATAAGGAAATCGGATGGCACCCTGTTATGAGAACGGGAATGCAACATCCCTTATTCGACGGCGTTCCCGACATCTTCCAATCCTTTCATTGGCACGGAGATTGCTTCGATATACCCGAAGATGCTGTTCCTCTTGCGTATTCAGAAGCATGCAGGGTACAGGCATTTGCTTACGGAGAACAGGTGCTTGGATTGCAATTCCATTTGGAAACCACCCCAACCTGTATGGAGACTATGTTAACGCAGTGGCACTATGAGATTGTGAAGGCTCCTTACATTCAGACGCGGGAACAAATGATTGATCAATCCTATCGCAGCAGCCAATCATTCCTTATTCTGGGGCACATTTTAGATCAGTTCAAGACAAACACAGCTAACAAAGCCGCTGCTTTATAAGCAATAACCTCCCACCAATATAGCGAAAACCTCCTCATCACCGATAAATGTTGCATTTAATAACAACACTTTTCAAATTCATGAATGTGCGTTATATTACATTACATGAATCACGTTAAACACGAATTACGCCTTCTATATCTAACATGAAAATGAATTTGCATTATCAATTATATAATTCACATGTTTTCTAGGGTTCCGCGGAGATTATGATCCGGCCAGGTCCGAGAGAGAACGCACAGCATCCGCTGTGTACACGGAGGGACAAAAGCCCGGGAGGATATCTAAGGATATCTTCCTGGCTTTTCTTTTTTTCCAGAAATAATGTTAGGTTTATTTACATTAACGAGCATTAGTTTGTAAAAGCAATCGTTTATATCTGAAAACTGAGGCTATCAGCACACTATCAACGTCACTTCATCTGCTTATTTTCTCAACCTACGCAAATAAGCCCTTCCGCTTACAGAAGGGCTTCTCAGGTTATAAGATAGATATTACTCGGATACTTCAATCAAGTATATATGCCCTTGCGTTGGGCTGTTATGCTGATCCGAGGTGAATAGAATGAACCTTTCATCGTGGCTGAAGATGGGATGAGGATGAACATCCTGCACCAAGAAGCTACTGTTGTGCTGACATAGACGCTCCCACGAAAGTTCCCTCTTCGACCAATCCGCGTTGCAAATATGAATCGAATAGGAATCAATGATGCCATCAGTAACCAGTAGATGATCGTTATTTCCCGATGTAAAGTGTCCGTAGTCCACCATATTCGCCGGAAACTCCAGCTCTACCGGTTCACCTGTGTGTAATTTACAGCCAATAAAGCTAACGGTATGTCCCTGCCTCTGTCTTCCTAGCTGCATCGACGGATCATTCGGAAGCCCCTTGCTTCCGTGATAAAGAATTCCATCTCCGTCACGCAGCCACATTTCATGGCATATCCATAGGTCCGAGCTTGCAGCTGACTGATCCCTCACTTTGTGTATGTGCCCATTGTCGTACAGCCAAATACGCTGCTCCACCATGCCACCTTCGTGATTGTACAATATTTGCCTGTGATCTGTAGGATGAAACTGAACATGAGTAATCCAGCCAACCTGAGAAAAGAGAATCTCTCCCACTCCAGTTTCTGTATCGATCACCAGCATTTTAGACTCTAACTGCTCCGCCTGAACCTTATCTCGGATTAGTGTAAACGGATTTCCCTCTCCTACTTCGAAAGCATCACTCGAAATATACGGAACACATGCATACTTTCCATCCATAGATAAATGAGTGAAGCCAGTCATATTGTTAGGAGGAAGCTCATAAATGACTTTTTCCTCCAAAGAATCAATTTGCAGCAGCCGGACCTCATTACCTTGAATATACAGCAGTTGCTTAGTATGCGGATTATAGCTGGGACTTGCTTTGCCTAGGCCACGATATGGATTGCCTTCGTAATAAACATAGCTTTTTAGAATTCCATCCCTATTATCCGTCAGCTGAACAGCCTCTCCATTCTCCAAAGAAAGCTTATAAATATTCGGGCTTCCCTCATATTCAGCGCTAATATATAACACCCAATTGTTGTCTAGAGTAAAGCTGCTGCTTGTAAAATATAGGTGATGATGGTTTCCCTGGGTCGAAGTAAGCTGTCTGACCTTTCTGCCTGTCGACTCATCCACTCTGTCTTGGAAAATATGCTGTACTGTATTTCCTTTCATGAGTTATTCCTCCTTGAAAAGGATACGTTCTACAAGTCACTTTCAATCCAATCTGCCATGTCTGGGGCATCCAGCACTTCTGGCGGCGCTTTAAAAATAACTTTGAACACAGTAAAATGAGGCTCCGTAGGCATTTCCGGAAGCTGCTCCAGAATAAGCCGTCCATATCCATCTCTTCGAAAGTTTACCTTCTCGCCGGATGCGAGGACATGGATGGATTCGACCTCCCCGTCAATTCTCACACTCCAAAATTCACTCCCTGTCCAGCCAAGCGCGGCCAAGTAATGAACGGATGGATCATCGGTACCAATCCATCTGCCGAAGCATCCATTAGGGCCATGCGGACCGAATTGGCTGAGACGGCTTTTTCTGGCATTGTTGACCATTTCAGCATTTCGCGCAACCCATTTCCCGGCCTCTATGATTGGCTCTAGCTCCGTCTCATTCAAGGAGCCGTCAGGCTTCGGTCCTGTGTTCAGCAGCAGATTGCCGCCACCGGAAGCTATTTCGATAATATCGCGAATGAGCGCCTGCGCATTCTTACGATTAGGACTGTACGGCACATAGCTCCAGCTCAGCGGATCCATACTCAGGCAGCTTTCCCAGCAGCGATCGCTCTGAGTCGCTTCAATTTTGCGTTCAGGTGTCGCGAAGTCCTCTTCTATTCCGGCTCGATTGTTGATGATAATATGAGGCTGGAGGCAACGCACACTGTCATTGAGCTCGCGGCTCCTCCAAAAAGCTGCAACATCTTCATCTTCTCTCCACTTCCAGCTCGTTTGTTGGGCTCCGTCATACCACAGCAAATCAATTTGTCCGTAATTAGTCATCAATTCTTTTACTTGATCATGAGTTTGCTGTACCATAGCAGATACCGATTCCGGATACCGGTAATGATCCCAAGCACCCTTGTATCTCCAATCCACTAAGGAATAATACAATCCAACCTTGAGCCCCGCACGTCTGGCCGCATCGGTATATTCACGTATAAAATCTCGTCTGGGCGTTCCTTTTACCGATGTAAAGTCACTGACTTGGCTGTCATACAAACAGTAACCATCATGGTGTCGAGCAGTTAGCACGATGTACTTCATACCGGCTTGCACCGCTGTATTGCACATATGCTCCGCATCGAACCCCTCTCCCCTGAAGGCATCGGCCAGCCGTTCATATTCCTTTACTTTATACCCGTCCAATCGGAAAGCCCATTCGCATCTGCCTAATAAGGAATACGGCCCCCAATGTATAAACATCCCTAGCTTGGCATCCTTGAACCATTGCAATCTTTCTTTTTCATTCAAAACCAGACACACTCCTCATACGGTGTAAGTTAATATTGCCTACTTAAACTTTAAAATAAAGAGCAGTTGGTTCAAATGACCTTTTCAAAGAAATGTTTGCACGATCCTAACTTTTTTGGATAAATCAACACTATTTTTATGCAAAATCATAATCAATCCCACGACTACAACCGCTCGATTTGAACTAGCTTCAACAATTCGTCCACATCGACTTTATTAACGTAGCCCGCTTTTTCATTCAAAGCATTAGCGCTTCCGACCGCCGTAGCATAGCTGAGTGACTCCTCTATTGACTTTCCTTCAGCTATACATACAGCCATACCTGCCATGAATGAATCTCCGCAGCCCACTGTGTTTACAGCATCAATAAGAGGGGGCTGAACCCGGTAATAAGCTCCTTGGAAATAAACAAGTGAACCCTCCGAGCCCAAAGAAACGGTGATACAAGGAATATCCATTCGCTCCAGCGTCGCCAATCGCTTCATAATTTCCAAGCCATTACTTAATGTCTCGCCTATTAGCTGCGCTGCTTCCTGCTCATTCGGCTTGATCATAAAAGGTGCTGCTTCGGCTCCCCGCAGCAAGGCTTCGCCACTTGTATCGAGAAGCACAATTGCACCTTCCCGCTTCGCCATACTTACAAGCACCGCATAGAAATCCTTGGGTACACCCGCTGGCAGGCTGCCCGAAAAACAAACAACAATAGACCGTTTGGCCAACATCTTAAGTTTCTCACCGAATTGCTCCATAGCCTCATCAGATATGACGGGTCCCGGCTCCAAAATTTCTGTGGAGCCACCATCCGATTCATTGATGATATTTAAACAAAGCCTCGATTCACCGGCGACCTCTACAAAATCATGTTGAATCCGCTGTCGATCGAGCTCTTGACGGATGAATCGGCCATTAAACCCTCCCACAAAGCCGGTTGCCAGAACCGATTTACCCAGCTGACTAATAACACGGGCTACATTGATGCCTTTCCCGCCAGCTTCCGCATAAAACCGTTGGACACGCATCACACTATCCTGAGTGAATAAGGGAACATAATACGTTTTGTCAATAGCTGCGTTTAGTGTAACTGTTGTGATCATTGTATGCCCCACCTTTAGCGCGGCCAATAGTGCCGCACAGCCTCATTTTTTCAATAGCGGCTGCGTGCAGCGCTTTTTTAGCTGGAATCATATATTTTCTAGGATCGTTCTCCTCCGGATTTGCAGCAAACACAGCTTTAATGGCATCGGAGAAAACGATTCGCAGTTCCGTAGCCACATTCATTTTGGCCATGCCGAGTGAAACACATTGTCTGACCTGAGCTTCCGGAATGCCAGAGCCGCCATGCAGCACCAAGGGTACGTCCACTTTGGCTGCAATCCGCTCAATTCGCTGGAAATCGATTTTGGGCTCACCTTTATAAATCCCGTGAGCAGTACCAATGGCGGGTGCAAGAGTATCGACTCCTGTCAGTTCAATAAATCGAGCACAATCATCCGGATCGGCCATCAGCGCTTCGTGGTCGGCTACGACGATATCATCTTCCACTCCGCCGACTTTACCAAGCTCGGCCTCAACATTAACGCCTGCAGCCTTGGCAATTTCAACGACCTTGGCCGTTTGTCTAACATTTTCCTCAAAGTGCTGATGAGAAGCATCAATCATGACCGAAGTATATCCTGCACGAATACACTTCACAATTAGATCAAAATCTGAGCAATGATCGAGATGCAAGGCGATTGGAATTTGAGAACGGTTCGCTGCTACAGTCGCTGCCGCTACAAGGTAGTCAGGCCCCAGATGCTTAACTGTACCTACAGTGGACTGCAGGATGATAGGAGCTTGAGCTTCCTCCGCCGCCTCTACAACACCTTGAAGCATCTCTAATGTATGAACGTTGAAAGCAACAACTGCGTATCCATGTTCCCGCGCATGCTGCAGCATAAAGGTAGACGAGACAAGAGGCATATGAATGAACTCCTTATTTGTTATTATCGTAAAATCCTGTGTCGTATGAGCAAGCCGTATAAGTCCTCACTACCAAATAACAATTTAAATTTTCACCACTTGAGTTAAATTGCGCGGCGAGTCAGGATCGACTCCCTTGCCAAGAGCAGTGTAATATCCCAGATATTGCAAAGCCGGCAGGTACAATACGGTTCGCGCTTCATCCGACAGCTGTTTGCCGCCAACTTCAAATACACCATCGGCAAATGCCGTGTCCTCTCCTGCTTCCGCAGTTACTACAAGCACATAAGCCCCGTACTCTTGCATTTCTTGGGCAACCTTTAATTCATATGCTCTAGCTTGCTCTGAGAGAAGTACACATACGAGCGTGCCTGGCTCAACCACAGACTTAGGTCCATGTCTGAATTCGAGCGTGCCGTAGCTTTCGGTCCACACATAAGACATTTCTTTTATTTTCAGGCATGCTTCCTGTGCAATTCCGAAATAGGCGCCCATACCGAGATAAATATATTTATGCAGCTGTTCCTTTTGAACCAAGCTTTGAATGAAAACATCGGCACGTTTGACAACATCCGCATCAGCTTCGACCACAGCATCCAATTCCGCTTGCAATCCCGAATGCTCAGCTGCAGATGCGATTGCCGCCTGCATCATAAAGGTCATGCTGCTGAATGATTTGGTCATCACTGTGCTTTCTTCCTTCCCAAGCGGGGAAACCAGGCACTCTGCCAACCTAGCCATCGTGCTCTGCTCATAGCAAGTGATACCGCAGATCGTATATTGGGGTAGATTGCGAACCGACTCCAATGCCAGGATGACTTCCGTGGACTCTCCTGAACGGGATACCCCGACAACCAAATAATTTCGGTTGGCAGCCGTATTTTGCCCGCGGAATAAATACAGCTCTGAGGAAGGCAGAGCTGTAGCGCTTCGCCCGAGCCAGTTCCTGTAGGTTGACGCCATCGTTAATGCCTGATAATACGATGAGCCTGATCCGATAAAGATCACTTCATCGAATTGTTCCGCTTTCAGATAACGTTCTACCCAATCACCTTGAAGCTGAAGCTGTTCCACAGCAGCAGATAATGCAGCGGATTGAGCGGATATTTCAGAAATAGTCAATTTTCCTAATGACATGTTCATTACCTCCACAAAAATGATTGTTAAACTCTTTGTCAAACTTATAATATCGCGATTAAATGATTATTTCAATCATTATTTTGATTATTTCAATCTTTATTATTGAAATAACGTTAATTAAATCTAATAATTACTTAAACAAGCCTAACGGAAGCTTGGCATCCCAGGAATCAGAAGGCATCAACCCAAGAGCATGTGCGATGACGGCGGCTGTATCTATTAAACCGAGTTCAGCAGGAACCTCGGAACCCGGCTCAATGCCCGGACCTGCACAGCTCCAGAATATAGTGAGGTCAAGCGGGTGATCGCTGCCGTGATCAGTTGGCGCCGCACCGCCCCCACCATGATCCGTAAGCTGGATGATCAGGCTGTCCTGAAGCAGCCCCGCTTCTTCAATGGCTTGCATGATAATTGCAACATGCCGATCCGTTTGTGCAATCACTTCCCATTGTCCGGGCGTGTTGTAGCCGTGCCGATGCCCGCCTGCATCCGGCAGATCGAAATGAACAAACATAAGCTTAACATCCGGATTCAGCTGAATGTACGCACCTGCCGCAGCAGCCAGCTCCGCATCCGGCATTGAGACGGTATGAACCCCTGCCGAGGTCTCAATGATTCCATAATTAATCGGCTCCCAGCTGCTAAACGATGCGAGCTTGGCATCCGGCCATTGCTGACGAGCTAGTTTAAATACGGATGTGTAAGGCGAACCGTCAGGGAATCGCTCTTTTTCCGCACGAGTATTATCAAGCTGATGCTTATCCGGTGTAACCCCATAGAACATCGAACCCCAGCACTGAGCACTGATGGTTGGCATTACAGCTTGTGTTGTCAATGAACTTGCCCCCCTACGAAAAAAAGCATCCAGCTGCGGTGTCTCCGAACTTTGCACAAAGCTCCCTGCACCATCCCAACCAATCACAATTACCCGGTTTACCTCTCCCATGTTAATCAGCCTCATTTCAATATTTTTATTGAATACATTTTTCTATATTTGAAAGCGCATACATCATAGCTTTACTTAAGTATCCATGCGCCACTTCCAACCGCTTCAGCTAATAATCCGCTACCCCCATATTCCTATCGATATGATTCCCAATGCAATGCACGCAGACATCGTAACACGCATGAATCCCTGTTGCTCTTTAAGCAGCCAGATTCCAAACAGGGTACCAAATACCGTACCAATCTCACGAATTGGAGAAATATGTGATAATGGCGCTATGTTCATAGATAAAAGAAAGAGGAAGTAAGAGCCTGGAGAGCAAAAAGTTCCAGCCAAAATTAGCTTCCAGTTGCGAACCCACTCCTGTTTGATTTGCCGCGAGGTGAGTGCTGGAATCAACAAAGCAATTACATAAGAAAGATTCGATATCTCGAGCAGTGCAAGCGGAGTCATATGTCCCTGCTCCATAATCGTTTTGTCCGTCAATGTGTAACCGGTAATGCATACTCCTACACCTACCGCCGCTGTAATCGCTTTAACAGGCATATTCTTAGGATCCATACGGTAAAAGGCTATCGTAAATAATCCGAGTACAATTAATCCGAGCCCGAACCAGCCTATAGCCGATAGTGATTCCTGAAACAGTAGTACGCTGCAAACAGGCACAAGCAGAGCTCCCAGCCCTCTCATCATCGGATATACCTGCGACATCTCTCCGTACTGATACGCTTTGGACAGCAGAAATATGTAACCAATCTGAAACATAAAGGAGATACCCAGCAAGGTATATCCTTCAGGTTCTAACGGATGACGATCAAACTCAGTCCACAAATAAGGCAGCAGCAGGGCTGATGAAAACAAATGAATGGTCCATAAAAACACATTTTTATTTAAGCTTTTCTTGGTAAACAAATTCCAGACAGAGTGAAGCAAACCGGAGCCTAGCACAAGCAATATCGCTATCTCTATCATTCCGGTCCTCCCTTGGTCAAATGAAGCTCCATTCCCTGCTCACGCATTTGATCCATCAGTGGATGATCTGCCCCCGCATTAGTAATGCAGCCATGAAGTGAAGACAATGGAGCAATAGGAAATAAGGAGGTTCTGCCCAGCTTCGTATAATCAAATACGGCATAAGTTTGTAAAGAGCGCTTAATCATTAATCTGGCAATTTCCGCCTCCAACTCGGAGTACGTGGTCACACCCTGTTCCGCAGCTATCCCGTCGATTCCCATGAACATTTTGTTAATGTTGATGCCTTCCAGCATTTTTTCCGCTAAGGGTCCACAAAGCTCGTAGCTTTTTCTCCGCATCACTCCCCCGGTTAAAAGCACCTGCACCCCATCACTGTCTGCAAGCTCCATAGCAATATTGACGGCGTTCGTAACAACCGTTATTCCTTCATGCTTTTTAAGGGCCCGTGCAATCAAAAAGGTTGTCGTACCTCCGGTCAAGCCTATACTATCGCCTTCTTCAACAAGGGATGCAGCCTCTTGTGCAACTGCCTCCTTTTCGAACCATAGCAGCTCCTTTTTCTCTTGAAAGGACTGCTCTTTTACTATCGATTGCTGATCCAATACCGCCCCGCCCAAATTACGGATAAGCGCCCCTTTTTTCTCCAAAAGATCAAGGTCACGACGAACCGTAGCTTCCGAGCAATCGAATAATTGAACAATTTCCTGTATGGATATTTTACCTCGCAGTTTGAGCGCGTTGATTATATTTTGCCGGCGCTTCTCACCTTTAGATAAACCTAAATCTTGGTTCATGGACAGCCACTTTCCTTTCATAACTCGATTGCTTCAACAACTTCCCCCTCATTCTAAAACATCATAACGATCATTTCAATCAATAGTTATTCAAATTCAATCGAATTTATGAAAAAAATGTTCAAAAAAAGATACATGCGGTTAGCATGTACCTCTTTAAGATAAATCCAGTATTTATAATTTCCTGCTTATCAAGGATAATCGGCATCGCTGTTCTTGGGATTAGTCGGGTTAATCTATTCCGTAACATCCTCCGTTACAGTAACACCCTCTGTTACAGAATAATTCGTCTCCAAATTGTCCAGCAAATTATCTTGAACGGTAATATTCGTCCCGCTTTCCAATAGGATCCCGTTCGTATTTCCAATGATCATATTGTTCCATATTTCTACCTTATCGGGGTCACCTTGGCCAATATTTTTGGCGTTCTTATCACCAGAGTCATGCTCCAGCATGATCCCCCAATAATTAGGAGCCGTATTGTTCCGTATCGTATTGTTCCGTATGATTGTCCTTGGACCATTTAAAATATTGATGCCAACTCCATTGTTGATAGTCGTGGAGTTCTCGATGATGTTATTCTCAATAATCGTATCTGGCGTTCCCATAGTCACAATAATGCCCTCGCGTGAGTTGCTGATTACATTGTCGTGAATGTAGTTGAAAGGGCCGGATTTACTGTGATTACTAGGCGCCGTACCACCAGTATTGCCAAGTCCGATGCCCCCGCCGGTCAAAATATTAGTAATTTCATTTCCATAAACTTCATTCAAATATTCCAACTCTCCGTGCAGATCAATGGAATCGAGCTTCGTCTGAATATACTTATTCATACGCAGTACATTGTTATGGGCCACATTCTGAATCAAAGATCCATGGCGAAGATAAGGTCCTTCAAAGCTGGAATGTTCAACGAGATTCCAATAGGTGTCATTGGCGAAGCCTAGACGGTCGACTTTGGGCATACCTTGAATGGATGTGCCATAGCCTGCACCCCCGCCACCCAAATCTGTAGCATTGCGGAATGTGGCATAGCGTACCACAACATCGTGACTATTTTCAATACGAACTCCGATCCGTCTGAACCTTTCAACGGTTACATGATCGACTGTTACGTTATACGAAGGAGTCTCACCTGTGTTAGCTACAGTAATTCCATTATCTGGACCCCCGGCTTCGGGATTGTTGGTGCTATGCTCAGTTGTAAAAGTCCGGTCCCAGGTAGAGCTGACTGTCATATTGGATACTAAAATATCATGTTGACTCGACGACTTAACAACCGAGCTGTTCTTAATATCATCAATGGATGATTTCAGTATAGTGCCTGCTTGGCTTTCACCGCGGAAATTGACACCCGTTTTTAGCTTGAGATTTACAAAACCGTCTGGAGACGATAACAGATTATACACACCATTCGGTAAATAAACTTCATCTCCCGCTTGAGCTGCATTAATAGCATTTTGAATCGCTATGCGATCATCTTTATTGTTATCTGCCGGATCGGCCCCGAAGCTGGTCACATTAATGGTTCGACCTGTTACAGGATTTGGAGTGTGAACAGCATGTGCCGTGCCATCAGGGTTTGTTAAACCCGGCTTAGTGAATGGCAGCGTGCCCTCTGGCGCCAAAGGAACAATATTAGGCACAGTAGCCACCGGCGTATCTCCAGAAGCATAAGGCTCATAAATCATCACATCCGTAATACTGGTAAACGTATTGATCGAATTCCCGTGTCCGACAATCCTTACAAACCTGGCATCGGTGTCCAGGATATCGAATGCTTCCATATTGCCGTTAGCACCACTGCTGTTGCCGCTGAACTGATTCGTCCATGTCACAGCGTCAAGCGAGGTTTGGATATCAATAGCCGTAGTCCGTTCATTTCCTTTATAAAAAGCGATTCCAAGATAACCCACCCGCTTGGTTTCCCCCAGGTCAAAGTCTACGAATTGTCCATCACCGGAAGCAGACCAGCGGCTGAACATATTATTATCCAACAGGTTGCTCTCCACATTGCCGTCATTGCTGCTAGCGTTAACCTCTTTCACAGGAAGGGAGGAAACTGGAGGCTGAGAATCATTGCTAGATATCGCGGGTGCATCCTCAGCAGAAGTGATACGCTTGGCAATCAGTTGGGGTCTATTCTGAGCTTTAGCTTCTTTCGAATACAGATCCGTGCTTACCCCTGCCGTAGAAGAATCCGTTATTAGCAGAGTGACCATTCCCTCAGATAGATGATTTCTTACATAATCTGTAATATCCACTGTATATGGCGCAGCTGCAGCTGTAGCAACGGTATAAGTCCCGATTAGGCTGGCTTGAGATATATCCTTGGCCGGAGCTTCCCAGGTGATCGTTTGCTCACTCCAGTCACTGTCCGGATAACCAAGAACATTAAAAGTTACATCCTTCTTGGCACTCCCTTGTTTGGCTGCGACCTGCAGGTAGTACTTATACGAGCTATCACTTAAAGTCGAAACATCAAATTTTAGAAAAGCAATCTTTTGGTCTGAGCCCGACGTACTGATGTTCCACAGCCCAATGTTATTAGGTTTTGGCGCATTATTCTCGTCGCCCAGGCAATTAGAGCAAGTATCATAATTAACTGCTGGAGCCTTACTGTAAATCAAAGCATCATCTATCGGCAATACCCACCCAACGTCCATCTCAACTGCCTCGGCCTGACCTAATGTGGGCATTGCCACAAGCGACATAACCATAGCAAAGCACAGCAGAACAGGCAGCTGCCTTCTAATACTAATAAACTTCATAGTACCACTCCCTCAATTCTTTTTTTGCTAAGCTTTTCACGTACGCACGTACCGTCCAAGCCCATTGTAAGCGTTTTATCGAGGGATAGCTGGTGTTTTTTTTAGATGACCCTATGGGAAAGATTGTATTTTCTAGAAAACCGTACTTTCCGTGCTTTTAAGATACTCCCTTGGCGTTACTCCAATTCTTTTCTTAAACATTCTCAAAAAACTGGAATAATCGTTAAAGCCCGACTTCATACACGCCTCCGTTACATTGCTGCCTTGGGAAAGGTATTTTTTGGCCAAAGAGATTCGTTTGTAAATGATATACTCATGAATTGTGCTGCCCGTATATTTCTTAAACAGCTTAATCAAGTAAAATTTGTTGATAAAAAACTCTTTTTCCAGCTGATCTAGCGACAGGTCCTGATCTAGATTTTGTTCAATATAGTCCAATATGGGCGATAGCTTTTGGTGCATGTTAATTCCGGTATCCGAATGCTTTTGATTCAAAAACATCTGATTGATTAACACAAGCATTTCCATAAAACAACTGAATTTCAACAAATCCGACCCGGCAGAAGGATTTTTTTGTACATATTCATATTTCATAAAAAGGCTCTCTAGCGCTGCAATTTCCTTCTGGGTTAACGACATCTTGTTCTGCTCTCCATTAGCGCGGTTATAAAAGCATTCCAGAGGGTCGAAACCAGCGGTCTGGAACAAGGCAGCCATGGCAGGATTAAATTCAATCACTATTCGTTCATATAGCGCATCCGAGGAAAACGCGGGCTTGTGGATCTCGTGCTCATTCGTAATGATTAAATCCCCGAATTGTAGCGGGTAGATTGTTTTTTCGACGAAATATTTGACATCCCCCTTCAGCAAGAAATAAATTTCGCACCCGCGGTGGAGATGAAAATCGATTTTGGATACTTGACGTTGGACATGCGTATATTTGATGTTTTGATCGATATTATCTAAATAGGCGGCGAACATAAGTGGGTACCTGCTCCTCTCTAACTTCAGTCAATATAAAACCAATTAATACAATATTTATATCAAAAAAGACAAGGAACTAGCATAAATTATAATATATTCTGTTAAGTATTGAAAATCAAATCAGCACTATTATGGAGGCGGAATACACATGAGCGTTCAAGCAAAGCTAAAAGTCGGATTGATCGGTTTGGGCAGCATCGGAAGCCATCACGTTCAATATTTACGAACAATGGACAATATCGAGCTCGTTGGTGTGTGTGACACGAATAAGGTGAAAGCGGATTCAACTGCAGCCCAGGCTAACACAACCGCTTACTACACTTATCAGGAGCTGTTTGACCAATCCGGCCTCGAAGCCGTCATTATTGCAGTTCCTCATTATGATCATACGCCGATTAGTGTGGATGCGTTTCAACGCGGGCTTCATGTTATGTGTGAAAAACCTTTGGCCGTTCATCTCAACGATGCTTATCAGACGATTGACGCCTACGAAGCCGCTAAACAAATCAATCCGAATATTGAGTTTGCCTTGATGTTTCAAGAGCGTACCCTTCCTTTTTATATGAAAATAAAAGAAATATTAAGCAGCGGAGAGCTGGGACAGCTTACTAGAGCCACATGGATTCATACAGCCTGGTTCCGTTCACAAGCTTATTATGACGGTGGAGATTGGCGTGCTACTTGGGCGGGAGAAGGCGGCGGCATCTTAACCAATCAGTGTCCGCACACTTTGGATATGTATCAATACTTATTTGGCCTACCTGAAGAAATTACGGGTCATGCGCATATCGGTAAGTATCATAATATTGAAGTTGAGGACGAGGTTACCGCATATTTTGAACATGCTAACGGAATGATCGGCCATTTAATCGTCACGACTGCCGAATCCCCAGGCACTAACCGAATGGAAATTATCGGAGAAAACGGCAAGCTAGTCTATGAAGATGAGAAGCTCATCTTTTATCGCAACCGCATTTCGATGCTTAAATACAGCCAAGAAACGCCAAACCGCTTTGAAAAGCTTGAGAATTGGTATACCGAAATACCGGTAAATACGAACGCACCATCAGGACATAAAGTGGTAACTCAGAAGTTCGTACAGCGGATACTGACCGGGTCAGGAGATTTGATTGCTCATGGTACAGAAGGTGTTAATTCCCTTACGCTTGCCAATGGTATTATGCTGTCCTCCTTCAAAAAGCAAACCGTTGCAGTTCCCTTCGATACGGATGAATATGAAAGCAAGCTCAAGGACTTGATTAGTACCTCCAAGTTTGTGAAGCCACAAGCAAATGCAGCAGCTCAAACGGAAAACGGTGATTTCACCAAGTCATTCAGCACCAGCAAGAAATAGAACGGAGGACTAGGAATGGTTAAACTAACATGCTTTGCTGATGAAATCTCACCAGAATTGGACGAACAATTGTCCGTATTGGAGCAAGAAGGATTGCGTTATCTGGAGCTTCGGGGCGTTTGGGGCAAAAATGTGCTGGATCTGACAGTGGAGGATCAGCAGCTGATAAGGGTCAAGCTGCAGGAGCGCGGCTTTCGGATTTCATCGATAGGATCACCTATTGGTAAGTATGAGATCACGGACCCTTTTGCGCCTCAGCTGGAGGCGTTGGAACGTGCTATTGCTGCAGCCCATTTTTTCGAAACGCCATATATTCGTATTTTTTCATTTAGGACGCCAAAAGATGAACCCGTTGAAAACTACAGTGAGGAAGTACTTCGTAGAATGCGTGAGTTGTCGGAGGCTGCGGCCAAAGAAGAGATCATTCTGCTATTAGAGAACGACAGTAACTTGTACGGGAATACGGATGATCGATGCCTTGAGATATTGAAACACTGCCAATCGGAGCATCTGCGAACAGCCTTTGATCCAGGTAACTATATAATGAACGAGGTCATCCCGATGACTGCGGCTTATCCTAAGGTTTCCTCGTATATCGACTATGTTCACGTCAAGGATGCAACAGCCGAACCACGCCAATTTGTCCCGGCAGGCTTAGGCGATGGACAGCTGGTTGAGCTTATTGATGAGTTAAAGCAGAATGGGTATTCAGGCTTTCTCTCCGTAGAGCCGCATCTGACTCACTATTTGCCTGATGCCAGCAATCCAGAGCGTGTCGTCACAGCCATTCAGGCTTTAAAGCTGCTGCTTGATAACGCAGGTGTGGCTTGGGAGTAGGAAAGCACAACTAAGGGGCGAGCGTAGCTTACCCTAAACTCAGAAACAGATTAATGTCGATAAAGACCTAGCAGATCGCCGCTAGGTCTTTATTCATTTGCGCGCAGGGAGGGCGCGTGAGGGGCTGGGGCTGCTTACGGGGCCGAGTGTGTGTATGGGGCCACTTTTTGGGCTGCTTCTTGGGTTGTCTTGGGTTGGTCTTGGGAGGGCTGCGTGTGTGGGTGCGGCACCTCTTGGTTTCACTCTTGGGTTGCTTCTTGGGCTGGGATGCGTGTGGGATTCCGGCCGTTGCTAAAGTCGTGTTCCTTTGAATGGTAAGCTTGCAACAGTGGGAGCACCAACTTCAAGTGAGATTGGATTACCGAGCAGTCACCAGAGCTGACAACTAGGGCGGACGCGAGCGTCCTCCAACCCACACCCATGCCCTCGGTTCCCTCAGTACTTTGCGTTGCTCCCATACTTCTTAACCATTCTTCGATCCAGTATTCATATCCAACACCCTTTTTTTGTATCTTCCGCGTTCAATGGAATGTTTCTACCTTGAGGACGATGACATACTTAAAACTTTCACCAAACAGTTGCTAGCTTGGAGGATCTCTCCTGTACTCCTACTCCTACTTCTACTTCTACTTCTACTTCTACTTCTACTTCTACTCTTACTCTTACTCTTACTCTTACTCTTACTCTTACTCTACTCTACTCTACTCTACTCTTAGCTATACAGAACGTCAGTTCGCTATTTGCTTGTATCCTATCGAATTCATGATTTTTCGGAACTACGATGCGCTATTTCGTCTCCAACCTCCCCTAAAGCCACATTTTGATGGAAATAAAGGATCGTACTTCCCTTCAACTTGAATGAGCACGTGTTCATAGCAAAATAGCGTACCCACGTTCCTCTTCCCCGTTCCGGTTCCCTTTCCATCCCTTCCCTTTCCTTTCCCGGTTCCTCTTCCCCGTTCCCGTTCCCGTTCCCGTTCCCGTTCCCTTTCCAGTTCTCGTCCCCTTCCCTCCCCATTCCCATCAGAGGAACAAAAGAAAAGGTTCGGGCTAGTAAATAATAGTTAGCAGCTAGAACAATAAAGTGGATGCCACTCTAAGAGTTTAAGATCATAAACTTAACAAGGAAAAGCTTGACTCACCCCAATACATATAAATTTTAGAAAAAACAGAGAGATCGCGAAACCAGTTGGTTCCACGATCTCTCTGTTTTTGATTATGTTGAATATGTGTATAGTGCTTCTATTCCCCCATAATAGCGGGGCATTCTGAATCTGCTATCGACTTAATTTGGAGGCAGCAGGAGAACAAAGAATCTCTCTACTGTTCATTTAAAAACCTTCGAGGCTCTTTGCCGCTTTTATCCTACTAAGCTTATTTAAAAGGCCTGCTAAACTCGGTCACCAATCGCTTAGCATCGCCGCTCTCTGTCGTAAACACTTCATAGATCTTTAAGGTGAGTGGCGTATCAAATTGCTCGGAATTCCCGACAAAGGAGAGATTATTCTCACCAGAAACCAACCGCTCTTGACCTATCAATGATTTTGCAGCTGTCGCTACAAGTCGGCCCGTTGCATCATACAGTTCAAATTGAAGACGCGGGAAGCTAGCATCCACTTGAGTCTCCTTTTGACGCTGAATATCGAGCAAGAACTTACCTTTATAAGTATATTGATGAGTTGAGGTATTGAACAAATACGAGATATCCCAATGCTCAACGGCTACATCAAACGGATAAATACTGAACTTATCCTCAGCAGCAGGTGCTTGAAGCTGAACTCCGTAAGCAGCAATCGTTGATTTGAAAGCTGCGGAGCCATTAGCTGTAGTTCCAGTTGTATCTTGGATTTTTAACGCTAACCCATTACCTGTCTCTGTGGAAGGCAGAACATAAGCGTAATTCACGGTAATTCCGGAATTCGGCAGCACCGAAGTAGTCGTCATCGTTTGGCGCTTACCACTGTATTGATAGCCGTCTGAGCTAACCAACTCCGATTGAAATACCGGAACTGCTAATGGGCGATCACTACGGTTATACAGCTTGAATTTGGCTGTTACCTGCTTGCTTCCCTCATCTTCGTTGTCGCTCATTTGGAATTCAACCAGCGACACCTGCATATCAGGATGAATCAATTCGCTGCGGTTATCGAAATTCATATTATTGCCAAGTACATAGGATGGATAGGTTTGAGCGGATGCTGTTCCTGGCAGTAAAATGTTCAACCGGCCCACTTGATACTGAACAAGATTTGTAGCAGCTGCTCCCGATTGAGCAAAGCTTTCTGTCGTCAGTAGATTCAGACTTGATAACACTGTATCCTGATCCGTTGGAATTACGTAATGGATGTACTTTTCTTCCTTAGCATCCAGTGCGATAGCACCTTCTTCTACTCTTTTACCTGAGAAAACTTTAGCCTCTGTTTTACCATCGATCCTGAATTCAGGAATCGTCTCCCGTTGTTCTGACGGGTTTTGGGCAAGCAGTTGAACTACGAACACATTCCCTTGAGCTGTAGATTCCTTATGGATATCAACCGGTGTATATTGAATGGGTGACACCAGTGAAGGAATTCGGAAGAAGTCCGCCCACTTGCGAACAGCTGTCGGATCGGTAATTGGCGTATCAATCCCGCTCCATGGTTGCATGGTAACCGGTACAGCGGTGATCAACGTTTCTTTTTTGGGATAAACGTAATAGTCCACATCTGTCCAATTAACCTCGCTTAATGTCACCTTGTCAGTTCGGTCCAATACAACCATATAGCTTAAATCCGTCGTTGCCTTTGGTTGAATTGCCTTCGGATTGGATGCGCTCGGCTGTAAAGTATACATAATTCCATCGCTTGTTACAGCGCGAAGCTCATACTCCGGTACTCGGGTTACTGCAGCTCCGTTATTCCCCATTTTTACAACTACGCCTATTCTAGTTCCTTCTAATATACGTTCATTCAGTACACTTTTCACTTCAACATTCAACGTTTCAGTTAACGGATAAACCGTTGCTGCAGCCTCTACGGCCGCTGCCGTTGCTTGCACGGGGCTAACGCTAATTGCCTCATCAGCAAAGGCTTGACTGCCGTAGCTCAAGATCGATGTAGAGAGTACAAGGGTTGCTAAAGTAACGGTCAACTTCTTATTCATTTAATTTCCTCCTGTTGCAAGCAAGCGGGGCTTATTGGTGCAGCTGAATTTCAAATTGCAACTTCAGCTGCACCTTAGCGCACCCACTCTACTCTCTATTTAAACTATTATCAGGCATTTATTGTGCAAGCTGTACTTTTTCCTTATCCTTCAATTGATGTTGTCCTGAAGTAACGAGCTGTTCGCCCTCTTTAACTCCCTTAAGCACCTCTTGATAAGTCTCATTGAGACGGCCAAGCTCAACCTTACGCTTTTCCACAGTATCACCAGTCAAAATAAACACGAAGGTTTCTCCACCTTCTCGAACAACACTCAAGGTAGGGACGGTAACTACAATTTGATCCTGGTCTTCGGTAAGCAGTACCTGAGCTTTCATACCCGGTCTAAGCTTGCGGTCTGCATTCGGCACTTCCAGCTCCAATGAATAGGATTTAGACTGGGCGCTTACTACATCGGCCAAATAGCTTACTTTCCCTTTCATCTTCTCCGGAGAACCCGAGATGTAAAAGGAGAGCTCTTGCTTACCGCGCACCAGCTTCGCTGCTTCCTCCGTAAGCTCGGCTTTAACTTTTATCGGATCCAGCTGCTGAATCTGCGCTGCACGGAAGCCTGCCGCTACCGTCATGCCGACTTCTACCGGAAGATCAGTAAGCACTCCGCTTACACTTGCTTTCACTTCCATATGCTCAAGTGTCCGGTCTGCTTCGCGAATAGACACTTCCGAGGTTTGCAGCCCCTGCTCCAGCTGCGATAAGGAGTTAGTCGTCTCCAGCGTCTTCAGCTTCTGTTGATTGCTTGCAAGATCAAGACGTTGGTTATTCAACTGAGTTTCTGCTTGCTCCAATTGAAATTTTGTTACCAAACCGAGATCATAATCATTGCGCAGCTTGCTGTAATTTTTATCCGCTTCCTTAATAGAAGATTCGAGCTTAGTGATGCCATTCTGTAGGTCCAGCTTGCTGTTCACCAAATCTTCACGCGCTTTAGCCAGCTGCTGCCCTGTACCAGAGATGCTGATTTGCGCTTTTTCTTTGGAAATCAGTATATCGGTCGGATCCAATCTAAAGATGATTTCACCTTTCTCTACCATATCACCGCGTTTCTTCAATAGCTCAATCACATCTCCGCCAACCTTTACAGGTACATCTAGCTGGATGGACGATGCTATGTCAGCCACCTGCTCCAATGGCTCGCTAATCTTTTTCTTCTCAATTTTAGAAGCCTTAACCTGCTTGATCTGTACCTCGTCTGCTTGAGCAGGCTGAGCTTTAGGTGCAGCCGAGCAGCCTGCAATAAGGGCCGTGCTGAGAACGATTGCGCCCATAATCTTCGCACCTCTGTGAACCTTGTTCGCATTTTCTGGTTTCATTGGACGTTTCTCCTTTTTACGTATCTTTCTAATCTACTGACCCAACTTAATGCAAGGTACTTGCAGCTTTAGCGGCCGCTACACGTTTTCCCTTTTTATTGACTAGCCGGGAAATTCGGGACTTCATTCTATCGATAATTTCGTAAATAACAGGCACTACAACTAGTGTAAGCAAGGTTGATGTAACCAAGCCGCCTATAACAACAACGGCCAAGCCTTTGGAAATTAGAGAACCTTCCGAGAACCCAAGCCCCAGAGGCAATAAAGACAAGATTGTAGCTCCCGCCGTCATTATAATAGGACGCAGTCTTGTTAAACCAGCTTTAACCACGGCATCGCGCATATCCAGACCATCACTGCGCAGCTGCTGCACCCGATCGATTAATACAATAGCATTCGTTACCACAACCCCGATCAGCATCAAAAATCCAATTAGAGAGGTAATATTAATCGATTCTCCTGCGACCAATAATCCGAGAAATCCGCCAATTGCGGCAAGCGGTAAGGAGAATAAAATAACGAATGGCGCACTCGCATTCCCGAATGCGATAACCAAGATCAAGAAGACGAGAAAGATCGCAGCACCCATTGCTACTGCCATTTGACCGAAGCTTTCCTGAATGTCTTCATTAACACCTTGCACTTGCGTACGAATACCACCTGGAAGCTCGACCGACTTTAAGGCTTCTGTTACTTTCGTACTCGTACCGCCTTTATCTTTACTTTCGATTTTTGCTGTAATTTTAACGTATTGCTCCTGCATTTCACGAGTAATAGCTGCTGGAGCCTCAACTTGCCGGACTTTTGCGATATCATTCAAAGCTACCACTACGCCTGTGGAAGTTGTCATCGTAATCCGTCCAAGCTTATCCATGGAATTTTTGAAATCATCGTCTACCATAACTTGCGTAGCAAAGGTTACATTATCGAACTTTATGTCACCAATCGATGCTTCTGCTAGCCACATCCGAACGGTATCTGTAATTTGTGCGGAAGACAGCCCATAGACACGAGCTTTATTCTGATCCACACTAACCACGACCTGAGTTTTCTTTTCGCTCAAGCTGTCTTTAACATCTTCAAGCTCCGGAAATTCCTTCATCTTCTGTTTAATAAGTTCAGCTCCGGCAATTAGCTGATTCAAGTCTTCTCCCTTAAGCAGATAGGAAAAATCCGCCGACGAGCCGCCCATATTACCTGCCAGCAGCGCCCCTTCAACTTCCGATCCTTTGGGAACCATACCCAGCATAATTTCCTTGTATTCGGCAGCCATCTTTTTGGCGTCAGATGCTTTGGAAACAGAAGCAATAATACTTGCACGATAAGCAACCCGTTCCCCGCTTGTGCTCTGCATATCATAGCCTACCATTGACTCAAAATAATCAAAGGCCGGTTGACCCGTAGAATCCTTCGCTTCCTTTAGTAGCGCCTCAATTTCTTTAACTTTCAAATCCATTGAATCTATAGAAGTTTCCTGAGGAAGCTTCAAGGTGTACTGCACCTGCTTGTTGGATTCACTGTCAGGCATAAAGGCGAATGGAAGGAAAGGAACCGTTCCTCCAATCGAAAGGACAAACGCAAGAAATGCAATCAAAACCGTCTTCTTCGGGTTATTTAATGACCAGCTCAAGACGGACTTGTATTTGGCAGTGAACTTGCCCACATGCTCTTCATCATGGTGCTTGATATTATTATTGTTAAGAACTAGCAGCATGGCGAGCATTGGAATCACTGTCAAAGCTATAATTAAAGAAGACAATAGCGCGACAACAAGTGTAATAGCAAAAGGCCGGAAAATATCGCCTAGAACACCACCGACAAATGCTATCGGTAAAAATACACCAGCAGTCGTAAGAGTAGAGGATGTTATAGCTGAAGCTACCCGTGAGGTCGCCAGCTTAATAACGGACTCATTGCGATCACGCGCTTGCTGCAGCTCGCTGTAAATATTCTCAATAACAACAATGGAGTCATCAACGACCCGGCCGACGGCTATCGTCAATCCACCTAATGTCATTACGTTTAGGGTAATATCCAGAGAAGCCATAACACATAGTGTGGTTAGGATCGACAATGGAATGGAAACCAATACGATTATCGTCATACGTACATTTTTTAGGAACAATAGTATCATTACGGAAGCTAGGATAGCCCCCAGAATACCTTCCTTTAGCATGCCGTTGATTGATTTTTTAACATCATTAGCCGCATTATATACCGGTGTAAATTGTAAGTTTGGATACTCCTTCGTCCATCCGGCAAATAATTGGTCAACTTCATCAGCGAACTCTACTGTGTTGGCATCTTTCCCTTTAAATAAAGTCAGACCGATCGCTGGACTGCTGTCAAGTCGGGCAATATACTTGGAGTCCGAAATGGCTTCGACCTTGGAGATATCCTTCAACAGTACGGTATCCCCTTTGGGTGAGGAAATTTTCATGTTCTCCAAGCCATAGATTGTGTTCAAATCGCTCTCGATTCGAACCGATTGTGAGCTGCCGCTAAAATCAACCTTCCCTGCTGGGCTTGTCGCCAGAGCAGTTTGGATGTTTTGCGATACGAGAGCGGGAGTCAAACCATAGTTGTTGATCGCGTTAATATTCAGCTTCAGCTTCAACGTTGCTTCTTGCTGTCCAACCGAATCCACGTGATCGATTCCATCCATTGCGCTTAACGTAGGCTCAATAACATCCTCATAAATACGATTAAGCTCTTCTTGGTTCATGTTGTTTTTGCCATGAACTGCGGCAAAGTAAACCGGGAAATCACTGCTTCCGAACTTGGAAACCTTAGGTTCGCTTGCACCGACAGGAAGCTTAATATCTTTAATGGCACTTTCGATGTCTCGCTTTGCATCATCAGGACTGCGACCATTCACCAATTCAACAGTAATAGCTGAGAAATTGTCATTGGAAGTAGAAGATACCTTCTTCATTCCCTCAATCCCAACAATCCGCTTCTCAAGAACCTTGGTCACATTTTCCATAACATCCTTAGGAGGGGCAGGATACACCGTACTAACAAATACGACAGGCAAAGAAATATCAGGCATACTCTCCTGTTTCAGTGTCGTAGCGGAGAAGGTGCCGGCAACGAATAATATGAGGCTTATAATGATGATCGCTGCGACATTTTTCAAAGAAAAATCAGTAAATTTGTTCATCTCTCTACTCCTCCATCAAATTACATCAAACCCAACTGTAAATATGTAGTCTATGAATATTAGGTTCAGTAACATTTACGGTAGCTGTCTTCTCAGCTGCCATTCCTCATTCAGATCACTCATACGTGAAATGTACATTTCACATAACATAGACATTTCTTTGAATCTTTGTTTAATGACGTGACAGCCTACCTTATCCTCTGATTTCACATTGAAATGTTCCGGAAATCCAGCCAATGCTCCATCTACAGCTTGTTTTACAGAGTTAAATTTTCCTATTTCATTACGAACGATATTGACTCCAAAGTCATCCGTTATGTAATAATAATCTTTCCTGTCATTCTGGATCGGAACCTTGTGACACAGATTCTTTAGCTCCATAGTTCGGATTTGAACGCTTATAGCCGCCTTAGAAACAGATAGCTCATCTGCCATCTGCTGTAGGCATATGGGCTCTGACGAAAAGAGCAGTAATGTATACATCTTACCGACGAGCGGACTAAAGCCTTCATGTTCTAAGTAAAGGGACATAAAGTTGCTAATATTCAGCTTCAATTCTTCAATGGTGTTAGACATAGGCGCTTGGGTTTCTCCTCCCGTTAGTTTCATTCCCATCATTAAGAATCATGCTAATCATTTAACACAAACGTTTTGACTGACTGGTCATTCCTTAAATAATATAATTCAAAACCCACTTTCAAATCAACCTGTTTTTTTCCATAATACGACCAATTAATTAAATTTGACCAGTCGGTCACATGTTTGACATAATCTAAATCCAAGTATACAATGGCTTTACTACTACCATTCGATATCATGAATGGAGAAATGATGAGGTGTGTGCCGGCATGAATGACAGAAAACTGCAGATTATGCAAGCCGCAATCAAGCTCTTCGGTGACCGGGACTATCACACCACATCCGTTCAGGATATCGTTAGCTTGGCCGGAGTATCCAAAGGCGCTTTCTACTTGCACTTTCATTCCAAGGAAGAACTCCTCATTGCTATATTCCGTCATTATATGGATGGTCTCAGCAATCATTTGAACGAGATCCAAACAAATTGTCAATATACACCACGAGATAAACTGATTAAGGCTATCGAATTCCAATGCCAGTATATTATGAGTGATCAGGACTTCCTTTCGCTTCATCTAAAAGGAATTGCTTTTATGAACAACACGGTCAAGGAAATGATGATTGAGCATGGCATGCAAACCGTTAAATGGAAGGAAGAACGAATACTGGAGCACTATGGTCCGGGTATAGAGGCTCATTCATTTGATTGTGCCAGTATGTTAAGCGGTATGCTGAAGGAATATTTCTTCTACCATATTGTTTACGCTCATCCCATTGACATTAACCGGTTTTCCGAATATTTAATGAACCGACTGGATGATATCGCTCAAGGAATTATGGCTAAGCCAACGGCACCAATTTTATATGCGGCTCTTATGTGCCCCGACCCTGCCCCAGCGTTCACTAAAGAAACCTGGCTACAAAAAGCTCATTCGGTAAGGGACTGGATTGAAGCTCATCAGACTGATCCTTCAAAATCTGCCGAAGCGATGCTCCAATCCTTGGATGCCATTATTCAAGAGGTCCACAAAGAGCAGCCCAATGAAATCATTATTAAAGGTATGTACAATTATTTAGTTTCCTTAGCAAATGGAGACCCGAGCATAATCGAAAAGCTAACGATATTGTTCAGTGACATTAGATAATCTTAATCAACTATTCAACTTAAAACTGAAATGGAGGACAATAGCGGAAGTCCTTGTTCCTCTATTGACTGAAAAACACAAAAAACAGAGAGATAACGGAATTACTAGTTCCGTTATCTCTCTGTTTTTGTGTATTAGTTCTCATATTTTCCTAAATAACGGAAATCTGACTTCCGCTATCGCCTTAAATTGGAAACGACAGATGGAATAACGGAACTCTCAGTTCCGTACAACTCCCTAATAGCCGTTGCACCGCATCCGTATATGTATGTATGCTACAGCTTTCTTTCATCATGGAGTACAGCAGAGCTTAGACACTGACGTAAGTAAGTAGAGTAGTAGACTTACCCTTTACAGGATATCCAACTTTGCCGTCCATTCTGGACAACTGAATGGGTATCTATAGCTGCTGCCCTTGCTCCACACACTGCTTCCATAATTCCAACTGATTCGTACACACCCATACGTTCGGGTATCTGCTCCGCAATTCACGCATCTCTTCTTCATTATCGATCGTCCATGCGATCAACTGTATGCCCTGCTCCTCGCAGCGACGCACAAAATCATCGGTTAAATAGATGTATTTGACCGACACGTAGCACGCTCTGATCTGCTCGGCAAGCGGGAACACCGAAGGAGTCGCTCCATAGATAACCAATCCGAGCTCGATCTCATCCGAGAGCTCCCTCATTCTAATGATCGAATAATGATCGAAGGATGTTACAAATACTTGATCCAGAACGTCGCAGGAACGAATGACTTCAAGAACCTTTTCTTCCAATCCAGGATACAGATTGCCGCTTTGCTTTAATTCAATGTCCACCAATGCCTGCCCTTTAGCAAGCTTCAGTACTTCCTCCAATGTCGGGATCGGCGAACCTCCCCCTGCATCTAATTTACGCAACTCATCAAACGTAAAATCAATAACTCGACCTTGACCGTTTGTAGTACGATTCACGGTTGGATCATGGATAACTACCGGAACTCCATCTTGGGTCAATTGCACATCCAGCTCCAAGTGACTGATGGACAAATCGATGGCTGCTTGAAAGGAAGGTATCGTGTTCTCCGGGTATTTCTTGGGGTAGCCTCTATGTGCTAATCCTAGAATCATTTCTGTCTCTCCTCCCATTTCAATTAAGCTGCTATTCGTTTAAAGGCAATATTTGTATACGGTCCAATGCGTAGCTTGATGAAGTCTTGTATTTGGTCGCTCCGGATTCAAACAAAATATGTAATTGACCAGCCGACTCGAATATTCCTTCTGACATAGGCGGCAGCTCCATTTGGTCTACTCGATTCTTGCTGTCCAAAAACCATATAGGAACCTCAGTCGATCTTACAGAAGCTTTGGAATGAGGCTTCTCAGCCAGAATGTTTTTAAATCGATACAGCGTGCTCGCATTTTTCCTACCGTAAGACTGGCTCAGCCAAATATGGTCCTTTGCCACACTCATTCCCTGAATACGGTCTGGCAGCGATAAAATATAATCCGGGGCAGCCGAGCCTTGACCCTGCTCCGGCTTCACCATCGGAAGATCCGTCTCCGGGTTAAGTCTGTAGCCTTCTGCCCATGCCTTATGCTGCTCGTCATCCCTATTGGTTATATAATGGGACTTATCCGTCGGGTATTCGGTTCCGTGAGCAAATTCGCCGATCCACAGAATCCCGTCCTCATAAGCAGTAAATGAGGCACGTGTCTCACTTTGCACAGAACCGGCAAAAGCGAGCTTACCACCATTCTCAGCTTTGACAATATCTTCGAAATTCAAATAATAAACATCCTGGTCCGAAGAAATCCAGATGTGCTTTTTACTTGCTGTAATTCCGCCTGCATGACCAGTATAGGGGGTGCTAGAATTTTTGTAAAGCTCGATAGCCTTCACCATTTTACCTGAAGAAGCATCAATGACAGACAAGAGACTTGGCTTGCCATCCTCCCTGTAATGGGAAACCAGCATCCACTTTTTATCCTCTATGTAAGCCAAGCCCTGTGGAACCGCATTTTGCAATAACGCCGGAACAATAGGACCTGGCTTGGCTTTCTGAAGGAAAGGTTTTATCCCCGGCATATCAACGCGGTATTTGATTCCCGCCTCTTCCTGAGTAATGCCCGTTGTAGCCACTGCTGGCTTTTCCTTCTGTACTACAGCATTGGATTCAGCAGCCGCTGCTGAATCCGGTTTAACCTCCACCGCTGCTGGCTGTTTTTGGCAGCCGGATGCAGCTAAGAGAACCGTACAAATCAGCCCCGACATCAGTAAGGATGACTTCATTCCGCCACACCCGTCCGAATTGCTAACTGCAATAAATCCCGCAGTCTGCCCGGATAATCCGTGATGATCCCTGATACTCCATAATCAATAGCTTGAGCCATGTCGCTTTCATCGTTTATTGTCCAAGGGTAAACCTGTAATCCAAGAGCAATGGCATCGGATACTTTCTCTTTATCAATTCCCTTATAATTCGGATGGAGTGAATATACTGCAGCTTCGAAGCTATCTATTAAAGCCGAATTGCTTCCATTATTGACATCGTAGAGCAAGCCAACCTTCGTTTCCGGCGCCAATTGCTTGAGACAAAGCAAATTTCTATAATCAAATGCGGAGACAACCACATTATGCATACGGTCCTTTCTCTTCATCAATTCAAGCAATAGCGGTTCCAGTATGCCTTGAGTGGAATGTTTAATTTCCACATTAATCATCACATCTGCAGGAACAAGATCAAAAACCTCTTCTAACGTCGGTATCCGTTCACCCTCATACTTCTCGTTGAACCACCGGCCCGCATCAGCTTTCTTGATTTCCTCCAGCGTCATATCATAGATGGAGCCTGTCATATCTGTTGTTCTATCCAGAGTAGAATCATGGATAACGATGATTTCATCATCCTTGGTTAAATGGATATCCAATTCAATAGCGTCACAGCCTTGCTCCAGCCCAAGCCGAAAAGCTCCTAATGTATTTTCCGGCGCCTCGCCTTTGGCCCCCCTATGAGCAATGACTAAAGTTTGATTTGTTCCCATTACGAATCATCCCTTCTTATGCTTGTTTACTTAAACGTAGAATTCGCCATTGCGGCCACAATATATTTTTGAGCGAACACAAACACGATTACAATCGGTAGAATCACCAGTAAGCTTGCTGACATAAGCAGATGGAAATTTAAGGACTCGTTACCACCTATCGAGTCACGCATCATCGCTACGCCAACCGTTAATACACGCATGGTGTTGGAGTTGGTCATAACCAGCGGCCAGAAATAAGAGTTCCAGCTGTGAATAAAGCTAATAACAATTAATGTCACTACAGTGGGCATTGCCATTGGTGTCAAGATTTTATATAGAACCTGAAGCCGACTCGCGCCATCTACCTTAGCAGCCTCTATAACATCATTATTAATAGATCTGAACATTTGACGCAATAAGAAAATTCCATAAGCCGAAGCCGCATGAGGAATTATTAGCGCATAATAAGTATTGATCCAACCAAGATCAGACATCATCACATAAATAGGAACAAATACAACCTGCTCAGGAACGATCAGCGCAGCTAGAACAAGCACAAACAGCTTATCTCTTCCAATAAATGATCCCTTTGCAAAAGCATAGGCTGCCATAATGCCAATGTTGATTTGCAGAAACACTATCCCAACCGTTTGAATAACTGTGTTAACTGTAAAGCGATAGAAAGGAATTGTTTTGAATGCTGTCGCAAAATTTTCCCACATCAGCTTCTCAGGCCAAAAGCTCGGAACCGCCAACCTTAATTCGGCAGGCGTCTTCAGCGCCGTCACAATCATCCAATAGATCGGGAAGAACATGATCAACGTGATAACTATGGCGACTATCAAACGGGTAGTTTTTAAAACTGGACTCTTCATTTATTTATATACCTACCCTTCGTAATGGACTTTCTTCTTCGATATGTACAATTGAATGCTTGTTAGTATGATAATGATAATAAAGAATATAATGACCAAGGCCGATGCTCTGCCTGTTCTAAATTCACTGAAGGCCATTTCGTAAATCCAGTAAACCATAGCCTTGGTTGATTCTAATGGTCCACCGTTCGTCATTACATCCACAGATTGAAACACCTGCATGGACGAAATAAAGTTGGTAATAATTAGAAACAACGAGGTCGGAGACAATAATGGGATCGTAATTTTCCAAAATTGAGTCCATTTGGTAGCTCCATCAATACTGGAAGCTTCATAATACTCAACCGGAATACTTCTCAGACCTGCAATGAAAATGATCATTGTGAAGCCGACGCCTTTCCAGACGGATACCAGTATAAGCACCCATAGTGCCGTGCGCGTATTGGTTAACCATAGAACTGGCTCGATTCCCAGCAGCTTGAGCAGCTCATTCATCAATCCAAATTGCCCGTTGAAAATCCATATGAAAATCATAGATACGATAACCATGGATATATAGTGCGGCATAAAGATAACCATACGCAACACGTTATAGAACTTTGAAACGGAATTGAACAACAACGCCAGCAAAAGTCCAATTCCTAAGGTGAGAAATACATCAAAAACGGTGTAGGTAAACGTTATTTTTAATACATTGTAAAATGTATCACTGGTCAATAAATAAGTGTAATTATCAAACCCAACGAATTTCTTCACTGGCTTGGTCATATTCCAATTTGTGAAGCTAAGGTAAAGTGAGTTAAATAATGGATAATAAATAAATAAAACTAAAATAACTAATGCGGGTAAAGCAAAAGCGAAATCTTTGAACCCTTCCATAAACTTTGATGGAGCCTTTCGGCTGGTCTTGTTGACTACTTCAACCTGTAAATTGCTGTCCGTCGCTTTCATCGCGACTCCCCTCTCACTTACGATAATGAACCGTAATGCGGGTTCTTTAAGCTCCCGCATTACGGACTAAAGATTATTTTTATTGATCTGCTATGATTCTGTTAATTTCTTTGATGCTATCTTTCATAAGCGGTACCGGGTCAGCATTTTCAAGAATCATTTTACCAACGACTTCCATGTATTGCTTGCTGAATTCCGGGTAAGCCGGATGCTGCGGACGTCCTACAACATTGTCGAAATTTTCGAACACGGCTTTATATTGTGGCAGCTTTTCAAAGTATTTCTTACCTTCATCTGTATTAACAACCGACTTGTGAGTTGGCAAATATCCGGTTCCCTCAGCCCATTTGATATTGTTTTCAACGCCTGTCATAAAGCTAACAAATTTCCAGGCCGCTTCCTTTTGCTTAGCTGGTGCGCCTTCCATCATAACAATTCCCGCGCCGCCGATATGCGACTTTCTTTCTTTATCCCCAGGAATGAACGAAACTCCCACTTCAAACTTGGCGTTTTCTAAGTATGTTTTAATAATTGCAGAGGAATGCTGTACCATGGCTACCTTTTCTTCAAGGAACATTTGTCTCATCGTATCCGATGCACCTTTTCCATAGCCCATTTGCATGGAACCATCCTGCATCCATTTACGGAAATTTTGAATCCATTTCAAGCTGTCCGGCTGATCGAGCAATGTTTTTTTGTGATCTGGACTTAGGATAGCTCCGCCGCCATTGGAAACCCACGGATCATAATACCATGTATCCCAGCCCGGTACGGAAAACGCATAACGAGACGTCTTTCCATTTTCCTTCACCGTCACCTTTTTATTGAAGTCCTCAATTTCGGCCCATGTTGCTGGAGGCTTCACGCCCAGTTTATCCAGCATCGTTTTATTGTAAACGAAGACGCTCGTGCTGACGATCAACGGAAATCCATATTGCTTGTCATTATAAGCATACGCCTGCAGCATCCCTTTGGAGAAATCGTTCATATCCACTTTATCCCGCTTGATGTAAGGAGTCATATCCGCAAACACACCGCCATCGGCAAAGTTCGGAAGAACGGATACTTCCACGTTCGTCACCGCAGGGACATCCTTGGCCGCAACGGCTGCCTGCAGCTTTTTATGTAAATCAGGGTACCCGCCTTGGAAAACCGGCTCCACCGTAATATTGGGATACTTCTTCTGAAATTCTGCAATCATGTAGTTTAAGGCAGCAATCTGTGGCTCCGCATGAGAATGCCAATATTGAATAGTAATCGGCGAATTGTCTGCTACTGGAGCTTTAGCGACCTCCGTTGTTTTTTCAGCAGCATTGTTAGAGCACCCGACAGCCAAGCCTAAGGACATGGAAGAAACAGTGAGTACAGAAAGCCATTTATTCAATTTCATTGTTAAAATACCCCTTTCTCTTCTATCAATTTGTTAGAATCGTATTCATTCAACCATCAGTAAAGATGCAAAAAGGAGAGCATTGAGAGCACAAGAAACAAAGAGGGGCCGGCATAAGTATACACGGTCCGTTCGTCTCTTGGGTTGTCTCAATGATCTCCGCACCCAATCGTTATTGAACGAAATAAAGCGTTTTCTTATTACTCTTAAAATTATCCCACATCGATATTGTATAGTCAATACCTACACAAAATCTTAATATTACCACTAAAGTAAGAAGAATACAATCTATGCGAATGAATCAAAGCGCTTCGAGAGTAGATTGTCTTAACCCATCCGATTTTGTTAAACCTTTAGATTCCATCGACAAGATATCTCCGGAAGCAGAAATCCCCTCCATCGCCAGCAACAGCGTCTCCCCTTGCTTGGATTTCAAGCTAAAGCACAGCTCCATCACGGGTTCTTCCACCCCCGAAACCTCCACCGTTCCTTCCGGTTTCATTTTGACATTAACGATTTGGATCCCATGCTTGCCAAAATTCGTTGCGATGTTTCCAAGAGCACCCGGCCTGTCGATAATTTTTATTACCACTTCCATTGTTCTCCTATTGCGCATCAAATGCTTCTCCCATTTGTTTAATACAAACAAGCTTAACAGCACCATGACAGTTGCGAGTGCAGCACAATAAAAGAAACCAGCCCCTACACATAAGCCAATAGCAGCCACTACCCAAACTGAAGCCGCTGTCGTAAGTCCGGATACAGTAGAACCCGTACGCATAATCGTTCCGGCACCTAGAAAACCGATACCGCTGATAACCTGAGCTGCGAGACGCGCAGGATCAGTACGTACATTGACTTCATTTACAAATTGTGAGAAGCCATATATAGACAGCAGCATGATGGCTGCAGATCCAATGCAAACTAGAATATGCGTTCGTAATCCTGCCGCATGATTGTTCCATTCGCGCTCAAGACCAACCAAGCCTCCTAATCCGGCTGCAAGCAATATACGTATCGTTAATTCCAGATGGGTGATATGCCAAACACTATCCATGCTAACTCACTTCCCTATGACTTTAGATACGAAAAGCCTCTATTCGAAGTCTTTTCGATGAAGATACATTCGTGTCTTAGCGGTAGCTTTTCTTGCAATATCAGTTAATGGTTCAGCTCCGCTGAACACTTATAAATATAAGAAAAACCCCAATAGAAAAAGTGCAATTAAACAGCACCTTTCCCAAAGAGGTTTCTCAGTTAGTCTCTCCTGCTTGGAATTAGAGGTTATTTAATTTCTACCATAATTCAGATGTTCCTGCAGACACGGCGAGTGCACCTGCTTCAAGTGCACTTTCGATCTCCTCGTGCGTGCCGACAAGTCCGCCCGCGATAATCGGAAGAGAAGTCATATCCGTCATCTCTCTAATTACCCGAGGCATAATGCCCGGCATGACTTCAATCGCGTCTGGCTTGCTCTGCTCGGCAGCCTTGATGCCTCTGACAACTGCGCTGCGGTCAATCAAAAATATACGCTGTATAGCCATAAGTCCGGCTTCCTTAGCTCCTCGAATCAAATTGCTCTTAGTGGAGATGATTCCAGTAGGCTGTATATATTGTGCAACATACGCAACGCCGCTGCGATCAGCCGCTATACCCTCTATAAACTCCATATGAATAAATACTTGCTTATCTGCTGCTTTAACTTGATCCACCAAGTCTTTGATATTAAAGATAGATCCCACCAGAAGGAAAACAATATTGACCTTACTATTAATAGCGAGATCCATATCTTCTACTCTCTGCACAGCTGCAATGGTTTGATGTTCCACCAAATCGACAATCGGATACAATCAGTTCCCCGCCTTTCGTTGTAGTGAGAACATTATAACATGCTTGGTTATAAATCTACGACATCTTTAATGCTTGGAACAATATAGTGGGGTCGGTCCGTTGTGAGCTCAGCCATCTCGGCCGTACTAACTCCGGTCAGTACAAGCACAGAAACCATCCCCGCTTCATTGGCCATTCTAATATCTGTCTCCAGACGATCGCCAATCATCAAGCAGTCTTTATAATCCAGTCCCAGATGAGCAACCGCTGCCTCAGCTGCTATTAATGAAGGCTTGCCAACAACCAAATCGATTGCTTTCCCTGTAGCCACCTCAAGTGCAGCTATAAACGTTCCCGTATCGGGAATTTGTCCTCCATCCAATGGGCAGGTCGTATCCGGGTTGGAGGCGATGATGATGGCTCCCTTGATAGCCGCTTGATAGACACTGTTCAGCTTATCATAAGTAAACTGCCGGTCCCACGATAATACGACATACTCAGCGTTATCGCTATCCTGCGTTATCGGAATTCCATATTCAGCAAGCTCCTCATTGATTGGCTCTTCCCCAATTACAAATACTTTTTCTCCGACTTTAAGACGACGCTGCAAATATTGAGCTACAATTTGTGAGGAGTTTAATACATCCTTCAGAGTTGTCGGAATCCCCATTTTATTCAGCTTTTCTACATAGGACTGTCTGGTTGCGATGGGTTTGTTGGATAAGAATACTACCTTGTCTCCACGGACTCTTAAAGCCTGAATTGCTTCTGATGCCCCATCAATCATCTTGTCTCCCAAATATACAGTGCCATCCAAGTCAAAAATGTAACCTCTCACCTGTCTGCCTCACTCTCTGTTGAAATTGTTAGCAGCACTGGAAATACAAAAAAAACCTTATCGCAGTAAACACACCCACCCCTAATAGGAAGGATATGATTACGGACAAGGTTTTCTCCAGGACTCGTGCCTAACCGTATATTCATTAATGAAACCAAGTATAGAACCTGAACGAACTTTCTGTCAACTAAAATTTATTATACAGTAGAATTCATCCCGATATCATCCACTTAAGCTTATCGTTGAAACCATTAATGAAAAGGTTATTTGGGCGCACGGTATGATGAAGTACTTCCGTTCCACTTGAATGATCACGTGTGCATGGAAAAATAGCGTACCTACGTTCCTCACCTGCCAATATAGAGACACAGTTCGCGATTGCAAATAAAGGGTAAGCTTCGCTCACCCCCAACCCCAAAGCAAATAAATTCTAGATGCTAAAAAACGTCCTCTACATAGTTAGAGAACGTTTATTTCCGTGGAAATATTGTTGAACATCCTTGCAAAACGCCATTTCGATTGAATTGAGAGGGGTATGCTTCCGAGTGACATAGCCATTTTTCCGTTTAATACTTAATGAAGATACCGCTTTAGTGATAAGCTTTCCATTATTGATGTCTTCTACAACCGATTGAGAAGGGAGGAAAGCAATTCCAAGCTCCGACTTGACCGCTTGTTTGATCATTTCAAAATTGCTCATTTGTAAAAAACGCACCTTCACCCGTTGCTGCTCTAATTGAGCGGAAATATATTGCTGTAAATAGAGGCTTTGCGGCAGTAGTATATTTTCATTATGTAAATCCCGACAATAAATAACCTTCCGGTTAGTCCACGAATGGCCCACTGGCAAAACTAACAGGAAATCCTCTTCAAAAAGAACCGTTATATCAAACTCGGCCCGAATATATTCATCCTCTGGATAGAGCGGTAAAAAAGCAAAATTCGTCTTCCCTTCCCGTAGAGAGCGTATCAGATCATCATAGCATTGGGTATAAATCTCTAATAATTACTTGGGGTACACATGATGAAAATGTTGCAGAATGTCCGAAAAGAAATAACCAGCAATGTAATTGCTCACATAAATAGACAAATTACTGTCCTGTCTAGAGACATTCTTCATTTGCAACGATGCATCTTCAATGAGCCTAGTTATTTGCTTCGCATATTCCAGCAAAACCTCACCTTGCTTAGTCAATTGAACCATTTTACCTGAACGGTGAAACAAAGTGGCATTAAACAGCTCCTCTAGCTGCTGAATATGATTGCTGATGGTTGGTTGGGAGCAATAAAGACGTTTGGCCGTATCAGTAAATGACTTACATTCGGAAAGGACGATAAAGGTTTCAATTTTATCCAATGTTTTCAGATTCAACACCTCAACAATATCACAGATTATATTGATAAAGATTATCATTCTCATGTTTGAAAGTCAATGAAAGTCCTAGTCCCTATCGCTTTATCTGACTTACAAATACGCATACTACAACAAAATATATTCATTGAATATCAACTGCCATCTTTGGTACGATAAAGCGGTAATTCCAACTAAGAAGGTGATGGTTTGAAATGCCGCGACTCAAACTTGCTTTAAAGGATAATCAGCGCTTTTTAATACGGAGCTTTTCCATCATTGTACTAGGCCTCTTTATTAATCAGCTTCTGCAAACGGTAGGAAGTATCATTCTCGCTCGCGTGTTAGACGATCCTGGCAAATTCGGCGAAGTGAATCTACTGCTTCAAGTGTTCGGAATGGTAACTCTTTTTCTAAATGTCGGCTTCACTTCTTCACTGGTATATACCTTCTCTACACAGGCAAAAGAAGCCATCCAATCCAAGCTTCGGCTAGCATTGCTTGGCAGTGTTTTTTTTGCAGTCGTACTGAGCTTGCTCCTTACTATTCTGGCACCCATCTTATCTAATGCATATAAGCTGCCTGAACTCAAAGGGGCACTCATTATGAGCTCTGTAATGTTAGTGTTCAACTCGATTATCAATATTGGGGTATCCTCCTTCTCCGGAAGCCGTGATTTCAAGACACAAGCATTTTTCATGGTTGTCTCGACGATTTTCTCTACATCGGGAACATTGCTAGGCGTATTATGGCCGCTCGGCTCTAACTCAGTTCTATGGGGAGTCTCCTTCTGGATGGGGGTCGGTGCTATACTCGCTGCTGCCTATATATGCTGGAAAGTTGAAAAAGAACATCATCCCGTATGGTGGGGGCCTATCTCCTTAAAGGAGCTCAAGGAAATGATGAAATACGGCGTTCCTCTCTGGGCTGGGACTATTGCCAAGGCATTCCAGCAGCCTTTTATGCTCATGATGATTGGCTCCAGCTCAGTTATTGCCGTTGGCTATTTGACCAATGCGATTCGAATAACGGGGTTTATCGGCATCGTCACCTGGGCGTTTATGATCGTTACCTTTCCATTTGTAGCTGAAAGCTCGCGAGACTTAGCCGAAAGCAAGCGTAGGGGCACGCTCTGTATCCGGTATAATAATTTAATCTTGTATCCGCTCACCTTGATAATCTGTTTATATCCGAACCAAATTAACGGCTTCTTGTTTGGCAACAGCTATACATCGAGCGATTCAGCCGTATACATCCGTTTGTTGGCGCTGGGAGTCCTATTCTCATCCGTTGGACGGTTAGGTGGCAATATTCTCGCGGGCATTGGGAAAACAAAGGCGAATTTCTGGGTTATGGTTGTAGCGGGCATTTTTGTTGTCGCCATTGTTCCTTTTATTGTAACTTATAATCCAGTATGGTCCGTATGGGTTTATACCGGCGGTTGGGCGTTTTCCGCACTATCAATGATCTGGTTTTTTTATTTGGAGGGCTTTCCTTTGAATTGGTGGAAGGCTTATGGAGAACCGTTAATTCCAACTCTGGTTATGGGTGTCTTTATGGTGGTAAGCGGGTTTACAGGGCCATTTATGACGAGCTTTCTCATCATTGCTGTTGCCAGCTTGCTGGTGTTAACTCTCTTAGTAGAAATGAACACATTGAAGACGCCCAACTTTCGCTCTTTCCGAGGGAAATCATAGCTGTTCGCTTTTTTTGCATACATGCATGCTTCTGCTGTCTTTTGTTCACAATAACCTTGTTATGCCAAATTCAATTTGGTTAGGAGGTTATTCGAATGGCGACCAGCAGACAGCATCAAGAAGCTCATGGAATTGGGCAGACGGAAGAGCAGTTGAACAATCAAGCCCAAGCAGCTGTAACTATCCAGGGAGAAAGTGAATTGGATCAGGAAGTGATAGCGGCTGCAAACCGCGAAGATTCAGAGCTCGATGAAGTTACGGATGCGGATTAAACAGGTTTATGGAGCTTGATTCTAAGCAGCGGAGTACCGCTGCTTATTTGTATTCACCGTCCAAATCTTTACGGTAATTCAGTGTCCACAATCTCAGCACTAGCCCTTTACAGAGCCGATCATAACTCCCTTGGCAAAATGCTTTTGCAAAAATGGATAGACGACAAGAATTGGCAATATGGAAAGGATAATCGAAGCCGAACGAACCGTTTCTGACGGTGGAGACGCATCACCTATGGAAGCTTCCATCCCAACGGTTTTGGCGCTGTTATCGAGAACTAAAGATTTAACTAAAACCTGAAGCGTCCACTTTTTGGCATCGGTTAAATACAGCAGCGCATTGAAATAAGTATTCCAATGAGATACGGCGAAAAACAGCACGAAGGCTGCCAGAGCGGGTTTGGATAAAGGCAGAATGATTCGGAAAAAGACGCCGAGTTCGGTACAGCCGTCCATCTTGGCCGATTCAATTACCTCTGTCGGTAAGGAATCCATAAAGCTTTTTACAACGATTAAGCTCCACGCATTAGTAAGCGCTGGGATGATCAATGCCCAATAGGAGTTCATTAAGCTTAATTCCTTAACAAGCAGGAAGCTTGGAATAATCCCAGCGCTGAATACAAGTGAAAACACAACCAGCCCATAAATCCATCTGCGGTGAGGCAATTTGCGTTCTGTCAGACCATAAGCCATGGTGAAGGTAAAGGCAACATTTAATAAGGTACCAACGGCTGTAATGAATACAGTGCTCTGTAATGCGTTCTCAAAGCTGTTGGAGGAAAGAATGTAAGAATAAGCCCCGAGCGACCATTTTTCTGGGAACAGCTGCAGCGCATATGGAATATAAACGGACCTATGAGTTAAGGACACGCTTAACACATAAAGAAATGGAAACAAACACATCGCAGAGATGATTGCCAGCAGCGTGTAGTTGATGACATCAAATGCAGTAACCTTTTTCTGATGTACAAAGCTCACGGTTTTACTCCTCCTAAGAACTTTGCTTTAGCAAAGTTTACTTCGTAAGCAATATCTTTAGAGTTTTTGCGTTAGCTAAAACTAGCATCGTAAGCATTAACTGAACTTTGCGTTAGCAAAGTTTACTTCATAAGCATTACTAGTAAATGCCCTCATGTCCCATCTTTTTGACAACATAATTCGAAGCCATCACAAGCGCCAGGCCGACGAGGCTTTTGAAAAAACCTACTGCAACGCCCACACTGTACATCCCGCGTAAAATTCCGTTGTTATATACATAGGTGTCAAAAACATCCCCCACATCGCGCACCAGCGGATTCATCATCAGAAGAACCTGTTCGAAATTGACATCCGTCATATGCCCCAACCGAAGAATTAGCAGGATGACGATGGTTGGCCGTATGGCCGGCAGGGTAACATGCCAGATTTGTCTGAACCGATTCGCTCCGTCCACAACGGCTGCCTCATATCTTTCCGTATTCACACCGGCGATAGCGGCCAAAAAGATAATCGTCCCCCAGCCCGCATCCTTCCATATGCTCTGAGCCGTCAGCAATCCCCAGAATAAATTCACATCATTCAGGAACGAATACGGCTCCAAGCCCAAAAGTCGAATGAGCTTATTGAGCAGACCTACATCGACCGACAAAATAAAAAAGGTAAGACTCGCAATAACCACCCAAGATAAAAAATGCGGCATATAGACCAACGATTGATTAATCCGTTTAAAAGCTTCGTGCCGCACCTCGTTCAGCATGATCGCCAACAAAATAGGCAGCGGGAAAAAAAACACCAGCCCGAATATGTTGATCAGCAGCGTATTCCGCAGCATGATGTAGAAATGCTCATCGGCAAACATTTCGTTAAAAAACTTTAAACCCACCCATGGACTCTCAGCAAAGCCAACAATCGGATTGTAATCCTTAAAGGCGATGAGCAATCCCCACATCGGTACGAGCTTAAAGACGGCGAAATAAAGAAAGCCAGGAATAACTAGCAGATACATGTAGCGATATTTGACATAGTCCGACCAGAACGAACGTGTACGAGCACGCCCACGCTCTTTTACTGCATGGTTATTCAAAACGGCCTCTTCAGCTTTCATTCCCATGCTCCTTTCATTGAGAAAATAGCGAGGGTCAACCCATACGAGTCTACAAGCAGCTCATACGGGTTGACTAATGTCCCCTAGGTTCCTAGTTATTTGCCGAAATATTCCTTATAGCTTTGCGTTTGCTCCATAAAAGCTTTCTTGAGAGCGGCATTGTTTCTTAACCCGTCAATATATTTTTTGTAATCATCCATACTGATTTTTCCCATAATGGCTTCGGTTCTTTTCTTCTCGAATTCATCCGAATATTTCGGCCATTCCGCCGTCCAAGTAGCCGAACGGATGATTCGGAAAGGATCGACCGTTAGTGTATCGTAAACTACCTTCACTTTCTCGCGGTTTGCCTTGTCGACTTCAACAGGTGCAAGTGGGCTGTCTACTTTATCCCATTCATTTCTTTTTATTGTAAACGGGTCATTCGTAAAGCTTTGAATTTCTTTCAGACCGACGTCGGTCATAATGTATTTGCCATTTTCAACTTTGTGATGCACGCCTTCGTATCCATAGAACAGCGCCTTAGAATTGTCATCACCAGCAGCTGCGTTGAATACCTCCAGTATTTTCTTCAGCTTATCCTCTGGCACGCTTTTCGGAATAAAGAGCCCACCCGTAAAACCTGGCTCCAAGTAGGCAGCAGCACCTCCAGGTCCTTTAATATAGGGAACAATCTCCACCTGCGCATTTGGCTTCAGCTTTTTATTTTCTTGCTCCATCCGGTATTGATGCCAGTAGTTTTTCGTATGGAACACCGTTTTGCCAGCAGCGAAGAAATTATCCGGCTCTGCCCCCTTCACTGCCGAGAATTCAGGAGACATCAGACCGTCCTTGAATAATTTGCGGTACCAGTCCACCATGTCGGTATAAGCATCCGTTAATATATTTCTGTAAAGTCCTCCTTCAGCATTGTACTGCGGAGTGAAGGAACCGAAGGCGGAGGCCATATTATCGAAGAAGAGAGTCCCGATCAGCTTGCCGCTCGTGTCCTTGGCCTTGATTTGCTTGAGCGCGTTGTACAGCTCATCGGTAGTCTTCGGCATAGCTAATCCAGCCTCGTCCAGTAAATCTTTGCGGATCAAGAAGCCCGTATTAATCTGCGACCTCGCTCTCGGGATAAAGAAATAGGTCCCTTTGTACTTAGAATATTTCCAGGCTGCTTCAGGCACATTTTTTTTCAGATTCGGATACTTGCTCAAATCACCCAGAAACGGGCCCAGATCCCAGAACACACCTTTGTCGACCGCATTCATCGTGTTAACATCATGAGGATTTTGTGCGGAAACAACGTCGGGCAGCTGTCCGGAGGCAATCGCTAAATTCAATTTCGTCTGAAACTCAGGATCGGGTATCCACTGAACATCCATTTCCAAATTATTTTCCTTTTGAAAGCGCGACCAAAACTGATTTTTCATATCCGGGACTTCAGCGAATGTAGATACCATCGTGCTATATTTAAAAGGTTTATTAGTCGCCGCCGGAGCATCTGTGCTGCCCTTCCCATCACTAGCCGGCTGCGACCCTGAACATGCGCTAAATACGGATGACATTAAAGCAACGGCAAGCAATGGAGCAGTTTTTCTAAAACCGTTTATTTGCATCCCATTCATCTCCTTATGGTTATCATCTTCCCTGGACTTCTAAGATAGTGGTTCAATACCAAGCTTACCGGACCACTCATTGAGTTTGGCGACCAATTCTTCTTTCAGTTCAATAGCGCCTGCGCCGATGATCTGGTTCCTGCTCCTGGCAGATCGCTGTCCCGGAAGCTGCAAGCCAGCTGCCCTGGCCTCCATCCTGTCTGCCATTTCAGTCGTCCTCTGCCTGAATTGCCGCTGACCCAACAGTCCGTCCGCCTTGATACATATTGCGGTATGAGAGGGCATGCCCACAAGTCCGCTGCCGGCCTGCGGCTCATCAATAATTTGACCCTCTGCAAGTATTCCAGTGATGACTTCGCCCAGTATTGTAAGCCCGAAGCCTTTATGAGCACCTACTGGAAGACGGGTTCCCTTGGAAATTGCAGCTGGATCCTCGCTTGGCCTTCCCTGAGAATCCAGTCCCCAATACGAAGGGACGCTTTCGCCGGCCGCTGCTTTTTCCGCCAGCACCCCATTGGAGGCATACGCGAGACAAGCGTCGAACATGAGGTGATACTCCTTATCGGTAGGAATCGCATAACCCATCGGGCTAGTGCCAATCACCTTCTCTTTTCTGCCGGGAGCCCCCATGGTTGGTGCTCCCCTCGTTACGATATAGCTGATATAGCCACGCTCCGCAGCAGCTTCCACATAGGGTGTTGAGGCTAATAAATGATGGGTGTTGCGTATCGCGCACAGACCGATCCCATGCTCATCAGCCAATTGCTCTGCTCTTCTCATGATGAACATGCCGCAAAGCTCTCCTAATCCGTTATCCCCCTCATAATTTTCCAAAGCACCATACTTGTTAATCCGTGTAATGGATGGATTGGCCTTCACCTTGCCAGCAGCAAGACCGGCTAATCGCCCTGGGAGCTCATTCACATCATGATGATTGACGCCACGGTAAGTGGCCCTCATGAACACATCAGCTACTACAGCTGCATTCTCTTCATTTAATCCCGAAGCTTGAAGCAATTGATTCGTTATTCGTTCCAGCTCCGTCAAAGTAATACTTAAACTGGCCAAGCGGAAGCCCTCCTTAGTAAATCAGCATTTCCGATTCTTCCATCCCCGCCTTCACCGCATGCAGCCTGGAAAGTGTAGCTTCATCGTAATGTCCCAAAGATAAGCCATCGATCCCAAGGTTACTAATTAGCTTGACGCTGCGCTTGATGATATCTTCATTACTCTCTCCTTTGACATTTGGCCTTACATCGATCGCTGCAATGACATCTTTATCGTAGCCTATTCCGCTGCGTATTTTCAGAATTTTCTGTCTTTTAGCAGCAAGTTGTTCCGTTGTTCCCCACATTTCCGAGTAATCGGATTCGCGAATGGAATCGATATAATCCCGAATGGCTGCAAAATCAAGCCCGGACAGCTCCGGGTATTTCAAGTACGTATTATAACGGAACTCGACTCGCGGATTAGCCGACTTGACGGCCTGATGGATGTCCTTGAACAAGGAGGTTATGCTTTTTTGCCGGAATTCCAGCCATTGATACAATGACGGAACCTGCAGCAGCAAGGCTGTCGCCGATAAATTGCTTTGCTCCAGTAATTTCTTACCCAAGGCATCACTCAATTCCACCCCATTACGAATTTGGCTCAGCTGCTGCAGATCCGAGACGATCCGGTCCCAGTCATAGCCCATAGCCATTGCTTTAGCCCTGCAAGCTCCGCAAAAGCAACCGGCATCTACCGTACTCAGCAGCACATGAAGCTCCTTTTCATCAGCAACGGCATGATTGTTCCAGCCCATCTTCCCACCCTCAGCAAACAGGATAAGGCAGCTCTGAATAAAATCAACATCATGCTGCTTAACCGAGCTGTGAAACAGTCCTCGAATATATTCCCGTACGTGCTCATGGTTGGGACATAGTAGAGATAACAGGGAACCGTCTATTTTACGCTGCAGCAGATAAGGAAAATCTCGCTTCGCAATCGATGCATCGAAAATCGTATGGGAAATCTCAACACCAACCTTCTTCTTTCTGCTTCTGGCGCTTTCGATCAGCACATCGAGCCAATCCGTATCCTTAAGAAAATCTACGGTGCTATAAATGGGCTTTAACGGCGTATTCGCAAAATCGGCTTGATCCAGTCTATAGTACACACAGCTATCTTCAGGCGTATAAAATTTACGTTTTGGATTATGCGGATAATACAGCTCTCTGAGCGGACGTTTCTCCTTATGCATAATGCCAACCAGATACACACTGTTGACGTTAGCATGCTCAGCTAATGTATCGATACAATGGTCAGCACCCTCGTCATGAAGATCCCACGGATACAGGCTTGCCGCTACTTCTTTAATGAACATCCTCATGTGCCCCTTCCTAACATTTCTTTCAGCTACAGTCTATACAAGGCTCTTGCATTATCCGAAAATATGGATTGGTGCAGCGCTTCCGGCAACTTGGGAAAAGCAAACTGCGGCGAATCGAAATCCCAATGTGGGTAATCACTGGAAAACATTAAAATATGCTCCGCATCCATCATCTCAAGCGTTTGGAGTAAAAACTTATCTGGCTCCGGTCTCTCCAAGGGCTGGGAGGTAAGCCGCACATGCTCGCGAAGATATTCACTCGGTCTCTTCTTCATCCAAGGCACTTCAAAGCGCAGAGCTTTATACTCGGCGTCTAGCCGCCACATCAATGCAGGAAGCCAGGCAACTCCACCCTCGACCAGCACGATTTTTAAGCCGGGAAATCGCTCGAACACGCCTTCAGTCAGCAAGCTGACCAGATGCGCTTGAAAGCCAAGCGACAAGCAGGTATGCCACTCAATATAGTGGGTAGGATATCCTGGTGTTGGCTGAATATTGATGCCCATCCCATCCGTACCGGGGTGTATCGCCAATGGAAGCCCATGCCGTTCACATGCTTCGTAGATAGGGTAGTACTGCCTCTGCCCAAAAGGCGCCCTCGCACCCGAGTCAGTCATTACTTGAACAAAGTGCGGATGGTCGGCCCAACGTTCAATTTCTGCAGCAGCAGCCGCAGGGTCCTGATGCGCAATGGTTATGGATCCCTTGAACACACCATCACCGTTATACTTGCTTAACCATGTTGCAGCAAGCCATTCATTGTAGGCAGCAGCAATAGCCGTTCCAAAATCAGGGTCTGGATGCAGGTTACAAAAGGCACGCGGCAATAAGATACAATGGTCGATCCCAAACTTGTTAATATGCTGTTCTCTCAGAAAATCAGGATCGGAGCCGCCGGGACCTCCACCGGGAGGACGGGAGTCCAGCCTCTCACCATGAACCGGGTTTCCAAAAAAGCCTCTGCCTCCGCTGTTGTACCTATCCTTCCAAGGCTGGCTCAGGAAGGCTTTAATCTCATCCTTGTCTTTGGGATAGGGATGTACATCACAATCGATAATGCCTCGTTTGGTCTGTGACAATGGTATGCGGCCTCCTTCAAACTTACCATTTATCTATTAATAGATACGATCACTTGCTCTTCTTCCACATTAACCGGATACGTTTCCAGCTTCGGAGGCTCCTCCTCGACTTGACCTACTTCAACCTCGTACGTCTTCACCCAGCAGCGGTTGGGATCAAAGAGGGAATGGCCGTTAGTCAGGTCGAACTCCCAACCATGCCATGGGCATCTCAAGATTTCTCCCTCCCGGCCGTACAGAAATTCGCCAGGCTTGGACGGAAGCGTGGTGCCCGACACTTTTCCCACACATAAGGGAGCCTGCTGGTGCGGACAGCTGTTCTTCACAGCGTAATACGTGCCATGCACGTTAAAAACACCGATTGAAAGACCTTCTAGCGATACGATTTTTTTCTGGCCTGGTAAAATTTCATTTGTATTCCCAACAATATGCTTAGCCATGAACGTTTCTCCTTCCTGAATTCAAGCCGGATGATTCACTTCAAGCCGTAGAACTCCTCCGCATTTTCGAAAAAGATACGGTTATAAAGCTTCTCCGGAAGCTTCGGGAAGGCCAGCTTTGGATTATCAAAGTCCCAGTGAGGATAATCGCTGGAGAACATCAGCAGATGCTCGGCATCCATCATACGAAGCATATGCAGTAAATCCTCATCGTTATCCGGCCGTTCAAGCGGCTGTGAAGTTAAGCGAATATGGTCGCGCAAATATTCACTAGGACGCTTCTTCACCCATGGAATCTCAACCCGAAGTGCCTTGTATTCCATGTCAAGCCGCCACATTAAAGGAACTAGCCATGTGGAGCTGCCCTCTACCAGCACAATCCGTAAATCGGGATAACGCTCAAAGGTTCCTTCTGTGAGCAGGCTGACCAAATGCGCCTGAAAGCTGAGCGACATACAGGTATGCCATTCAATGTAGTGGCTCGGATTGCCAGGTGACGGAAGAATATTAATGCCTATTCCGTCCAATCCGGGATGTAGAGCCAGCGGCAAGTTATGGCGGCAGCATGCCTCGAAGATCGGGTGAAAATTCCGGTGACCCATCAGAAATCTGGCGCCAGAATCGGTCGTTACCTGAATGTTGTGCTTGTGACCAGCCCATCGGTCGATTTCTTTGGCAGCGTTAACCGGATCGCTATGATTGATGACAATCGATGATTTGAATACCCCATCGTTATTATCCGGTCCAATCCAAGTATCTGCGATCCACTCATTATAGGCGGAAGCAATCGCATTGCCGTAGTCCAGATCCGGGAATTGACAGCTGTTTTCCCGAGGTATCAGAATAGCCGTCTTAATATTGTTTTCTTCTATTAATTGTTTCCTTACAAAGCTTGGATCAGAGCCTGCTGGGCCGCCACCCGGCGGATGCGAATCCTGCCGCATGCCATGGAACGGATTGCCGTAAAACAATCCTCTCCCGCCTCCACGGAAGCGGTCCCTCCAATATTTAGGCAAATAAGTTTTGATTTGATCCATACTTTTAGGAATCGGGTGCACATCGCAATCGATAATCCCCGGCTTCGTTCTCTTCTTCTGTCTTGCTGCTGAATCAACGGTTTCTTCACTGATGGACATACACGACACCTCCTTAGAGCTTTTCTTCCTCCAATGCAAGTGATTGCCATGCAGGCTCCATTATTTCACCTGACTGGGTGAATACTCCTTGAGCCATTCTCTCAGCGGGACATCCTCTTCGGTAGGTGTATAATACCCGTTGCAATTCGTTCCCGCTCCCAGCAGCTGACGGCGAATCGGATCGGCCTTGGACCACAGGCTTTGAACCGTCATATCATCCTTCGTCCGGATCCAACGGTAGCCATAGCCGTAGAAGAGCACTTTCCGAGTAATATCCGACCAGTTCGGGCTTGCTGAATGCCACAGACGCCGGTCAAAAAATACAGCCGTTCCCGGCTTCACACAAACCGGAATCGCCCCCTCCAGCTGACCAGATCCGCTTTCCGGACGGTTCATCGAATTGTTCAGATGACTGTTCGGTACGATCCAGAAATTGCCTCGGCCCGCTTCTGTCAGATCTGACAGGAAGTAAGCTACCTTAATCGACATACGCGGGCGCGGCTCCGACTCCATCTCTACATTCATCCGTCCGCTGTCCTGATGCCATCCGAATGTTTTGTCCGTAGGCTGCTGTCCGGTCGGAGGGGTCACAATCATATGTGCATGATACAAGTAAATATTCCAGCCAAGAATTCCCCACACCTTCGGCAGTATTTTCTCATAATCAACCAGATCGAGAAACATCTCATGATCCGGAATAAAGTTTGGATGAAATAAGGCTTTCGTTGTATCATGACCGGCCTTTACATTTTCATCGAATATACGGTCAACTTCGTTTGTCAGCGCTGCCACATGCTCGGGGGATAAAGCATTCTCCACAATCAAATATCCGGTTTCTTCGAAAGCTTTCCGTTCTTCCTCGGTTAAAGCGTACTGTAAGCAAGTTTGCTCCATTGCTGATACCTCCGTTTGAATAGTTTTAGCGAGGTTAGCGAGCCCAGTAGGTCCGGGAACCAAAAGCTCATCCCTACACCGTAAGCATAATTTCTTTTCCCGTTGTGCACCATTAACGATCTCCGTACATTTGTATAATCCTACAAAAATTCGAAATATTTTTTTCAGCCCGATTTCTCATTTAAAAAGTCTGTAGGCGAGCAGCCGCTCAGCTTCCTAAACACTCGGTTAAAATAAGCCTGATCACAAAACCCCGTTTCCTCCGATATTTCACGAATGGACATCCCCTTCGATAGCATCATATCCTTGGCCATCGATATTCGGACATCATGAAGATATTCAATCGGGGTAAAGCCGGTTACCTCTTTAAAAATACAGGAAATATAATTAGGGGTTTTCCCTCCGAATTCCGATAGCTCCTGCAGCTTGATAGACTGGTTGTAATGCTTAAGAATATAATTCTTAATATCCTTTACAAGCTTCATTTTTTTAGAGCTAACTTCCTCATAATCCAAGTCATAATTAACCATACTGAGCATTTCCAGCAGGATAGCGTTACAAAATGTATCGAGATAGGCCCCTTTCATCAACCAATGATGATTTAATAAGGAAAACCTCTGTTTGAAATAAGGGAAGTTTTGAACTTTCAATTTGAAGGTTTTCTGCCTATTCAGTATCGGGAGCCCCAGTCTATTTAGCTCATCTTCCTGCACTCCAAAAAACGTGGCATATCTTTGATGGTATTCTATAGCGCTTCCGCTGCGCACGGAGCCGGCCGGAACAAACAAGACATCCCCTTTTTGCAGCGGTATAGTCTCATCATCCACCCAATAAATTAATCGCCCGCTTGTAATAAACAGCAGTAGATGGTAGGGATTCGATAAATGGCTCATCGTCCACTTACTGTCCAGATCCTTCACATAGCATGATTGAAGCTCCAACATATACATCCGTCCCTTCAAGGTTTATTCCTCTCTGTCCGTTAATTCATCATAAGCTGGAAGCTGTCCGCAAACTCTTTAAAAGCTCTTTTAAACTCAGGCTTCTCCCTGTATTTTTTCACGAAGTCCTCATACTCTTCCATTGGAATCAAGCCCATTACAGCTTGGGTTCTTATCGATATATAATCGTCCTGCACCTTAGGCCACTGCTTTAACCAGGTTTCCGATCTGATGACGCGGAATGGATCTATTTTTGCTTCCGCTTCGTATAATGTTTGGGCCACTGTCTTCATTTTATCGTTCCATTCCTTGGGTGCGGTGTAGTTCACGACCTTCTGCCATTCGTCATCGGCGTTGGGGAAAATTTGCATAACAGCATTGTTAATCTCTTTTTTAGCCAGCTCGGTTGGAATACGTTTACCATCTACCTTATTGTAATGAATGCCCTCAAACCCGCGCAGCAGCTGGTCCGTCACCTCAGGAGCGGCAGCTTGGTTGTACATGTGCAGAATTCGCAGCGCCTTATCCTTGGGAACGCTTCTGGCAATGACGAATCCCCCTGTGAATGCCATTCCGTATTCTCCCGAATGTCCTTTGGGCCCATTCAAGTAAGTGATAACACCAGCCTCGTAGCTGGGGTCGATCTTCTTCAATTCTTGCTCATACGTATAGCTGTGATACATGTTCCTGAAATAAGTGAGAGCTTTGTCCGAACGGAACATATTTTCTTTGTCGCTCCCCTTTAGAATTGCGAATTCCTTTGACATCAATCCCATGCTGTAAACATGACGGTACCATTTCACAAACTCCGTATAGCTGTCGGTAAAATATTTGTAGACTAGCCCGCCTTCGTTGTTATAAACCGTTTCAAACCCGCCAAATGCATTGAAAAAGGCTTCCTCAAAATGCAGCCCGATATAACGCTTGTCAGGATTAGCATCAACAATTTTCTTCAAGGAATTAACGTATTCATCTAACGTTCTGGGTTGGGGCAGTCCCAGCTTGTTAAATAAATCGGGACGCCAATGGAGCCCCCCATCTAACAGCGGGCGTGCACGGGGAATCACGTAATTTCTACCTTCGATTTTCGTATATTTCCAAGCGGTTTCTGAAATATTCTGCTTCAAATTTGGAAAGTCGCTCAGATTTCCTGCCAATTCATTTAAATCCCAGAACAGCCCTTGCTTAACGGCTTTATTAAACACACTGTCATCAATGGTATTCAATACCATAACCTCGGGCAAATCTCCAGAAGAAAGCACCAGTCTCAATCTTCTGTCATAGTCGTCAAGCGGAATAAATTCTGCTTGCAGCTTTACTTGAAACATTTCCTGAATGCGGGTCCAAAAGCGGTTGTTCAAGTCCGGCGTTTCCAACGGAGTGTTCGACAGTGCCTTCAATGTGAACCGCTCATTCTGGCCTGGTATCCTTTCCGCAGCAAGCAAGTCCTCATCGTTCCTGCTTCCAGCTTTTTCGACGGACCTCTGCCTATCAGCAGTGGTACATCCGGAAACCATAGCTGCAAACAGAAAAATGGTCAGTGGTAATACAAGCCTTCGGCGCATACACGGCCCTCCCTTTTATTACCGGAGAAAATCATTTCACCATAGATCTGTGGATTGCGTAACTACACTATTAATTGTAACCGCTTTCCGAAATTGTGCTACGGATTCGTTTCGGAACATAGGGTACTACTTTCGGAACTTACCTCCATACGGTTTGATAAAAGGGGAATATGTAAAATAACTTGTGTACCCTCATTATCAATACTGTTAATTTCAATACCGTACTGTTCTCCGAAAGCAAGCCGAATGCGCTGATGGATATTAAGCAGCCCCAGCCCTCTTGAAGCAATGCCTCCCTCGGTCGGGACAGCTGCACGCAAGGATTGTCTCAGATTCTCCAATTCTTCCACCTTCATTCCCTTACCGCTGTCTGATATATCGAACCTGACCGTCTGATCCGCTGTCACCAAGCCAGTAATGGTCAATATTCCTTTCCCGTTTTTCCGTTCAAGACCATGATAAATAGCATTCTCTACGATCGGCTGCAAAATCATTTTGGGCATTCTCATATCCAGAATATCCTCATCTATGCTAATAGTGACGCTAAATTTATCCATATAACGAATCGACATGATACGTACATAGTCCTGAATACAGTCCAGCTCATTTCTAATGCGCACAAAGTTGTCCTCTTTGATACTGTATCTGAAAATTTTGGCCATCGATGTGGAAATCTCCACAATCTCCATCACCCCGTGGGCCAGCCCGATACTGCGGATGCATTCCAATGTATTATAAAGAAAATGAGGATTAATCTGACTTTGCAAAAATGATAATTCGGCCTGTTTTTTGGCAATTTCCATTTGGTATAGGGAGGTTTTGGCTTGAATGAACTTTTCATTCGTTTCATCCAGCTTGTCCAGCATCTTGTTAATTTCTACGGAGAGTATCCCTATTTCATTTTTTATGGGCAGCTGCAATCTCTGCTTTCCTCCATGGTTTCCAATAAAATTAACAAAACGGACAATTCGGCCAAAAGGAATGGTTACACTGCGGATAAATATGAGTCCCATTATTAAAATAAGCAGAGTCATTACCGTACCCATAATAAAACCTATATTTCGGACCAAACGCAGCTCATCCGTCATCTCGTTTACAGGAATCAAGCTTACAATTTTCCAATTCAACAGCTCTATATCTTTTGCTTGAACATGATTCAGCTTTCCCCGAAACAGTATTTGACGATCCTTATTATTGCTTTCAATTCCTTTTAGAATCTCGCTGTCAAACAAGCTTCCTTTCATAAAACGCTCATCAGCAGAAACGACGTTGTCCTCGCTATCAAGAATTAGCAGCAATGAGCTTGGAGTCGCTTTGATATCTGTCAATATCCGGTCCAGAATTTCCGTCTTGTAAACAACAATAACCATACCCAATTCAGTAAAGTCATTCGTTTCATTCAAGGAGGAAAACACGGGATGAACATAGATATAGGCCAATTTTTCCATCTTCTCGGGATTGTAAATTTTACCGAAAAATTGTGATTCCGGATAGCGCATATCGGGATGGTACTTCTTTTCAAGCTCCCCAAGAATGAGATAATCAAACGGACTGGAGGCGCCGACAATATTCCGTTCTTTATCCACTAAAATAATCGACTCAATATTTTTATTGGATGATTTGATCCCCGATATTATCTCCAGCACATTTTTATTCAGCTTAAGCCTGTAGATCGGATCATCCGAGCCCATATAGTCGTGAATTACGGTGTTGTACGAGGAGGCCAAGGCGGCATCCTTGATATCCTGAGTGAAGGAGATAATATTCTCCTCTACTTGCCTGATAATTCTTGAGGTATGCACATTCTCCTTATCTTCAGCCAAGCTGTAAAATTTACTATAGTAATAGATTTGCAATGAAAATATCATCAAGGTAGAAATACCGACGAGCAGCAGCAGCTGATTCTTAAGGTTCAATCGGGATATGATTCTCATCCTTATCCTCTGCCTTCTCCGTAGTTTGGAGCCGTCTGGCTCTTCTTGTAATTAGTAGGTGTGATTCCGTACCACTTTTTAAATACCTTGTTAAAATAATGGTAATCCTTATAACCCGTTTCCCGGCAAATTTCTGAAATCGTTAAATCGCTTTCCCTCAGGAGGCGTCCCGCCTTTTTCATACGCAGTCGAGTTACATAATCTGTAAAGGTAACCTTGGCCGTTTTCTGGAACAAATCGCAGCAATATGTATAGTTGATGTAAAATTTATTGGAGAGCTCTCTCAGATGAAGATCTTCCTCATAATGAAGGTTCACAAACTCCAGCAGCTCTTTGAAATTTTCATTAACCGTCGGATCAGGCTCCGGCAAGGTAGATTCAATGTCCGATTGAATAAAATGATTCAAGCATTCACACAGCTCCTGCAGGTTTTCGAACTTGTTGACAAGGGCTCCGTAATCCATGAATGATAGCTCCTCATGAAAACGAACCTCTCCTCCGTTATATTTATTATTAAATGTAGAGATAATCTGGTTCCACAAATATACCGCATCCTTCATACCCGCCCCTTCTTTTCTAAAAAGCTCGGGAATATCGTTTAGCAGGATGCTAACCTGATCAGGAGAAGAATGATGTACGGCGGCACAAATAACTTGAACCGCCTTGCGGATCGCTGTGTGAATTTCTTTGCTCTGCTTATACACCCCACCCGTTAAGTAGATGAAGGAGGAATGCATTGCAACATGAGCTTCCTCAATAAGCTTCGAGATTTCTTCTCGAGAAGAGGAGGTCTCACTGACTCCCAAGTAGAAACGATCTTTGATATCGGGTGAAGCCGCTTCATACTGGGCAGCGAGCAGAGGATATTGGTTTTCACTGCTACTGAGGATAATGATCATTTTATTAGGATCCGCACGAACAAGGATGTGCTCTACATTCTCAACCCATGCAGCAGCCTGCTCCAGTTGTTCGGGTATAGTGGCTGATAGATAAACCGTTTGGAATGTAGCCGACATGATCCCCCTGCTTATTAACAGCTCCTGAATGATGGCATCTTCCCCATGGTTCAAAGTATCCAAGAAATCCATATCCCTCTGATGTCTGGCCCGCTCCAGATGGCGCAATAGCCGCTCAAGCAATGCTTCTGCTTCCTCGAATTGAAGCGGTTTCAATAAGTAATCGAAACAGCCGAGCCGGATCGATTCCTGGGCATAATGAAAATCAGATGCACCGCTTATAATGATAAACTCGGACCTTATCCCCTGCTCTCTGCACTGCTTCATTAATTCGATGCCCGATAATTCCGGCATTCTGATGTCTGTCAATATAACGTCCGGCTTCTGGCGGACTATGATTTCGAAAGCTTCCAAGGAATCCGTAGTTTCCGCGATGACTTGGAACCCAAGCTTATCCCATTTAAATGTGCTGCGAATTCCCTTCAAAATCCAAGGCTCGTCATCCACGATCAATACACTATACATGTCGCATCCCCATTTCATGTACGAATGAAATAATCAGTTAATGCCTTTTCATCAGCTTCCATTTTAACATATGATTGTATCCTTTATTCATTCATTTGCATAACGCTATCCCTGCATTTTCAACCCGTATGCAAATGTATTTTCCGATTGACTTGTATACAAGTACACATGTATACTCTGATTAGTCGGGTTAAAGAATAGTCCAAATACATGGAGGTTCTATACGATGTTAAAAGTAGCTATTATCGGAGCAGGTGCAATCAGCGCGGCTCATATCGAGGCTTACCTGCAATTTCCTGAACGCTGTCAAATTGTTGCGGTTGCAGACATCTACGAAGACAAAGCGCAGGCGCGAATTGATACATACAACCTGAGTGCTAGGGCGGTAATGGATTATCAAGAACTACTTCTTGAGGATATCGATCTCGTTTCCGTCTGTACTCCACCTTATACCCATGCATCTATTTCAGTAGACTTTCTTCGTTCTGGTAAGCATGTCCTTGTAGAAAAGCCTATGGCATCTTCTCTGCAAGAATGTGATGAAATGAATCAAGCCGCTAGCGAAAGTGGAAAAACCCTCTCCGTTGTAGCACAAAACCGCTTCAAAACACCGATGATGAAGCTGAAATCGGTGCTCGAAAGCGGTTTGATGGGCCCTATAGTCCACGCCCAGGTGGATTCCTTCTGGTGGCGCGGACACAGCTATTATGACCTATGGTGGCGCGGCACTTGGGAAAAAGAAGGCGGAGGCTGCACTCTCAACCATGCCGTTCACCATATCGATGCATTTCTCTGGATGATGGGGCGGCCAAGTGAACTGCAGGCATTTATGAGCAACACCTCACATGACAATGCCGAGGTTGAGGATCTTTCGATCGCTATGCTGCGTTTCCCGACAGGAGCACTCGCTCAAATCACCAGCTCTGTCGTTCATCATGGTGAAGAACAGCAGCTCATATTCCAAGGTAAGGATGCGCGAGTCTCTGCTCCTTGGAAGCTGAAAGCCTCAAGCTCCAGAAGTAATGGATTTCCCGAAGCGTACCCGGATTTGGAGAGACAAATACAAGCCTTATACGATGGGTTGCCTGAGGTCCAGTTCGATGGGCATACCGGACAAATCGATAATGTCATGACCGCTATTGAAACCGGCGCTCCAGTACTCATTGATGGCTTGAGCGGACGCAATACGCTGGAATTAATCATAGGTATTTACAAGTCAGCCAGCACCGGAGTTAAAGTACAGTTTCCGCTTAATCCGGACGACCCGTTCTACACGCGTGAGGGCATTCAGGCGAACGCGACCCACTTTTACGAGAAGAAAGCTTCTGTAGAAAATTTCCAGGACACAGCGATTTCAACCGGAAGTAACTACTTGAAATAACTATTACGGCCGTGACCACTTCAGTAGGGTTACGGCTTTTTCATTCCAATTCTTCCAAATCAGATTCGGAATCAGATTCAAGGTCCGCCTCGATATTAGTTTCAATATCGGATTCTTCATCCTCAGGTTCAAGAATCGTTTCTTCTTTTTTACCATGAACCAACTCATACATTCTTTGCTCACCATCCGATAATAACCATTGTATCAAGGGCATTTGTTTGCGAAACTGTCTTCGCCACTTCTCTTTTGGTGTGGAAGAATACGCGGACTGGCATAAGAAAAATAAACTCACCTTAGCAATAGCAACCGGAAGAATTTTCACTTCCTCATCCGTTAGGTTCGCATACCCTTTTATAAATAGTTCATCAAAGGTTTTGGAGTATCCCGGCATCAGTATATAGATCGCCCATAAAGAATATGCGATGTCATGAACACGTTTTCCTTGCTGAATAAAATCGAAATCCATTACTCTATACACTTCATCTGCTTTATATAGCTGATTCCAAAAATGCCAATCCCCATGCAGGATCGCAGTTGGCAAAGCATCCTGAGACTTCTCCCAAGCTTCCAGTATATCCTCAGCCAGCTTCTCCACTTTATAAAGCTCATACTCTGGAATATCAGACATACCCTTCAAAAGTCCGATTGCATTCTTAAAATAATCGTTTGAGCGATAAAAAGACCAGCTTGGATCTGGCCCTGCTATAGTGTTTTTCAAGGATTGGTGAAAGACGCTAAGCATCTGAGCACTAGCCCTAACTTGATCAGGCCGATATTTAAAAGCATCCGCCCTGATGAATCGAGTTACCTGCAGCAGCTTCTCCCTGTAATAAACAAAAGGATCCCCGCTTAATGTAAGGATCGGATTTAGAACTGGAACGCCATGTTTGCCCAGAACCGTAAATGCTTTTTGAGTATAACGCAAATGCTCTTCGGTATTAGAACTATTGAGAACTCTAACCACAAATTCACCTTGACTCGTTTCTACCTTAATATTCAGGTTATAGGATCCCCCTAATTTCCGTCCTACCCCCTTAAGCTTCCCTATAGGAAACCAATCAGATAGGTGTTTGATCGCAAATAGAACGTCATTTGTTAAATGCCCGGAGGTTCCCATAACGATCTCTCCTCGTCTCTATATGATCCAGCCATTTGGTGTACATATCGGGGTCCAATCCTTTGACGTGCAGCAGGAATGGAGCCAGCAATCCCATTTTTGCTAATCCTTTGAGCATGACTTTTGGTATATCATACTCCCTGTTGTAAGAGTTAACCAAATCTATAATTTTACATGAATGGTCTGCTTGGATATAAATGTGAAAGAGTGCAGTATCAATTCTTGTGAAGCCTAAGCGTCTCATTTCATAAATAATGTGTAAGATTTGCTCGGAGTCGCTTCTAGTAATGGTTCCTCTTTTGGCTAATGTTTTCTTTAATGATTCCCCCTGAATGAACTCAATGACCAAGTAATTAGGCCCATTCTCATAAAGCTTTGGAATAATCGGGGAGCCTTCTGCTAGTCGATAAGCATTGTATTCCTTTCGAGCATGTTTTTCATTGTTATAAAATTTAACACATCGGTCGGATGAAAGCTTATAAACTGATCCTTGTTTTCCCCGCCCGATTAACACCGCGCCGGGAGGTAGCTGATTGATATCCAAGCTTCCCACCTCATCTTTTTAAACGTGCACATATATACACATTATTCGTGAAACGGAAAAAGAATATGGGATTATGACGGATTTAAATTGCTTTTGACTAAAATCCACTAATGTACATATCAACCATTCACCTAATGACATATGCTTAGAAATAGATGCAAACCAAACCTGCTTAATGGAGGTGATTCCATGCTAAAGAAAAAACGGGGAGCACAATCCTTACTGCCAAAGAAGAAAAAACAAACCGCACCCATGCTAAGGAAACCCCACGTTCCTACCCCTGTAAACCTGGAACCCCCTTTCATTCCAAGGCATTCAGCGCCATTACGCATCTTAATGGTGGTGGATCAGTTAAATATAGGCGGAACGGAAACCTATACGCTTTCCATAACCAGAGAACTCATCAAAAAAGGAGCTTTTGTAGTTATTGCCAGTAAAAAAGGGAAGCTGCTTGAACACTTTTTGGGATTAGGCTGTCCTTACTACGAAATTGATTTTGTATTGGATAATTATGAGGCTGATCATGAAAACCATATCAAGCATTTGCAGCTGCTGAAATCTGTCATTTTGACGGAGCAAATCGATCTGATACACGGGCATCAAATCCCTTCCGGGAGCCTAGCTCAGATAGCAGCTGAACAAATGAATATTCCTTATGTATTTACCGTTCATGGCAATTACTATGATAAGGATTTTTTAAGTGTTACTCAAAAAAAATCAACGATTACTTGCGTAAGTCCTTCAATAAAGAAACTGCTACTATCAAAGGGAATCAACTCCACAGTAATTGCCAATGGTATGGACACTCAAGAATATCATGCTTACGGATCGGCTTATCTGGACCATTTCCGTGCTAAGCTCGGCATTCCTCACTATGCGACTATTGTCTTGTACGCTGGGCGTTTATCCTGGGAGAAAGGGGAGATTTGCGAGGAGATCATTCATACGATTGATTCTATGAGGAATAATGGATACCCGAATTTGCATCTGATTGTCGCAGGGGGAGGGAACAAACAGGAAGATATTATCAAGCTGTCTACTACTAAACAGCAGCCCGGCTCCGAAACATACATTCATTATGTTGGAGAGGTAATGAACATGGGTGCTTATTATTCGGTAAGCGATTGTGTTATTGGTACGGGGAGAGTGGCACTAGAAGCCCTGTCATGTGAGCGGCCGTTAATTGCTACTGGCAGTAAAGGATTTCTGGGTATTGTCAAACCGGATAGTTACGAAAAAGCATGGGATTGCTGGTTTGGGGACCATGATTGTGACAAAAAATTATCGAAAGCCCTATTAACAGCCAATTTGAGAAAACTTTTCAATATGGAGCCACAAATCCGAACACATTTAGTTCAATCCGGAAGAAAATTTGTGACCGATAAGTTTCAAATATCAAAAAAGGTGGATCAACTTATGGATATTTATCGCCATTCCATTCAGCAAAGTATGAAAGATGAGCAAGAACGCATTGCCCAGCAATAATAATCATTAATTAAACCATGTTATGGAGTGATGGTGGTGGAAAATTATCAAATCGTTCCGTGGATCAATGATATTTTATCTCCGGAAATAGTTCATGAGCAATATGTCCCACCTGAGATGGAGATAATGGCCAGACAGGTAATGGAGCTTTATGATATGCAGGTCAATGAGATGATTCTTATTACCTCTAAGCCTGACAAAGGCGGCGCTATTTGGAAAATTGGTACTAACAAAGGAAATCGCAGTATTAAGGTCCTGCACAGACGCCCTGCAAGAAGCCTCTTCAGTATCGGAGCGCAGGATTATATGGCAAATATAGGGGCGAGAGTCCCCTCGTTCATTCCAACCAAAGACGGCAATCTCTGCGTTGAAGCTGGGGGAAAGTTGTGGATCGTAACCGAATGGATAGAGCCTCTAATTCCTGTATCCAAAATCGACCTGGAGGGTGCTGCTTCACTTTGCTTCGGACTAGGAGAATTCCACAAAAATTCCAAGGGCTACGTTCCTCCATTCGGCTCGGAAGTATCCTCCCGGCTGTACGGCTGGCCTAAGTACTATGAGAAAATCATTGCCAAAATCAGTTGGTTTCGAGATATCGCGAACGCTTATTCAGACTCTCCTGCAAGCGCAAGTTTATTAGCGGTTGTTGATGATTTTGACAGGCAAGCTAGTGAAATATTGGAGCGCTTCAAACAATCTCCTTACTCCAAAATGATAGCTAAGGGCGGAGCTCATTGGGGACTCGCTCACCAGGATTATGGTTGGTCCAATGGACAAATGGGTCCAGGCGGTATTTGGGTTATAGACTTAGATGGAGTATCCTACGACCTTCCTATTCGTGATTTGCGTAAATTGATGACCAGTACGATGGATGACATGGGGACTTGGGACATAACCTGGATTCGTGGCATGATCGACGCTTATCATCAAGCAAACCCAATAGATCAGGAAACCTTTGAGATCTTATGGTTAGATATGGCATTCCCTAATGAATTCTATAAGCATGTTAAGGAAATTGTATTTGAGCCCGTTCCATTCCTTCAGACTGAGCTTGAATCCATTCTTCAAAGGGTCATGGCTACAGAAACGAGTAAATGGCAGGCTTTAACCGAGCTTGAAAAAGACAAATCGAACTACCTGGTCGGAGATTACACGGTAGAAGAAAGCGAAATATTATACCAATTCGACCGTCCAGACCGCTCTCTTCAGGGCGATCTCCTGTTGCCTCCGCAAAATGACTTTTGGGAGAAGCCTTTTGATGCAGATGATGCGTTCACCGTTCAACCTGACTTGGTCGATGCCAATGAGGATACCCCTCTCACCTTGCAGCCTGACCTTGTCCCAGCATTCGAAGATATGGCGCCCCAATTTATTCAACCTGACTATTTAGAAAAAGGAATGGTTGTGCAAATACCTGTCTATTCAGAGGCTGCTGTAAATACTCCATTTACTCCTGCACCTGAGATACCGCAGCAAGCCGTTGTTAATCAAGATCCGATACCCGCTGCCTTAATCCAATTACCAGCTCCAGCACCTAATAAGCTCACACTTCGAATACCAAAGCGATCTTCTACAAAAACAAAGAACAGTAAAAAGACAGGCAAAACCAAGAGAAAAAACCGCAAGAGATTACTCAAAGCCAAACCTCGCTCAAATATTAAAATTGTGCGAAAGCTAAAGAAACCGCTTTTGAAGAAATCAGTAAAACCAAAAAAGAGCACTACGAAGCGTTTAAAAGGAAAAGGCTTCAAGAACGTCACACATCCACTGAAAAAGCAGAATACTTCCAGACAAAAGACTGCTTAAGAAAGATAGGTGCTAATTTGTGAACATTTTGATGATTTGTACAGAAAAGCTGCCAGTCCCGAATATTAGAGGCGGAGCCATCCAAACCTATATTTGCGGGGTGGCTTCCCTCTTGAGCAAGCATCACAGAATAACGATTATAGGCAGAACTGATCCTGACTTACCCTTGGAGGAAATTTCAGACGGCATCCGTTATATTCGTATTGATTCTGCTGGGTTATTAGACGTCTATTCCAGAGGCGTGATCGAATACCTCGAAAACACTCAAGAGCATTATGACATCATTCATATCTTTAATCGCCCTAGGCTGGTCCTTCCTGTCCGGAAGACTGCTCCTAACTCCAGAATTATATTAAGCATGCACAACGATATGTTTAATCCGGCTAAGCTTCGCAGAGACGAAGGCCACGCAGTTGTGGAGCAAGTCGAACGTATTATTACAATAAGCAATTATATAGGAAGCGCACTTCTTGATTACTTCCCTCAAGCTAGTCCTAAATTGAGAACTATATACTCAGGGGTGGACTTAGCTCGTTTTGCCCCTTGGGTTGAATCGTCAAGCGCATTGGAAGCCCGAGAAAGCATCCGAGCTGAATATAACCTTTCGAATAAGAAAATAATCCTATTTGTCGGCAGACTGTCGCGTAATAAGGGACCCCATGTATTGGTGCGTGCGATGTCTGAATTACGACATTCCGATGCTGTACTAGTTGTTGTAGGCGGTGCCTGGTTCAGCGATAACACCGTAAGCGATTATGTTGCCTATGTCCGGGCACTGGCTGAACGAGCACCTCTACCGGTAATCACTACCGGGTATGTGCAAGCTCACGATGTGCACCGTTGGTTTTGTGCCGGCGATATATTTGTCTGTACCTCCATCTGGCAAGAGCCACTGGCTAGGGTCCATTATGAGGCCATGGCAGCAGGACTTCCTTTTCTCACTACAGCACGAGGAGGCAATCCTGAAATTGTAAGAAATAATAATGGAATATTAATATCCGACCCAGAAAACCCTACTGAATATGCGCAAAATCTGAATACAATGCTGTCAGACATGAAGCAGGCACGTCAAATGGGTGTCAATGGCCGACGTCTAGCCGAGCAGCATTTCACATGGGATCGAGTGGCTAGTGATATCCTGTCCGTGTGGGAACAAAGATAAAGCCGATTCTCTAAACCTACATGGGCCTGTACCATCAGAAAAAACCATTGAAACTATATAGTTTCCAGAAAAATTTAACCCGGTAAATTTACCGGGTTATTCATTATTCATTCGAGGTAATTCATCTAATAAGATGAAACTTTATTCTAACGATAAACCTGGATTTGTCTGTTGTTTCATCATCATCTTCTTAGTTTTCCTCTTCTTCTTCTTCTTCTTCTTCGCCGTCTTCTTCTTCGCCGTCTTCTTCTTCTCCGTATTCTACTTCTTCACTTAACGAATATTCTGTTTTGGATCCATTTGAATATTCCAGTTCAATTTCATCAACTTGCTCCCAATCTACATCCGTAAGCAAGCTTTCGATTGCTTCTTCTCTAGAATCATCCAAAGAATAATCTTTCTTATCACCGTTAAGATACTCCACTTGAACCTCTACGATCTCAGCATTACCTTCCAGAAACTTTTTGAAATTATCTACATTTGACAAAAATACCAATCCCTTCGGTTTAAGTTTAAAACCTCTACAGGTTTCCATCCATACTATGAATTTCCCAACGGTCATGCTATAGGCCGTTGATAGAGTAGATTAGCGGATATATCATTTTCCATGGAGGAAAGCATAGATATAGCTGATTATTTTCCCTACTAGCTGATAATCGCCCTTACACTTAGAAAATTTCATCATAAATTAATAATGTCTTCATATAGACAAGGAGGTAAAACTTATGAAGGGATTAATTCTCTGTGCTGGCAAGGGCACAAGGCTCCAACCCTTTTCCAATCACAAACCTAAAGTGCTGCTTCCCGTAGCGAATAAACCCATTATTTACTATTGTATCGAAAAGCTTGTTGAATTGGAGATTTACGAGATTGGCATTGTTATTCGTCCAGATCATTCGGCCATATTTATGGAAGAAGTAGGTGCAGGAGAGCGTTGGGGTGTAGAAATCACCTATATCAATCAGAACGTTTCCTTAGGCATTTCCGATGCGGTAAGACATGCCGAAGCCTATCTAAATAATCATTCATTCGTCTTGTTGCTTGGCGATAACTTAATAACTCAATCTCTAGAAGGGTTATGCCACTCCATACTTCAAGATAGCCGTGATGCAGCCATTCTACTAGGAAAAGTATCGAACCCCCGTGATTTTGGTATTGCCGAGATCCAAGGAGAACAGATTATTGGGTTGGAGGAAAAGCCTGCCATCCCCAAATCTGATCTTGCTATTCTTGGAGCGTATGCCTTTAAACCATCCATTTTCGAAGCCATTCATTCGATCTCCCCCTCAGCTAGAGGTGAATATGAAATTACGGACGCTATTCAATGGATGATTAATAAAGGATATTCGGTCGCCTATCAAGTAACGGAGAAGAATTACTCAGATGTCGGCACTATGGACCGTTGGCTTGAAGCGAATCGTTGGATGCTGCAGCTCATAGACGATATTGACCTACATCGTGTTCATGATCGATATGAAGGCTGTACCTTTATTTATCCTGTATTAATTGACGCTAGCAGTGAATTAATAGATTGTGTCGTAGGACCTTATGTGACCATCGGACCCAATGCTAGGCTGGAAAAATGCACGATTGTAAATAGTATTTTACTCGAAGGGCCCTATCTTACACCTAGCTCTGGAATCCTATCTAATACGATTATGAGCCCACAGTCTGTTTTCGTTCAAGACACTGGAGGGTCAAACGAATGAATATTCTAATTATGGGTACAGGATATGTCGGCGTAACTACTGGATTAGTATTTACGGAGCTTGGCTGGAATGTCATTGGACTTGATCCGGATCATAACAAGACAGCATCACTTTCACAAGGCGAGCTTACTTTCTATGAACCGGGATTAGATACCTTATTACGAAAGCACATTGAATCAGGCAGAATCCGTTTCACCTCCGATCCTGAGATCGCTGTGCGCGAAAGCAACGTGATCTTTCTTTGTGTTGGTACTCCCTCCGATAAAGATGGAAGTGCGGATCTTCGATTTATTCGCCAAGCTTCTGAGAGTATTGGTCAATTCATGCAAGACTATAAGCTTATTGCTGTGAAAAGCACGGTTCCCATCGGAACTAACAAGCAATTAAATCAGTGGATAACTGACGCACAAACACTTCCTATTCCATTCGATGTTGTTTCCAATCCGGAATTTCTTAGAGAAGGCTCCGCATTGAATGACGCGTTTCACCCCGACAGAATCATCATCGGTTGTGACAGCGATCAAGCAATCGATTTAATGAAAACCTTATATGAGAAAATACGGGCTCCCTTTTTCGTTACAAAGCCGAAAACCGCGGAGATGATCAAATATGCGTCGAATGCTTTCCTCGCTACTAAGATCTCATATGTCAATGAATTATCAAGACTATGCGAGAACATTGAAGTGAATATTTCCGACGTTGCTGAAGGAATGGGAATGGATCATCGAATAGGTCAACACTTCTTAAGAGCCGGCATTGGATATGGTGGGTCTTGTTTTCCCAAAGATATTAAAGCAATGCTCTATATGGCTAAGCAGTATGGGGCCGAATTGAGTATTCTTGACAAGGTCATACAAGTCAATCAGACGCAGTATTCGCATTTCCTGAAGGTGTGGGAGCAGAAATTAGGGACCTTTCGCAATAAAAAAATTGCCATTCTTGGCATTTCGTTTAAGCCGGATACCGATGACTTAAGGGAAGCTCCCTCCATCTCAATCATTCAGCATTTGCTCCAAATCGGCGCTACGGTCAGAGTTCACGATCCTGCTGCTAAGCTGCCTTCCGATCTGCTGTCCGATAGGCTAGAGCAGGTTGATCGGTTGGAAGAAACACTAGAGCAGTGCGATGCTTTAATACTATGCTCTGAATGGGAGCAGTACAAGAAGGCCGATTGGGTCCAGCTTAAAGCATATATGAACCAACATTTCGTTTTTGATGGAAGGAACGTGCTTGACGGCAACCACATGACGAAACTTGGCTTTCATTACTACGGTATCGGGAGGCACTACCATTGAAAATACTAGTAACAGGTGCATCAGGGTTTATCGGTTCCCATCTTTGTGAACAGCTGCTGCAGGACGAAAATCATAATGTCATAGGATTGGATGCTTATATCAAATCCTCTACTCCTGTAAAGGCAAGAAAACATAATTTAGCTCATTTACTTCATCACCCGCGGTTTACTTTTATTAAACAAGATTTGCTGAAAACCAACTGGGAGAACCTACTTCCGAATATTGACATCGTCTATCATTTAGCAGGGATACCTGGAGTGCGGTCGAGCTGGGGAAAGGATTTCAAAACCTACATTAAAAATAATATTGAGGCCACCCAGCAATTACTTGAAGGCTGTCGCCAATTCCCAGTCAAGAAATTTATCTATGCATCGACCTCATCGGTTTATGGCGAAAAAACGGGCCAAGTAAATGAAGCTGCTACTACAGAACCTCTCTCCCCTTATGGTGTCAGCAAATTAACCGGTGAACAGCTATGCAAGGTTTACGCCCATAACGATAATGTTCCCGTTGTCATCTTAAGATTTTTTACCGTCTATGGACCAAGGCAGCGTCCAGATATGGCCTTTCACCGATTTATCAATCATATTATGCAAAATAAGCCTATCACCATTTACGGGGATGGCAATCAGACACGTGACTTTACTTACGTTAAGGATTGCGTCACAGCTATTGCAGCTGCTGCGACAGCCGAAGGCATTATTGGCCAAACAATTAATATTGGCGGCAAGGAACGCGCTTCCGTTCTAGAGTGTATCTCCATCATCGAGGAGATATTCGGCACAAAAGTGGAGCGTCAATTTATGGGCAAAGCCTATGGAGAGCCCCGACACACATGGGCAGACATCAGTAAGGCTCAATCACTGCTTGGCTATGAGCCCCAAACCGATTTGCGTCAAGGACTCAGGGCGGAAATTATAGATATATGCAATAACCCTTCTCTATAGAGCAAAACCACGAACGGATATCACGCTGATAGATTTGATTCGCAAATCTAATGCAAAGAGGGTGTCTCAGCAAGGTCGGTTAAGACTTGCTTGACACCCTCTTGATTTGGTAGAAGTCTTTGGCCCGCATTTCATCGAATATCCGTAAAATGGGTGTTACTGTGTACAGGTTTAAAGGGTCAGGTTCCATTTGTTTGGCTACTTAAACATATCCTAAACCGCTGCATGAGCTCCCTTTTTGTCCGGCTGAACCAGCACTTTCTTTTCCCACGCACGACTTTTCCAACGATATAACAGGACCAATCCCCGCGCCCACTCATCGATGATGAACACAGCCCATATCCCAACGAGTCCGTACGCAAAATGAATCCCCAAGAGATAGGTTAGTGGAATGCACATTCCCCAAATTACAAAAACACCCGTAAAGACGATAAACCGCGCATCCCCCGCCGCCCGAAGGGCTTCTCCTATGACAATATTCAAACATCTGCCAGGCTCCAGCATAAAACCCATTGTAAGAAGAGCCGCACCTAGTGCAATAATCTTCGGATCACTTGTAAATAGGCTGAGCAGCTTCTCTCTAAAAAAGACAATTAGTGTGACACATCCCATTGAAAGCAGCAAGCTCAAGCCTAAGCTTCTAAACAATTGCCGATAAGCCGCCTCTTTCTCCCCAGCACCAACAAGACGCCCGATAATGATTTGGGTTCCCCTGCCCAAGGATATGGAAAGCACCATGATGAAATACATAATGTTCTGAGTGTAAATGCGGGTTGAGAGCATCTCCGCTCCAAGTGATGTAATATAGTATGTCGTCACAATCTGGCTAGCAGCATAAGATAATTGGTTGCCGGCTGTCGGAACACCGATTCCTAGTATTTTTTTCATATGTTCTAGTTTGCATTTCACGAGGTCCTTTAAGCCCAAATTCAATTTGACCACTTTATGTAATATGAGCACATACACGATAAGCCCCAGACATTGGCTAACCGCAGCCGATAGAGCCACACCTGGGACACCCAGCTTTGGAAATCCCCATGGACCGAAAATGAATAAATAATTGCCTGTTAGGTTAAGAAGATTCATTCCAATACTCACCATCATAGTATACCTGGTATAACCGTGAACCTGAGTAATCGCTGAAATGGTTAAATTTACAGCCTGAATAAATAGAACTCCTCCTACAATAGACAGATACATTTGTGCCTGGGCAAGCAAATCAAGCTCCAATCCGAACATGCCAAGCAAGGGCCTACTGAACACTACCATTACAGCGCTAATTATGAGCCCAAAAAGAAAGTTAAGTGTAATCGCTCCAGCCGCGAACTTGCGTACGTCATCGGGTTTGTTTGCCCCCAAATACTGCGAAATAACGATTGCCGAACCCGCTGAAATCACTTGAAGCAGTAAGAATGTGAACATAATCAGTTGATTGGAAACACCTACAGCAGCTACCGCTGCGTCAGATACATGACTTACCATGAATGTATCCGCTGTCCTCATAGACATCTGCAAAGAGGATTCAATAAATAGCGGCCATGTTATAGCGAATAAACCCAGCTTCTTAGTTTGCGTCATTTCAACGATTCACCTGCATTGCAAATAAGCCCACATCGATGTACCATACGGCTCCTCCAAGTGTGTATTTAATAAAACAGACCGCAACGCCTGAGCGGGATCACAGTTGCCAGAAAGCGCATACATAAGAAAAGCTTCTATTCGAATCATTCGAGTCCCCCCTATTGTAAGCCGAAATATTCATCCGGTCAATCATGCTTCTGCAAGGCACTCCCCCATTTCTGTTTTACCGACTGGATGTATGTAACAATCATTCTGTATATCGAATAATCTAGTGATAGGAGGTGCGATATGAATCGTTTTTGGGAAAAAGTAATTAAACCCATTCTAATCAAGTATGATCCACAGCACATTGTTGAAATTGGATTCTTTCTATCAGGACGTACCACCATCAAATTGTTAGAGTACTGCAAAATGATGAATAGTAAGCTGACCGTAGTCGACCTTAACCCTGAATTTAATACTGATGCCTACGAAGCTGTTTTTGCAGAGGAGCTAGTTATTCATAAAAAACATAGTCTTACGGCGTTACCAGATATTAACTCTGCTGATGTCGTTCTTATTGACGGCGATCATAATTGGTACACTGTCTACCACGAACTGATGAATATAGAACAGATAGCGACACAGAATGGAAAATTCCCCGTCGTCATTCTTCATGACATAGAATGGCCCTACGGAAGGCGTGATTCCTACTATTACCCCGAATATGTTCCAATCGAGTTTCAGAAGCCGTATGCCAAAAAAGGGATGATCGCAGAGTCCAGCGAGCTTATTGAAACCGGCGGAATTAATATAGATCAGAACAATGCTTTGTATGAATATGGCGAGCAGAATGGTGTTTTGACGGCTATAGAGGATTTTCTTCAAGTAACAACCTTCGCCCTTAGCTTTCACCGCCTTGATTCCAATAATGGACTCGGTATATTAATCCCTAAAGACCAACATGCAGATGCCTTGCTGCAGTATATTATTGACACATCAGGGCTGTGAGTTAAACCTTTGTTCTATAGCATGATCTATTCTTGAACCTGACATAAAGGGGAAAACTATAATGCCCTCATTAACCTCAATTGTTATGCTGACTCGCAATGCTTTGAATTACACTAAAGAGTGTATAGAGAGCGTTATCCGGCATACTCCTGAAAATTTTGAGTTTGTATTTGTTGATAACGGATCGACCGATGGGACGTTGGAATATTTGCAATCGATCCCTTCGTCTAAGCTTATTTGCAATCAAGAGAATCGGGGATTTGCCGCAGGTAATAATCAAGGTATCACTGCTGCTTCCGGTGATTACATTTGCCTGCTGAATAACGATACGGTTGTCACAGAAGGTTGGTTAACCCGCTTATTGGCTTGGCTGGATAAAGACCCCTCTATCGGTATTGTAGGACCTCGATCCAATAATGTCGCATGGGCACAAAGAGTCAATGGTGTGAACTATCGTGACTCTAGGGAGATGGAGCAATTCGCATTACAATGGGCGCTGCTTCATAAAGACCAAGGGTTTTTCCCCCATAAATTAATTGGCCATTGCATGCTCTTCCCTAAGAGTCTCGTAGCTCAAATTGGTGCACTGGATGAGAGGTTTTTCCCAGGAAACTATGAGGATGACGACTTTTGCCTGCGAGCCCGCATAAGCGGAAAAATATTATGGATAGCCAATGACGTCTATATTCATCATTATGGCGGAAGTACATTTCGAACCAATCAAACTAACTATGCGGCGAGCGCACTGGACAACGCGAATAAATTTGCAAAGAAATGGAGCTTGGGCATCTCAGGCTTTGAGCTTGATAATTATGGTTATAACCCATCCGACATTGTTGAGCGGGAGAAGCCCTTCCGAACACAAAGACACTATGTGCCATTCAAATAAGTATGCCAAGGAGAGAAGCACGAATGAGAATCGCGCTGATAAGTCCGGATTATCTCCCGGTTCCCCCTGTGAAATATGGAGGCATAGAACGAGTTGTGTATACACTTGCAGAGGAACTTGTCGACAGGGGTCATGATGTCACTCTCTACGCACCTATAGGAAGTCAAACTAGGGCCAAACTAATTCCATACTTACATCATGGACATGATATGTGGCAAATACCGAGCTTCGTCAAGCTTACCCTACCTCCAGGAATCGATGTGATTCACGACCATACGCAGCTCTCCGTTGTCGGTCAGAAGAAGCTCCCTGTTCCAACGGTTTGTACGATTCACAATCCTTTGCACAACCCTGTTAAACATCCTGTATATCTTAGCAAACGGCACTTGGAGTTGTTCGGACATAATCAGGATAGGTACGTTTACAATGGATTAAACCCTGATGAATATCAATTCTCCGATCATAAGGATGATTATCTTTTGTACATTGGATCGATCATTGAATACAAAGGGGTTCATCATGCCATAGAAGTAGCCGTACGTACGAATCAAAAATTAATTATTGCAGGGCCGATTTATGACCATAATTATTTCCATCACCAGATTATTCCGCGTATCATTGCGAATCCTAATATTCAATATATTGGAGAAGTAGGGGGACAGGAACGTCAGGACTTATTGAAAAAGGCCAGATGTATGCTCTTTCCAACTCTATGTGAGGAGCCTTTTGGTCTTGTTATGATTGAAGCTCTTGTGTGCGGCACCCCCGTCCTCGCTCTGTCTAATGGTTCTGTTTCTGAAGTTATGAGCGGATTTCCTAATTTAATTTGTCATTCAGTTGATCAGATGGGCGAAAAAGCAGCTCATGAGGTTTTGCCAAGCTCTGACGAAATGAGAGCGTACGTGCTAAATAACTTTACAACTAGTATAATGACTGACCGTTATCTTGACATTTACCAACAAGTCATTAATGAAGAAAGCTAACCATTTGAGGTGATTGTTATGGCTGTCATTCGCGTTCCACTAGATCAGTCGACTATCCAATCCGGCGTTAATGCTGCGAAAACAGGTGATGTTGTCCTGGTTCAAAAAGGGATATATAAAGAAGTAGTACACATCACAAACAGTTTTATTCGAATAGTGGCCGAGGACAGGAATGAAGCTATTCTTGAAGGCAACAGCTTGCTTTCTAACGCTTTTCTTTTGGATCATAGCACCGATGTAGAAATTAGCGGATTCCGAATTAAAAATTACGCATTAAATGGAATCTTCGTTCATTCTGGAGGCCACAATCGCCTCTTGGAAAACTTGATCGAATCCAATGGTCTACACGGTATCAGTCTTGCCTCGAATAGCAATTTCATCTGGAAAAACAATGTGATACAAAACTCTTTGGGAGGCATTGCTATTCATGGAAACGATAACTTTACGGTAGATAACGAAATAAGCGGGAATGGCTCGGATGGTGTCGCTGTCTTTTCGGGTACCCATAACACCCTTCTAGGTAATATGGTTCTGCGAAATACAGGAAGTTCCGGGTTTTCCATATTAGGACCAAGCACCCTTATCTATGAGAACGAGCTGCGAAGCAACCACTGGGGCATTGTTCTTTACAATGAAGAGGATTTCGCTAACACTGGCATAACTGACAACAATGAAGCCGTTAATAACACATCCAAAGGTATTACTCTATTTAGGAATTCAACCAGCGCTACAGAAAGCCATGGGGAGTTGACATCAGAAAATAAATCGGTTCAATATAGGAATATTGTAAATGAACTATTGGAGAGAGTGCAGCAAACACTCGACCAAGTACCGGACAGACAACGAACATCACAAGAAGCAAGCCTAATGGTAATTAAGCTTTATTTTGAAAGTCTGCAACCCCCTCTATAGCCCTTTAATTAAAGCGGCGGCTGTTCACCCAGACATAATCCGGGGAGCGGTCGCCGTTTGTGTTTGGCTTACTCATTCTTTTTTAGGATCGACTCCAGATACTTTTTGTTTTGCAGGACACTTGAATCCCTAGGACGATAGCTGCGTGCCTTTTCATTGTGCTCATATGCCGTTTCATGATGCCCTAGACGATCGTAACAGACGCAAAGCTGAAGATGAGGTAACCATGTCGAGCAAGTAGGGTCAGAAAATCCCCAGTCATCATCCGGCCTTTTCAACTGGGTCGCTAACTTATACCAGAATATCGCAGTTTCATAAAGATTCCGATTCAAGAAATGAAATCCAAGGCGGCAGCAAAAGTCAGCACGCGGACTATCATAACGAAAGGATCTGAATACCGATTCCAGTTCCTTTTCCTTATTGCCTATTTTGTTGTAACAATCTGCAAGCTTACCACAAGACGAGATCTCGTCCTCTACCCATCCTTTGCCGGTCGCAAGAAACTTATCGTAGTAAGTAATGGCCTTATTGTACTTTTGATGATCCAGCAGCTCATTAGCGTAGTAATATAAGTCCCGAGGTGTAAATATCTCTCCGCGCATCAACCTGTTCTGAAATATCTTGAGATTTCTGTCGCTTTTATGATGAACTCTGCAGTGTGTAACGGAAATGTCGCTGTTCACTATGTTACCTTTAACCTCCAGATACTCATGTATCGCACCAATCCATTTAAAGTTATTCTCTCTTTTCACCAATCGGTTACGCCTGAATCTGGAAGTCGGATTACCGTACTCATCGAACGCATAGTTATAAACCATGGTTACCGAATCGACGGATAGGTCGAGATCCTTCTTTAGCTTCACTAATTTGTTGCAATCCTCTTCCTTCAATATATCATCGGCGTCCAGCCAAAGAATATAGTCCATAGTGGCCTGACGAAAAGCGAAGTTACGGGCTGCAGCGAAATCGTCTATCCATTTAAAATCATATACTTTATCGGTAAAAGTGCGTACAATCGCTTTCGTCTGGTCTGTGGAGCCGGTGTCGACGATTATGATTTCATCCACTGCTTTTGCAATCGAGGACAAGCAGCTGCCGATCGTCCCCTCCTCATTTTTTACGATCATGCAAAGACTTACCGTTACCAAAGAGTTCACTCCCAGCATAATTATTATTTATGCATTTATCATATTCAAGCAGTAACAGGGTGGTGTGGCCATAAAAAACTCCCTCCCAGGTTAATAGTCAGGGAATAACTCCGAGCTATACTTAGGAGGGAGGGATCATTTGTTGTTCTAGCTACGTCAATCGATACACGGACCAAACAACACCCGCGAAGTTAGAACCTCCAAGGTTTAGAGGTATCGTCAATCCATTCGCTACATATAAAAAACCAACGACATCCCCTGCAGTTAACAATACGTCACCTGCCAGCGTTACTGTTCCGTCTCCCAGAATGGCTCGTAAGGACAATAGTGCAACATTAACGTCCAAGATAGGGGACAGGCCACTTATCAAGTTCGTTGTTACTGGACTTGTTCTCTGGACAACGAATGCAGGACTCACACCAGCGCCGAGGGAAACTGAAATTGTTGCGGATGTGGAATAATTTATGGTTGCTTTTATCGAATATCTTCCTGTAGTTGGAACCGTATAGCTTCCTGTCGCTTCATCGAACCCTGTAGTATCGAAATAAGGAGTTGATACACTCCAACCCGAGAGTTGTGTGCTTGTAGTAATAGCTGTTAATGTAGGTATGAAGGCAGAAAAACCTTCGACAGCAAAATTAGGACCTGTTACGCCCGTTGCTCCGGTTGCTCCCGTGGCTCCTGTCGCACCTGTCACACCTGTTGCACCAGTTGGCCCTGTCGACCCATGATAATAATCATGATCACCATCATAAAACTCGATCTCGATTTTGGTTCCGTTGTACAGTTCTATTTCAATTTCCTCTACATGCTTCCAGTTAATTCTCTCCAAAAAATCTTCTAGCATTTCCTCTCTTGTATCCTCGTCCTCATCTTCATCAAACTTCAACTCGTACTTATCGCTGTTATAATACTTAAACTCAATCTCTTTACTATCTTCAATATCAAGATTATCTAACACTTTCTCGAATTTTTATTCTTTACTCATGAAACTTGCCACCCTCCTTTAATTGTTATGACTAAAGAGGCATGTTTGTACGAATGAGAAAGAACATACATTAAATGTAAAAATGGTCACTAGTTCATATGTAGGAAGGAATTTATACAAGATATAAACCAAGCAGAAACTTCCGGCTGACTTAATAATACAAAAGATCCCCTTCTACAATGGTTTTAGCCATAGTAGAAAGGGACAGCAGGAAAATGCTTTATTTCCGTGAAACGTCTATAAGAAGATTAGCGTGGGTGAATATTCGACCCAAGTTTGCAGTGTACTCAAGACTTACAGGTATAAATTACAACAATCGTTCAATTAATATAATGGCACCCGTATCTAGATCTAGTGCCGCAACTACAGCTCGTATTTCCAATGTAGCACCCGCTGGTGCAGCAACTGTTACATCACCAATTATTGGAGTACCAGGCGTGGAACTAAATATTGGCCCAAAAGCTGCTGCATTTAGAAATACTTGTGCACTCCCTGTATTTGCAAGTGTTGTCGGTAAATTAAACCGTACACGATAATCATCAGCTGAAGTTACTGTAAAGACAGTACCAGTACCATTCGGGGTAATATCAGTACCTAATGTAGAGATGGTTGTCGGAAATGCGACTGGACTACCTAAAGCAACAATTTGAGCGGCAGCATTCGTGGCAGCCAAAGAAGATAGAACACCTGCAGCTGGTTCTCCCGTTGCTCCGGTTGCCCCTGTTGCTCCAGTTACACCTGTTGCTCCCGTTGCTCCAGTTTCACCTGTTGCTCCCGTTGCTCCCGTTGCTCCTGTTGCCCCTGTTGCTCCCGTTGCTCCCGTTGCTCCCGTTGCTCCGGTTGCTCCGGTTGCTCCAGTTTCACCTGTTACTCCTGTTGCCCCAGTTGCTCCAGTTGCTCCAGTTTCACCTGTTACTCCCGTTGCTCCGGTTGCTCCCGTTGCTCCGGTTACTCCTGTTGCTCCGGTTGCTCCAGTTTCACCTGTTACTCCCGTTGCTCCCGTTGCTCCTGTTGCTCCTGTTGCTCCAGTTTCACCTGTTACTCCCGTTGCTCCCGTTGCTCCTGTTGCTCCAGTTTCACCTGTTACTCCCGTTGCTCCCGTTGCTCCGGTTGCTCCTGTTGCTCCAGTTTCACCTGTTACACCCGTTGCTCCCGTTGCTCCAGTTTCACCTGTTACTCCCGTTGCTCC
>NZ_WHOD01000066.1 GCF_013141765.1 Paenibacillus foliorum
CTTTTTTTATTTCTCACGGATGTTGTTTTTTCAACCTTCATTCGTGTTATAAACAATTATCGTAAGCACCCGCTCTGAAATCCCACTGACACTCCACACCAAGAATAGGATATAAAAATTTCGTCTGTCTCACCTTAATCGATCAACTGTTATACTCCTCAAGCTCTAACAGTTGTAGGGGACTCAAGCAGCCGATCTTCCAATGGCAGCTCCAGTGAGTATTATCCGGCTCTAAGTGCAGCAATGGAAGCTCTAGTACTTCAAGCTGTTCAAGCAACTAACGAACTTCTACAACTTTGCACATAAAAGAGCTTTATTACACAAAAATACCGGCATTCATCTGCAGTCGCAGATAATGCCGGTATTTTAAATGTCAGTTACAGATTTGTCCGCTCGACTCAATTATATGTATCTGCAGATAATTGAGTCGAGCAGATGCCGATAATTAAGTTACTTCATCTTCTTCATTTACTTCATTCTGACCGTCATCCAATCTCCCACAAACAAATCTTTTTTCTCATTAATGTAATTGGCGTAAGGCTTGGACTCATCAAAATCGCCTTTAAAGCTAATCATTCGAATATACGGGCCTGTTGCCGTCAGTATTTGCGGTGTTCCATCCGGACGGGTTACTGTACCCATATTATCTCTATAAATTTGTTGCAGAGCCGTGTAATCAATATCACGCACCTGGAATACTTTGGGTTGGCTGGAGTGATTAGCAACAACTACTTTTCCGCCAAAGTGGTAGTTATAATGATCCTCCTCAAATTTCACAAAGGAAGTCCCTGCTGTAACATAAATGGCGCTATAGGACGGCAAAGTAAAGGAGCTTTTGTTGAAAAAACCATAGTAGTTTACCTTGCTGCCATCCGGTTGCGGATGGCTTTGGTGGATATATAATTCAAATAAGTTCCCATCGAAGGTATTCGTTGTTGCAGCAGGTTCAGCCTCCGGTTGTTTCTTCGTATCTACTTTTTTGAGTGGCGCTGTTTTATCGTGCATTCTTTTTGCCATAATAACGGCTTGTTCAATTGTCGCATTTTGCTTAGAACCAAACGTATTTTCAGTAATACCTTTAATCACATCAATCGATGACATGAAATCAATTGAATCTGCTGCATAAGAACTAAACCCACCTTGATCTGCAAACTCCACAGACTTCCCTTTAGAAATGGTTAATTCCGTCCGATCCAATACACGCTTAAGCATGGTGGCCAGTTGTTCACGAGTGATCAAAGCATCAGGCGAAAATTGGTCCGCAGCCGTGCCTATTACGATACCTAACTGATAGGCCTTCAGAATTTCGGGATTGACAGTATCCTTAAACGGGTTATCCTTTCCTTGCGGAACGGTTGCAGCCTTGAGGACCTCATACAGCTTGACCGCTATCTCACTGAACTGTTCACGGGTAATGTCTTTGGTAAAGATCAATTCCCTCACGGGTTGGGTCAATCCAATCTCGCTTGCGGACAAAAGATCAGCTTTTGCCCAATCGGATGCTCCACGCAGTTCGATTTTAATAGTAAATTCAATGGTTGTACGGTTACCTGCTTTATCGGTTACTACCAGCTTGTAGGCGCCTGAGTCGCTAATCATGTCTCCATTTTTAAATGGCTGGTCGTTCAATGTTGCAGTTCCATGATCAAAGGTTATCACCTTCGCCGAATTGTAAGTCCCTCCTACTGATACACCTGTCACAACTGGAGCTATCTTATAAATGGAAAACCGGATCGTTGTACGTTTGCCTTCCATACCCGTAACAACAAGTGTATAGGTACCATCCTCACTAACCTTATCTCCACTAGAAAATGGCTTATCGTTAAGCGTTGCCGTACCTTGTTCAAAGGTTATCACCTTGTCCGTATTATAAAACCCACCATCAGAAACACCACGCACACCCGGAGCAGCTCGATTAAGAGTAAAGTTAATGGTTACACGATTACTAGCTTGATCGGTGACGACAAGTATATATTCCCCATCGGCACTGATCTTACCAGAGCTTGAAAAGGATTTGCCGTTTAAAGTTGCTGTACCTTCATTAAAGGTAATAATCGTATCCGTATCGTAAACTCCTTCAGAAGACACGCCTGTCACAACTGGGGGAGTTTTGTCGATAATAAAATGAATCGATGTAACAATGCCTGTTTTATCGATTATATCAAGCGTGTATCCACCCTCTTCGCTGACTGTACCTCCATTGGCAAAAGGCTTGTTATTTAGCATGGCTGTGCCTTTATCGTAAGTAATCACCCTGTCCGTGTTGTAAAATCCTCCATCAGATACACCTTTTGCTGTCGGTTCTATCGTCGATTTATTGCTGTCATCCGTTCGTAGATCTCTCAAGCTATTCAACTTGGAAAGCGGGCTTAGATCACGAATCGGATTATTAGTAAGCCATAAGATCTCCAAATTCATCAGCTTGGAAAGCGGGGTTACATCACTGACTTGATTGTCATCAAGAGAAAGCTCCTTTAAGCCGATTAATTGGGAAAGTGGGCTTGTATCAACGATTTTATTTTTGGAAAGCCCTAAGCTTTTTAAGTTGATCAATTTGGAAAGCTCCGCGATGTTACTTATATCGTTGTTACTAAGAACAAGCTCCTTTAAGTCGGTCAATTGGGAAAGTGGGCTTAGATCACGGATTTTGTTGTTAGGAAGATACAGCTTCTTCAAATTTGTTAAATTTCTGAGTGGGCTGACATCACTAATTTCGTTCTTATTAAGGCCGATGTCTTCCAATCGAATCAGTTTCGCAAGGGGGGCAACGTTATTTATACGGTTATCATCAAGAAGGAGGTTCTGTAAACCAGTCAAATTAGCAAGCGGGGATACATCACTTACCGTATTGAAATCAAGATGAAGTTCCTTTAAACCCGTTAAATTCGATAGAGGACTGATATCATTAATCGTGTTCTCACTAAGATATAAGATCTGCAGCCCCTTTAATCTCGCAAGCGGACTGATATCACTTACCTTGTTCGTTACAAGATTGACCTCCCGCAAGCTGGACAGATTCGATAGAGGACTAATATCGCTTATTGCATTATTAAAAAACTGAATGATTTTCAAATTGTTCAGCTTAGCAAGGGGCCTTATGTCGCTGATCTTGTTGCCTTGCAGATATAAATATTCCAAGCCACTCATCGTTGCAAGCGGGCTTAAATCGCTGATCCCGTTTCCCTCGAGAGTCAAAAGTCTCACACCTGTCAAATTAGCCAGCGGGCTTAGATCAGTAATATTACTAAAACCAAGACCTATGCTTTCTAATTTGTTTAGTTTCGCAAGGGGGCTGAGATCACTAATTTTATTCTTATTAAGAGCAATGCTTGTTACATTCACGGCGTACTCAAGCCCCGTTAAATTAGTAATCCCCTGATTTCCTAGGTTAAGCGACCCCATGCCATTACCCATACCCAACGAATCGGAACGAGCAGCCAACTCGCCGCGTGTAATATTCCCATCTCCACTGGTATCCACACCAATGTTTAATAAAGCTTTCTTCAAGTTTGCATCCGGAAAATTTACAATTTCATTACTGCTATCCGATGCGTTAACATGAACAAGCGAATTCCCGGAACACAATAAGGAACCAATTACCGCTAATGATACTAATAATTTATTCGTTCGTTTCATACTTCTCATCCTCTTACTTCCTCCATCTGCAAGCAGCTTATTATTTTCACAATTTCTTTTTCTGTTCTTTAATTCTACTTACTGGGTCCCCAACAAATATTTGTGTATGAGGTGGAACTCCTTCACGAATTTTGATAGCTAGTAAGTTTAAGTTTTTGACCAATTCTAACTGTTTATTTTCTTCAATCTGAAATTGAACACCGTATTCATAAACCTCACCACCCTCAATTTCGTTCATCCAAACAATATTCCCGTGAAGTTCATAAGCTTGATGCAATATTTCCGTGCCAAATTTTAAAATAATGTCATCATTAACAGGTAATTTAACTCCCATCAAAAACTTCAGTCCACTTGGTCCTATATTAGTTATGAACACTTCTGTACTGCCTAGATCAACCTTTCTTCCCTTAAACATGAAAATGGTCATTCCCGCCACCAATGGATCTTCAAGATCAACCCGAAAGTATCCTCTGCGGTTTGCAATTAGTTTCTCTTGTTTTGTTTTCGATGATTGATTTAACAATTGTTTATTTTTCAATAAATGCACAAATTCTTCCGCATCAATAGGACGGCTGAAAAAATATCCTTGAATCTCGTTACATTGTTGTTCCTTCAAAAAGGCATATTGTTCAGCAGTCTCTACACCTTCAGCAGTAACGTTCATTTGCAGCGCTTTCGCTAAATTCAGGATACATTCAATAATGCTTTTATTTACCGGATCAGTTAGAATCTCCTCAACAAATGTTTTATCAATTTTAATCGTATCCAGCGCTAATCGTTTAAGCAAATATAAGGAAGAATAACCTGTACCAAAATCATCAAGTGAAGCTTTTATTTTCCGTTTCTTTAACTCAACCAGTAGTTGGGTCACTTCTTTTTCATTACTAATGAAAGAACTCTCCGTAATCTCAATTTCTAACCGATCAGGCGATATTCCTGACTCTTCAACGATTTCATCGATGGTTTGCAAAACATTTTGTTTCAATAACTGTTGGACTGAAAAATTGACCGAGACTGTCATTGGAGGAAGCCCCATGTCCTGCCACTGTTTATTTTGTTTACAGGCTTCACGTAAAACCCATTCACCGATAGGTACAATAAGTCCTGTTTCCTCTGCGATTGGGATAAACTCGGCTGGGGAAATAAGGCCCCAATCAGGATGATTCCATCTAATTAAAGCTTCTGCCCCCACTATTTGTGTCGTTTGGGCATCTACACGAGGCATATATTGTAGGAATAATTCCTTTTTATCTATTGCTTTTCGAAGATCATTGCTTAAAGTAAACAGCTTAAAGGATTGAACGTTTAAAGATGAGGAGTAATATTGAGCTTGGTCTCTCCCCTGCGATTTGGACAAATAAAGAGCAGTATCCGCATTTTTGAGTAAGCTTTCTACAGTAATGCCATCTTCAGGTGAAAGGCATATCCCTATGCTGGCCGTTATATGTAACTCGTAACCTTCAATTAAAAATTGTTCTTTGGTTATTTGTATAATTTTGTACGAAAGCGACATGACTTCACTGCGACTCTCCACTTCGGATAACACAATACAAAATTCGTCACCACCTAGACGATAAACAGTTTGATCTTCACCTAAGCAATTCTTCAACTTATTTGCAAGTTGCTTTAACAACTTGTCACCTATTGGATGACCAAGAGTATCGTTAACACACTTAAAACGATCCAAGTCAATTAACAACACCGCTAGCTTCTTATTATCAAATTGAGCCAGCCTTAATTGTTTGTCCAGTTGTTCCTCAAACATCCTTCGATTAGGAAGATCGGTTAAATAATCATGGTAGGCTAAGTAGTGATTTAATTCCTCTGTTTTCTTCCGTTCTGTAATATCCAAGACAGTACCTAAAATCGCTGTTTTCCCCTTATGAAGTACTTTCGTATAATGAACCTCTACAATAATAACAGTACCATCCTGTTTTATCGCCCTATGACAGAGATTCTGAATGGATTGCCCTTCATTTAAAGTTGAAAGCCGGCTAACAATGGGGGCTCTACCTTCGACATCTATTGTCAGTTCTACATCTAAACCTGTTAAAGAGTTGTATCCCAACATTCTCTCTAACTCCGGATTCGTATATACAAATACTCCATCTTGGGCAATAAATACACCGACTATGGACTGTTCTATAATACTACGATATTTAGTTTCCGCTTCAAGCAGAGATCGCTCCATTGCTTTTTTTTCTGTAATATTTTTAGCTATCCCATAAATGCCGACCAGTTCTTTATTTATTATGATAGGGATATTCGTAACAATAAATTCTATAAACTCTCCATTTTTATGTATACCTGTAGTGTCATAAGTTTGTGGTAAAAGAGTTCTTATTGTATCCAAAAAGTATTTTTTTGTTTTTTGCAAAGACTCTGGTTCTACGAGACGATCGAAATTCGCTTGTAATAGCTCTTCTTTCGAATATCCAAACATATCTTCTAGGGATGAATTGCATGATAAAAAATTACCTTGAAGATCAAAAGAGTAAACTGCATCCGCATTATTTTCAAATAATGACTTATAATATTGTTCTTCTTCAATTAATCGTAATCGAAGATTTTTATTGTCCGTTATATCTTGGATTGTACCTATTGCCCCAGACCACTCGCTAAATTCATTGGAGAAAAATTCAGTACTTTCAAAAACATATCGTACTTCCCCATTGGGACGGACTATTCGATATTCGATTTCATATGGTGTTTTTGCCTCAGCAGATAACGAAAATGTTTCAAATACTCGTTTTCGATCATTAGGATGCATTAAATTAAAAATTTCTTCCAGCTTTACCGTTAAATCATTATCGATACCGTATATAACAAACATTTGTTTTGACCATGAAACCTTGTCGAGCAATTGGTCATATTCCCAATATCCCACGTTGGATATTTTTTGGGCTAACTCAAAACTCTTTTCTTTTCTTTTAAGTAATTCAATTAATTCTTCTTTGTCATTTGTTGTTAAAATTTCGTCTTTCTTTATATTGTATTTCTTTTCCATTCTCCATTTTCACTTCCCTATTCTATGGCTCCATTCTTCATAACTTCGGAAAATTTCTTTTAGAGTCATTATGTTATTATTGAAAAAAACAAGAGACACTACCTTTGGTAGTGTCTCTCTCTCTCTACTTAAGGGTAACCCGGCTATCATTGCAGTTTCTGCAGAAGACCCGTGGCTTTGCGTCCCTATCTTTCGATTAGGTTTGCTATTTTCCTATGTTTTTGATTTATTCAACAAGAAAATGTTTGTGAAATGTTCTGTCAAGTTCCTACAGATACATTATAACAACAAAATATTGCATTATATCATAGGTCTATGGAACTAATTATTTAAGGTTTTTTGGAGTCGAAATGGTAACGGACTTGTATAGATGCGGAAAGGGACATAAAATATAGCATGATTTGCATTCATAAATAAATACAATTATGGTACTATGACGGTACATCTGATGTTAAAGCTTACCATTAAGTACACATCGTTGAATTACTTAGGAAGGGGAATTGTTGTTTTGCGTTATACTGCCTTTGAAGCTTTATCCATTGTATTTGCATTATTATGTTTTGCGCTTGTGTATTTCATAATTACGAGGATTCTAAAATCTAGGAACAAAAGCTTATTGCAAAGTTGCAAAGCATGTACCAAGGAAGTTGCTTCAACCGCTAACAACTGTCCACACTGTGGGGCTAGTCTTCGTTTACATCCTCTTATTAGATTTTTAATTGGGCTAGTGCTATGGATTGTGATAATACTCATTACGATCTTCGGTATTATTTTTCTAAAAACATTCATATCGGCTATACCTTACATATTCGGGTAAAAAAAGAGAGGGGCTAATACCCCTCTTTACTATTTCCGCCCATACATCCTAACTCCTGACCAACAGTGAGCAACACTCCACATGCACGTTACGGTTTAACACCATTTGATCACCAACTTTTTATATCATTACTTTGTATATAAACATTCTTTTAGGCATTTGAAAGATAGTGTAATACTGAAATAAGCAGGTCGCCTCGGCAACCTGCTGGTGTATTTCGTTCGCAGAAAAAGGAATTGCCCTACTCTGCAGTCTTTAAACAAGCATGTTGATTTGGAATGTATCTAAGGTACTCCAACGATTACCTGGCTTACCGACGGTTGCCGGTGCTGTCAGTTATCATAAAGCGGAATTCTTACCTCGAAGGTGCTTCCTTTTCCCATCTCGCTTCTAACGCCGATGCTTCCGTTGTGGAGCTCGACAAGCTCCCTGACGATGGCAAGCCCCAAGCCGGATGAGCCTTTATGCTTTACCGGTCTGCCTCTTTCCACTTTAAAGAACCGTTCCCAGATGAGCTCTTGATCCTCCGGCGATATCCCGATTCCAGTATCGGTTACCGTGATCAGGACGCACTTCTCCGACGGAACCGCCATCGCCTTCAGTTTTATCGTTCCGTTCTCGGTGAACTTGACCGCATTTTTGATCAGATTGTTTAAAATTTGTTCCAGCCGGTCAGGATCGGCATAGGCCTGCGGTGAATCTTCATCCATGATGGAGTGGATGACCGTCCCTCGGGCTTCGGCTTCCGGATGGAATTTGAAGGCCAGCTTGGACAGCATTGCCTGAACATCGACCGCCATCCATACGAGCTCGATTTCTTTATTTTCCAGCTTCATCAAATCGGTAATATCATCTACCAGCCGGTTCATATGAAGTGTTTCGTTATACATGATTTCGTAATATTTTTCTCTCGCTACCTCTTCGATCAAACCATCCTGCAGAGCCTCCAAAAAACCCTGCAGAGCCGTAAGGGGAGTACGCAGCTCATGCGAAACATTAGCCAAAAAATCATGCCGAAGCTGATTCAGCTTTCTCTTTTCCTGATCAACGCGTTCAAGCTGCTCCATCATGTGGTTGATCGTCGTCGCCAGATCTCCGATCTCATCCCTGGAGTCTATCTGAATTCTCTCACTGTAATCTCCGACGGCGATCTTGGCAGCCGCCTTATCAATCCGTTGAATGGGTCGGGTAATCGACCAGGATAGATAGGAGGATACACCAAATGAAAAGAAGATGCCGAGCAGAGTAACCCAAAGGATCGTTTCTCTTAGCTGAGCGATGGTCTCATTCATCCCTTTAAGAGGCGAATGAAGAACGATACCACCATATACGTCGTTATCCTTTCCCCACGGAACCGCAACCGAAAGCATACCTTCCTTTAGTCCTTCGAATTGATTCCATTTCGCAGGCTCACCATTGATGACTTGATTCACCACCTCGGTGCTGACGACCTTGCCTACGTTCACCTCATCCTTGGAGGAGGTTGTGACGATGTTTCCATCCATATCAAAAATCCAAATCCGCGAGTCAAAGGCTTGATCAAAAAAATGCAGCTGCTCCTTAAAGCTGTCATTAGGTTTCGTCTGATTTTGTATAGCGAGATTGACCTGCTTGGCCTGCCGGATCATCTCATTACTTTTGGAGTTGACTATGTATTCTTTGGCGAACAATGAAATCACGAGCCCGACCGCACAAAGCCCCAGGAGCACCGTAACGATAGAGCTGGTCAGCATTTTGCGGAGAATGCTTTTATTCGGATTCAGGAACATGCTTCTACCTCAAGCTTGTAACCCACTCCCCATACCGTATGAATGCACACATTATGACAAGAGCTTAACTTTTCACGAAGCTTTTTGATGTGAACGTCCACCGTTCTCATATCGCCTAAAAAATCATATCCCCAAACCTGCTCCAGCAGCTGTTCTCTCGTAAACACATCACCTGGAGATTTCGCAAAAAACGTGAGAAGCTCAAACTCCTTGGGGCGTAAGTCGATTTTCACGCTACCCGCGATGACCTCCCGGCGGGTCACATGAATGGCTAAATCATCAAACTCGTATTGGGAGGGCGCATCAACTTCGATGGCGGCCTGTCCTTTCTGCATTCTGCGAAAGATCGCTTTAATGCGCGCCACCAGCTCCCTCGGACTGAAGGGTTTGGTCATATAATCGTCCGCGCCGAGCTCAAGACCAAGTACCCGATCAAATTCATCGTTCTTTGCTGTCAGCATAATGACGGGTACATCGTATCGTTTTGTAATCTCCCGGCATGTTTCAAAACCGTCAAGCCCGGGCATCATCACATCCAGTATTACTATATCAGGCTTAACTTCCGCTAGCATCGCCAAGGCCGAGACGCCGTCAGGTGCTTCTATCAATTCAATGAGCTGCTGACGAAAATAGAGTCGGATTATTTCCCTCACATTCGGATCATCATCCGCGATCAACACTTTCCAGGGCACAAGCGGTTCACACCTTTCTATGGTCCTTATATAGGATTCTGAAATCATTTCCATTTTAAGTGGGTAGCCGGCCTGCGGTGTATTATTTATACGACTAAGTGATAAACGGCTGCGCTAAGAGGACACGTCAGTAAGCTGCTTCAGAAACACGCGTTTGTCTAGGCAGATCCAGGTTTATACAAGTTACCTTTTCTCTCTACTAAAAAACGCCCTCTATCGCATAGAGGGCGTCACAATCTGATTATTAATATGTGTTTGGGAAGCGAAGCGCTTATGCCAAAGTTTCGAACGCGGTGGTTAGGGAGAGCATTGCTTTACCAGGAAGACAACGTCGTCCTCTTCCATGTGTTGGGGGCAACACAAACATACACGTACCCGTTGTCCCAGGCGATTTCCCCCTCTTGTCCGGGGGCTGAGGACGAGGCTGGCGTCATGGATTTCCTGATGCGGATGCTGTCATCGCTGATGTCCAGCTTGGTCTTGGCGTCCGTATTTCCAATGCCAATGTTGCCGCTGCTGCGATTGATGCTTAGCGGGTTGTCCAGTGCTTTACCGTCATCCGAATAACGGATAATTTGCAGATTGGAGCCGGCATTCCCTCCGGATTCCTCGGATGCATCCGCGCGCACGGCCCAGCGGGGAGTCGTGACATTCCCATCAACCGATTTAGCCCAAGTCAAATCGCGATTAATGCCTTCGGTTCCGGCAATTCGTAAAATGCCATCCATGACATTGAAATTGGAGGAATGCGTGCGAATTTCAGCCATATCCTGATCGAACGGAATCTCCAGACGCGTAAACAGCTCATTGGGGTATTTGCCGTCAGGCGACATCGTCGTTTCAAACGACATATGATTATGATCATGCTGTTCAGGGTCATTCGCTTTGGCATGAGAAACGATAGCCGTCTTATCATTACCATTTTCATCCAACCATGATATGGCTGGCTTCGCCCGGTCTTTGGTCCACTGAAGCCGGATGAGATCCGACAAGTGGCCGTCTGTGGAAATCCACTGCTTATCCGTAGAAAGGTGAATCCTTTCATTGTGGGGGACCTCAATGCCTCCTCCTGGTAAAGACGATTCCTGAAAGGTATTGGCTATATCGCTGCCGCCTGCGAGAGCCATCCCTGAAATACCGAGAGCCGCACCAGCCAACAGGGAAACAACCAAACCTGAAATTTTCATTTTGCTCATCCTCCTTCTTTTTCACCAATCCTGCTCCAACTCTGTCCGGCACCCATCTGTCAGCGATTATTTTGCAATAACTCGCTCCATCTCACGTAATCATGGATAGCTATTCCGGAATAGCTCGGGTAAGGGGTGAGGTTTTCCTTGACCAGCTGCAATTGCGACTCCATATGCGCAGGGTCAAGCGTATAAAAGGTGGTAAAATCACCTTCCTTGCTGGGTAGCGTATCCACCGCAACGATTGCTTGTTTCTTAAGCGTCACTGCTTCCAAGATGATCGACTTGGCCATGGCGATAATTCCGTTACTTCCCAGTGCGGTATTGCGATATGCCATAATGACGACACTGTCCGCCTTCTCCAGCAGCCAAGCACTAAAGGAATAGTTTGTTCCCGGAACTACGATACTGTCGATCCAGAAGGGAATATCAAAGGCTATCGTCATGCTGCGATCGGCGCTTCTCACTTCCTTTTCAATCAGTCTGATCGTATCCATCCAACGTTCGAGCACCCAGCTCTGCTGTGTTTTCCAGATGCCCAGAGTGTACGGTTCAATATCAAAGTGGTAGCCTTGAAATCGCTCCAGGGCATCCACCGAAGTGTTATATTGGGTAACCGCCCCAATAAATTGTTGGATATAAATCTGCTTATTTTCATAAATCCAATCCGACGCTCCGGCCAGAGCTTCAACCCTGATACCCAAATCATTAGCGCTGCGGATAAACATCCGGTAGGCTTCTTGATTGGTATACGTTTCGTAGCGAAGATATATCGAAGTCAACCTTTGGTTGACCGCAAACTGAAGGATGCTGTCGCGGTCGTTCTCAATCATCTTGCTGTCCCAGATCCAAGTAGACCTTTGCACTTTGTCAGACGAAGTCACCAGCACCAGATTCCTTTCCTGCACCCAATCGACATCGGCTCCGAGGCTTTCGCTAACAGCCCTGAGCGGTACCATGGTTCGGTCATTTTTAATGACTGCCGGCGCGTCCAGCTTAACTTCCTGGCCGTTGACTGAAGCATATTTTTGACCGATGGTTAATTTCGCAGTGAGGTGCTGATTATGAAGGGTCACCTGTTCCAGCGAACGATCCCATTCCACCTCAGCCCCCAATCTTTCGGCGATCTCTCTTGCCGGAACCATCGTACTGCCCGTCTGCTCATCGATGTAAGGCTGCACATTCGCAAAGTCCATCTTTTCCCCGTTCACCTCCACCTCAAGCTCGGTAATGAAAGAGTACACCGGGATCAACAAGGGTACGATCAAAAAAATCAGGCAAAAGACTAAACATGCAATCGTCTTTCTCATATGTTCAATTAGACTAAACAACGCTATATTCAAGCTCTTCTTTTACCACCTCTACAATGCCCTCATCATACCCAGACAACTCCCTTTCATCCGGACCCTCCGCCATCACACGCACCCGAGCCTCCGTACCCGAACGCCGCACCAATACACGGCCGCAACCAGCCTTCTCACTCTCAACATGCCTTATCACCGCATCAATTCGCCGATTGCCATCCAGCTTGTATTTGTTTATCGCCCACACATTAACAACCCTCTGACACCATCCGTACCGAAAATAACTCCCATATTGGAACTCCTCCCCATGACTTATTATGCAAAAATCCCCATTCGTGCATAAAAGGCCCGATTCGCCTCCTCTAATTGTTCAGGGGTGTTAATCCCCATAACCTCCGTCGGATCCTCGAGGACGATCGCTTCAAATCTCAGACCCCCTGAAATGCCCGTCTGACTCATTACCTTCACAATATCAGTCAAGTAGAACTCATGCTGAGCATTGTTATTGCTAATGGCGGGGAGCGCACGAAACAAACTTTCATTATCAAAACAGAAAATCCCTGTGTTGATCTCGTTAATCCGTTTCTGCTCCGGTGTCGCGTCCTTCTCTTCAATAATATCGATGACTTCACCGTTCAAGGGATCGCGGATAATTCTTCCGTAGCCGGTCGGATCATGAATCACCGCAGTCAATACCACTCCGGAGCATGAGTTTGCCCTCTGGGCAGCAAGCAGCCGTTCGATGGTAGATTGCCTGATTAGAGGCGTATCCCCCGTAAGCACCAAGGTCGATCCACAGCGGTTTCTGAGCAGATGCTCGGTCTGGAGAACGGCATGCGCCGTTCCAAGCTGTTTGGTCTGCTCAACGAATGTAACCCGCGTTCCCAAATACGCCTGCACAAGCTCCCCCCTATGTCCGATGACCACCATAATCCGGCTGATGGGCATGCTTTCCAGCTTGTCGACCAAACGTCCGACCATCGGTATGCCCCCGACGGGATGAAGTACTTTGGGCAGCTCCGACTTCATTCGTGTGCCTTTACCTGCAGCTAACAGAATAGCGAATGCTTCCATGTGTATTCCCCCTCATATCGTTTATTCGACCGTAACGCTTTTGGCCAAATTGCGGGGTTTATCAATATCGTTCCCTAGGGCCAAAGAGGCGTAGTAGGAAATCAACTGCAGCGGCACGACCGCCAAAATGGGCGCCAGCAGCTGAAGCGATGGAGGGATGAAGCAAATTTCGTCCACCGCATTAAGCAGCTCCACGTTTCCTTCGACCGTTATCCCCATGACATGGGCCCCGCGAGCCTTGACTTCTTTAATATTGCTGACTGTTTTTTCGTAAAGATCCATATGTGTGGCCAGCGCAATAACCGGCGTACCCTTCTCGATCAGAGCCAATGTGCCGTGCTTCATCTCTCCGGCCGCATAGGCTTCCGAGTGAATATAGGAAATTTCCTTTAATTTGAGAGAGCCCTCAAGGGCAACGGGGTAGTCCAGTCCCCTTCCGATAAAAAACAGGCTTTTGGCTTCTTTGATCGATTCGGCAAACAACTTCACCTCATCGGCGTTCTCCAGCACCTTCTCCACTTGAACGGGAAGTGTCTTTAATCCTTTAACCAGCTCCGAATGAAGCTCTTTACCCAGCGTCTGTCTTTCCTGTGCCAAGTAGATGCTGAACAAATAAAAAGCAAGCAGCTGAGCGGTATATGCTTTGGTCGAAGCCACAGCAATTTCCGGGCCAGCCTTCGTCGCAATCACATAGTCCGCATCCCGCGCAATAGAGCTGGTCGGCACATTGGTGATGGCCAGTATTTTAGCACCATTTCTCCTGCTTTCGTGCAGGGCGGCAAGCGTATCCGCCGTTTCACCGGATTGGCTGACGACAATCACCAGCGTTCTATCCGTTATGATAGGGTCGCGATACCTGAACTCCGATGCAATATCGGACTGAACCGGGATTCGCGTTAATTTCTCAATAATCGTGCTGCCGACGAGTCCGGCATGATAGGCGGTGCCGCAGGCAACGATGAAGATTTTGTCCACGTCTTTGAAGGCACCCGCTGCGTGCGCCAATTCCGGAAAGCTCACTTCATCCCGGTCATTGATGCGTCCCAGCATCGTATTTCTGAGCGTTAACGGCTGTTCATGAATTTCCTTCAGCATGAAATGTTCGAACTGGCCCTTCTCCACCTGGTCGACGCTCCAATCGATTTGCAGCAGCTTACGGTCCGCCGCCTCCCCTGTTTCGGCCTTCATGATGGAGATGTGGTCCTGAGTAATGACCGCCAGATCTCCATCCTCCAAAATATACACCTTGCGGGTATGCTCAATTACGGCTGAAATGTCCGAAGCAATGAAGTTTTCCCCTTGACCTGCACCAATGACGAGCGGACTGGACTGTCTGACCGCGACAAGCTTATCCGGCTCATGCTCCGTCATGACGCCGAGTGAAAAGGCCCCATGCAGCTTCTGGATCACCATTCGCATGGCGGCAACGATATCGCCTTGGTATTGTTCGGCGAGCAAATGTGCGATCACCTCGGTATCGGTCTCCGAAGTAAACATGACTCCTTTTTGCTCAAGCTCTTTTTTCAGCTCCATATAGTTTTCTACGATGCCGTTATGCACAACGGTAAATTTGCCCGACATATCCGCATGAGGATGTGAGTTCGCATCCGACGGCTTGCCATGCGTTGCCCAACGCGTATGGCCGATGCCGGCCGATCCCTTCAACGGGTGCTTGTCCATCTGACCCGATAAGTTCGCCAGACGTCCTTCCACCTTGCTTATCTTGATCTGATCCCGCTCCAGCACCGCTATCCCAGCGGAATCGTACCCTCTATACTCCAGCTTGCTTAATCCATTCAGCAGAATCGGCTGCACATCTCGTTTTCCAATATAGCCTACAATGCCACACATCGTTGTTTCTCCTCTCTATGCTGTGATGAGCTTAAACCCCTACCGCGATTTTCACTTCTTGTTTCCGGATGCCGGTACCCAGTTTATAAATATTGTTGGCCTGAATCTCTGCAAACGCATTGCGCGTATCGATGATCGGCACTCCCAAGTCGGCCAGCTCTCGATTATTGAAGCAACGGTGATTCGTGATCAGCACCATGCAGTCATACTTAGCTAATGCAGACAGGTCATAGTCCACAGAATGAACCGTATGGCCTTGCTTGTCCCGGAACGAACCAGCATGCGGGTCGTAATAATCCACATCAGCTCCGCTCTCCCGCAGAAGTTCGTACAGTTCAAGCCCCGGCGATTCACGGAGATCGTCTACATCCGGCTTATACGCCATTCCCAGAATGAGAATCTTCGAATTGCGGATGGACTTCGCATACATATTGAGCACCTGCGAAGCTTTATAGCGGACATACTCCGGCATATTATCGTTAATGGACTGAGCCAGCTCGATAAACTTGCTGTAGAAACGAAATTCCTTCGCCTTCCACGACAAATACATCGGGTCCAGAGGAATGCAATGACCGCCGATGCCTGGTCCCGGGTGGAAAGGCATAAACCCGAACGGCTTCGTCGATGCTGCTTTAATGACCTCCCAGACGTCGATGTCCATTTTGTCGCACATCATGGCCATTTCATTAATAAACGCAATGTTAATGCTGCGAAAAGTATTTTCCAGAAGCTTGGACATCTCCGCCACCTTCGGAGAGGATACGGGAACGACATTTTCCACCACATGACTGTATAAGGTAACCCCCAGGTCCATGCACGCTTCGGTCGTGCCTCCGATCACCTTCGGCGTATTATAGGTGTTAAAGCTCGGATTGCCCGGATCAACACGCTCGGGTGAGAAGCAGAGGAAGAAGTCCCTGCCCACCTTCAGCCCTTGTGCTTCCAGCTCGAACTGAATCAATTCCTCTGTGGTCCCCGGATAGGTCGTGCTCTCAAGAACGATCAAAGCCCCTCGCTTTAGATTTTTCTTTATTTCCAGAACGACACTCTTAATATAGGAGGTATCCGGGTCCTGATTATCGTTGAGCGGAGTCGGAACGCAGATGCTGATAGCATCCAGCTTTTGAACCGTATGGTAGTCGTCGGTTGGAATAAATCGGCCGGATTCCATCGCTTTCTGTATCCCCTCACTCGGGACATCCTGAATATATGACTCGCCGTTGCGAAGCGACTCCACCTTACGGAAATCCAGATCAATGCCATATACCGTAAACCCGCCTTTTACCATCTCCATACATAGGGGCAGTCCCACATAGCCAAGACCGATCACCCCTATTTCGGCGGTTTTTTTCAGGAATTTATATTTTAAATTGCTGTATGCGCTCATCGTACTTCCACCTTTCCATTTTTATTTCCAGCTTAGTAGCCCAACCGAGAACCCAATTTTTTGATTCTCCATTCCAACTCCGAAATGGAGAAAGGCTTCGTCACATAATCGGATGCACCCAGTTCAAAGGCACGGTCCATACTTTTCGGCAGCTGCTTATCCGTGAGAACGATCACTTTTCCTTCACTGGAATAGTTTCTCTTGATTTTATCGATCAATTGATAGCCATCCAGAATGGGCAGGTTCAATTCGGTGATCACCAAATTTGGCATGGTTTTCTCGAATTTCTCGAGCGCTTCACTTCCGTCTTTAGCCTCTTCCACCTTGTAACCGTTCATCTCAAGCCGAAGTTTGACAAATTCCCTGCTCACTTCGTCCGGGTCAGCGATTAGAATAGAAGAAATCCCTTGCTGAATACCTTGATTCATAAACAAATGAATATCTCTGTTCTCTCCTTTCGCATGAAGTGTCGTGTGAAGCAGCTGTGACAGTGACTGTTCTGTCAGTTCTCCGCTCTCCGGGAAGCTGGCGACAACCATTTGACCCTGGAGCAAGCCCTGCCGTTCCACAAATTCTTTGAGAACGAGCGACACATAATGGGTGTCGATCAGCTTTTGCTCGGCTAGAACCACCCCGAGAAGGCCAGTTGGATCCAAGTAGAAGCATTGAAGGGGCACCTCCAGCTCAAAGCCGCTCACAAAGGTTTGGAATTGTTCCAATACCTTCTGGTTGACCGCTGTGCATGGAGCCAAAATAATCCCGCATGAGGTACCTTCTTCATATGAGGCCTGGACTCGCCGGGCCAACTCAAATTTTGCTTCTTGAATCGGATCGTGAACTAATACCGCCATCTTCTCCACTCCTCTTGTCTTTGATTAGGATCGAGTCTACAAAGCTATTTATTAAAATTAGTACGGACCATCGTTCCCCATGAGTTGTTGTTGCGCAGGAATTGGACATGTCCGTTTAACCTCCACCACACGCCAATCTGCCGATAGCCTACAAACATCAAGAAGGAATACAGGAGCATTTTGTTTAAATCGCTGAGCTTCGGATAACGACCGAAGGCGGTCTCTTCAATGAACAAGGCCCCCAGACTTAAGGAAAAGCAGGAAAATAAATTCACTAAAGAAAAGATGACGATGGTGCTCCAATCCGTCATGTTCAGCATCCAGTACCCCAATATAGCCAGCATGCCGCTGAGACGGAAATACGGATTCAGCGTTTCGAACACGATGTTATACGGAAGCGTGAGTAGCCCAAAAATTTTGTATTTCGGGCGAAATACCATATGGATGCCTTCCTCAATCATATTTTTCAGATTTCCCCGCCCCCAGCGCTTACGCTGGCTGCTCAAAATCCGATACGAATCAGGGGCTTGCGTCCAGCAAACGGCATCCGGGCAAAAGGCTACCCGGTAAGGGATCTTGTTTTCCAGGCAGTAACGGTGAAGCTTGATGACAATGTTCATGTCCTCGCCGGGATAGCCACCCCGATATCCCCCGACCGCAATCACCTTATCCTTTTGAAACACCCCGAATGCTCCTGATATGATAATGAGACCATTGACTGCACTCCAGCCTATCCTCCCACCGAGAAACGCTTTCGTATATTCGACGTTTTGCAGCGCCGGCAACAGCTTACGGGGAAATTGGACATCCTTGACGATACCGTCTTCTACTGTGCAGCTGTTGACGATGCGGACGTTGCCGCCGACGGCGATCGTTTCTTCGGGGTTCTCCATGTAGACCCGGGCAATCCTCGTTAATGCGTCCTTTTCCAGCAAAGAGTCTGCATCAATGGTTGAGATGAGCCGGTAATGGGAAAGATTAATGCCTGCATTCAGAGAGTCGGCCTTCCCCCCATTCTCCTTATCCACCAAGTAGAGATTGGGATACTCGGGATTATGGTACACCCCTCTGATTTTCCCTGTCCGAATGGTGCTTGAAGGCACAGGATGGATGAGCTCCAGCTTAAATTCGTTGATCATGCGCTGCAGGGTAAGATCCTGCGAACCGTCATTGACGACGATCACTTCATACTCCGCATAATTGAGAGCCAGCAAGGACCTTACATTTTCGATAATGGTTAACTCTTCATTAAAGGCGGGGACCAATAAGGAGACCGGCGGAAGATGACTGGAGCTGGATAACTTATTCATCCGGTTATACTGGATTCCCCGCTTGATTGAAAAAATATGGCGGATCGAAAATCCGAATATGAAATAATAAAGCAGCGTTACGAGAATCACATAAAACAGAGCAGTGTAGCTGTAAAATAACAAGAATTGTCTTAATCCGCTCAAGAATGAATCCACAAGCACCTGATAATCGAAAATCCACATGTATGCGCAACCCTCCTAAACCACACGATACATTCGTGTATGTTTGCGAAATATTTTGTCATAGGTGTACATCAGTGTGTTATATTGCATGAGCTTATCCAAATCGTGCAGCTGCATAGACAAATGCTTGAGCTCCTCATCGATCAGCCGCTGCATGAATTCCCCACGATCCGTGCCCTGAGCCGCAGCTGCGCTCTCACAAAGCGCAACCATGCCTTCTTCTCCCATTTTGAGCATGCCTTTGGCACTCGTATAGACCACACGCTGATCGGCGTCTGCCAGACTGGTTTTCATCAATTCCACGTATGTAGCGTTTTTGATGTTCCCCAATGCATCTAACGTCAGCCTGCGAATATCCAAATTCGGATGGCTCAGCAGCTTGCTGACTACATTCCTTGGAAGCAGGCGTGAGCTTTTCAGATAGACATCCACTGCTTTTACTTGAATATCCTCATGCTCGGAATCCATGAGCCGGTAGACGGCAGAGGAGGCCGCAGGGTCGGAGTAACCATTCATCCCGATCAACCCGATCTGGATATATGCCGGATTCTCATGGTTCACGTATTCCGTGTACAAGGAAACGGTCTCCAGCTCCGAATCGGCAATAATATCGACGATCAGCTCATAACATTTCTTATTGTGCTGGAGCAGAACCTGAACCATAGCACCAAGGTCCTGCTGGCTGCGGGCGCACTTGGCAACAGCTCGGGCCACAACAAACAGCGAGGAATTCAACCGATGCTCCTTTAGCAATTCCAGTAAAGCCGGCACCGCCTCCTTCGCCCTCATACATCCCAAATGGTAAGCGGCATCCAGCTTCACCGGGTAAGAGCGGTGATTGAATCGTGCCAGATGATGCTTCACCAATCCAAGATCTTCGCAAAGCGTGATCAGCTTTTGGCGCTGCCAACCAGAGAAGCATTCCATCATATCGTTCAGCCTTTCCTGCATCGCCTCCCTTTCCACCTCGTTCATAGTCCATGGAGGAACCCTTAACGGCTCCACACCATTAAGGTTGGCGTGAACATAGGTCAAGTAATCTTTAAACTTCACTTGAAACCGGTCGTTCAGCCTCCTCCTTTGGATATTTCTCAGCTTGATGGCATAAATGAATGCAATACAAACAAGATTAAAAGCAACAATGACATATAACGCTTTTATGGCTACATCAAGATTCGTGTACACCTCATGAACTCCTCTCCTGCTTCAGCTGCCCGATATGTCGGTAACGGGACCGTCAATCTTCTGCATAGCCTCTTTCATGATCGAGTAACTTTGTTTAGGCCGTTCCACATAATCGACCTTATCCTCCCATCGCTGCCATGTGTATTTCGGCAGACGGGACACCGGATATGGCTCCGCCGCAGCCGAATCCTCCCGGCCTAAGACTTTATCGTCCTGCACAATCCACGGAACGATGCGAACACCTTCCACCTGAGTCACTTCGAATTTGCTCCGGCTCGTTTGATTGTAGTTGATTACGCTCAGGGAACTAGGATCGCTGAAGCCCAGCAGCATCCAAGGAATACGCATTTCCAGCACCTGTCCCTGAGCCTGCCACATAGCCTTGGAACTATAATCGGGACGAGACGGATCGGTGTAGCCTCTCTCCAATTCCCCTACCTCCACATCGCCGAACGGATGATTAAATCGGGAATCCGGATATTCCAGAAGATAATTCACAGCAAGCTTCCATGGCTTAAAAATCCCCGAATCATCCTGATTTTCCTTCGGGTCGATATCCGGCAATCCGGAACGCTCATACAAACGAGCGTGAAGATCATAATTAGAGGCTATCATCATCCGGCCTTTATTTTCGTCTGACAGCTCAATAAGGGTTTCCAGGCCTTCATCTAATGTCACTCCATGAAGCTGCGGTGCATGACGATTTCCTCCGGCTATCGTATCTGCTCCCAAATATATGCTTTGCCGGGACGGGTCGAAGGGCTCAGATAGCTTGGCCATAAGGTAAAGATACCCTTCGTCATGCGTGGCCCAAATCTCCTCAAAGCCGGGAACCTGCACATCCAGCCGCTTCTTATCGTCTCCCAGCCGCTTCCAATCCGAAGCGTCTCCATCTATATGAATATCATCATCCTTGCTGGGGAACATCCCCAATACCCCGAAAAAGGACTCATTGGTCAGCGTATTATACCAGTATGCGCGGCGATCGGCTTCATCGTAGCGTTGGGTGTTCCACGTCTTTTTAAACCATTCATCCTGCCACGTGAACAAAATCGCCCCCGAATAGCCAGCCCCGTGAATTTCCTGAAATAAATCCGCATCGATGTCACCCTGCTGCTTCTCGTTATGACCGCCTTGATTGCGGCCGAGCATTCCCAAGTGGGCTACCCCCAACGAAGCCGGCACTCCGTATTCGGTGATCATGACCGGTATGTCGGGGTGAGCTTCTTTTAATTTATGCAAATACGTTGTGTAGCTGTCGATTTGTCCTTTACTGTTGGCCATTGTCTGAAAAGAGCTGTCAAATGAAAAAAAGTCCGGGTAATACGGATACACATGATAGGAAGCAAAATATCCCGCCGCCCAATCCGCCACCTCAATATGGGCAGGATCGACACTAACCAGATCCTCTTCAAATAACGGCTCTCCCGGATGCTCCAAAGGATCGGTAGTCACCCAATTGGCAAAAGCGATAGGATGCTGCCAGCCGTACTGGATTTCCGTTTGCGCGGCAGTATCCATCATTAAGGCCAGCCACTTTTCAAAGGCCGACGCTCCCGGTTTATTGCGGAAGTGTTTCCCTTCATAATCTGCGGTATCGACGTGCAGATCGTTGGTCCCCTTCACCATTTTGGGCTCCCATTCCGTACCGACAATCCAACTCATGAGATAGGGACCTGCATTATATTTGTACGCACCTCCTGCTTTTCCCGAATGAGGCTCGGGTGTAAGTGTCGTTTTTCCATAAACCGCCGCAACCGCGTCTTTAATTTCTTGCTCGAATTTCTGCTTGATCTGGGGGTCATACGCATCCTGCCCTTCAATCAGCTGCTCCTCGGGACTCCATATTCCCTGAATAAAAAACAGCGGATTTTTTTGATGCTCCCTATTGTATTTGACCAGCGCTTCATAAAATTCGGGCATCATGATCGTATAGATCCGGACGACATTCGACCCCATGTCCTGGATCATTTCAAACCATCTCTCATAGTCATCCTCAGAAATGGCCAATTCACCAGGAAAATGTCCGGGGACGGTCGCCCCCATATTTACCCCTTTGGCGAAGTAGGGCTTCCAGGCTTGATTCGAATACTCCTCCACGTTCGTTCCTTGGACCCTAAACTTCACATGTATGCCGTCGGCAATCGTCGTGCTTTCTACCTTTACCAAAAGAGGACGCAGCCAATAAAAGAGCGCACCGGCTACAATCGCAAAGACAAGACCGAGCTTTAATACGTATTTGAACCACTTGCCCATCATATTCACCTTCGTTAGTTCCTGATAGTTATGCTGTCTGGTTGTCATGTTACGACATTAAAGTGCTGTTTGTCTGTTTTCTAAATGTTAAACATTGTGATCATTTCAAACTAATTGTGTTCCTTATTTAAATTTTGTTATCAAAGATTAAACCTTTATTAACAAACCTTTATCTTTATGAGAATTGGGGACTACAGAAGATTATCAAGCAGTTCAAGCTACGCTGGAGCGGAAAAACGAAGAAAGGAGCAGGAAAACACGTGGTTAGCTACGATGTGGAACTAAAGGGGATTCGATAAAAACAGAAAAAAAGAAGCCAGCAGAAATAATCTTTCAGCTGACTCCTCTTCCTATAGAAATCAAAAAACTTAGTTAAAATCGAGCTGCCTCTCAAGTGAGATTATCTACTTTTAGGACAGCCCCTGTTTCGATTCACATATGGAGTATTATTTTGTATCACACCATGAGGACTTCAGCAAAGCTGACTTTCATCTGAAGCCAGAGTCGACCTCAGCTTACGTCCCGATCACAACGAAACGCCCAGAAATCCGCGTGTTAATTGAAAATCAACGTTACCCTGTTGATAAAGCCGAGGAGTATAGCTATGCTCAATGACTTGCTTACAACTCTCTAGAATCTGATCGGTCCAAACAGCGGGATTTCCGGCGAGTAACAGATCCAAATCATTAGCATAGGTTTGCTGCATAGACGGGTCCGATGCCACTTGAAGCATAGGCACGAACGGATGCGTCTGCATAGGGCGGCGATGGACCAGCGCTATAATCAACTCTACTCCCGTGGCTGCTAAGCCCGTGACCGTCTCTACCCAATGCTCGGTTGGTGTTTCCATGACGTGGAAACCGGTTCGGTGGGCATGTTCCCCATAGGCCAATGACGGCTTAACATTGGATGTAGTCAATAAATCTTCACTGTAAGTAGACGTTGAAAGCAGCCCGCTGTTCTCGGGAACAACCACCATACCGCCTGCGCCGACAATCATTTTTGTCAACATCGCCAGTTGTTCACCAGCAGCGTCAGTAACGGAACCATCACTTAAGATCCCAACACGCAATGCTTCTAGTCCGGCAGTCTCTTTCGTAATTGGCCCAGTTGCAGACAATTGATCAGCAAACCACGCTTCCACCTTCTGAGTTACCTTATTAATCCCACCATCAAGTTGAATACTAGCAAAACCAAGACGACTCGGATCAACCCCCATCTCCTCCATCTCGTGACGCATAAAGTCATTGTGGGTTTTCTCACAGCCATGTTCCAGCAGCAGACAATGCTTGACTAGCGGATGGGTGACATAACCAATCATTGTTCGGGCATACAACTGCTCGGGTTGACCACCCGAATTCCCGCATCCTTCCGTGTGAGCCAAGGCCACAAAACGCGAGAGATGTCCGGGTTGACCCAGCCCCTGTTTGTTCAACCGCAGTGCAATCATATTCGCCACCTGACCGGCGCATAGACTGGTGGGCAGGATTAATCCGATGTTATCACTGGCCCGACGGTCTTGGTGACGAGTGAATGTAAATCGGATCTGGTTGGCGACCGCGGCTATATCTGTTCGAATCGCAATAGGTTCCCCTGTCGGTAGAGACACATTGAGCAAGGTATCCAGTTGGCTCGCATCCGTTTGCTGCCAGTTGCGCCAGATCTGCACCTGCGAGTGGCCAGCTTTCTCACCGACACTGCGCTGACCGGAGGCTATTTGTATCGAGTGTTCGAAGGCTTGCTTGCCCAATTCATCCATGGATACACCCTCCAGATACTGACCGGCGTTGATATCCATATCATTGACCAGCAATTGGAAGCGACGCGTCGTTGTCACCACCTTGACCGTTGGCACAAAAGGAAAGTTGGTGATCGAGCCGTTACCTGTCGTAAAGAATATCAGGTTGCAGCCTGAAGCCACCTGCCCGGCAATGCTCTCGAGGTCATTACCGGGGCTATCCATAAAATAATATCCGGGGTCTTTCATCAACCCACCGTATTCAATGGCATAGTCAAGGCGAGTGGCTGGGTCTTTCTTGCGAGCAGCACCAATGGACTTGAGGTAAATGTTATAAAGGCCGCGATATTTATTACCACCCGATGGATTTCCTTCGGCGTTAGCACCATGCCAAGCCGTACGCTCCCTGAATTTTTCTACAAGCGTTAAGAATTTGCGGGCGGTTTCCACGTCGCGCACCTTCTGCAAGACATAAGGCTCAGCGCCAATTAATTCATCGGTTTCAGCCAGACTGGCAGCGCCGCCGTAGCGTATCAATTCCTGCGCAATCCAACCCAGCAGCGGATTAGCGGAAATGCCGGAAAAGGCATCTGAGCCTCCACATTGTAGTCCAATCTTTAGATTGCTAATAGATTCCGGGGTCCGTTCCATGGCATTTACCGTAGGTAACCAATCACGCACAATAGCTTCCCCTATGGTCAGATTATCTTGAAAGCCACCTTTAATTGATAAGAATCGATGCACCACTTCATCTAATGGATAATTGTGTTCGCGTAAATACGCTTCTACCATCTGGTTAGTCACGGATTCAATCCCATAGTCTACTATTAAGACCGCACCCACGTTGGGATTAACGATAAATCCGGCCAACGTGCGCAGCAATAGCTCTAGGTTATTAGGCTGATCCGTGCCCCCCTCAGTATGCGCCACGGGAACAATACCCTCGACTTGGGAATAGTTCTTCAGTTCGCCTTGCAGACGAGCTGCAAGCTGCTTGACATAACTCCCTGTACGTGAGGTTGTACCCAACAAGACAATCGTGTTGCGGGTACCGACGCCGCGAGCTTGGCTGCGCCGATAACCCAGGAAGGTGCGCGTATCCGGGTAAGCGGGCATTGCTGGAGCAGGTTGGAAATTAGCCTCGTCGAGAACATAAGGGTGAACTTGGTCAGCAAAATTGGGCGTCACCGGCAGCGCGAATTTTAACGAACGCACACTAAGCGCCTCCAACACAGACTTGTTAATTACATAACTACCTGGCTGAATGGATTGCAGCGCTACACCAAAGGGTAATTCCCAGGAGAGTAAGACTTCACCAGGAGCAATCGCATTTACTGCAAAACGATGACCTTCCATAACGGTGTAATCCAAGGTCAGGGTTTGGTCTTGATAGTAAATGATGGTGCCAGCGTCCAGTTGGCGAGTGGCAACAGCAACATTATCTCCGGGTAAGGGAAGTCTACCGACTTCGTCAAAGCGGTAAGATACGCTCATAGATTTCATACTCCTTATATAAGATTTCGCTTGAGTTAAATATAAATCCGTAGCCGCACTGATCTTTAAAGAGCATACCGATCACCGACAGAAAGAATTGAAACCGATTACAACAAGTCGAACGAAGCTTCGCATCAGCACATGTTCATGCACATATTGTATCATAAATCAAAGAAATTGAATGATATTTTCAGCACATGGGAAGGTTCGTTATGTCAGTGTTAGTGAAGGACAGAAGCACAGATGGCCCAAGCCTATGTTCGTTTGCAAACGTTTGTTCTTTAGCACGTTAGACTGATATTTCCTTTATGTCATCAAAATCCTATCTTTGCACGAGGAAATGCCGCATAGTTGCAGGCAATTGTAAACAATGAACTATGCAGGTCATCAGACTTCTATATACAGTTTTTTTGTACTCCCCTAAGATAAAACCATTCGTACAATTAACGAATAGGTAAACACAAAAAAGCGTCGGCACTCTAGCCAACGCTTCTTCGTTATTTTTTAAAGTACCCCCATCCCCATATACCTGAGATGAAAAAGAGTACGCCCTGCATTAGAGATTTTGGAGTAAATTCTCTCGAATTTCTTTTAATGATTTATCTCGAACTAAATTCCCATCCTCAAACACAACTTCCAATAAATCAGCAGACTGTTTATTTTCATATTCATCTACACTAAGATTATCTATATAATCTATTTCCCCATCCTTCTCAGTAACAAGTACCAACCCAGTTTGGGATTTCTTAAAGTGACCGCTGTCCGTTTTAGGATCCTTGAAAATTTTACGTTCTTCTCCATTAATGATGGTGAACGTAGATTTTAACGCAAACCCAAATGTATCTCTCGTGTTGTACTGATAGGTATAAGAACCGATTCCATAAACCATATTGGTCGAAGCGAATCCTTTTGCGGCTAACTTTTCACATATTTCCCGACAGCGGCTGATGGTAATCGCATCCCCATATATGGCGCCGATATGACTGTCCAATTGCTTATATCCCTTATCGGTAATCGTACCCCCAAAAATTTCCCAGAGGATTTCAATAACTCCTTTTCGTTCAAACTCATTTATTGATTCAAGGTCGCCGCAGATGATTTTAACTGGATCTCCACTATCAGGGCGAATTACGACTTTCCCATCTCTGCTAAGAATATCTTCTTTTAATCCTCTAATAACAACATCAAGCACACTCCACAAATCCCAAGTATCCGATACAATCGAAACAAAGCCACTGGGATAAACTTCTTTTATTAAAAATCTATAAGAAGCCATTTCATCTGTACCGTGCGCGCACATAACACTATGCTCCGTTGCGGGAATCGAGGTTCCCACTAATTCTTTCTCAATATTAGCCTTGTAGTAGTCTTCAAGATAAAGAATCGCTGGGATGGTATCTGTCCCTGTAAAAGAAATCAAATGACCTGCACCGCTGCTCTTAGCAGCTTCAAGCGAACTCATGCCGCGCATCGAGAAATCATGTCCTTGAAAGGGAACCATCGATGTATCGCCATTCGTTAATTTTGCAAACTCTTCAAGAATTTTGCGGTATTCAAATGCCAATGTTGCGCTTGTTGCAGGCATCCATAACTGACAGGACATCAAAGTTTCCAAGTAATTCGTTAGCCAAAAGAACTCAGGTTTCGTATTCTCAATCGTCAGCATAGGAACCTTAATTGGTACTAGTGTGCCTTCTTTAATGGCTTTAATTTTAATCGGCAAAAATCCTAAATCATGTAGGGCCTCTATATGCGATGCATCCGGATCTTCGACTCCAAGGGCATATTTAATCACTCTTTTATATTCATTGGCTACTTCGGCTTTAGTTCTTTCAAAGAAATTTTCATTAAAATAGTTTATTAAATATTCCTTGATAAAGGATTGAAACCCAAAAGCCACTACTTTGTTGATATCTTCAATTCGGCTCGTGCGCGCAGTCCATGTCGAATATACAAGCTCCGTGCCTTTAGGGTATTGATTCTTATGGCTTACCTTATAAAAATCGCATAGAAGTGTAGCCGGATATACGAATTTTTGAGTCATTTTACATACCTCCTATTTCGAATACATGGATTTTTTCATGATCTGCCTGATCTAAAATTGAGTTGGTAGTAAAGACCTTATCAATTGCATCAGTTTCGAGAAGCTTCCCTTTATAAATAGATTTTTCACAGTGTCCTACCAGTAAGTAAATTTCGGAAGCCCCGATTTCCTTTAACTTCTCAGCACTCCTGATAAATGTGCCTCCATATGAGCACAGGTCATCCACAATGATTACTTTAAACCCTTTTCTTTCTACACTCCCAACAACATCCAGCTTCATAATCTGTCCTGTTTGGAAATCCCTCACTTTAAACCCTACAAGCTGTTGATACCCTCTTACCTTACCATAGCGCTTCTGTGCTCCTGCATCGGGAAAGAACAAGTAATCCTCATTGAGTTTAAAGCCTACTTCTGAAATGACTTTGTCTAGCAATTCAACGGAAGGATACCTTGCGGTACTTTTATTGATTAATGCTAGAGAAACATCCGAATGGGGTTCGACCAGAGTTACTTTTTCAAAATTCAAAGAATTAATAAAGTTTGAAACATATTTTAAAGTAAAGACAGAAGATCCCTCTACTCGATCCATTCGACTATAAGGCATATAGTAAACGATGAGAGATGCTTTTAAGTCAAGATCGTCTAGATAGTTCTTTAAGAACATTACCTTTATTAAATCACTGTCATTTTCATATTTAAAAGTAACTATATTGAACTCATTAACATGATTAAGTATTTGTTCCCCATCGACCAAGGTCTCACCATTAGGAAAAAGTTTGAATTCCAATACTACGTCATTTAGCTGAATCACAGTACTCACTCTCCCCGTTTCATAATCTCTAAAGCTGATTTCAGACAAGTATATGCTGAGCTCAACCCTGCCTGATCGTTACGTTTAAATCTATTTCGCATGACCACCTAATTCAACTATAGATAGACAATTGGGGTTCTAGGTCTGTAAATCGATACAACTGAGCTGCCCTTTGTGAATACCGATTGGATAATTCTAAGCTTCCATTCCTGTCTTTTACTTCTTCAATAATCCCTTTGCGGCTTTGAGTTGATGTGATTTTTCGAATGAAGTTTTTCTCCTCGAACTCTGGCACTACCGTTTGAATAACTTGATAAAGCTCCCCAATCGTAAACTCTTCAGGAAGAAACTCTTTAGCAATTGTTGTGGTAAGCATTCTCTGGCGGATTCTTTGTAAGGCATCCTGGAGAATCTGTCGATGATCGAAAGCTAGATCCAAGGACAAAGCTTCATTTACTGTATATAATCGAACTTCCGATGCATCAACTGCAGCTCTTCGATTTTCTAATACATTTTCATTCACTAAGGCAAGAAAAGCGTGAGAAATGATCCATCCTCTCGGATCACGTCCAGGATCACTATAGACATTAAAATATTCAAGATGAGCAAGATCAACACCCGTTTCTTCCTTCAACTCACGTTCTGCGCAAGAATAAACCGTTTCTGTTTCTCGAGTAAACCCACCTGGTAGAGCCCACTTTCTTTCATATGGCCAAATATTTCTTTGGATCAACATCACGTACAATTCACGTGAGGGTAAAGACTTTTTAACCTTATTTTTCTCCTTAGATAGAATCGTGAAAATGACAATATCTGTTGGTGCTCCATCAGGAGTTCTGTATTTATTCGCTGAATAGTTCAACTCATTTTCGAACATGCTGTTAATCACCATTCCATAATTTCACTTTGATATTATCATTATGACATAATTAAAGATCGTGTCAAGATATTTTTGGAAAAAACCACCTCTTTCTTAATAGAATAGAGGCAGCTTCTTGAATTTAAACTTATTATTTCAAATCAAAAAATTCCTTCGCTGTCTTAGTCGTAATATCCGCAACTTCCTCTGTCGTCTTTCCCACACATGCGGCTACCGCTTGTGCAATATGTGGTAGAAAAGCAGGCTCATTTCGTCCATCCAGCGGCTTCACACTCAAGTCTCTTGGAGTTAGAAACGGGGCGTCCGTCTCGATCATCAATCGATTCAACGGTACTCTTTTGACCACTTCCCGAAGATGTTTTCCTCTGCGCTCGTCACAAATCCAGCCCGTGATTCCAATGTAAAAGCCCATGTTCAAATAGACCTGCAGTTCTTGGATGGAGCCCGTGAAGCAATGCACAACCGCTTTATGGATTCGCCCGGCATACGGCTTTAGTAATCGAATAAAATCATAATGTGCCTCCCGCTCATGCAAAAAAAGCGGTATCTTCAGCTCACACGCTAGCTGAACTTGCTCTTCGAACCATTTTTTCTGTACATCCCTAGGCGAAAAATCCCGGTTGTAGTCAAGCCCGCACTCTCCAATAGCAACCACTTGGGGTAGTAAAGCCAGCCGATGCAGCTTTTCTATCGTATGAGCCGTGCAATTGCGCGCATCATGCGGATGAATCCCTGCCGTTGCATATAATTTCTCTGGGAACCGCGCGGCATACCGTGCCGCCTCTTCACTGTTTCTCTCATGTGTCCCTGTGAGGATCAACGGTGAAACGCCTGCTTCCACCGCGCGTGCAACAACCCTGTCACGATCCTGCTGAAAAGAGCGGTGCATCAAATTCACGCCAATATCAATCATCTGTTTATTCATACCCGACCAATTCCTCCATCACTATTGTCAAAAATACTACAGCACACTGACGGAATTCCGTCTGCAAGCCAGACCTCGTTACCTGCATAATAAAAAGGGACTCCCAAACTTGCAGCTTTGGCCGTATCGACCGCCAATATTACAAGCTCCCCCCTCCGTTCTCCGGCAAGGGTGGCAAAATGAAGGCCCTCCGATAAATGCACATACTGCCGCTTCATCGGTTGGATGCCTTCTTTCAAAATAACGGGTGCAGCCTTGATGTTCGTTCCATGGTATAGCACATCAGGCGGCTCAGCAGCCGGATAGCTTATCTTGTCATGGCTGTGTCCATAACGCGCTCGGATTCGTCCGCCCGTAATTTCAAAACGCTGCTTCTCACAGTTCCTGACTACTTGTTCAATGTCTTCTAAACCGATATCAAACCATTTTGCTTCTTTAACTAAGACTGTCAGCAGCTCATCCAACGTACAAGAACCATCCGCAGCATTTAAAGACAGGCCAAAATCTTGAGGTGAATGCCGTAAAATTTTGCTCATCAGCTTGCTTAAACTCATTTCCTGACTTTCGTTCAACATGTTAATCACTTCCTAATATTCATATTTACTTCTAATTTGCATAGTTACATAGCCGATAATCCGAATTGCTTTTCCGTATCCTCTTTCAACCAGGATAACATCTGTCCTTTATGGAGATCCGGCTTCATCGCTTTAATGTGTTTCTCTATTTGGATCGTTTGCTCGTAGTGCCACTCCAATGCTGATAATTCGTCGTACCTATCAAAAACATACCTTCCTGAGAGGTTGCCCCGTCCAGCAGGTTCAAAAAATAAGACCGCGCCCGTTCCGCTATGGAATCGATGTCTTCGATCACAAGGATCATACTGCACTTTGAGGATCTCTATTCATCATCATTTTGCACCTTTTACTGTCGCCATCGGCTTACATTTTGCCACTACTTGAGCCAATCCCGCTCCTATGACACTCTCGATAATTTGATCAACATCCTTATAAGCTTGTGGGGATTCATCCAAAATAGATTCCAGAGATCGCTGATTCACAACAATCTCATCGTCCGTTCCTACTTTGAGCGACGAGGAAAACTCGTTCAATGTTACCAATTTCTTAGTCGCGCTGCGTGACCGAATTCGTCCTGCCCCATGACAGATGGAATAAAAATTTGCCCTTCCCGTTGGGGAGCCTACCATGATATATGAGGCCGTTCCCATTGAACCTGGAATAAGTGCAGGATGTCCGGTGCTCATATAAGGCTCCGGATTGGCTGGATGGTTAGCCGGTAGCGCTCTTGTAGACCCTTTACGATGGATAAAAAAGGACTGCCCCTCGTGTTCCTCTTCCCATGCATAGTTGTGCATAAGGTCATACAGCGTCGTCATCTCGAATTTGGACCCGAATACATCCTTGCCGGCTTCCCGCACTGCATAAGCGATAAGATGCCGATTCACGACTGCATAATTCAATGCCGAGTACTCCAAATTCACATACGTCTGTGCAAGAGGATGTGTTAGCGGTGCAAACAGCAGCTTCGGGTCAGCGGTCCCGAGCCCTTCAGCCCGCATCATTTTCGTTATATTGCTTCCACAATACTGGCTAACAGAGCCTCCCCAGGATCGCGATCCCGAGTGGATCATCACCACCACTTGACCGTCGAGCAGCCCCCAAGCTTCCGCTATTTCCCGTTGATCCTCGGCAATTTCAATTGACTGAATTTCAACAAAGTGATTACCATTCCCGAGCGTTCCAAGCTGTCGATGTGATCGATGCCAAACTTGCTCCGGGAACAGGTTCAATGCATTTTCATCAAAAGCAAACTTGCTTCGCTCCACATGGGTAAGAGATGTCGCCTTGCGTGGGGTGTACCCATCTGGAATATATTTTTTCGGCAGGCCATGCAGCCCCTTCTTGATCACATGCTCCAGGCGAATATCCGAGAAATATCCCCTCGCATGGTCCTCCACCGGCAAATACTTCTCTATGACTTTGACAAGCTTGCGCCGCAGCTTCACTTCCTTTAAGTCATCCTTGTGCAGATTCGTCAGATGGACCCTCATGCCACAACCGATATCACTTCCGACGATTGAAGGCGATACATAGCCGTCTTTGGTGTTCCATACCGCAGTGGTTCCGATACAGGTCCCCACACCTACATGCACATCCGGGGTATAGCTCATATATACTTGATTCGGAATTTGCAAATTATTATTTGCCATCTCGAATACTTTATAATCCAATTCTTTAAACAGGGTATCCCCTGCATACACATGCACAGTCCCGGAAGGGAGCTGAACCTGCTGGTAATAGGTTTCGTTCATTATTTATTTTCTTTCCTCTCTTTGAACCCCAAATTTTATTGGAAGTTCCTTTATAATGGGCATTTTGTTGCCGTAAAAACACGTTGCTGGACCGTGACTGTTTATCTTCTTGCATCGGACTCACCCTTTCTTTGGTACTTTTTTGAACGCAAAAAAGCCATAGACTGACATCGTCTATGGCTTTACGAGTTAACTAAAAAAATAGGTACACGAATCCCTATTTATTCATCACAAGTTCGCTGAGACCGATGGAATGAAACTTTTTGCAATTGTCAGGTTACTGTTATGGATGCGAATCATACTCATCGGCCTCCTTTCCATTTATTTACAAACATCTTACTACCTACATCCAATTGCCGTCAATGAGTCGCAAGCGGAAAGATTAATTAAAACCAATTGTTATTACGCCGGGAATTATGACAAATTCAGAACGTTTCATGATTATTGCCACGAAGTAAGATTAGGGATTTTAAAAAGGTATACTCGTTATTGGGGTATCCTTTGTTTGTTTACAATGCTTGATGGAATGGGTTGAACTAATTAATTCCATTCCTCGCGCGATTGTTTCACTTCATCCAATACCTCTTTTTCGCGTTCAGGTGTCAAAGCCCCTACTGATTCCAACAGATCGTCTATGGAGTAATCTTCTTCTTGAGTTTCGATAGTTTCCTTTTCAAGATCAATCAGAACGCGAGAATTATGAATGTTTTCTGGAAGCATAACAACCCCTCCATTTCAAGTTAGCTGTAATTCATTATTGCACACACCATTACAATTCCATACTGCTATATCCCATGGCCCGGTTCCGGGTCAGTACTAAAGTTTGGATAGCAAATTTCTATACAGGAATACAAATAGGTATTTTACAGACCTCCACTTTGGTTAAATCTTGCAGGTCCTCTAAACACTTCTTTAATATGCCACCCGATAAAACTATCGTTAGGTTGATAGATAGGGTGGATTGGTGATCGTACTTTCTTTCCGTGAAATCTCATCAACCACTCTTCAAATCCTACAGAACCATGAGCTTCCTCAGCTACAAGCATCTCCCTCTCGGAGGATACACCGCGATCAAAAAGCTTATGGTGCAATGAGCATAATGCGATTCCGTTTTCCTCACTATCCGGGCCTCCAGCCTGATGCCATTGAATATGAGCTGCGTCAATAGCCACCAAGTTGTGTCCCAAAAGCACATCAAACCCGCATATGGCACAGCTATATTCATAGGCTCTCAGAATCTTATCCCTGAAGTGCGGATCACGCGGCCGTTTTCTTTTCATTGAAAAATCGAGGCCAGCTTCGTCAAATATATCTTGTTGCATGGTTTCCGGAAAATGCTCGTTTACTATCTGTACCGCAATCTCTTGAATAAGGAAGTCATTTCCCTTAAGAAGGGAAAGAACCTCATTAGTAAATCCACCGGCCACTCGATTTGTTAAAAGCTGTTTGTCGGAGAAATTAGCTTTATCGACTTGGGTTGTTAACTTCCATATTCCATCAGTCTCTAGGCGTACAAAAGGCTCTTCAGGATGATATGATTTTCTGGATGGACCAAATTCAGTCAACAGTTTCTTGAGCTTTAACCGTACTTGCTCATAAGGCAATGAGGTTTCGTTGTGCTGAAGCCGGCCTAGCGCGTAGAGCAGTAATAAAGGTTTATGAGGCGCTCTTTGTCCGTTCTTTTTCCATATGGTTAGATTGTTTTTCAAACCATCCGCATTCATTGGCCTGCCCACCTGACATTAGATGAAATTCATCTAAATCATACCATATTCAGGTTCCTACAATCTCTTCTGCGTTAGGATTTATCTCTTTGCCCTTCATAAAATAGAGTAGTTTCATCCCATCCTGAACCCCTTTCATATAAAGCCATTCCTTCTGCATAGCACAATGTTGCGTAGATAAATCCAACAAATCTTTAACGCAGAGCTGATTGGTTCTATCCAATACATAATTCAAGTGCTTCTCTAATATAGCTGCCTGATCTATTAATCGGGCTACAACCTCGAGTTGTTCAGCTATTCCAGCCAGCTCATCGAACCTTGTGATCACAGTCTCTTTTATCCAATCTTGATCAAATATCATAGCAATTGCCTCCAACAAAAGATGAATATTATACGCAAATGCGTACCATCCTAAAAATGATTATATGGTACGTTATCGCGTATAGTCAATGATCAATTGGGGAGGATCCAGATGCCAAATAAGATTGTAGTAAAAATACCAGAGCTGCTAAAACAACGCGGAATGTCCTTGCGTGAATTATCTCGCTTAGCAGACGTTAGACACGCCGCGCTAAGCGAACTTTCGAATGGCAAACGCTCGAATATTAACTTTGCCCATATAGAAAAAATCGCTGATGCATTAAGCATTAGCGATATTCGTGAGATTTTGGAATTGGTTGAGGTTGGGGAGATAGAGTAGAGATAGTCAGAGAAGGAAATGCATTTTCTATTTCATTCATTAAATAATGATCAATAATACCAATACCATGATCAAAAGCAACTACATGTACCGTATGCGGGATCATATTACCCTGAGTTGTGATCTGTAGCAACCCGCTGAAACCTTGATTTGACGGGCTTTTCATTAATAAGCTTCTGTTATGGCAGGCTTCATTCCGATCGTTTTTGTTGATGTTTTACATCAATTTTACATCAACTGCAAATCCCTGACCTCATCGCTACCAATGTTAGTGATGGGTTAGATCTAGTATGATAAAGGTAGGAGAATCCTTATTAAATAAAGTTTTTTTCTTTTCCCATTTGATCTATTTGGTTCTATATGGTGCTTGGTGACGGTTTTCGTCACCAAAATATAAACTTACAATGTTCCGCACTCCGCATGTGTTGAGTAGACAGTGAGAACAACCTTACGAAGTACTCTCGCCTAGTTGAGTTTTCTCAGCATACGAGTTAATAATGTTTATCATTATCAGATTAACAATGAATCGCATTCAGAAGATTTGGATACCTAGTCCAACCTTTCGCTGTTGCTGGTTCAAGCGGATGAATAGCTGGTGTAGGTATTACAAATAAACTGGATTAAAAAATCGTATCCCCTCACGTAATTCTACAAATTACTAAACCGAGGGGGGGCGGTCATCATAATGTAGCTTGTACTAACTGCTGGCAGTAAGGCATCATTTCTTCAATTTTGACTACAATTCTTTTTTGTTCTTCTAGTGGAGGTATTGGAATCATAAATTTCTTAATAGATTCCAAGCCAATATTGGGTTGAGTAGTTTTATTAATATATCTATTAATTTCCTTCTTAATCACACCAGATTTAAGGGTATGGAATACATATTTTGGATAAATGTATTTTTCTATATTTTTAATTGTACAGCACGAATACGAAACTAAAAACTCTCGATCAGTATCAACCATCCTTATAACACCAATTGTTCCGTATCTCGGAAAAATAATATCGTTTCGCTCAGGTTTAATCTTTTTTGACAAATGCTCAAAATCATTCTGACCAATTTTTTTTGCACCATCGTAATCAATACTATTTGTTGTAAAATTCAATGGAGATACATACGGGTATCCATCTTTTACAGTTGGAGGCATTTTATGATCAATATCACCAATATTTAGTGATATATCCCCTAATCTTACCCACTTCCAACTATTAGGGATGTCAAAGGGTATCTCCTCCTCTGTAATCTCAGGCAGTGGCTTTTCTTTCTTAATCTTGCCAACCTTAATCAGCATTGCTTTTTCTTCTTGAATCTGCTGATAGAGTTCCTCGGCAGTTCCCTCATCTTCTCGTTGTTCAACCAGCCTACCTTGGATAGCATATTGCAGAATGGATTTCTGCATATCTTCTGGAAACTTCTTATTAAACACTACTAATTTAGAGTGGGCTTCACCATGTTTTTTAACATAAGGCATTAATTCTTCTATCTTGGCTACAATTCGCTTTTGTTCTTCGAGTGGAGGTAGAGGCATTATATAGTTTCTTAAAAATGATAGAGAGACAAAAGATTGAACACCACCTGAAGCTTTTTTCTTCATAAAAACCTGTTCTAGCTGCAAGTACCACAATAAGTATTCCATGCTAAATAAACTATTGCTAATTGTTTTAAATAGAGCCATATTTTTAATTGAAAATTCTCGATCTTTTTTTACCAAAACAGGATTTCCTATCGAGCCAATCATTGCAAATAATATATCGCTATCTTCTACAAGAGAGCGTTTATTAATCTTATCGGCATCTTCAATGGATATTAATTTGGCATTATCAAAATCGATTTTACCATAATTTAAATTCTTGCTAGTTACTAAAGGAACGCCTTCATTTACATACTTTGGCGTATCATGAGTGCCATCTCTAACATCAATTACTTCCCCAAACCGCACCCACTTCCAACTCTCTGGAATTTCAAACGGTATCTCATCTTCTTTGATTTCTGGCAGTGGCTTTTCTTTCTTAATCTTGCCTTCCTTAATCAACTTTGCTTTTTCTACTTGAATCTGCTGATAGAGTTCTTCGGCAGTTCCCTCTTCCCTTCTCTGTCCAACTAGCTTTCCTTGAATCGCCAACTGCAGTATGCTGTTTTTCAAATCCTGTGCATTCATTTTAATTACCTCCAAGCATAGAAGTAATCTTTTCTAGCACATGGTCGATTTCAGCATTTAGAGAAGACCTTTTTTCTTGGTACTGATGAATCAGATCCATCGGTTCCAAAATTATTTCTTCCTCATGTGGGAATCCACATAGGTCAATGTTATAATTCAAAGCTTCAATCTCACTAACAGTATACTTCTTAGCTTTTGGGAATCCATCGACTTCGATTTCTTCTCGGTTATCCCACCAAGTTAAGGCTGGCTCAAAATGCTCCAGCTTCATTGGTTTTGTCTTTGAGAAGTTCTTATAGCCCTCTGGCATATCTAGACGATAGAACCAAGTTTCCTTGGTCGGATGCGTATTATCGAAGAATAATATGTTCGTTGTAATTGAGGTATATGGTGCAAATACACTATGAGGCAACCTCACCACGGTATGAAAATTGAATTCACTAAATAATTTTTTTTTGATATTAACCTTGGCATTATCCGTACCAAACAGGAATCCATCTGGAAGAATGATTCCACACTTACCGTTTTTCTTGAGTCTAAACATGATGATATTTATGAATAAATCTGCAGTCTCTGAGCTTCTAAGATCTGATGGGAAGTTTGCCTTGACGCTGTCTTTTTCATTGCCACCATATGGCGGATTCATAAGAACCACATCAAACTGCCCCATCTTCCTGTATTCCTTGTAATCTGTTTCTAATGTATTGCCATGAATGATGTTTGGATTGTCAATATCATGCAGCAGCATGTTGGTAATACTTAGAATGTGCGGAAGTGCTTTCTTTTCCACCCCATATACAGAGTTATTATAAATCTCTCTATTTTCAAGTGAGTTTCCAACCTGCTTCTCTAGAGCATTTAAGGCTGAAACTAAGAATCCGCCCGTACCGCAAGCAAAGTCTCCTATTTTTTCACCTAAAATCGGCTTAATCACTTCTACCATAAAATCGGTTACCGCTCTTGGTGTATAGAACTCCCCTGCATTTCCTGCACTCTGCAGGTCTTTTAAGAAAGATTCATAAATCGTACCAAAGGCATGTCGTTCTTCGTATTCTGTAAAATCAATCTCATCAATGATATTTATAACTTGCCGCAGTAACACACCATCCTTTTGATAGTTGTTGGCATCTTCAAATGCATATTTCACAATGACTTGGTTCATAGGCGTTTCATCATCAATTTCAAGATTCTTAAAAGTTGGGAATAGCGTATTGTTTACAAAGTTTAACAAGGCATCACCAGTAAGTGCTTGCCCGTCTTTCTCATCTACAGCCCAATCTCTCCATTTTAAGCCTTCGGGAATAATCGATTTGTAATTATCATCATACAGTTCCCATGCTTCTTCTTTTGCATCATATATTTTTAGAAATAGAATCCAGACGATTTGTTCGATCCTCTGAGCATCGCCATTGACCCCTGCATCATTTCTCATAACATCTTGAATTCTTTTAACGAAATTGGTTATTGCCATTCTTTTTTACCTGCCTCATGTGTTGGTTTATGATTTTATGCGTAATAAATCTCGTTCTCTAATTCCTGAATCGCCTTTTGGTAAGCTTCTTTTCCACCAAAGGCCTTAACTATTTTCATAGGACTTCCAAGCTTGGTAAATTCCTTGAGTTGTAGGACTTTGGTTTCTTCAATTTCTTTGATACCTTCATTGGCATACTTATCAAGCAGCGCTTCTAACACTTGCTGTGCCAATTCAGAGTATTTATAAAGATAATTACGTTTTTTAACATTATTTGCCCTTTCAGCCTTGGTTAGAGGTGGTTTGTCATAGGCTAAATGACATATCAAATCAAAATCATCCAGTTCTGTTTTGCCCATTTCTTCTCTTACCGCATCCAGCAAAACGCCTTCATCTTTTAATTCGTCAATGATGGCTTGCTTTTTCTGAGCTTTTGTCCATGTTCTAAGAAAATCATCCAGTCTTGCATACTGTTGCAAGATATTTTTCTTAGCATAATCAATAAGGCTCTCGGTGATTAATTTGCCATCCTTATCCACATATTGAACTCTTTCTGAAAGGACTTTTACGCAAACATCGTTAATGTAATACTTTTTAGGCCTGTCGTCATCATCAAAACCATCCGTATTGTAATCCCCTTTCGTTTCCCTAACGCCACTTGCATTAGTGTTACTCTCTGTGTCTTCAGGACTATCTCCGATTGGCTCGGTTACTGGCTCATCTCCATTGATTTCTAATACTACTTCTGGCTTGCCATCAAATGCGGGATCAGCAAATAATCTGCTGGCATTACGAAAATCCATAATGGTGAAGTAGGTCTTGCCGTATTCTTCTAGAAGCCTCGTTCCTCTACCGATAATCTGCTTAAATTCAGTCATACTATTAATATTGTTGTCCAACACAATCAATTTGCACATTTTAGCATCCACACCAGTGGTCATTAGTTTGCTGGTAACTGCAATAACAGGGTATGTGCTTTCTTCGTCTATGAAATATTCTAGTTGTGCTTTCCCTTCATCATTATCCCCTGTTATACGCATGATATATTTTTCATTTTCAGCATACAAGTCCTTGTTTTCATTAATCAAAGCTTGTCGCATTCGCTCTGCGTGTTCAATATCGACACAGAAAACAATCGTCTTGCTAAATCTGTAGGTCTTCTTTAAAAACTCTGTAATCTTGGCTGCAATTACCCTCGTTCTATCATCAATAACCAAGGTTCTGTCATAATCCTTGATGTTATATTCTCTATCCTCAATTTCATAGCCATGTTTATCGACTTTCCCACTCTCTGGTCGATACCCTTCAAGGTCTTTATCAAGGCCGATTCTTATCACTTTATATGGGGCTAAAAAGCCATCATCAATCCCTTGCTTCAAAGAATACTCATAAATAGGTTCCCCAAAGTAAGTTTGACTAGAGGCTTCCTTCGTTTCAATAGGTGTAGCCGTACATCCTACATGAGTGGCTGATGAAAAGTAATCTAGGATTTTTCTCCATGCAGAATCCTCTTTTGCGCTGCCTCTATGACACTCGTCTATAACAATCAGATCGAAGAAATTCGGCTGAAATTGGAGATAGGTTTCTTCTCCGTCATCCCCTGAAAGCTGCTGATATAAAGCAAGATAAATCTCGTAGGAACTATCTAGTGTTTTTTTCTCTACCTTTGTCATCTTGCCACCAAATGGCTTGAAGTCACCTGATATCGTTTGGTCTACCAATACATTTCTGTCTGCTAAATATAATATTTTCTTCTTTAAGCCAGCCTTCCAAAGTCTGTATATGATTTGAAATGACATGTAGGTTTTACCCGTTCCAGTAGCACATACCATTAATACGCGATTTTGCCCCTTTGCTACTGCATCCACAGTTCGATTAATCGCTATACGCTGATAATATCTAGGGGTCTTGTATTTAGGCACATAGTAATAAGGCTCAAGTAGTGCCTTTTCTTCCGAATCAGTTACATTCTTATCTTTTAAGTATCTTCTATATAATTCCTCTGACGAGGGGAATTCCTCAAGGCTTAGTTCACTTACTTGACCTGTTATCAAATTTTGCTCAACAAATCCATCTCCATTGGAAGCATATACATAATATATGTCGAGTGCTTTTGCATAGACTATGGCTTGCTGCAAGCCTGCACCGACTGGATGATTATTATCCTTTGCTTCAATGATCGCCAGAGGAATGTTATTCTTGTAGAACAGAACATAATCCGCCCTTTTCTTCTTGCCTCTGGTAGTGATATTACCACGAAGTATGATTCTTCCAGCCGTAAAAGCATATTCTAGACGAATTTGTTTTAAATCCCATCCTGCATTAGTGATTGCTGGTGTGATATATCTGACTTTGATATCTTCTTCAGACAAATCTTTCTTTGCCATTTGCTCAGTCCTTTCCCCATGACTTTTTCTATATGAAAATTATGTATTCTTATCAAACGTGTTTCTGTATATTAGCCAGTTCGGAACCCCATCACGCTGATCACTACGATAATCCAGTTTGAATTTAGTCCAATGGACTTATTCCATAGATCAACTTAAAAATCCTTTATTCGACGGTTATTTCCCAATATTATACACCATGCCACCGTCAACTTACTGTCAGCGAGTATGTGTTCGCATGAAAAGAACCACTATGTCACCCTAGAGTACATCAGGCTTATTATTTATACATGGTGCGGCCGACATTTTCTCGAAATGTTGCGTTATGGTGCTGCGGCGATTATATCATATCCCCGCACCACACCTTTATTATCAGCAATTTGAGAGAAGAGATCACCAGGCAAATTTAAGAATTGTGGGACAGCATGGTACACAGGCTTTCAATCAGAGTTATCACTAAAGAGCTATCATCCTCTTAACTCATCTTTACCTAAATCGTATAAGAATAGTGTACGGAAAGGAATAGATAATTGAGAGGGGAAATTTCTTGTGAAAAAGTTTATTGAGGACATGATTTTAAGACCGTTTGAAGAGTGGGGGGAAGCGTCAAAGCAAATCGCCTCTATAAATGCCAAGTATTACTTGCCTACTCCTGATATATTAAGGCGTTGTTACTTTATACAACAATCTGAAAAACAAGTATTATTTGAACTTATGTCTTGGGCAAGTAGCAATCATGAAAGTGATGAAACTGGGTATTGTTCTGTTCCCGAACTAATTATTAGGGGAGCTACCAATTTATCCAGAAGTAGCATAATGAACGCTATTAAATCACTCAAAGCAATGGGATTTATAGAAGTTCGACGTTATTATAATCAGAGAAGCCGATATAAAATAATGTCCCTATCAAAAAATCCTTATGTTCTTATTAGCGAATGGGTTCATTATGACAGGAAACAACTGATTACAAATTGGGAATCACTTGAAACTTCATTTGATAGTCCCGATGCACTTGCTTATTCAGCACATTGTTTCACAGAAGCATGTCTTATCTTTGTGAATACTCAGGCATTCTATATGCCATTCATAAACCGATTGGCTGCTTCATATGACCGTAACTTTATTGAGGAATATAATAAAGTTACGGATGATGTAAGCAAGAAGATTGGAGAGTTATATGATGATTGCTTTGTGAAACAATATAAACAAAAATCCTAGCCGCTTTTTAGCGGTTTTTTTGGTGTTTAAAATTTAGATTCAAAAAAGAAATTTTATTATTTAATGCTATATTTCAAGCTCAGACTAGCTAAAAATTATACCTAACAATAATATAAACTACTGCAACTCTGTCCATTAATTAAACCCTATTATTATCATTTTATTATCTTTTATTATTCTAGTTATAATCATAACACTCCGCCCAGCTCCGTTGGTCGGGGGATTTTTTATAGAGAGTAAAACGCGCACCAAATCTCTGCTATTTGTTCCTAGAAAAATCACGTCGCTCTCTGACCAAAACTTCAAACTTGCGCCGTTCTAAGGCATAGGGGGGGGGATATTTCTTAGAAAAATCATTAATTCCGACCATTTATTTTTCTTGACTTTCACAACAATCACTAATATATTCCTGCTTACAGTTCTTTGAAAACTGAATAGTTTAGCCCCGCTCCCCAATCGTTAGCATAGAAGCGCTACAAAGGCGACTAGGGAGGCGGGAGGGCACTATAGGTGAGAAGACCATCAAGAAGTAAAGGAGCGCTAGAAATTGATTTAAGAGGTCAATAGACGAAAAAGAAAAACGCTTCACGTAGTCCATGTAATACTGGACAAGGAAGCGTTCTATACCTAGACTTACTCACAATCGGTTGTTAAAAGTCCCGCACGTACTAATTCAATAATCAACTGCTCTAATGACTCCTGTATTGACTGTGTTCCAATGTATTCGGCTTCCTGATTCATTGCTCCCCGCCCTCCTTCCTTACAAACGCTATACGAGAGGGATAGATCAAAGTTAAGCGGTCGCGGTGCTAAACAATGGCGAGAGCACTTCGTATAGGTTCAGTGATACCATTCCGAGGAGGAACTACCTATGCGCTATGCAATTTATGCAAGAGTGAGCACCAAATTAGACAGCCAAAAGGATAGTATTGTTAATCAGATATCGTTTTTCAATCGGTATGTCGAAGAAAAGGGCGGCACAATTCATGACGTATATAAAGATGAGGGCGTTAGTGGTGTTAATGTAAAGAATCGTCGGGAAATGCAACGATTACTGAAAGATGCTAGGGCCAAAAAATTCGACTACATTCTGTTCAAGTCCATTTCCCGCTTCGCGCGTGACAATCAAGATGGAATTAACATGAAACGTGAGATGGATGAACTCGGAATTGGTATGATCTTCATAGAACAGAACATTGATACTCTTTCTGTGGATGAGTTTCTATTCATGGCTTTTCTTAATTTTGCACAAAAGGAGAGCGAGGGACAATCGTCGCGTGTTCGGTTTGGAAAAGCAGAAAAAGCAGTTCAAGGCGGGTTTAACGGCTCACTCCCGCCCTTCGGCTACATGCGTGATGGTGATAATCTTGTTATAGACGCACAGTACGCTAGCCTTGCAAAGGAAATTTTCCGCCTCTATTTATATGAGGGATGGGGGCTAAGCCGAATATCCAAGTACCTGTGTGACAATAACATCCCTACTCCCCGAACTATTGCAGGAGCAAAGAATGCTGGAGAGCTATGGCAACAAAGTACGATCAAACTCATTCTAACCAACCCAGCATATATGGGGCATATGATACAGCACAGGAGTCAAGTTAAGAGTATTCGGATTAAGAAACGTACAATCATTCCACCTGAAAAGCAAATCGGTGTAAAGAATACTCACCCCGCCCTCATCTCGGAGGATGAGTTTCGACAAGTTCAGGAAAAGTTAAAACACAAGGGCATGAGAAGGAGTAATGGTCAGGAAAGCATCTTTGCACATATTGCCATTTGTGCCGATTGTGGTATGGGAATGCACTTTAAGAAGGACAGGAACGGATATCAATGTGGACGATATGGAAAATACGGCAGAAAGTATTGTTCATCTCATCTCATCAAATATGACTCCTTCCTAACGCAAATCAAAGAGGCATTAAAACAGTTAAGCCTCGGCGGAAAAGTCCATATGAAAAAACTTATGGAAACTGTTAATGCCGAGACGAGCAATCAAACTATCAATTACAAAAAGGAACTCAGTCAAATTGAAAAGCGGATTGGTTTACTTATTCGTAAGCAAAGCAGTCTCCTTGAACAACAGCTTGAGGGAGATATTACAAAGGAAGAATGGCGGCGGCTTCATTCTTCCACTAGAGAAGAGCTAGAGACATTAGAGCACAAGAAAGTTGAATTAACCCGTTTGCTCCAGCATGATGAAGAAAAAGAGAGCGGATTCCGCTCCTTTGAAAAGCAGGTCAAAGCTCTACTCAGCCTTGATATTGAAAATGAAAAAATTCTAAGGTGTATTGTGAGTAAGCTCATTCATAAAATTGAGGTTTATGAGGGCGGCAATATCAAGATACACTACAACTTCCGCAGTCCCGAAACAAAACAGGGAGCGTAAGCATAGCTTACGACTCCCTCCATTTTAGCAACACTGTACACTCCACATGTGTGGAGACGGTAATAAGGATATAAATTAGTTGAATATATGTCGGTTTAAATCTTTGTTTTATCAACGATTTATCTTTTTGTGATACAAGATTCATTTCATTTGTTCTTTTAATCTCCCAATTGCGAATTGATCTGCAATTATTTCAAATGGATGTTTTCTATATAATTTGTGGTATTCGGATAATAATTCTATTTGTTCCTGAGATCCTTTCTTCGCTTTCTTTGCAAGCTCTCCTATTTTCTCAAGTTCCAATTTTAACTGGATTTCTTTATAATCGGTAATATACTTTTGTCCATTCAATCCCCTTCTGGTATAATTCTCCTGGAAATGATACCAATGTCCAAGTTCATGTAAAATTGAAAATGAAGCATACAAATGCGGATTCATCACCTCATTCGCAGCTATGATATGATTCTGTTTAAGCAGGTTTTCCAAGGCAGGAATCATACATGGATCATCTGGAACTGATTTTATCATAGCTTCTATAGAGTCCTCGACTCTAAGATCAGGAACAATAATACCTGACTCGTAAGAGCCTTTAGATTCTGGCCAAAAAGCAGGTGCTGGTAATCTGCTTGCATTAAATAAAATTGCTAAAGATATTTCATGACAAACTATATCACAAGGAATCAATTGTTTTGCCCGTTCAATTAGCTTCATTGTTATGTATTTTCCCTTCCAATAAAAGACTCGATTTATTCTATTTGTAATACCCTGACTTCGTTTTCTTTGACATTATGATATACAAAATATTGATTCGGAACTAAAATGCGGATGAAACTCCGAAGACGTTTTTCACTTAGAGTTCCAAATACATGACATATACTATATGTATATCTACCTGTTAACATGTAGTTATGAAGTTTAACGATATCGTCCGTTATAGCAGAGTTGTCGGAGTGCTTAACTTCAATTACGGCTAAATTTGATTCCATGCTTTCTGGTTTATGTAAGATAAAATCAGGTATTCCGTTTAAAATCGAATGATCGATTTTATCCATCTCTCCATGGAGCACATAATCACTGCTGTCCTTCCACATACACCTGATTTGATGGTACAACTCATAACAGTAAACTCTTTCTTTAAGCTTAGCGTCAGGAGCACCAAATCGTTTTATTTCCCAAAACTTTTTTGAAATTCTTCTAGTTGCATCTTGATACTTTTCAAAGAACTCAAAAAAAATGTTGTCTTGCTCCATAAAGATCTCCCCAATAAAAGTATTGTTTATTGCCTTTTGTATTTATTGATTAGTTCAATTACCAGTGTTATTAAGCCTAGTACAATTCCCCCATACCCAACCCAATTGTGAATTAGGAAGCCAATTATTAGCATTACAAAGAATCCTTTCCTTTTAGCACCCTTCTATAAGCATAATTCAACTCCTCAACTCCTAATGAATGTATCATAAAATTATCTTTGAGTTTCAAATCCTTCGTACTTAGGGAGATACATACAATGTAAAGCAGCTTCAATGAAATTCATTACGAAAACCCCAACCTCCGCATTCAATTCAATATCTACCCTATCGACATTGTTTTTTATCCAATTTCCAACTGAATTCTCATTTAGATTATAAATCTTCATACTCTCATCTGATAATATTGACTTAGCTAAATTACTCTGGCTACTTGCTGGATTATAATGATGACCTATAACCCTAGCCTTACTTTTGTTTCCAGCCTTTCCGATTTTCAAGTATACGTTGTTATAATTAAATGTGTACACATACAATTTTTTCTCATTGAAGCTTAATAGATGAGGCCTACCACGATCAATAATTGTTAATTGGTTTTCACCGATACCCTTTCCTACTTGATTTAATAAATCTAATAATTTGGGCTTAACTTCTCTTAAGGAATGCATTTTTCTATCTTTAGCTCCTCATGAATTATTTGTTTTTATCTAACTAATTCATCGGTCTTATTGAGCCAATGCATCAAACGAAATATAGGGTTTGTTCTTTTAAGGCCGCAAACTCTACAATCACTCTCCCAAGCAGAACCGATTAGTGCAGGGATATTATTTAATCCTATATGCTTTGCTATACAAGTTCGATGCTGTCCCCATGTAAAAGAATAGTGTCCACAACTGGAAGGGTGAATCCAAACATACTCAGTAGCTTCTTTAGACTTTATGCTTTCCACTAGTAATCGGCAGTGGTATACCGAAGACTTATTGTGAGGTCGACTTTTGACATCTTGCTTTGAATTTTCAAGAGACTTGTAGTACCCAACTTCTCTTTCGGTCAAATCTAAAGAACATTTTCCTGTTAGTTTACGAAAACACGAGAACTTATCCAGATTATATGCATATTTATTTTTTGTTGGATCGAAGCAGAGACAACATCGCTCAATATAGGACTCCCTTTAAAATTGTTTTTTTATTCAAAATTTTCAAATTTGGGTAGCTCACTATATGAGAGCATAGACTGTGCTCTATTAAAAATGTTATGTAGAATTTGAGTATCAGTTTCTGCTTCTTCAAAAAAATCAACAATACCTAAGCGAAAAGCCTGAAAAAGCGTCTCAAATTTAATGGCGATATGTTTCATATTTGTTAAATTAATTAGATTTTGTAATTCTTCAGATTCTTTATCTCCCCATGTATAAAATATTTGAATTGCTTTCCCCTGTCTTGACATTTTAGATTCACTTCTCATTGAGTGAACTACCGCGCAACGTGCAGAGTATATGTCATCACCAGTGAGAGGAATGTTTATATGCGGAATCATATATTTATTAACCCAATTGATAAAGTCACTTCTTTGAACATCTCTTCCTATTTCTGTATTCAGTGACGCTACAATATCAATCCCACTATATAGCAAAACCAAGGAGGGTGTTATAAATTTTTTCTCAAGCGTCAGCTCGATTGAAGATATTAGCTGAAAGAGATTCTGATATACTGTCTTCATTTTATGAGTCACCACCTATAAAATTATCTTTTTATCATACTATGTAATTATCCAAGAACTTCCACCATTGAAAATTGAGGATGAGATTTAGACCCATTACTTCTATTATTAATATTTTTTTGAAATACTGGATATGAAATTAGGTGGCTTTTAATGATCATTGCCATCTTCTCTAGCATGAAATCACCATCTAAAGATATCGCAATCAATACAGTCCAGTCCTCTAATATATTAACAGGAGATGTTTTTCCTAGTGTATTCTCAGTTGTTATTGTTTTTACTGAGTATTTAATTCCAAGAGAGTCTTCAAGATCGTATGGCCAAATTAGATTTTTAGCAGGTCTAACAGATAGTCCGAATGATTCAAGGTAAATTTTTGCATACAATTCACCAATTGTACCTACATGGTTATCATTAACAATTATACCATTCTCCTTAAAAATTTGACGTAGTGAAGATCTTGCTTGAGCATAAAATTGAATGGTTGGTAACAAAAAAATTCCCCCATAAGTCGCTTATTAAGAACCAGACCCACTGAAATTAACCTTTTATCAAAAATACAAAGGGACTCCTATTTTTATCTATTAATGAAATAAGTAACTCTCCATTGCTTAGTCCATTCTGTTTACAATATATTTCATCTGCTAGAGCAAAGTAATACATTGAAAGATCGAAATCACCTTGTTCATAATTCAGAAATCCTAAATTATAATATACTTCTGTAAAATCAAGTCTCTCATGGAATTCTTCAAAACCAGGGTAGAATCTGCCTTTGTCGGGAGCCTGATACAAAAAGAATTCATAAATCCTTATTGCCTTCGCATAATATTGTTCACTTCGCATTTCAGTAGTGTATATGTATAAAATCAAAAGCAACTCATTAAATTTCTCTATGTCTTTCTTCGAGTAGATTTCAACAATTAATTTTTCCATTAATCTAAACATTTCTGACCATTGCACTCTTATTTTCAGGAAAGCATCAGAATCAAACTTATAAAATTTGAGGGTCAATTATCTCAATGTTCCTTGAGTGAAAGTTATACATAATTATCCCTTCTTAATAGCTTCATAAATTAATAACGTTCAAAACATAAAAGAACTGAAAATCCCTTTATTCGACATATTATTTCCATCATTATACACCGCACCATCGACAACAGCCTGTCAGCAAGCGTATGTTCGCATGAAAAAGAACCTCCGCCGCGTGATGGGGGAGGTCGTCAATATATAATTATCATTCAACACATCTAAGAAATTTTTCATTTTATCATTGCCCATTCACTCAGAGCATCTTCCTTGAAATTCATTAATAGTTTACTGTCATACTTGGTTAAAAATTTTGTAACAAAATGATTAATCCTACTTTCAATATTGTGCGATAGAATAAAATTATTAAAATCATCGATAAATGCTTTGAAATACTCAAAGACATATTTGTGAAATAAACCTTGGAATTCCCGAGGCCAGTCTCCAGTTGTTTCATGACCAGTCAAAGGGTCATACATTTTGGGGATTAAGCAAATATTCCAAACCGCTTCAAACAATAATGGATTCTTTGTTTTACCAAAAACATGGGAGCATTGATAGTTAAAAATGTTTTTGTTTATGGCATATCCTGTTGCACTTTGTATATTTCTTCTCGGAGCATTATTGTTTGTTGGGTCTTGAATAATCTTATTATTGTTAAATAAGTATTCATATAATTCTAGATACAATGCTGTGTTTATGCCTTGTCGACCATATCCTCTGATTGCCAACTGTTGATTAGATACAAGTTTATTTTTCAAACTTTCCCATTGGGTATTCGCAATTGTTATATTCGCAAAAATGGTATTCTTAATTCCAAAATTATAGAAATCGGTGTTGTCAATATTGAAATGGTGTAAGAAGAGCGCATAAGAATCAATTGCAGTGGCCTCTTTCACTTTCGACGTATCGCTCTGATCAAATGTATTAGTTAACGGTGTTAAACCTATAGCCTTGGAATTACCTTCCACTAGGAAGGAAATGTATAGTTTTAATGCTTGCTTAAAGGTTGCCGTCCCTGTGCGAATAACACCATTTATTGGAATATTATGTCTTGCTGGTAACCCATTTCTTTCATCATCCGTTGAATATTCTAACTTTGGCAACAAAGTCTTGCATTTATCAATTTCATAATGATGGTCAATGTTTCCCTCAAATTCACAAATTCGCTGACAGTTGTAAATGCGTGATTTCACAGTCCCTGTATCGTAACCTTTATCCTCTAACCATTTCCTAAATTTTATTTCCTGCATATGGTAACACCTTCATTTCTGCTACGTTTAAAATTTAGACATTAACTGCTGCAAGCCCTACATTCCCACATTTTGATTATTTACAAAGCTAATGTAATCATCCTTGTATCGCTTATAGAAATATTTTTGGATACTCGGTTGATGAGGGAATGGAAACACTCGCCGCTGGAGCAAATTATTGTTTTCAACACTGTAATGGAATTTTGACACATCAGATTGGTTATTACCTTGATATCCCCAATAGTCCCTAATTTTCTTAGAACCACTTATTATCAATGCATTGAGTACAGGTTCGCCCAAAGTGATTACGACTGCTTCAGGAAAGCTAGCAAGCTCACTTCTCAATAACTCTATCCAATAAACAGTATGTTCTCTAATACATCCAGGGATAGTTGCAGGGGGAGCAACGTAGAAGCACTTTAACAGATTAGTTACATACACGTTTTCTTCAATGTCACTGCCAAGCTGTTTGGATATGGAAGATAAATAATTGTACAGGCTATTTTGTTGTTTATCTAAATTTAGTACCGTCTTGATTGTATCACGACTTTTTTCATTCTTAACGGTTGGGTCTTGCCCAATAATTATGAGCTTAATTTTTTGACTTCCAACCTTTGATATAGGTATATAGTCTCTGCCCTTATCAATGTGGCGTGCTAATTTCTGATTTCTAAGCAAATTTTCTCTTATATTTCGGGCCTCTTGAACGACTTTATCCATCACCTCATATTCCTCCCAAGGTTATTAAAATATCAAGGAATTATTTATAATCCCGATATATTACTACCACGCACTCCACATGTGAGGAGTAGACAGTGACAACAAACATGTTTGTGTCCAAAGGAATAGTGTTTGCTCTAATTTGTAATCACTCAATGTGTTGTTTTCGGCAGGATTGAAACAATCCTTCAATTAATTTTTCGAAGGGTTGTTTAGCTTATAGAACTGGTAATAATATTGCCTTCAGCTTACTTATTCCACATGTGAGGAGTAGACAGTGACAACAAACATGTTTGTGTCCAAAGGAATAGTGTTTGCTCTAATTTGTAATCACTCAATGTGTTGTTTTCGGCAGGATTGAAACAACCCTTCAATTAATTTTTCGAAGGGTTGTTTAGCTTATAGAACTGGTAATAATATTGCCTTCAGCTTACTTATTCCACATGTGCGGAATACTTGAAATAGACGAAAATAAATGATGTGATAGTATTCGCTTACTATATTCAAAATCACGTATATAAAGCTTAGATAAACAACAGAAATACAGAGCATTTTATCATTAAAATTTAATTTATTTCCGTTCTAATATATCAATTACCTACATATCCATGTGCTTTTAAAGTAATAAATTTTGATGCATAATACTTTGGATCAACTTTTTTTTGTAATAATTTATAGAAGTTTTCATCATGAGTCGAAATGATCACTTGTTTATTTAAATCTGAAGTTATCGTCCTAATCAAATCTATAAATGATAATGTATTTGTATTATCTAGATGTTGAATAGGATCATCCATAAAAATGGTATCTAGATATTCATTAGGAAATTGCAATGTTCTAGCTAGAAAAATACTTAAAGACAAGATGTTTACTTGAGCAGAACTAAAATATAAAACTGGTGCTACTTCTTCCTTATCTTCCCCAGTCGCATATATATGCAATTCAGGTTTCGCTTTAGATAGGTCGGGTTCAAATCTTATATTAGATAATTCTGGATGAGGGTCAATTCTATTGTAAATTTCATTAACTGATGCTAAATTAAACATCTGATTAATCTTATTAACAATAAACCCTTTACTTATCTCATGATATTTTTTAATCTGGGTTCTCGCAAAACTCACTTTTTCTAATTTTTTTTGTAGTTCATCTAATTGCTGTTGTTTTTGAATTCTTTCTGAGTTACTTAAAATAAAATCTAAATGCTCAATGATTATTAAAACTAGCTCTAAGTCCGATTTGACTCGAGTTAATTTATTGATTATTATCTCCTCTTCTATTTTTAAAGATGAAATCGTATCTTCATTTATTTTTAAATTACTGTGAATATTCAATTCGTATTCATCAATCATTTTTCTTATTTTATTTTTTTCATCGATTATATCGTTCAGTTCAATTAAAATCTCAGTTTTATCTTTATCAAGTAATTTAATTTTAGTTTCCAAAATACTAATATCTGTAGTAATTCGTTCCCGTTCGTCAGTTAAAGTAAGCAATTCTGCTTTCGCATTAATTAAATCCACAGATAATTTATCAAAATCTCCAATATTGTTTATATCCTCAATCATTTTGTTAAAATTAATATAAAATGGAGTTGACTTTATTTCATTAATTTTTTGCTGTTTGATTAATAACTCATTTGAATTTTTTGATAGTTCCTCATTTAATTTTTCAACTTTAGTCTTAACGCCATTTAATAATGCATTTTTATTCTTAATTTCCAATTCAATTTTTAGAATTGCCGATGTTAGTTCTTTTTCGGCAGCAGTTGTTTTTAAATCTAAACTTTCATCTATCTTTATATCCATATTTAATAAAGAAACTTCTATTTTACCTAGTTCTAAGTTTGAATTTTCAACTCGTTGTGAAATTTTGTTAAGGAGCAGATTATTTTTATTATTCTTATTACGTTCTTTGGTTTTATACCTATTATTCAATAATAACTTGTCTTGTATAGTGGTGAGAAATGTTTTATGTTGACCAATAAAGTCTAACTCTTTATCCCTCAGTATTTCTTTCATGATTGTTAAATCCTCTGAGATCTGTTTTAACCCCAGAATGTCACTTACACTTTCATCAACCCTTTTCAACAAATCCACAACGCTGTCATAAGGTTGTTTACAAAGAGGGCAGTGGCACGAATTAGTCTTTTGAATATATTCTCTACCTTGTTTGAAAACTACATTTAGTTTTTCATTCAAAGCACCATAAGCATTATATTCTTTTTCCTTATCAATAATCTTATTTCTTTTCTCAGCATTATCTAGGTATGCTTCTTTCATATATTTATGTATTTCTTTTATTTCATCAATTGTCAATTCAGACATCATTAACACTTCTGGCTTCATACTAGAATAAGAATCGAGTAATTGATTTTCCGATTCTATGTGATATATTCTATCGTTTCTTAACTGAATTATTTTCTTAATTCGAGTCAATTTTTTCTCATCCAATTTCTTTACACCGATCAACTCATTATATTTTTCTACATTAAAAGCTAATTTTTCTTTATATTCTTTATTTATTTTATAATCATTGTCGAGGATTTTTAGATTTTTATTAATTTCAGATACCTCTTGCTCCATCTCAGCATGTTGTATTAGTAAATTGGTTTTTTCTGTATTGTGAGTATGAAGTTGTACCTCAAGATTAGATAGATTAGTTAGCAAACTTGAATAGGTATCTTTATTATCAAGTGCAAATGTTAATTTCCCAATAATATGATTTGTTTCAATTATCTTTTTTGAGTTTTTCATTTGATTTTGTTGATGTACTTCAATTTCATTAAAATTTTTAATTACTACATTAATTACAGATGCTTTTTGATCTAATATTTTCTCGTGTTCCTTTTGTTCTGAATACAACGGGAATATATCAATCAATCGGACTACTTTTGAATGATTGTCTATTAATGATCGTTCTTCAGTCGTAAGAGTAGTTTTTATTTCAATACATTTATTAATGTATGGTTCTACTTGATTCCCTGACAAGTTAGCATCTATTGGTTCTAACAATTTCCCTTTAGTATTGATTTTATCAATTAATTCATTCAAATACTTTATTTTATCTGTTGTGTGTAATAAATTTATAATATCATTTTTTAAAGTATCAATTTGATTGATCAATGAACTGTTGACTTGCTCTACTTCTGAATACGTATCACTTATTTTTTTATATAGCTCGTTTTCATTTCTGTCATCCCAAAACAAAGAAAGGGTTTCGTATCTATCCCTAGGAGACGAAAACCTTAAAAATGTATCTATCTTGTCATGGGCCAGAATATTTGTATTAGCGAAAGAGGTTAATAAAAGTTTTTCGAAATGCTCGCTTTTGTGAATAATCTCCCCTTCATCGTAGTCTGTCTTTCTATTATAATGTCCTATTTCTTTTGTTTTCTTTTCAAGGATATTATTATGTTGATCAATAATTTTTATCTTCCCAAAAGAGTTAGGACTATCTGTGTTTTTCAAAATATTCCCTTGTTCGAAACCCGCAATATTTTTTAGATATGTATTTTTAGATATTCTATCTATTTTACCTGTAATCCCCCATTCAATTGCATCGAAAAATGAAGTTTTCCCAAAACCATTAGGTGCAAAAATTACGACTAAATTAGCTATTTTATTTTCGTTTATTGCAAAGTCGAAAATCTGTAGATCTCTAAAAGCTCTAAAAGCATCTATTTCAATTCTTTTAAGTTTATTGCTCATTTTTTCACCTCAAGATATTTTTCAACCCTATCTATCGAATTCTCTGAAATAATTTTAAATAATACTTCATTTTCTTTTAACAATATTGTTTCAAGATTTTCATCATCGAGATGTGGTTTTGCATTAAAGGATAAGTTAAATAATTTACTACTAATAATTGATTGTATGTGATCCTTCTTTAGATTTTTATTTCTATTTTGAATGTTGTCCAGTACAATTTTTCTTGATGAAAACTTATTCTGTTCAATAAGATACTTGAGCTCTTTCTCGACTTTATTGTGTATTATGAAAACAACATATATGTTCCATATTTCGACTGTTTTCTCTAATGTGCTTTGAAAATTAACAGCAATATCATTAATAATTGATAACCATCGTTTTTTTAGAGTATCCACATCGGTTATAACAACAGAAAATATATAAAGCTTAAAAAGCTCTTCTTGTTTTATCCAGCAGTCAACGTTTTCATATATTTGCTTCCCAGAATTCGATATTAAATTATTTATAATTCCTTCTTCTCTATATAACATTATCTAACACCTCAGAAATACAGTTTCTCAACTTTTCTTCAAGATCAGGGTCGTCTGACTCGGTTTCAATACTGTCATAAAATTTTCTAGAAAAACTATCTATATGTATACACGAAATTTTTTTTGTAAAATCAGAGTAGTTTATCATCATCTCATCTTCAAAAGATTGCCCTACATGTCTTAATATTTTTTTTATGCGTTCGTTTTTCAACTCAAGGTTTCCAACTTTATCATTCGAATTTACTATAATGCAATCATTTGAATTCAAATCCTCATAAACTGTTGTATTAAGAAGTAACCCAACTATGTCTTCTAATCGCTTAGTTGGTTCAGAGAAATAGAATTTAATTTTCTGTACAACGTCTTCCTTTTCCCTTGTTAATAAATTTGTAAGATCAATGTATTGTCCACTTTCAATGTATAAGTAGGTTAATAGCGAAACCCATCCACTCCAAATATTTTCGTTAAGTATATCTACTTTTTCAATCTCAGTGTAAGGAATAAACAATTTATTATTGAATTTCTCTAGCATTGCCTTAGGACTTATATTGTTTAATTGTCCGGCTTTTTTTGACAAAACTCTTTGTATCGACCTATCGTGCTGATTAAAAGCTTTTTTTATGTACTCCACAAAATTCATTAAACATTTTGGAATCAATAAAGGAAGTTGTTTCTCAACCAAAATCTCATTAATTCGTGATGCATCTGTTACAAGAAAAGCAGAATACGCACCATCTGAGGTTTTAAGCTTAGAAAATATTCCACCGAGTAAAATATTATTATCCACTTCTGTATATACGCCCGAACCGGACAAACCAACAATATTATTGGGTATGCCATTGTCGTAAGTCATTTGGTGCTGGTTTGTGGTTAATTCATACATCTCGGGTAGAATATCATTAATTGTGCACTCTATTTTATGTCGATAATCAGTTGAATTATTTTTCAATCTTTCTGGATAGCCATATACATTCACTTGGCCCTTATAATGAGGCTTTATGATAAATGTATGCGGTATATCTGGGACTAATGCTACTATGATTACTGCAATATCTAGGTCGTCATGAGCGAAACATTCTTTTACTTCAATTGTTTGATCAAAATATCTCTGCACCTTAATTCTACTAGCATCAATAGTCCCATCTTCAAGTATCACGTGTTTTAAACAATGTTTAGCAGTAAGTACATACGTATATTCTTCTGTATCAGGTTGAAAAAGACAACCGCTACCATAACTAAGGTCTTTACCCGCATTATCGGTACACATAATTTTCACAGCAAGTTCTTTATATTTTTGATATATTTCCAATTGATTATTCCTCCACTATATATTCATAGTTGGCTAAAGAAATATCATTACATGTAAAACTGTAGTCCCTATGGTCTTCTTCTAAAAAAATATTATTAATCTCATAATTAAAATATAAATGAGCTTTATTTTCATTGTTGTTAACACTACTTATTATTCTAGCCAGACAAACTTTATTCGGATGGCCATTTTGACTACCATCTGTACTAATAATAAAATTACTACAGTCAATTAAATCTAAGATCTTATAATTCGTGTTTTTCCCACTACCATGATGGGCTACTTTAGTAACATCAATTATTGACTTTTCTTTTTTTTCTTTGGCATTATGAAGGCCTAAATATTTGCTTACTATACTTGGAATAGAATCTGCAAGCATGAGAATTGATTTATTTTTATACTCGAAAATGAAAGCAATACTACTAGCGTTATGGAAGGATGAGTCTGCTAAAAACCGTTTTTTCTTTAGTATATCAAGTGGAATACTGTAATCATTGCCACCTGACATTTCAGCGTTTTTCGCTTCAGCTTCCTCCCATTTCGAATAAAGTCTAGTAATTTTTTTTATATCAGGTGATAATATCGTAAATTTACCACCAAACATTTCATAACTATCGCCAGCTTTTATTATTTGTTCTGATAATAGTCCTAGACTATCTAACGCTTTTTCCAAGCTAATTCCGTCAACCAAACTCATCTCAGTAGTGTCATTTAATAAAAGTGGAATTTCACAATCCCCTGATGGCTTTTCTCTAAATAATTGAGACATTACTTTTCCGCTATTAAACCAAACCTTCTTAATAATAGATTTATCTATTGATTGATCTTCAAATATTTTGAGTATGCCAGAAATATGGTCATCATCTACATGTGTAATTATCAAAAGGTCAATATACTGATTCTTTTCTTTTATGGAACGGATTTCTTCCTTCAGCATTTTTATGCATTTAAAACCTATACCACCATCAACTAGTATGTTTTTTTCATAATCTTGATCCCCAAAACTGATTAATATACAGTCTCCAATTGTTGCTGGTAAAACTTTTAATTTCAACACCATTCCACCCCCTCGTATAACAATGAATTTGTAAATCCTTGTAAAACAAATTCGACTTTTTTCACTATAATCCTTTTTATAACTACAAACTCGCTATAGGCCATATGGTCTCTGACTTAATTCAAAGCCTGGGTATTGCCCGGTATTTGTTTCTGTAGATTCTGAGCAATTGTTGTACGTACACTGTATTTCAAAAAAAATGGTATGAATCAAACGGGGTTAAACTCCGCCGCGCTAACAATAAATGATTCATTCGGCACTGGGTGGGTCTAATTATAAGCCCATTGAATGCCTTTACAACATAGGTAAAAGAGCCGCCCTGTCTTTGGTGGCTCTATCTTTATCAATCCATATACAGTCCATTAGCGGTCCTCAGAGTTTCTTAATGAGCTTGTAACGGCTCGCTACTATTATCATCCACCTTTGTTGCTCCTAGCTTCCTCCGATTTAATTCACGGTAAAGTGAACCCTTGCTTACGTCAGTCATTTCTTCAATCTGTGCTACTGTAAATTCTCCGCTCTCATGAAGCTTGATCGCCTTGTCTAGCTTCTTCTTATCTGTCATGGGGCGACCGCCCTTCCTTCCACGCGCTCTAGCCGCATTTAACCCTGCTACAGTACGCTCATAAATGATTGACTTCTCAAACTCCGCAAAGACAGCCATCATGCCAAACATTGCCTTTCCAGCCGCCGTAGACGTATCAATATTATCGGACAAGCTTACAAACTCAACGCCTTTCTTTTTCATTAAGTCAAGCGTTTCAATTAGCTTTAGTGTCGAACGTGCCAAGCGGTCAAGTTTGTAAACAATGAAAGTATCGCCTTCACGTAGCATATCTAAAGCCTTAGCTAGTTCGGGGCGGTCATCTTTACCTCCGCTTGCTTTCTCAGTATAGATACGGTCATACCCGAACTTTTCCAGTGCGTCCATTTGTATATTGAGTGACTGGTCAGCTGTAGATACCCTTGCATAAGCTATTTTCATAGTTTATGTCCCCTTTATCATTTCGGTAACTTAATTGTATCAAAAACGAACCTTTTCGTAAATTTGTTTATGGAACGAGTTTCGTACTAAATTCCACATGTTTTACTCATGAAAATAATAGTTTCAAGAATCGTTTCATAAACAATCGTTTTCGTACTGTCTGTCACCAGCATAGAAATGTATTTCTACGCAAAAAAAGAGCGTAAAATTTCTACGCCCGCTCGTTCATCTTTCTAAGATTATTAATATAACTCTTCATGTAACCAGAATATCTGATTACATGCATCATCAAATTCTTCTTCTATGCTGAGAAATCCCTTAATAATACATTGATAGAGCATTGCATCTTTACCGTAACTTGCATCATTCAGACGCGCCAACATTGTATTTTTTGTTTCATTTATAGAAACTTTAGTTCTTACAAAATGCGACCCATCTTGTCTTTCGAATAAACTTATCCAGTCAAATAGCAGTAAGATGTCCTTTGTAATTTCATGCTTGTCTCCATAATTCAATTGAAGATTTTGAACGACTCAATTTTCTTACCCCTTTATTATTTTCGCACCACTCTACAAATTTTTTCTATTCATCTTCGGTCAACCCGTTAAGTCTTGAGATGTGCATAATAATATTTTGTGCCGTATGTCGAAATTCAGGGTCTTAATGTATGAAATCATTAAAAGCCTTAAATGGATTCTTATTACACTTCCTTTTATTATATGCTCTTTTAAGAAAGTAAACATTACATGAGCAGTTAATTCTATGCCCCAATCCCGTGGAATAAAGTGGTCGAGGTCATATTCCTTTATATCGTTTTTATCTATCTTTAATTCATTACGAGTCCTTTCGTAGTCCTCATAAGTGAAATCATTATCAACTCCAAGACGACCTATACGTGAAAATGCGTTGAAACAATACATACATGCTTTATGGCTTGGCTCATAGTAATCTACTAATCGTTTCTCTTCGTGGCAATATCGACACATCTTCATATTTATCTCTCCTCAACATAATTAATTTTTGACGTCTCTCTGACATAAAAATCTTTCGGGAAATCTTTATTTAGATGGTCGAGGATGAAGTCCTGGTCTGCCATAAAACCTTTTTCACACTCAATAAGGTGCTTTTATTACAAAGAAAAAACCGTCCCTGTTGACGCAGGAAACGGTTTGTTGCCCCTGCTGACACAGGAAGCGACCACTAACCACAGTGCAGGGAAGGAAGCCTTTAGACTTCTGACCCTCTCATTTATTATACATAATATCCCCAATTTAGTAAGTGTATTGTAATTACTCCTCAACAAAAGATCCATAAAAAGATTCTCAAGTTGTACTTAGATTTTATCTTATTCTGCCACAAGCAGGAGCGGAGCGGCAGATGGATTTAATCGGAGGGGTTCATAATTACTAAGAATATCCGTTATTATCGCCACTTTACACTCTGTGGTTTTGAACACTGTACGCACAACATCGTGCATTTCGTGCCGTATTTTATTAACATACCGTGCAATTTGTGCCGCTTTAAAAAGGGCTAAACACCTTGAAGCAACAAGCCTTTAAAATGAACGTATCCAATCTGAACAGCAAGGAATATTGAAACGAAAAGTTGAGTTGGAATCCATTCTCTCAACGCAAAGACACGGAAGAGCGATTCCGTGCCTTTAAGAAACAAATAGCGCTGTTTGCACAACTTGACATTGATGATGAGCAAGTTCTGAAGCAGTTGCTTCATCAAGTAATTGAGAAGATAGAAGTCCATCAAGATGACTCTATCAAGATTTCCTACAACATAGCCCATCCTCAAGGAATGGGTGAATTACTACAAGGGGCTTAGTCATTAGCCCCTTTCAATTTAAGTAACACTGTACACTCCACATGTTTGGAGTAGCCATTATTGACAAAAACAAAAGATGTAGCAGTGTTCACCTAAAGATTTAAAAATATCTCTTCCTGGCTATTTTGTATCTCCTCTTCAATAAGTGAACAATATTTTTTAGCTTCAAAATAATCTAATGCTATCAATTCCCGACTTCTAACCTTTCTGTTCCCCATACGATTACGATTAATATTAATTGTTTTGTCTTGTCCAAATGCTCGCTTTACAATTGATAGTCTATTTTTAATATCTTCGATGTTAAATTGATTAAGATAATTAATTTCATAAGAGAAAAACAAACTTTCTCCCTCATTTTTGTTTTGCGATCTATCTGATTTAACACTTTTAACTAAATTACTATTCTTAGTTAAGAGCAAATTAAGAATATTCTCTAGTCTTCTATTTTTAATTAAAAGCAACGTTGTATTAGAACTTTGAACACCTTTAAACATCTGATAGTCTTTTATTCCCGGAAAATTTCCCGAATATTTTTGGAGTAGCGCTTCTTGTCTTTCGCTCCATTTAAGACGGTCTCGTCCATTACTTTCGAATATGACAAGTCTATTATACATAACTTCTAAATATTCAAGAAATACTGTATCTTCAGAGGTAGAGATTTCATATCCTTCTACGAAATCTATAAATTCTTTTACTATAGGATAGACAAACACCTTATCGAATAATCTTCTATCTATTTCATAATAAAAATCCAACATATTGATAAATATCGAAAAGTTATTACTCATATATATATCATTAAGAATTTTTTCCCTATTCTCCTGATTATCAACAAAATATGCGGCAAAATACTCCATAAATGACTTATGTGCCCACTTGTAACTAAGACCTATTGTAGTAAACAAGGGAACAGTTTCCAATAAATCTTTAAATATATCTTCTTCTTGAATATCCTTAAAATAAGGGCTGCTTTTTGCCTGACTGATTAACTTAAGTAACTGGCTCTTATCATAATCATTTTCGTTTTCCCTTAAACATAAAAATCCTAGTTTCATTAAAACCCTTTGTAAATTACCACTTGTTAATCCACTATATTTTTCTCTCTTATAGCTATCCTTTGATAAATCATGAAGTTCAAACAGCGCATCATAAACTTTTCGATAAAATTCAATTTTCAACGATGGAATATCCTTTTTATGTTTGAATGTTAAATATAAAAAGGACACTAACAGTGGATTTCCTAAAAAGGTTTCCAGGTCAGAAAATTGCCCACTCTCTATTGAATCGTTAATCTGTGAAATAATCTTGTGAGACAATTCTAAGTTTGTAACTTTATCACATTTTTCAATAAGCGAGAATGCTTCAGATTGTTTTAATTCTATTATTTCAAATTTCTGAAATTGTCCAAAACTATTTAATGAATCATCAGGTCTTGATGTAAGAAAAAAAACATTTTCACTTGCATTTCCTATAAATTGTTTTAATCCTCTTGTGACAAATTGCTTCTGTTGAAAAGGAATTTCATCGTATCCATCAAGAAAAAAAATAAAATCTCCTCTATTAATTACTTCCAAAATAAAGTCCTTATCATGTTTCGAAGAAAATTTATTTAGGTTCTCAAGGATGATATCTATGATATCTTTTTCTTTAGAAAGATTTCTTAGTTCAATAAAAATAGGTATTCCGACATTTTGCTCAATAGCGGAAATAAACATTTTTTTCATTAGGGTTGATTTGCCCATGCCCGCGGTGTCTTCTACAACGATTTTCTTATAGTTATGGGCTAAATCCTCTGGATAATTAGTGATAGTTAATTGTTGCTTTTTTTCTTCAGAATAAATTGTAAGGGGAATGTATATTTCATGCAATTGAATTTGCTGTAAGCCCAGCGCGATAATATTTAATGAACTTTGCTCCTCGTAGGTTTTAACTAGATAATCCTCAAATACTTCAAAAGCGAACATTTCTAATTTTTCATTTATTCCACTATTTTTTTTCATTTCTTCAAATTTTGGTTTTAGCCAAGTATTAATAATATGTTTAATTGGTTCGACAACAATACTTGAAACAGCGGTAATTCCTGCTTTAATTAATAAATCATCGGACACAAAATATCATCCCTTCTCAACCCAATTTAAAGGAAATATTCGACATATATCTTATATATCCTTCTTAAGTAATGGGGCGAGATATTTCTAATATATCTAGAAAGCAAAAAATGATTCAATTAATGAGGCAACTTGACATGGAGCCGCTAGTGGGCATGATTTCTTGCAAATTGCGCCGAATCCTGTATGATTCACTTGGCTAAGCAGCCTCTCATACCCACCCCTCCATGTAAAGTTTTACAAGCAGTTCTTATCTTATGCTTCTTCCATTTTTGTTAGAAAAGCCATAAATGACTTGTCTTTCTCTCATAGTGTGTGAACTCGATTATTACCCTTGAAGCATTAAAGTCACGCGCCGCGGAGTTAGAGAAACTGCTAACGAACAGTTTGATAGGTTACAGGCATATGGCTGTACTAAAATATTTTCGGAAAAAGAACTGGCTGTAAAAATGATCGCCCAGAATTGCAGGTTGCTTTGGAGTATCTCCGTCCGGACGATAGCCTTGTTGTTACGAAGTTAGACAGACTTGTCCGTAGTACCTTTCTTTTGAACTACACCGCCAAACAGTTAGAGGAACGTGGGCTAAAACAAAACATCGATACATCCACACCAGCTGGCAAACTGATGTTTACGATGTTGGGAGCCGTAGCTGAGTTCGAGAGGGATATAATTGACCTTGCACCGAATAGATGGACACAGAGAAAAACCTCTATAATAAATCACGGAGGAGTACACAATGGGACAAGGAAAGAAGTACGATAAGGCATTTAAGGAGCAGGCGTCCTGCGTATCTTGGCTGATGAAGCAACGGATACTTTCCAGCAAGAACTTATTCGTACCGTTATTGAACGCTCTTTTATAGATTTCTCTTTCTCCATTCATCATAGCCAAAAGGCCTGCGCCGATCCCTCATTCATACCCGTAATCTATAATTGTCGATTCAACTATAAACTAATCCTTTATAGGCATCCGACTTGTAAATCTGCTTCTCTTCTTCTAATTGCTCAAGCTCATCTTCCAAACACTCTTTCGTTGTTAACATATCCAATTACGCTTTCTAGAAGATAATGAGTTCCTAATTGTCCCGCCATTTTACATTTCCTTCTCTTTAAAAGATAGAATGAGGTGAATCTATGTTTTAATATTCCCATACACAAATAATGCTATTTGAATTATTATACTAGAGTAAAATTCATATCTATTATTTTTAAATTACAGTGCTTTCTTAGTATATAGTTACCATTGATTTTAACTGTGTCTTCATTAAAGGTATCTATTGATCAAACCACACTTCAACCTTACTTTTTAAATAGATTTACTTTTCAATTTCGGAATCAGAACTTATAGTCCTTATTTTCATCGTCCCCTCCAATATTAAAAGGTGTTGCGTATTTAATAGCAACACCTTTATTGTTGTTAATTTACAACTTCAAGTTCATCAAGAGAGAGTGTTTTGAAGAACTCCTCTATTTCACGATATGTAAGATTCTCTGCACTTAGAGTATTACTTATATGTTCCTTTGTGAATAAATCGAAACCCTGGTCTTTTACTAATACTGCTCTTATTTTTCTTAGCACTCCTGCTGTCTTTAATGCTAATTCACGAATTGAGCCGCAGTTAATATGATAAAGCTCTCTTGAATGTGGCAAAGCATCTTTTCGAATTGTACTTTTATGACTAATTAAAATAGCATCGATGTTCGAATCCTCAGGTACATTACAATTTTCGATTATCCATTTTTTATGTCCACTTGTTTGTCTACATGCATCGATATAGACAGGGTCCTTCTCGTTTTCTTCCGTTTTTGCTTCAAATCCTAAGTATCTATTTCTCAACGACCAAATACCATCAGGTGTACCATCACCATTAGGTTTTCCAGGCTCGTAACCTAGATACTGCCCGATTAGTCCTAAGCCTTGTTCAAACTTCTTGGCATCATCATTATTTATAAGCTCTAAAAACTGTTTCATATTTTTCTCAAACTTTTGACCATGGAGGCCTAGCCCACTAAGAACTGCATCAACATTTTCAACTTGCGTAGTTAAGTAAGGGTCTACCTTCGGAACATCTTTCTCAGCAGGAATATGATGTACCAACTCTGAAAGCCATGAAACTGCGTTTGTACTTCTAAGTGCTGTCGAATAATATTGCTTATCTAAATTCGAATCTATAGGAAGTGTCCCTTTTGCAAGATATGCCGCATTACCTGCTAAATAATTCCACCATGCACGATATCCATCAAGTTCTCTTCCACCGCTTAAATTTTCAATAACAGATTTAACTTTCTCAAGAGAGCGACTTAGCTCTTTCTTCCATAGTGCGTATACAAAATCAACTTCATTCTCAACACTTAGTACAAGTTTTTTAACCTCTGCTTTAGGCCTCTTTTCGTATTCTTCGCGTATATCTGTTATCGCATCGTTGATTGAAGCATAGTAATCCTCATCAGTAATGAAATCATTCATGAAATCAACCATCTCATCGACTGTTTCAATTTTTTCTGAGTTTTCCAAACCGAAATCTATTTCCGCTTGAATTTCAGGATGGAATCCTATTCGATTTTCAACCTTTGCACAAAACTTCATTAAATTCGAATCTATCATAAGGACATTAGCAAAATCGTCGCTTGAACGTGTACAACGACCGAGCGCCTGTGTGATTCTTGTCTTTACAAGTTCATTTAATACGGAATTAGCATTTAATCTATTCCACATAAATGCCTCTTGTAAATTAGTCGCCTCTGGCATGCCAAAAACAATTTGCAATCGACAAATATCTCCCGAAAGATCAATTCCATCGTATCTGTTTGTTAGTATTAGTACTGCTTTTTTCTTTGAGGTAAATGAATCCAAACTATCTTCAATATCTGTAGATTGAAGAATATTAAAGCTAGGCAATGTTTTTTCAACCATTGATTTGAAGAACTGAGCGGCCCTATTATCTGGACATAATACCAAAGCTCTTCCATGATTTCTAATAGCTTTCAAAGCGACTTCAATCGACTCTTCTTGATTAAAAACCCTATTTGGAAACAAAATCAACCTTCGACCATTGCTATACTTATCCCAGCCTTTCGGGATTGGGATTTTGTCAATTTTTCTTACTCCTGTTATTCTCTCAAGTTCTCCACCTTCGCCGAGTGTAGCAGACATATAAATCCTTTGTTTAGCCCTGCTAAATGCCGAATGTGTTTGAGTAGGAGAAATAAGTGGTCTGATATTAATTTCCCCCCATGAAAAGTACATTTGGCAGGATTCTAAGTTCTCATTTATCATTGACCATGCATACTTAGCGTTTCCACAATTTGCAATATTTGCTTCAAGTAGCTCTATTAATTGGGGAAGTTTCTCTAAGTACTTTGGATATGGAATAAGGTCATATATCGGCTTATAAAATTCCATATCATCATTCATTATTCTGTTATAATGATAATCATTAATATCGCCTCTGAATAATTCAATGATGCTCTCGAAAACTTCCTTATTATCCTTCCTCTTTATCTCAGTTGTCCAGAGTGAGGAAATGTAGTTTTCAGCAGAATGAGCGTCATCAAATATAATGGTATCTGCATCGTTTAACTTTGGATTTGTATTGTAAACTGCACTATATGTAGTTATTGCAATTGCCTTGTTAGTTACATAATCTCCATATTCATCATCAGGATAGTTATTTTGTGGACCTATTAATAAACTCGCGGGCAATCCATATTCATTTGCTTTTGCATAAACTTGACCAGCAAGTTGTCGAGTAGGACATAAATAAAGTACTTGCTCTTGATTACATCTCCTTCGATACTCTGCAATTAATAACCCTATCAACGTTTTACCTGTACCCGTTGGCAATTCAATTGCAATATCCTGCCTACCTTTAAAATTATTATAATATTCACGTAAAATGTCTGCTTGTTGAGACCACAGACCCTTCACATTAGGAATTTGCAGCTCTCTAAATATAGATTCAGGGTCTTTTTCAATAACTTTACCTACTTTGGGCTTAACAAACTCGAATCTCTTCTTCTCCGTCAATACAAACTCCCCCTTCCTTATGTCAACAAGTATTGATAGCATTCGATATAAACTCATTTTATTCGTTCCAATTTGAAAAGTATGTCGAAATATGTAGAGAAATGACTTGTTTTTATAATTATTAAGCTGAACAACCAGCAAAGTAATTACATAGAAAACGAAATCAAAAGTATTGACAAATTTAGAAGAGAGTACAATTAAACGAGAATCAGTTAAGTTGTCTGACTCTATTACCGAGTTTAACAAGGAAAAACTTGTGAATAAGATAATTGATACCGGAGTTTTTGCTTCGCAAGAGCTTCTAAAGTTGGATATTGCCTACAGATATGTACATATGCACTACACTGACAAAACAATTGATCCCAATATACTTGAGAAATTTCAGACACAGGAGCTACAGTTATTGAATCGTATCATAAGACTTATAGTCAAAGAATGTAACGAGAAGCTAAAATCGTGTGGCATGCCATATAACAGTAATGAAATAGAATTATCAACTATGATTACTGATTATAATTCTGACGAGCAATCTCCACATGACGATAAGTAAATAGAATTGGTTATTCTTGACCAGAGTAGTCGGCGCCATTCAGATTATATTTATAATTTCATTGGCAAGATATGATTGACAAAATCTAATTTTCTCAAATAAATATATTATCTATTCTATCCGCTCAACTTTTTAAGGTAGGTCCCAGTTATGAACATAGGACCCAAAGCAATTAATCTTCTATTTGAATTCATACTTATGCACCTACATTGGCAAGTCGAGATATTATTCAGCACATTGACTTAGTTTCACTTCAAGTGCACAATTGGGGTTGTTACCCTCTTTGTATAAGATGGTTTGCTGGCCCTTTCTGACCACTATTGAGGAGCTGCTCATCACAAGCTCCTTCTATATCCCTTTTCCTTTCGCTCCAACTTACCACACCGCCCCAAGACCATAAGCCTTGCTTGTAGAATAGGAAATACTTTGGAGGCTCCTTGTTTCAATCGACTATTTTATATTTGGATAGCGGTTCGATGGTTATGGAACCTCATAAATTTCTTTCACAATCTCATAAATCAGTAACACTTTTCTTTCGGTAACTCCTTGATTAACAATACTTCTTTGTCAATCGGACTTGTTGTTTTTACAAAGGTTTTTAAGTTTACGCCTGTTCCTCCCGACTAACTAGATCATCGATGTTCTGAAACTTTTCGGCGAACTCTTCGACATTAGGTTGCATTCCCCACTGCTTATAAATTGGGAGATAGTATTTTTCAAAAAGCTGTGTTGCCTGGGATTCGTCCAAACCTTTATTTTGTTGCAACTGCTTAATAACCGCATTCATATATATTTCACTTATAGGAAGTTGGGGGCCAAACTGGATCATAAAATCTCCACTCCTCTCTATTATGTAATACAGTGAATGAGTTTAAATAGATCATTACATGAAGCATTAGGTATTAGCTGTTATCACATGAAGTCAGGTGCGGTCAATGGATCCAAGATCTTATCCAGACTTTCGTAATTTTGAAAATAGCATGTTCTATATGGATATAATCAACAATATCTCAGCCATACCCTTAGGGTACCAAAAAGCTACTCATATCCATCTCACCTGTAACTCCTCGGATACAAGTACAATTTACCTATAGTTTTTATGTTAATTTTATTGTATCGTTGTATTAATCAAAACAAATCAACCACCACAAATTAATCCCTTCATTAGGGGTAGTTTGTGGTTTTTTGTTTTTAGTGAAATTTTCAGATGAAAATACAAATGTAACTTGGGATATTTGATTGTTAAACAATTTCGTCTTTCCCATATGAGCAATAATCAGCATTTTCATGAATTTCATTTTAGTCAAGAGCTGATTAAAGATAACTTCTCTTTTTGACTGTACGTTTGAGTTACTTAGTTTTTTTGGGGGGAGTGTGAATCCATGAATTGATCGAATCTCTGTAAAATAATATTCTTCTTCGAATCCTTACAAATGGAATTTGATTTTCACGCACCATCGTATATATACAGTCAGTTGAGACGCCAAGATAATCGGACAACTCCGATACAGAAAATACGGCTTTAACCTGAATATCATCTTTTGGAAAGGTTAAATTCTCATCCCTGCTATCTGCAGTCGCCTGAGATTGAAAGGTTGCCTTTTCGACACCGACTAACAGCTTTTCCTCCATTTCTAATAATGTTTTTAGTAATTGAATTCGTAACAATTCATATTCTCTCATAACAATCCCTGCTCCTCTTTGTGATCTTTGAGAATACAGTCCCAAATTGATATATGACTTCTGATTTTGTTTAGGAGGTGTTATCTCTGGTATGTGTACACTTTGGATATTCTGAATTTTGTTTTTCTGTTTGTGGTATCGATAATTTTAAGCATCAGCCTTTGCCTGATATGTAATCATTAAAAATTCTAGCCATGTAAAATTTCTGTAATTTACGTCCTAGAACAACACTAGACTCTTTAGCTACTTAGTTTTCCAATACAAACTACATTTAAGGAGAGAAGCGTGGTGAGAGCCTTTGAAGTCTCGAATTACCCTGTTTGCATTAATCTCCCACTCTTGGTTTTTTAGAAAATCGGCATTCGATTCACATCATGGCTATGATAAATGTGGTGGTGAATGCTAATGAATACAAACGATATATATTGGAATCTGCCTATACAAAAGGCCAGGGAATTTTTAAATTCGACGGATAAAATAAAAAAAACGGAGTGTCGTACTTATTTACTTAATGCAAATCATCGTTTGCTATTACGTATTCAAATCGACAAAAGTCTTTGGGAACAATTGGTTCTGTATCCAGATGTCTTCTTCCGAAGAATGCTATATGCAAATTCGTACGGTTTAAGCCAACAAATGATACGAGAAGGAACAGGAATTGCCTCAGGAACCGCACATAAACTGTTAAATACAAGTTTGCAGCCACCTCTCAGTGTCATCCATACTTTTGCAGTCATGTGCAATGCTCCTTGGCAAACTATTGTAGAGCAAAAACCTGATGAAAAGTCTTTTTCTATTCCAACAGAATATTGGTTTAATGGGGCATCCACTGAAAAACGAATCGATGAACTTAGTGCGGAGAGAATTCGGGTTCGGAGTATACAAGGCTATTGGATTAGTAATCCCCTCTCACTTTTTGAAGGGGAGAACAGTCCAATCACTGCAAGATGGGTAAGAAGCTATCCAGAAATGGAGTATCTCGAATTCCATTTAAACCACGAACCCGCACTTTATCCGAAAAAAAAGAACATCATTTATAATATGTTTCCGTTTGCAACGCATCTTGTGACAACATACACTCCTCTTCGACCAAACAAACGATCTTTCTGGATCATAGGACCAAAATCCAATAAAGAGGCTGCGTTTGCAGAATTATTAAACATCGTAGAGGCGCGTGACCTTACCACCGTTTCCCCCCTTTAGATTTACTTATATTCCCCTCCATAATGGTGGCTTTCTCACATTGATGAGTGTTTAACTATAATTCATCAACATGGTTAGGCTAATGCTAAACATACCTAATGGAGGCCAAGCTTATGCAGAAAAACCCTTCGGATATACACCCCCGTTTGGAAAATAAAGCCCAACTCGATCCCCAAGAATCTTTTCGGCAGAATTTTTCTTTTGCCGAAAAGATTCTTGACGTTCCGGGTATTTTTCCTACTCTAAGTGACGATCATGATATTAAGAAAGTCACACGAGAGAAGGTGGAGAACCTGTTATACGCAAAGCAGTTGATGCCTGAAATTCAAAATACTGAGGACAACACCCATCTAGGACCGTTAGGTATTAATCAGTGGATATGGGAAAATAGGGTGCTAAGCGAAATTCCCGTAAGTTTATTACGGGAATTTCTAAGTCGTGGGATGAAGATTGTCCCCCATGACTTCTTCAAAAAATATGAACACGCTCGTAATCTACTGATTCAGACTGCCAAACTCCATGGAATTACGCCCGTCCAGGTTGAAAATAGGCACCTGCTTGATCCTGTGTCTCTTTGTTATTGCATGAAGCATTTGGCCAAGAATGAGTTAACGTCATCTCTTTTTCATTTCTTAATGCGGAAGTCGATACAGGCAGGGTTAATGGACAAAAAATTCCCCATAGCTAAGGCACCACGTGAGCTTCCACGTATGCATCCACGAATCCTAAGTTTCAAAATGTATCTTGAGCAAAAAGGATTCGCACGCAAACATGTTCGGAACACAATTACCTATGTTCACCAGCTTTTTGATTGGCTTTGTGCAAACGTCCGAATATTTGCGGGAACTTCCCCTATGGAAATTTCGGTTTTCCAGATTCAAAATGACCACTTGCTGGCGTACCGGAGCTACAAAATGAAATTGGTCAAGGAGGGGATTTGCAGTACGATAACGTTTACTCACTGCATATACGCCATTCGCTCGTTTTACCGCTATTTGAAAGAACGTTTTGGATACGAGCCTCCGCTTCAGCGTTTCCGTGCGATTAAGGCTCCCCGTTATAAACCACGTGACATTCCGACAGATCAGCATATTGAAGCGTTTTTTCACGTGGTGAGGCGGTACGCTGGGGATCCCGTGCGCGAACAGATTGGATATCGATTGATGTTACATCTGGGCCTCAGGTTATCTGAGGTGGCGAAAATCAAATGGAAAGATATTAATTTGGGGACGCGAACGATTGTCATCCATAGTAAAGGCAAGAAGACCCACGTTTTGCCACTCGTAGGGAAACTCTATCAGCTTTTGCGAGAGCTTCAATACCAACCGATGACAACGTACCTAATGGGAGAAAAAACATCTACCATTGCGGGCAACTTATATGAATATTTCAAACTCTACGCCATGATCACTGATTGGGCTTTTCCTGGCGGTGTACATCTCTTTCGACATACCTTTATCACACGTCTTGCACACAAAGGGACCCTACCGCAAGTGTTAAAAGAATTGGCCCGCGTAACCATGCTGGATACCGTCGGCTTGTATATACATGTGGCACGCCACGACCAGCACATGATCAGTCAAATCAATTTACTGAAATACGAGTGAGGACAAAGCGATGCCTATATTTGATGATGCTGTGACAAACGAAGTCGCCCTGGAAGAAACCCTATCCCAACTGGCAGATCAGTATGGACCGGATACGTTTAAGCGCCTGTTGCATTCTCTATTGCCTTCTAACAACACCGAATCAATGAAGCGCTACGAAGAGCTTCTGCTTGAGGATGCGGTTCCTCATTACTTCGCAAGCGATGCGTTTCAAAGTTTGGCAAACTCTTCGCAGCAAGCCTATCGATACGAGATGGACTTGTTCTTGCGGTATTGCCGACGTTTAAAAGGGACCAATCCATCAATTACAGAGGTTAGTTCTGCTGTCTTTTTGACCGAATATTTGGCACCTGTTCAGAAGCTCAATACACGTAGTAAAAAGTCTGCATTTTTGAGAAGTTTTCTCGGTGAGATTTTTTCGCATTTCTTTAACCGTGATATCGGAAAACTGAAAAGAACCCTTTCCATCGAAATAGATCGAAATCGCGAGCCACGAGCTTTCACCAAGGAGCAGTTGGATGAGCTCCTTTGTCATGTCAGGCTCGGCCGCGAGGCTCATCGCAATTTCACTATTTTATGGACCTTTCTTGGCTCCGGTATTCGGTTAAGCGAATTGTTATATTTGCAGATCAGAGATATTGTTTCATCCCGTCAAGAAATTTTGGTACGTGGAAAAGGAAAAAAGGGGTATAAACAGCCAAGTAAAATCACCAAATCAGCCCTTGATATACTGAATGTATACGTAAACTTTCGTTACCACGGCGTAAAGAATGAGCAGGATTATCTGGAACGATTTATTTTTTCCGATGATAAGGGAAAATCCCCCCTGCATGAAAGCACGATTCAGAAGATGTTTGCATCCTTGATCGACGAGACGAGCTCGATACCAAAATCCGATAAAAAACCTTATCAGCTTTCTGTACACTCACTGCGGCATTCCTTTGCCCTTTATTTGCTCGAGTCTGGCGTAAACCTCTATACGATCAAGGAGTTGATGCGACATTCGTGGCTCAGTTCTACGGAGGTTTATCTAAAATTATTTGACAGTATGCTGGTCACGGCAATTGACCAGCATCCCCTGGCGCAACTTAAAGCCAGTGATCTGTTTTGAGAAAGCAGGTGATTTTTTTGGCTTTTTTACTTCAATCCGGCTATTTTCAGTTCTGGAGTGACCATTTTATGCTGAGTAAGAGCACTAAGCAAGGATACATTATCGCTCTAAAAAGGTTCGAAGCCTTCTTGCTTCGGGAAGGCTTCGAAGGTACGCTTGATTTTGATCAATTTCATGCCAGTCGTGAACACACGGGCAGGTACCTACCCATTCAACGACAAGTTATTGACCGATTTGTTTTTGATTTAAAGAAAAAAGAGCAAGTTACGGATAAGCTGATAGCGAGCACTATTTCCGCGCTAAAACGTTTTTTTGAATTCCTTCATGACATGAATCTGATCCAGCATAACCCGATGCTCGGTTATCCCAGGCCTAAATTCGAGAGTCCAATTCAGAACACCTCATTATCCAAAGAAGAGTGCTATGCACTTTTAAGAGCTGCTTTACTAAGAAACCCATTTTACCGGCAGGAATTTGTGTTTATCTGGTTTATGCTGATCACAGGGCTGCGTAGTTCAGAGGTCCGTTTCCTTAGAAGGAAGCGATTGAATTTGAAGATAAGGATTATACAGGTTTTTGACGCACAAAAAACTGACAAACGATCTGTTGCACTTCCTAAGGATCTCACCGAAGAGCTTAAACGTTATACACAACATCCCGAGTATATAAAGTATGAAAAACAAGGCGATGAATACCTGTTCCATCAACAGGGAAAAATCATGACCGTTGACAAGATTAAACGGATATTATCTGAATTAACAAATGATGCGAACCTAGCAAGACACATTCGTCCGCACGATCTTAGACGAACGGCCGGATATTTGATGCAAACAGGCGGTATGAACATCGTCGATATTCAACACCAGCTACGACACAAAAATGTAGGAACAACGCTACGCTATGTACCACCTTTGAACGATTTGGCTAAAATTCTCGAAGATACTTAAACGAAGTAAATTATTATCAATCAATCTTTCGATGTAAGGTCTTACTTCTTCACGATTGGAAATAATAACTATTATAAAAATCCATCGTAGAAGGTGTTTGAAGTTGGCTAATATCCAAAAGCGCGGCGATAACTCATGGTTCTTGACGGTCAACGCTGGCAAAGACGCTAGAGGTAAATACATTCGGTTCACAAAAACTGTTCATTGCCGGACAAAACGGGAAGCGGAAAGCGAATATGCGAAATTTCGGCTGGAAGTTGAAGCCGGAGAATATATCGCACCAGAAAAAATGAAATTCGGAGCGTTTGTTGAAGAGTGGCGGAATAAATATGCCGTAAAGCATTTGGGATACAAGACGTTATATACTTACGACTCTAATCTAAAGACCCGGATTCTTCCGTACTTTCAGCATCTAAAGCTGGAAGAAATCAAACCGCTTCACATTGTGAACTTTCTTGACCAACTTGAAAAGGAAGGCAGCCGTGGAGATAAAAAAAGCGGAGGGTTAGCCTCGGGAACAATCGAAATTCAACATCGTATCTTAAAAAATATACTCAAACGTGCAGTTGAATGGAGAATTATTAAACGAAATCCGGTAAGCGATGTGCAAAAACCAAAAGTCAGTTCAAAGGAGATTATTCCTTACGATGGGGCAGAGGTTGAACAAATGCTTCGAGCATTGCAACGTGAGCCTTATCACTGGAGGGTCATGATTACGTTGGCTCTTACATCCGGCTTACGACGAAGCGAGTTGCTTGGACTTGAATGGAAGCATCTTGATTTCAACAGTGGCGTGTTGGATGTTTCACAAACGATGATTCACGCTCTCAAAGGTGAAATCATTGTCAAACAGCCAAAAACAAAAAAATCCATTCGAAAAGTTGCTTTACCAAGTTCTATGCTTAAAGAGCTAAAGGAATATTACGACTACAGAATGCAAGAACGAAATAACATTGGGGATGCGTGGCGCGGCCGTGATTGGTTTTTTATGTTTTCACATCCCGATGGACAACCATTCCATCATGAACGCCCCTATCTTTGGTTTCGACAGTTCGTTAAGAAAAACGGGTTCCGGTACATCCGATTTCATGATCTTCGACATACCTCGGCTACAATTCTGATTAACCAAGGCGTTCATGCCAAAATCATTTCAGAGCGGCTTGGACACGGAAGCATTACTACAACAATGAACATTTACGGCCACGCTCTTCGAACTGCCGATCAAGCTGCTGCTGATAAATTCGAATCATTCTTTACATCTAAAGCTGCACAAGGACAATAACGAAGACGCCTAGGAGTTTCCCGGCGTCTTCAGTTCATTTGGGCTGAAGTCACTGACTGCCGCCAAAGGAGGCGGTTTTGAAGTGGCCGTACGCGTGTCACTCTTTTGGACAACCTCAGTAATGTTAATAGCGAATTGAATATGAGCGCGGTAAGCAAACTTACTTAAATCAACCGTATACTTACAGTTCATAAAGTTGATCGTTATTATCAACCTTTACATGCAAAAATATTCCATCAATGTTATCTGGAATTTCTGCTTTAAAGGATGAAAAAAAATATTCCGCAAAAGACTCGGTGCTAAACAAATCCATCTCGAAAGTCAAATCGCCCAATTCAGACACAGGTGAAATTACAATAAACCTTTCCTTCTACACCACTATGGAACTTTTTCTCACTTTCACGGATATTTCTAATTACTTCATTAGCCACGTTTTTATACAATTGAAGTGTAGGATATGCTCCCCAGAGCTCATCTATGTGTTTCTTCGTCGGATCGAGAAGGAAAATAGTATTGCGCTCATTGGCTGTCTCATAGATAACAGATCGTTCGAGAACAGTATCGGCATGGGCTACAATACTATTCAGATCTGGAACGCTACGCTCAGGGCCATTTATGCTGGATAAATATTCTGCACCATCCTCCCAGTAACTAATTTTAATATGCTTCCCTTGGTGCTTGAAACACCTCAAATCAAGCTTTAAATCGCAATAATCTTCCAACTTCTTAAGAAATGAATTTGCTTCCAATTCGATTTGCTTATCGGACATAGGCTGGAAATTTAAAGCCGACTGGATTAATCAAATATTTATCCCACTTTCCGACCATGTTAAGGAATTTCTCTCTTACATAGTGCAGCTTCTTTTCCTCCGGATAAATAAAAATGGGAAGACGCTTATGTTCCACGATGAGCTTCTCTGTTAAATCTTTCTTATTGATATCCTCCACATCAGCTCCAGTGCTTCCACTATCGAGAATCCTCGCGATAGGTTCAAACGCTGTTTTAAAATGCTGGTTATAAATATCTATAAATGGCTTAAGAATTATCATCGTGTCTGCATGTTTCATTTCATTTTTAGTAACCATTGTCCCAACTCCTAACTGAGATCAAGTAATTGTCTATGCTGAAATAGGTTTCTAGACAGTCAACCGGTCACTAAGTACTGAGAGAACAGAGAATTTGAGGCCGCGTATTTCTCTTAACATCCGTATGCTTTAATCAGAGTCCACCTTCTTCGTACACCTGTGTCCAAATGCAAATCAAGACTCAAGGTTAATAAACTATAATAAGCCATTTTTCTAGTAGTTCTTTATTTTAGATGATAAATTACAATATAGTGATGCGCCGGTAAGATCGGGAAATAATGTCAAATGATTAATATTCATTCTGTTTAAAGCTTTTAAAAACATCTCTCTCTGTTCGTCTGGAACTTTTATTTTCATCAATCTTTGTCTCCTAGTATCATTTTTGAAATTGTTACAAATCCATGATTTTAAGTCAACTGATATTGGCCCCAAAGTGAATAAGCCACTTTGATTTACCAGCCGTTGGTTTTCATCAGTTAGTGGATTTATAAATCGAATGATGTCCTCATTTCCGCAAGATGGATCCTCCAATATTTCCTCACTCTTCATCTCAATCTCTGGTTTATTAAACGCATAAATAGCACGAAATCCATCTGTCGATTTTGCTTCTTCAGAGAAGGCAAAAAAGGCTGCAACGTAAGGAGAAATTGACCAATCTAATAGAGGAGTGTCCAGACCGTGATGTTGCCCCAAAGCCCACCATTCTTCTTCGGTTAACTTTGCGGGATTAAAACCTCTTCGTCCCCTAGTCGCATACTTAAAATTCTTAAGATGATTATTAATATATGAATTCACATTTTCTTCATCATCGACAATACCCTTTATTGTTCTTGAAAGAGTGGACTCAAGTAACCACTCCGAGTCTCTTTGTCCTCGCCAAATATAGTTAGGAATGTCTAATAACTCGTCACAAACAAGTTCATTAAACTCACTAAAATCCTTGATCTCGAATTCTGTAAACCCATCTTTATAATTTCCCCTAGCGAGTTTTACAAATTTATTTTCTTCCGTACGCGTTGTTACCAAAATTACTACCCCCTATTTGATTATTAAATTTTGATTTATGCTTAAAGAGCTAAAAGAATATTACGATTACAGAATGCAAGAACGAAATGACATCGGGGATGCCATGACGCGGCGGCAATTCGTTTTTTATGTTTTCACATCCAGATGGACAACCTTCCATCATGAGCGGCCCTATCTTTGGTTTCGGCAGTTCGTTAAGAAAAACGGTGGTTCCGATACATCCGATTCCATGATCTTCGGCATACCTCGGCTACAATTCTGATTAACCAAGGCGTTCATGCCTAAAATCTTTTCAGAACGGCTTGGACACGGGAGCATTACTCAACAATGAACATTTATGGGTGCCCACGCTCTCCGGACTGCCGACCAAGCTGCTGCTGATAAATTCGAATCATTCTTTACATCTAATGCAGCACAAGGACAATAACGAAGACGCCTAGGAGTTTCCTGGCGTCTTCGGTTCATTTGGGCTGATTTCTGATCGATTTTTACATCAGTTTTACATCAAGCCTGTATTTCATCCCCTGTACCACTAATATTTCAAATCTGTACTACATCGAAAAATCCAGTAAATATAAGGTTTTTATTACGCTGTACCATTCCTCACCAACAAAGCCACCGATTCTACGTGTACGGTATGCGGAAACATGTCCACCGGCTGGACCGTGACGGTGGAATACCCCCCGTTCTCGAGGACGCGGAGATCGCGGGCCAGTGTCGATGGGTTACACGACACATAGACTACGCGATCCGGGCGCATCTCGAGGATGGTCTCGAGCAGCGCCGCGTCGCAGCCCTTGCGCGGCGGGTCAACGACGATGACGTCAGGCGCGATGCCCTGACGCTTCCACGCGGGGATGACTTCCTCCGCCGCGCCAACCTCGAACTGAACGTTGCTCACGCCGTTCAGTACAGCATTGCGTCGAGCATCGTCAATCGCTTCGCTGACGATCTCGACGCCGTACACTTGGCGCGCACGTTGCGCCAAGAACAGCGAAATCGTGCCGATGCCGCAATAGGCATCGATCACGGTCTCTTCGCCGCTCAAGCCGGCGAACTCTAACGCTTTACCGTACAAGACCTCCGTCTGTACGGGATTCACTTGATAGAACGATCGCGCCGAGATCGCGAATCGGACATCTCCGATGGTATCGTAGATAACATCGTCGCCCCACAGCACCTTCGTCTGATCGCCGAAGATGACATTCGTTCTGCCCGTATTTATATTCTGGCAGATGCTCTTCACACCCGGTATAGCCGCGCGAAGCAGGCCTACCAGCTCATCCTTGTGCGGTATATCCAATCCGTTCGTAATCAGAACGACCATAATATCGCCGGTGTTGAAGCCGTAACGAGCTACGACATGACGCAGCAATCCTTTGTGCGTCTCCTCGTTATAAGCTCGGATGCCGAGCTCACGGGCGATGCGTTTGACCTCCGCAACAACGCGGTCATTGTTCTCCTGCTGGATGAGGCACTCATCCATATCAATGATGCGGTGGCTGCCCTGTGCGTAGAAGCCGCCGACCAGCCCACCCTCTCGGTCTGCCGAAGCAGCCTCAAAGCCAATTGGCACCTGAGCCTTGTTGCGATAGCGCCAAGGCTCGCTCATGCCAAGCGTCGGAAGCACAACGATGCCTTCCCCTGCATTTGATCCATCATCAGACTCCACGTCCGAGTCCAATGCCGCCAATCTCGAAGAGCCCCCACTAACCTTCACTTTCCCAATCCGCTCGAGGTTGTCCACCACCAGCTGCCGCTTATAGCGCAGCTGGCCTTCGTAGCTCAAGTGCTGCAGCTGACAGCCGCCGCACTGCTTATAGATCGGACAGGGCGCAGCGACCCGATCCGGGCTCGGCTCGAGTATCTTCAACAGCTTCGCGTAGCCGTATTGCTTCTTGAGCTTCATCACCTTGACGAGCACGCGCTCGCCGGGGAGGGCACCCTGAACAAAAAGGGTAAAGCCGCTGACGCGGCCTACCCCTTCCCCCTCATGACCGATGCCGATAATCTCAGCTTCATACTCATTATTCTTTTCTACCGGCAGCCCTTCAATGACAGCAGAAGCTGCCGACTCCTTTCTCCCAGCACCAGCACCAGCGTCTTGCCTGCGCCCTTGTCCTCTATCCATACGGCTGCTTCCGCTGCCGCTTCTTCTTTTATTCATCTTGCTCATGATCTTCCACTCCGGGTTTCATTTTCCAAGGCAGCTTGATTTGCTGCAGTGGATTGGTTTTGTATACCGATTGACCGCTTTCATCAATGAAAATTTGTATATGTGAAGGCAGGTTCGTGAACACGCAAGGCAGCGTGCCACCGAACTCGCCGTCCAGGTTGATCTGTACGTAGTCAGGCGAAGTCACCTGAATGGTGCTCGTCTGCAGGTAAATGATATTCGGGTCGCCCAGATGCTCACCCCGCAGCGCTAAGGAAACGACGCGGATGAACTCCGCGAGATTGCATTTCTTCAGGATCAGTACATCGAACAGCCCATCATTGAGCGAAGCATCCGGTGCCAAGCGCTCGAAGCCGCCTACCGAATTGCTGTTAGAGATCAGGAACAGCATCACTTCCTCATGCAGATCCCCTGAGTCCGTTCTTATGTACAGCTCGATTGGCCGCAAGCGCGGCAGCTTCTCGATCCCCTTCATATAATAGGCCATTTGTCCAATCATCGTCTTAAGCTTACTTGGCACCTCATAGGTCAGCTCTGTCATGGAGCCTCCACCAGCGATGTTGATAAAGTAGCGTTGGTTCATTTTGCCGACATCAAGGAATGGAGCATGCTGCTGCAAAATAACATCAACGGCGCCTTCCCAGCTGCGCGGAATATTGAGTGCCCTCGCAAAATCATTGGTCGTACCTAGTGGTATGATGCCGAGTGGTGGACGGTAGCTTTTCTCCGCAACACCGTTGATAACTTCATGTAGAGTGCCATCACCGCCCGCAGCGATGATAATATCGAAACCGCGTTCAATAGCATCGGCTGCGGCTAATGTAGCATCCCCTTCTCCGATAGTTGCGTGAGTCGAGGTCTCTAGTCCTCCCCGCTCCAACCGTTGTAAAATTTCTGGCAGCCGCTTTCTCATTTCTTCTCTGCCCGAGGTTGGATTATATATTAATCTTGCACGTTTACTCATTCCTCAATCACCCGTTCACTCCGAATTCCAGTATCGTTCCCGCTCCTATAAGGAGCCGTCTGCCGTTCCATCCACCGAGACAGCAGCGGATGAGGCAGCAGCGCTCTCCCATTGTATTTATATGTACACTCTGTTAACCGAGAAGGTATCACATCGTTCGTAAAATAACCATCGCTCAAAAATAGCGGCACAACCAGCACCGTATGCTCCGGCTTCTGTATATTCCATTTGTCCATCCGCGAGGCGATTTGATCAGGCAGCAGCATCGCTACATCCCACTCATCAAACCCGCCCAGCTCCTTCAGCCTGCCAGCCAGCTTCTCCAAGCCTATCCGCCATAGCTGATGAAAGCCTTCCTCGACACTGCCATGCCCTACAAGGAGCACAATTTCTCTCGTCGGGTCGACGGAGAGCTGCTTCATTTTTTCATATAAAATTTCGGCAATGACAGGGTCATCATCAATCGGAGACGTGAAATGGATCCGCGCCCTAATAGCAAAAGGCCTCATATCCGTAGGAAGCGCCGGCTCCGACTTGACGCCAAGCGCATAGCTAATTTCATCTATATGCGTGCTGCCCGAGGAAACAAAGAACGGCACGACGATAATATCGGTTACCCCGAGCGATTCCAAATGTGTAATCCCATCCTGAATAAGCCGCCCCTCGACAATTTCGAGAAAAGAGGAATACACCGCGATCCCTTCCGGTACATTCATTGCCTCTACGGCCTCATCCACCAAACGAACCCACTCCGCACTGCGCGAACCATGGCTTATGACTAATATGCCGTAATTTACCACCAACTATCCCCTTCCTTTTCGCGAAAAAAAGAAGGCGCTTGAACGCCCTTCGACCTATTTTCCTAATTATAGCATAAAAACTAACCCTACGTTGTTTGTCACACTTTTGCCCTACCAAGGATACACAGCTTTGACTTCCTTTGAATACAAGCGCATTTGCCGAGGTTGAGCGAAGCCAAACCTAATATTTATACTTGCTATTTAACTGAAAAAAGGCCCCCTATCCCATCATCCCAAAAGGAAGATCAACAGGAGGAGGCGCCTTTATCAAAACCATCTTCACTCTCATCGAGCCAAGGAGAACTTAGGAAAAGTCGTAACCCCTACAACAGCAGATATTACCCCGGATTCTCTCCTGATCAACCAGCTAATCTAGCGGCCTAGTCGCTCTAACGACAACTTGTAGCCGTCATTGCCATAGTTCAAGCAGCGCTTCACACGGGAAATCGTAGCAGTACTAGCACCTGTTTCAGCTTCGATCTGGTTATAGGTGTTGCCTTTGCGCAGCATTCTGGCTACCTCCAGGCGTTGGGATAAGGACTGGATCTCGTTAACCGTGCACAAGTCATCAAAAAACACGTAACACTCTTCGATATCTTTAAGCGTTAAAACCGCTTCAAAAAGCTGATCGATCGCTTTGTCGTTTAATTTTTTCAATTGCATGTCTCGTTCAACCCCTTGCTGGTCTACTTCAATTCTTACAGGATACTATTCGACAGCGGCGTATAAAATCCTCCCTTTAGGTTAGCAAAACTTTACTATTTTTATGCGGCAATGTGCTAAAACATTGTAAATCGTTGTGAAACCGTGACAGGAGTCCAATCCATCCATATGCCTATCACATAGACTAAACTAGTTAAAACGTCTATTTCATCCTGCAAAGCAGCCGGCCGCGCCCGTCCTTTGCTTAAATCCAATAAAAGGATCGTGAAACCCGTGAGCATTCAAAGACCAATGATAGGGAATCAAGGCATACCACGCAGCTTTCAGCAAGGCCCCCCTTCCTACCAAGGAGGAGGACAATATTCGGCTCAATATTCGGCTAACTCTTATCCCGGACTCGAAGTAAGCAGCTTTAACCAGCCTCAGACACCAGCAACACTGCCAACGAACACTGGAGGCGGCGGCTTACTGGGCGGACTTTTTGGCGGAGGGGGTGGAGGCTCATCCAAAGGGGGCTCCTTCAACATCGCGCAGATTAAACAAATTGTCGACCGTCTGGGCGGCATCGATGGCATCATGGAAACCATGAGCAAGGTACAGAAAGTTGTGAAAAATGTGCAGCAAATGGCCCCGATGTTGAAAGTACTGATGGCCTCCTTCGGTAAAAAGAGAAAAGCCGATTCCGACGATCTCGCCCCTCGCCGCAAACGCCGTAAGCGCAAAGGCGCCTCCGCAGCAGGTAAAAGAAGACGCAAACGCTCTAGCGGACGCTGATATTTAAGAGTATACACCTATACATTCTATTCAACGCAAAAAAGAGCTGCTACCGGGATCTCCGGAGCGGCTCTGCTGTTGTTTACTAGTATATGCATGGCATGAATCTGTTCAAAGGCATTATTCACAAATTTCCTCATGCATCTTCAAAGCTATTTCTGCTTCACATTTTGCAGACTGACAATCGCACTCGCCGCTTCCGCGCGGGTTGCAAACACATTCGGCGCAAACTTCTGAGCATTCAAGCTTCCGACAATAATAATCCCTGTCTTCTCAGCTGTCGATGCGGAACCTTTCGCCCACTCAGGAATGTCGCTGTAATCTTCATAGTTTGAGACTGGGTTCACAACGACCGGCAGGCCGGAAGCTTTCACAACCATCGCAGCCATTTCAGCATGGGTAATGTTCGCGCCCGGACGGAACGTATTGTCGGGGTATCCACTGATGATGCCCATCTTCACAGCTGATGAAACCGACTGTAACGCCCACGTTCCAATGCTGTCCGTATCGTGAAACCGCAGCTCAGCTTCTTCTTTGTCTGGCTTCAAGCTGTTCATCAGCATGACAGTAAACTCAGCGCGGGTGATGTTGCCTTCGGGCTGGAAAGTCCCATCCGGATAACCGTGTGCGATATCCCTTTTTACCGCCTCTCGGATGGCCGCATTTGCCCAATTACCGTTAATATCCGTGAAGGGGTCTTGCCCCTGCTGTGGTGCTGTCCCTACTGCTGGGGGGGCCTGATCAGGGCCTGCTGCTGTAGAACCGGTAACCGTCACGTTACATTTGGCCACAAACTCACCGTCTTGCGTCATGACGGTAATGACGGCTGTGCCGACTGCCTTACCCGTCACATTGCCTTCATTATCCACTTCAGCCTTTAATGGATCGCTGCTCTCCCAGGTTACCTTTTTGTTCGCGGCAGTATTCGGTAATACGGCTGCCGTAAGTGCTTGCTTTTGCCCTATGCCGAGAGCAAGCTCTCTCTTGTTCAGTGTTACACTGCTTACCGGGACTGTACCGAGCGCGTACATTACTCCACTGTAAGTTTTTACATAAACCGTGCCGTCCGGTCCGGTTGCAGGATCGGTCCCAATCAAGTATCCGGTATCATAGCTCCATCTGCCAGAGCCATTCGGATTTACTGCATACACAACGCCCTCTAATGATGCTATATAAACCGAACCGTCCGAGCCAATCGCCGGTCCAAAAAGTACCGTATTTATATAAGATCGTACGACTTTTGTGGAAAAGACCCACTTCTTAGCCCCATTCGGATCGATCGCGTACAAATTTTTATCATTCGATGCCACATAAAGGGTACCATCCTTTCCAATGGTCGGGGATGAATAAATTTCCCCTCCGGTAGCAAATTTCCATTTAACAGTACCATCTGGATTGAAGGCATATAGGTTTGTATCTCCCGATCCCATATAAATCGTGCCATCCGCACCAATGACCGGAGTACCACGCAATTTGCCGCCTGTGGAAGCCACCCACTTCTTCATTCCATTGGGCTTGATTGCCAACAAATTATGGCCGGATCCCACGTATACGGTACCGTCTTCTGCCATTTTAGCGGAGAGAGGGGACCAAGGGGACTCTTCGACATCCCAGTCTATGGACCATTTAATAGATAGATCGGGTTTGATAGCGAAAAATTTACCTGTACGGCAGCCTGTATACATAGATCCGTCCGTTTCGACCGTAAGCGATCCGACAAGCTGACACTTCATATCGAGCTCCCATTTTTTCGTTCCGTCGGGATGAACCGCATATAACTTTTGTCCCGCTGCCGCATAGATCTCACCGTCGGCGCCGACTGCTTGGGCTACCACGATTCCGCCTGTGGAAAAATCCCACTTCATTATCCCATCCGGTGAAATAGCTGTTAAGCTTCTGCCCTTCGTTCCAATGTAAAGAGTGCCGTCGGAGCCGATTGCTGGTGGCGTGTAGCTATCGAAGCCGTCTTCATCCCTATTTTTCACCAGCATATCCCATCTGTACGTTCCTTTCCTTGGATTTAATTGTATGGGATCGAGTTGTTTAATGATGTCTTCTATTTTCTTAATGTCCTTAATGTCCTTAATGTCCTTAATTCCACTGATATCCGGAACTACTATGCTATCTTTTATAACTTGTAGGCTGGACTCCGACCTTGCGGTGCCTGATGGGAACAAACCAATCGCTAACCCTACTGCAAGAAAAAGTGCTACATATCGTCTCATAACAATCAACTCCTGAACTCACCGCCGCGGCGTTGAAAGAATATTTACAAGCCAATTATCTTATTTCTCTATGACAACAACAATCCGACTGGATGCTTATTTCCATGTCGAACTGTATCAGAATCCGCCCGCATCATTATCTAAGCAACAAAAAAAGCCCGACCAGAACACGAATGCTCCAACCGGACTTTTTTTATTTAACTATGTTGACCTTGTAGGCAATTAACCTTTAGCCTTAATAACCTCAAGCGGCTTGTGGTTGCCGTATTTCGGATACTCACGGGTTGTCGGAGCGGCCCAATGAACAGCGTTGCTGATGACGCGGCGCACTTGCTCATTATAGTAGGTACGGTATGTCTCATGTCCAGGACGGAAGTAGAAAATTTTGCCTTGGCCACGACTGAACGTGCAGCCGCTGCGGAATATTTCGCCGCCTTCAAACCAGCTAACCATGATCAGCTCGTCCGGCTGCGGGATATCAAAGTGCTCGCCGTACATTTCTTCGGCTTCCAGATCAATATACTCGCCAATGCCTTCCACGATAGGATGGCCCGGGGACACAACCCAGATGCGCTCCTTCTCGTCAGCCTCTCTCCATTTCAGATCGCAGGAGGTTCCCATCAATGCTTTGAATACTTTAGAGAAATGGCCGGAATGCAGTACAATCAAGCCCATGCCTTGTAGAACACGGTTTTGGACGCGTTTTACAATTTCATCCTGAACCTCGCCATGTGCTTTATGCCCCCACCAGATAAGAACGTCGGTATTTTGCAGTCTTTCTTCCGTCAGACCGTGCTCCGGCTCATCCAATGTAGCATAGGAGACTTCAACTTCTCCACTTATCCCTTCGCCAATTGCCTGATGAATACCATCCGGGTAAGCGGCGCGGACTTTCTCGTTTTCCTTTTCGTGACGGAACTCATTCCATACGGTAACTCGCAGCTTTTGACTCATGATTTTATCCAACCTCCAACAATTAGTAACGTAGTAACTACCTAAATTATATAAGATAACGCCGGGAAAAAGAAATTCTCAATACTGCCGCATCTATATGCAAAACTGGCATCTCTATTCCAAAAACATGCTATACTATTTAGTAAATCCAAAAGTAGATTATGCAATAATGGTTTAAGAGATTTATACATTGGAGGTCTTGAAGCAGCGGCATGAACACACTTTTAAATAATGAGCCTGACGCACACAACGAACATGTTGACTATCAAAACCCTCTGCTGCGTCTAAAAATATGGCAAATAACGAGTCCAGAATCTATCGTCAGTCCACCCGTCCCCAAGGTTTTTCGCTGGCATTATCATAAGGAAGTTGAATTTCTGGCAGTGCTTGGCGGCGGTCTTGGTATCCAAACGAAACATGACACACGGTCGCTGCGATCAGGTGACGTTCATGTGTTAGGCTCGTCCCAGCTGCACCGTACCCGCAAGGATCTGCCGGAAGCGCTAAGCTACATTGTATGCCAGTTTGATTTGGCGCAGCATTTTGATGAGAGCACCATGCCTTACTTACATTATTTCAGTGAGGTGCGGCGGCCCCTTAGCCAGCTTAATTATATTTTTCGGGACGACCCTCTCATACAACAGCAAGCCTATGGGCTAATTATGGAGATTTACCAGGAAACACAAACGAAGCAAAAAGGCTACGAGCTCGCCATCAGCGCCTCGATCCGCCGACTCATGCTGCTGCTGATACGAAGCGATACTCAGGGTGTTCTGCATGGCGCTGAGAATAATGAGCTGATCCGCCTGCAGCCGGCACTGGATTATGTGGAGCAGCATCTGTCCGAAAAGATCGCCATCGAACAGGCCTGCGCGGTCCTGAACCTGAGCTACCACTACTTTATTAAGTATTTCAAAAAGGTGATGGGCCTATCCTTCGTTGATTATGTCAACTACAAACGTATTAAAAAAGCCGAGCGCATGCTGCTTACGCAGGACGTGAGCATTATGGAAATAGGCGATTCCGTTGGCATTCCGAATATGGCGCAGTTTTATAAGCTGTTCAAGCGTCATAACCACTGCTCTCCCAAGGAGTTTAAACAGCGGATGAAGGCTTAGCTGGAAGCTGATATGTTACGGATCAACATCTGCAGTGTCCTTGTTTTGGATGAACGATTTTAGGGATGGCTCGCTTGCGGAACGTCATTCCCTTATTCTTCTAATATTCCCTCGAATTCATGAACTCACGGAACTACGATGCGCTATCGCTCTCCATTAGGTTAAAATCCCTCCATTTCAAGCAAATAAGTGATCCACGTTCCGTTTCACCGGAATGATAACGTGTGCACATCAAAATAGCGTATCCTAGTTCCTCTCAACCGTCGCTCGGGAGGTAAATAGGCGAATCTGATCGTAGCTAGCTTAATATACCCAACATTCGATTCACTCAAAATGGGTCAAGTGGATCGTATGCCCAAAAAACTCACAGGTAAAACGGCTGCATCGTCTTCAAGGGTTGGACACGTTTGTCGGGTTCGATCGACTAATGTGTGCAACATGCGGCCAGGATTCACGTGCGATGGAAAGTCCTTCAATCCATGAAAAGAAAAGAGCACCTCAAACCACTTAACTGTGATTTGAAGGTGCTCGTTATTTTCTCAGGTTTCGCTTATGGTTAGATTAGAAAATGCGTGATTTCCAGCCTTGCAGTTTGGCAAGTGCTTCGACGTAATAGTAGTCGCCGTAGATCAGCGCAACGTTGATGTTCTGGCCGGCAGGCTTGTTGCCGGTGCCTTCCACTAGAATCGCCTCGTGTTCAGGATGCTCCCACGTGGCATAGCTTTGCGTCAGCGAGAGCAGGATGCGCTCAGCGGCTTCGCGGTACGGGCGACCCTGTACCCCTGGCAGCGCATCAGCAAGCTCGAGCAGTCCCGAGGCAGCGCAGGACGCTGCCGATGTGTCGCGCGGCTCGTCGGCGAGCGATTCTGCCGCGCGGAAGTCCCAATGCGCCACGCTGTCTTCCGGCAGCATGGAGAGGAAATAATGCGCGACGCGCTGTGCTGCGCGCAAATATTTCATATCGCCAGTATAGCGATATGTGTTGGCCATGCCGTGCAGCGCCCATGCGGCGCCGCGGCTCCATGACGAGTCGGGACCGGCGCCTTGGCCGCCTAACGACTCGATAACTTCACCCGTCAGCGGATTGAAGCTGACGATGTGATTAACGGAACCATCCTCACGGATGAAATGGTTCACGACTGTATCAGCATGGGCTTTGGCGATCATGCTGAACCTTGGGTCGGCGATTTCTTCCGCCGCCCAGAACAGCAATGACAGGTTCATCGAGGAGTCCACGATAGCCCAGCCGGTTTTGTCCTGATTCCATGCGCGCAAGAAGTTACCCGCTATATTGAATCGTCCTGCTAAGAAGTTGGCTGCTAGTAGTCCTCTACGTTTGCCATCCACATCACCAGTCAGCTTGTATTTGATTACAGCTGTCGGCAAGTATTGAAAGCCTACATCATGATGGAAATTGCTAGGCTGAATCGACTTCTGATCAAACTTCTCGTCCCAGCCCCAAGCTGCTTCCTTGTAATGTTCCTTGCCTGTCATCTCGTGCATAATCCACAAAATCCCCGGCCAAAAGCCTGCTGTCCACCAGTCGTGGCGCATATCATCATAAACCCCTGTATCTGCAGGAGCCACATGCGGTGACTTGTCGCCAATCTGCTCGATCATTCGGCTTACCTTGTGCTGCAAAGCCTCCCATACCTCAGGCAGCACCTCTTGCAAATTCGTGGCTTGCTTCAATTTGTTCATATCCAATACAGTCATGTTCATGCTCCTCCTTCAAATGAATAAATGCTAAAACCCTATTAGCTGTACAAATTTTTTCTATATAGTGAGCTGTTAAAATGATTACTTACAACGCAATAGCTGTAGGATTAAATCGTGATAAAAGCTGTGGACAAACCCTCGCTAGCAACGCTAACCATAGACACAGGCTTACGGCCTGAAGCCGAGGTTACCTTATGAGTTTCAGCTTCTGAGCTCGTGTTAGCCTCAGTTACGCCTGCACTCGCACCCGCGCCCGATGCCGGACCACTTGCGGATACAAATCCAGTCACAGCTACGCTCGCTGCTGCGCCTCCAGCAGGATCGATCAATATACGTGCTCGTCCATTCGTCAACTGGATCAAGCTTGATCCGCGCACCGTGCCTTGATAGTCAATCAGCTTGCCGTCTCCTGTTAATCCGAATCGAACGAAGTTGATCGCATCCAGACAGAGCACGCCTCTTTCATCGTAAGCCAATGCTTCCACCAGAATGCTGCCGTTTGCCTGAGGCTGCGAGTTCAAACGCAGCTCAGCAGGCTCGCCCCAGCTCTCCGTTTGATACTCAAACGTCAGCTCATCGCTTACGGTTACTCCCGCTTTGGTTGCTACTACCTTAACAGTGTTCGTTCCGGGTTGCAGCACTGTATCCCAACGCAATCCCGCTGCCGGGAAGTTTTGCGAGTCACGCTGTTTCACACCAAGACTGGAACCGTTCAAGAACAGCTCTGCTTCCGTACAATTGGAGTAAACCTTGATGCTTTTCACTTCGCCCGCTTGCCCCCAACGAACCGGCATCGTATGACCGTAGATACGTGCCATCGGTTTTTCGGTCCAGTAGGATTGATAGACGTAGTAGGCGTCTTTTTTCGTGAAATCACGTTCAATGATGCCTTTCATATTCAAGTAAGGAATCGGTGAGTCCGGACGCACCGGTGTTGCAAAATCCTTAAATGCCCATTGAGCAGCCCCTGTCAACCATTCCATCGTTTCCTGGGATTTCAAGTACCAATCGATCATCTCGCAGAAATAGGTTTCCGACCAGTCTCCGTCTCGGGATACACGAGGCTCTCCACCCGTCAGCAAGTAATCTCCGTCACGCTCATCCGTATCGCCTTCACCTTGCTTAATAAACTCAAAGCCGGTGAACGTCTTCTCAACGTGGCGAGTCGCCAAATTGTCCGCGCCCCACTCCATGTGGAAGAAGGAATCGACATTTTCGAGCGCCTGACGGCTGCTTTCCTCGTAATCCGTATAGATGCCTCGGTACCAGCCAGCCCATATAGAAGGCGAATACACATCGATAATGTCCTTGCAAAACTCGCAGCGGCGGATCGCCGTCAATCGGCTTGGATCTAACTGGTGGGACAAATCGTGAAGCTCCTTCATGAAAGTACGGATTTCCTCTTGATCAAAATAATCAAAGTCGCACTCCCAATCATTTTCATTGCCCAATCCCCACAGGATTACAGACGGATGATTATAATGCTGCTCTATCATCGCGCTCAGCATGTCGCGGCACTGCTGGCGGTACTGCTCGCCGCCCAAACCGCCACGGCACCAAGGGATTTCTTCCCACACAAGGATGCCAAGCTCGTCGCACAGCTCGAGTACAATTCGTGATTGCTGGTAATGGCCGAGACGGATGAAATTCACGCCCATGTCTTTAATCAAATGCATCTCCGTACGGATCATATCCTCAGTCATGGCTGGACCTACACCAGCATGATCCTCATGGCGGTGTGTGCCTCGCAGCAGCAGCCGCTCGCCGTTAAGCTTAAACGGACCACGCTTTACGAACTCAAAGCTGCGTACGCCAAACCGCTCAACCAGCTTCGTGCTGTCTTCAGCTTCGGCTGTTCCCCCAGCACTGCCATTCCCTGCAACCTCTACCTTGCAGCTGTACAAATAAGGCTGCTCCGTTGTCCACAGCGTCGGATTGGACAGCTCATATTCAGCCAACTGCTTCATCCCGCTCCAAGGCTTCGAAACCTGCGTAAATTCTGCAATCTCCTTGCCCTCGTGATCCTGCAGACGTACCGTCAGCTTCAGCTCGTCCTGAAGATTCAATGGGTTGTACAGCACTCCCTGTACTGCAACACGGCAGCTGCCGTGTCCATCAGCCAACTCAGTCTGCACATGCGCACGCTCTATAGAAACCGCAGGAACGTACACCAGGTTTAAATACCGGTAAATCCCGCCGTACAGGTTAAAATCACTCGCATCCGACGGAATCGTCTCCAGCTCCCGGCTGTTGTCGCAAGCGATTGCTATGGGAATAAGACCGTTGTAGCGCTCAATACCTCTCGCCTCTTCAACTGCATCCGTAATATCTACCGTAAACTCATCGTAGCCACCTAGATGCGAGCCTACTTTATTTGTGTACACATACACATCTGATCTTTGCCCAGCCCCTTCAAAATGAAGCAGCGTACGCCCGTTCGGATATGGATTATTTACCTCTATCTTCGTCCGGTACCAGCCTTGGCCTTGATAATACTTGCCATCAGGGTCCAGTACATCCAAGCCGTTGTACGTATGAGGCAGCTCCACTCCGTGCCATGGCACATTATAGTGATTTTGCAGCTTATCCTGACGCCATACCTCCCAAGGCCCGCCCAAGCTTCCGCGGTGATGCTCCCAGCCTTGAATCAACCTTTGCTTAATCACAATCATTCACGCTCCATTATCAGTTTCTGCTATTGTGTATGCACCAGATGGCACAGCTTCATTGACTCAAAATACCTATACCATTAGCTTAGCAAAAATTGACGGAGCATTGTTTGGTGCGTTTATGATAAAATGTTGTTGTATTACGGTTGATTCTACCGAGGTGAAGCCCTATGAAAATTATGAACTATATGAATCTAAACCAGCATCCGGTTCAGCTTTCTTTTAGCAAAGACCGGACGGATGAATTTACAGATATCTTTCACGCCCATCAAGGAATGGAGCTGCTCTATGTCCATAAAGGGCAAGGAAGTGTCGTTGTCAATCAACAAATAGTGGAGCTTTCACCGGGCTGTCTCGTCTTTTTCCGCCCTTTTCAGCTCCATCGTATTCAATTAAATCTTAGTCCAGGATCGCCTTATATTCGTTCATTGTTCGTTTTCGAGCCTACTGTTCTGGATAGCTTTCTAGCGCCATTCGCCTCGCTGCAATCCTTTTTCCGTCAAGTGTGGAAAGGCTCTGCAAGCCCGCAAATTTTTAGCGGATTGCCACAAGAGTCCGTTGAAAGACTGCTGAGTGATTACCGGAAGCAGCTTTCCGCCGCGGCACCTGGAGTATTGCTTGAAGAACAGATGCTGTTCTTAGTTGCTCTATTGCAGCTGTTAAAAAGCCACGGAGGCTCCATTCTTCCAGCAGCTTCACCCATCAAATCTAAGTCTACCGCTGCCGAGCTCGTCATGGAGTGGATCGAAGAGCATTACATGGAGGAATTTCAATTGGAGCAATTAGCCAAAGCCATTCATCTGTCGCCTAACCATGTATCCGCGGTGTTCCGGCAATCGATTGGGACTAACATTACTGAATATTTGACCGCGCGCCGCATCCGGCAAGCTTGCTGGCTTTTGAAAACTAGCGATATGACGGTTCAGGAGATCGGTCTATCCATCGGTCTGAGCAATTTTTCTTATTTTTGCCAATTGTTCAAAAAGAATGTCGGTCTAAGTCCCTACCGTTATAAAAAAACCTCCAAATCGTGAGCACAATCGCACGCGGCAGCAAAGCGAATGGACTACGGCAAGTTCAATAAGCAAAAAGATAAAGCCTTACCTCACTCCCACTGTGGGAAAGAGGATAAGGCTTTTAGAGATTCAGCTAAGAACAGCTAAACCCTTGCGGTCGATCTCCCTTACTGTAATTTACGAGATAATATTGAGCAGAAGCTGTATCATTTTTTAACCTTAACTCTACATACTCATCGTTCTTCCTAACCAGCCCGACTCTTATTTCAAAATACTTGGCCCCATGAATCGCATCTACCGGTTTAGTCTCAACGCCATGTTTGGAGATTGTAATCCTTTCGTGAATAGACATAACACGAGTACATCGAACTTGCGAGTACTTTTCGTTATATATGCTATTGAGGGAGGATTGAATTATTGGATGCAATTGCTGCAGAAATGCCTCTTCAAGGACTCTATCACGAGGCACTACATCAGCCGATGCTTGAGATCTTATCATCGTTAATATTAATAAAGCACATATTGCAGCTCTATAAAGCCTTTTCTTCATCTACCCACCACCTATGGATAGATTACCCAATTAGGATGATTTTATGAATGGACTGAGACTTATTTCGTAGTCAACTTCGACTGCCTTAACTCTTTTAACGCTTATAAACCTTTCATCCTGCGGCGGAATCTCCCCACTTCCTAGTCCTCCCAGTTCGCGCGATAGCCATTTTTGAACAAACCTGTATACTCCAGCTTGCCATCCCCATCGAACAGCTTCCCCTGTCCCTCTGGCTTGCCTTCCTTCAGCTCTCCTTCATAAATACGGCCGTCCGTTTGATAGAACTTCCCTGACCCTGTCAAGGTCTGGTTTACCTGCACCACACTGCCGTTCGCATCGGTAAATAACCCCGTTTGGCCAAAATCGCCATAGTCGAATATCCCTGCATACACGATGCCGTCGCTATAATAAAGAGTTCCTTTGCCCTGGAAGTCACCTTCTTCAAATTCTCCTTCATAAAGCAAACGACCTTTGTCTGTATATTGACGTCCTTGACCCGACCGATCCCCATAATCAAAAGAACCTTCATAAATGACATGGCCTTCCTTGTTGAACTCCTTGCCCTTTTGCATATATCCATCGTTATAAGTGCCTTCGTAATATTTGACCCCTTTAAAATCATAAGACATCCCTTGACCTTGAGGCTTTCCTCCAACAAATTGACCACGATAAGAAAGACTACTGTTCGCCCGATACAATTCCCCATTTCCTTGCATAACGCCTTTCTCAAACTCACCCTTGTAGATCGAGCCATCCGCCTTGTGGTAAACCCCTTCGCCCTGCTCTATGCCATTCTTAAGCTTCGCTCCAGAGGCATTGAAGAAGGTGCCTACAGACCCGAATTCATCCTCTTTAAACTCGCCTTCGTAGCGGTCACCATTATAATAAAAGAGCTTGCCCTTGCCGTGATACTTACGATTCTGAAACTCTCCTGAATAGATGGGAACCCCATCACGATATTGAGTTCCTTGGCCTTCCCAGGTGCCGTCCGCATATTCGCCTTCGTACGTCAGCTTGTTTTTCGAATCATATTCTTTGCCGCTTCCGCTTCGCTTGCCATCCTTATAGCTTCCTTCGTATCTGAGGCTGCCGCCTTTCCCATAATCTTTGCCTGGGCCATTACGCTTGTTATTCCGGTACTCCCCCTCAAACTCAAGCTCGCCTTTGGGCGAATACATTTGTACGTGTCCTTGCAGCTCGCTGTGTTCAAAAGAACCCGTCGTTTTTCCCTCATTCGGAGAGTAATAGGAGCCCTTACCATGAATTTCTCCATTAACCAGCTCACCCTCATACCAATCCCCATTAGGATAGAAATGAAATCCGGTACCATTCTTCGTGTTAACTAGTTCCTTCCCTGTAAAATCTGTAAATTTCCCCTCAAGAAATCCCTTATCCTGAAAGCTTCCCACATACTTAGCTCCATTAGAATAATACATGGTTCCCTCATGAAAATTGTTATTCCGATATGTACCCTCATACCACAAGTAGGAATCCCCGATAAAATATTTGCCTTCTACTATATACTGATCATCAATCTTGCCCTCGAATTGAACACCGTTCGTATATCGAACCCTCCCGTAACCCTGCTTCTTGTTTTGAACGAAGTCTCCGGAGTACGAGCTCCCGTCATCATAATAGATGGAACCTTTCCCATGCAGGCTGTTATTTACGAAATCACCAACATAGACCAGCCTTCCCTTCGCATTATAGAGCTTCCCCGCACCGTTCAGCTTCCCTTTGGCAAACAAGCCTTCCATGCGTTCACCTGAGATGTAGATGTACTTCCCCTGACCATCCAGCAGGCCATTCTTAAACTCGCCTTCCATATGCAGCTTGCCGTTCGAATCATACTGCTTGCCTCTGCCATGTATTTGTCCTTGATCCCATTGACCCTCATAAAAAATATCGCCATTTGGGTAATAGCTGGTCCCTTGGCCCTGCTGCTTGCCTTCTGCTAAACCACCGTTATAAGCTAGGAAATGACCCTTGTCATCGTACAGCTTTCCTTGACTGCTGTCTGATTTGGTTGTGATTTGTACCGAAGCATTGGCTTGATTCCAGTGTACTTCTTTGCCGGACGCCTCCCCAATAAAGCGAAGCGGAACAAAGGTAATACCGTTAATAATTCGTGGCTCTTCCGACAGCTCCGTATTATCGCCATTAACTAGCGCCGATTTTTGTCCAATGGTTAGCTTGATATCTACCTGCTTGCTTCGACCCGATACCTCCTGTGTGTCCTCATTCCAATTAACGGCGATCCCGAGCTTCTCAAAAACCGTTCGAAAAGGAACCAATACCGATCCATTTACATTGATAGGCGGCTGTTCGAAGCTTAGCTTCCCATCATCAATAAATACGGGAATAGCTGATACGATGTCAGGGAACAGCTCTTGATCAAACTCCACCTTCACACCACGCTCAATCAAGTCTTGTATGATTTTTTTGGACTCCTTTTGCAGCGGATTTTTCTTAAGATTCACCTCTTGCAAATGCACCAGGGAGGATAAAACCTTAATATCCTGAATCTTATTGCCGTTTAACCCAAGCTTCCTTAGCTCCTTCAGATTCGATAACAAAGACAGGTCGCTTAATCCAGTATTCGATACAAATAAGCTTCTAAGACCGGTGATTTTATTGATTTCTTGCATATCCCCTATGGCGTTATCTGATAGATCCAGAAAAGTCAATCGCTGAAGGGAGGAAATCCCCGCAATGCTTTTGACTTCAGTTTGGTTTAGAAAAAGATCCTGTAACGAGGTTAAGCTCCACAAAGGAGTAGCATCGGACAAAGGATTTCTGCTTATAAATAATGTTTTCACTCTCTCCAAATTCTTCAAAGGGCGAACATCCTTGATCTCATTGTTGGATAAATCAAGCACGAATAATTGATTCAAGCTGCTGATTGGATAAACATCGGATATCTGGTTGCCGGATAGCACCAACCAGTTCAGCTTCTTAGCGAATTGAATGCCTGCCAAATTTTTGATTGTATAACCCTTATATGCATACAACGAAGTAAGAGGAGCCAAATCTTCTATCGTAAGCTCCCCTGTCTGCTTCTTCAATTGATCCCGAATGGCTTTTTCCATCTCAGAATCGGGAATCAGTGTGCTCGTGCCTGCCCAAGCCGCACCGGGTTGGATAAGCAGAGTGACCATCATAGCCAGTAACAGCAGCTTGAATAAATGTGAACGTACCATTGGCGAAGTCCCCTTCATAATAAAATAGCAAAACCCTTGGCTGCGATGGCTCAAGTCCTAATCAATTTAACCACATTTTTCCATATTAATAAATACATTTTCAAGCTATTTCAAGAAAAGATAACTCCTTCAATTTACAGTAATTTCTGTACAATTTAAGGTTAGATGTAACCCGAAGAATTCTATATAGCTAGCATAGAAAAAGCCCGCACAGCGCCTGCTGTTACGAGCTTTCGACATTCACTATGTACAAGACATTCACCATTATATTTTTCAAATGGCGATGTCCAGATCACTGTTCGAATAATTTGCTTAAACTTGGAAACTCTACTTCTGATGAAAGGAGGTTCCTCTATGGTTGAATTCACTAACATTCAAGATAACTCCGAAGAAATAATGAACTGTATCGTTAATTGCGATACCGCCCAAGATCCGGACAATAAAGCAGATGAAAACCCATCGAACAACATGGCAAACGAAGAAGAATACATCGATGAACCTTAATTCTCCGACCGCCAGAAATGGCGGTTTTATTTAATAAGAGGTTTCGAGCTTGGGTAAGCGATAGCTTACCCTTATTTGCGTCCGGCAGGGGCACAATCTTTGGGATCAATAGCCAGGTTGGCGATTGTAACCCCATCGTCTTTTTCAGACTTCGGCCCTTATTTTCATCATAGGCTATCATGATTAGCCAGATCTTCTATGGTCTGCACACTTGCCAATTTCCTCGACAAGCAGGCGGCAGGCGGCACCTCTGATCTATGAGTTAAATGATTTTCTTAACTTAACTTCACCTGCAGCCCAAGCTTCCTCATATCCTCGAAAAAGGACGGGCAGGTTTTGGACACACAGCCTGGATCGCGCAGACGCAGCCCTCCTACACGTGAACCAATCAGTGCAAGCGACATCGCCATCCGGTGGTCATCGTAAGTAGCAAGCGCTTCGCCGGGAATTGGCACCCCAGGGTGGACGGTCAATCCATCGCGGTGTTCCTCCACTTGAATACCCAGACGGGTCAAGGAGTTGCACATAGCACTGATCCGATCGCACTCGTGAGTGCGGATATGCTCTACATCGGTTATCGTAATCGGCGCATCGGCAAACGGGGCAAGTACCGCAAGCGTTAACGTTTGGTCAGACATTTCCCGCATACTTATGGTGAACCCCCCTTGTAACGAGTCCGGTCCCCACAGCTCAATTCCGTCAGCATCACTGCTCACACGGCATCCCATCCGTTCGAACACCTTAAGCATGCCGATATCGGGTTGGAGCGTTGCGGCAGTCAGATTCGTTATCCGAATATGCCCACCAGTAAGAGCGGCGTATGCGAGAAAGTAGCAGCTGGTGGAAGCATCCGCTTCCAGCTGAATATCCTGCCCCTTATACCTCTGAGGCTCAATGGTAAAATGCTCATACGCCTCGTTATGCTTCACCACAACTCCGTAACGCTTCATAAGCTCTATCGTCATTCCGACATAAGCATGCTGCACGATATTATCGACTACTCTTATTTCAGTCCTCTGCTCGGCATAAGGACTTGAAATAAGCAGACCACTCAGAAACTGGCTCGATACCGCCCCCGATACCGTCACCATTCCACCGGTAAGCCCCCGCGCCTTAATGTTAATCGGCAGCTGCCCCACGTTTGCTGTATATCGAATATCCGCACCGATTGTATTTAAGGCCTTTACCAAAGGCCTAACCGGTCTCTCGCTCAACCGCTCGTTTCCTTCCAGCACCCAACTGCCACTGCTGCCGGCAGCCAACGCACCTGGTAGAAACCGCGCAATGGTTCCCGCCGCTCCAATATATAAGCTGCCTGATGGATTAGGCCACTCTCCTCCGGTTCCTTCGATTGATACCGTATTCCCTTCCACTTGCACGCTGACTCCAAGCTTCTGCAGAGCATCCAGACACCAATAGGAATCATCGCTGCGCAAAATATCACGAAGGATCGAGGGGCCCTCTGCTAAAGCTGAGATAATGATGGCTCGATTCGTGTAGCTCTTGCTCCCAGATACCGCAATAGCGCCGTCAGGTGGCTGCGATGGGGGGTGAATTTCTACTTCCTCTTTATCGTGGAGCGCCGCCCATGGAGAGCGGGAATTTCGTTCCGGTTCTGCTACTCCCATACTTGAACACCTCTTTCTAAAAGCCTCCGTGAAGCTGCCAGCCGCTTTTTCACAGAGCTTCTAATTCGTTAAGCCCTCTTCCCGACTTGCACGGTTCGAGCTGTTAGCTTTATTATAGGGAATAGTTAGACATATAAATAATTGAAGTATTTTATATAATCCATAGAGAGGATCTATGTCATGAGCGCAATGGACCATTACAAAGTGTTTTATTACACCGTGAAATGCGGGAGTATCACAAGAGCAGCGCAGGAACTCTATATAACGCAGCCCAGCGCCAGCTATGCTATGAAGCAATTGGAGGAGCAGCTTGGAGTTCGCTTGCTGGTGCGCAAGCCTAAGGGAGTGGAAATGACGGAGGAAGGCAAAGTACTGTACCATTTTGTCGAGCAGGCCTATGGATTGATTCTAGCGGGAGAACGTAAGATCAGCGAGATGAAATCGGTATTAAGCGGAACCATCCGTCTAGGAGCCAGCGATTCTCTGTGCAAGTATTATCTGCTCCCTTTTCTCGCTGAATTTCATAAAAAGGCACCCGAGGTGCGCATCTGTCTGTCACATGGAAAAACCGAGGATATTCTAAAACGGCTAGGCGACGGAGCTATCGATTGCGGCATTGTCCATCTGCCCGTGGATGACCGTATTCAGGTGCAGACAACCAAGACGATACAGGACTGCTTTGTTGCAGGTCCCGAGTATGCCCGATTAATGGAGTCACCCTTAACCCTTCAAGAACTGGTTAAAAACCCCTTCGTCATGCTCTCGGCTCACAGCCGTTCACGCACCTTTTTTCACGCCTTTCTCCACACCTATGGCATCGATGTAATACCCGACATTGAGCTCGGATCAGTGGATCTGCTGATTGAATTCGTACGTAAAGGGATGGGCGTCTCCATGCTCCCGAGGGATTTTGTCAAAGACGATTTAGAGGCTGGCACACTGATTGAACTTAACGTAATCGAGCCCATTCCCTCCCGCTCTATAGGAGTTGTCACCTTGCCTGGCGGCACTCTGCCCATGGCTTCTTCGTTTTTTGTTAAAGAGCTAACCGCACATTTGAAGCTAGTTGAAGTGAACGGAGTCGTTTGAACTACACATTTAAGCCTAAAGTCCTAAATTTATCTTTATGTAAAAAGGATTTTCAGTTCTCCTGTCAAATACTATCCATTACAAAATATACATCTTCCGATGTCAAAGGCAAACCTACTCGAAAGGGAGGGACGCAAAGCCACGGGCCTAAGGTAATACTATGGCAGCCGAGTTCCCAAAGAAGGTTCTTAAAATCTACCTTTGGTAGATTTTTTGTTTTTTCAGAGCTTCGGAAATGTATAAAAGTGGGACATATGCAGTTTGAATGGGAGAATCCATGATGATGACTTACAGCAAACTTCAGACAAAAATAACAATTATGCTTGTGATTATTTTGACTGTCTCCATCGGATTAAACAATGTCATTGGCACTTATTTTTTTCAAAAACAATACTACGAAGTGCTGGAGGAACAAATTCTAGTCATAGGGCAAAGTCTGAAAAATCAATTAGACCACATTCATTCATTCGGATTCACAGAAAAAAATCTCGTTGGATTTGATGAGCTATGCAAAGAAATAATCTGGAAACATAAAGAGATTTCATTAGTTTATGTGGCAGACACCGATGGCCAAGTACTTTTTAAGAGTAAAAATCAAGAGAATACCACTATGTTGGATATCCCTGAGCTTTTAGAAGCTGTTAGATTGAGTAAGGAAGGCGTTATTTCTTATACCCACCAAGGCAATTCCTATTTGGGCGCAGTTATTCCGTTCCTTAATACAGATAAGACACATTACGAAGGTTCCGTTGTGGTTATTGTGGAAAGTAACAAAATTAATCACAAGCTATTTTCACTCTATAAATACCCTGTGCTTCTTACGCTGCTGTTTTTCATCCTTTCCTTCTTCCTTATTATGTTAACTCTGTCTAATTGGGTCACAAATCCGCTTAAGAGTATGGTTCTGCATATGAATGAGGCGGCCGCTGGTAATTTACGCAGCTATGCGAATACAACTGCACGGGATGAAATTGGCCAGTTAGGCCAGGTGTTTAATCGCATGCTGAAGCAAATCTCTGAGCTGGTAGTGCAAACTGCACAAACCATTGAGCTGGAGAGCCGTTATAACGCGGAGTTTAAACAAAGGAAAGACGGGGAGGCACTGAGGCATGCTATTTCTTCGGTCAGCTCGACGTTGGATGAACGGGAGGTTAATGAGCGTATCCTAACTTCGTTAAGGGAGCTTGTTCCTTACACCAGCTCTACTTTATGGATTCAGCATTACGATATGCTGACTTCCATGATGACCAGATATGATGAGTCTTCTAATGGTTACAAAGACATTGAATACGCGGAGCAGCATGCTCGTGAAATGTTCAGCTTGCTGCAGCAGCAAGAGCAGCCGTTTGTGAAAGAAACGAACCGCATCCACTTCCTCTACTTGCCTATCTTAATTGAAAGCAATGTTCAAGGGATGATCATTGTGCAGAACGGCGGCTCCTATACTCAAAGCGATGTGAATATAGCCTTTACCTACACCAGTCAAGTAGGAAGCTATATTCAGAATGCTCGGCTGTATCGTCAAATGCAGCGGCTGGCTGCGACAGATGTATTGACTGGCATTTATAACCGACGTCATTTCTTCGATCAGGCCTTCCGCGTCTTCCAGCAATCCGTTCATACGAACAGTCATCTCGGTATAATTATGTTCGACGTTGACCATTTCAAAGGGGTCAACGACCAGTATGGGCATCCTGTCGGCGACCTGGTGCTGGCCTCTGTTGCTGGGCGTGTCAGCTCCTACCTGCTGAATGACGAATCACAGACCTTCGGCCGTTACGGCGGTGAAGAGTTCATAATCCTGATCAACGGCACCTCTGACGAGTGGCTTCAAGCATTAGCTGAACAAATTCGCAGAGGGATAAGCGAAATGAGCTTCCCCACTAGCCACGGAGACTTGCGGGTGACTGCCAGCCTTGGTATCGCTTGCCGGAATGAGCAAGCAGAAACGCTAGAGAAGCTGCTAAAGTTGGCGGACACCGCTTTGTACAAGGCCAAAGCAAGCGGGCGCAATTGTGTAGCTGTGACCGATGACCACTAGAGCCTATAGAACAGTTTAGTTTAAGTCACTAGTCCAGCCCCTCTGAAGTCGTATCCTCATCTTCTGTCATGGTTGTTTTCCCGGATGCCTTGCGATATTCGGATGGTGACATACCAGTCTGCTTTCTAAATAGCCGTGAGAAATAATAGAGCTCCATCCCAATTCCTTCAGCGATATTGGATATCGACAATTCAGTGGTGGCAAGTAAGCGGCGGGCTTTCTCCAGCCGCTTTTTGTTTACATACATAATCGGAGATAAGCCCATCATCGATTTAAAGTAGTTCATGAAATAATTAGGGTGAAAATGCACCAGCTTTGCCAATTCATCAACCGTCATCGACTCTGCCAGATGGCTTTCAATGTAGGAAAGCACACTATTGATTTTTGAATTAGTTGTCGTCGCAGTCAAATGCAGCTCATCCACGGAGGACTGCTCGATATACTCGGAAATGATCTCAAACAGGATCGATTTAATACGCAGCGGAGCTGACACCGCATTGCTGTTGTGCAGCTCGATCAATTCTTGGAATTGGCGCTCCAGCTTCTGCTCATCGCTCACTTCAATCCAATGCGGCAGCTCCAGCATTTGGAACAGGTTGATATCCCCCATGGTCGCCGAGAAATGACACCACAGCTTCCCCAATGTATTGTCCTCATTTACAGGCGAGTACGACAGCTTCATTCCTGCAGGCAGCAAATAAAGCTGGCCCTTGCGCGGACTGTAGTCTTTACCTCGAATATGGATCCACCCTTCACCCTCACGGATAAAATAGAACCGATTCACATCCGTCATCATATTCATGGCCCGCCAATTTTGCCCAGTTTTCGTATAATGCGCTGTTTGCAGCGTTATCTGTGTATTTTCTAAATAGCTGCGAATCAGCTGCAGCTGCAGCTTATCCTGATCCATTTCATCCATCCCTTTGTACTGTAAATTCGCAGAACTCACATTTTTTCTTTTTCTTCAACGGACATATGTAACTTATCAGCCGATAACACCTTAGCTTTGTGCAAATGTTTGCTATTATCATACATCCTCACAGCCTCATTTGCATACTACAATATGTACATAAGGCAACGGTTTTCTCACGAGAACCAAATCCGTTTTGCTAATAGAAAATCCAGACCATGTTTTACGTAGAAAGTACTGCTAAAGCAAAACTCAGACCACAGTTACGATGCAAATTTTACGGTAATATTCAGTCCATGCTTACGATGCTGGTTTCGCCAAAGCGAAACCCTTAGGAGGAAAACAAAACCATGAGTGTAACCCGTCAGAAAATTTTAGTTTTGCACTTGGCAGATCCAGATCTCGAATCCCGCACCGTTGCTTGGGCGCTGTACGACAGCACCATTCCAAAGGGACAGCTCCAAATGAACACAGGCGATTCCAACGAGCCGCTGTATGCTTCCGTACTGGATGCGATGCGTGATGGCTGGAACGTCATTCAACTACCGTCTATGCCGATCTTTCTAAGCGGCTTTGAGCATGAACAAGGGCATCTGCCTTATGAATATGTTTTAGAAAAGAAGGTGACTATCCATGAGTAGCGTTGATAAGAAGCATCTTTTAACGGCTAAACAAATGGCCGATTTTGCTGTGAACGGTTTTTTGAAGCTTGATGAGATCGTGCCGCAAGAGCTGAATGAAGCCGCTTATAAAGAGCAGCGTGAATTTCAAGGCAACGGCTCCACTTATTGGAATGAATCAAGTATTATCCGCGAGATTTTTGACCTGCCGCAGGTCAAGGGCGCGATTCAGAGCTTTGTTGGCCAATACCCGATCTATGACCATTCTTTTATGCATATTGTACGGGCCAAACACCTGAAAGGGCAATTCTATCACGCTGATTCTGTTATTGATACTCGGCCGTTCGGCTTTGATATTCAAGCCTTCTATTTCTCTCATGATGCTCCCGATGAAATGGGCCCAACCCTGGTCCTTCCTGGCTCCCACTTGCGCAAGGTGAGCAACGGCAGCATTGCCCGCTACAAAAACATCGTTGGCCAAAAGCGGATGGTATCCAAAGCCGGATCGATCGGCTTCCTTCACCATGGTATTTGGCATTGCGCGCAGCCGAATCACACCGACGATACACGTTATGTGTTCAAGCTGCGTCTTCGTCCCGGTCAAGAGCAGCGCAGCTTGTTTAACACCGATGATTACAACAGTCCGGAAGTACGCGATGTGTTCAAAAAAGCGTACCATCCATGGTGCGGAGATGAAGCACGCGTCAACCAGATTCAAACCGCCAAGTTCTGGCGTTACCTGTGCGGCGACGATAAGGTGGACACCTCATTCGAAGGCGTGCTGACGCGGATGGGACAATAGTTTCTAATAATGTATGCCTTTGAAAAAGAGGCTCAACCTCAGCATCAGTGCTTAACCCTCTTTCGATCAACAAACAGCCTGCACGAATTCCTGCAAACCTGCAGTTATTTTCTACTGAAATTGCTGCTTAGAGGAAAAAACTGCGAAAGTGCAGCAATTTCCATGCAAAAGAGTCCGTTTTCAGCTAAGAATGAAAAATAGATGCATATTTGCATGAATTCTCGAAGATGCTGATAAAGCTTCCAAAAGGCTGTATAGATGCAGGTTTTGGGGGAGGCAATAGCTTCGAATATCTCATGTGCTCTGCCATTACCGCTCATAGAGTCTTGCCAAGGGCTGAGCTAAGTACGGAGCTGAAATCGAATGACTTCGGCAAGCGCTGATTTCAGTTTTATGCCGACAAATAATTATTAAACCCTTCGAACAAAAAAAACCAGTCCAAACACAAAATGTGCTAGACTGGTTTTTTCTTTATTTCACTATCGCATTTGCATTATCTTCCAAGCTGCATATCGCTCTCTCTACCAGAGCTGTGTCGATATCAGCACACCATCATTATCCGAAACTAGTACCTCGCTAGTTCTGCCGTTTTCTGATATTACCACACCACTGCATGACACTTCAGTCAGTCTTACAACCTTTATCGAGTATTTAAACCAAACGAGCCTCTATGGCGCTTCGGAATTTACGGGCATACTCCAGAGGGAGATGGTCGAAACCGCCGAGCTCATAGCCAATCTGGCGAATCCAGATCGCCTGCGTCCCCGCATTCATATCGCCCTCTACACGGCCGAGACCAATTGGCACAGCTGCCGGCATGTACGGATAAAACTCTCCTTCCTTCACCTGCGCCACATTCGGTGCAGGGGGAGAATGCTTCAGCTCCCGTGAGAAACCGCCATCGGAACGAAGAAGCTTTTTCATATTAGCGACAGAGATGCGCATAATTTCGGCATATTCGTCCGCAGGCACCTTCAACTCCTCGCGGAATGCCTCCAGCAAATCAAGAGGATTGCGAATCCAACACATATCAATCGCTTCCTCCGTCCTCAAGCACAGCTGAATCGTACGATAGATACGGTCAAGATGAGGTACCGGTACCCCGAAGCGCTTATAAAACATGTTGAGTTTAAATGTCCCTGAGATGCGAATATACAGGTTGCCCCCTCCCCACAGCCCTGTTTCCTGATCTTGGATGGATGCGAAATAAGCGGCTGCCGCTTCCACATAACTACGTCGGTCTTGTTCATTCAGCGCCGCCACATGGTGATTAGGTGCACACATAAGGTCGCAGCCTCTCCAGCTGTTGCGCAGGTCGACGCTTTTCAGCCAGTCCACGTAGGCATCAGCAGATTGCATGAACACAGGTGGCTCCTGCTTGATATGAGGCAATGTATAAAGCGGCTGTCCGCCGAGCTTCTGTAATGAACGTGTGCTGTAACCCAGCGCCCGCCCCACCATCACTTCATCCTTGCGCATATTGTCATCCTTATCGTAAAAGTACCCCGAATCCGGATCCTGCTTTTTTTGAAAAAAAGCGATCAGTCCTTCCCGTACACGCTCAGGAAGCTCGTGCAACAGCCCAGACCTCTCGATAATATTCACCGCCTGGGCGCTCGACTCAATATCCGGTATGAAGTTGTCCATGTCATAGGAGCTATGTGCATAATAAAATCCGCCCGATGCCGGATCATATTGACCTGCCAGCCATTCGTAAAATGAGACGAACAGCGTATCAAGTTCACCCAGTTGTTCCTTAATCTCTTCTTTAGCCGTATTCGTATTCATTCTTCGTCTCTCCTCTTCCAAAGGTTGAACAGCTTCCCCGCAATCGTCTATGAAAACGAAAACGGATGCATAACTAATGTCTTCTTTTTCTTGCTTCCAATTCCTTCTTAAGCGCAATTTCAACTGATTCAGCAAGAATATCGAATTTCTCTGCGATGGTGTATGTAAGGTTCTCCCCACAATAAGAACAATCTATTTGTTGAAGTTGAAGTTCAATAGGTTTAAGACAATTAGGACACTTAATCATTATGTATGCACATCCTTTGAACTTAATAGTTATAGTTTATATCGGCCAATATCTTATTGTGTATGAATACTTATACCCGTTCCCGTTCAAAAGCAACAATCCAATCGCCTTGAACAGCGGCATACCCTTCGTCTCCCTCGATAACAAGTCCGAACAAGCTTTTCACATCAAGGTATTCTTTCCGTGAGCCGTCATCGAACTCCAGTGTAATATAGTAATAGGTCCTGGCGGAATTTACAGGATGCATGCCACCGTTGCTATTACTGTGATGGCTCGTATGGTTACGAACCTCCATCCTCTTAGCTACCACCCTGGCAAAGGCAGATTGTCGCGGCGCCCTCGCATTTTTGAAATAACGCGCTCCGTTGGTAACGATGCCAACAATGACTATCACAAACACAATCACTATCAAAATAGGAATAATAGTAAACATCAATCCAAAACCCCCGCCCAAGGACGGTCCGGTGTCAAACATACAATTTTTCCTCCAATCTCGAAACTAGTTGCCTATATATACGTGAGTACAGCTCACTTTGTTTCCGCATCTTCTGATAAAATCTGGTAAATGCTGCTGATCAAATGGAGCTGATCCAGCTCAATCAAAACTACCTCATTCATTTTTTGCCAAATGAGGTAGTTTTTCTGAGAGATTCACCTTACAATGAATGTAACCTATAATGCTAGCGGGAAGGATCTTTAGAACATGTCCGATAACGAACAAGTCCGAATCCGTTTCAAACAGCTGCTCTCCTTCTTTATTCCGCTTGGTTTTTCGGCAAGCCTCACGGCCATTTCCCATGTCATTATCAACAGCACATTGGCCCGCGCCCCGAATCCTGAGCTAGTCATCGCGAGCTATGCATTGCCCATGAGCATCATGTACATAACCGAAAGGCCAGCTCTTCTGCTAAGGCAAACCTGCTCTGTCCTTGTCAGAGACCATCAATCCTTTAAATCCATGGTGCTCGTTACCTTATACGTACTGGGCTCCATCTTTATGCTGGATCTGCTTATTGGTTACTCTCCCTTGGGAATATTCATTTTCACCCATTTGTTCGGAGCTAATGCAGAAATGACCGATTCCATGGTGCAAATTTACAGGGTAGCGATGCTTGTAACGATTTTCTCAGGCATCCGCTGTGTCTTCCATGGCATTATTATTTCGAATTTACGTACCAAATGGCTTACGTTCGGCATGATTTTCCGGCTTACTGGCATGTATTTGCTATCGCTTTATTTTATTCAAACCGAAAGCGTTACCAGTGGTGTGGTTGGTGCTATTATTTTCTTGACCGGGATGATTATTGAGGCCATTGTCAGCTTCATCGAAGGACGCAGTCTTCTTAAAAACGTCATCCCGAAAAAAGCTCCCGACCACCCGATAGAACGTCCCAAGCATATTTTCAAATTTTACAGACCGCTGCTATACTCAGCTTTTATTGCTGTAATAATAGAGCCTTCCATTAATGTGTACTTGGGCAAAACATCGGGAATCCAGCTGTCGGTAGCCGCATTTGCGATTGCAGCCAGCTTGACTGAGCTCGTTCACAGCTTTTTCTCCTACATCCATCAAATTGTCCTGAACTTTTATCAAAAAGATAAGGATGCTGTAAAACGATTCGTTGCTGTGCTCTCATTAATTCCAAGTATATGTATGGCTATATTGGCTTACAGCCCTATCGGTCCTTGGTTTATGCAGAATCTCATGGGGTTGAATGACCGCTTGATGCCCGAAGTCTTGTCAACCTTGCGTGTGTTTATGATCATTACGCTTGTGTACCCTTGGCTAGATTTCTGTAACGGACTATTAATGCTGCGCAATCAAACTAAGGTTTTCGTATATTCGCAAGCAAGCAATGTGTGTACGGTATTGTTAACTTTAATTGTATGCGTTGCCTTTTTCCCTGATTGGAACGGCAAGATCGGGGCGCTGGCCCAATCGCTCGGAGCAGCAGCAGAGGTATCGGTATTGCTGTTTGTGCTAGCCAATGCCTCCAAATGGGATAATCGATTGGCCCGTCTGCCTAGGACACCGAGAAAAGAAACCTTCTAGTGTTCAACGATCAACCCCATTTCCACACAAAAAAACATCAACCCGGAGTCTCCCTGCCAGCTGCAGGAATTCTCCGGGTTATTTCACTTTCCGGCCGCCGCCATCGCCCAAGCCTCATCCAGTGCCAGTTGACCCTGCTCCTGCAGCTGCTTCAAGCCTTTTTCGACGCTGACTTCGCCTTTCATCATAGCCGATACTTGCTGTAAAGAAACCTTTCTGTAGGCTTCACCAAAACTACGCGGAATGCTTTCATTATAGCTGGCTTGAGTGGTTTCATCATACGACACCTGATAAAAAGGCTCCAGGCTGTGCCCATCCATTTCCTTGGCAAATGCCTTACGAACCGGCAGTTCAACCGACGTTTTGGCTTCAATCTTGGCTGCCTCCGCACCATTAAAATATTTGACAACTTCCCATGCATTGGCCACATTTTCCGCTTGTGCATGAATACTGAATATAGGATACAGGTAAAAATTCGGATTGCGCTTGTGGTTCGGATCTGCCGACGGCGTACTCGTCATAGACCATGCAAATGAGGCACCGCGCTGCTTCAAGCCGGATATTTGCCCAATGTTGGATATCGTCATAGCTGCGCGTCCTACGCTGAATAAATCCTCCGCTTCAACATCTTCTTTATCATATCGAGTTTTATTCTCAGGGGAATATGTCCATTGCAGCATGCCGCTTTTGTACCCATCAATGACCATCGTATAAATACGTTTCCATGCCTCTGTGTTAATCAACAGCTTCTTGCCTTCTGCATCCACCAAGCTAAGCCCTTGGGTTTGCCCGATATAATCGGCAAAATCTTGAGGCGATTTCATATAGCCCATATGAAATCCGTAGATACGTTCCGCTTTACTGCCATCTGCAGGGAATCGCGCCGCCAAACGGAACATGTCCTCCCAAGTCATTCGATCTGTGGGATACGGAATTTGATAGCGGTCGAACAAATCCTTATTATAGAACATAACCGAGCTCGAAAAGGACGGCGCCAGCCCATAGAGCTTACCCTGACCCTTGATCTTCAAATAATCGACCGCAGCAGGAAGCAAATTTTCGATATCAAAATGGTCTTTCGCTATCAGCGGAGACAAATCATATAATCTCCCCGTCGAAGCAAGCTTATCGTAATCGAAGCTGTTGGTGAACAGCAGATCAGGTTTCTTCTCATCAACTAGCTTCATATATTCCTTCAGCGGATCTTTACCTTGTCCATATATGTCCTCAGTAGGAACAATCTGCACCTCAAGCTCCGGGAATTTGGCAATAAAATAATCGGCGTACATATGCTGGAACGAGTCCTCGCTGCCGAATGCTATTCGCAGTACTCCTTTGGGCGAGGATGTCTGCTGCGGCTTCTGATCGCAGCCGCTGAATACTACAGCTGCCGCTAATACGGCAACGAAGATGTATTTCCATCTTGTGAGGGCCAACCTTAGCCGCCCTCTCTCATTTCCTCTATGCTCCATAGTTCAAATCTCCCTTGCTCAGTTCTCTCTTAATCTCCCCTTGCATCATCCTCAGATGGAGTCAATTGCTGCTGCTCAGCAGGGCCGAGTAAAGCGCTTGTTGTCCCTCGTCCTGCAGCTGCTTCAGCGCTTCATCCAGCTTCATACGGCCTTCTGCAACAGCCTTTGCCTGTTGAGCGGCCAGAGGATAATAACCCTCCTTGAACTTACCCAGAATACGTGGATGGATTAACGATGACTCCATATCAAGAGCAGCTGGTTTCATACTATAAAAGGGCGCATAATTGTGGCCATCATTCGGTTTAACCGACTGAAACCGTGTCGACAAGCTTCCACCACCCATCGTACGGCTGAGCTTTCGGGCCATTTCCTCACTGTTGATCAGCTTAACCATTTCCCAAGCTGCGCGCTGCTGGTCAGACTGCGCATTTACCGCGTATACCGGACCGGGAATAATGGAAGGCGATTCATCCGGATGCGCCGGATTTACAGGCTCGCTCACTATGTCCCAATTGAAAGATTTCATTTTATACTGTGATTTGGCTATTTCTAAATCCCTGCTCAACGAATATCCCCCCAGCGCTATAGCGGCTGTACCAGATATAAACGGATTTCTTCTGTACACCTCATCCATCATCATGTTTCCTTGAGGGCTCGGCTGTCGCTGATAGATATACCTCTTTGCATAACCATCGATTGCGAGGCTCCACGCCTTTTTCCATGCTTCGGTATTCAATGTCACTTTATCGCCCTTGGCGTTAAGCAAGCTGAGCCCGTCAGTCTTGGCGATTAGCTCTGCCAGTCCTGAAGCCTCACTATAATAGTAGGGCATAAATCCATATACGCGGTCGTTGCCATTACCGTCAGTAGGGAAACGCGCCGCCAGCTGAAGTATTGCCTCCCAGCTCATACCGCTCACCGGATAAGGAATCCCGTACTTGTCGAATAAATCCTTATTGTAATAGATTGCGTTCATATCATACTCGGGGGTCAGTCCGTACAGCTTGCCATCTCCGAGCTTACGCAGTAGATCCGTTATGCCCGAGTTTTGATTATGAAGATCATAGTTATCCTGCTTCATGACCGCATCGAGCGGGTACAACCGACCTTCCTTGGCTAACTCGCCATACAAAAACGTTGGCAAATACAGCACATCCGGCTTTTCCTTATCCATCAGCTCCAGCACCATTGCCTTGTTGGTTCGGTCATTCCACCCATTATCACCTACCGGAATAACCTTAACCTCAATATTCGGATAGCGGATGGTATAGGCTTTGCCGTAACGCGTCATAAACGTATTCTCGTGGAAATAAGCTACTTTGAGAGTCGTTTCTTTCACTTTATCGATAGGCTCCAAGGCTATTGGGGTTACAGGCTTAGAAAGATGGCTCAACCATACGCCCAACTGCTCCTTTTCGCTAATTCCGAATACCAGTATCAGCATACAAAAAGCCAATACTGGACCTACCCGCAGCCATGTTCGGTTTCTCGGACGTTCCCTCACTTCCACACGCTCCTTAATTTTCCGCATTAATTGTTTGGAAAAGCCTCCCTCGCCCGGTCGGATAGGGGTGCCGGCAAGCTGTTTCTCCCATTGCTCAGGTTCCATTGGCTTCATAGCTTTCTCCCTTCCTTATCCAACAATTTGGATACCTTTACTCTAGCCCGGTGCAGCCTCGATTTGATCGTACCTTCAGACAGCGACAGCAGCCGTGCAATTTCGATATACGACAGCTGATGGTGGGCATGCAGCAGCAGCACCTCGCGCAGCTTGTTCGGCAGAGCCAGAACTACCCGCCATACCTCATCTGTCACCAGTTGGTTCATAACCTCCGTTTCTGCTGATGGTGTGGGCGTGCTTTCTGCACGGACAGGTTGGCCGAACGGAATGACCCTTCGAAACCAGGCAGACCGCCAGTGATCTCTTACCAAATTTCGTGTAATGGTTAGCAGCCAAGTTTTCACGGAGGCTTCCCCACGGAAGGAGTACAGTCGTTCATATACTTTTACAAATACGTCCTGCGTTATATCGTCTGCCAATTCAGAGCGCCGAGTTAGGAAAAAGGCATAATTCCACACATCCTCGCCGTAAGCAAGCATAAGCTCCTCCAAAACGACATTTTTGTCCATCCCCTCGGAGATTGATTTCAAATATTCAAAAGCCACCCTTTACTCACCTCTTAACCTATTGGACGATAGTACCAGGAAAAGGTTCCCTAAATGCCCATTTATTTCTGAAAAGCAGGAAAAATCTGCAACCTTCGATCCTGCTGAATCGTCACTTTAGTGTCAATCTTTTAGCGGTAGAAAAATTTATTTACTCCAGTAATCATTTGCGTCATAAACCTTTCACCACTTAGAGCGTTCCCATGGTAAAATAAACCTACATGAACTCACGTTAGCCTACAATCATTTACATAAGGAGAAATCATCATGGCCGTTCAATTTAAAAATAGCTCTACACGTAAGCGGAGAGATTGGCGCCGAACTACGGTGTTCATTCTTTGTGGCCTTCTTATGGGTATATTATTCTGGATTTTTGTGCTATGGACGGCTTTAAAAACCGGATAGCTGGGGGTGGCAAACAATGAGAAACCGTTTTTTTCAGTTCACAGAAGATCAATCGGAGAAAAAAGAAGTCCGAAAACGCAAGCATTTCTCAATCCGGTTAAATGTGTTCTTTTTTACTACTTTTTTAATGTTTACGGTACTTATTGTTCGCTTAGCTATTCTGCAGTTTGTGGAAGGACCTAGGCTGAGTCTCGAGGCATCCAAGGTCTCTATGAGTGACAGCCCCATCGCCCCGATCCGCGGCTCCATCTACGACCGCACCGGATATCCTATTGCCCAATCACGTGCTATGCAATCGCTCTATTACCGTGTAGAGGGTGGTGCGACCAATAAAGACGAAATCATTGAAATGGCTAAGACGCTGGAGGATATTTTTGCCCGCTATGGAAAAGCAACGGCTAAGCAGCTATCCGCAGCAGATGTTCTGAAGCTCATGGACGTAGGATTCGATATGAACAAAGTAAAGACCAAGGAACCAAGCTACTATTCCATCCCACGCAGAATTAAAGTGGATCTTTCCCGAGAGGAGATCGCCTACTTGCTAGAGCATAGGGATCTGCTGAGAGGCATCGAAGTATTCGAGGACAGCATCCGCTACTACGATTCACAGACCATCGCCAGCCAGCTGGTAGGATACATGAAACGGTTTAATGCGGCACGGAATCCAGTCTCAGGACTCGACTTTTATAAAGGCAGAACGGATGAATATCTGGACGTAGAGGATGTCGGCTTCGATGGACTTGAGCTGATGTATCAGGAGGACCTTCGGGGTAAAAAAGGCAGCAAATCCTATCCTCTTAACGCAGCCCAAAAAATTATCGGCCCTGCTACCATCATCCCACCCGAAAAGGGTCACAACCTTTATTTAACTCTTGATAAAGATGTACAGCTGGCGACGGAGCAAGCGATAGTTGATCATCTAGCTTTTCTCCGCAATCGCAGCTTGGCTGGAGAGTTCGCCTATGCGCCTAATGCCCGATCAGGCTATGCCGTAGCTATGGAGGTCAAGACAGGCAAGGTGGTCGCCATGGCGAGTATGCCGGATTACGATACTAACAATTGGACCGGCGGTATGAGCAATGAAAAATACAATGAGATTATTCCGTTCGTCAATAATGGGACGATTACGACCTCTTATCCCGATTTCCCTACGGACAAGGAAAGAGCCAAGCATCCTTCCTCCATCGTTTATATGGGCTCGACTATTAAGCCGTTGACGATATTGATAGGTTTAATGGAAGGTGTTATTTCGACCGGCAGTACATATAGCGACAACGGGTCGTTTACATTCGGTCGGGGCAAAGGAGCTACTATCTCCAACTCCGACGGGCATGCCTATGGGCTGCTTAATCCGACCACTGCGATCCAAAATTCATCTAACACGTACATGTCCGCTATGGTCGGCATTCCTCTGTGGAACAAGTATGGCGGGGAGAAATCGAAGGTTCTCGATGTTTGGGCAGAGCATCTGGCTGAATTCGGACTTGGCGTCAAAACAGGCAGTAAACTTCCTAACGAATACGAGGGCTCTAATGAATTCATAAAAAATGCCAAGACCAGCAGTATGCAATCTGCTATGGTTTACGCTTCATGGGGGCAGAACGAGAAATACACGACCCTGCAGCTCGCTCAGTTCTCGGCTACACTAGCCAGTCGGGGCAAACGAATGATGCCTCAGTTTGTTGATAAAATTACCAAATCCAACGGAGAGCTGGTCAGCGGGTATGAGCCCCAAATGTTAAATGAAGTTAACTATCCTAAGGAATATTGGGATGCGGTAATTCGCGGAATGAAGAGTGGCGCGGAAGGGATCGACACCCTGCCGTACCCTGTCGCCCGCAAGACCGGTACATCGACGCAGGATGTATCGGGTGGACGGGTAGATAACGCCGTATTCGTCTCGTTCGCTCCCGTCGATAATCCGGTTCTTGCTGTAGCTGTTGTCGTCCCCGAGGGACGCTTCGGCCGATACGGCGCCTCTCCGATAGCAGCCAAGATTTATCAGGCTTATGATCAATATGTCGGCGGACTTAGCAATCCCGTCATTAGCGCTGGTGCGAAGAAACCGTAAGCCTGCCTCACTAGCAGAAGGGTGCATCAAGGACGATTGGGGCGACCATAACTCGATACAGAGGAACGATGATTGCGGAATGGGAACAGCAAGCAGTCCCGCTGCCATCGTTCTTGATGTACCCTTTACGTTTGTTTTTGAAGAGATGAATGTGGGTGTGGGATAACGGCCGCTATTGAGGTATATTCATTCGAATTTATGGCTTCACGAGCGGCAGTCGGAACACACTCTCCAAAGATAGCTTGCATACCCGAGCATTCACCGGAGGTGACGACTGGAATGGATACTACAGCCCTACAGCCCTCCCCACTACACCAATGGCCTCTTGTTCTACTCTGCGCTTTAAGTTATGTTCGCTCTTCTTTACGTTTTCATCAATCCTGCTACTATCTTTGGGTCGCTCCCACTCGCTCGCGGAACGTCAATCCTCTATTCGTCTTCTTTCCCCTCGAATTTACGAAGTCACGGAACTACGATGCGTTATTTCTTCTCAAAACTGCTGAAATGACCCATTTTAAGCAAATAAGGGATCGTACTTCCCTTTCACTTGTATAATCCCGTGTTCACAACAAAATAAGGCATCTCTGTTCCTCAACCTGCCCAATTAGAGGAACAGAGGGAAACGATTTGCGGTTAGTCTCATGATATTATAGAAAAAACCGCCCAAATCCATTATCGGATTTGGGCGGCGATAAGCCGGTGCCTTATGGACGGAACGAGGTTCCATCAGGTAATCTGGCCAATGTCCATGCCGGAAGTACATCGGAGCATGGGAACTTGGCTGCCATTTTCTCGTCAATATCAACGCCAAGACCTGGCTTTTCATTCGGATAGACGTAGCCATTGCGAACTTCGGGGATACCAGAGAACACTTCATGCACTTCGTCCTTGAAGCCATTCCATTCCTGAATACCGAAATTAATACTGCTAATATCCAAGTGCACATTCGCCGCATGGCCTACAGGAGACACATCGCCAGGACCGTGCCAGGCCGTACGTACACCGAACGTTTCAGCTAAAGAAATAACCTTCTTGGCCGGTGTAATACCACCGATTTGGCTGACATGGATGCGAATGAAATCAATAAGGCGGTTTGCAATCAAAGGAACCCATTCATTCGGATTGTTAAACAGTTCTCCCATAGCTAACGGAGTTGTACTGTGCTGACGGATATTTTTAAACCATTCGATTTGTTCCGGAGGCAGTGCATCCTCCAAATAAAATAGTTGGAATTTTTCCAATTGCTTAGCAAAGCCTACCGCATCGATAGGAGTCAGACGTTCATGCACATCGTGAATGAATTCTACTTCCCAACCTAGCTTGCTGCGAAGATGTTCAAAAAGTCCAACAATGCTTCTCATATAAGCTTTCGGATCGTAATAAGCACCGTCAAGCGCGTTCTCAGGTTTCGTTATAGCCGCACCACGGCCTCCGTACAAGCCCATCTGGCAGCGGATGTAACGGTAGCCCTGCTCCATATAAGCCTTCGCGTTAGCTTCCACTTCTTCCACGCTGTTGCCGTCGGCATGCTTATAAACAGCGGCTCCCTCGCGGCATTTTCCACCCAATAGTTGGTACACCGGCATCTCGGCCAGCTTCCCTTTAATATCCCATAGAGCCATATCAACGCCGGACAGCGCATTATTCAATTCAGGCCCATTCCGCCAGTAGCCGCTCACCATCGCGGTTTGCCAAATATCCTCGATCCGCTGTACGTCTTTCCCTATCAAGAATGGCTTCAAATAATTGTCCACTACGGAAGCAACCGACAAATATCTTTGAGTAAAGGTTGCGCAGCCCAAACCGAAAAGGCCCGGTTCCGAGGTTTCTATTTTAACTACGACCAGATTAATTCCTTCCGGGGCAGTCAAAATGGTTTTAACATCTCTAATTGTGATCATATAGCTCTCTCCCTCGTCTTATCCTGTTGTTTTTCTATAGTTATCTATAGTTTATCTATTGTTTTTATTTATTGTTTTACGGCCCCTGCCGTTAAGCTGCTAATAAAGTACTTTTGCAAAAATAAGAATAAAATAACAAGCGGCAAGCTGGACACGAACGAAGCTGCCATCATATCATTCCAAACGATTTTATAAAAGCCGTTCAATTGTCCAATTCCGACCGGCAATGTTTTCATTTCTTCCGATGTAGTCAAAATCAATGCGAACATATACTCATTCCAGCCCTGCAGGAAAGAATAGATCGCAGTGGCAGCTATACCAGGCAAAGATAAAGGTAAAATGATTTGTACGAAAGTACGAATTCTACCGCATCCGTCAATGGTTGCCGCTTCATCCAGCTCCTTCGGAATTCCTTGAAAGAAGCCCATCATCATCCAGGTGCAGAATGGAATCGTGAAGGATATATACACGAGAATAAGACCCATGTGGGTATCAATTAATCCCAACGTCTTCAACACTTTATAGAACGGAATAAGCAGCATAATCGAAGGGAACATCTGCGTTACCAGCAGAAAGGTTAAAAAGGCGCTTTTGCCCCGAAAACGAAACCTCGATGCACCATAACCGGCCATTGCAGAAAACACCAAGGAAATGATGGTCGCAGCGAGCACGATATATACACTGTTAGCGAAATAGGTGGCAAAAGGATAGTCATTCCAAATTCGGATGAACGATTCCCATGTCGGAGCGTCCGGAATCCATTGCGGCGGGGTAACCATCACTTCATCGTTCGGTTTAAACGCTGTGGAAACCATCCATAACGTCGGAACCAGCACAATGAGTGAAGCTACGACCATAATTAAATACATAAAACCATTGAAAACTTTGTCTTTCCCTTTAGTCATTGCCATTGTCAAACAGCCTCCTATAAACGAATCCGATCAAGAAGCATACGAAAAACACAATGACGGCCATGGCGGCTGCTTTACCGAAATCAAAAAACTCGAAAGCATTCTTGAAGATGTCAATACTGACGACGTTCGTTGCGTCTCCCGGGCCACCTTGCGTCAAAATCCAGATCATAGTGAAATGCTTGAACCACCATACCGTATCCAAAATCAAGGTTACAACCAGAACAGGCATCAAGCTGGGAAGCGTGACATAACGGAAAGATTTGAACCGATTGCATCCATCTATCTTGGCCGCTTCGTACATATCCTGCGAAATGGACTGAAGACCCGCCAACAGCAGCATCATAACCATCGGATAGCCCTTCCAAATGCAGACGATTATGATAGCAACAAATGCATAGGTGGTATCTCCAAGCCAGGAAACCGGCTCACTGATTAAATTCATTTTCATGAGAAAATGATTGAATAGTCCATACATCGGATTAAACAGCCACTTCCATAAAAGCCCCACCACTACTTCAGGAAGCAGCCAAGGAAGAATGAGAATCGCTCTAAAAAAAGTGCGGCCAGGCAAATTCATATTTAAAACAAGGGCAAGGCCCATCCCCAGCACAAAATGGCCTGCTACCGTAAAGAATGTATATTTAAGCGTTAACCAAATACGGGTGACGAAGTCCCAGTTAGAAAAAATATCCAGATAATGGCTTAACCCTACAAAATCCCATTTGTTCACCAGATTCGTATTGAAGAAACTAATGTAGGCTCCATAAATCAGTGGATAGGTTACCAGCAAAATTAAAGTAATTGCTGCAGGCAGAATAAACCAATATCCCGCCCACTCGGTTCTGGCTATGGATTGTTTCACGTTTCCTCCTCCTGAGAGCTCTTGCGTTAGCAAAAACTTGTACCGTAAGCATATTCATGTGATACGACTCGTTCATGTTTTCGTAAAAAAAGAGGGGAGGAAATCCCCCTCGATTAGAGCTTACTTGCCTTCTTTTTGAATCAAATCGTTCGCGCGAGCAGCGGCCTTTTTCGTAGCAGCATCTACATCTCCGCCTTTAGCTAACAGCATCTGATAAGCTTCAGCTACTATGTCCTGGAATTGCGTATAAGTAGAGAAATTCGGCACATGGAATGCATTGGCGATGGACTTGGAAAAGCCGACCATTTCCGGCGTATTCAACTGCTGACTTTCGCCTACATCTACTCTCGTTGGCAAACGTCCGCTTACAGCGTTCCATTTCAACGAATTTTCTTTATTAACAACGAATTTCAAGTAATCGACAACCGCTTCTTTATTTTTGCTTTGTTCAGAGACGGAATATCCAATCAATCCAAAGGTAGATACATTCTTTTCCTTCTTAGGAATCGGAGCGCTATAGAGCTTGCCTTTTAAACTCGGATTTTGAGCGAGAATGGTACCGAAAGCGTTCGGACCACTGATTAACATCCCGACCTTACCGTTAGCCATCAAAGTAGCTGCTTCCGGAAAGCCTGTTTCTGTTACGCCTGGAGGCACAACGCCATGTTTCGTAAACAAATCGCCGTAAAATTGGAAAGCTTCCTTAGCTTTTGGCGATTCCAAATCGGTAACCCATTTACCGCTTGCATCTTGTCTTAACTCATCCGCACCGAAGGAACGAAGAACCGGAATGAAACGTGAGCCTCCTGATGAGTTACGAGTACCCACCATACCAAAGCCCCATTGATCAGGCTTGCCATCACCATTCGTATCCTTGGTCAGCTTCTTCGCAACGGTTACAAAGTCATCCCATGTTTCTGGCGCTTTCAGCCCCTCAGCTTCGAACCAATCCCCACGATAGACCAAGGCTTGCGGCGTAGCATTCCATGGGAAAAATTGGAGTTTGCCGTCAACGCTGGATTCTTCTACAATGTACGGATAAAACTCTTTCAAATACTGATCACCCAACAGCTTGGTTAAATCCGCTGTAATATTCATTCCGTATGCCGTTCTCATGAATTCAGGTGTATTTGTGAATGCATCCGGCAAATCTCCAGCTGTTGCAAGAGTTGTCAGCTTTTTAAACAAATCGTTCAAAGGTACTCCGATAAACTCAATCTTAACGTTAGGATGAAGGCGCATATATTCATCGGCCATTTCCTTCTCAGCAGGGCCATCCGGCTTTTCCGTTTGAGATACGGAGATAATTTTGATAGTTACTGGCTTTCCAGCCTGATTATCTGCTCCTGCCGCTGTTTTTCCTGTAGAAGCCTCCGGCTTTGCGCCACAACCTGTGAGACCAACAGTCAGTGCTAGTGCAGAAAGCAACCCCAGTTTTGCCATCTTCTTATTCATTCTTAACCCTCCATGTATGTAATAACTTCATGCTCTATATTGTTAATGCAAGGCTCACCGGATGCCTATTTAAGATGGTTGAACCGAAGTCCAAAATTCTGTGGTTAACCTTACAATCGCAATCAAATCATTGTATTATGTATGATGTCATACAAGTTGATGTGAAAAAAACTTGTTTAGGGCTCGTTTCTTTCCCTTAGCTTTTGTATATTTTCATTCATACCCATTTTGATCAAAGCTTTAACGGCCTCGCTGTCTCTTCTCTTTAAAGCTTCGAACTGTTGGATATGTCCTTGCACGCTTTCTTGACTGACGCCAAAAACGCGATTCAACTCCTCCAAAAACTCAGAGTAAGCATGAGTGTTTTTCACTACTTGATATAAAATTTCATTTTTGGAAGCTTTAGCTATAGCTACGTGAAATTCAATATCTGCTGCCGTATATTTTTTATAATCGCTTCTGCCCGCCACCATTTTTTCAAGAGCTTGCTCAATGCATCGAATATCTTCCTCGTCCGCTCTCTGAACAGCCAGATCGATACACTTGAATTCAATCGTTTCACGAAACTCCATCATATCCATAAATTCTTTTTCCGTTATATTCATGATCGGGGTCAAATCATTCAATATTCGATCCTGAATCGATTGCGAAACAAAGGACCCTTGTCCATGTCTGGTAGTGATGATCCCGATCGCTCTCATTTTCTGAATAGCGCTTCTTACACTGACTCGACTCACCTTGAACATTTGGCATAAGTCATGCTCGGAAGGAATCTTATCTCCAGGCTTCCAGATACCGGTTACAATATTATTTTTAATTTGAGCATACACTTCGTCGACGATATTCTGTTTGTCAATGCTTCTTAAACTCATTTATTTCACCACCTTACTCATAACATGTCATACAAGTTATCGCCGTAAATAATAGTATCAGCAATATTTCCAAAATGCAAGAATAAAATCTTCTAATTGCTACAATAAAAGATTACCTGCCTGTTGGACAAGGAAGGCTTATGCGGGAATTCCCCACGCTCCTCCTTACTTTGTTTCATTGAAAATGCACAAGGGTAATAATGCTCATGCAAGGTAACTCATAGCATAGGAAGGGAGCGTGAGGATGATGATCGGCTTGCTGATAACCATCGTCATGGCAATCGTCATCGGAGCCATCGGTTCCGCGATAGCACCCGGCGGTATGCCAGGAGGTATCATTGGTTCTATGGTTGCCGGCTTTGTCGGTGCATGGCTGGGCGCGTTGCTTTTAGGTTCTTGGGGCCCCGTAATCGGCGGCTTCGCCGTAGTACCCGCCATCATAGGAGCAGCAATCTTTGTACTCCTTTTGACGCTATTATCCAGAATCTTAAACAGCAGAACCTCGTAAATTCGAAGTAAACTATGTAAAAGGAGCGGATAGACATGGCAACTGCAGAGACAAAGAGCAATAGTTTATTGATAGGGACAATTGTGGGGGGAGCCGCAGGGGCACTTATCGCGCTTCTGCTCGCGCCCAAATCAGGTCGTGAGCTGCGGGAGGATTTGAAGGACTCGCTTCATACCCTTCAATCCATGGGCCAGGAATGGATGGATCAAGCCAGAACCAAAACGGCCGATACAATCCACCGTGCAGCTGAGCAAGGCACCCAATTACTGGACAAGGCACACGAGGGAACAGATGCGGCGATGCAGGCTGCACACAATGCCACCAACGCCTTGTCTGAATCAGCACATCAAATAACGGAACAAGCCGCACAAGCTCTGGACAAAGCGACTGATCGTGCAGGGGATGCAGCTCATGAAGCGCTGGACAACGCTCAGCAGATTCGCCCTTTCCAAAAGGCATAACGACTTGAACACGCATCGAATATACCATAACAAGATGTCACACCTAAACGTCACTTGCGATCATCGCGAGTGACGTTTTTTCAAATATGAAAGCCCTAGTATACACATAAAAGCAGCGCTTAAAGCTATACATGAGCATAAGCAGTCATACCAAAAGCCTGTCCGAGGACTACTTCTCCTCAGACAGACTCCGAAAAATGCAGCTTCGTTGTATGACTACACTAGAGTATAAGAGCAAGTGCATCAGGAGACTTTCTTTCCTGCAGCAGCTGACCCACGTGATGCTTAGGCTTATCCACCTTTACAAAATAGACGCCTTCCAAATGATAGCCCTGCTCCTTGGCTGTTGAATACAATTTACAGAAATGCTCAGCAGCCACAATAGCCTCCTCCAACCTGGAGAATGCTTCTATTACGTTGCCCTTTCCCAATGGATTAACCTGAGCTTGAATGCTGACTTCATACGACTGGGGCCCTGTTTCACGTACTAATACATCACTGCTATCGCATGCTATACTGTGTCTGATTGTCATAACACCCACCGCCTCTTCTTGGGATAATATGGTGCATACCATTCATTACCCGAGCCCAAATTGGTTGAATCATTAACAGCAAAATTAACGAGAGCGCCGTCTTCCCCAAGAAGCCCAACAACTTAAATAACACGTCCTATGGACGTGTTATCTATAAAAAACTATCAATCATTCCGTCATACCTCCGGATTCTACAAAGTATTCCTTGAGCTTGTCTAAGGCACGCTTTTGAATCCGTGATACACTCATCTGCGATACATTCAACACCTGAGCGATCATACGTTGAGACTGGCCTTCAACATAAGAGAGCTGAAGCACCCGCTGTTCTTCCTTCTTCAATAGCTTCATAGCTTGTTCCATATCCAATCGATTTTCTAGCTGCCGGTACTCATCAACATCCTCACTAAGTAAATCCCCAATGGTCGATCCGCTTTCTTCGAAAGACAGTGGAGTATCCAAAGAAACGTAATGATAATACTCTCTACCTGCTAATATTTCGATAGTTTCCTCCACCGTCAACTCGACATCTGCTGCAATCTCCTCCACATTGGGAGACCGCTCCAATAAAACCGTCAGCCGGTCAATAGCCTCTTGAATCCGTCCGCCCTTCTCCTTAACACGCCGAGGAACCTGTACATACCACGATTTATCGCGCAAGTAATTTTTCATATGGCCAATTACACTTTTCATCATATAAGGCTCGAATTGCTCGCCCTGCTCAACGTCAAACTGCTTAAACAGCCGCAGCATCGACATTTGTCCCACTTGGTATAAATCTTCATAGAGGTCCGGACGATTGCGCGACATTTTCCCTGCAGCCATTTTTACCAAAGGCTCCAACTGCAATAATAAAGTCGTTGCTATCTCGTTGCAACTCGTTTGCTGATATTCCATGATCAGCTCACGGATATTCGGTTCCGGGTTCTCCGAATTTACCTTCATACCATTTCCTCGCTTTTACTTAAGCGTTTGGTTAGAATAACCTCAGTCCCACCTTCACTGTTCACTTCAACATCATCCATCAAAGCTTGCATCAAATAGATACCCAGCCCGCCAACTTGTGCTTCTTCCAACGATTTATCATGCAATGAGTGCGCTTGCGGCGCTTTCTCAGAGAAGTTAAAGCTATGACCTTGGTCTTTCACTGTAATTCGGAGTCCATCCTCAATAAGCTCAAAATGAACCTCCATCATCCCAATGCTACTCGGCTCATAAGCATGCACAACAACATTGTTGCACGCCTCCGCCACAGCTACCTTCAAATCTTCTATTTCCTCGTAGGAGAAACCCACTTTGGTGCATAACCCGTACAAAGTAAGACGAACTACATCAATAAACTCCGCTTCGGCAGGCAATGTCATGGTGACCTTACGATTTTCCAAATTCATGTCCCTTCTTTCCATCTCTAATTTGCCTCGTTCGATGATTGTTCAATAAACTTTGTTAACCCTGTCATATCGAATAACCTCTGAATTTTTGGTGGAATCTCCTCAACGGTGATGGGTGCTTTTAATACATGTCTTGCTTTGAGCAGTGATAGAATAACTCCGATTCCGGTACTGTCGATATACTGTAAATCCTTCAAATTGATTACTAGCTTGCGGCTGGTTTCCGCGACATAAGGATCTGCAGCAGCACGCAGCTCGGCAGCCCATGCTAAGTCCAGCTCCCCCTTTAAATACAGCAAATGACTGCTGGGAGATACTTGTCGTTCTATTTCAAAGCTATGCTGTCGATTCATACAATTATAATCCTCCTTCAACTCACCATACTGACGCTTTTTCCATTATCTTATCATTACCCTGCTAAACTTCAAACTAAACAACAGAGAAGTAAACTTTACTTAGCGCCTGTCTGCACCCGAACCTGCCGATGCTTGAATTGCTGCCACACATCAAGAAGGATAGGAATAGCTTTCAAGGCCGTTCCTAATTTACTTGGAGCCGTACTATGTACATCTTCATCCACTTTATCCTTAATGGTTCGTGCGACCGATACGGAGGCTTGCTTAACGGTTGATGTTATTCCTTCGACAGCCTCCCCTACCTGTTTCATTGAATCAAATGTTGGCTCAAGGGAGTGGAGCTTATTCAAAATATCCACCGTCACAGCATTCGAATGGCGCAGCACATCAGAGGCTTCTTTGGCAATTCCTTTCACTTCGTGCTGCAAATCCTGCATCGTGGTATGGGTCTGAACCAACAGAGCCGACATTGAGCGTAAAGTAACAATAAGAAAAGCTACCAAGACAACAAAAGCTACCGCAATAATAGCTACACTAATTTCAATAACCATGATTTCTCCCCCTCTGTGGATAATTAATTGGTTAAGCTTTGATAGCTTCTAATTACCCACGCTGCTCCGAAACGAATCTGGTTCACCCCACAATAACAAGGGTAATAAGGCAGCATCACCGTTTACACAACTAATCCATGAGGAGTGATGAACGATGGAACAGCAAAACGTAGAAATTGAGAAAAAAAGTGTCGAGCAAAAGTACGATAAGGGCATGGTTGCCTCCACCTTCATCAAGTACGCAGCTTACATTGTCCTGTTTTTTGGATTTTTGTACTTCATCGTACGCTATGTTTTCCCAGCATTCCAATGATGATACCGACCCAAGCTTTAGGCTATTACACGCAAAAAGACGATAGCCTGATCAGGATTTTTTACCATCCGAATCGGGCTATCGTCTTTTTGGTTCAACCTCAAAATCATTGCTTGCTCCTCCACCGGTCATCAGCCTGCGCAATAGCCTGCAAATATGCAGTTATTTTATACCGAATTTTCTATCATAAGGAATAAACTGCTAAAGTACAGCAATTCTCATGCAAACGACTCGGGTTCAGCTGAGAATGAGAAAAGAAATGCAAATTTGCATGAATTCACCAAGACTGCCGATACAACGGCCAAATGGATGTATAAATGCAGGTTTGGGGTAGGCAATAGATCCGAATCATGTCTTGTTTACTGCCCTTGCCGTTCGTAGATTCTTGTTAAGCGCTCAAAAAAACCTCCAAAACCACAATCATGTGGGGAAGGAGGTCTTTCCATTCAAATTCAAGCCTATAATGAGAATGCATCTAGAAATCAAGCTTTCTCTAATGAGCACGCAACATTACCATACAAATATCATCTTCCTGCTGGTCGCGAATTTCAACAGGCAGCAGAATATCCATTATATCCACGAGCTCTTGAGGCTCACAGGCTTCAAGAGTTCCAACCAGTGTCTCTACCTCGTCCTCATCTTCTTGTTCTATAGCTTCCAGTAGTCCGTCCGTGTACAGAAACAGCCGCATGTCATCCTCATAGGACAGCATGCCCTTTTCAATATCCATCTGCTCGAAGAAACCAACAGCGCAGCTTCCCGTGTCCAACAGGATCGTAGACTTGTTCGCTTCCATCAGTATCCCTGGGGGGTGGCCCGCATTTACATACTCGATTGTTTTGTGATGAGTATCAATAACCAAATAAATGGCTGTAAAGTAATAGCTGACAGAGGCATTGCGATTCAGTTGATTCATGTAACGGTTCAATTCGGCTATAACAGTCTCCGGTTGAACGAACCGGGTAATGGTGTCTTGCATAACGGATGAAATAAACATACAAACCAAGGAGGAGGAAATCCCATGGCCCATCATATCGAGTAAAATAATCCCATGCCGGTTCGAGTCAATCGGATACCAAGAGTATAAATCTCCGGCAAGCTCGAAGGACGGATGATAGGATGCGCTTATATCCAATCTTTCTTTACGGAGCGGTAGGCTTAATACGCTGCTCTGCACTTGTTTGGCCAAATCCAATTCACTACGAATTCGCGCTTCATTCTCCTTATGCCAATCCTTTTCCAATTTTAATCGCAGCGCAACACGAATCCTCGCAATTAATTCTACCTTATTGATCGGCTTCATTACATAATCAACGGCACCCGCTTCCATAGCGTCAGCCAGTAGATTCGAATCCCCCATAGCGGTCACGATAATGATAGGAATATCACGCAGTACCTCATCCTCCTGTATGGAACGGCAGGCCTGCAGACCATCCATCACTGGCATCATCATATCGAGCAGGATCAAATCCACTGGCACCTTAGGTCCTTCTCCAGTACCCGCATTCAACAGCTCTAGCAGCTCAATAGCAGAGGGCAATTTAATGCATTGTTTGTAACCGGCGCTTTTCACTATTTTTTCTATTACCATCAAATTTACAGGATTGTCATCAACTATTACGATATTCATTATATGACTCCTAACTTTCTCAAGCTTTTACTCATCATTCCATTATAGCGCTATCTATAACTACTATGTAACCGTCAATTCGATTTTCTGAATCAATAAAAACCATGATTCACCATTTTTCCATATGGTTAATAGAGGGCATGCTGGTCCACAACTGAATCTATCCATAATGAAAAAGCCAGTCGACTGCGATACTTACATGGACTTTTGAGGGCCGCTTAGTACTTTGCTCAGACAAATCGCTAAGGCCAAACTCAGCCGTGCTTACGAAGCTAGTCTCGCCTAGCACAACTCTAAGGAGGAACAAACTATGGACAACAAAGCCAAGTTGGTAACTTATGAGGAGCAAGCTATTCAGGAGATTCGCAGCTTTCAAAGGAAAGGCTACACACTGGACGAAATTTACGTATTAGCGCATGATGATGAAACAACAGAAGGATTAACTAAGCTGATGAGCACAAGCACGGTTGGAGTAATGGAGGAGGGCATTGGAGATGCCTTTGCCAATCTGTTTCGTTCCAGAGGCGATCAATTGCGTTCGAAGATGCATTCGTTAGGACTGTCTAAAGCGCAAGCCGATCATTTCGAGAAAGAGCTGGATAAAGGCAAAATTCTCGTCATGGTATGGCACGACAATATGGATAACGATGACATGAATATTAACCGCAGAAACAGCGGCAGCAAGGATGAAGTCATTATTCCACAGGACGGAGTTTACGTGACGAACCGACCAGGTCCTGGTCGAAACAATGTATGGTAATTTTTAAACAGCAGCAATAACTGTTATCCGTAAAGGCACTAGAAAAACATGATCCAGGAGGTGTGTTAGCATGTTAAAATGGGCTCTAATCTTTTTAGTCGTTGCTATTGTCGCCGGTGTATTTGGATTTCTGGGAATTGCCTCAGCGGCAGCGGGTATAGCCAAAGTATTATTCATTGTATTCCTTATTTTGTTTATCGTAACCTTAGTGATGGGACGAAGGCCTTCAGCCTAACCTAATTTTTAATTTTTATACAAAAAGCCACTCTCAGCTGAGAGCGGCTTTTTGCTGTATGCATATATCAGTATTAATAATAAATAGTTCAAACATAAAAATTACATCCGTATATACTTGTGAAATCCTACCACTCCGTAACCGTACCATCCTCGGTGCGCCACACTGGATTCCGCCATTGATGGCCTATCGCGGCCATTTCACGAACCTTGGCTTCGTTAATCTCGATGCCTAGGCCGGGCTTAGTCAACCGTTTCACGAAGCCATCCTTATAATCGAATACCGATGGGTCCACCAAATAATCGAGCAGATCAGAGCCTTGGTTGTAGTGAATGCCCAAGCTTTGCTCTTGAATGAACGCATTCGGCGTGCAGAAATCAAGCTGTAGCGAAGAAGCCAGCGCAATAGGTCCAAGCGGGCAGTGAGGCGCAACGGCAACGTCGAAGGCTTCTGCCATCGCAGCAATTTTGCGCACTTCCCAGATTCCCCCGGCATGACTTAAATCCGGTTGAATAATGTCGACCCCGCCTTGCGTAAGGAGCCGTTTGAAATCCCAACGTGTATACATCCTCTCACCAGTAGCGATCGGCACGCTAGAGCCTCTGGTGATTTCAAGCAGCGCTTCGTTATTCTCCGATAGTACCGGCTCCTCAATGAACATCGGCTTGTATTGCTCCATCTCCTTGATCAGCACCTTGGCCATCGTCTTATGGACGCGGCCATGGAAGTCCACGCCAATGCCATTGCCAGGACCGATAGCTGCTCGTACAGCGGCTAGGCGCTCAACGGCCTCCTGCACCTTGAGTGACGAATCGATCCACTCCATCTCGGCGGTGCCATTCATCTTGATCGCTGTGTATCCCTGTGCGATCTTTTCCTTTGCGGCTTCAGCCACATCCGATGGCTTGTCGCCGCCAATCCAGGCGTAGACGCGCATCTTCTCCTTGCACGGACCACCCAGCAAGTCATATACGGGCACGCCTAGGCTCTTGCCCTTAATATCCCACAGCGCCTGCTCGATACCTGAGATAGCGCTCGTCAAGATCGGTCCGCCGCGATAAAATCCACCGCGGTACAGCACCTGCCACAAATCCTCGATGTGGCCCGGATCTCTGCCGATCAGAAATTCGCTCATTTCTTCTACAGCTGTGCGTACAGTATCGGCTTTACCTTCAACAACCGGCTCCCCCCAGCCAACGATTCCGTCATCCGTCGTAATTTTTAGAAACAACCACCGCGGCGGTACTTTAAACAGCTCCAAAGATTTAATTTTCATAATGAACCCTCTCCTTTGTGAAATTCAAATAGCATATCTTCCAAATGGCATTTCATAAGAGCACGCGCCTGGGTCGGATTCCGCTGAATAATTGCCTGCGCAATCAAGAAATGAAACGATGATGCTTTCTCATGCATTCCGGGCCATTTCATTGATTTACGGCGGCTATCGACCAGCAAGTCGCTCATACGATCCAGCATGTGGAACATAATATCATTGTGGGAAGCTTTCGCAATCAATTCATGAAAATGGATATCCTCTTTCAAAAAATCTCGCTGCTTCTCAACCTTTCGTTTCATTGCTTCGGCGGTAGTCATGATCGCCTTCGCTTCTTCATCCGTAGCCTTATCTGCAGCCAAGGCGGCAAGCTCAGGCTCAATGATAAGCCTAGCTTCCGTCAACTGCAGCATGGTAGCACGCTCCAGAAAATCAAGTCGATCTGCAGGCGCGTCAGTCAAATCATTATCTACATAGGTGCCTCGTCCCTGCTCGATCCGAAGGATCTTCTGTTTCCCAAGAATACGGACGGCTTCCCTCACAGATGAAATTCCGACACCAAGCTCAGCAGATAACTGCTCCAATGGCGGTAGCTGCTCTCCTTGCTTCCAAAGACCGGCTTTAATGTTGCTTTTGATACGGTCATATACCGTTTCGTAAGTTAATTTCTTAGATATAATAACCACCTGCAGACTTTATAATAACAAACATTCATATGATGTATTTATAATATATAACAAGTCATATGATGTTTCAATAAAAACTTGAAATAAAAAATTCAATAGAAATCATACTTTTTCTCGTAGCACCTGTGCACACTACTCATCCGCTCTTACAATACCTCACACCAAAGCCATCTTTTACTCACTAATATTGCTGAGATCGCGCATTTTCATTCATCTCCCTTTTTACTAGCCCGACAAAAGCCAGATAGACAAAAAGCCCTGCGCCGAGAACCGCACTTTTTTACAAGGCAGACTCAAACGAGAGCAAGACAATCATTTCTCTTTATGGAAATCCAGGTTCCGCCGCGGCTTGCGACAAGTTTGACGTTTGACTACTGCATAATGATGTTCTGGTGACCCGCCAAAAATCCCCCATCAACAGGGATGCAAGTACCCGTAATATAGGACGCCTCTGGAGATGCCAGGAAACAAACGGCTTCGGCTACTTCACCCGTCCCGCCAAAACGCCCCATGGGCGTTTTTCCTAACACCGCCTCTCTGAAAGACTCTTTCTTGAAATTTCCAGCCGTTAAATCCGTTTCAATATAGCCCGGGCTAACCGCGTTGACTCGAATTCCATATTTCGCCCATTCTACGGCCAGTACCTTGCTGTACTGCATCATGCCTCCCTTGGAAGCGGCGTATGCGCTTTGATTCGGAGTTCCTATATGCGAGAGCATAGAGGTAATGGTTACTATTGACCCGCTTCCCTGCTCAATCATCCTTTTCCCGACTTCTTGGCAGCTCATAAATCCGCCCCTCAGGTTCACCCCAATAACCTCGTCCCAAGCCTCTACTGAATACTGCTCCGCTGGTACGCGCTTGTTAATGCCTGCACAATAAACGAAGCTATCAATTCGTCCATAAAGCTTATACGCTTGTTTTACAAAGTGTTGGATGCTTCCCTGATCCTGAACGTCCAGCATCAGTCCATGCGCCTCGCCGCCATTCTGCCGTAATTGTTCAGCCGTACCCAAATACTGCTCTTGCGTGCGGCTTCCTATGATAATCTTACACCCATAGCTTGATAATTTCTCCGCAATCGCTTTGCCAATCCCTCTTCCGCCTCCGGCGATAACCGCTACTTGATTATACAATCCACGCATTTGCAATCCCCCTATTCAACTTCTACAATGCCAGGATTTCTCTCAACTACATGTCCGAATAATAGCTAATCTCTCTAGACACATCTTATCAATGCTGCTGCTTGAGCACAATTGCATCCTGGAAATTGTGCAAACTGTGGTTTCGCAAGCATTTCCTATCATATTTCCAACTTTCAAACGCATACTACTCTTATGCAAAGAAACAGTGAGGGATGTCATGAAGCCAAACATATTAATAATCGAAGATGAGGATAAAATTGCGCGGGTGCTGCAGTTGGAATTAGAGCATGAAGGCTATTCCCCGCAGCACGCTAAGGATGGTCGCGAAGGCTTGGATATGGCTCTATCGCAGAGCTGGGATATGATCCTGCTCGACATCATGCTGCCTGAACTGAACGGTCTCGAAGTGCTTCGCCGAATGAGGCAGAACGGCAGCCAAGCTCCTGTTATTCTGCTAACAGCCAGAGACACTATACCGGATCGGGTGAGCGGGCTTGATCAGGGCGCAAATGATTATATAACCAAACCTTTTGCCATTGAAGAGCTGTTGGCGCGTATTCGCAACCTGCTCCGAATGACAGCCAACCAGCCGCATACTGAAGCCGGAACTCCGTCCCACCATGATGAGGAGCTTCGTATCGATGCCCTGATTATGAATATCCGAACCCGTCAGGTTTCCAGAGACGGCCAGCCCATTGAGCTTACGCCAAAGGAGTTTGATCTTCTAGGGTATTTAGTAAGCCATACCGGCGAAGTACTTTCCCGCGAGCAAATTTTATCAGAGGTATGGGGATATGGCTTCATAGGTGATACAAATGTCGTAGATGTGTATATTCGCTACTTACGGCAAAAAGTGGATCAAGGATTTCCTTGCAAGCTCATCCACACACTGCGGGGCGTAGGCTATTTGGTTAAGGAATGTGACACCGCTACATGAGAATACGAATCAAAATCACACTGCTGCTCGCAGCTTCATTGCTGCTGGTTATGCTGCTGTTTAATATTGTTACGTACTTCACGGTTGTGCGCATCACGACGAACAGCCAGATCCAGCTGCTATGGAATGCAATCCAGCCATTGATGTCACAAACCGAGCTCTATCATCCTGCACGTTGGGTCCGCACGTCTTGGCTCAAACCCTTTCTGATGCCTCAAGCCATGATTCGTATTATTGATAAGGATTCTGTTATACAGACACAAATAACTACCAATGAGAAGCTGAAGGAGATTCCAGCCTATTTCAGCAATCGCAGCCTTGCCAAAACTCTTAACACATCTGAGGCCCTGATCGTCTACATTCAAACCCCTATTATCGATGATAAAAATGTGACGCTAGGAGCTGTGCAGATCGTACGGAAGCTGGACACATTGGAGCAATATTTGAGTGTGCTGATTAAAGTACTTATGCTGACAACCATGGGGTCTGTTATATTTGCACTTGCCTGCGGGATGTACTATGCCAAAATAATTCTTCGTCCCATCCACCAGCTGGCTTTTGTCATGGAATCGAATCAGCGAAACGGTGTTTTCAAGAAGCTAGAGCTCGCCCCGTCCAAGCACCAAGACGAGCTGGGGCAGCTGATACATACCTTTAATTCCATGATAGGAAAGCTGGAGCATAACTTCAATCTGCAAAAGCAATTTCTGGCTGATGCCTCTCATGAGTTGAAAACTCCGCTGACCATCATAGAAAGCTATGCCGATCTGTTGAGACGTTGGGGAGGCAGCAATAAGGAGGTGCGGACTGAAGCCGTTGAAGCTATCCACTCCGAAGCGACGCGGCTGCGCAAGCTAACCCATGCCCTACTGACCGTCGCTAATACCGAGTCAGGTGAGCATATGCTGTGGGAAGCCTTTGTTCTCTCCGAGCTCGTGACTACAACGGCAGTTACCCTGCAGCAAGCCTTTCACCGCGAGCTCCGCTGCGAGCTGGATACCGCTCTTGAGGGAGTAACCATGAGCGGAAGCCCCGGGCAGATCAAGCAGCTGCTGATCATCCTGCTTGATAACGCCATCAAGTACAGCCAAGGCGCTGTACTTGTGACGCTGCAGCCGGATCCGCGCGATGCGCAGATCGCGGTGCTGCAAGTAACCGACCGCGGCATCGGCATCGAGCCGGCGGATCTCCCCCGCCTGTTCGACCGGTTTTACCGGGTCGATAAGGCGCGCAGCCGCTCCACAGGCGGGAGCGGCCTCGGGCTCTCGATCGCGTATAACATTGTGCGGCTGCACAAGGGAACGATCGTGATCGACAGCAAGCCCGGCGAGGGCACGCGGGTTACGGTGAAGCTGCCGTTGAACGCAGCGCCTCCTTGCCGCTGAGCCCGGCGCAGACACCTCCTGTGAATATGGGGCTTAGGCTCTTTGCATGCTGATCCTGAGCAGCTGAGGATAATCGGCAACGCACAACGCATCCTCAAGAGCTTATATTTCCCTGCAACAAAAGAAGCACGGTTTACGTCAATAGAGATGACATAAACCGTGCTTCTTTTTTTACAAGGTCAAGATCAACCTAGTAATAAAGGTCTGACATTGTAAGAGGTGTTTTAACCGAAGTGATTAAGTATTGCGATATACAAGTGTTCAGGAGTTATTGGGAGGAATATGCCCTGATCATACAAAAAGCTACCTACAGCACACGACGCGCTGTTTTATACTTCGACTTCCAGAAGCTATTATTCATATTCGAAATTTTTACGCCTCCGGCTCCGTAGGTATGAAGCATGTTACCATTTCCGATATAAATGCCTACGTGATGGATCGGAGAATAGAAGAATACCAAGTCTCCAGGCTTCAAATTGCTTTTAGATACATAGGTACCTGCATGAGATTGTGCTTGTGAGGTACGCGGCAGATTCACGCCGTATTTTGCATATACGTACTGAGTAAAAGAAGAACAATCGAAATTACGAGTCTGTCCAGCCGTAGCTCCAAACTTATAAGGTACACCCATATAGCGCTTACCTGTTGCGATAACACTGCTTGCTTTTGAAGAACTATACGCATAAGCTGTATTCGATGGAATCGCAATAGTTCCGGATATCATAACAGAAAGACCTACAGTGGCAACCATCAGTGTTTTACCCAACTGTTGTTTTTTCAGAAGTTTCATAAATTCTCTCCTTATCAACAATAGATTGGAGTACAGGATGCTTGTCCCTGTCTCGATTACGAGTATACCACGCAAAAAAAAACCAACATGTACCAAGAGCCTCGCAAACCCTCCATACATCTGGCTTTCATTGTATTTATTAGAATCAAATAAGAATTTTTTAATCTTGACGGTCTTGACAAAGACGTTTTTCGATTTATGCAGACTGTAGACTAAAACCGAAGAAGAATCTCGTCCATATTAATAATTCCTACTTGTTTACCGTCACATTCACTGATTCCCGAAAAGAAAGAACCATTAACTATTCCGATGCCTTTTATAGAAGCAGCTTGAATAGTGGCATACGTCGATACTTTATTGACTTGATCCACAACAATCCCCACGTAGCCTCGCTCGCTCCTCACGATAATTACCCTTGTAGCTTTCGTGTACTCAGCTGGCGGTAAATTGAATAAACGTCTCAAACTAAGTAACTTAATCTGCTTGCTGCGCAGGTAGAACACCTGATTTAGATAGGGATCGGGCGTCTCTGCTTCCTCAATCGCGTCCATCTTAATAATCTTATAAACATCTCTGGTTTTCACTGCAAAGTAACCCTTATCCAACACAATTTCAATGTACTGCTCTTGTACACATATACTCATATCATCACATCCGAGTTTAAAATTGCAGCTGCCGATTCATTTATTCATTCATTTAGATTCAACTGCTGGATAAAAATATGCACATATTGTTTATCAAATTGCGTTCCTGCGTTTAGCACCAGTTGGTCTACTGCTTCATTTACGGATAGTCCTCTATGATAAGTTCGGCTCGAAATCATACTGTCAAAAGCGTCAATAATAGAACATATCCGCGCAAAAACAGGGATATCCTGCCCCTTTAATCCGGCGCAATATCCATCCCCATTCCATCTTTCATGGTGAAATTCAACAACGTCAATGATTTCTTGATCTATAAAATCATACTCTTTTAGCATGTCGGCTCCTACAGTTGGGTGAAGCCTCATTAAATCCCATTCATGCGGTGCCAATCCCGAAGGTTTATTCAATATTTCCAAAGGAATCCGCAATTTTCCGATATCGTGCAAATAGCAACCGTTTACCAGCTGAAAGGTTTGCTTACTGTCCAGTTTCAACCCGTATGCCATAACCTTAGCCATTGAAGCTACTCTTACACTGTGATCATAAGTTTCGCTGTCCCTTTCTAGTAAATGATTCATCTCATTGTGCATCAAAACTAACTGCATCTGCATTCGTCAGTCTGCACCACCCTCCAGAAAAATACACATCACGTATACATTTGTATGCCAATACTGATTACCTACTTATTCCAT
>NZ_WHOD01000067.1 GCF_013141765.1 Paenibacillus foliorum
GAAAAGAGTCTTTTTGGTTTATATCCAAAAAGACTCTTTTTTGTTTTATGAAGCTTTGAATTATAAAGGGGTATACTAAGATAAGGAAGAGTTGGGAGTCGTTAAAATCGATCTTTCAGGACGATATTTACAACCATTTCCAACTCTTCCAAGCGTAGAAGAAGATATACTTGACATTAAAAATGGCCTTTTGATACTATTGCAATAATATCTACCGGCAAGTATGAAAATGAGGGAGGATTTAGTTCCGTGTGGGAAAATAAGTTTGCTAAAGAAGGTTTAACATTCGATGATGTTTTATTGGTGCCGCGAAAGTCGGAGGTTTTTGGTAAGGAAATCGATATTTCAACGCAGTTGACGGATAATATTAAATTAAACATTCCTTTGCTAAGCTCTGCAATGGATACTGTTACGGAATCGGCTTTGGCTATCTCAATCGCTAGAGAAGGGGGTATAGGGATTATTCATAAGAATATGCCTATCGCCCAACAAGCTGAAGAGGTTGATCGCGTTAAGCGTTCAGAGAGCGGTGTAATAACAAATCCATTCTCACTTACTGCTGAACATCACGTATATGATGCAGAAGAGCTGATGGCTAAATACCGTATTTCAGGTGTACCGATTTGTGATGAGAATAAAAAGCTAGTAGGTATACTGACAAATAGGGATCTTCGTTTTGTTCATGATTATTCCATCAAGATCAAGGATGTCATGACACGTGAAAATCTAGTTACAGCTCCTGTAGGAACGACGTTACAGCAAGCAGAAGGCATTTTGCAAAAGCATAAGATTGAAAAGCTTCCTATTGTTGACGAGCATAACACGCTGAAGGGTCTCATAACGATTAAGGATATTGAGAAAGCTATTCAGTTCCCTAACTCGGCAAAGGACAAGCAGGGTCGTTTAGCAGTAGGTGCTGCGGTGGGTGTTTCCAAGGATGTAATGGAGCGTGCAGCTGCTTTGGTTGAAGCAGGAATTGATATGATTGTTGTGGACTCTGCGCACGGTCATCATATTAATATTCTGAAGACGGTGAAGAAGCTTCGTGAACAGTACCCTGATCTTCCGATCTGTGCGGGTAACGTTGCTACTGGTGATGGAACGAGAGATCTAATCGAAGCAGGCGCGTCGATGGTTAAGGTTGGCATTGGTCCAGGTTCAATCTGCACAACTCGTATTATTGCGGGTATCGGTGTACCGCAAATTACAGCTATCTACGACTGTGCGTCGGTTGCCAAGCAATATAATGTTCCGATTATCGCAGATGGCGGGATTAAGTACTCTGGGGACGTTACAAAGGCTATTGCAGCTGGAGCAAGTGCAGTTATGATCGGAAGTTTGTTTGCTGGAACAGATGAAAGCCCAGGTGATTCAGAAATTTACCAAGGTAGGAAGTTTAAAGTTTACCGCGGTATGGGTTCTCTTGGTGCCATGAAGGAAGGCAGTAAAGACCGCTATTTCCAAGAAAATGAAAGCAAGCTGGTTCCAGAAGGTATTGAAGGACGCGTTGCTTATAAAGGGCCATTGGCTGATACCGTATATCAATTGATCGGCGGTTTGCGTTCGGGTATGGGCTATTGTGGGGCAAGTACTATTCCCGAGCTTATCAACGAAACCTCTTTTATCCGTATAACCGGAGCAGGACTACGTGAGAGCCATCCGCATGATGTTCAAATTACGAAGGAAGCTCCAAACTATTCTTTGTAAGCTAGAGGGAATGTTTTATAAAATAAGAAGAGAAACGGGGCCTGATTGGGCTGCCGTTTCTTTTTTTGAACATGCCTCTAGTGCTATGGTACAATAGTAAATACGCGTTTATATCATTTTACTAGGAGGAGTGAGAGCTTTGTTGCTGTCTGTAAGGCGTATATCTGTCCTAATTACTGTCGCAATGCTAATTCAATTATGTACGTTCGTGATTCAACCTAAGAGTGCTATGGCGGCAGATACGCCCGATTTAAAGCTGGATGTGAAATCTGCCATTTTGATAGAGGCCAGTACCGGGCAAGTTTTGTTTGAAAAAGATGCGGATACAGCATTACCTCCAGCAAGTATGGCTAAGATGATGACAGAATATTTGGTTATGGAGGCCGTAAAGAGTGGCAAAATCAAGTGGGATGACATGGTGACAACGAGCCAGTACGCTGCGGATGTCATCGGTTCTGGTGGGCTACTAGCGTATAAAGAACAGGCTTCGGTAAAAGACTTGTTTGCAGCAATGTCCATCTATTCGGCGAATGATGCTTCAGTCGCACTTGCAGAAAAGATAGGGGATACGGAAGAAAACTTTGCCAAGCTGATGAATGAGAAGGCTAAGCAATTAGGACTGTCAGATCAGGCGCATTTTATTAATGCAACGGGGTTATCAAGGGCTGACCTAGGCAAATATGCTCCTAAGGAGCTTCAAGGGGAAACTCTTCTTACCGCAAAAGATGCTGCTCTGATAGCTTATAATATCATCAAAGATCATAAAGAAATTCTTGAATACACGAAAATTACATCCAAGAAGTTCCGAGAGAAAGATAAAGCACCTATGATCAACTGGAACTGGATGTTAGAAGGAAATAAGGATAATGTTAACTTTAAGAAGTACGCATATCCAGGATTGGATGGCCTAAAGACAGGATCTACGGATGATGCAGGCTATTGCTTTACTGGTACGGCTGAACGGGATGGAATTCGCTTAATTAGTGTGGTTATGGGGACGAAGAAAGAGCCTCAGCGTTTTGAAGAAACGAGAAAAGTGCTCGATTATGGCTTTAATAATTTTGAAATGAAACAAGTGCTCACTGCCAAGTTAGAAATAGATTCCTTGAAGGTAGTAAATATTAAGAAGGGCGTTGCTACTCAAGTTCCAGTAGTGACACAAACAGGTGTTACATTCGTTGCGAAAAAAGGTGCCACACCAGATCAATTCGTAGTAACGGCTTCACCGGCTGATGAGAGTAAGCTTGTAGCCCCTATAGCTAAAGGCGATGTGCTGGGAACCGTTAAGGTGACATATGCTGGTACAGAAAAAACGGCTAATTTAATAGCTGTAGACGATGTTGAAAAGGGAAGCTGGTTCAGGTTGTTCTTCCGAGCTATTGGCAACTTTTTTGTAGATATGATCTCGGGAACAAAGAAATAAGAAACCCTGCAAAGCGGTTGTGTATTTAAAGGTAATCCTGTAAAATAATTGTTTAGTAGTTTGTGGATTAAGAAATTTATTGATATATGTTTGGAGGAGTAGGAAAATGGAAACTGGAACATCGCGTGTTAAAAAAGGTATGGCCGAAATGCAAAAAGGTGGCGTCATCATGGACGTCATGAACGCAGAGCAAGCAAAGATTGCAGAAGCAGCAGGAGCTTCCGCTGTTATGGCTTTAGAGCGCGTACCTTCTGATATCCGTGCAGCAGGCGGGGTAGCTCGTATGGCTGATCCTACGGTTATGGAAGAGGTAATGAAAGTTGTAACAGTTCCTGTTATGGCTAAAGCTCGGATTGGGCATTTTGTTGAAGCAAAAATTCTTGAATCTATGGGCGTCGATTATATAGATGAGAGTGAAGTGCTAACACCTGCAGATGAAGTGTTTCATATTTATAAAAAAGATTTCACGGTTCCTTTTGTATGCGGAGCAAGAGATCTGGGCGAAGCATTGCGCAGAATCGGCGAAGGCGCATCGATGATCCGTACCAAGGGTGAGCCAGGAACGGGTAACATTGTTGAAGCTGTGCGTCATATGCGTACAATGGTGGGTCAAATTAAAAGAGTACAAGCTATGTCGAGAGACGAGCTGATGGCAGAAGCCAAAAACCTGGGAGCTCCTTATGAGCTGCTGCTGCAAGTTCACGAAACGGGTAAATTACCTGTAGTTAACTTTGCTGCTGGTGGGGTTTCAACTCCAGCTGATGCTGCTTTGATGATGCATTTGGGTTCGGATGGCGTATTCGTAGGATCCGGTATTTTCAAATCGGAAAACCCTGAGAAATTTGCCAAAGCAATAGTAGAAGCGACAACGCACTACACAGATTATGCCTTGATTGCGGAGATTTCCAAAAACTTGGGAGCACCGATGAAGGGTATCGAAATCTCCAAGCTTGATGCTACACAGCGCATGCAGGATCGCGGCTGGTAATTATCAGCTGAGAGGATGGAGCAGCTATGAAAATAGGGGTTTTAGCTTTGCAAGGGGCTGTAGCCGAGCATATCGGGCTTATTAATAAGGCAGGCGGCGAAGGTGTTGTTGTTAAAAGAACGGAGCAGCTAGCTGAAGTTGAGGGCATCATTATACCCGGAGGAGAAAGCACCACCATCGGGAAGCTGATGCGTACCTACAACTTCATAACGGAGCTGCAGTCGTTCTCGCAGCAAGGGAAGCCGATCTTCGGTACCTGCGCCGGTCTTATTGTGATTGCCAAGGATATCGCAGGACAGCCGGAGGCCCATCTTGGGTTGATGGATATCAAGGTAGCCCGTAATGCGTTCGGTCGTCAGCGGGAAAGCTTTGAAACAGATTTGGCTATTAAGGGAATTGCTGACGATGTTCGAGCGGTATTTATTCGAGCGCCATTGATCGAGGAAGTAGGCACAGGCGTCGATGTTTTAGCAACATACCGTGATCAAATAGTAGCGGCGCGTCAAGGACACTTGCTCGCTGCTTCGTTCCATCCGGAACTGACTGATGATGAACGGATGCATGCATATTTTCTGGACATGGTACGTGAAACGAGGTAGGAGGGGTCTCCTTGTTGGATGTAAAGTTATTGCGTAGTGACATAGGACGCGTGGAGCAGGGAATGAAAAACCGTGGCAAAACGCTGGAAGATATAAGTCGCTTCACTAGCCTTGATACGAAGCGAAGAGAGCTTCTTCAAGAAGTGGAGCAATTGAAAAACCGCCGGAACGTCGTTTCTCAGGAAGTTGCCGCTTTGAAAAAAGCGAAGCAAGATGCTGAAGCGCTGATTGAGGAAATGAAAGGCGTTGGCGATCGGATCAAGGAGCTGGACGACGAAATTCGTGTTCTGGAAACCGATCTGAACGGTATTATAATGGCTTTGCCTAATGTCCCTAATGATAGTGTACCTGTTGGCCGTTCAGAAGAGGATAACATTGAAATTCGCCGTGTAGGCGAACCCGCTGTATTCTCTTTTGAGCCTAAGGCACATTTTGATATTGGACATGATCTCGGTATTCTTGATTTTGAGGCTGCCGGGAAGGTAACGGGCTCACGGTTTGTTTTCTATAAAGGGTTGGGTGCGCGTCTGGAAAGGGCTTTAATTAGCTTTATGATGGATTTGCACAGCGATAAGCATGGTTATGAAGAAATGCTGCCACCTTATATCGTCAACCGCGACAGCTTAACCGGTACAGGACAGCTTCCGAAGTTTGAAGAAGATGTGTTTAAAATAGCGGATAGCGATTTATTTTTGATACCTACAGCAGAGGTTCCAGTAACGAATTATTACCGGGATGATATTTTGACGCTGGAAGAGCTTCCGAAGTACTTCGTTGCTTTCAGTGCCTGCTTCCGTTCTGAGGCTGGTTCTGCAGGCAGAGATACCCGTGGCTTGATTCGCCAGCATCAGTTCAATAAGATTGAGCTGGTGAAGCTGACAGCGCCTGAGAAGTCGTACGAGGAGCTGGAGAAGCTTACAGCGGATGCTGAGAAGGTATTGCAGCTGTTGAAGCTGCCGTACCGTGTGCTTACGTTGTGTACTGGGGATATCGGGTTTTCTTCTGCTAAAACATATGACTTGGAAGTATGGCTGCCTAACAGCAATACGTACCGAGAAATTTCTTCATGCAGTAACTTTGAAGATTTCCAAGCGCGCCGCGCAAACATTCGCTTCCGTCGCGATGCCAAGGCGAAGCCAGAATTCGTTCACACCCTGAATGGCTCCGGATTAGCGCTTGGTCGTACGGTGGCTGCTATATTGGAAAATTATCAGCAGGAAGACGGCAGCGTTCTGATTCCTGAGGTGCTGCAACCGTACATGAACCATGCAACCAAGATCTCTAAAAAATAGAACTTGATATTTGATGTACAAGTATGATACAATGCTTTTTGTCACCTGGAGAGGTGGTCGAGTGGTTTAAGGCAGCGGTCTTGAAAACCGCCGAGGTCGTAAGGTCTCCGTGGGTTCGAATCCCACCCTCTCCGCCATTTATTTTTTAAGTGGTCACTCTTGTGAGATGATAAAGTATAACACTACATAAATTAAACCAAAAGCTGTGGAATCCATGTAAACGTGGGTTGTGCGGCTTTTTTTCTCGTTATTAGGATGACTCCAGCGGTATTTATCCATGTTCCTTTTTTTACTGTTGCTTGTTGGGTATAAAGTCGTTTAGGGTTCCGCACCTTATAGAAGTGGAGGTGTTGATAAAATGGCAAAGACCGATAGCTTGACAATCGATCAGCAGCAGCTTGTTGAAGCGTGGCAAAGAACGATTCCAACGGTGCTTAATGCATCCGACAAGGCTGAGATTAAGGCGGATGCAGCCGATCCTAAGACCCTTTGGGTGCATATTGTTACAGAAGGGCGTAATGGGTACAGTTTTGATTTTAAGTGCACGTACGTAGATTCTAGAGAGGTTAAAGTGGAATTTGTCGATGTAGAGGTTGAAGGACGGAATGCGGATGAGCGAACAACAGTAATCCAAACGTTAATCGATGACTATGTACGGCATATTCATGAGTGTGCGCAGCAGCTGCATGCTCTGACATCTAACTAGCGGAGGGCATAATGACAAAGAACAAAAGTGATGTAGATAAAAACCTACAAAATGTAGTTAAGGATTTTGATAAGCAAGTAGTTAACAGTCATCAGGCTCAGCAAGTCCAGCAGCAAACGAATGACCACCGACATCAGGACGCGCTAAATCACGATAAGCCGATAGGTGGCTCTGTTCTAACAGATAAAGATTAATAGACAGAAAGGAGCACTCGATTATGCCAAAAGATATTCCTCAACCTGTGAATCAACCAAGCGGTAAACAGAATCAGGATGAACATAACCAGGTTACAGAACCGCTTTCGGGGTCTAAGAAGGTCAAGCAACAGAATCATTCCCGCCACAATAACGGTGAAGGATAGACAAGCGAAGTATGAACAACAGAAAGAGCCCTTTCGAGGGTTCTTTGTTCGTTGAAATGAATGTAATTTTCAGGGATTCCTAAAAGGCGTTTACTACGAAGATTTCGAGATTATAAGTTTTTCGAGGTCAGGAAATGAAAACATTCCATCATCATGGAGTGTGCCAGTTCTTCATCATCAGCATAGCTGTATAGCATTCCGCCTTGAGCTAGTTCCTCGCAAACATCATCCAATTCGGAGCAGATCGTGATAGATAGTTCATTATATATGATGTAGAACCTACCATTTTTAAGCAACCCTTCGGACACCCCTTTCCATAGTTTCCTCATTCTACCATGAAGTATAAAAAAAGAGAACCGACGAATCGGCTCATCTTTTATTTAATATGACTTCAAATGTTTATAAGTATGAGTATCAAGAGATGAAATAAAACGGGTCAGTTCGCCTGTATAGAAGATATGCAGTCGGTGCATGGCTCGGGTACAAGCTGTATAGAACAGCTTGCGTTCGCTCTCTTGATCATATTGATTATGTGAAGCATCCCATAAGAGTACGGCGTCAAATTCTAGACCCTTGGCCAAATAAGCAGGCATAATCAGAATACCTTTTTCAAAAGAATGATCGTTCTTGGTAATTAGTGATACAGGGATCGAAGGATACAGCCGCTCATAAGCTAGAAAGCTCTCCTCCGCTGTTTTGGTAAGAATAGCAATGGATTGTATTCCTTCTGCTTGTAAGGCATTCAAATCGGCAATCACGCTTGCTGTGAGGCTATTTAGATCATCGGCTCTGTGGACTAACGGTTTTTCACCATTGCGATTGAAAGGTTCAATAGCTTCACCGTTCGGCAGCATAGCTTTAGTGAACTCCACGATTTCACGGGTAGATCTGTAGCTGCGTATCAGGCGAATGATATTCGTTTGTCCAGCGCCGAACAGTTCGATAACATGGTTGTATCCGTGTTGATTGCCTGTTGTACCTTGATTATTTTGTTCAACGGGTCCGCTGCTGTCTGTGCTTGTATAGATGGCTTGATTCATATCACCCAACAAAGTCATTTTGCTGCGGGGGAATAACCTTTTCATAAAGGTGAATTGAAAGGCCGAGTAGTCCTGCGCCTCATCAATGATGACGTGACGAACTGTGTTGTACGATTGAAACCCTTCTATTAGTTCATTCAAATAGAGTAAGGGAGTGGCATCCTCAAAAGCGAGCTGTTGGTTGTCGAGTTGCGTAAGGGTTTGAAGGCATATAGCATCCCAATCTTCAGGTAGTGCAGTGGCTTCTATGGACTCCAGAAGGCAGCGGCTGTGCTCTTGGAACAGCTGTTTGTAGAGTGCGTGAATATTAATGAATTTCAGCTTTTTTATTTTATGGCGGAGCGGTTGGAAGTTCTGGTTAACGACATATCTGCTTAACAGAAATGCTTCCTGTTTTGCATCATAGAACAGCTGTTCTTGATCTGTGTTACGCTCCTCCATTGTGCTGAAAGCCTTTTGATACTCGTCTTTGTCGAGCAGCTCCATGGCTTCTTTCACCCACGGTTCGGTTCGTTCGGCTTTGGCCAAAGTTTTGAGCTCCTTAAGCAGCCAGTCTTTCATTAGTTGTACCCGGTTGCTCAGCTTAATGGACGGATCTATATGGTAAAAAAAGTCGCTCAATTGCTGTTGGGAAATCAATACTTTACCGCGAAACCTAAGATCCTTGAAGATCATATTCGCTTGCTCCAAATGATGCGCATAGCCGTCCATAATGCGAATAAAAGCATGTGAGGACTTGAACCGGATACTGCTTTGACGAATGAAATAAGAAGGATCGTTTCCGGCTGTTAGCCTATACTCCATCTGAGTATATTGATCTTCGACATTATAGCGGCTGCCTAAACGGAATTGTAGATACTGTTGGTAGGTCGTTTGCTGCATATTGGTTTCCCCTAGTTCGGGGAGTACCGTAGAAATATAGCTGTTAAATAAATCATTTGGAGAGAAAAGCACCATATTATCAGCATTGAGCGTATTTCGGTGCTTGTACATAAGGTAGGCAACTCGCTGCAGGGCAACTGAGGTTTTACCGCTCCCGGCTGCACCTTGAACGATTAGAACCTGATGCCGGTCATCCCTAATGATCTGGTTTTGCTCTTTTTGAATGGTGGCGACTATGCTTTTCATCCGATCATCGGCGCTTTGTCCAAGCATCGTTTGCAGGATCTCATCGCCAATAGTGATGCCTGTATCAAACATGGCCTTCATCTCGCCTTGACGAATGACGTACTGCCGTTTCAGCTCAACAGTTCCGTCGATTTGTCCGGTGGGCGTTTTATAAGAAGCGGGTCCTGGCGGATAATCATAAAATAAGTTGGAAATGGGCGCACGCCAGTCATAAATCCAATACTGTTGCGTAGCATCGTCAAAGAATGATGAGGTTCCTATGTAAATGCTCTCCGTATCCGGGTAGCCGCTTTCTGTAAAGTCTATTCGGCCAAAATAGGGAGTATCATGTAAACGAAGCAGTTGTTTTAACGTATCCTCGGCATGAAGCAGATCTCTCTCTTGGTTGACCATAACCATAGATTGCTGGTTAATGCTTGTATAGGTCTCCATGATTTCATCCGGATTATTCATATTAACGGTAATATCGGCCCAAAAATCACGGTTGGTATCGATAGCGGTTTCTAATCGTTGTTCAGCGAGCTGCCCGACTTCATTGACACGGGTTTTGATCAATAGAGCTACGCGGCGGAGCCGCTGCTCTTCTTCGTTCCATGCGGGGTCATGCATTGTCATGCCTATATCAGCCTCCTTCAACACAGAGTGTACAGTTGTGGAAAATGTATGCGTACAGTCTGAAGCTAATGTAACATATAGTCACTTTTTCATGCAATTGCGTAAGCTAGTATAGATAGGCAGCACAGATAGTATTTACATTAGGAGGCTCAGCCATGATAATTTTAAAGTCAGCGCAAGAAATCGCAAAGATGCGGGAAGCAGGAAGAATTCTCGCTCTATGCCATCAGGAAATAGGCAAACGAATCGGACCGGGCGTTACAACTTTAGAGATCAATGACTTTGCAGAGCAGTTTATTACACGGCACGGCGCTCAGCAGGTAACTAAAGGGTATAAGGGATTTCCATTTGCGACCTGCGCATCGGTTAACGATGTGATCGCTCATGGCTTCCCGAACGATACACCGCTGGAGAATGGCGACATCGCCAAAATAGATATCGTGTGCAGCTATAACGGATGGATGGCGGATTCTGCTTGGACTTATATGATTGGAACGGTTTCCCCTGAGGCAAAGATGTTGGTCAAAGTGACAAAGGAATGCTTGGAGCTTGGTATTGCGCAAGCAGTTGTCGGCCAACGAATTGGTGATGTGATGCATGTAGTTCAGAAGCATGCGGAGGATGCGGGATACTCGGTTGTTCGAGATTTGGTTGGACATGGAATTGGTCAATCTATGCATGAGGCTCCTACCTTCGAGCACATCGGAAAGCCGGGGAAGGGCTTCAAGCTGAGAGAGGGCATGGTCATTACAATAGAACCGATGATTAATGCGGGGGACTATGAGATGTTCATTGATTCAGACGGCTGGACAGCGCGGACCTGGGACGGAAGCTTGTCTGCTCAATTTGAGCATACCGTGGCCATAACAAAGGACGGCCCTCAAATTTTGACCTCGGTGTGAAGCGTATTGCAGAAAGCTTAAATGGAAGACTAAGCGGCGAAATATGAGCGAGGTTGGTTTCCGTTACGTACATTTGTTAGCAAAGAGATGGAGGGGAGCTCTTAGAATAGGGCTCTTTTTATTTGTAATAAATGAAATATTTGGCGCAGCTCAAAGGTCGAGTAGGGTGATATTTACTTAGTATCTTTTTTTATTGGGTCCATATACCTATACATAAATGCAAACTTGGCACCGAAATTATCAAGGGGTTAATTTGACTTTGCGGGAAATATTCACAGTAAAAATTAACACCAAAAAATACATATAAAGATATAGATATTCGGAGGCTGTGAAGATGAAACTGACACTGTTCAAAAAACTTTTATTTAGCTTTGTTGTTGTTTTACTGCTGTTGTCTACCATAAGTATTACGGCGATAACGAACATGGGTACTATGGGGAAAAAATCAAAGCAAACGACTGAAATGGGTTTAACGAATGTTATGCTGCTTGGAAATTTAAATCATAATCTTATTGAGCTTGACGATCTGATGCTTCGCATTCTATTGAAGCTTGAGGATCAAGGTGCACAGGAAGGGTTGGGTATGGAGGCCGAAACCCAGACGGATAAAGCAAACCGCCTTTTCAGAGATATTGAAGGAAAAGTAAATAAGCTTGATGGAATCGCCATAACTGAAAAGGATGCTTCCTTGATCAAGTTCTTTAAACAAAACTGGGCAGCATATGCTGAGAAGTTTCCAACGATCTTGAAGGGTGTAGAAAAACGCGGACCTGAAGGGATGGATCTTATTCGCCAGGGAAATACCTTTTTAAGCAGCTGCAGCGCAATTATCGGTATACTTAGTGAAAATAACCAGGGATATGCCAATGGGTGGGCAGCTGAGCTCACTGCCTCGTATGAGTCTGGCGTTGCTTGGGTTATAGGTTTAAGCTTACTTGCTATAGCGGCTGGCCTTGCCGTATCGTACTTAATTGCAAAGCACGTATCTAAACCGATACAAGAGATGAGTGGTATTGCAAAGCGTGTGTCTTCAGGGGATTTATCCGTTACCAATTCCATTCTATCTCGTCAGGATGAGATTGGAGAGCTCAATGAGGCTTTCGGACAAATGACCGACCATATGCGTCAAATGATTCTAAAAATTAACGAGCATGCTCAGCTAGTGGCCGCTTCGGCGGACCAGCTTAATACTAGTTCGGATGAAATGCAGGTCTCCTCACGCCAAATTGCGGAAACGGTTAAAGATGTGGCTGACGGTGCAAATAGACAAACTGTAAGTATGGAAGAGACATCACGTTCTATGGAGGAAGTTGGCGCAGGAATTGGAAGACTTGCTGAGAATGCCGCGTCTATTTCTGAAACGGTGGAGTCATCCAGGCAGCAAGCTGAGAATGGCGGCAACTCTATTCAGATTACCGTGCAGCAGATGAGCTCCATAAGTGAATCCGTTCACCAAACGGATCTTGTTATCAAGCTGCTCGACCATAAATCGCAGCAGATAGGCAGTATCCTGCAAGCCATTCAAGATATCGCCCAGCAAACCAATCTGCTCGCCTTGAATGCAGCGATAGAGGCCGCAAGAGCCCATGAGCATGGAGCGGGATTCGCTGTAGTTGCAGCAGAAGTACGCAAGCTAGCGGAGCAATCCAGCAGCTCATCAGGAGAAATAGCTCAGCTGCTGAATGAAATTCAAGCGAGTATTCACCAATCCGGCGAATCCATGAGCAGGGTTAAGGAAGAAGTTCAAACGGGAATTGAAATGGTTCGTGAGACAGAGCTTAACTTCGACAATATCATACAGTCGACAACCGAAATTGCTTCTCAGATTCAGGAAATGGCTGCTACTTCGGAAGAAATGTCCGCTGGCGCGCAGCAAATTACAGCAGCTGTTCAACATGTTACGGCGATTGCTCATAAATCATCTTCGGCATCTCAGAATGTAGCATTGACCGCAAGCAACCAGCTGAAAACGACGGGTGAGGTCCAATCCTCCGTAAAATCCCTCTCTGAGATGACAGAAGAGTTGCATCGTCTTCTATCGCAGTTCAAGGTTTCGTAGAAAAGAAAAGAGGGTAACAAGATAGCCAACAGGCATGCATACAGTTCAATAAGACTGTAATGTTTGCCTGTTTTTTTAGAAATGAAATTATTAAATTTAGATAAAATCAGAAAAGAGGGTTGAATTAATTATGTAAGCGCTTTATAATTATTTTTGAAACGGTTCAAACCATTGAAAAGGTTCTAATATCTATTATTGTGCATTTAGACTATTGTAGAATTTTTTCTACAAAAACCCCAAATGACACTTATATGTTATTGTTATGATAATTTAATTGACATTAATGTTGCGTGAAATTATACTAAAGTTAATTAATTTTGATTAAAAATTGAACCGGTTCAAATCCCATACAACCATTTTTTCTTATGAAAAGATGAATTTCACTTGAATGTAGTAGTTTTATAAGAAACTCAGTACTATTGGTTAAAAAATTGTCACTACATAAATACAGCACTTTGATGATTTGTGTTATGTTATATAACATATGTATTGAGAGGATGTAAAAATATTTTTTTGAATTAAATTTGAACCGGTTCAAATTATTATTTAAGGAGGTGGTTGCAGAATTTTCATGATTACGGAAGTCAACCAAGTGAATGCTTATGGAAATTTTCTACCAAATTCATTTTCAGGGGGAATCAACTAATGAAATCAAACCGTTTATTGACAACCGCACTGACAAGCGCTCTTTCGCTATCCATGGTTTTGACAGGCTGTTCTAGTGAAAGCGGAAAATCGACAGAGGGCGCGAAGGCACCAGCAGGGGAAAAATCGACTAAGCCTGTGGAAATTTCCATCTGGGGCGGCTGGCCGGAGCTGGATCCATGGTTCCAAAAAATGGCCGATGAGTTCAAGAAAACTAATCCGAATGTAACGGTATCGATTTCTTCATTCCCGCTTCGCGACTACGAGAAGAAGGTTGCAGCAGCACTTCCTTCAAAAAGTGGAGCAGATATCCTTCCCTTAAATCCGAATCTGGCACTTCGCTATATTCAAGGCAATATGCTGCAAGCAACTCCTGAGGATTTAGTCAAACAAGTGAATTCCGGTATTCATCAAAAATTGGTTGTCGATAACACGAAAGTGAAGGATAAGACCTATGGCGTACCTGCTCTGATGGGGGCGGGAGCTATTTACTATAACAAAGACATGCTGAAAGAAGCCGGGCTTACCGCGCCTCCAACTGCAGATCAACTGCTGGAGTATGCACAGAAATTGGCCAAAAGGGATGCCTCCGGTAATCTGGAGCGTGCGGGAATGAGTCTTCGGTTAAGTGGAGGTGGCAGCGGGGTCGGAGAAAAATTCTGGAATCTGCTTGCACAAAGGGGCGGCAGCATTATCAAAGAAGCTTCTCCCGGAAAATATAAAGCGGATTACAACACGGACGCGGGGCTTCAAACATTAAAAATGTATGTAGATATGGTGCATAAGTACAAAACGGATGATCCCAAGGTTAAGCATGATACTGAGGCGTTTCAAACTAAGCTTGCAGCATTTTATGTCCGGGAATCAAACGTCATCATCGATACTAAGAAAAAGGCTCCTGATTTAAACTATGATGCGGCACCACTGAAGGCTAATGTTGTAAGTATAGTCAATTTCTATGTATCTAGCGCGCAAAAAGAAAAGGCTGAAGCAGCATGGAATTTCATCCGCTTCATAACAAAGCCGGAGAATCATGCACAAATGATTGCAATGACTGGGTGGTTGCCTGCACGTGATGACTTGGATCTGAGCAATCTATATAAAGATTACCCGCAGTATAAGGCATTCTTCACTAAGCAAGATTTACAGGCATACCCACCGGTTGCTGAATTCGATGAAATCCTAACCAAGTTTGCCGACCGTTTAGCTACAAAGGGCTTCACTGACGCATCTTTTGTTGACAATCCTGAAAAGATGAAGGCCTTTCTGGATGAAGCAGCAAAAGAAACGAACGATATTCTGAAAAAAGCCGGAGTATTAGCGGAATAGCCAGTAAAAGCGAGTCTAATTGAAGATTAGGCTCGCCTATCTAAGGGGTGAAACATGCCAAGCAAACTGAGATTTGCTATTGTTGGGGCTGGTGTTATAGCAAGGTTTCATGCGGAATCTATTCTTCAGAAGCATGCGGATGCGGAATTGATTGCCATCGCCGACCCAAGTATTGAAAAGGCACGTACGTTGGGTGATGAGTTTAATGTTCGTCACATATTCGATGACTATGAGACGCTCCTTAAGCTTCCGGAAATCGATGTCGTATGCATATGCACGCCAAGCGGTATGCACAGCGAAGTAAGCATAGCGGCGGCACAAGCCGGGAAGCACGTGTTATGTGAGAAGCCATTGGAGATTAACGCCGATAAAATGACCGCGATGATTGAGGAATGCCGAAAGCAGCGGGTTAAGCTGGGCTGCGTATTTCAAAGACGGCTCATGCCAGCGGCGCTGCATGCTCGCCAAGCAATTCAAGATGGCAAGCTCGGAAAGCTTGTTATGGGAAATGCGTATTTAAAATATTACCGCAGCCCTGAGTACTATGGAAGCGGAGGATGGCGAGGCACTTGGAATCTCGATGGCGGGGGAGCCTTAATGAATCAAGGTGTGCATGGAGTGGATTTAATTCAATTTTTAATGGGAGACGTCTCATCCGTATTTGCTTATACCGCCCCACTTGTCCGCAGCATTGAAGTTGAAGATACCGCAGTAGTCGCCATAAAATTCAAGAATGGGGCATTTGGCGTTATTCAGGGGAGCACTTCCATTTATCCAGGCCAGGAAACGCGCTTCGAGCTGCATGGAGATAAAGGAACAATTGAGTTTGGTGATAATGGCATTAAACAGTGGAGTTTCATGGATCATGAGGAAGAAGCCCCAGTAATTCATGACACGCTTGGACTTGGCTCCAGCAGCAATCCGCAGCAAATTTCAATCGAGGGGCACTGCTTTTATATTGATGATATGATTCGTGCCATTCGTGAGGATAAAGAACCGCATATCAATGGAGAAGAAGCAAGAAAATCAGTTGATTTAATCCTGGCGATTTATGAATCGTCACGTTCCGGCAAAGAGATCATGTTGTAATACGACCAACTTGGAGGGTAATCCTATGATAAAATTAGCAAAAGATGGGGGAGTGCCGACGAGAACCAAGTCATTCCCTGAGTGGCCGATATTTGGAGAGATGGAGGAGCATCTCCTTCTCGAAGTGCTGCATTCCGGTAAATGGGGGGGGACAGGACGTATCCAGCTCCCGGAAGCGGAGAGGCAATTTGCAGCAGTCCATGATGCCAAGCACGCAATTACGGTAGTCAACGGAACTGTAGCTATTACTATTGCGCTGCAAGCGGCGGGTGTTCAGCCTGGTGATGAGGTTATTATGCCTCCGTACACTTTTTTTGCAACCGCATCGGCTGCACTGATGTTCGGTGCTATACCGGTATTCGTAGATGTGGAGGAAAACACGCTTCTACTCGATGCGAATAAGGTTGAGGCCGCCATCACACCTAAAACTAAAGCGATTATTCCCGTTCATATTGGGGGAGCTATGGCTGATATGACACAACTAAAAGCCATTGCTGATAAATATAAGCTGCGCATTATTGAGGATTCAGCGCAGGCGGTAGGGGCGCGATGGAACGGTTTGGGGGCTGGGACGATTGGCGATCTTGGCACGTTCAGCTTCCAATCAACGAAGAATATAAATTCTGGCGAGGGTGGAATGATCCTTACCCAGAGTGATGAGATGGCGGATCTGGCATGGTCCCTTATTAACGCCGGACGCGTTCGCAGCGGTGAGTGGTACCAGCATGAAAATGTGGGCTGGAATCTACGAATGACGGAATTTCAGGCAGCCATTCTGATCGGCCAGTTAAGCAGATTAGAGCAACAAATGGTAACCCGTGAGAAGAATGCGAAACTGCTTGAAGAGTTGATGCGAAATATTGAGGGCATTCGAGTTCTGGACAGAGACCCTCGGATCACCCGCCATGCCAATCATTTATTCTTATTCAAACTGGTGCCGGAGCTTGCGGAACGAGTCTCCAAGCGAGAGGTGTGCAGTACCATAGGAGCAGAAGGTATTCCTGTTCATGAAGGATACGTATCATTAAATTTGAATCCGGCGATTATCGAGGGAATCCGCGAGTGGACAGGTGAAACCCGCACTTATTCGTGCCCGGTTAGTGAACGGGCGTGCCTCAAAGAAGCGTTGTGGATGCATCAAAACGTTCTATTAGGCGATGAACAGGATATGTATGATATTGCACAGGCAATCACCAAGGTATTGCAATCCTATTCATAGGACTGTTATCTTACTCCGACCTACTAGGCCGTTGATAGGAAAGGAAGATAAACATGATATGGGACCGCTTAGGTGTGCTGACTGATGAAATTTCTCCATCCTTAACGATAGCGTTGGATTGGGCTGTCCAACAAAAATTAAGACATGTAGAGATTCGTACAGTGGGTGGGGTCAACGTTATGAACTTGACTGACGATCAATTAATCGATGTTCGCAACAAGGTGGAACAACGCGGTTTATTCATTTCTGCTGTCGCGTCTCCAATTTTCAAATGCGCTCTGGATTCGGATCGCCCTGTTGCAGGAGGGGATGCATTCGGTCAAAGGGATGAAGATATAACAGCCCATTTTGCCAAGCTGGAAAGATCCATAGACATTGCCAAACTGCTTGGGGTATCACGGATTCGTATCTTTTCTTTTTGGCGAGAGCAGGAGCCGGATGAGTATACAAATGATATTGTCGCCCATTTGCATACAGCAGCGTTAAAAGCAGAGGCAGCTAATGTTGTCCTATTACTGGAGAACGAGCCTTCCTGCAATGGGGGCTATGCAGAGGAAGTGGGAGCGTTGGTAAGAATGGTAGATCATCCTTCGCTAAAAGTATTATGGGATCCCGGGAACGAGGCTTATGGCGGCCGACAGGCATTTCCCCAAGGGTATGAGTTCGTGAAGGATACCCTTGGACATGTGCACTTGAAGGACGCTATGATCCAAGCCAACGGCAGTCCGCTCTGTGTCCCAATCGGCGAGGGGGATGTACCTTATTTAGAACAAATAAATACTCTTGAACAGGACGGATATTCTGGCTTATATACGATAGAAACACACTATATTCCTGAGGGTGGAACACCCATGGATGGCACTCAGCGTACGATTGAAGGACTATACAAGTTACTTGCTTCGGAGGATTTCCATAAATGAATATTACTATATCCGACCTCTCTAAAATGACGGGACTCGCCAAAAGCACAATCTCTGGCGTACTTAACAACAAAGATGGCTTTTCAGAGAAAACCAGACAGAAGGTGCTGCAAACCGCAGCTCAATATGGCTATGTTCCTAACGAGATTGCTAGAGGCCTAACCTCAAGATTCACCAAAACAATTGGCTTGTTAATCAAAGATATTACGAACCCATTTTACAACCATATTACCAAGGGCGTTCAGGAAGTGGCCGCAGAGCATGGATATACTGTATTTTTGTGCAGTAGTGGCGAGGATCATAAGATGGAAGTAGAGCAAATTCAGGCTATGGTTGGCAAAAGGGTCGACGGTCTTATTATTGCTCCGTTGCTCGAAGAAGTCAGCTTTGACCATATTTATGCTTTAAAAAGGAAAAAGCTTCCGTTTGTACTGCTCGGGAACATTCCCGGGCTCGATTGCGATACTGTGGAATTTGACGATTACAGTGGAGGCAAACAAGTGACGGAGTATTTGCTGCAAAAAGGCCATACGCAAATCGGCTTCATTAAAGGTCTCAATACTTCAAAGGCGGGGAAGCTAAGATTCGCAGCTTTTCAGGATACGCTTTTGGCCCATAGTATCACTACGGATCCCAAGTATATATTTAAAGAGGCGAAGTCGTTATCCGATGGTTTTGCCATTGGAAACCAATTAATTGCGATGGAAGAGAGACCGACAGCACTCGTTTGCTTCGATGATGTTATAGCTATGGGGGTAATAAAAGCCTTTGAAAATGCAGGCTTAAAGGTACCTGAGAATCTGTCCGTAACTGGCTTCGATGATATTGAGCTCGCCATTTTTCCGTTAACGACTGTTTCAATACCAACTCTAGAGGCAGGGAAGGCATTGGCACGAACATTGATCGATCGTATTATGCAGGAGCGTGTCTCCAAGAGTAAGCATATCGTGTTTGAGCAAAAGTTAATTCCCCGAGCTTCAGTAAAGCAGCTTTAATACAAAAAAATAAGGACTGGGTGATTAGTCATGGATAACATAGAACAGGTAGATCGTTTACAAATTCGTCGATATGAGACACGCAAGGAAATGGGAGAAGCCGTAGCCGCTGGATTAGCGAATAAAATGATAGAGCTTCTTGCCGTAAAAGAGACAATCGCTGTGATCTTTGCTTCTGCACCTTCGCAGAATGAATTTCTCGAAGCGTTGCAATCTATTGACGAAATACCGTGGGAACGTGTCATCTGCTTTCATCTGGATGAATACGTTAGCCTATCCGCCGAAGCTCCACAAAGCTTCTCTCGTTACTTAATGGAAACATTGTTTAACCGCCGCAAGCCGAAGCAATTTCACGCTATTGATGGATTGAATGACCCTGTTGTTGAATCTGCACGTTATTCGGCGTTGCTTGCTGCCCAACCCATTGATATCGCTTGTCTTGGAATCGGAGAAAATGGACACATCGCTTTTAACGATCCTCATGTTGCCGATTTTGATGACCCTAAAGCCGTCAAGGTCGTCTTGCTGGATGAGATATGCCGACAGCAGCAGGTAAACGATGGCTGTTTTGCATCACTAGGTGAGGTTCCTCTGGAAGCAATAACACTGACGATCCCAACTATCATGTCAGCGGCTTCGATTTTCTGCACCGTTCCAGGTGAGCGTAAAAGCATGGCAGTAAGAGACGCAGTTCAAGGACCTATAGACATCAGTTGCCCCGCCTCAGCATTAAGAAACGCAACCGCAGCCTATATGTACCTGGATAAAGAGAGCGCTGCGCTTCTAAAGAGCTAAGAAAGTTTAACCTGACTAAAGCATGTGTTAAACTTTCCGCTCGCAAGAGAAGCTATCCCTAAAACACGAATGTATCTTTATCGAACAGGCTTCGAATAGAAGATTTTCCATAAAGAGCGATATGGCTTGGCATAGAGGGGGATGGAATATGGCGGTAAATAGGAAAAATAAGTTTCGGCTGAAGCCCGCCCATTGGTTCTGCATAGCGGGTTTGGTGCCGATCTTGATCCTGTACGGATACTTGCGGTTTATACCCATAATTAAAACTATGTATATCAGCTTTTTTGAATGGGATTTAGTATCTGATAAAAAGCCTTTTGTAGGATTTGAAAACTTTATCACGTTATTTCAAAGTGAGGCTTTTCTAATTTCACTTAAAAATACTTCCATTATTGCCTTCGGTATTTTAATTTTTAGTGTACCGAGTGCTCTTTTAATTGCTTACCTCCTTAGTAAAGGAGTGCGGTTTAAAGCCTGGTACGAGGCGTTCTATTTTTTACCTGTAATAACGCCAATGGTTCCTGTAGCTGTAACCTGGAAGTGGATACTCGATTCCAATCATGGATTGCTTAACTATTTTTTATCGTTTATCGGGATACCCAAGCAAGCGTGGCTATTCGATCCTAAGCTGGCCATCGTTTCCGTCATTATGCTGACCGTATGGAAAACGATCGGATATAATATGATCATCTTCCTGGTTGGGATAACCGGAATCCCAAAGGATAATTATGAAGCGGCTTCGATAGATGGGGCGACGGGAGCAAAAGCATTCTGGTATATTACACTTCCGCTCCTTAAACCGATTACGGCTTTCGTCTCCATTATAACTATTATCCACGGCTATAATGTTTTCAGCCAAATCTACATTCTAGCATCGGATATTCAAGGTTCACCGGGATATGTGGTCAGGGTGCTGGTGTACGATATGATCGAAAATGCATTCCGGTATTACAAAATGGGCTACGCATCTGCTGAAGCATTCATACTGTTTTTCATTGTGCTTATTCTTACATTGATTCAGCTTTGGCTTGCACGTGAGAAAAATTCGTCTAAAAAGGGGTTGAAATTATGAGACAGCGAAATAGGATAGCATCCTTAGTCAGTCTCTTTATATTAACGGTCGGTGCCGTTATTATGATAATCCCCTTCTTATGGATGATATCGACTGCGTTCAAGACATCCCCGGAATTAAATGTTTGGCCACCTACCTTCATTCCTAACCAGTTTAATTTCAGTAATTTTGCTGCGGTGTTCCAGGCTGCTCCCTTTCATCTATACTTTCTAAACAGTCTGAAGATGGCGACCTTTTCCGCGGCTGCGATTGTATTCACCTCTATGCTGGCTGGCTATATTTTCGCCAAGTTTCGTTATTTCGGATTGGCCTTTCTGTTTTCTATCTTTTTATCAACGGCCATCATACCTTTTGAAATCTACATGATACCCTTATATCTACAAATGCAGCAGTTAGATTTGCTCAACAAGTTCATGGGCATGGTGATGCCATATCTGGTAATGAGTTTCGGGATCTTTTTTATGAGACAGAACATCATTCAACAAATACCCGATGAAATTATTGAATCTGCAAGAGTTGAAGGTGCTTCTGAATGGAGAATTTTCTTCCAGATCGTATTTCCGTTAATGACGGCTCCCATTAGTGCACTCAGTATATTTGCATTTATAGAGGCGTGGAATTCATTCGTATGGCCTTTGCTTGTCGTTGGGGATAAGTCGTTGTTTACAATGGAGCTTGGTTTGGCCATGTTCCAATCGACGTTCTCTATTGACATGACGGTGATGTCAGCAGGGTCGGTCATCTCTATTATTCCAATTATGATTGTGTTTATTTTCCTGCGTAAATATATTATTCAAAGCGTTAGTATGACGGGAAGCAAGTAATTAAATGAGGTGAACAATGGACAAATTGTTACCATTTTATCAAGATCATGTACATAATGTACTGCTTCCCTTTTGGATGAGGGCGCTTGATAACAAGCATGGGGGTGTTTACACCTGCTTTAACAATTTAGGGAGTGAATTGATAAGCACGGACAAATATACATGGTCGCAAGGCCGGTTTATATGGCTGCTGGCGAAAGTATCCAATTTGTGCACCCAAGGATTGTTACATGGAGACGCTGATTTTTACCTGCAGCATGCAAGGAAAACAGTCGATTTTTTACAGCAGTATGTGTTTCTGGAGAATGGAAACTGTGCCTATGTATTGTCCGAGTCGGGAGAAAAGAAGGAATTGGCAGCGGGGGAAGGCTACGACACGAGCTTTTATGCGGATTGCTTTGTAGTTCTGGGCTTTGCCCAATATGCTGTAACAGCTCGAGATGAAGAGGTGCTTGAAACAGCCCTGCAGCTGTATCAACGTATTGATGAAAGGCTGGCCAATGGAGACATGCGGAGCGAGCCCTATCCCATTCCAGATGGATATAAGGCGCATTCAGTATCCATGATTATGTTGAATGTTTCGCAAGAGCTTGCCGATGGGTTGGAGATGTTTGGTCACGAACAAGCATCAGAGGTACGCAGGAAAAGCAACGCCTATATGGATGAGATTATGGAACGTTTTCTTGACTCGGATGATTTGATACGAGAAATGCTTCCAGCCAATCCAATCGATACAGATACGTTGCTCAGTACGCATATCACACCTGGGCACTCCCTAGAATGTATGTGGTTCGTCATGCACGAAGCGGGTAAATTAGGCCGTACTGAGCTGATTCCCAAAGCTTTACAGGCTGTGAAGCGGGCCGTTCAGATAGGCTGGGACTCCGAGTTTGGAGGATTGTTTCGCTATGTCGACCGGAATGGCGGAGAACCAAAGGGACGCAAGGCAGGTGGGCGTTATGAAGGTTTGGTGTGCGACACCTGGGATATGAAAATTTGGTGGCCCCACTCGGAAGCTTTGTACGTGCTGCTGCTTGCATACAAGCTGACAGGGGATACCGAGTGTCTCCAAAAATATGAGCAGATGCATGATTATGTGTTCAGTACTTTCCCTAATTTAGATACTTCCATCGGGGAATGGGTCCAGATTCGCAATCGTAGAGGAGATCCGGTGCACAAGACAGTGGCACTGCCTGTCAAGGATCCGTATCACATCATGCGAAATGCTTTGCTCACCATTGAATTACTATCTGAATAACCAACGCTTAATTATAAAAGCGAAAAGGGGCACGGAAAATCCGAGACTCCTAACACAATCGACAGGAGCGAAATCCCATGGAAGCGCGTTTGCTGCTCGGCTCCGCCAAGGCGGACATTACTCCGGAAAGGCCTATACCTTTGGCAGGTTTTGCCCATCGCCAAGGGGCATTCGAAACTGTTAAACACCCGCTTCATGCGCGGGTTTTTTTCTTTAAACAAGAGGAAGTAGGCAGCCCTCCTATACGATTGGATCCGGAACAGGATGAATCCCATAGGGTAACCGGCTTAGCACAAGTGCTGCTTGTATCCGCTGATTTGATCTGGTGGGGTAGTGAACGGCTTGAGAGCTTGAGGCAGCAATTGAGCCAACAATGGGGGTTCAAGAATGAAGAGATGGTATTCCACGCTACACATAATCATTCAGGTCCACAGACGAGTGGTGCTTTCACTTCATCGATCGGCAAGCCTGACCCAGCCTATATTTCCTTCTTGGAAGAAACCATACTGGCTGCCGTTAAGGAGGCAGCTTCCGCATTAGAGCCTGTAACGGTGGAGACCGGCCAAGGGGCCTGTCCTATGGGTATCAACCGTAGGAAGTGGACTGATGGTCAGATCATCATGGCTCCTAATGCAAGTGGACCTACAGACCCTGCTGTTACAGTTACACGGTTTAATAAGCTTATAGGCGGTGAGACGAAAGCTCTGTTGGTTCACTATACCTGCCATCCGACGACAACAGGAGATAACGACGTTTCTTCGGAATATCCGGGGATTGCGATGGATCTTCTTGAGAATGCCTTTGGGGGGAGTGCAATCGCCGCTTTTGTGCAGGGATTTTGTGCCGATGTACGGCCTGCCTTAGTTGAAGGAGAGAGTTTCTTCCGCGGAGGTGACAAGGATGTAGTGAAGCTGGGAAGAATGCTGGCAGATGAGGTGCTGGCTGTATTGGGGAGGCCTATGACGCTGCTTCCCTCTGCAGTGCTGGGTGGCCGATGCTTGACGATCCCATTGCCGTTTCAAACGGTACCAACCGCGAATGAGCTTAAAGAAATGGCACGAGTGGCTTTTGAATCAATCGGGAGAGTCACAGAAGACCCGGATATGGAGTTGGTGGCCGATACAGATTCGACTCTGTCTGCTGAGACCTCCCTTTCGCAGCATTTTGACAAAACCGATGCCCCTCCACAGCTTCTGAGGCTGCAGCCGGAAATTGTTATCGAGTGGAGCCAACTGCTGCTCAGTGAACCGGAACGGCTGCGTGGGGCAGCCGCTTTGGAGATGACCTTGCTTACCATTGCAGATGGCTGCTCCATCCTTGCTGTAAACGCCGAAATGTCCGTTCATTACGGACTATGCGTTAAACAGCTTTTGGGTGATGGAGTGATGCCGGTAGGGTACAGCAATGGGATGATCGGTTACGTACCAACCTCTGCCCAAATTGATGAAGGAGGATACGAAGCGCGGGACTCGACTTATTATTTTGGTCTGCCAGCACCGTTTGCCCATGAGGTGGAACCATTGATTTATGAGGCCATAAAGCAGTTTCGTTATCGATAAGAATAGGCAAACAGATTGAAGGAGGTGCAGCATGTCAAGTGAGACAGTGGTAACAGAAATTAGGGGGAAATTAGTAACAACAGGAGCATCTGTTCTAATAGAACTGGAAGGGAAACGAATTGCAAAGATATCTCCATTCGATCACCAAGAATCGAACGATGAGGAGCTATGGATCGCACCGGGCTTGATCGACTTGCAGATCAATGGATATGCAGGTTACGATCTTAATCTTTCCGACTCCTCTATGGAGGAACGCATTGAAACTATCCGGCTAATGGTCGATAAGGTGCTGGAAAGTGGAGTGACTTCTTTTTGCCCAACCATTATTACGGCGGGATATGAACAAATCTATGATTCTATGACAGCACTGCGACTAGCCTGCGAACGATATTCAGTGGTTGACGAAACTATTCTCGGCATTCATTTGGAGGGCCCGTATTTATCAGATCAGGATGGTCCAAGGGGAGCACACCCGAAGGAGCATATCCGTGACCCGGAATGGACGGAATTTGCGAAGTGGCAGTATGTCTCTGGTGGCCGTATACGAATGGTCACTATTGCTCCGGAACGAAGTGGGGCCATTGCCATGATCCGAGAGTTGGCAAGGGCTGGGGTATTGGTGTGCATAGGGCATACAGCTGCCACTCATGAGGAGATTGCAGCAGCTGTTGATGCAGGAGCCCGCATGTCAACGCATTTAGGTAATGCAGCCCACCTTCAGTTGCCCCGGCATCCGAATTATATTTGGTCTCAATTGTCAGAGGATCGACTCTCCGCAAGCATTATTGCGGATGGCCATCATCTGCATCCATCCGTTATAAAGGTGATAGCGCGAGTCAAGCAAGACCAGCTTGTTCTGGTTAGCGATGCTGTTCACCTTGCCGGGATGGAGCCAGGTATCTACAGGACACATGTGGGGGGTGAAGTTGAGTTACTGCCATCGGGACGGTTGCAGTTAGTCGCTAACCCGCTCATGCTTGGCGGTGCAGCGGTATCGTTATCGGAGTGCGTCCAATGCTTTATTCGGTTTACCGGCACCGAGCTGAGCGAGGCCATTGGCATGGCTACTATAAAACCTGCAAAACTGCTTGGAGTACAGCAGATTGGGGTCGTTGAGGCAGGCTATTGGGCTGACCTGATCTTGTTTGCATGGGATAAGAGTGACGGCAGCATCAGCGTACGAGCTGTCATTAAACGCGGCAAACAAGTTTATAGCAAACGGTGAGGTTCCGCAATTTCATGGCTACAAAAGTACACTTCACTTGTTATGCCCACGTACTGTCTTTAAGATAGGGGCATATAATCCGGATAATCAGTTATGATTCCGTCTACTTTTAATTCCAGCGGGGGCCCTATTTAAGCGCCCCTTCCGTAAGCCCCCCAATAATGTACTTTTGAGTGAAGCCATATAAAATAATAATCGGGAGCATCGAAATGAAGAAACCGGCAAACGCCAAATTGTAATTGAAGGCATATTCGCTTTTGAAATTATAAATGAAAAGCGGAAGTGTCCAATAATCCGGATGGCGGTTCAGAATGATTAAAGGGAGCTGAAAGTCGTTCCAGATCCACAAGCTGTTCAAGATCAGAACGGTTGCGATGATCGGCAGCATAAGCGGATATATTATTCGTGTAAAAGTCGTCCATACTCCACTGCCGTCTATTTTGGAAGCTTCGTCAAGCTCCAATGGTATATTTTTGAGAAATCCAACACATAGAAATATGCCTTGTGCGAAGGCTAATGTAACGTACATTACGATGAGGCCATTTTGATCCAACAGCTTTAGATTGCTCATATGTCTGTATATAGGAAGCATAATGGCTTGGAACGGGACGAATATGCCGGACATCACAAATAAATATAAGAATCTATAGTATCGTTTGGAAAAATTCCGTGATATGGCGTAAGAGACCATTGGAATCAACAGCAGCATAAGTAAGATAGAAAGTATAGTTACATAGACAGAATTTCCTACAAACTTAAAAAAATTGGCTTTATGAATGACTTCGACGAAATTGCCCATATAGAAGCTGGAAGGCAGAGCAAAGAAGCTTTTTGTTGTTTCAGCCGTTGTTTTCATAGCAATGGTTAGCGTCAAATACAAGGGTGCGAGCACAAAGCACATACCAATTACGAGTATGAGGTAGGATATTATCCGAGAAATAGGGCTAGTTCTCATAGCTGTCCGGCCTCCTTCCGGTTCAGCAATTTGATTTGGATGAAGGAGATAGTAGCGATCATCAAGAACACGTAGATGGCCTCAGCTGTACCATAACCGAATTTCATCTCCGTCATACCATGCTTGTAAATCAGAAAACCCATCGATTCCGTCGCTTTAGCAGGCCCCCCATCCGTCATAGCTACGATATAATCGAATACAGTGAGTGCTCCCTTGATAGCAATGACCAAATTAACAGTTAGCATTGGAATCAGGAAGGGGACCGTGACTGAGAAAAATCGTTGTATCGGGGTTGCCCCATCAATGACAGCGGCTTCCTTTAGATCTTTGGGAACGCTCGAAAGTCCTGCAATAAAGATAACCATTGGCGTTGCAATCCCATGCCATATATTCGTAAGGGCAATTCCATACATGGCCGTATTTTTATTTCCCAGAATGTTTTTGGACAGCCACTCCAGGGAAAGAGCCTCGCCTAAATGAGGAAGTACGGAATAAAAGACTTGATTAAAAATAAGTCCGACTGTAAGCATGCTTAATACGGCTGGAAAGAAAAATACGGACCGGAAAAAACTACGAAGCTTCAAGCTGCCGCTTAATAAAATGGCCAATAATAACGCAATCAGCAGCTTAATGACAACGACCAAAAATGTATAGAGGAACGTAAATTGCATGGAATCGATAAACCGGCTGTCTTTCATAATGTTGATGTAGTTATTCAAACCAACGAAACGAAACGATTTGGAAAAACCGTCCCAATTCGTCATGCTGTAGAAAAATCCCATCCCTACTGGGAATAGAAAAAAAACGATATATAACAACAGGGTGGGCAATGTGAGCAAAAAGAAAATCAGCCCTGCTTTGCTTGCAGTTATCGATTTTTTCTTTTTTACAGAGAGCCCTGCATTGTGTACAACCTCCATAGTCCACCTCCATGCTTTCTAATTAATTCGAATCATAGAAAAACCCCCTGGACACGGATCTGCTTGCCTCGGGGGCTATGTTTAACATTCCTATTATTATTGATTTAGCTTATTGTAAAAGATCTTATCCAAAGCTTTCAGGTATCCGTCAATATCGCCTGTGGCGAACATTTCCTGGGTTGCCTTACCTACATCGCCATTCACACCCGGAGGCCATACCCGCTCAATGGTCGGATATACTTTACCTGCGGTAATCAGACTACTCAAACTCGTAATTTCCTTATTATTGTTTGTAACTCCATTAATCGCTGCCGGATAACCGCTCAAATCCACATACTTCTGGACAACTTCCTTCGATGACATGTATTCGATAAACTTCTTGGCTTCCGGTTGATTTTTACCTTTGGCTGGAATGCCGATTGCTGTGTCAACAGATACTTGGACCTTAGTATTGTCCGCCGTAGCCGCTGGCATAGGGAACATCGAGAATTTCAAGTTAGGGTTGGACTTTTTGATTGGTTGAATGGCCCAAATTCCTGTATACCACATAGCTGATTTACCGTTGGCAAATTCACGAAGGGCATCATCATATCCTGTACCTAGCGCATCCTTCTGAGAGTATTTCCTAAGATTGTATAGCTTTTCGGCAAAAGGCTTGAATTCTGCGTTATCGGTAATATGAGCTTTACCTTTCATGACGCTATCGAGAAAATTCTGAACATCAGGTATTTGAAGCCCCATCCTGGATACGACTTCCTGTCGAATGCCATTCCAATCTTTATCATGGAAATAGAATGGTGTTTTGCCTGCTGCTTTGATTTTGTCAGCGGTTGCAAGAAGCTCGTCATAGGTTTTAGGAATTTGCAAACCCATTTCATTAAACATATCGATGTTGTAGTATACGCCGAGAGTAGCTACGGCAATGGGTACCAGGTAGTTCTTTCCATCAATTTTACTGAGGTCAGCGAGCGCAGGAGAGACGTTAGCCATTAGTGGTCCGCCGGTCAAGTCAACAACTCTGCCTTCCTTGGAAAGCTGTTGAAACACTGCATTGTGTGGGAAATGGGTAAACGCGGCGGGGGCATCATCAGTCGAGACGCGCATGGTCCATACGTTTTCTGGATTAGGTACATTGTTTTGCTCAACGGTGATGTTAGGATTTTTAGTCTGGAAATCTTTAATTAATTCATTGACCACATCGACCATTTCGGACTTCATTTGGAAGTACTCGATTTTTACTTTCTGGCCGCTTGCTGCAGGTGCTGCACTGGGGCTTTCAGCTTTTCCGTCCTTATTCGTGCCAGCCCCGCTAGAGCTTTCATTAGTGCAAGCGGTTACAATTACTAAGGTTGAAGCTAATAGAACAGAAGTCCATTTTCCGGCTACTCTCATTATCTTTTGACCCCTTTCGTTTGCTGATATTCCAAGTATACTTAAGGACGTCCTCATGAAATATGAGATAGATGACTTTATGAATATGAGAAAAATGACTTTGTTATCCCATCAAGCATCTGATTGCTTATTACCGCTTTTATACTTTCCAGGTGTCTCGCCAAAGCTTTTCTTGTACATTTGAATAAAGTAGGAGTAATCATTAAAGCCCACCGCACTCGACACCTCTGATATGGTCAAGGATGTATCATTTTCAAGCATGGATCTAGCCTTCAGCATTCGCACAGAGAGAAGAAATTGAGAAAATCCCATCCCGGTTTTTTTCTTAAATAGACGACTTAAATAAGCTGGGTCTGTGAAATACATATTTTTGGCTAGATCTTCGAGCAGGATATCTTGCTTGTAGTTGTGCAGCATATAATTTTTGATGTCCTCGATCATGTCCGTTTTAATTCTGTTCAGCAATAGGCGCTCGCCGAGCTTCATTATCACTTGGGTAAACTCCTCGGTTATTCCACCCACGGAATGATATTCATGCAGATCTAGTGGCTGTAGGAAAACTTCGGCTGCATCATTCCGTGTATTCATTAGCTCAATTACCGAATTTAACATAGCTGTGACTTTGGCACACATATCATGAAGCACGTTCACAGATAAATGGTGCTGGGCAGCTTCCGTCATAAAATGGCGCATTGTATCAACAGCTTCAGTGGTCTGACCCTTCATCAGCTTCTGGTACAGGCATGAAATCCACTCATCCATAGCTACATAGTTATACGGACGGTTTATACCTGCAAATGCGGCGTCATAAACTTGATTTTCCCCTGAGATCAGTCTGTAGAGGAGGGCGCTTTTGGCCTCTTTATAGGATGCTGCAAGTCCGGTAATATCCGTATGAATGCTGCTCATCCCTACAGATAAGCTGTAGTCACTTGATTGAGACCAGTTTCTAATCATTTGCTTTAAACAGTCCCGATGCTCTCCTATCCATTCTGTAGTTGGTGAAATTCCTCCCGAATCATACAGCCACATGACGATCATGTCTGCATACCGTCTATCTCCAATGATAATAGCTCGTAGCTGGGCGGCTGACAGCAGCCTTTTTACAGCCTGTTTCACATGATCTTTATAATTAGCATTCATTCGGAGGACCGCAATAGCGTAACGATCGACACCCTCTATATCCAAAGGTAGGGACTTGCGTGGTGCCCCCTCGTATAATAATGCAGCAAAGCTGTCCTCCAATCTTTTTTCAGTGGACATCACGACTTTATCCCTGTATTGCTCCAATAACGTCCATATATGCTCCTTATCCACTGGCTTCAATAAATAATGTTCTACCTTGAAACGAATAGCCTGCTGCGCATATTTAAAATCATCGTACCCGCTAATAATAATGTTGGCCGTATCCGGGTGGTGCTCGTAAATGAAAGCGGCCAGCTCGATCCCGTCCAGGATAGGCATGCGGATATCCGATAACACGAGGTTGGGCATAGCGAAATTAAGCTGCTCCATCGCTTCCCGGCCATTCTCCGCTTCATACACAATTACTTGTGCATTCCAATCCTGAATCATTTGTACCATCGCTTTTCTAGCAAAAAATTCGTCATCGACCACCAGTATTTTCATCAGCGTTCATCTCCTTCACTCCCGGAATGGTCATTTCGATACAAGTTCCTGTTTGAAGCGCACTGCTCAGCTTGATCCAATAGTCTTCACCGTAGAAGTTTTTAATTCGGGCATGCACATTACGCAAACCAAAGTTATCCTTAGAATCCAAGCTCGCAGTTTGAAAAGGATTGGAGAAGATAACGTTTAGCTCAGCCAGCTTCTGTTCATTCATTCCGACTCCGTCATCCTCAACTCTAATATGGAGTAGATGTCCTTTTTTGGTGATGGATATGATTAAAGTTCCTTTACCGCCTTTGGGCTCCAGCCCATGATAGAAGGAGTTTTCAACTAGCGGCTGCAGCAAAAACTTCAATATTTTATAAGGGAGCAGATCCTCCTCTATCTCATACACCACTTGAAATTTGCCCAAAAAACGGATTTGCTGAATACCGATATAATTTTTGATTTGTTCCAGTTCATTGTGTATCGTCGCTTCGTCACCTGTTTTTATGTTATATCGATACATATCGGATAAAGACCTTGCCATAGTTGAAATATCACTGACTCTATTTAACTCCGCTACGGAATGAATGACGTTTAATGTATTGTACAGAAAATGCGGATTAATTTGCGCTTGAAGCATGTTCATCTCCGCGCGCTTTTGAAGCTGTCCAGAAACAATCTCGAGCTCTCGGCTTTCCTTGAGGCGGTGAATCATTTCGTTGTAGCTGGCTACCAAGCGGCTGATTTCGTCTACACGGTTCTCGTGGATGGGTACTCTGTCCAAATAACCGGAGTCAACCAGCTTCATTTCGCTGTTCAATTTATGTATCGGTTTAATAAAACGTTTGGAGAAAAATAAAGCGAGAATAAAAGCAGCAATCAAAGAAATTAAGCTTAGCAGGATGTAATTTCGCGTATTATTCAGGAATGCTTGGTCGATCAGCCTTGTCGGGATGTAATGGATGACCTTCCATTTGGTCATATCGTTGACTCTGGCACTAAACAAATAGGATTCTTGATTCATGTACAGCTTCTGAAATTTTTTCCCGTCACTCAGTTGATTGTCAAAAAAGGCTGCAATATCCTGCGTTTCTTTGCTGTCTAAAGCCTCGGATGGAAGATTGGAATGATAAATGACCTTGCCGTCCATAATCACTATGGTCCCCAGCTCATTGTTTGAATTGGCAATACCCCCAAGGATGTTTTGGAGAGCTCTAAATCGGATATCTATTTTTACATAGCTTTCAAAAGCCTTATTCATATTTATATCCGTTAGATATCGGACTATAGAAAGTTGTTTATCCTTATTCCCTTTCGTATTGTTTTCGTAGGGAGGGGAAATGACGATGTTGCCATTAAGCAGCTCTTGCTTGTTCATTCTATCAATAGTTTGCTTCATTCCAGGCTCGAAGGCCGACATGCTGGTGTAGACGCGTCCATTGGGAGCCATGACTGAGATTGTTGAAATATTTCCGTTCATCAGCACCAATTGATCCATCGCTCTCTGAACGTAGAGGGTATCCTCCACATGCTCTCTGCTTTCCAACTGATACCGTTTGTTCAAAATGGACTGCAGCTTGGGATCCGTTAAATAAAAGAAGGAGTTCAGCGAAACATTAGAAATAAAGTCACTAATAATCACGTTAGTCCTATTGCTGAATTCGTTCAGCAAATCTTCATAATAGCCTTTTGTTTGATTGTACAAATTGACCCCGTAGATAAGTAGAGCCGCTAGCACGGAAATCATAATAATCATGATATAGGACATCAACAGCTTGCTTTGGAATGAAACCGGTTTCAAATGTCGGATGAAGGATTTTCTCATATTCAATTCCTTTCGAGAGGACTTCAATAATGGGTATAAAGAAAGTAAACCTTTTATAAGGGACTTGTGTCAATTATATGATTAATATGTTCGCAGAAGTGACTGTGAGGTTTCCGGGGTCTTACAGATTGGAGCAATTGCTGCCAATCGTGCAGGAGGCTTCGTTCGTAAGGGCAGTAGGGCTGAAGTGTTGCAACAGAAATACAAAAGATCATATGGGGTTATCTGAAAAAATCGTAAACACTTTTTTCTCAGGTAGTTTTGTGGTAAACTAATGCTTACCGCGCGCCCGTAGCTCAGCAGGATAGAGCGTCAGTTTCCTAAACTGCAGGTCGTACGTTCGAATCGTATCGGGCGCGCCATTAACTATTCTTATTGAATTTACAAGCCACCCTTCGGGGTGGCTTTTTGTGTGTTTTACATTCAAGACAAGCTTTCAAGGCCCTTCGAACTACGCCCAGCTGAATAGCATATAGGAAGGAGTTCTGCTTGATATATGAGGGCAGGAGGCTTCATTTGATTGTGGAACTCTCCATTTTCTTTTATAATTACCTCAGTTGATAATAATTCTCAAATAAAAGGGGGAGCCGATGAAAACCATTTTGCTCATTGAAGACGAGAGAAATTTATCGCGCTTTATTGAATTGGAGCTTCGGCACGAATCGTTTGAGGTGACAGTTGCTTATGATGGAAAGAGGGGATTGGAGCTGGCTTTGCAGCAGGAGTGGGGGGTTATCTTATTAGACCTTATGCTTCCTGGTATGGATGGAATTGAAGTGTGTCGCCGTATACGTGAGGTGAAGAGAACTCCGATTATTATGCTAACAGCCAGAGACAGTCTCAAGGATCGGATATCCGGATTGGATAGTGGGGCGGATGACTACATACCTAAGCCTTTTGCCATTGAGGAACTGCTGGCACGCATACGGGTAGTATTCAGAAGACAGGAAGACACCTCGGAAGCGGCGATGCAGCTTCTTACTTTTCAGGACATCAGAGTGAATCTGGATTCAAGGAATGTTACCAGGGGCGGCAAGACCATCGATCTGACAAAGAGAGAATACGACCTGCTTCTAGCCTTCATGAGGAATACGAATCGGGTGCTGGGCCGAGAAACTTTGCTGGATATGGTATGGGGCTTTGAGGCTGGGGTGGAAACGAATGTGGTGGATGTGTATGTACGTTACTTGCGAAATAAAATGGATAACCCCAATGAGGATAGCTGTATACAGACCGTACGCGGCATTGGTTATGTGATGAGACAATGAAGCGGTTACCCTTACGATTCGCCCAAGTCCCAATGAAGTGGAAGCTGACGATATGGTCTACCTTGCTGCTCGTTTTGCTATTCGCGGTTTACAATATAGTACAGTATGTTTTTGTGGAAAGATGGATGATTAAGCAGGAAGAAGCGAACACACAGCAGGATATGAGAGAGATCTTGAATTACTTTCTGGAGAACGAGGTTTCCTTCGAGGAAGCCGAATTCTTGCAATCGCGTAATTTTCTCGAAAGAATCAACCGTCCCGATCAACTTATTCGTGTTCTAAATGAGAAGGGGGAGCCTATTCTTACGGTATCCGATGATATTCCGGAGCAGTGGGTGGAAGCTAAATCTGTGAGCACAAAGGAACTGGTTGGGATAAAACACACAAATGATCGTTTAGTTATTATGAGAAGTCCACTTACGATTTTCAAATTCAATGGGACTGTAGAAATCGTAAAAAATATTGTGAATTTCGAGAAGCTAACGGATGCCCTCTTCTACGTAATGGTCATATGTGGTCTGGGAGCTGTGGTCATCAGCGGTCTTGGTGGACGGCTGTTGGCAGGACAACTGCTCAAGCCACTGCAAGCAATGGCCGAAACGATCAGAAACATTAAGCAAAAAGGACTGCATGAGCGTATGCAGTTGAACGATAATAAGGACGAGATCGCTACCTTGATGATCATGTTTAATACCATGATGGATCAGGTGGAGCGCTCCTTTCAACAGCAAAGGCAGTTTGTTGAGGATGCTTCTCATGAGCTAAGAACACCAGTAGCTATTGTAGAAGGACATCTGTCCTTACTACAGCGGTGGGGAAAACATGATCCTGCCATATTGGAAGAATCGTTAGACGCTTCAATCCAAGAGGTTGCGCGTTTGAAAATGCTTGTGCAGGAGCTGTTGGCGCTCAGTCGTGCCGAGAAGCTGGATCCGGCGGATAACTCTGAAGTAACAGATCCAGAGCAAGTGATTCGGACTATAATTAAGAACATGACTGTGCTTCAACCGACATTTAATATAAAAGCAGAACTGGAAGCACTCAAGTCCGTAGTCTTGGTAATATCAGCCCAACATCTGGAACAGATTTTGCTCATTGTGCTGGATAATGCAGTCAAGTATTCGGAGCAGCACAAAGTTATTTGCATACGGGCTACCGTGAACGAAGAAGCAGCCCGCATAGAAGTAATCGATTCGGGAATAGGTATTTCAGGTTCCGATATGCCGTATGTCATGGATCGTTTCTATCGCGCTGACAAGGCGCGCAATGGTGAACAGGCAGGGCACGGGCTAGGTTTAGCGATTGCTAAACGTCTAGTAGAAACATATAACGGAACGATCACTTTGCAAAGTATAGAACATGAAGGGACTACTGTGTGTATTTCTTTACCGAAAAGGTAAAGAAATTTTTTTTTCACATCAAATTCTCATTATTGTAAGTTATACTGTTAACTAGTTAAGTCCAATTGGTAATGATATTCATTATCACCAAATAATTTTCAACTGATTTACCGTATAAAGGCGAGGGGGAGACAACTTTTTTGGGGTTGTATTGAGAATGAGTATTAATATCAAATATTAATTAACGAATGGAGATGTAGATTTCAAATGAGAAAACAAACCTTGTTCAGCACTATGCTGCTGATCATTCTGTCACTTATCGTAGCCGCATGCGGTTCAAGCCCTTCAACGGGCGGAACGTCTTCCACGCCACAGCCTAAGGTAGAGAGCGCCGACCCGGCGAAGTCCTCTCAAGCTCCGGCAGCAAGTCCGACTGCCGGCAAGGACCAGGCTGTTAACATTTTTACGGCCAGACACTACGAGGTAGATAGCGTATTATTCAATGCTTTTACGAAGCAAACGGGGATTAAAGTCAATGAAATCAAAGGCACGGCCGAAGAGCTGGTTGAACGGTTGAAGCGTGAAGGTACAAGTTCAGAGGCTGACTTGTTTATTACTGTAGACGGAGGTGTGTTGAACTACGCCAAGCAGAACGGTGTACTGCAGGTGATCCAGTCTCCCGCTATTGACAAGAACGTACCCAAGCAGTGGCGCGACAAGGATAACAACTGGATTGGTATAGCAACCCGAGCTCGGGTTATTGTGTATGCCAAGGACCGGATTAAACCGGAGCAATTGTCTACATATGAGGATCTGGCCACGGATAAGTGGAAAGGGAAGGTGTTGGCCCGCTCTTCAACCAGCTTGTACAACCAGTCACTAGTAGCTTCATTCGTTGAACTTGATGGAGAAGCAAAGGCTGAAGCATGGGCCAAAGGTATTGCCGCTAATCTGGCTCGTAAGCCGGAAGGTGGAGACCGTGACCAAGCCAAGGCTATTGCTGCCAAAGTCGGCGATGTCGCGATTATGAACACCTATTATGTAGGTCAAATGCTGGCGTCCAAGGATGCGGAAGAAGTCAAAGTAGCCCAAAACATCGGCGTCTTTTTCCCGAACCAAAGCACAACAGGCACGCATCTTAATATCAGCGGCGTAGGTCTGACCAAGAATGCCAAAAATAAAGACAATGCGATCAAGCTTATTGAATACATGACATCAAAAGAAGGCCAAACGCTTCTGACGCAAGGCAGCTTTGAGTTCCCGGTTAATGAAGCGGCGGATAAACCGGAGCTATTGAAAACTTGGGGAACATTCAAATCCCAACAAATCGATTTTGCGAAGCTTGGAGATCACAATAAAAAAGCGACTGAACTTCTTAACAAGGCAGGTTGGAAGTAAGCATGATTGTTTCCGCTTGGCAGCGTAACCTGAAGAAATATAGTAACGGATGGAATTTATTAAGCGTAATCGGGGCCTTCGCGGCCCTTCTTCCGTCTTTATATATTGTGACTGGTCTTTTTCGTTCCCCCAACGAGAATTGGCAGCATATTAAGGACTATTTACTGCTGGATTATGCTCTGCAATCTTTATGGCTTGTGCTCGGTACAGGAATCTGTACCGTGTTGATTGGTGTAGCTCTTGCCTGGCTTATAGCTGCTTATGAGTTCCCGCTCAGACGTTTTTTTACTTGGGCTTTTGTGCTGCCGCTGGCTATACCACCGTACATTGCAGCTTACACCTATGCCAACATGTTGGGTTATACAGGCAGTGTTCAAATTTTTATGCGCAATGTTCTGGGCTGGAATCTGAATCAAGCCTATTTCGATATCATGTCGATGAAGGGTGCCATTTTTATTTTCAGCTTGTTTTTATTTCCTTATGTGTATCTGATTACGAAAACGTTCCTGGAGAGGCAAAGTGCCTCTTTCATCGAAAATGCTAGATTGTTAGGCAAAAATCCGCTGTATATCTTTTTTAGGGTTGTATTGCCACTATCGCAGGCCGCGATTATCGGGGGAGTAAGCCTGATCGCCTTTGAAGTATTGAATGATTTTGGGGTTACGAAGTACTTCGGGATTCAGTCGTTTACTACCGCCATATTTCAAACCTGGTTTGGCATGTATGACGTAGAATCGGCGATGCGGTTGGCTGCACTGCTTATGAGCTTTATTGTCGGCTTATTCATAATTGAAAGAGTTCTCCGCAGACGGAGGCGGTATCATGCTTCAACAAGCAGGACTCGTCCTCTAAGCCGGAGGCGGCTGCACGGTATTCCGGCAGTTATAGCTGTTGTCTTCAGCGGCCTTATTGTTTCGTTCTCTTTTTTGGTACCAGTCCTTCAGCTGATGGTATGGGCGACATGGACGTACAAGGAGGTTATGAGTGCCCAATTCATGGGGCTTCTCTTCAATACACTTTTTATATCGCTGGTTTCGATCGTTATGTTGATGCTTTTTGCTGTTATTGTGGCTAACGTATGCCGTTATCAGCGCTCTGCTTTTACGCTTATTTTGTCCAAACTTATTTCCTCGGGGTACGCGATTCCAGGTGCCGTTCTCTCGATAGGGGTGCTTGCTGTGTTCATCTCATTGGATAACCAGCTCAGCGGGGTTTATGAGAAGCTCGGTTGGGGGGCGAACAAGCTGGTGCTCAGTATGTCCTTGCTCATGCTCATCTTCGCTTATGTGATCCGGTTTTTGGCCGTAGGCTTTAACTCTGTGGAGGCGGGGTTCGAAAAGATCGGAAACCGCTACACGGAAGCATCCAGGCTGCTGGGATTGGGGATTACGAAAACCTTTTTCAAGGTCGATTTGCCTTTGATCAAGGGAGCTGTGTCCACAGGCTGTATTTTGGCTTTTATGGAAATTGTCAAAGAGCTGCCGCTCACTCTGCTTCTGCGGCCTTTTAATTTTGACACATTAGCCACAAAAGCCTACCAATACGCTAGTGACGAACAAATTCACCAAGCCTCCATCCCCTCCTTATTCATTATAGCCGTCGGAATGATCTCGGTTTATTTCTATTACTGGTTAGGAGAGAGAAATTCAGAATGACTTTTTTTGAAATGAACCGTGTCTCTTTTCACTATGCCAAAGGCAATGATAGTGTTCTTCACGACTTCTCTATGCAGTTGGATCAGGGGGAAGTGGTTGGTATTCTCGGTCAAAGCGGTTGCGGGAAAAGCACCCTGCTGCGGCTTATATCCGGGCTGGAAGTACCTTCCTCAGGAAGCATTGTGATCAATGGTACAACAATGGTAAGCGAACGATCATTCGTTCAGCCTGAAGCCCGCGGAGTTGGGATGGTTTTTCAGGAATATGCCCTATTTCCTCATCTAACTGTAGCGCAAAATATTATGTTCGGGTTACACCGGTTACCTAGAGCTGAACGTAAGCAGCGGCTGCAGGCGATGTTAGAGCTTGTACAACTGGAGAGCTATGGGAAACGGTATCCGCATGAGCTTAGTGGAGGGCAGCAGCAGCGTGTTGCTTTTGCCCGTGCTCTGGCACCGGAACCGGCTATACTGCTCATGGATGAGCCCTTCAGCAATTTAGATGCCGGACTGAAGGGGAAAATTCGGGAGGATCTGCGTCAATTGCTGCGAATTGCTAACATCACCTCGATTCTCGTAACCCATGATAATGAAGATGCGGTTGCTATATGTGATCGGATTGTTCATATGACTAATGCAGGTTAAGTGTTTTAGCCTCCGGTTCTTGTCAGCAGAGGGAACGAATAGACAGTAAACAAATGTTTGTATACCGCTGTTATTGGAAGTATTTACACAACCATGGTGTTTGCCAAAAAATATGCTATATGTATATAATGATTACACCACTTGTGAATCGTAATCGACAGTTTCCTAACTGCAGATCATACGTTCGAATTGTATCGGGCGCGCCATTAAATACAAGCCACTCCTCGGGGTGGCTTTTTAATTCGAATCCCATACGCATCACCCCAGAGCAAAGGAGTCATACATTATGAAACAGGGAATCATCTTTGGCATCTTATCTTACTTATCCTGGGGACTGCTGCCGTTATACTGGCGTCTCTTTGAAACGATGCCGGCATGGGAAATTTTATCGCACCGCATCGTATGGTCATTTGTTTTTGTAGCTGTTCTCGTTACCGTAGCCAAGAAGTGGAAGCAACTAAAAGGCGTGATTTCTAGTAAAAAAAGCAAAGCCGCGGTTTTACTTTGCTCTATTTTCATTAGTATCAATTGGTTTCTGTTCATTTGGGCTGTTAATAACGGCCATGTAATTGAAACGAGCTTGGGTTACTATATGAACCCGCTTATTAGCGTTGTGTTCGCCGTGATGTTTCTAAAGGAAAGACTGGGGGCAGGACAATGGATTGCTATTGGACTTGCGGGTGCTGGTGTTTTAATTATGGCGATACAATACGGACACATCCCGTGGATAGCCGTGTTTTTAGCTATTTCTTTCGCTTTGTACGGGCTTGCTAAGAAAATAGCCAATTTAGACGTCTTATTAGGGCTTACGTGGGAAACGCTTATTGTAAGTCCTATTGCACTTCTTTATTTACTTTTTATTCAGGCTCAGGGAACAAGTACGTTTTCTTCATTATCAGGCAGCTCCGTTATTCTTCTCTTGCTATCCGGCGCGGCTACCGCGTTGCCTTTATTCTGGTTTGCCCAAGCGGCTAAACGGCTACCTCTATCAATGGTAGGGTTTATTCAATACATTGCTCCTACAACTAGCTTGCTCTTGGCCATTTTTGTTTTCCACGAACCCTTTACAGAGGGACAGCTGATAAGCTTTTCGTTTATTTGGGGTGCGTTAATCCTGTATTCCTATGTGACTTTTAAAAAGTCGAAAGCGGCTAAACAACTGCAAGCGGCAAAAGTTTCGATGTAGATTAGAACCATTCAAGATGCTCTGGAACGAACGTTTACACCGTAAAAAAATGTGCGCCAGGCAACAGTTATAACGTAGTGGCATTTTGAAAAAATGCAGCTAACAACCTATATCCGTCAAAAGCCGGGCCTTCTTAATAGAAGCCGGGCTTTTTTTGATAATAAACTTTTTTTTCATAAAGTGCAGTGTTTGTACGTGGGTGGTTCGTCTATTGTTACGGAGAGGAGGGGGAGGACGATTACAGAGGAATCAGAGTGGATCGAACGAATTATCGCCGGCGATAAGCAAGTGTTCCGCTTGCTGATGGAAAAGTACAATTCTTATTTGTTTCATGCCGTTTTCTCGGTGTTGCGGTCAACGAAAGATGCCGAGGATGTAACACAGGAAGCGCTGCTGAAAATCTATGCGTCGCTCCCCCAGTACCAGCATCAGGGTTTGAAAACCTGGATGACTCGTATCGCTGTTAACAAAGCGATTGATCATAAACGGGCGCTGGAGCGGAAGCGGGAGCAGCTGACTCCAGATATTGAGGAGCTTCTTCCGGCTGACGGAATCCATACCGTGGAAGAGGAAGTATTCGATAAGCAGAGAAAGCAGCAGCTCAGGCAATATTTAGACGATATCCCTGCAAATTACCGTGAAGTTGTAGTTGCTTACTATATTGAGGAAAAAAGCTATTTAGAGATAGCGGCGGAGCAAGGAGTAACTCTGAAAACCGTAGAGTCTAAGCTGTATCGTGCCAAGCAATGGATTCGCAGACATTGGAAGGAGGAAGAATGGGGATGAAACATTATACGTTAGAGCAATGGGATCTATATGCAGGGGAACGGCTCTCAGAAGAGGAGAGTTTAGCTTATGAAACGCATCTCAGCTCGTGTGATTCATGTCTTGAATTGTATATGCAAAGCTTGGAATGTGCTGCTGATTCGTATCCAATGCTTCAAGCTGATGCTGAATTCGCCGAAGCTGTAATGGGTCGGATAAGCCGGGAAGAATCAATGGCATCCCCTGCTTCCATTCCGCTGGAATTGATTAAATCCAGTACAGTCCGCAGGACACCGGCATTTACAAGGCATCCCCTGTTTCACTATACGGTTGCCGCTGCTATTACTATCATTTTGATGGGCTCAGGCGCCTTTCAGTCCTTGACGGAACGTATAGGGCACTTGGAAACAGCAGCAGAAGCTATGGATCAGAGTCAGGCGCAAGGAGAAACACCCAAAGTAAATGAGCGCACATCCGTTTCATATAAAATCATGGAAAAAACAATTGTCATGTTAGATTCCATTCAACCTAAACAAGCAAAAGGAGGGGCCCGTTAATGCAACCCAAGAACCCGATAACAGCACTGTTGTTATCCTTTATTCCAGGCTTAGGTCATCTGTATTTGAACCGCAAGATCAAAGCTTTCCTATATGGAGCCGGATTTTTCGGACCTTTAGCGCTGGTGTTTTTGATAGGGATATCAGGCAAAATAAATCGTATGGAGCCTTTTGTAATTTTCCTGTTGTTTATAGCTTTTGCCATGGCCGTGATTAATCTGATTGATATGGTGTTCGGACTTGTAAAAAGGCGGGAGCCTGCGGCTGAGTTCGCATCACAGTCGACTTCACATCCACGGGAGGCAGGGCCTTATGAACCGTATCATCGCAGCGGAGACAGCGAAAGGGTTTTTACCGTATTGCTGTCGTTTATACCTGGTCTTGGTCATTTACAGCTGGGCTTAATGCAACGGGGCTTGACCTTTATGATCGCTTTTTTCGGATCGGCTGTGATGATATTCTTTGTCGCCATGCTGACGCGCCAAGAAGGATTTTTAGTTTTCTTCGGAGTGTTGCCTATCATATGGATTTATTGCTTATTCGACTGCATTCAGCAGTTAAATCGTAAGCAGCGGGGAGAAGCGCTAACGGATCGAACGATCTTTGAGGACTTTCAAGAAAACCGCGAGGACGGCAAAAAAAATAAGATGATCGCTACCTTCTTATCTGTTGTTCCCGGAGCGGGGCACATGTACCTTGGCTTACAAAAAAGAGGCTTGCAGCTGATGGCTGCCTTCCTGTTCTGCATCTACATTATGGATGTGCTGAGACTCTCCTTTTTCTTATTTTTGATTCCCATTCTGTGGTTCTACAGCTTCTTCGATGCCCTGCAGCAAATTTCAAGGAAAGACCGAGAGGAAGAGCTGAAGGACACTCCGTTTGTAGATTGGTTGATTAATCATCAAAAATGGGTTGGAATCGTTTTGCTCGGCTTAGGTCTCTACTATATAACGGATGAGGTTGTGCTAAGTGCGCTTGATCGATTATTTCCGAAAGAACGCATTTCGATGCTATTCCACCAATATTTCCAAACATTCATCGTTTCGGTCATCCTCATAGGGGGCGGTATACGACTGCTTTTAGGAAGTAAAAGAAAGAAGGATGAAGGATGAAAAAGTGGCGCGTTGGTACGCTCTCGATGGGAATAACTTTGGTGCTGCTGGGGGCTGTCTTGTTTATTTCTCAGTGGAAGGGGCTGCAGGCTTTTGATGCTTTTATTACCTGGTGGCCGATTATTTTTGTATTACTAGGTTTGGAGATCGTACTCTATTTATCCTTTTCGAAAAAAGAAAACAGCATCGTCTCCTACGATATGATGAGCATTTTGTTCGTAGGTGTACTTTGTATCGGCTGTCTTGGGTTCACTATGCTGGCTTCGGTTGGATTATTAGGTGAAGTGAGGTCGATGATGGGGGCGATTGATGAAACTAAAGATCTGCCTGCCGTGAAAGAAACGGTAGCTGATGGAGTGAAAAAGGTTATCGTACAATCGCAGGATCAATCTGTAAAAGTGGATAAGTCGCAGGAGCGGTCGGTTCAAGTGTTTGGTACATACCGAAGCCGTGTTAAGCAGGGAGAGCAGAGCCAGCCCTTGGAGAAGGAGCAGTTCGTAGCTGTACGTACTATCGGGGATACGATGTATGTGCAGGTGAAACGTTTGCCGGAGAGAAGAGGCTTCGATTCCTTTTACCCGTGGATGACGGCTACCGTAGTTCTCCCGCAGGATGTGCAGATTGAGGTACGCGGAGCAAATAACCAGATGATTGAATAAGCGAGCAAGCGGAAAAGCGCAGGGTTTATAATCCAGAAAACTAAGGAGGACATACCTATGAGAAAGTTCATAGTAGGTGTGATAATAGCAAGCCTTTTGGGGTTGATGGGGTGCTCCAGTCCTATAGAGTTTAAGGGTAAAAGCGATACCTGGAGCGTCACCTGTTCCGTTGACCAGTCAGCTAATGAGAAATCATTCCTAATACAATATACCGGTGAAAAAAGTCAAAAGATTAACAACCTTAGTTATTCTTTTGTGGATAGTGAAAATTTTAAAAACAATGGAGAGAATAAAAACTCTTCGGCAAATCTGAAAATAAGCGGGAGTTCTACCATGGATACGCCGTATGTAAATGAAGACAATTTTAAGCTTATTATCAAATGGAATGGTAAAGAGGAGACTATTAGTGTCAGGAAAAAGGAATAGTCTCTTCTATGTAGCTAAATTGCCTACCCCAAAAAAAACTGCATCTATACAGCCTTTTAGCTGGTTTATCGCAGTCTTCGTAAATTCATGCAAAAGTGCATCTCTTTTTGATTCTTAGCTGAGACTGGAGCCTTTTGAATGGAAATGGCTGCACTTTCGTAGTTATTTCCTCTCAATAGCATATATCGGCAGAAAAAAACTGCAGGTTTGCAGGAATTGATGCAGGCTGATGATCAGAGGAGGCGTCAAGCACTGATTTTGAAGCTGAGCCCCAAAGCCAACATTTTTAGTTGCGTCCTACCCCTCAAAGGGGATGGAACATTCGGTCCTTAAGCGGCACCCTGGGGTGTTCGCTTTTTTGTGTCAAGGTGGCAACTAATCGGTTGCTCATGCTATTGCTTTTTATGATTTCCCCCGAAGTTTGCGAAAAAACTGCGTTAGCATCGAGCTGCATTCCTCTTGGAGCACGCCGCTGATTACATCCACTCTGTGATTGAAGCGCTCCTCTTGAAGCAGATTCATCAGCGTCCCCGCACAGCCCGCTTTTGGGTCAGTCGTGCCGTAGATCACCTGCGGAATTCGCGATTGAACTATCGCTCCAGCGCACATCGGGCAGGGTTCCAGCGTCACATACAGCTGACAGTCTAGTAAACGCCAAGCTTGTAGGTAATCGCTTGCCTGTTTAATAGCAATAAGCTCGGCATGAGCCAGCGGATCCATGGTTGTTTCACGAAGATTATGGCCGCGTCCAATAATTTGTTGGTTCCAAACGACTACTGCACCGATAGGCACTTCCAGCAGAGCTTCCGCTTTCCGTGCTTCGGCGATGGCTTCATTCATATAAGGAATATATTCCTGCAAGGTACACCTCTTTTGTTCCAATAATGGGATAGAAAACGAACAAGTATTCGTTTTGTTAACATGCTGTGGATAACATTGTGGATAACGCGAATATTGTTCACATTTCATTATAATGCTCTGGGGATAAATGAGCAAAAGCCCTTGGTTTATACCATTAGATATCCCCATCTGGGGATATCGTTAAAGGACTCCAGCACCAGACTTGCTGCTAACCGATAAATTTGCGTTTTGCGTTCTCGGTTGGAATCATACAGCTGTCATACTTACCGAACAGCTTGTAGCGATGCTTCGCAATCCATCGGTATACAATGTCACGCAGCGGTCTGGGTATAATAATAAACAAATACAAGAGCGTCCATCCGCGGCCCAAGCGTTTGAATATGTGCAGAACAGCCGAGGAATGAGTATAAACAACCCCTTTTTCAACCAAAATAACAGAATCAATTCCAGCAACTGCCGAGCTGTTTGAATCGAGTAGGGATTGCGCATAGTCGGATTGAATAGGAGAGAACCGAAAAGCATCGGCTTTATCTTGCCGAATCAGAAATTGCACCCAACCGTTACAAAATCGACATACGCCATCAAAAAGAACAATAGAGTAGCTGTTAGTATCAGAATACTCGCATTTACGGATTTTTTTTTCGATCATGAGATCACCTTCTTTGATGATTGGGTTTTCGCCAATATTCTCCATGGTTTACTGTAATTTAATAGATGAATGTAACTTAAATAACGAAGTAGATTATTGATTGTTATTGCTCAAAGAGCGTATAATAAAGATATGAAACCTTTAGGTCAACTTACCTAACACGTAATGGTGCTTTTTGACTAGATCGTCCAAGGCAAACTTGCTGAAAAGCAAGGACGCAAAGCTTAGGGTCTAAGGTCCGCTACTTAAGGACTATGATAGCCTAGCCGCCGATTATTTTATCATACAACGGTGTGCTGAGGCTGTTTCCCCACGGAGGGGCAGTCTTTTAAGATTGAATAGAAATGTTGATCCTATGATTTCAATTGTAACATAGATAAAATAATCGGCGGGAGTGATGAATAGATGACTAAAGCAGCAGCTGCAAGCTCAAACTATGATTATAAAGACGAGAAATACAAGAGTCCTGCAGGAATATTGCTCCATAGCCGGACTGTTGTTGAAAAAGATGGTTTTGTTTCAACTGGACTTCTTACTTATGCTGAAGGCGACATAATCGAGGTGGAAATACCGGAATACAAGGTTTTTAATCTTGGAGACTCTGTGAAAATTACGGTTTACTCCCCTGGCGGCATTTATACGTTCTTATCCTCAGTTGTGGCCAAGCATCAGGGGGCTTTGATCATCATTAACCCACCGCTGAACCAAAATCGGTTTGTGGAGAAGCGGGAGAGTCCGAGAGTTCGGGTTAACCAAAAGGGCTCCTTGCATGCGGTATCTTGGCTTCATCTAGATGAAAAGCAAAAACTAACGGATACCATAGGCTTAACAGTCCAAAATATAAGCGTCAGCGGAATTGGATTCGTCTTAAGCGACGAGGGATTTGACCTTGGTAGTGCATCTGTAATTGAAGCAGAGTTGGATCTGGGATTTAAACTGCCCATCGTTGCTGAAATCATCCGGCGAGAAAGTTTATTTGAGGGTTATTATTATGGAGCCAGATACGTGGATATGGAAATAGAGAGAGTCACCTCCATACGTGCATTTGTGTTGAAAATGCAAGTGGAGTCGTATTTTAAAGAGAAGGAATTGAGGGAACTTAAGAGAGCGTTCAAATAGAGAGTAGTAAGTATATCCGCTTAAGGGCGGTTTTTTTTGTTTTTAATCATGAGATTAAATAATTCCCTTTTTAAGCGAAGATATTCCATATGTGAAAGCGGTTTAATTATCTACAATACAGGTATAGCAACAATTACAAACACTTTAGGAGGAGTCGTAAATGAAAAAGTGGATGTCGATGGCGAGCGTGGCGGTATTGACGGTTTCCATCCTGGCAGGTTGTGCCGGGGGGCAGGAAGCGCCCAAATCAAACGCGCCAGCACCAGCGCCGCAAGGTGGGAAAGATGCGCCGAAAGTTACGTTAAAGCTGATTCAAAATAAAGTAGAGGTTACCGAGCAAGTCAAGCAGATGGCAGCCGATTACACCAAGGAAAATCCGAATGTCACGATTGATGCTCAAGTTGTACGTGATTTGGATACGATGCTAAAAACAAGATTTGCTTCCGGGGACGAGCCGGATATCTTTTTCGCCAAAAGCCACAGCGGCGTTCAAGATTGGAGCGACAGGCTGCTTGATATGTCGAACGAGCCTTGGATGAGCAAAGTAGATCCATCGGCATTGCCGGGCATGACAGTGAAAGGGAAAAAACTAGGCTTCCCTTCTGCGATGGAGGGATACGGATTTGTTTACAATAAGGACCTGTTCAAGAAAGCAGGCATTGACAAGATTCCTGTGACGATCACCGAGCTGAGGCAGGCAAATGAGAAGCTAAAAGCAGCGGGAATTGCGTCTTATGCGGAAGGCTATAAAGAAAATTTCATATTAGGCCGCAACTTGTTTAATTTGCCGTTCGCCTATATGCCGGATTCAACGGAAATGATCGCCAAAATTAGCAGCGGAACGGCTAAGGTACAAGATGTTCCTTTAATGAAAAACTTTTTTGAAGTGCTCGATATGACGGTCAAATATGGTAAAGGTGTCGAATCGGTAGGCGTCAGCTACGATAATCAGGTTGCGGACTTTTCATCTGGTAAAACGGCGATGATGCAGCAAGGGGTTTGGACAATCGATTTGATCAAAAAGGTCAATCCGAATCTGAACATTGGGTTGTTCGCGGTTCCGCTTACCGACAATCCGAGCGATACGAAGCTTCCGGTAGGCATCCCGGCTTACTATGTCATCAACAAAGACTCCAAGCAAGTAGAGGAAGCAAAGAAATTCCTCATTTGGCTGCACAAAAACGGTCAGAAATATCTAGTTGATCAAATGCATTTCATTCCGGGCTTCACAGATTTGAAAGCAACGAACGAACTAGGACCACTGGCTGCTGATATGAATGTTTATTTGGAGAAAAAACAGACGATTCCATGGTCCTACTTGCTATGGCCGGCTGGAATGGATGCACAATTCACTAAACCGCTGCAAGCTTACGTAGGCGGCCAGCTGAATAAAGACCAAGCGCTCGAAGAAGTACAAAAAATGTGGAATAACGCTGTAAAAAAATAATTGCCATTTAATGGATCAGCCAATGCGTCGCTTCCCGACTGTTCCGGAAACGGTGTATTGGCTGATTGTCTGTAACGATAAGAAAGGAGTACCGACATGTCACGAAGCAAAACAAGAAAAATATGGATATATATCGCCTTCGTTTCTCCGGCTGTCCTTTTTTTCGCCCTGTTTATCATGTTGCCTTTTTTTAGGGCCATCATCTTCTCGTTCCAGGATTGGAACGGAATCAGCCGTGATATCAAGTGGGCTGGATTAAGTAACTACAAGCGTCTGCTGCATGACGCGGATCATATAAAATCATTTGTGTTTACGATTAAATACGTTGTGGTCAGTACGATTTTAGTCAATTTGGTTGGGTTTGCCCTAGCATTTGTGCTCAATATGGCGCTCAAGACGAAAAACGCGCTAAGAACTGTCTTCTTTTTACCCCATGTTATCGGATCGCTCATCATTGGTTTTATTTGGCAGTTTATTATTACGCGGGGCTTTCCGCAAATCGCCAGTATAACGGGCATTTCGATTTTTGAGAAAAACTGGCTTAGCTTGCCGGATTATGCGTTCTGGGCGCTTGTTCTGGTGAACGTATGGCACTATGCAGGGTATTTGATGATTATTTATCTTGCGGCGCTTCAAGGTATTCCAAGTGATTTATTGGAAGCGGCGCAAATCGATGGCGCCAACCGTTGGCACAGACTGAGGGCCGTTATTATTCCGCTGATTATGCCGGCGATTACCGTTTGTTTGTTCCTTGCCATCTCTCATGGCTTTAAAGTATTCGATTTGAACTTTGTGCTGACCCACGGCGGACCATTCGGATCGACGGAATCGCTTGCGCTGCATATATATTTGGATGCTTTTACGAAAAATGAATATACGTATGCATCGGCCAAGTCCGTTGTGTTTTTCCTCGTATTGGCCACGGTTACAGTCATTCAAGTGTTCTTGCTGAAGCGCAAGGAGGTGGAAATGTAATGAAAGATCGTTACGATACCGGTAAGTTCGTTATTGAGCTAGTGATGATTATGTTTGGCATTCTATTTTTTGTTCCGCTGTATTTGACCTTCATCAATGCCTTTAAGAGGTATGACGAGGTGCTCGCTTCAACATCTTCACTGCCAGACGTCTGGCAGTTCAGCAATTTCACGACAGTTTGGAGTCAAATTCAATTTCCGGGTGTCTTTATGAACTCGCTCATTATTACGGTAGGCAGCGTCGTCGGCATATTACTGATTAGTTCGGCAGCCGCTTATCAGCTCGTGCGCAATCCGGGGATATGGAGCAACATCATTTTTATGATCATCTTATCGTCTCTGGTTATTCCATTTCAAACGATGATGATCCCGCTTGTAAAGGTGGCAAAAGACTTCCATCTGATTAACTCACTGCACGGCATGATTATCATGTATCTCGGGTTCGGTGTACCGCTCGCTTTGTTTTTATATCATGGCTTCGTGAAAGGAATTCCCGTTGAATTGGAAGAAGCGGCTACGATTGACGGCTGCGGGACGGTCGGCGTGTACTTCCGGATTTTACTGCCGCTGCTCGCCCCGATTACGACGACGATTGCTATATTGCATACATTATGGATCTGGAATGACTTCCTTCTGCCGTTTATTATGCTGACGTCTAAAGCGAACCGAACCATTCCTCTCGCGACCTACGTTTATTTCGGGGAATATGCGAACCAATGGAATCTGGCGCTGGCGGCTTTGACGATGGCGATCATTCCGGTTATTGCTTTTTTCTTAATGATGCAAAGGTACATTATTCAAGGCATTACGGCCGGGGCTGTAAAAGGGTAAGGAGTAAGGCTGAATAGATAAAAACAGATGGAGGCAACCCACATGACTGCTTTGAAAATAGGTGTAATCGGCTGCGGTTCGATTGCGAGAAAAAGACATTTGCCGGAATATGCCCTGCTTCCGAATGTGGAAATTACGGCTGTCTGCGACCCGAATGAAGATAGAGTAAACGAAATGGCAACCCTGTACGGAGCTGTCGCCTATACGGATTACCACGAGCTGTTACGGCACGAGGGCTTGGACGCCGTGAGTGTGTGTACGCCTAATGCGCTGCATGCTCCAATCAGCATTGCCGCATTGGAGGCGGGTAAGCACGTATTGTGCGAAAAGCCGATGGCGGTATCGGTTGAGGAAGGGGAAGCGATGATTGCAGCTGCGGAGAAAGCCGGCAAATGGCTCATGATCGGACATAATCAGCGACTTATGCTGCCTCACAAAAAAGCAAAAGAAATTTTGGCAAGCGGCGCCCTCGGACGTATTCTTACATTCCGCACCGCGTTCGGCCACGGTGGTCCAGAGACATGGAGCATCGAAGGCGCGGAAGGCTGGTTTTTCAAAAAAGAGTATGCCTTTATCGGCGCTATGGGCGACCTCGGCGTACACAAGGCAGACCTGCTCCGGTATTTACTTGGTGAGGAAATTACTGAGGTCGGCGGATTTGTTGGCACACTGCACAAGCAAAACACCGACGTTGACGACAACGCGGTGTGCGTGCTCAAAACCGAGAGCGGCGTGATCGGCACGCTGGCAGCCAGCTGGACTTACAAGGCGAAGGAAGACAACAGCACCACATTCTATTGTGAAAATGGCATTTTGCGGCTGATCGAAGACACCGCCTACAACGTCATTGTTGATCATAATAACGGCGAAAGAACGCTTCACCAGATGGGGAAAGTCGCTACAAACGAAAAGCAGAATGATAGCGGCATCGTTCGCGAATTTGTCGGGCATATATCGTCGGACACTAAACCTTCCATTTCCGGAGAAGAAGGGTTGAAATCGCTCAAGGTCATTCTTGCGGCACTGAAATCGGCGGAAACCGGGCAAATCGTACGGGTATAAATTGAAACTAGTATAAAGGAGCTTGAAAACGATGAAAACAAAACCGGTTCTTGGTTTAACTTTAGGGGATGCAACGGGCATCGGCTCGGAATTAGCCGTCAAGGCGCTGCAATTGGCTGACATTCGCAAGCTGGCAACATGGGTCATTATTGGCGACGAACGGGTTTTTGGCCAAGGGCAATCTATAACAGGTGAAGTCGTCCCTTATCGCAAAATTGAAAGCACGGAGCAAATCGACAATGTGGACGACGTCTATTTTATCGATTTGAAAAATTTGTCCCCGGATGAATATACACTAGGTCAGTTATCCAGCGTATCAGGCAAAGCGACCGGTGAAACGCTGGAGTACGTCGTCAAGCTGGCACAAGATAAGCATTTGGACGGCTTCGTCTTTGCACCGATCAACAAGGGAGCATTACACAACGGCGGCTATCATTTCCAGGATGAGCTGCACTTCTTCGCATCGCTTCTAAACTGCAAGGAAGGCTTTAGCGAAATTAATGTAATGGACGATCTGTGGTTTACTCGAGTAACGTCCCACATACCGCTGAAGCAGGTCAGCGACTTCGTTAAAAAAGAACGTGTCGGCCGCATCATCCGATTTGCTCACGATACTTTAACGAAGGTAGGCTTTGAAAATCCGCGCATTGTCGTAGCCGCTCTAAATCCGCATGCTGGCGACAGCGGTCTGCTTGGAATGGAAGAAATCGAAGAAATTACACCGGCGATTAAGGAAGCTCAGATGCAAGGCATTAATGTGGAAGGGCCTTATCCGGCGGACACGATCTTTTTACGGTTAAATAAACAGCCTTTTGATAGCTTGGTTAGTATGTACCATGACCAAGCGCAGACGGGGATGAAGCTGCTCGGTTTTAACAAAGGCGTTACCGTCAGCGGAGGGCTGCCTGTTGTTATTACGACGCCAGCACACGGAACCGCTTTTGATATAGCCGGTCAAGGACAGGCTAACCCGGGCGCGATGGAGCATGCAATGAAATTGGCTGTTAAATTAGCGGGATATTGATCCGAAAGGGGCCTTCAGCATGAAACTGCCACGGATGGTTCAGGTCAGACAGCATTTTACCGGACCAACGGTTGAAGATATCGAAGATGAAGTTTGGAAACAGCTGTCTCTTATCGGTCTGGAGGCGAAGGTGTTTCCTGGTATGAGAATCGCCTTAACCGCTGGAAGCCGGGGTATAGCCAATATTGCCACGATCATTAAAGCAACGGTGTCGAAGTTAAAATCGCTTGGCGCCGATCCGTTCATCATCCCCGCTATGGGCAGCCACGGCGGGGCGACGGCGGAAGGTCAAGTAAAGGTGCTCTCAAGTTTGGGAGTCACTGAAGCTTACTGCGGCGCGCCGATTCTTTCGTCAATGGAAGTCGTGCAGATCGGGGAAACGGAGCGGGGCATTCCCGTTTATGTGGATCGTCATGCTTCTGAAGGGGATGGCATTATTTTGATCGGACGGGTGAAGGTCCATACGGACTTTAAATCTCCTATCGGCATCGAAAGTGGGATTATGAAAATGTCGGCGATTGGCCTTGGCAAACATAAGCAGGCGCTTGCCATTCACAATTACGGCGTGGAAGGTATCCGTGATTTTATGCCGGAGGTAGCGCGTGTCGTGCTGCAAAAGGCAAACATCCTATGCGGACTTGCAATCGTCGAAAACGCTTATGAGCATACGGCGAAGATTGAGGCTATCCCTACGGATCGGATCGAAGAGCGGGAACGCGAAATTCTTAAGTTTTCCGCATCGTTAATGCCTAAGCTGCCTGTCGATCGACTGGATGTGCTGCATGTTGACCAAATCGGCAAAAATTTCAGCGGAACCGGCATGGATACGAACATCATAGGCAGAATGCGTATCTCGGGAGTTGAAGAACCGGAGTCCCCGATCATCAAATACGTCATTGCCGGAGACTTGAGCGACGAATGCGGAGGCAACGCGCTCGGTATCGGCCTTGCCGATTTAACGACCCGCAGGCTATTTGAAAAAATTGATTATGTTAAAACAAATGAAAATGTCATCACGAGCACATTTCTTCACCGTGCGATGATTCCGATCATCTTGGAAAACGACCGGGAAGCGATGAGTACAGCACTACGATGCAGTTGGGGGATCAATCCTGAGCAGGCTCGCGTGATGCGCATATCCAATACGCTGCATTTGGAGCATCTGTATGTATCGGAAGCGCTGCTTCCCGAAATCGATTCGTTGGACCATGTCGAAGTCGTTGGCGAGTTAAAGGAAATGCAGTTTGATGCACACGGATTTTTTAAATAGTTTAAATAGATTGAATTGGCAATTTAGTTGAAAGCGCGCAGGAGGCATAATAATGGATAAAATTCGGGTCATACAAATTGGAGCCGGAAGGTTCGGACAATCGTGGATGAAGGTACTGTGTGAATACGAACAAGTGGAATTGGTGGCTGTCGTTGATGTCGTACCGGATAATCTCGCCACAGCGAAGTCGATTACCAACCTGCCGGACTCCCGATTGTTTAGCGGTTTGGAAAGTGCCGTTCAAGCGGTGAAAGCGGATATGGCGCTGATCGTGACACCTCCCCAAACACATAAAAAAATCGCGATGGAGGCACTGCAGGTCGGCTTGCATGTTGTGCTGGAGAAGCCTTTGACGCATACGTTCGATGAAGCTGTCGAGCTGTATGAGGAGAGTAAGAAATACGACAAACATGTCATGATCAGCCAAAACTATCGTTGGAGACCGTGCATCCAAACGCTAAGAAGATTGCTGCGGGAAGAAGCAGTCGGCCGTGTGGGATACATGGAATATGATTTCAGAAAGGCGATCAACGTAGGCGGATGGCGTAACGAGATGAATGAGATATTGCTGGAAGACATGTCCTTGCATCATTTTGACATTATGAGATACGTACTAGGCAAAGAGCCTATGGAAGTGTACGCGCAAAGCTTCAAGCCGCATTGGAGCTGGTTTAACGGAAATCCGACGGCTGGAGCGATGATTCAATTCGAAGACGATGTACGCGTTAATTATTTCGGCAGCTGGGTCAACCGGGGGAGAGAAACAACGTGGAACGGGAACATCCGAGTGTGCGGCGATCAAGGCGCTATCGAAATGATCGATGACCAAATCTTGATCTGGAAGGAAGGCGAGAGTACTGAGCCTGCTGTCGTGGAGCTGGACGAAGCGGAGTATGGCGACAGAATGTCTTCGCTTCATAACTTTGTTCAATCGATTCGCACGAATACAGCTCCACTCACTTCCATTACAGATAACATTAGAAGCTTTGCGCTTACGTGTGCAGCGATTCAATCGACAGAGCAGCAGCAAAAAGTGAAGCTGGATGATTTTTATAAAGTGAACGGTGCCCAATGGTAGAAATAAATAAAAAACACGTTAACGTCGGCATGGTCGGATATAAATTTATGGGTAAAGCGCACAGCAATGCTTACAGCCGGGTAAACATGTTTTTTCCTAATGTCCCCGCAGCGCCGGTCATGAAGCTGATTTGCGGTAGAGATCGGGACGGTGTCGAGCAAGCTGCAAAGCAATTTGGCTGGGGAGGCTGTGTTACGGATTGGCGTGAGCTGCTCAGCGACGATGACATCGATCTTGTCGATATTAATGCTCCGAGTAACGCGCATAAAGAAATTGCGATTGCCGCAGCCAAGGCTGGCAAGCATATTTTTTGTGAAAAGCCATTGGCGTTAAACTTGGCCGATTCCCGTGAAATGCTGAAAGCAGCGGAAGAAGCCGGAATTAAACATATGGTTGGCTTTAATTATCGCTTTGCCCCTGCCGTTCAATTAGCCAAAAAAATCATTCGTGAAGGCAGACTGGGTACCATTTATCATTTCCGCGCATGGTTTTTACAGGATTGGATTATCGATCCGGAATTCCCTTTGGTGTGGAGATTGCAGAAGGATGTTGCGGGGTCCGGTTCGCACGGCGATTTGGGCGCTCATCTGATTGATTTGGCACACTATTTGGTAGGCGATATGACAGAAGTGGTGGGGATGAGCGAGACCTTCATCAAGGATCGGCCGATGCCAGCCTCGATGACCGGCTTAAGTGCAAAAGGAAGCGCAAACGCCCCTAGAGGGACGGTTGATGTTGACGATGCGACATTGTTTTTGGCGCGATTTGCGAATGGCGCTTTGGGCAGCTTCGAGGCGAGCCGATTTGCGGCAGGCCACCGCTGTATGAACGCTTTCGAAATCAACGGCAGCAAAGGCAGCATTAAATTCGATTTTGAACGGTTAAACGAGCTGGAGGTTTATTTTACGGACGATGCCGCCGACGTTCAAGGCTTTCGTAGGGTGCTGGCAACCGATCCTGCTCATGCTTACATGGATGCATGGTGGCCTCCGGGTCATACGATCGGCTACGAGCATACGTTTGTGCATGAGATGCTGGAATTGATGCAGGCCATTCACGAGGACCGTCAACCGGAGCCGAATTTCTCGGAGGGTGTTAAATGCCAGCAAGTGCTGGAAGCCGTGGAGCTGTCCGTAGCCGAACGCAGGTGGGTGAAGGTGAGCGAGCTTTAGCATCGTAAAGCAAATAGTGATAGGGGAGAGTGAGAGCTGTGCAATTAGGCGTATTTTTAAAATTATTCCGTACCCGTTCGTTGGAAGACGCACTGGCGCATGTAGCCAGTCAGGGCATCCAATCCGTGGAGATCGCTACGGGCGGCTATGTAGGCAACCATCATTTGAAGCCGAAGGAAGTGCTTGGAAATCAGCAGGAGATCGATAAAATCAAACGCGCGGTCGAGCAGAACCGGCTTACGATCAGCGCATTAAGCTGTCATGGCAATCCGCTGCATCCGAATTCGGCTATCGCGCAGGAGCATCATGAGGACTTTATCAACTCGATTCTCTTAGCTAAGGAGCTCGGTGTGGACACGGTAGTCAATTTTTCAGGTTGTCCCGGTGAATCCGAAACATCGCAGCGTTCCGTCTGGATTACATGTCCTTGGCCTACCGACTTTCTGGAAACATTAACCTGGCAGTGGGAGCAGAAGGTGATTCCTTATTGGGAGAAGATGGGGCAATTCGCCAGAGAGCATGGCATTAAAATCGCGGTAGAGCCTCATCCGGGTTTCGTTGTTTACAATACGGAGACGGCGGTCAGGCTTTGCGAGGCTGCAGGGGATAATGTCGGAGTGAATTTCGATCCGAGTCATCTGTTCTGGCAAGGCATGGATCCGGTGCTATCGATCTTGCATCTGGGTAGCCGCATTTATCATTTTCACGCTAAAGATACGTCGATTTACAAGCATAATAACGAGCTGAACGGCGTGCTGGATACCAAATCATACCGAGATATCGCGAACCGTTCATGGGCGTTCCGGACAGTCGGATACGGCCACGGGGCGGAATTGTGGAAAGAAATCGTCAGCGCGTTACGCACGGTAGGCTATGACGGTGCCATCAGTATCGAGCACGAGGATGGTCTGATGTCGACGCAGGAAGGATTCAGCAAAGCAGTTCACTTTTTAAAAGACGTGTTGATCACCGAGGATTCGGGAGAAATGTATTGGGCCAGATAAATAGCCGCTAAACATACAACTGCCCCGGGGGAGAATTCATTCCATTCAGGGCATTTAGTTCAGGAGGGTAATAAATTGACGACTTCAGACAACGCGTACCGGGCCATCATGATGAAAAAGATGGATAACGTCGCTACAGCTTTAGAAGATATTCCGGCAGGCATTGATGTGAAGCTGCTGGTTGAGGGTGTCAGCTTAAGCGTTGCTTTGCTGGAGCCGATCCCATTTGGCCATAAGTTTGCAGTCAGGCCGATTGCCGAAAGGGAGGATATTCTCAAATACGGTGAAGTGATCGGTATGGCAAATCGCATCATCAAGCTGGGTGAGCATGTGCACGTTCATAACTTAGACGGAAAAAGAGGCAGAGGTGATCAAGTTGGAGCTTAACACGAAATTTTGGGGATATCGCCGTAAAGACGGGGCTGTTGGTGTACGTAATCATGTATTGATTTTACCTACGATCGTTTGCGCTACGCAATCCGCTATGCGCATCACGGAGCTCGTGCAGGGGACGGTATCATTTGTTCACCAGCATGGCTGCGCTCAGGTTGGCGTCGACTACGATCAAACATTCCGCACATATGTCGGCATCGGATGTAATCCGAACGTGTATGGAGTCGTTGTGCTTGGTCTTGGCTGCGAAACGCATCAAGGGCGGAGCGTGGCAAATGAAATTGCCAAACGGACAGGAAAGCCGGTTGAGCTTGTTTCGATTCAGGACCATGGCGGTACATTAATGACGATTGCCAAAGGTGCGCAAGTAGCGGCACGAATGGTGCAGGACGCATCGATGCAGCGCCGGGAAGAGTGCGATATCAGCGAATTGATCGTCGCTACGGAATGCGGCGGTTCGGACGCCTGCTCCGGTCTGTCGGCGAACCCCGCGGTTGGCGTTGTCAGCGATATGATCGTAGATGGTGGCGGTACGGCGATTTTGGCGGAAACGTCGGAAATTATCGGTGCGGAGCATTTGCTTGCGGACCGTGCGGTAGACGACAAGGTAGCCAAGCGTGTTTATGAGGTTATTGAAGCGATGGAGCAGAAAGCTATTTTCATGGGGGTCGACATCCGCACCGGCAATCCGACTCCAGGCAACATTAAAGGCGGGTTAAGCTCGCTCGAGGAAAAATCGCTCGGAGCGGCGGCGAAAGCAGGCTCCCGTCCTCTGCAGGAGCTGATCAATTACGCGGAAAATCCGACGAAGAAAGGTTTAGTCTGGATGGACACGCCTGGGCAAGACATCGAGCAGCTCACCGGCATGGTTGCGGGTGGGGCGCAGGTTGTGTTGTTTACTAGCGGACGCGGAACGCCGACAGGATCACCGATCGCTCCGGTTATCAAAATTGCGACCAATACCCGGATGTTCGAAAATATGTCTGACAACATGGACATGAACGCGGGAACAATCATTGAAGGCAAGGAATCGGTGCAGGACGTAGGACAGCGCATTTACGACGAAGTACTGCAGGTAGCGACCGGTAAAATGACGAAAGCGGAAATATTGAAGCAATACGACTTCGGAATTAATCGGATCGGCCCTACGTTCTAAAGATTGCTGCAAAAAGGAGGGTGTACATGAATAAGATTAAAGCAGCCATATTGGGCTCAGGAAATATAGGTACAGATTTAATGTACAAGCTGGAGCGCAGCGACTTTCTGGAGCTGACCGCCGTTATTGGCATTGATCCAGAATCGGACGGCTTGAAAAGAGCCGCTTCCAGAGGGTATGCGACCTTCGCTAACGGAATTCAGGCTGTAGTCGAAAATCCGAGCATAGCCGATATTGTATTTGATGCGACTTCCGCCAAAGCGCATGTGCGGCATGCAAAGGTTTTAAAGGAATTAGGCAAAATGGCGATTGACCTGACCCCAGCCGCCCGCGGGCCATTTTTGAGTCCTGCCGTTAATTTTATGGATCATTTGGACGCTCCGAACGTTAATATGATCACATGCGGCGGCCAAGCGACGATTCCGATCGTGTATGCGATTAATCAGGTGGCAGATGTGGCTTATGCAGAAATTGTTGCCACTATTTCCAGCAGAAGCGCCGGACCCGGCACCCGGGCGAACATCGACGAATTTACGACAACGACCCGTCGCGGCTTGGAGGAAGTAGGGGGCGCGGATTGCGGAAAGGCTCTGATTATATTAAATCCGGCAAACCCGCCGATTATGATGAGAAATACGGTGTACTGCGAAGTACGGAATATGAATCAGGACGCGATTACCCAAGCTGTACACAACATGGTAAATCAAGTGAAGCAATATGTGCCGGGTTACCGGCTGAAGCAGGATGTTTTATTCGATGAAGAAAAGGTAACGATTCTCCTGGAGGTTGAAGGAGCCGGCGATTATTTCGAGCCGTATGCGGGCAATCTCGATATCATGACCGCTGCCGCAGTGCGGATCGGAGAGCAATTCGCGCGGCATAAGCTCTCATTGGCATCCAACGGGGAAGGAGTGAATGCGAAGTGATTCCAACTAGTACTGTACCGGTACGTATAACGGAAGTATGTCTCAGGGACGGCAGCCATGCTGTCGCCCACCAATTTACGGTGGAGCAGGTTCGCGAAGTGACCCGCGCACTGGACGATGCGGGTATGCATTATATTGAGGTCAGCCACGGCGATGGATTAGGCGGCTCTACACTTCAGTACGGTCGGTCACTCGTCGACGAGATGAAGCTGATAGAAGCCGCGGTGGAGCAGTGCAAGCAGTCGAAAGTCGCTGTGCTGCTCATCCCTGGCATCGGCACCGTACATGAGCTGAAGCAGGCACATTCGCTAGGGGCCAAGCTGGTGCGAGTAGCGACGCACGTCACGGAAGCGGACGTATCGGCACAGCACCTTCAAGTTGCCCGTGAGCTTGGCATGGAGGCGCTTGGCTTTTTGATGATGGCGCATTCCGCGCCTGTCGATGTGTTGGTGGAGCAAGCGAAGCTGATGGAGAGCTACGGCGCTCAGGCTGTTTATGTAACCGACTCGGCCGGCACTTTGCTGCCTGAACAAGTCCAAGAGCGCGTTCGCGCACTGCGCAATGCCGTCTCCTGCGAAATCGGCTTTCATGCTCATAACAATCTTTCGCTAGCCGTGGCGAATACGCTTATTGCTATTCAAGAAGGAGCCACCCGAATCGACAGCAGCGTCAGGTGCCTTGGCGCAGGTTCAGGCAATACGCAAACGGAGGCATTGCTCGCAGTGCTCGAGCGGCGCGGTGTCGATCTTGGCATTGATTTGTTTAAAATGATGGATCTCGCCGAAGACATCGTCGCCCCGATTATGCACCGCGTACCGGAGGTTAATAAAGGCAGCTTGGCAATGGGCTTTGCCGGCGTTTATTCCAGCTTTCTGCTTCACGCAGAGCGAGCTGGAAAACGATTTGGCGTCGATCCGCGCAACATTCTAATTGAGCTCGGACGCCGTAAAGCGGTCGGTGGCCAAGAAGATATGATTGTCGACGTTGCCGCCGAGTTGGCGAAACAAAAATAAACAAGCAGGGATTGAGCTGGTTTGATCCCCAAAAAGATCGTTTCTCGTCCCTCGTACCGTCTTGGCCAGGGAAGGAACGGTTTTTTTGTCGTGGTTTGTTTTATTTTCCTGTGGCGCGGAAGACAAAGATATGGATTGCAAGTAGAGAGGAGTGCTTGACGAAGCAGAAGAATGGTTATCATAGATATAACAAATTTTCCTGTACTTTGGATAGATAGCCGCGTGCGATATACGTTTTTTTGCATAACCTATAAAAGGGCGACAGATGGATGTACGGTACAATGATTTGTAAATGTTGTGAAAAATAGACATTAAGGTGACAACGGGCCTGTTTTTGCGATATAATGTCTATTTAGGAATGTTTAATAATGATTACTAAGGAGTTGTCCTATACATGGCTTTAAAAGCAGGGATCGTGGGTTTGCCGAACGTGGGAAAATCCACTTTATTTAATGCGATTACGCAAGCGGGCGCCGAGTCGGCGAACTACCCTTTTTGCACGATAGATCCGAATGTAGGTGTAGTAGAGGTTCCGGACGAGCGACTTGTTAAGCTAACTGAGCTTGTAGTTCCGAAAAGTGTAGTACCTACTGCATTTGAGTTCATTGATATTGCAGGTATTGTTAAGGGCGCGAGCAAGGGGGAAGGGCTTGGTAACAAGTTTCTTGCCCATATTAGAGAAGTAGACGCTATCGTGCATGTTGTTCGGTGTTTTCAAGATGAGAATATTACGCATGTATCCGGCGGGGTTAACCCACTTAGTGATATTGAGACGATCAACCTGGAGCTTATTTTGGCTGATGTGGAGTCTGTTGAGAAGCGGATTGACCGTTCCCGTAAAAACATGAAGGGCGGCGACAAGAAGTATGCGGCGGAAGTCGAGTGCCTTGAGCGCATAAAAGACGCTTTGTATAACGACAAGCCAGCGCGCAGCGTTGAAATGAGCGAAGATGAGAAGCTGCTGATCCGCGATCTGCATCTGTTGACCATGAAGCCGATGCTGTATGCGGCCAATGTAAGCGAAGAAGAAGTGGCATCTGCCGATGATAATCCGTTTGTGCAGAAGGTGCGTGAGTACGCGGCTCTAGAGGGTGCGGAAGTAGTGCCAATCAGTGCGAAGGTGGAGTCGGAGATAGCTGAGCTGGAAGGCGAAGATAAAGCAATGTTCCTCGAGGAGCTTGGCTTGCAGGAATCCGGTTTGAATCGTCTGATAAAAGCGGCATATAAGCTGCTTGGATTGTACACCTACTTTACTGCAGGCGTGCAGGAGGTTCGTGCATGGACAATTCGCATGGGTACGAAAGCGCCTCAAGCTGCTGGAGTTATTCATACTGATTTTGAACGTGGCTTTATCCGCGCGGAAGTGGTTGCCTACGATGACTTGGTTAATGCGGGGTCCATGAACGCGGCGAAGGAAAAGGGTCAGGTTCGTTTGGAAGGTAAAGAATACGTTGTAAAAGATGGCGATGTCATGCATTTCCGATTCAACGTTTAGCGTTGCAATCGGATAAAAATAAAAGTACAGGTAAGTGAGCGGACGATTTAATCATAAGCAAGCAGTTACAAGTGTAGGGCGGAGATGCTCCGGCAGGGTCGGCACGATTCCCGCAGGTGGTGCCTCGGCCTTTCTCGGCGAGATGTGATTAAACAAATTTCAGTACAAGGGGTGAATTATTGTGTTAGACAGATTACAATCACTGGCTGATCGCTATGATAAATTAAGCGAGCTTCTTTGCGATCCCGATGTTACAAGCGATACGAAGAAGCTTCGGGAATATTCCAAGGAGCAATCGGATTTGCAGGAATCCTATGAAGCTTACACGGAATATAAGAGCGTTGTGGAGCAGCATGATGCGGCACGGGCTATGCAAAATGAGAAGTTGGACGATGAAATGCGCGAGCTAGTTAAAATGGAGCTCGATGAGCTTTCTCAGCGTAAGGAAGAGCTTGAGGCTCTTATTAATGTTTTAATGCTGCCGAAGGATCCGAATGATGACAAGAACGTGATCGTGGAAATTCGCGGCGCGGCAGGCGGAGATGAAGCTGCTTTGTTCGCCTCTGACCTTTACCGGATGTATACCAAATATGCTGATGTACAAGGCTGGCGGACCGAAATCATGGATGTTAACATGAATGATTTGGGTGGTTTTAAAGAGATTATTTTTATGGTTAACGGAAAAGGCGCGTACAGTAAGCTGAAATACGAAAGCGGCGCGCATCGGGTACAACGAATTCCTACAACGGAATCGGGAGGCCGGATTCATACTTCAACCTCCACGGTTGCAGTAATGCCGGAGATGGAAGAGTTCGATATTGAAATTCACGATAGCGATATTCGCGTGGATACATTCTGTTCCAGTGGAGCAGGTGGGCAGTCGGTTAACACGACTAAATCAGCAGTTCGTGTAACACATGTGCCTACGGGGATTGTTGCTACCTGTCAGGATGGCAAATCGCAAAACTCTAATAAGGACAAAGCGCTGCAGGTGCTTCGGGCACGGATTTTTGATAAGTTCCAGCAGGAGGAAATGTCCAAATATGCTGGTGATCGGAAAAGCAAGGTGGGTACGGGCGACCGAAGCGAACGAATTCGGACGTACAACTTCCCGCAAAGCCGAGTAACGGATCACAGGATAGGGCTGACGCTGCACCGTTTGGATGCAGTTTTGAACGGCGATATGGGAGAGATTGTTTCCGCACTTACGATTGCTGCGCAATCGGATTTGATGGATAAAGGAGATCAAGAATAAACCGATGACCGCTGAACAGCAGTTGACGATACGTGAAGCCTATGTTGAGGCTTCTTCTTTTTTGCTGGGGCATCAAGTGCAGGAAGCGGCTAACTGCGCGGATTTGCTCCTTCAGCATGTGCTTGGCTATACGCGCAGTGAGCTGCTTTTGCGCTGGCAGGAAATGTTCCCCGTAGAACAATTGGAGCTGTGGCAGGAGCTGCTGGAGCGTAAAGCGTCTGGGGAGCCGGTCCAATATATTATCGGGGAGCAGGAGTTTTATGGTCTTCCTTTTACAGTGAATCCAGCGGTTCTGATCCCTCGGCCGGAGACGGAGCTGCTGGTTGAGCAGGTGGTGCTGCTTGGGAAACAGCTGTGGCCGGGAGCGGAAGCAGAGAGCCGAGCGAGTGGAGCGGGGGCAGAGAGTTTAGAGGTCACGTCGGGAGCGAATGAGAGCGGTGAAGCAGGACTCGAAGCGAGGCGAGCGACGGATCAATCGGGAATCGGACAAGACTGTGGCGAACCAGAGCAGGAGCGGGAAGCAGGAGTGGGGCCGCTGATTGCGGACATCGGCGCAGGAAGCGGGGCAATCGCGGTGAGCCTTGCCATGCAGTGCCCGCGGTGGTGCATCGTGAGCTCTGACATCTCGCCAGCTGCGCTGGCGGTAGCTGAAGCGAACGCGGAGCGCCATGGGGTTAGTGAGCGGGTCACCTTCATAGAAGGTGACTTGCTCATGCCTTATATCGAGCGCGGCTTGAGACTCGATGCAGTGGTATCCAATCCGCCGTACATTCCGGAGGCGGATGAAGCTGGGCTGCAGCCCGAGGTACGGCTGCATGAGCCTCGCACCGCGCTGTATGGCGGGGCGGACGGGCTTGTGCTGTACCGGCGGTTGGCTGCGCAGCTCAAAGAGCTGGCGGTGATGCCGGCGCTGGTGGGGCTTGAGGTTGGTCTTGGTCAAGCCCAAGCGGTGGCGAAGCTGCTCAGCGATGTCGCAGAATGGGATGAAGTCCGGATCGTACCGGATTTGGCTGGTATTGAGCGTCATGTTATTGCTGTTCGTTACAGCAAGTAAATCTATTAACTTATTAGCTTCATAGCCAAAACTAGTGTTCCCCAAATCAGTAGCAAATAGTTTGCCTGGAATTTCTCCAGCTAATTAGCCCATCACTTCCTCCATAAGCAGACTAACTGGAAAAGCTCCATCTTCGGTAGCGTTTATAGGGGGATAGGCCGTGAGGAGCTGAATTTGCTGGGGATTTTCCCGTTATTTGCGGCGATGAACTCACATGGCCTATCGCTTTTTCATTAAGTACAGGGCTTTGCTGTTGAATACTATTAACTATCAAATTTAATAGATTACTAGGTTTAAACTCTCTCGCATAGGACCATACTAGGACTATGAAATCGAGAAGCAGCGATGCGGGAGAGGCGGCTTAACCATGGTGAAACGGACTTCGTGGAAACGTTATGTTTATATTATTTTTGCACTTATACTATTAATTACTTGTTGGGAAGCGAACCGTGAGCAGGGCGTAGTGCTTGCTTCGACTGTAAATAAAGAAAGCTCCGGCGAAGCTATACCACAGGAATCGATTCGCTTGCGTATTTTAGCTAATTCCGATTCGCCTGCCGATCAATGGATTAAGCGCGAGGTGCGCGATGCTATCGTTAGGCAGATGAATGAATGGGTTGGAGAGCCTCAAGGTATAGAGGAAGCGAGAACGATAGTCCGTAAGCATTTGCCGGAGTTAAACGAATTGGTAGGAGAGACGCTGCGACAGAATGGATTTTCCTACACGTACGAGGCGGAGCTAGGAGTTGTTCCTTTTCCTGCCAAAATGTACGGCAATCAAATATACCCTGCAGGCGATTATGAGGCTCTTCGAGTATCTATCGGAACGGCTGAGGGGCAAAATTGGTGGTGCGTGTTGTTCCCGCCGTTGTGCTTTGTGAATTCAGAAGTAATTGTTAAGAAAACGAATGTTGCAAATGCAGAGCCCGATGCTTCTGTTAATAAAGAAAATAGTCCATCGCAGGATAAAAAAATGCAAACGGATAAGGGAAATAAAGCACAGGCAGCAGATGGTGCTGCAGATAAGAAGAAACCCGAGGGAACTGCCAAAGTAAGCGGGAAAGACGGTCAAGTTCAAACTGCTAATGGAACACAGGCGTCAGCTGAGCAGCCGGAGATCCGTTTCTTCCTTTGGGACATGTTGAAAAAACTAGGTTCTTTGTTTGCCTGATAGGGAGAATTCAAAAAGTCGACTAGTGAATGCAAGATCCGATGTCGAGTAAGCGTCCTGAGGTACTACGTGATCAATGAGGACTTTTTGAACAACCTCTAATAATCTATTAAGATAAAAGTAAATTAGGCAACAATAAGCCGTCTAATTCAAGACAAGGATGGGGCATTGAAGATGACAGCGAATTGGAAAGTTTCTGCGGTCTCGCCGCAGGCGGAGGAATTAGCGGAAGCAGCTAGAGTGCTTCGTGAAGGCGGCGTTGTCGCTTTTCCTACTGAAACCGTATATGGACTTGGTGCGGATGCACGGCAAACGGATGCAGTAATGAAAATTTTTTCAGCAAAAGGTAGACCATCAGATAATCCGCTAATTGTACATATAGCCAATCGGTCTCAAATCGAAGAGCTGGCCGCTCCTCCCGATGAGGCCGTTTCGCGTTTGCTGGATGCCTTCTGGCCGGGCCCGTTGACTGTCGTGTTGCCAGTCTTGCCTGGGGCCCTCTCCCCGCTGGTGACCGCGGGGCTCAGCACAGTCGGGCTGCGTATGCCCGACCATCCCGTGGCGCTGCAGCTTCTTGCCGCTGCTGGCTGCCCCGTGGCTGCCCCGAGCGCTAACCGCTCGGGCAGGCCCAGCCCAACACTTGCTGCGCATGTGTTGGAGGATCTGGCCGGCCGCATCGACGGCATCGTCGACGGAGGCCCGACAGGCGTCGGGCTCGAGTCGACGGTCGTGGAGTACACCCCTGCAGCCGCTGGTAGCGGCGGTGGAGGCGTGCTCCACATCCTGCGGCCCGGAGGCGTCACGGCAGCCCAGCTGCGCCGGGTGCTGCCTGAAGCAGAGGTGCGCGAAGCCTCTGCGCACCATGAACAAGCTCAGGCGCCGCGGGCGCCGGGCATGAAGTACACGCATTACGCGCCGCGCGGCGTAATGACCCTCGTTCAGGGCGATGCCCCTGAACGGGTGCTCGCTCGCTTGCAGCGCGAGCTCGATGAAGCCCGCGCGCGTGGCGAACGCACAGGCGTGCTCACGTATCGCGAGCACGCCGATGCGCTGCGCGCGGACCACGTCGTCGCCTGCGGTAGCCTTGGCGACCTGGAAAGCGTAGCGCACGAGCTGTACGCCGCGCTGCGCGGTTTCGATGAAGCTGATGTTGGCTTCATCGTGGCTGAGGCATGCCCCGAAGTAGGCCTCGGGGTCGCCATTATGAACCGGCTTCGCAAAGCAGCCGGTGACCGTGTCATTCGTGTATAAGCCCACATCTTAAGGTGAGAGCTTAAGATATATATTCTCATCCCTGATTAGCTAGTTCTATAGGATGTCACTGTCCCTCATTCCCATCTCAGGTATGTTTACCTCCTTGTCCGCATATGTTGGTTAGGAATGGGACGGGGGGTAGAGGGGAAGATGGAGTGGGCATCACCGCTGATGATAGGCCAGCTGATTACTTTATTGATAATGGCTGTCGCCTTGGGGTTGGACGCGCTATCGCTCGGGATTGGGATCGGGATGAGGGGAATCCGCAAGCTGCATATTATCCAGTTGAGCCTCCTGATCGCATTATTTCATATGCTCATGCCCTTGGTGGGTATGTTTACAGGGGGCTATGTAGGTTCGCTCCTAGGAGGAGTAGCTACGAAAGCTGGCGGTATCCTGCTTGTACTTCTTGGGGTGCATATGGTGTACAGCTCCTTAAAAGGCGAAGCTGCGCGTTCCATAGATCACAATACGACGTGGGGAATGGTTTTATTTGCACTCAGCGTTAGCATCGACTCATTTTCCGTCGGAGTATCGTTAGGTATGTTTGCGGGGGATAGGTTTTTGACCGTAGTATTGTTTGGGGCGGTTGGAGGGTTAATGTCGATAATCGGATTGATGCTGGGCCGCAGATTAGGTCGCTGGATTGGTGAATATGGAGAAGCTATGGGTGGCGTCATTCTGCTGGCATTTGGAATCAACTTTCTGCTATAAGAGGGTTGTTTAAAAGGTCATCTTTTGATCGAGAAGTAGCTCAGAAAGCTGTTTCGTATCGACTCTTGCATTAAAAAGCTGAATTTTTAACATCCACATTAAGGAAATCACCTATAATAGTCATAGCGGATTCCATAAAACCATTCTTTTGAGGTACAATAAGGGTGAGGCTCATAGCAGCCCATCTTGATGAAGAAGGCAGGGATTTCCGATGAATCGAATTTTGTTCGTTTGTACCGGCAACACCTGCCGTAGTCCGATGGCGGAAGGAATACTGCGCCGAATGTTAGAAGAACACGGTTTGCAGCATATAGAAGTCCGTTCGGCGGGAGTAGCGGCATATGACGGCTCACCCGTATCCGGGAATGCGGCAGCCATTTTGAAGGAAAAAGGATTTAAGGAAGCATTAACTTCTTCCTCTTTAAAGGGAGAGCTGCTCAATTGGGCAGATTTGGTGCTTACAATGACATCGGGGCATAAACATCATGCTATTCAGCGTTTTCCTGAGTACATCGATAAAATTTACACGTTAAAAGAATTCGTCGATGACTCGGAAGCAGCAGATCAGCTTGCCGAGCTGGAGCGTCTGGTTGCTGAGCTTGAGGTTAAGCGCGCATTGTCCCAGCCGGTGACAGGGGAAGAGCGTGCAAGGATACAGCTGCTGGAGCGAGGGCTTCCCGATTATGATATTGCGGATCCTTTTGGGGGCTCTGTGATTCTGTATCGCCAGTGCGCCGAAGAGATTGAAAGCTGTTTGATTAAGTTGATTCGTAAAATAGGTTAGGCTAAGTAAGATTAAGGCGCTGCTGATGTGGTGAGTGGTCAGATTTAAGCATGATTCTATGCTGTGTGAAGGGTGAATAGGCTCTGTATGCCCAAATGATTTGATGATTTTTGACCTATTCTATGGATGGTTTCATGGCTATTTTTGGGCTTTACAGGGAAGGTTATTTCCGCTATGATATAGCTTATATAGAGGGACCCGATGTAACTGGCGACGAGTGGGATTAACCACAGTGGAGCATCGGGACATACGGCCGGTCGCCTGGGCAAAGAGCATTGTTGTGCTGTAAATAGCACGCAGTATGCTCTTTTTTCGTTTTTTCGACAGCTTTCGGTTATAATGAAATCAACAACAATCAGGAGGCGAATCGCTTTGAAAATTGCAATTGGAGCAGATCACGCAGGAGTTCGTTTAAAAGATGAGTTGATTGGATTTATTGAGTCATTGGGTCATCAAGTATCGGATCTTGGCTGTAATTGTACAGATTCCGTTGATTATCCGGACTATGCAATTGCGGTGTGCGATCAGGTTGTATCCGGTGCAGCAGACAAGGGATTTCTTATTTGCGGCACGGGCATTGGGATGACGATCGCTGCTAATAAAGTGCCTGGTATCCGCTGTGCGTTGGTTCATGATTTATTTTCCGCAAAAGCTACCAGAGAGCATAACGATACGAATGTGTTGGCGATGGGGGAACGCGTAGTTGGACCCGGGGTTGCTCAGGAAATCGTGAAAATATGGTTAGAAACAGAGTTCTCTAATGGGGAGCGTCACCTTAACCGAATTAACAAGGTAAAAGCGTTAGAAGATAAATTCGCGATTCATCCGTAATCGGCAGCCCGATGAAAGAGGTGGAAGCAATGAGCCAAACAGATCATTCAGGCAGCACTGCTGATCAGGAAAGCGAATTGGATTTGGGTCAGATCCGACCTTTGGCAGAGCAAGTACTTCGCGAATTGGCCCAAGCGGGAAAGCTCGAAGCAGGCCAGCTTGTTGTTATTGGGACAAGCACCAGTGAAGTGCTAGGGCATCACATTGGCACCTTCGGTACGGAAGAGGTAGCTGCGCATTTGTTCGCTGCAGTCGAAGCTGTGCGGGCCGAGATTGGGTTCTATCCCGTCTATCAATGCTGTGAGCATCTGAATCGGGCATTGGTTATAGAGCGGGAAGCTATGCGGGAGTATCGGCTGGAACAGGTAGCTGTTGTTCCGGTGCCGCGAGCTGGCGGTTCAATGGCATCCTATGCCTATAAAAACCTTCAGCAGGCTTGCGTGGTAGAATCGATACAGGCGCATGCCGGTATCGATATCGGCGGCACACTGATCGGTATGCATTTGAAGCCTGTAGCGGTTCCGCTCCGTCCTTCCATCCGTATGATAGGCCATGCAACTGTACAGATGGCTTATACCAGGCCGAAGCTGATTGGCGGCGCGCGAGCTGTATATGCTTCAGTGGCAGAGGATTCTAAGATCCATACGGATCGCGCTTCAGACATCGATACATGCAGTTGAATGATAGATTTGCGAATTTATTATCCTAATATGTTTCTTATACAAATTCAAATAATACAATCAAGCACATCCTAAGGAGGAATTTATTGTGGAACAATTACGTAAACAAGATCCTAAAATTGTTGAGGCTATGAATTTGGAGATTGGCCGTCAACGCGACAAAATCGAATTAATCGCTTCTGAAAATTTTGTGAGTGAAGCTGTACTGCAAGCAATGGGTACGGTTTTAACTAATAAATATGCAGAAGGCTACCCAGGCAAACGTTACTATGGTGGTTGTGAGCATGTTGATATCGTTGAGGATATTGCACGTGACCGTGCTAAAGAATTGTTCGGTGCTGAGCACGCGAACGTACAGCCGCATTCCGGCGCACAAGCAAACATGGCGGTATATCTTGCAGCGCTGCAGCCTGGCGACACCGTGCTGGGTATGAACCTGGCACATGGCGGTCACTTGACTCACGGAAGTCCAGTGAATGCATCCGGTATTTTGTATAACTTTGTTGCATACGGCGTTAGAGAAAGCGACGCTCATATCGACTATAATGAAGTCCGTAAATTGGCTTTTAAGCACAAGCCTCGTATGATCGTAGCAGGCGCTAGCGCTTATCCGCGTACTATCGATTTTGAAGCATTGGCTTCCATTGCCAATGACGTAGGCGCATTGTTGTTTGTAGATATGGCCCACATTGCAGGACTTGTTGCAGCAGGTCTGCATCCGAGTCCAGTTCCACACGCACATTTTGTTACAACAACTACACACAAAACGCTTCGCGGTCCTCGCGGCGGTATGATCCTGTGCCGCAAACCATGGGCTGCTGCAATTGATAAAGCTGTATTCCCTGGTACACAAGGCGGTCCTTTGATGCACGTTATTGCTGCCAAGGCTGTTGCCTTCGGAGAAGCGCTGCAACCGGAATTTAAAACTTACGCGCAAAATGTTGTAAATAACGCTAAGACTTTATCCGAGGCTCTAACAGCTGAAGGTATTGATCTGGTTTCCGGCGGTACTGACAACCATTTGATGCTGATTGACCTTCGCAACCTGAACATCAGCGGTAAAGACGCAGAGCATTTGCTGGATGAAGTAGGCGTGACTGTGAACAAAAACGCGATTCCTTTTGATCCGGCTAAGCCGATGATTACAAGCGGTGTTCGTATTGGTACGCCTGCGGCAACTTCCCGCGGCATGGATCAAGAAGCGATGAAAGTTATTGCTAAAATTATTGCTTTGACGCTGAAGAATCCATCCGATGAAGCTGTACATGAAAAAGTTCGCGGCATGGTTAAAGATCTAACAGCTCAATTCCCTCTATATCCAGGTTTGAGTTATTAATAAGGTTGTTTTTCATGAGTTCTCTAAGGAGAGCTAATAGCTATTAATAGTGGCCGGCGCATTTGCGTCGGCTTTTTTTCGAAATGTATGAAGTAAGCGACAGAAGGTATACTCAGCTAAGGAGGGTGTGACTATGATATATATCGGTTTAGCAGGATGGGGAGATCATGATGGGCTATATGAGAAGGGTTCCGTCAAGCCAGAGGATAAATTGAAGATATATAGCAGGCATTTTTCCATAGTTGAAGTGGATAGTTCCTTTTATGCGGTGCTGCAGGAGAAGACCTTCAGCCGTTGGGTGAATGAAACAACGCAGAATTTTTCCTTTATCGTTAAGGCGTACCAAGGGATGACGGGGCATCTGAGAGGGAAGAATCCGTTCCCTGATGATGATTCGATGTACAAGGCTTTCTGTGAGTCGATTCGTCCCGTTCTGGAGAGCGGGAAGTTGAAAGCGGTGCTATTTCAATATCCGCCTTGGTTTGATTGCTCACGAGGCAATGTGGATATACTTCGAGGTGTAAGGGAACGTATGCGGAGTTATCCTGTTGCTCTAGAATTTCGTAATCAAAGCTGGTTCGCCGAAGATACGAGAGAGAAGACATTAGCATTTATGGCGCGTGAGCAATGGATTCACAGTATTTGTGACGAGCCTCAAGCCGGTATGGGGTCAGTGCCAGCGGTGCTGACACCAACAAGCCCCAAGCAGACCCTAGTACGTATGCATGGCAGGAACGTATCCGGATGGAACCAGAATGGCAATCCCAATTGGAGAGAGACGCGGTACTTGTATCGATATAACCAACAGGAGCTTTCAGAATGGAGGGATAACCTGTATCGCCTTAGCGAGCAGACCGAAGAAGTTTCCGTTATCTTTAACAATAATTCGGGTGGCGATGCAGCTGAGAATGCTAAGGAGCTTATGAAGCTTCTTGGGATGAAGCCTGAAGCGCTTGCGCCGCGTCAACTGGAACTATTCGATTAATACGTAATTGAAACTTGCTAGGATAACCACGGACAATTGTGGTATAATACATAAGATTTGGCGTAAAGGGGAATGAATAATGGGAAAAGTATATGTGTGTGACCATCCGCTTATTCAGCACAAGCTTACTTACATACGGGATGAAGCCACAACGACCAAGGATTTTCGTGAGCTTGTTGATGAAGTAGCAACTCTAATGGCATATGAGATTACAAGAGATATACCCTTGCAGAAGGTACAAGTTAAAACTCCTGTCGCAACGGCGGAGTGTAAGGTGATTTCTGGAAGAATGCTTGGGCTGATCCCCATTCTGCGTGCTGGACTTGGCATGGTAGACGGCATATTGAAACTCGTACCAGCGGCTAAGGTAGGACATATTGGACTGTATCGCGATCCAGAAACTTTGCAGCCTGTAGAATATTATGCGAAGCTTCCTACGGATGTACAGGAGCGAGAATTAATTGTTATTGATCCGATGCTTGCCACAGGCGGATCGGCTAATGCGGCAATCGCTGCATTAAAAGCAAGAAACTGTACGCAGTTGAAGCTGATGTGTCTGATTGCAGCGCCGGAAGGCATTCAATCCGTACAGAAAGAGCACCCTGATGTAGATATCTATGTGGCAGCGATAGACGATTATTTGGATGACCACGGTTACATTATACCTGGTTTGGGTGATGCGGGAGACCGCTTGTTCGGAACCAAATAGTATAAGTGCCGTATAAGTTACTGTTCAAGTGATTATGAAACAGGGGGAAGAGGCACTTTGAATACAAACAAAATTAAGGTTTTAACGATTTTTGGCACACGGCCAGAAGCAACCAAGATGGCTCCGCTTGTTAAAGAGCTGGAGAAGCACTCCGATCAGATCGAATCGATCGTTTGCGTGACGGCACAGCATAGGCAGCTGCTCGATCAGGTGCTCGAATTTTTCAAGATTAAACCCAACTATGATCTGGACGTTATGAAAGATGGGCAAACATTAAGCGAGGTTTCGGTTCGCGTTTTACAGGGCCTTGATCCCGTATTGAAAGAAGCTAAGCCGGATTTGATTCTGGTTCATGGAGACACCTCCACGACATTTCTCGCCAGCTACGCTGCCTTTATTTTACAAATAAAAATAGGACATGTGGAAGCGGGGCTGCGCACATGGAACAAGATGTCCCCCTACCCGGAAGAAATGAACCGTCAATTGACTGGAGTCATGAGCGATTTGCATTTCTCGCCAACTTCATTATCGGCTGATAACCTGCGCAGAGAGAATAAGTCGGAGGAAGGCATCTTTATTACGGGAAATACGGCTGTTGATTTGCTTTCTTATACAGTTCGAGATAACTACTCGCACCCTGTGCTCGAGTGGGCGAAGGGCAAACGTCTGATTCTGATGACGGCGCATCGTCGAGAATCTCAGGGAGAACCACACCGTCAAATTTTCCGTGCCGTCAAGCGCTTGGCTGATGAGTTTGAAGACATTGCTATTGTATATCCTGTACATCCAAGCCCAGCTGTGAAAGGTCCGGCTTATGAATATTTGGATGGACACCCACGTATTAAATTGATTGATCCTCTGGACGTTGTTGATTTGCACAATCTGTACCCGCATACGCATATGATCTTGACCGATTCTGGAGGATTGCAAGAAGAAGCGCCTTCGTTCGGAGTCCCTGTGCTGGTGCTGCGGGAAACAACGGAGCGGCCTGAAGGTATTGATGCAGGAACGCTTGAGCTTGTGGGTACCGACGAAGACCACGTGTATCAACGCGCCCATGCTTTGCTAACCGATGCCTCCATGTATGAAAAAATGAGCCAATCAGCCAACCCATACGGGGACGGAAAAGCGTCTGAACGTATCGTTCAAGCCATCCTTTTCCATTTCGGAATGGTTGCTTCCAGACCGGAACCATTCCAACCGTGACAATCCTATGACAAACGTCACAGTGTACAGTTGAACTGTTTGGTTTGAAAGTAAAAAAAACGTTGATGTGACAGCGTTTTTTGAGAATTTACACACAGTTGTTTGGAGAGAACCACAATTGACAAACATCGCGTTGCTTCGTTACAATAAGTGAGGATTATCAGGAGGGTGTCTATGAAACAGCCAAACCGCAATGATAATCCATGGAAAGCCGCTGCATTAACGAGCGCTATCGGTATCGATCTTGTCGTATGCTTGCTAGCCGGGTATTGGCTCGGAGAATGGTTAAGTCATACGCTAGGCGGGCAGTTGTGGCTGCTGGGAGGCTTTCTGTTGGGGCTTGTGTCAGCTATTATTAGTATTTATTTTATGATCAAGCAATACGGAGGGCTATGATGGATGATTTTGCGGCCCATCTGAAAAAGGTTCAAAATGTCTTTCTTTTCTTCTTATCCTTTTGTTTGGTGTCTTGGGCAATTTTCGAGGATTTTCGACCCTATTCTGCTGGGTTAATGCTAGGTGCAATTGCCAGCATGATTAATGCAAGATATCTTGCTTGGAAAATTCTTAAGCTTTCTGAAAAAGTTATCAAAGCTTCACTTGAGCAACAGGTTCCTCGAAAGTCATCCATAGGTTTTTTAACTAGGGCGGCAATAGCGGGCTTGGCTGGACTTATAGCGGTCCGGTATCCGGAGCACATTGCTTTACCTACAACCATTGCTGGATACTTTTTTGCTCAATTGGCAACACTCGTATTGGGTATTCTTTCTATTAAAAGATCCAAGAAGTAAATCCATTCGTGGAAAGGGGTGAAAAGGGAAAACATGGAACATAAGGTACCGGGGATAGAATTATTAGGTTTACACTTCGATCTGTCAGCACTTCTTATGATCGCAGTGACCAGTATTTTCGTATTAATACTTGCCATATCTGGAGCCAGTAAAGGATCTGTTACAAATCCATCAAAGCTGCAAAACTTTATGGAATGGGTAGTGGAATTTGTCGAAGGAATCGTCGGCAGTACTATTGGTTCAAAGCATGGAAAACCGTTTATCGCGTTAGGGCTAACGCTCATTATGTACATTTTTATTGGGAATATGCTAGGACTTCCGTTCTCAATTGTTACTTCAGAACACGTTTCCTGGTGGAAATCACCAACAGCGGATATTGCTGTAACGGCTGGTCTTACTGTTATTGTTATCGGTCTCAGCCATTACTTAGGTATAACTCGAAATACCAAGCATTATTTTGCTCATTACTTCGAGTATAAAGGGGCTATGCTTCCACTGCATTTAATTGAAGTGGTATCTAAGCCGCTGACGCTTGCTTTTCGTCTATACGGTAACATTTACGCAGGTGAAATAATGATTTCTGTCATATTAGGGGCAAGCTGGTTTGGAATTGCGCCTCTGTTTGTATGGCAGGGCTTCAGTGTGTTCGTAGGTGCGATTCAAGCATTCGTATTTACAATGTTAACGATGGTTTATATCTCGCAAACATTGATCCACGAAGAGGGTCACTAACAAGTAAGACTTACCTCGGGTAGTCTCGAGTCATTTTATAAAAAACAAAAAAACTTTACGAAATTAAGGGAGGATTTTCTCAATGGGAGCTTTAGCATTAGTAGCAGCAGCAATCGTATTTGGTTTGGGAGCACTTGGTGCAGGTATTGGTAACGGTTTAATCGTAGGTCGCGCTTTGGAAGGTATTTCCCGTCAGCCAGAACTTCGTGGTACTTTGCAAACAACAATGTTTATCGGTGTAGGTTTGGTTGAGGCAATGCCGGTTGTAGCTTTGGTTCTTGCGTTCATCTTGATGGGCCAAGCTTAAGAATAATCCGTTTGGCGGGGATGGCACAGTAGCCTCCACGCCTTCGTTTTGCCCACGTTATCAGAAGGGAGTGACGTTACTTGCATATTGAATGGACAACGTTTTTTATTCAAATTATAGCCTTCTTGATTTTGTACCTTTTGCTGCAAAAATTTGCGTTCGGTCCTTTGTTTGGAATGATGGAAAAACGCAGACAGCTAGTTAAGGATCAAATTCAAACAGCTGAAAATAACCGTAAACAATCCGAGCAACTGTTAGAGGAGCAAAAACAAGCTCTTCAGGAAACTCGCAAAGAAGCACATGATATTATTGAACAAGCTAAACAAACAAGCTCCAAACAAGCTGATGACATTATTGCCGCAGCTCGCGTAGAAGCGACTCGCGTGAAAGAAGAAGCGATTCGTGATATCGAAAATGAGAAAAACAAGGCGGTTGCCGCCCTTCGCAGTCAAGTCAGCGCGATGTCCGTGCTGATTGCTTCCAAAATTATTGAGAAGCAAATTGATGAGAAGTCCCAGGAACAGTTGGTTGAGCATTACCTGAAAGAGGTAGGAGGCAAGCAATGAGCCAGGATACCGTTGTAGCCAAAAGATATGCGAGAGCTCTGTTCGAGCTCGCTAAGGAACAAAATAAAATCGCTGCGGTCGAAGAAGAACTGAAAACCGTGGTTACTGTAATGCAGGATAATACGGACTTTGAGAAACTAATCAAACATCCGGGTCTTGGTGCGGAATCCAAAACAACGTTGTTGAAAAATGTTTTCGAAAGTCAGCTTTCGGAAATTACCTTCAACACCTTGCTGCTTCTTGTTGATAAGGGCAGAGAAGATTTACTGGAAGCGCTCGTGAATTACTATGTTACGATTGCTAGTGAAGCTCTTGGTCAAGCACAAGCAACTGTTTACACACCGGTAGAATTGTCCGAAGCGGATCTGAGTCATATTTCCGCAACGTTCAGCAATCTAACAGGTAAACAAATCCGTGTTGTATCGGTTCTCGATAAAAGCTTGCTCGGCGGAATTAAAGTCCGCATCGGCGACCGTCTGTACGATGGTAGCTTGTCCGGCAAGCTTGAGCGGTTAGAAAAAACGTTGAATCAAACTCAAGCACTGTAGATAGGGGTGAGGAAAGTTGAGTATTAGACCGGAAGAAATCAGCACGCTGATTAAACAGCAGATTGAACAATATAAATCGGACATTCAAGTAGTGGACGTTGGTACGGTCATTACAGTCGGTGACGGGGTTGCCCGTGCACATGGCCTTGAGAATGTTATGGCAGGGGAACTACTTGAGTTTCCGAACGGCGTATTGGGATACGCCTTTAACTTGGAAGAAAGTAACGTAGGTATCGTTATTTTGGGACCTTTCACGGATATTCGTGAAGGCGACCAAGTAAAACGTACTGGCCGCATCATGGAGGTTCCTGTAGGTGAGGAATTGATCGGTCGCGTTGTTAACGCGCTTGGTCAACCGGTTGACGGCAACGGTCCGCTTAACACGACGAATTCACGTCCTGTTGAATCACCGGCACCGGGCGTTATGGCTCGTAAATCCGTTTTTGAACCTATGCAAACAGGTATCAAAGCGATTGACGCTATGATTCCAGTTGGTCGTGGACAACGTGAGTTGATCATCGGTGACCGTCAAACGGGTAAAACAGCGATTGCTATCGACACCATCATCAACCAAAAAGGTAATGGCGTAAAATGTATTTACGTTGCTATCGGTCAAAAGCAATCCACTGTAGTTAACGTAGTTGAAACCTTGCGTCGTGCAGGAGCAATGGATTACACTATCGTCGTAACGGCGAGTGCTTCCGAGCCTGCTCCAATGCTATGGCTTGCTCCTTATGCAGGTTGCGCAATGGGTGAATACTTCATGTACAAAGGCGAGCACGTTCTAATCATCTACGATGACTTGTCCAAACAAGCAGCTGCATACCGTGAGTTGTCCTTGTTGCTTCGTCGCCCTCCGGGTCGGGAAGCATATCCAGGGGATGTTTTCTACTTGCATTCCCGTTTGCTGGAGCGTTCAGCTAAGTTGAGCGATGAGCTAGGTGGCGGTTCAATCACAGCCCTTCCTTTCATCGAAACACAAGCTGGGGACGTATCCGCTTATATTCCGACGAACGTAATCTCGATTACGGATGGTCAAATCTTCTTGGAGTCCGACCTATTCTATTCCGGTCAGCGTCCGGCTGTTAACGTCGGTATCTCTGTATCCCGGGTTGGTAGCTCCGCTCAAATTAAAGCTATGAAAAAAGTTGCCGGTACGCTCAAGACTGACCTCGCTCAATACCGCGAGTTGGCCGCTTTCGCAGCGTTCGGTTCTGATTTGGATAAAGCTACGCAAACTCGTTTGAACCGTGGTTTGCGTACATTGGAAATTTTGAAACAAGGTGTTCACCAACCGCTATCCGTTGAGAGACAAGTTGTTTCCATCTATACGGTTGTAAGAGGACATCTGGACGAAACTCCTGTACAGGACATTCGTCGTTTCGAAGCTGAATTCTTGGCTTTCTTGGATTCCAACCGTCCTGAAATTTTCCAAAGCATCCGCGACACGAAAGATTTGACTGCGGATAATGAGAAAGCATTGAAAGACGCGATTGCACAATTCCAAAAGAGCTTCGCAACATCAGCAGAATAAGCTAATAGTTCTAATTAAAGACCTCGAGCTTCTTTCTTTAGGAGCTCGAGGTTCAAATAGTGGAATATAAGAATTAATTTATTTATCAGGCTTTTCGAGTGAAGGCTTTTCTAAGCAGAAAAGCTTCGAGAGAGAGGTGAGCAAGCATGGCAAAAGGGATGCGCGAAATTAAGCGCCAAATTAAGTCTGTACAGAACACGAAGCAAATCACCAAAGCAATGGAAATGGTGGCTGCATCGAGGTTAAGAAGAGCCCAAGCATCCGCTGAGGCTGCACGTCCTTACGCTGATAAGCTGAAGGAAGTGGTAGGCAGCATTGCAGCAGGAACTAAGGGTGTTAAGCATCCGATGCTGCAAACTCGTGAAGTTAAGAAGACGGGATATCTAGTCGTAACTTCAGATCGTGGTTTAGCTGGTGGCTACAATGCCAACGTATTGCGCAGAGTAATGCAGGAGATCAAAGAAAATCACAAATCACCTAGTGAATATGCGATTTTTGTAATCGGGCGTAAAGGCAGAGACTACTTCCGCAATCGTAATATTGCAATTGTTGAAGATGTAACTGGGATTCCGGACTCTCCAAGTTTCGCGGATATTAAAGCAATAGCTGTTTCTGCAGTGAAAAGGTTCGAGGATGGATCTTATGACAAGCTGTATCTGGTTTATAACAGATTTGTTAATGCGATCACCCAAGAACCGACGTTAAAGCAGCTTTTGCCAATGGCAGATATGGGTGGAACAGCGGTATCTAATTACGAGTATGAGCCTTCAGCAGAAGGAGTACTTGAGGTGCTGCTGCCTAAATATGCAGAAACATTGATCTATAGCGCGGTATTGGAAGGCAAAGCTAGTGAGTTCGGTGCGAGAATGACTGCTATGAACAATGCTACGAAAAATGCGACGAAGATGATAAGCTCATTGACTCTGGTTTATAACCGAGCTCGTCAGGCTTCCATCACACAGGAAATTTCGGAGATTGTTGCTGGCGCGAACGCACAAAGCTAAGAACTGATAATCGCTTACGAGGCTGATATATTCAATATTTGAGTATAGCCTGCTTACGAAGGTAGTTTTGCTAAAGCAAAACTCGAAGGAGGAGAAAACAGTGAACAAAGGACGCGTTGTTAATATAACAGGTCCGGTTGTCGACATTGAGTTCGAACGTGGACAGCTACCTGAGATTTTAAATGCGATTAAAATTGAAAGAAAAGCCGAAAAAGCTGGCGAACAAGACATTCAATTAACGGTTGAAGCAGCTGTGCATTTGGGCGACAATCTAGTTCGTTGTGTAGCTATGTCGACAACTGACGGTTTAGTTCGTGGTACGGAAGCCGTTGATACAGGAGCAGCTATTTCAGTTCCTGTAGGTGCAGCTACACTTGGACGTGTATTTAACGTATTGGGTAATCCAATTGACGGTAATACCGAAGTGGATCGCACGTTGACGAGCCCAATTCACAAAAGTGCACCTGCGTTCGAGAACTTGTCGACGCAAGCGGAAATTTTGGAAACGGGTATCAAGGTTATCGACTTGATGGCTCCTTATGTTAAAGGCGGTAAAATTGGTTTGTTCGGTGGTGCCGGTGTAGGTAAAACCGTAACGATGCAAGAATTGATTCACAATATCGCTTCCGAGCACGGTGGTATTTCCGTATTTGCCGGTGTTGGTGAGAGAACGCGTGAAGGTAATGACTTGTATCATGAGATGAAAGAATCCGGCGTTATTGAGAAAACAGCGATGGTTTTCGGACAAATGAACGAACCTCCGGGCGCTCGTCTTCGCGTAGCTTTGTCGGGTCTGACTATGGCGGAATATTTCCGTGATGAAGAAGGCCGTGACGTGCTTCTGTTTATCGATAACATCTTCCGCTTTACACAAGCGGGTTCTGAGGTATCGGCACTTCTTGGCCGTATGCCATCCGCGGTAGGTTACCAGCCGACGTTGGCAACTGAAATGGGTCAATTGCAAGAGCGTATCACATCAACGAAAAAAGGTTCTGTAACGTCGATTCAAGCGATCTACGTTCCTGCGGATGACTATACGGATCCGGCTCCTGCAACGGCGTTTGCCCACTTGGATGCAACGACGAACTTGGAGCGTGGTATCGCAGCTATGGGTATTTTCCCAGCGGTTGATCCACTTGCTTCCTCTTCCCGGATTCTGACTCCAGAAGTTGTTGGCGAAGAGCACTATGCAGTAGCACAAGGCGTTAAGAAAACTTTGCAGCGCTATAAAGAGTTGCTTGATATTATCGCGATCCTTGGTATGGACGAGTTGTCTGAGGAAGACAAACAAACGGTTTACCGCGCTAGACGTATTCAATTGTTCTTTGCCCAACCGCTTCACGTGGCAGAGGCGTTTAACGGTATTCCAGGTCTATTCGTTCCAATCAAAGAAACCGTTCGTAGCTTCAAGGAAATTCTTGAAGGTAAGCATGACAACCTTCCAGAACCAGCATTCCATAACGTGGGTGCAATTGAACAAGCAATTGAGAAAGCAAAAACAATGTAATATAGAATCAGGTCGCCGGCCGTTCTGTGCGAATGTCCGGCGAAGTTATGCCTACAATGCAGGCTTTCTTAACGGGAAGCTCAGCAAATGCTTACGAAGTTAAGCTTTCCTTACGGAAAGCTCTTAGGAGGAGTCCAAGTGAGTACTTTCCTACTGGAGATTGTTACCCCTGAACGTAAAGTGTACGCCGAACAGGTGGACATGATTAGTGTTAAGGGATCAGAAGGAGAGCTTGGTATTCTGCCGAACCACATTCCTTTAGTTACTCCATTAAAAATCGCACCGGTTATCGTGAAACAGAACGGTCAGTCACATTATATCGCGGTGAACGGTGGTTTTATGGAGGTCCGCAAGGATAAAGTGGTTATTCTGGCGGAAAGCGCCGAGCTACCGGAACAAATAGATGTTGATCGCGCCAAAGAAGCGAAATCTCGTGCTGAAAAGCGGATTGCATCGAAACAGAGCGAAACAGATCTCAAACGCGCCGAACTAGCTTTACTAAAAGCTGTTAATCGGATTGACGTTTCTGCGAGAAAATAAGCTTTGGAATGCAAAAAAGGCGAGGGAACCCCAAGTTCCTTCGTCTTTTTTGTGTTTAAAAACGAGGTTATACTATTACGAGTAAGGACGTAGCGTTTGAGGCATTTGTTATTAAAGGAAATATTAGACACTCCAACGGCCTTTTGATATAATTGTGGAGGTATAAATAACTTAAGTTATGTGATCGATAAGGTTTAACAGCTATAGGAAATATCAGAAAATGTAACTTGGGCACGCTTACAAGGTTACCGATATGGCCTGCTCCTTACCCAAACCCATCATCACATCTCAAGTTCAGAACATATTCTTCAATATTATGGGAGGAGATTCGTTCACGATGTACATGAACAATTACGTGGTCGTATCCATTTTTCTCATCTTGGGCGTATTGCTTCCCATCGTAGCGCTTACATTTGGCCGTTTATTGCGACCTCATAAGCCTGTGGAAGAGAAATACACCACCTATGAAAGCGGAAATGAACCCGTTGGCGAGAGCCATGTACGGTTCAATATCCGTTATTATTTATTTGCGTTGATGTTTGTAATATTTGATGTTGAAACTGTGTTTTTGTATCCGTGGGCCGTTGCATATAAGCAACTCGGCTTGTTTGCGCTTGTTGAAATGTGTATTTTTGTAGGACTATTAGTGGTTGGACTAATCTATGCTTGGAAAAAGAAGGTGCTGCAATGGACTTCAATCTAGAGTCGATCTCCCCTGAAGAAAGAAGAGAACTCGAGCGAAATGTATTTATGACCACGTTGGAGCAGGTTAAAGCATGGGCAAGAAGCAACTCCCTGTGGCCGTTAACGTTTGGATTGGCTTGCTGTGCTATAGAGATGATGGGAACCGGAGGCTCCCATTATGATTTGGACAGGTTTGGGGTCATATTCCGGACTTCGCCGCGGCAATCAGACGTTATGATTGTTGCTGGTACCGTAACGAAGAAGATGGCACCACTGCTGCGACGTCTGTATGATCAGATGCCTGAGCCCAAATGGGTCATAGCTATGGGATCCTGTGCTACTGCGGGTGGCCCTTATGTAAAATCTTATGCAGTAGTTAAGGGAGTCGATCAAGTTGTGCCGGTCGATGTCTATATTCCAGGCTGCCCGCCTAATCCGGCCGCGCTGATCTATGGGATTAATAAGCTTCAGGAAAAAATTCGTTACGAGGCGAAAACAGGTAAGCAGGTGACGAGTCGATGAGCGATGAGCAAAAGAAGGATGATCCTCAGCAGCCGACTGAGGATGTAACTGAGTCTGCATCAGCGGAAGCGAAAGTGTCCAATGCTGCAGCACCTGAGGCCAGTAAGGCGACTGAAGCAGATTACAAGCCTTCAGCTGCTGAATCCGCTGCTGTAGCAGAACCGTCAGCTGCGCAGCCAGCAGAAACGAAATCTGCTGCCGCTGAAACGGAAAAGCCTGCGGCGCCTGCTGCCGATAAAGCAGCGCCTACAGATGAAGAGAAGGAAGCCAAGGCGAAAGCAGCTGCGGAAGCGCGTGCGGCCCGGGCGAGTGCAAGAGCGAAAAAGCCTGAAGACGAAGAGAATGCGGCTCCGAAGGAACCTTCACCTCTTCAGCCGAGGCTTGATTATTTTGTGAAGCTTATTAAAGAAGCTATGGGCGACGACACGGTTCAGGAAGCTTTTATCAATGAGAAGGATGCTCATCTTCCTTGTGTTGTGCTGAAGAATGCCAATTGGTTTGAAACAGCCGAGCTTCTTCATAGCCATAGTGAACTAAAGTTAAATTACTTGCGAAATGTATCAGGTGTGGATTATGAAACCTATATGGAAGTCGTCTACCATTTACTATCCTTAGAAACCAAGCATGAATATTGCATCAAAGTTAAAACCGATCGTGAGGCTCCAAGCGTTCCATCAGTGACAACGGTTTGGCCTACAGCCAATTGGAATGAGCGGGAGATTTACGATTTACTGGGCATTGATTTCCCGGGACATCCGGACATGAGAAGAATAATGATGTCTGACGATTGGGTCGGCCATCCTTTGCGCAAAGACTATGAACCGCTTGACCCGGAGGTGTAGAGTCTCTTGATAAGAACTGAAGAACTGTTATTGAACGTAGGGCCTCAGCATCCTAGTACTCATGGAGTATTTCGGATTGTAGTCAAGCTGGATGGAGAAATCATTACACATGCGGATCCAGTCATGGGCTATTTGCACAGAGGCACGGAAAAGTTAGCGGAAAATCTTAGTTATACTCAAATTATTCCTTACACAGACCGGATGGATTATGTGTCTGCTATGACGAATAATTATGTGCTCGTCCATGCTGTTGAGAAGCTGATGGGCTTGGAAATACCAGAACGTGCTGACTTTCTGCGTTTAATTGTCATGGAACTGCAACGAGTCGCTAGTCATTTGGTATGGTGGGGCACATATTTATTAGATATCGGTGCAATGAGCCCGTTTCTGTTTGCCTTTCGTGACAGGGAAATTATCATTGATCTATTCAATGAGCTGTGTGGCGCACGCTTAACTTACAATTATATGCGGGTAGGCGGAGTGAAATGGGATGCACCCGAAGGCTGGATTGAGAAAGTTCGCAAATTCATACCGTATATGCGTGGCAAATTAGATGAGTATAACGATTTGGTGGGCGGAAATGAAATATTTCTGGCACGGATTAAAGGGATCGGGAAGTACGACGCGGAAACGGCAATTGCTTACGGTCTAAGTGGTGCTAATCTACGCTGTACCGGGGTCAATTGGGATATCCGTAAAGATCAGCCTTATAGCTTGTACAGCCGCTTCGATTTTGATGTCCCTGTAGGAGTTAACGGTGACTGCTATGAGCGGTACTTGCTTCGCTTCGAAGAAATGAGACAATCCTTGCGTATTCTAGAGCAAGCCGTGGAGCAGTTCCCGGCTGAGGGAGAGACGATGGGCAAGGTGCCTCGTGTGCTGCGGGCGCCGGAAGGCGAGGTTTATGCGCGTATTGAATCGCCACGCGGCGAGATCGGCTGTTATATCGTTTCCAAAGGGAAGGATAAGCCGTATCGCTTGAAGTTCCGCAGACCTTCTTTTGTCAACTTACAGATTCTACCGAAGCTGCTGGTCGGAGAAACGATGACGAATATGATTACTATACTCGGAGGCATTGATATAGTCGTCGGGGAGGTGGACTGCTGATGGGTGGCTTTTTGCAGGAGCAGTTAACATGGATGAATTTTGGCATATTTTTTGCTTGGGGCGTTGTAATGCTATTGGTGGTATTAGGCTTTGTTACGTACGCCATCTATTTCGAGCGTAAAGTCATCGGGTGGATGCAAATGCGTATTGGACCGAACCGGGTTGGACCGTTTGGACTGCTGCAGAGTGTGGCGGACGTAACCAAGCTTCTAATTAAAGAGGATACAATTCCTAAGAAGGCGGAAAGAGAGCTGTTCATGCTGGCTCCGATTATTACGTTTATTCCGGCTTTTGCTGTTATTGCTGTAATACCTTTTAGCCAAAGCCTAATCAGTACGAATATGAATGCAGGCTTGCTGTATTATGTTGCTTTATCCGGAATTTCAACGATAGGTATTGTGTTGGGTGGATGGGCATCTAATAATAAGTACGCGTTATTAGGTGGAATGCGTTCAGCCGCACAGATGATCAGCTATGAAATTCCACTGGTCATTTCGGTTATTGGGGTTATTATGACGACGGGGAGTCTGAATCTTAACGTCATTGCGAACGCACAAGCAGGAGGATTCTGGCATTGGAATTTCCTCCCTCAGATCATTGGATTTTTTGTATTTGTAATAGCAGGGGTATCCGAGCTTAATCGGACGCCATTTGACTTGCCAGAGGCCGAATCAGAGCTGGTTGCAGGTTATCACGTAGAGTATAGCGGTTTTCGCTTTGCCTTCTTCATGCTAGCCGAGTATGTGTATGTGTTTGCGATTGCTGGTTTGACGACCACATTATTTTTGGGCAGCTGGCATTCGCCGTTTCCCTTCCTTGATTTTATTCCGGGGCTAATCTGGTTCCTACTCAAATTTTCAGCGATTGTATTTTTCTTGTTCTGGATTCGTGCCACGCTACCGAGAATACGTGTTGACCAGCTGATGGGTTTTGGATGGAAGGTTTTGCTTCCGTTATCGTTGATCAACATTTTTGTTACAGCGATTTATATGAGCGTTGGGCCGATGTTGTCCGTTTACTTTTTTAAATGACAATTGCTTCGCCTCACCTGAAGTCATGGTTCCACTGTAAATAATGCTTGGGAAAGGGAGAGAAAACATGAAAGGTATAGTCAAAGGTCTCGGCGTTACCCTCAAAAGCATGACCCAGAAAAAAGTGACCTACGCTTATCCAGACGTACCTATACAGATGCCGGACCGATTCCGAGGTATTCAGTACTTTGACCCGGATAAGTGCATTGTGTGTAACCAATGTGCGCGTATTTGCCCGACGGAATGTATTACCTTAACAGGGAAGGCCAATCCCGATCCTGAGAAAAAGGGTAAGGTTATCGACACGTATGATATCAACTTCGAATTATGCATTTTATGCGATCTGTGCACGGAGGTTTGTCCTACAGAAGCTATAGTAATGACCAATAATTTCGAGTTGAGCACGTACAGCCGTGATGATTTGTTCAAGAATATGGAGTGGCTTAGCGAAAATACTGCGAATATCCGGAAGGAAAATAACTCAGCGCTTCCGAAAGGTGGGGCTAAGAAAGATGTTAGCTAATATTGGGGCTTTCATGTCCAACGGAGAAAATATCGCGTTTTTCGTATTTGCATTACTGGCCATCGGCGGCGCTATATTCATGCTGAGCTTTACTAAAGTGGTGCATATGGTAGTAGCTTTAGCGTTGACGTTTATAAGTATGGCTGGCCTGTACGTCATATTAGAGGCTGAATTTGTGGCGTTTGTTCAGGTCCTGATTTATGCCGGTGCGATTTCGATCCTGATGATCTTCGGGATTATGATGACGAAGCATCAAGGGGAGGATGAGGAACCGAAGCGTCCTGTGCACAATACACTGCTTTTTATTGGTGCGGCTGGGTTGTTCGGGATTATCTTCTACGTGATTCAGACGGCTACTCTGCCTACGGGGGAGTTTAAAGCACCGGAAGATAACACGATGGAAATCGGTAAGCTGCTTTTTAACCAGCATGTTATCCCGTTTGAACTCATGTCCGTTCTGCTAACAGTAGCCTTCATAGGTGCAATTGTTGTCGCGAAGAGAGAGGAGGATTGACCTTGACCGGATTAGCAACTCCCTATTTAACGCTTGCTGCTATATTGTTCTGCATTGGGCTGTATGGAGCATTATCCAAAAAAAATGCGGTTATTGTGCTTCTGTCTATCGAATTGATGCTTAACGCGGTGAACTTGAATCTTGTCGCGTTCTCCAAGCTCGGTGTTAACCCGGGTCTAACAGGTCAGATTTTCTCCTTATTCAACATTACGGTTGCTGCTGCTGAAGTGGCTGTCGGCATAGCGGTTCTGATTACGCTGTACCGGAATAAAGGAACGACTGACGTGAATGAAATGGATTCGTTAAAACGATAGGCCAGCTTAGTAAGCTCTTGAAATTAGCTTGCTTACGCAAGCCAGGTAGTGCTTCTTTTGATGTAAGTTTGCCAAGGCAAATTCAGTAACGCTCTCGAAGTCAGCTTGCATACGCAAGCTTGAAGGAGGACATAAATTCATGATATCGGCCTACTCGCAGTATGCCTGGCTTATACCTTTATTTCCATTGCTATCTTTCTTGATTCTGATGGCCGTGGGGCGTCAATTAAAAGAAGCAGGTTCCTACATCAGCATTATCGCTATGCTTGCTTCTTTTATTGTTGCTATGCTCATTTTTATAGAGCGGTTGGGCGGGCATATCGAAGATTATACTTGGAATAAGCTCACTTGGCTCAAGCTGGGCTCGGCTTCCTTGAACTTGGGCTTTGAGATTACCAATTTGAACGCCTTAATGCTCGTAATTGTTACGCTGGTTAGCTTGCTTGTGAATCTGTATTCCAAGGGTTACATGCAGCATGATGAGCGCATTAATGTATTTTTTGCCTACATAGCTTTGTTTACCTTCTCGATGCTAGGCTTGGTAATATCAGAAAACCTGGTGGAGCTGTACATATTTTGGGAGCTAGTTGGTGTGTGCTCCTTTCTATTGGTGGGTTTCTGGTACGCGAAGCCAGAGGCGCGAGCCGCTGCCAAGAAAGCTTTTATTGTAACGAGAATTGGAGATGTTGGACTGCTAATCGCCATCTTGCTGCTGTTCTGGGCAATGCCTAATCATGCGATGGACTTCAGCTCGATTCACAATGCGTTTACAACCGGCAAAATCTCAGGGGGCCTTGCTACCTTAATTGCTATCCTAATTTTCGTCGGTGCTGCAGGTAAATCGGGTCAATTCCCGCTGCACACATGGTTGCCGGATGCAATGGAAGGCCCGACGCCGATCAGTGCTCTAATCCACGCAGCTACGATGGTTGCGGCTGGTGTGTACTTGGTGGCGCGTACGTTCGATATTTTTCAAGCATCCCCAACGGCGCTTACTGTTGTAGCTTGTATTGGTGGCTTCACCGCGATCTTCGCGGCAACAATAGGTACGTCACAGAATGATATTAAGCGGATTCTCGCTTATTCTACCGTAAGCCAGCTTGGGTATATGATGATGGCTTTGGGGATTGGTACGACAGTTGCTTATACAGCAGGTATTTTCCACCTGTTTACCCATGCGTTCTTTAAAGCACTGCTGTTCTTGGGGGCAGGCAGCGTAATTCATGCTGTACACACTCAGAATATCCACGAAATGGGTGGAGTCGGCCGTAAAATGAAGATTACGGCGTGGACGTTTGGAATTGGGGCCTTGGCATTATCCGGTATTCCGCCGTTTTCCGGATTTTGGTCCAAGGATGCGATTTTAGCAGAGGCTTATACACATAACCAGTTATTGTTCTGGGTGGGGCTAATAGCTGCTTTTTTCACCGCTTTCTATATGTCGAGGCTGTTTTTTCTGGTTTTCTTCGGAAAACCTCGCCACCAAGCACATGTTCATGAATCACCAGCTTCGATGACGATTCCGCTTGTAGTTTTAGCCGTGCTTGCAGTAGTTGCGGGCTTTGTGTTTACACCGTTTAGTCCATGGCTGGGTACTTGGCTGTCAGGGCAAACGCAAGAGGAGCATGCGAATATAGTCGTTATGATACTATCGACACTTGCAGGCATACTGGGCATAGGACTTGGTTATTTGGTTTACATCAAGCGAACCATTCCGAGCGATTTGGTATCAGGTCCTGCTCCATGGTTGTACCGCTTGCTTAATCGCAAATATTATATAGACGAGTTTTATGAAGCTGTAATTGTAAAACCATTAAAGGGAATTGGCGAAGTGCTTCACTTGTTTGATACTTTCGTTGTAGATGGGATCGTCCGGCTGATCAGCTATTCCGTAGTAGGGATTGGACGCCTGGGCTCAAGAATGCAGAATGGCCAAGTGCAAACGTATGGATTAGCCATGCTGCTGGGGCTGCTCATATTGGTGTTGGCTTTAGCGGGAAGGAGATTTATCAATGCCGGATAACATACACATTTTGTCACTGATTACCTTCTCTCCTCTGCTGGGTGTGCTGGTCCTGATGTTTATGCCAAAGCATAAAGGACAATGGATTAAAACTATTGCTATCATCGCAACACTGATTCCATTGGCATTATCGGCATGGCTGTATGCTTCATTCAATCATCAGCTTCCAGGGCCGCAGTTTTCCGAGGAAATGGGCTGGATTCAAATACCGCTCAATCATGAAGCCGGTGGGTTGAATCAATTAACCTCATTCTTTTTTGAATTTAAATATGTGATGTCAGTGGACGGTCTATCCTTACCGCTGGTGTTTCTAACCGCACTGGTCAGCACAATGGCTGCTCTAGCGTCTGTCTACATCAAGAAAAGGTGGAAGTCCTATTATATCTTGTTCTTGCTGTTAGAAACGGGAATGTTCGGCGTGTTTATGGCCCAGGATTTGTTCTTGTTCTTCGTTTTCTTCGAGGTGACACTGATTCCGATGTTCTTCCTAATTGGAATTTGGGGCTTCATAGAGCGGGAACGTGCGGCAAACAAATTCTTGATTTATAACGGGATCGGTTCTGCTATTATGTTGGTTGCTTTCTTAATTCTCATCAGCACTGCAGGGTTTGGACAGATTTCCAATGATGCAGGGACATCACTTTATTATAGTGGTAACTTGCATTTGATTATGGAGAACTTATTCCAGGGTCAAGCTTCCTTCGTTAATCAGAGCACATTGGGAGAGGGCCCTAGTCCTTTCTATCTTAGCGATGCGATGAAATGGACTCTGTTCATTATGTTGCTCGTTGCCTTCGGCATTAAGCTGCCGATCTTCCCCTTTCATACTTGGATGCTTAAAGTACATACGGAGGCTCCAACTTCCGTTGTTATGATCCATTCGGGGATTTTGCTGAAAATGGGTGCGTACGGAATGATTCGGTTCGGTATACTACTCTTTCCTCAGCAGGCCACACAGTGGGCTACGGTGCTTGCAATATTGGGAGTTATTAATATTTTGTACGGAGCTATACTTGCCTTCGTGCAGAAGGACTTCAAGCTGGTGTTGGCTTACTCCAGTATCAGTCATATGGGAATTGTTTTGTTGGGGCTTGCTGCCTTTAACACAATTGGTATGGAGGGCGCTATCTTCCAATTGGTATCTCATGGGCTTATCTCAGCACTTATGTTCTTGTTGGTGGGAGCCATTTACGAACGGACACAGACGAGTATGTTGGACGAAATTGGTGGTTTGGCCAAAAGCATTCCGTTTATCTCGGGCATTCTACTCGTATCAGGGATGGCATCTTTAGGGCTTCCAGGTTTGTCTGGTTTTGTCAGTGAATTTCTAGCCTTCGTCGGTTTGTTCGAAACGGCCAAGGTGATAACGATCATCGGTACCTTAGGTGTAATATTAACAGCGGTATATGTATTGCGCGGGGTACTCAGCATAACCTATGGGCCGCTTAAAGCACCGACAGAAGTTATGAAGGATGCTAGGCTAATGGAAGCTATACCTATGATAACGTTAGTAGCCTTTATTGTAGTACTTGGGATTTATCCGGCAGTATTGACGGATCCCTTACATCAAACTGTAAGCAGCTTTGATCAATTCATCAAAAGCGTCGCTAAAATAGGAGGTTAGACCGGTGGAACAACTACGTCTCCAATGGAGCGATCTCGGATATATGGCGCCGGAGCTGACTCTGGTTATAGCTGCTGTGGTGTTATCATTGCTAGACCTGCTGCTGCCAAAGCAAACAAACCGTACTCTGCTAGGATGGCTGTCACTGGTTAGTATTATAGTATCGGGGCTTTTTGTGGTAAGCTATCTCAATCCTGTTGAGACGAAGCAGCTGCTTAATTTAAGCTATCGAATTGATGATTTTGGAAATATTATTAAGCTGGTTTTATTGACAGGTGCAGGCTTCGTTACTTTTATGAGCATTGGTTCCTTGAAGAAAGACGAGATTCCGCATATTGGGGAATTTTATTACCTGCTGCTTCCGGCCACATTAGGCGGAATGATCATGGCCTCCTCAGGAGACTTGATTACGCTCTTCGTTGGTTTGGAGCTCTTAAGTATTACCTCCTACATCCTAGTGGCTATGCGTAAGAAAGATCTGCGGTCAAACGAGGGAGCATTCAAGTACATTGTACTGGGAGGTATTTCCTCGGCAATAATTTTATACGGGATGTCTTTTCTCTACGGTATTTCCGGCTCCACTAACATCTCAGAAATCAATACGGTTATAGGCCAAAATGCAGAAGCGATTTTGCCGTTCATCTACTTGTCCTTTTTCCTATTGTTAGCGGGCTTCAGCTTCAAAATAGCAGCAGCACCGTTTCACATGTGGGCACCGGATGTGTATCAAGGGGCAGCAACACCGGTTACTGCGTTTCTGGCTGTTGTTTCTAAGGCTGCGGCGTTCGCCGTTATGTTCCGTATTCTTTATGGTGTATTTGGAATCGGACAATTAATGGAGCTGCCAGTTCATAAGGATGTATTGCTTTCTCTAATGGTAGTTGCTGCTTTGGCTATGGTGCTTGGCAATTTTATAGCTCTACGTCAAACGAACCTGAAGAGACTGTTGGCATACTCAGGTATAGCCAACTCTGGATATTTACTTGTACCTATCGCTACCCAATTCTCCATGGTTCATTTCTCCAACTTCTCGGAGTTTGCCTTTTATCTAATTGCTTACTTATTCATGAACATCGGGATTTTTGCGGTGCTAATGATTATTGAGCGTTCTACAGGGGACGAGCAGATAAGTGGGCTGGCAGGCCTTTATTATCGCGCTCCAGGTACGGCGGTAGCTGCGGTATTACTGATTCTGTCGCTTGCGGGATTACCCTTATCGGGAGGATTTTTTGGGAAATTGTACATCATGCTCGGTACTCTGCAAACTCAGAATTACTGGTTAGCAGCCGTTATGATCGGAACGAGCGTGGTTTCCTTCTATTTCTACTTTGGCTTTATTAGACAAATGTTTATGCGCAGCGATTTTGAATCGCATGAGATTATTGTGCCGCTGCCACTGGGAATAACACTATGGTTGTGTGCGGGAATCAGCGTACTGTTGGGCATCGTACCACAGTTGGTGCTGAATTGGATTGATCGTATTTTCTCCCTGACGCAGGATTTGTTCTTTTTTGGCTAGGCGGTAGAGTCAGTTATGAACTAAAAGTTCAGCGGTCTGCAGAGTTGCAGATTCGCTGGGCTTTTTTTTGTATGGAAAATTTAAAAGAAGGTAAGTAGGGCAGGAAAAAACAATAAATTCCAGAGTCGTGAGTAATGATCTGGTAAATGGGTAATAGATAGGGAGAAAATAGAAAATAACTACAGTCCATTAGCGTTTGTTCATAAAACTTCCACTTTTTACTACGTTCTTACTATCTATCTTTAGCAGGGAAATGGTAAGGTTTTATCGAACAGTATTAGGCTACTCCTAAATCAGCGTAAAGGATCATGGACAATGCGATATAATAAAATCATTCATCACTTTGTACGATATGGGGTCGTATTAATTATTGTTTTCATGGTATTGACAGAGTCTATTTACGCAAAGAGTCCAAACGTGTATGTAGCAGCGGCTGCAGACGATCCGTTTGTCCCAAAGCAAACGTACTTGGATCAAATTCATGTGAATGAAGCTTGGGAAGTTGCGACAGCTAACACTAATATAACGATAGCTATAGTAGATACAGGGGTTGATTTAAACCATCCCGATCTTAAGCCGAACTTGGTGAGCGGGGTTAACTTAATTAATCCAAACCGCCCTCCTCAAGATGATAACGGTCACGGGACGAATGTTGCAGGTGTCGTTGCTGCAGTCGGAAATAATGACAGAGGTGTTTCAGGAATCTTGTGGAAAGCCCAAATTATGCCTATTAAAGCGTTGGAAGCAGATGGTTCCGGTGGAGAAGCTAAGCTGGGTGAAGGTATTAGGTATGCCGTTGACCACGGCGCCAAAATTGTTGTTTTGTCACTCGGATTAAACAAATATTCCAACTACATGAACGATGTGGTGCAGTACGCAGAAGAGCAAGATGTATTGCTGGTTGCAGCAACCGGGAATGAGGGGAACAGGGTTAAATATCCTGCAGCCTACCCTACCGTGCTTGCCGTGGGAGGTATGACGACAGGAAATACCGCGGATTCGCGTTCCAATACAGGACCAGAGATTGACCTTGTTGCACCATGGGATGTATTTACCACTGCAAGAGGAGGTTCCTATGAATATAAGGACGGTACCTCCATGGCTGCACCGCAGGTTGCGGCTGTCGCTGCTTTGGCTTGGGGTCGAAATCCAGGCATGAAGGCTTATCAAATACGTCAACTGTTGAGGCAAACAGCTGATGATTTGGAAGAGACCGGCTGGGATAGCTCTACCGGCTACGGGATGCTGCGTGCAGACCGTGCTTTAAAGGAAATGCCTCTAGCTGATATGTATGAGCCCAATAACCGTAAGGATCAAGCTAAATCTATCTCTGTCAGCAAAATGATTGCTGCATCGTTCACGAATGGCTCGGATCAAGATTGGTACTACCTCGATGCTCCGTACAATGGTAAGCTCAACTTAACGTTCGACATTCCAGACGGGCAGCAAGTAGCTGTCCAGCATACCGATGCGAATGGGAGCTTTTCCAGTGTAACCGCAAAACCCGGGCAGCCTGTGTCTGTTCAGGTGAGCAAAGGCCGAAGCTATGTGCAACTGCAGCTAGTCAACAGGAATTTAAAGCAAGAAGTGCTCTACAAGCTGACCACGGCTTTTGAAATCTATAGGGATCAATTCGAGGATAATGACAGGCAGTATAGTGCTTCTGTATTACCGCCTCGGAGCCAGACCATTAAGGGCACCTTTCATCAAATAAGTGATCAGGATTGGTTTGAACTGCCGATAGAGCAATCCGGAACTCTTAGCATTCGGTTGAGTACGGACACGGCCAGGATCGACCCTGTTCTATTTGTACAAAAGCAAGGGGAGAAATCGTATACCGTTGACGATGGAGAAGATGGTGTTACAGAATCTTTGTTATTGCCTGAAGTGTTTCCCGGAAGCTATTACATTCGCGTGTCGAATGTGAAAGAGTATCTGTTCCCGGTAATGGGGGAATACACATTGACAATCGACTATGACGCTAAACAAATAGACCCGAATGAACCCAATAATCGCTCCTATCAAGCTACAACGGTTTCGCTCGAAACATCGTATTATGGCCTCATAGATAAACCTGATGACCTGGACTGGTTTCAATTCCGAGTCCAGGAGGACAGTTTGGTTCAAATAAACCTGACCGACATACCGAGTGACATTGTGATGTACATGTACTTGTATGATGGTAGTATGAGGCCTATGGCGAACACAGATGGATCGAATGCGCTACAGCTACAACAACGGTTGCCAGCGGGCACTTATTACGTAAAGGTAAGTGCGAATGAAGCTTTTGATCGAAACTTGTATCAATTTAAAGTGAACGCCAAAACGCTGGTGGGTAACTTTACGGATATTAGGGGACACTGGGCGCAGGACAGCATTCTAGAAATGAGCAGGAATCAAGCCATAGATGGGTACGCTGACTATACGTTTCGTCCTAATCAGACGATTACCCGGGCTGAAGCCACTACCATCTTGAGCCGGGCTTTTAATCTCTCTAAGCAAAAGACAATCGCTTATACCGATCTTTCACCAAGCCATTGGGCTTTCGTCCACATTGCCCGGGCCGCACAAAGCGCTATTATAGACGGATACCCAGATCGTTCTTTTGCACCTGATCAGCCGGTTAGCCGGATGGAAATGGTCTCCATGTTTGCGCGCAGCTTGAATAAAACAGGGAAACAACGAGGCGACGTGCCGTTTACGGATGTCGACAACGATTACTGGGGCGTTGGTATTTTGAAGCAGCTGAAGGCGGAAGGCTGGATTGGGGGCTATGCGGATGGTTCCTTTCGTCCCGATCAGCAAGCCTCTAGGGCTGAGTTTGTGACAATGCTTGCCAAAATGAAGCCATAACTTGTAAATGCAGAAAGAAGGATGAATAGATGGATTATGCAGAGCAAATGAGTACCTCCATGGGCATGAACGGATTGTTGAATATAGTCATCGTGTTAATATGCATCGGTTGTTCCTGGTGGGCTCTTCAAGAGCTCCATCTGGATAAAATCGTGAAGCGCCCAAGAAGCGTGCAAAGCAAGCTGCTTCAAATCTTGCTTTCCATTGCCTTGGGCTATCAGGTTGCCCGGTTTGTTATTGATTACTTTCATTGGTCAACTTGGCTTCCAGGGATGTTTTAACGTAGTTTCCGAATAACCAAGGTGAATATTGTCAACAATGGATAGTACGACCGTTGTAAATCCTTGTGTTAGCTCCGAATACTATCGTGACCGGTTTTTCACAAAATGAAAATTTACATGCTGAAGGTTCAATGCTAAACTGTTACAGTGTGCAAAGAAAACAGCGCGGAGGGGGACCATGATGAGCAAAATTATCGTCCGCGGCGGCCAAAGGTTGTCAGGCAGAGTTAAAATACATGGCGCAAAAAATGCGGTGCTTCCAATTATTGCTGCATCTATATTGGGTTCAGATGGAGAAAGCGTGATTTATGATGCACCTCCATTGGATGACGTCATTGTAATTAATAAAGTTTTGGAGAGTTTAGGCATTGAAGTTGAATATAAGAATGAAACGATACGCGTTAACGCGCAGAACATCCGTACATGCGAGGCGTCCTACGAATTAGTCCGCAAAATGAGGGCTTCCTTTCTTGTTATGGGACCTTTATTGACCCGTATGGGTCAGGCTAGAATTTCGCTGCCGGGCGGATGCGCCATTGGAACTCGTCCTATCGATCAGCATCTCAAAGGCTTTGAAGCCATGGGTGCCGAAATCGAGTTGGGCCATGGTTACATTGAGGCCAGGATCAACGGCAGGCTCAAAGGCGCCAAAATCTATTTAGATGTTGCTAGTGTTGGCGCAACGGAAAATATTATGATGGCAGCGTCATTAGCTGAAGGTACTACGACGATCGAAAATGCGGCAAAAGAGCCGGAAATTGTCGATTTAGCGAACTATTTGAATGCCATGGGCGCCAAAGTTCGCGGTGCAGGAACCGGATTGATTCGTATCGAAGGTGTTGAAAAGCTGGGCGGAACTGTACATACGGTTATACCGGATCGGATCGAAGCAGGTACTTACATGATTGCTGCTGCAATTACTAATAGTGATGTATATATTGAAGGTGCCATTGGCGATCATTTGCGGCCGATTATTTCCAAAATGCAGGAAATGGGCGTGCAAATCGAAGAAGACGAGAATGGATTGCGCGTATATACAGATAAACCGCTGCGTACAGTCGATGTGAAGACATTGCCTTATCCGGGATTTCCTACCGACATGCAGTCTCAGATGATGGCTCTGCTGTTAACTGCGGATGGCACGGGTATTGTAACAGAGACCGTATTTGAAAATCGGTTTATGCATGTTGAGCAATTGGTCAACATGAATGCTCAGATCAAGGTTGACGGCCGAACGGCTGTTATAAGCGGAGGCAACAGACTGCGCGGGGCCAAAGTATGCGCCACCGATCTGCGTGCAGGAGCAGCGTTGATTTTAGCGGCACTTGCAGCTGAAGGTGAAACCGAGGTCACAGGTACCCATCATATCGACCGAGGTTATGTGGATATTACGAATAAGCTTAGGCTGCTAGGAGCGGATATACAGCGGTTGTCTATGGAGGTAGTTTCCGAGGAAAAAGAAGAGGAAGCAACTATTTCTATTTTTGCTGTAAGTCCAAGCATGGCTTAGAGCTTTGATCACTGAAATTAAGAGGGGATTCTCTGCACGGCAGAGAGTCTCCTCTTTTCTATGTCCGGGTTCTATTCTATCTTTTTGGCTCATATGATGAGGTGACCTGTCATTATGGAATCTAGCGCCGACAGAAAGACGGAGGAACCAAATGGACAAAAAGAAAGTGATTCGATGGGCAGCAATATGCCTGTCCAGTTTTGTTGCCGTAGTAGTGATCGTTCCTTCCATTCTTGTAAAAAGTCATATACCTGACCCTTCAACAGCAGGTACACTACCCTCGCCGAGCTTGCAGCAAAACCAACTAGCCGAGCAGCCCGTTTTTGAAATCCCGGTTTATATGTCCAAGCAGAAGAAGGTAGAGATGCTCCTGCTGGAGCAATATGTCCGAGGTGTACTCGCGGCGGAAATGCCGATAGAGTTTGAGTTAGAAGCGATGAAAGCCCAGGCAATAGCAGCAAGGACTTATATCATTCGTCGAATGATAGAGCAGGATTCCAGCAATGTACCAGTCGTAGGCGCTTGGGTTACCGATACCGTAGCCCATCAGGCGTATGTGACAAATGAGGATCTGAAGAAGCGCTGGGGACCTGAGGCGTATAAGGTGAACTCGGACAAGCTGGACCGTGCAGTGAACGAAACGAAAGACTTGATACTGACCTACAAGGATAAGCCGATTCAAGCCAACTTTTTTTCAACGAGCAATGGATATACGGAAAATTCCGAGGATTATTGGAACGATTACATCCCCTATTTGCGAAGTGTCCCGAGTCCTTGGGATATCAAGCTTTCTCCAAGGTATAAGGAGACTGTCACGGTTTCGTTTAAGGATCTGCAGCGTAAGCTGGGGACCACAGGGGTCATTCCTGTCTCCACGAACAGCAGCAACGGATTAAAGGTACTGGAGACGACCCAGGGCCACCGTATTAAGAAAATGGTTGTTGGAGGCAAAACGTTTACAGGTCGAGAGGTTCGCGAGCGTCTTGGCTTGAACTCCTCTCAGTTCCAATGGAACTGGAAGGGCTCAGACCTTCAAATTACCACCTTCGGCTATGGACATGGAGTTGGGATGAGTCAATGGGGAGCTAATGGTATGGCGAAGGAAGGGAGAATGGCAGAGGAGATTGTGAAGTACTATTATACCGGCATCGAAATAGATAGAGCATCAAACCTAGTAAAAAAATAAAAGTTTCTAAAAAAATAAGCTTGTTATGCGTATAAAACTCGTAACCGTGGCAACAATGGTTAGCGAGGTGATAATCTATGAATGATCAAAAAAGAGATTTACAGAACAATGAAGAGACTCCTAAATCTAACGAGGGAGTGCAAAGTAGTCCAGCTTTTTCTTGGAAAAGGTTTTTGGCAAAGAAATGGGTTTTTCCAGCAACGTACATGGCAGCTGCGGCAATTATCTTAACGTTAATGTGGGTATACCAGGATGCCGGCAAGTCGGCTCTCAACGGTGAACTGGGCTTGGATGGCAAGTCTACCACAGTAACGAACAATGTTATGAAGCCGGAAGCTATGGCCGTTAATACGGTTACAGAGACAATGCAACTGCCGTATAAGGAAAAAGGTGAGCTGGATGTGATTCTGCCGTTCTTTGATAGTAAAGCCTCCAATGAAGTACGCCAAGCCGCAATGGTTGAGTATGGTGATACCTTTACACCGCACATGGGAATGGATTTTGCAAAGCATGACAATTCTGTGTTTGATGTACAGGCTGCCATGAGTGGTAAAGTTACGACGGTGGAAAAAAATCCGGTGGTTGGTAATTTAATTGAAATTACTCACAGTAACGGATTGGTGACTGTTTATCAGAGCTTGGCGGAAATGAAGGTTGTCAAAGACGCTGATGTGAAGAAGGGCGATGTTATCGCCAAGGCAGGCCGCAACGAATTGGAAAAAGATCAAGGCGTGCACCTGCATTTTGAAGTGAGGCAAGGGGAGAACGGAACATCCGTTAACCCAGAGCAGTTCTTCGCCGAGCATTAAGATTAAGCTGAATCATAAGCGGGAGCGTAAACGCGCTCCTTCTTTTTTTGTATAAATCCGTACATTTATCGCTTGTCCCTGAAAATAATTGTGGCTTATAAAGCTTGTCACGCTTGGAAACAAAGAATATAAGTAAACGCCCCTCATATAATGTACCAAACTAACTCGAGTAGGGAGGCGAGGGGAGTGCACGATTACATCAAAGAGCGAACCATTAAAATCGGACGTTGCCTGGTGGAAACGAAGCATACGGTTCGCACAATCGCGAAAGAATTCGGTGTTTCCAAAAGTACGGTGCACAAGGACTTGACCGAAAGATTGCCTGAGATAAATCCGGATTTGGCTAATCAAGTGAAGCACATTTTGGAGTATCACAAATCGATTCGCCACCTGCGGGGCGGGGAAGCCACCAAGATTAAGTATCGGAAGACACGCAATCCTAAAGCACAAGAGAAGTTGGTGACGGCTAAGTAAGGCAGATGTTCTGATGTTATTCCCCCCTTGCCGATCCGATCCGACATGAGGAAGCGATATTTGTCGAAAAAAAAGGATGAAAAAAGAGGATTTTGCAAATTTATAGCGAATTTACTTTAAACACGATAATAACTGGAGTACCGCTTCTTTTTTTAGGAATGGACGGTTTTGTTTAGGGAGGAACTTTTCAATGTTAAGCAAGGATATAGGCATCGATCTGGGGACAGCGAACGTCCTGATTCATGTGAAGGGGCGCGGAGTTGTTCTGGATGAGCCGTCTGTCGTCGCTATTGAAAGCGACACGAAGCGAGTGCTGGCTGTGGGCGAGGAAGCGTTCCGCATGGTGGGAAGAACGCCTGGGAATATCATAGCTACTCGCCCGCTGAGAGATGGCGTGATCGCAGATTTTGAAATTACAGAAATTATGCTTAAGCATTTCATAAACAAGGTAGGAGGCAAGAGGTGGTACAGTCACCCGAGAATTTTGATCTGCGCTCCAACTAACATTACGTCCGTAGAGCAGAAGGCGATTCGTGAAGCGGCGGAACGGAGCGGGGCGCGCGAGGTTTTTCTGGAAGAGGAGCCTAAGGCTGCTGCTATTGGCGCAGGTATGGATATTTTCCAGCCTAGCGGTAATATGGTTGTGGATATAGGTGGAGGGACGACGGATGTAGCCGTTTTGTCAATGGGCGATATCGTCACCTCCTCTTCTATTAAAGTCGCGGGGGACAAGTTCGACTCGGCCATTATGAAATTCATTAAGAGCAAATATAAATTATTGATAGGCGAACGGACCTCGGAAGATATTAAGGTCAGAATCGGAACTGTTTATCCGAACGGACGCAGAGAGACAATGGATATTCGCGGCAGAGACATGGTGAGCGGATTGCCGTTGACGATAAGCATCAACTCGGAAGAGATTTACGAAGCGTTGTGGGATCCCGTTTCTTCGATCGTAGCTTCGGCCAAAACGGTACTGGAGCGTACACCTCCAGAATTATCTGCGGATATCATTGATCGCGGAGTTATTCTTACCGGTGGTGGAGCATTACTGCATGGCATTGATCAACTATTGGCGGACGAGCTTAAGGTGCCTGTTCTGATCGCAGAGGATCCGATGCATTGTGTAGTTAAAGGAACTGGAATTATGTTGGACAACCTGGATAAGGTATCGAAACGCAAGTTTTAATTTAACTACAATACAATTAACCGCCGACCGTCGGGGAGGATTCTATACTATATGTTAAGAGGCCTATACACAGCTGCATCAGGAATGATTTCACAACAGCGCAAGCATGATATTGTAACGAACAACATTGCTAACGTGAATACGCCGGGATTTAAGCAAGGGAATGCACTTAACCGTTCATTTCCGGAAATGCTTATTTCACGGGTTCGCAGTGGCCAAGGTGAGGCCGGATCCATTCCCGTCGGTCGTCTGAACACGGGTGTTATGGCAGAAGAGAATGTATCTGTCCAAGCACAAGGTGATATTCAAGAAACGTATAACCCATTTGACTTCGCACTCGTTTCTAACATTCAAGTGCCGGGTGCGACATTTGATGCTTCAGGTAAGTATATCGATGTCAACGGCCAGCGGATTAGTCAGCCGCAAGCCTTTTTTACAGTTGAGAATGCGAATGGCGAACAGCGTTACTCGCTGAATGGCAAGTTTTCAGTCGATTCAAACGGTGAGTTAACTACTGCTGACGGCTATCGGGTAATAGGTAGGGATGGACAGCCGATCTTGCTGTTGGATCCGACGACTCAGACGCCCATCAGTAATTTTCACATAACCAAGCAAGGACAGTTTACAAATTCAGACGGAATTTTTATACAGAATGGCAACAATCAACCGATGAGCTTACTCGTCAGCCGTATTGAAGACCCGAATCATCTAGTACGCGAAGGCAATGGGCTTTACCGCCTCAATGCAGGTGAAGAGGGCTTGGCTCGTGCGATTAACGGTACGGATCAAGTAGAAGTTAGACAAGGATTTGTGGAACGGTCGAATGTAGACTCGAGCCAATCGATGGTAGATATGATGTCTGCTGTGAGAGCTTATGAAGCGAACCAGAAGGTTGTACAATTTTATGACCGAAGCATGGACAAGGTCGCTAACGATGTAGGCCGCGTTTAATAATAACGGTATAATCTTATGAGTTGGTTTTGCACGGTAAAACCCTAAGCTCTCAGGAGGCTATTATGAATCATTCGATGATTAATTCATCCGTATCCATGCATGCGTTACAGCAAAAGCTGGATATGTTATCCAATAACATTGCTAACATTAACACAACGGGCTACAAGCGCAAGGAAGCATCGTTTCAAGACGTACTAACTAGCGTAAAACAGCAGCCGAAGGGTTTTGAGAAGGAAGGCCGGTTATCTCCATTAGGGTATAACCAAGGCTGGGGATCGAGGCTCGTGCAAGCTCAATTGAACATGGCGCAGGGTTCTCTTCAAGCAACGAATAGTTCCTTGGATCTTGCCATTGAAGGCAATGGTTTGTTTGAAATTAATAGTTTCACACGTGATGCCAATAACAACTTGGTGCCGCGTACGATTTGGTCACGTAATGGCTCGTTTGAACTGACTCCTTCGACGGATCCGGCCAATCGTGATATGTTTTTAACTACAAAGGATGGTCAATATGTAGTGGGTACAGATAACAACCCCATTCGCGTCCCTGTAGATCACCGTGTACAATTTCAAACAGATGGCAAAGTTGTTGCCTATAGTGAAATCGATAAGCTAGCACCTCCTATAGATGTAGGCCAAATTAAGCTGGTGCGTGTTATTCGTCCGCAGGTCTTGCAGCAGCTAGGTGATAATTTATATGATTTACCGAATGGTATTGCTAACCGTGAAGATGTGCTGCAGACTCTTGACGCTAACAATAACATAGTTGACCCGATAAGGGTGAGACAGGGCTTTTTGGAGAATTCCAATGTTACACTGGCCGATGAAATGACGGATTTGCTGCAAGTGCAGCGCGCATTTCAATTAAATTCACGAGCCGTTACTTCTTCGGATACGATGATGGGCATTGCGAACAACTTACGCAACGGCTAACGGAACGATTGAAGTGAGGTAGGTACGCATGGCGGAAACGGAACAGAAAAAGGCTAAGAACCCGTCTTCAAAAAAGCGGAGACGAACGATCTGGTTGGTAACCCAATGGGTAGGTATTCCCGTTTTGTCTATAGCGGCACTTGCGGTCGGCTTAGTAATCGGTTATGTCTACTTAGGTAAGCGTCCGTTGGAAGATGTATATGAAATTGAAACGTGGCGCCACTTGTATGACTTGGTATTTGCACAGTAGAATAGAAGGACTCGAACTCCCTAGGCAGGGAGTTTTATTTTTGCCCTAACAACGCTATAATGTAAGGATGGGATGTATACCCAATTGATATGGGGGGAGACAAGAATAGATGTGGAACCTACCCAATTTATTAACACTATGCCGGTTTTTCCTCATTCCCATGTATTTGCTTGTATTTGAAGCCGGTTATATTAAAACAGCTTTTTTCATTCTGTTGTTGGCTGGGTTGACAGATGTGTTAGACGGGTATCTTGCACGTAAGCGGAGACAGATAACGCAACTAGGCAGCATGCTTGACCCCCTGGCTGATAAATCTATGATGATTGCAGTCATCCTCTCGCTTGTTTTTTCCAAGATGATACCTTGGGAAGCGGCAGCGGCCATGTTTCTTCGCGATGCGGGGATGATAGTCGGTTCGGCCTTCTTTCATTTTCGTGGCAAGCAGACGGTTCCTGCTAATGTTATGGGCAAGTTGACTACGGTGCTGTATTACCTGGCTATTCTTCTAATTATCTTCGAATTTCCCTATGCAATAGCGTGTTTATGGATCGTAATCATTATTTCTTTTCTAACTTCGTTTATTTATATTTTTCAATTTAAAAGCCTTAACAAGAATGAGAGTGAAAATTCCTAGGCTTCATATTAGGATAGCTGGGCTTCGACCTAAAGCCTGCTAAGGCAGTCAACTGCCGTGACACGAGAGCTATGCGTTTCAAACAGCGCTGTTCTTGTGATTTTGATGTGAATCGGGCGGTAATTTAAAAAGAGCTTAGGTCCAGCTCGCCACTCCATGGCAATCTGTACATAAGCTCCCTTATATCAACCTTCATTACTGCAGATCAGAAGGGATAACCCTAGTGTAAGTTGAATGGACAGATTTTATACTAAATCGTGAAAGGAGCATTTAACAATGTTAGATGCCACACAAATTCAAGAGATAATACCGCATCGTCACCCTTTTTTGCTAGTTGATCGAATTTTAGAGATGGAGCCAGGGGTAAGAGCAACAGGCTTGAAGAATGTAACCATTAACGAGCCGTTTTTTGCGGGGCATTTTCCATCCTATCCAGTTATGCCAGGAGTTCTTATAGTTGAGGCCTTGGCTCAAGTCGGCAGCGTTGCCATGCTATCTCTGGAAGCAAATCGCGGGAAATTGGGCTTTTTTGCAGGAATTAATGATTTTCGCTTCAGGGGACAGGTTGTTCCAGGAGACACATTAATTCTTGAAGTAACTATTACCCGCTTAAAAGGTCCGATTGGTAAAGGTCAGGCTGTAGCCAAAGTCGGAGATAAAGTAGTTGCAGAAGGTGAATTAATGTTTGCTCTATCGGATCCCAAATAAATAAGTTGCAATATTTGTTGGGCTTCAGTAAATAGCCATGTTTGGAAAAACAAAATAATCTAATTGAGATAAGGGAGTTAGATCATGACTATAGAGCTTCGTATTCAAGAACAATATCAGCTATGGATGAACGACCCAGCTATCGATGACAACACCAAGTTGGAGTTAAAAGGTATTGCCAATGAGCCGAAAGAAATTGAGGATCGTTTCTATCGTGACCTTGAGTTTGGTACAGGAGGCCTCCGTGGGGTTATTGGTGCAGGTACGAATCGAATTAATTTATATACCGTTGGAAGAGCGACACAAGGTCTAGCGCAATTTATTAAGAAGTCACAAAAATCTAGCCCATCTGCTGTTATAGCTTATGATTCCCGCAATCAATCTCCAGAATTCGCTTTAGAAGCAGCCAAAGTATTGGCAGGCAACGGTATTAAAGCCTATGTTTTCGAATCATTGCGTCCTACACCAGAGTTGTCTTATGCCGTAAGAGCTTTGAAGGCCGATGCAGGCATTGTTGTTACAGCAAGCCATAATCCTCCGGAATATAACGGTTATAAGGTATATGGGGCGGATGGCGGACAATTGGTGCCAGAGCAAGCAGAGCAGGTCATTGCTGAAATACAGAAGGTACAGTCCTTCTCTGATGTGCAGCGGGAAACGCGGCTACAAGCAGAGACCAAAGGTCTTCTTCAGTGGGTCGGTCAAGATCTGGATGAATCCTACACTCAAGCTGTTACAGCGGTTAGCCTTAATTCGGATATCGTAAAACAGATGAGCGATAATTTCCGTATTGTGTTTACTCCTTTACATGGAGCAGGGAATTTATCGGTAAGGGCTGTGCTGCAAGCGATTGGTTTTGAGCAGGTGAGCGTGGTAGCAGAGCAGGAGCTGCCTGATGCTAAATTTAGCACAGTAAAATCGCCGAACCCAGAGGAAAAGGATGCTTTTTCACTTGCTATTCGTCTAGCTAAGCAGGTTGACGCTGATATTATTATTGGGACAGATCCTGACTGTGACCGGATGGGCGCTGTTGTGAAGGACGCGGATGGGGAGTACTTTGTGTTGACCGGTAACCAGTCGGGTGCCATTATGGTCGACTATTTGCTAAGCAGTTTGAAGCAGCGCCAAGCCTTGCCGCAGAATGGTGTTGTTATCAAAACCATAGTAACAAGTGAAATGGGTGCTGCGGTAGCGGAGCATTACGGAGTTGAGACCTTAAACACTCTGACAGGCTTCAAGTATATCGGAGAGAAAATGACGCAATTCGAAGCAACGAAGGAAGCGGAATTTTTGTTCGGATATGAGGAAAGCTACGGTTATTTGGCAGGTAATTACGCGAGAGATAAGGATGCTGTCATTGCATCCATGTTGATTTGTGAAGCTGCTGCCTATTATAAAAACCAAGGTAAAACCTTGTATGAGGTATTGCAGGAGTTGTATGAGCGTCATGGATATTTCTTGGAAAAGCTGGAGTCACGGACTTTAAAAGGTAAAGACGGTGTAGAGCAGATCCAAGCGATTATGGAAGATTGGCGCAGCGAGCCACCCGTTGAAATCAATGGGCAGCAAGTTGCCAAAGTGGAAGATTTCTCACTAGGCCTTTACGGATTACCGATTGAAAATGTATTGAAATATACACTGGCAGATAATTCGTGGTTTTGCTTGCGTCCTTCGGGTACAGAGCCCAAAATTAAAGTGTATTTTGCTGTGAGAGGTGACTCTGCCCAAGCAGCAGAAGATACGGTTCGCGGATTGGTAACTGCAGTAATGAGCCGGGTAGACCAATAATAATTATTAATTAGGAGTGGGCATGTTGAGCGGGCGTTACTTACAATGGAACCGGTTAGGCTTAAAATGGTTGTGGTGGCTGGTAATCCTCGGGGTGTTGGCCTCCCTTCCTTTAGCTTATAACAGAAATCAAACAGAAGAAGACACTGCACGTAAAGTAGAGTTCGCATTCGACTATCGTGACTTGCTCGAAATCTCCAATTTTCAGACGGATCCGAGAGCGTTTGTTACAGATCATTTAAAACAGCTGCAAAAAGCAGGCGTACATTCCATGGCGGTATATGAAACTACGCTCTCTGAATTGAGACTTTCCCGCCGTATTGAGGTGTTCTCCTCTCATGAAGCAATGGCGTTAACACAAACTCCAATTTCACCAAATGAGAATTTTACTTATATCTTATTTGCTGAAAAAGAAGCACAGGATAAGCTGCAGCCGTTGATACTGGACACCTTTTCTAGTTTAAAAGTAAAAACACGTCCGTGGAGCTTTAAGAACCAAGCAGGTATGATTATTGAAATGGGGCAGGAGGAAGCCATGCTCCAAACCATGGATCCTGATCCTATTTCGCTTCAATTGTTGAAGCAGCAAGGCTTCCAGATTATCGTTCGGTTATCCAACCGCAGACCTTTCGATGCAGTACGGATGGATAATCTGTTAGCACAGCTGCAGCAGTATGGAATCAAAAGATTTATTATTGATGGTGAAACGGTTCCTGGTTATATTAACGATACGCGCCTAGAAAATATCGATACAATGGCTGATCTAATGAAGAAGCATAATATGGGATTAGCCAACATTGAGTTGCAGAAAACGCAGCAAAAGGGCTTTAACCGACTTTCGAAGATGCTGGGCTATAATGTGGTCCGTCTGCATTCGTTTACCGAAAGAGATGGAGAAAAGCTTACGGAGAACCTGACCGAGCAAGAATTGAAGGAGCGCGTTCAAGGTGTTGCTGACCGGTTTGTGCTGGCGGTGAAAGACCGTAACATCCGAATTGTGTTTCTGAATGCAAGAGCAGTAAAAAATTTGGATAAAGGGAAAATCCTTCACCCTATGGATGCTCTTTATGACAGCCTTGATGGACAAGATGGAGCTATTCCGCGGATCAAGGAAGCTGGATTTACGATAGGAATTGCGGAGAAATTCCAGCCGATGTATCCAGGTTGGCTGCAAGCAGCCAAAGGCTTCGTATGGCTAGGAGCAGTTGCTATAATTGCGCTGACAATTTCGTATTTCATCTCCGAAATCACGCTGCTTGCCTTCATCTTAGGCTTGATTGGATCTGCAGGCTTGTATGTGCTCTCACCCAGTTTGTTTGCGCAAGGCCTTGCTCTTGCCGCGGGGACGTGTGCCCCTACATTAGCAACGATGCTTGCCATTCGAACAGCGCGGCAAAGGGCTCAAGCTAAGAAAGTAAGCTCAGCTGGTGCTCATTTAGGGTTTGCGATCCTGCTTTTACTACGAACTGCCCTAATTTCGGTAATTGGGGCCTGCTTTATCGTGGCCTTGCTCAATCAGATTACCTATTTGCTTGTTCTGGAGCAATTTAGGGGCGTTAGTGCTCTTCATTTGGTTCCAATCGTGCTAGCCGCTATTTATTGGCTGCTGTTTAGCGATGAGCTGTCGCATAAAGATAAGCTTGCCAAAGGCAGAAAGCTTCTTTCTTCTTATATTAGCGTGCTCTGGATGATCGGTGCTATTGTAATAGCTGCTGTAGGCTTTTATTACTTATCCCGAACAGGCAATGAGGGACAAGCTTCTACATTTGAAAAGCTGTTCCGCTCGTTTTTGGAGAATACGCTTGGCATACGTCCGCGTACCAAGGAGTTCTTGATCGCGCACCCGTTATTTTTACTTGGTGCTTACTTATGTGTAAAATACCGCAGTGCTGTGCTTCTAATATTGATCGGCGTTATTGGACAAGCCTCTATGGTTGATACATTTGCCCATCTTCACACACCGCTGCATATTTCTTTTATACGTGATATTTATGGTTTATTGTTCGGGATACCTATTGGAATTGTTGTTATTATCGCGTGGGAGATTGTTACAAGGAGTTGGCGTCGTTGGACACCATTGCTACAAAAAGGATAGTATTGTCCGGCTACTACGGTTTCGACAACAGCGGTGATGAAGCCGTTCTTCAATCGATCCTGCTAGCATTGGAGGAACAAGGACGGGCCCAGGGAATTCGATTAATTCCTGTGGTTCTGTCCATTGACCCAGCCAAAACGCAGAAAACCTACGGCGTCGAAGCTGTGCACAGAATGAAGCTTGGAGAGCTAGTTCGGGCGATTCGGGGTGCAGATGGGCTAATTAGCGGTGGCGGAAGTCTTCTCCAAGATGAAACGGGCTTCAAAACCATCCCTTATTACTTAGCCGTGCTCAAACTCGCGCAGTGGCTGGGAAAACCGACATTTATATACTCACAGGGGATTGGACCGGTTCATCGACCGATGTTTTTCAGTTGGATCCGAGGGGTTTTTAATAAGTGTCGGTTTGTGTCCGTTCGTGATCAGGAATCAAAACAGCTGCTACAGAAAATGAATGTCACCAAAGAAGTAATGGTTGTACCTGATCCTGTAATGGGCATGCCGTTAGCATCAACTGGACATCAAGTAGAGGATTTGCCCAAAGGTGCAACTTCCGTAGTTGGAGTCTCCTTACGCTTTTGGAATCAGGACCGTTCAGAGTTGAAGGCAATTTCAGAAGCAATAGCGTTGATTTTGGAGCAGAGCGATGTTCACGTTCGGTTTTTGCCATTTCATCTTCCTTCAGATACAGCGGCTTCGGAGTATGTCATCGGGCTTTTGGACCCTAAGTACCACGCACGCATAACGATTGCCGATAATGTGACTCATCCACAGCACATGCTTTCAGAAGTTAGCCGCTGCCACCTGTTGATCGGAATGCGGCTGCACTCTCTGATTTATGGCGCTTCTCAGCAGGTGCCGATGATCGGTATTTCTTATGATCCGAAGATTGATCAATTTTTAAACCGACTCGATATGGCCGCTGCTGCTGATACTAAGTTGATTCATGCAGAGGTAGTAGCGTCGGAAGCATTGCAGTTGCTGAGGGAACGAGAAGCATGGCAGAGGCTGAAAAAGCCGCTTATCGATCGCTTGAAAAGTGAAGCCCAGAGGCCGGCTGAGCAAATTGCGTCTTTCTTCAAATAATGCTGCCTAAGAATAAACAAGACCTTAATCCGGCACTCTAAGATTAGCTACAGAAAGAAAACTTGCAGAAACCTTGAAATTTACTATGAAAACAACCCAAAAGCCCATTTTTTTACTCAAAATGATAGTGGTATTACGGGCTTAAAGCGAGTATAATTTGAGTTGTTTGGGGCTTTTTATAGAAAAAGGGGCTGTGTTAATAAAAATGAATGTATTGTACGGAGTTGGCTTTGTCGCCGCTTGCTTGATTGCCCTCCTGATGACGCCTTTAGTTAAGCGTTTTGCATTCTGGGTAGGAGCGGTTGACGCACCTAATCATAGGAAGGTACATAGCCGGATTATGCCTAGACTGGGTGGGCTCGCTATTTTTATGGCATTTGTAGGAGCCTATTTTGTTGTTTCACCAGCTATGAGCTCAATTAATACGGACGTAGCATTAGGTTTATTGGTCGGAGGAACGATTATTGTAATTTTGGGTGCTTTGGATGACCGGTTTGATCTGTCCCCCAAAGTAAAGCTGCTTGGACAAATCGTTGCGGCATGTGTTGTTGTATATTCGGGTGTAGTTATAGATCTGGTTAATGTCCCATTCGGCAACACGACAATTTCTTTGACCTGGCTGGCCATTCCGCTTACAATTTTCTGGATTGTAGGAGTGACCAATGCAATTAATTTAATTGACGGACTGGATGGTTTATCGGCTGGTGTGTCTGGTATAGCTACTACAACCATTCTTATCTTGGCCTTAATGATGGGCAATGTTACCGTAGTGCTGTTGAGTGTTATATTACTTGGGAGCATCGTTGGCTTCTTATTTTATAATTTTCATCCAGCCAAGATTTTTATGGGGGATTCCGGATCTCTGTTCCTTGGATTTAGCTTAGCAACGTTATCGATTCTTGGTTTTAAACAAGCTACCGTATTGTCCTTATTGGTTCCAATCATGATTCTAGGTGTCCCTCTATCAGATACATTCTTTGCTATTCTGCGACGTTGGGTTAACAAGCTGCCTATTTCTAAGCCGGATAAGAGCCATCTACATCATTGTTTACTGCAGTTGGGCTTCAGCCATCGACTGACCGTGTTAATTATATATGGTATTGCTTCTGTTTTCGGTGTTTCAGCGGTACTCTTGTCTTATATGTCAGATAAAGAAGCCATTTGGGGCGTAGTGCTTTTGATCGTTGTTCTGGTTGCTATTCTGGTTTTGGGCGCAGAGGCTATTGGCATCATCAGTCAAACAAAAAAGCCGGTGCTAAGGTTCTTGCAAAAGGTTCGGGTTATGCTCGGCGCGCGTTCTCGTATGACGAAATAAATGAATTAACTAAATAAATGAATGAACCCCAAACCTACTTGGTTTGGGGTTCATTCATTTATTTAGCGGTTATATATAGAAGGAAACCATTATAAACTACTTACTAATTAACTTCTTCAGTGCGTTAAAACGCTTATGCAATGGGGGTTTAACTATTTATACGCGATGGAAAATAGTGAGTGATGACGAAAGTGATAGATCGGGTGTATACTAAGTCCTGTAAGTGAGTGAGACAAATGAAGTGATAGACAAGAAGGAGCACTGGCTCACAAACGGCGCTTTGAAGAAAATTAAAAAGTTTTTTTCAAAGAGCGCAACTTTTCAAACGACACTGCGTTTAATACAGTGAAACACAAACAAAAGGCTAAAGACCAGTTATTGTTGGATAAATTTCACAAAATAACCTCTTTACCTTACTAGTTTCGCAGTGTATAATGTATGAGGGCGCGCTAGTGCCTAGCCTATCATTCCTATTGTTTACTAGTTTCTGTGATCTTATACATCGCAGACCTTAAATAATTAATCATTTCGCTCAACTCTGGGAAGGGGGTGAATCGGCTAATGAGGGAATCGAGCTATAATTTATCTAAACAAAACTCTCAACAACCGAAAGATATTCGAGGAGGAGAAAAAAAGGTTATGAAAAAAAGTTTATCTACGATTTTATCCCTTGCTATGGCATTCTCAATGTTTTCTTCCGTAGCACTAGCTGCTGATGCAGATGCAGCTAAAACGTCCGCTGATTTCAGCGACTTGAAAGATCTTGATGCAGCAACAAAAGCAAAGTTTGACGCTTTGATCTCTGCTGGCGTATTTGATGGCGTTAAAGAAGGTACATTTGGTCTTAAAGACGAAATGAACCGCGCTCAATTCGCTAAAGTAGCAGCTTTGATCTTCGGATTGAAAGTTGACACTTCTTTGAAAACTTCAAGCTTCTCCGATGTTAAAGCTGACGATCCAGCTAATGGTTATGCTCTTGCTTACATCGAAGCAGTTAAAGCAGCAGGTATCACTGATGGTTACGCTCCTGGTCAATACAACCCAGCGGGTAAAGTAACTAAAGAACAATTGGCAACTTTCTTGATCCGCGGTCTTGGAAAAGACGCTGACGCTAAAGCTACTCCAGGTGTTAATGATGCAACTGTTACTGATTGGGCTAAAGGTTATGTAGCATTGGCTCTTAACTTGAAAGTGTTGTCCAATGGCGCTGACGGTAAATTCGGCGGTAACGTAAATGCAACTCGTGATATTCTAGTTCTTGGTGCTTACGAAGCGAAAGCTCAGTACAAAGGACCAGCTTTCAATGGTAAATATGCAATTTCTCAGTTCAAAGCAACTGACGCTAACGTGTTGACTCTTACACTTAACGGCGCATTGACTGAAGATGCTGCTAAAAACTTGAAAGTTGAAATCAAAAAAGACGGCTCAGTAATCACTTCCGGCTTCACTACTAAGTGGGATGACAAGAAAACTGTTGCTACTTTGACTTTTGATTCCAAATTCCAAGAATCCAAATACGAAGCTACAATTAGCGGTCTGAGCAACATCGATGAGACTAATAAAACAGCTTCAACTACTACATCTGTAGAGAAAATCACGAAAATTGATTTCTTGACAGCTTCTGATACTATTCCTTTGAAAGTAAACAAAGGCGGCACTAAACTTCTTGGTAAAGTACGCATTGAGTTCAAAGCTACTAACCAATATGGTGCAAAATCCAAATTGAGCGCAAGCAACTTTGACATCCGTGTAAACGGTGGTACATTCAGTAATGTTGCTGGCGAACAAGCTATTCAATTGAGCCAAGATTTGGATACAGAAAGAAATGACAGAATCTCTATCAGTGTTATGCACACTGACAGTGGTACACAAGTAAACAAAATCTTTGCAGTTGGCGACGAAGCTCTTGTCAGCAAAGTGGAACTTGGAGACTTGGTGAACGCTGCTGGTACGAAAATCGACAAAATCGAAGCAAAAAGCTCTAACAACTACTTGGATGTTAAAGCTTATGACCAATATGGCTTCCGTGTAGAAGAAAAAGACGCATTGAATGATGATGTTTCCGTAAACTTCTCAGACAATGATCTTGAAGAAGGTTCAGGTACTGGCGAACGTCCGAATGATCCGTTTGTAGATGATGTTGTTCTTGATGACGCTGCTGACTTGCAAATTCGTTCGACTAACAATGAAGAAAAAGATATTACTGTAACTGTATATGCTCGTGGTGGTAACTCCGCAAGTAAAACAATCAAAGTAAGTGCTTCTAAAATTCCTGCTACTGTTGAGTTTGGTTCATATAACTACACATTGGCTGAAGGCGATAGACTTACTGGCGACCAAGATGTGGATAAAAAGTTCTACATTCCTTTGATTGTAAAAGATTCTAAAGGTGATTTGTTGGATCCAGATGATATCGTAGACGCTTATAGCAATGGCGACAAAGATAGCAAGTTCAACATTCGTACTTCGAGTGGAATCACACTTGGTAAAGACAAAACTTCAGAAATCGTTAAAACGGGTGCTTATAAAGGATACCTAGCAGTTACTAGCGTAGACAGAAAAGGTTCCCAGTACGTAACTGTTAGCTTGGAAGATTACAGAACAGTTACTCAAACATTGAACATTTCTGTAAGTGAAGCACGTAAGGCTGATTCGATCAAATTCTCTACTGTACCTAAGAAATATATTCTTGGTGGAACAGACACAGAAGTTAAATACAAAATTTACGACCAAAACGGTACGGAATTGAAGTATGTTAATGATCCAGAAGCAACTTACAAAGTAAGATTGGATTACACAGGAACAGGAATTAAAAATCCAGGTCTTACTGGAGCTGCAGTTGAAGAAGTTTACTTGGCTTCTAAGGAAAATGCTGCAACTAGCTACGATACTGCTTCAATTGCTAACCCATACAAGAACCAATATGGTAAGAGAGAAACAGTTCTATCCGCTGTTTATGGCGCAAAATCAAGTGCAACTTTCGACTTGTTGCCTCCAGACGATCAAAAAGTAATTACTGACGATCACTTGTATGTTAATTCATGGGATAACTTCTATGATAAGTCCTTTAAGTTCTATTCGACAGCGAACGCAACTGAAGGAACATGGACTTTGAAAGCAACATTGATCAAAACACCTACAACAGGTAGAGATGCTGGTAAAGAAGTTGATCTAGACAGCATTTCCACTACAATTGAAAAAATCGATCCTAATAAGTCCGAGAATAAATTGACTTATGAAGTTTACCTTGACAAATCTGTCAACAACAACACAATTCTTGCTGCTGACGACTACTACGACGTAGTTAACAAAGCTGGTGGGGATACAGTTAAAGGCGCAACTTATGTTTATGACAACTTCAAAAAGGTTACAAAAGAAGTTAAGCTAAGAGCTAAAAAATCAAGCGGTGAAGAAGTAGCAATTGCTTCAGGCTTGTATAATGGTTCAAATGCTAACACTATCGTATCCGTTACTTCCAACAACCCATTAGTTGTAAATGTACCGACTACTGGTAAGAACTTTGTTGCTGGTTTGGATGCTGGTACTGCAAAAGTTAACGTAGTATTCAGAAACGCTAAAGGTGATCAAGAGTCCAAATCAATTGATGTAACTACTAAGAACGAAGCTCCAGTAGTAGCAAGTATCGTTCTACGTAAAACAGACAAAGCAGTTGCTGCTTCTGATATCAATGGTGGATTCCTATGGGGTAAAAAACTTGCTGAAAAAATCACTGTAAAAGATCAATTTGGTGATGAAATCGTGTCTGAGTTCAACCCAACTAACGAACCAAATGAAGAAGGCAACGTTCCAGATCAATTCTTGACTCAAAATGGTGGAGTTGGCCAAGATACAAACAAATTGTTGAACCTAAGCTTCTACATCTCTGATGTAGTAGGTACACAAGATGCTGCTAATGCAGTAAGTATCGATCCTAATGGTAAAATCAGCTACACTGGTACTACAATTACTGGCTTCACAGTTAACGTAATGGCTTCAAGCGGTGCAACTGCATCCTTCGGAGTAACTGTTAAGTAATAATCCTTAAAAGAAAGAAGGCCCTACGGGGTCTTCTTTTTTTTGTCTAATAAAGCTATACTTAACCGATAACCTTAAAATATAGAATCCAAATTTAAATGTACATACGAGGTGAATTCATGAAAACAGCAGCAAAAATTGTTATTAGTGCCTGCCTACTATGGTCATCAACCATCATCATAGCTGATGCAGATGGTGCTACTAATAATACTCAGGCCGGTACGATTGATGATCCGGTTATTACTAAGAGCTATTTTGAGCAGAACATTAGCTTAAAGGTAGCCGAAGAGATGAACAAACAGACGATCACTGAAGATAAAGTAAAACAAATCATAGCTGCAGAATTAGGAAATAACAAAGGTAATTCCAATGGATCCACTAATCCGCAACAGCCTTCTGTAGTGGTACCAGATTCGGGAAATACTAGTCTTACTGTACTTAAGCTCGAACCAGGACAGACCTTGTACGGTGGACCTGGTACTGAAATGATTGTTCGAAGTGGTAAAGTTACTATCATCAGTTCGGATGAGAATGGAGTTCCAGATGTAACATCAGGAAAAGATATAGTAGCTGGTGCGACGGTTGAACTTAATCATTTACTTATAATTCCACGTGAAGGCCGTGGTATTAAGGCCGATCCAAAATTGAAGCAAGACATTTATGTGATGGTTCGCGGATCTTTTCTACAAATTAATGCAGATGGTTCTAAGGTGACTCCATAAATTTTACCCATCTTGACAACAGTTTATACGACTTGTCCTATCAGACGCGGACATACTATGGTTACATCACATATGGAGGTGGATTTCATGGCAAAAGGGAAAAAAGTAGTGCCGGAAAGTCATCAAGCTTTGGATGCTCTAAAGTATGAAATTGCAGCAGAGATGGGATTGCCAGTCGGAAAGTCATTAGCACATTCCAATGTTGAATTTGCAACAGAGTTAGGGTCTCTTCCAGCTCAATCCATTAAGGAAGATTACTGGGGGCATATAACTTCACGTGATGCAGGTGCAGTAGGCGGGGCGATCTCAAGTCGTCTCATTCGTAAGGCGGAAGAAATACTGTTGAACTTATAATTAAGGCATTATTAATTTTATGGGAACTTGTGCAATTTTATTGACAGCCCTAGACAAATCCAGTAACATATTTAAAAGAAGGTCATGCTAAACCTTTTCCCATGGGAAAAGGTTGATTTTTTTGTATAGGAGCTTTTCGATACGAAAGTCATGGCCATAACTTCAACGAAAGTGCTTCGTTTTGAAGCTTTTCTTAATAAAATTCAACTACTTTTTAGGAGGTCGATAGTATGACAATACCACGCGGTCGACGCTTATTTACATCTGAGTCCGTAACTGAGGGGCATCCTGATAAGATTTGTGATCAGATTTCTGACTCCGTTCTTGATGCGTTTCTTGCTAATGATCCAAATGCTCGTGTTGCATGCGAAGTTTCGGTTGCTACTGGCTTGGTTCTAGTTATTGGTGAAATCTCAAGCCAATCCGAATATGTTGATATTCAATCTATTGCTCGTCAGACCATTAAGGAAATAGGATATACTCGTGCGAAGTTTGGTTTTGACTCCCAAACATGCGCAGTGTTGGTTTCTTTGAATGAGCAATCCGCTGATATCGCACAAGGTGTGGACAAGGCTCTTGAAGCTAGAGAAGGCCTAATGACTGACGAAGAGATTGAAGCAATTGGTGCAGGTGACCAAGGGATGATGTTTGGTTTCGCGGTTAACGAGACTCCAGAACTTATGCCATTGCCTATTTCGATAGCTCACCAATTATCCCGTCGTTTGACTGAAGTTCGTAAAAACGGTACTCTTCCTTACCTTCGTCCAGATGGTAAAACACAAGTAACGGTTGAATACGAAGGAGATATTCCTGTACGTGTTGATACAATCGTTGTATCGACTCAGCACAGTGAAGATGTTACTTTAGAACAAATTCAAGCGGACATTAAAGAACATGTCATCAAACCAATCGTTCCTGAGAAATTCTTAGGTGAGGATACTAAATATTTCATTAACCCTACAGGTCGTTTTGTTATCGGCGGTCCTCAAGGTGACGCTGGTTTAACAGGCCGTAAAATTATTGTAGATACGTATGGCGGTTATGCTCGTCATGGCGGCGGAGCTTTCTCCGGTAAGGATCCTACAAAAGTTGACAGATCCGGCGCATACGCAGCAAGATATGTAGCTAAGAACATTGTAGCTGCAGGCTTGGCTGACAAATGTGAAGTACAGCTTGCCTATGCAATTGGTGTTGCTCAACCGGTTTCGGTTGCTGTTGATACATTTGGAACAGGTAAAGTAAGCGAAGATAAGCTGGTAGAAGTAGTTCGTAAGCATTTTGATCTACGTCCTGCAGGCATTATTAAGGCATTGGATCTTCGCAAACCAATCTACAGACAAACTGCTGCTTATGGACATTTCGGTCGTACCGATGTAGATCTTCCATGGGAGCGTACAGATAAGGCAGAGCTGCTGAAACGTGATGCTCTAGCATAAGACTTAAAAGGACAAGCTCGGTTCAATTGAACTGAGCTTGTTTTTTGTGTTCATTAAAGGGTCGCGGTATTCTTTGAATGGTAGATCCTCCTGTGTGTAGGTTGGTCTATTTCGCTACTCTATTAATTTTCGCCATATTATCGTAACTTTTTCAATAGTAATAGAGTCTATAATAGAGGAGAGTGGGATAAGAAGGGAGAAACACAACGTGAGTAAACATAAAGTATGGGTTTCGGTGTCATCTTTGGTGTTGTCAGCTATGATCGGTTTTTCACCGTTATTGTCGACAGCTAACGTTTACGCTGAAACAGCAGAGCCATCAGTTACGATGGTAAGTCAAGATATACTAACATCAGGCGCGATTTTGAAAAAATATGTTTGGAAGTCCATACGCAGTAAAAAAGAAATTACAACTAATGCAAATGTGGTAGAAGTGGATCTTACCAATCCGAATGTTAAATTGGACGTAATGTCGGGAACTGATAATCAGTTCACAAAGAAACAAAGCGTATTGGGCATGGCTACAGAAACTAAAGCTGTGGCAGGGGTCAATGGTGACTTTTACAATACCCAAGCTGAAGGCGTACCTATGGGACCAGAGATTGCTAACGGGCAGCTTATGGCAACACCGCCGTATTTACCAGGCTTTTATTCATTCGCTATATCTCAAAACAATGTTCCTATTGTAGATTTATTTACTTTTGCAGGTTCGGTAACAGCTAAGGATGGTGCGAAATTTACGCTGGGCGGAATTAACAAGACCTACTATTGGTTTGAGCCGGGTGGAGAGCATAGTCATATTGATGCTATGTTTATGTACACGAATGCGTGGGGACAAGTGGATCGCTCTAACGACGGCGTGACGGTTCCAACTGAAGTGCTGGTTCAAAAGGGTATTATTACGAAAATAGCCGAAAATACTATTATTGATATGATTGCTCCGAAGGATGGTTATATACTGCGTACTTCAGGGCTAGCTGCGGATTTTGTCAAACAGCATCTAAAGGTTGGCGACCCGCTAGTGGCGGATTATCAAATCCTTCCCCAGGATTCTAGCAAAACGTATGATGCGAAAAATTTTAAAATGATGATAGGCGGCCATACGATTCTGGTGGATGAGGGACAGCCTACGGAGTTTTCCAGAGAAGTAGGCAGCTTGTGCTGCACCCGCTCTAGAACAGCCCTCGGATACTCGAAGGATTTGAAGACAGCCTATGTCATTACCGCTGATAATAGCGGAGACAGTAAGGGTTTAACCATGGCTGAGCTACAGCAATTCATGATTAAAGTGGGTGTATGGAAAGGGTTAAATCTGGATGGAGGCGGTTCGACACAGATGGTTGCGCGTCCCCTGGGTGAATTTAATCCTGTGTTGATCAACAAAACGGAAACGGGCATTCAACGTAAGGTGGTTAATGGAGTAGGAGTGTTCTCTACAGCGCCACAAGGCGAGGTAAAGGGACTTTTCATCCAAACTCCGAATGTATTGTTCGTTAATGAACAGGCTCCTTTGCAATTTAAAGCCTATGATGAATTCTACAATCCTGTGGTGACAGATAAAGTTGCTGCTAATTGGACGGTTGATAGTCAATCGGGTTCTTTTAAAGAAAACATATTTACCCCTATCAAGCCAGGTATCGCGAAAGTAACTGCAGCTTCGGGAAAAGGAAGCCAATCGGCAGAGGTGGAAGTAGCGGGTAGAGACCAAATTACCGGACTGAAGATTAATGCTGCCAACATCGCTTTAACGGAAGGGGAAAGCTATAAGCTGCCCGTTATCGCAACAACGAAGTCGGGTAAAACAAGAGAAGTTCCGGCAGGGCTGATTCAATGGGAAGTTATTGGTATGAAGGCTGAGGTCAAGGACGGCATCCTGTCAGTTAACAGCTTACAAGGGACTTCTCAAGCTCAACTTATCGCACGTTATGATGGCTACAGTACCATGCTGACGATTGCTGTTGGAAAAGACAAGGTATGGTATGACTTGGACAATTTTGCTGTGATGACAATGTCTCGAGGGCTGCCTGAAGCGGTTTCAGCATCTGTGTATATAAAAGAGAATGAAATCAAAAATAAATACTTAGAGTTGAACTATGATTTCACAAAAGGTACTGGTACCAAGTGGGCTTATGCTGATTTGGATACAAGTATTCTAATCGATGATGAGCCGCAGCTTATTAAGCTTAAGGTTAACGGAGACGAGAGCTTAAATGCTTTAAAAACGGAGATAAAGGATAACAGTGGCAAAGTGTATTATGTTGAAATTGTGCCAAGTATTAATTGGAAGGGCTGGAAGCTGGTATCTGCAGACCTATCCGAGTACAATCTTAAATACCCTATAGCGGTGAAAAGTGTTTATGTGGTAAATGAGGAAATAGGACAAGATGAGCGCGCGGCAAAAGGGAAAATCGAGATTGACGATATTACCTTTAGTTATAAAGGTCAGGTAACAGCTCCTGCAAAAAGCACAGTCAATCTGACGGTTAATAAGACAGCGGTAGCTGTAAACGGAAAGAGCATGACATTAGAGCAGGCTCCAGTTATTGAAAAAGGAAATACTTTGATTCCGATTCGTTTTGTAACGGATGCATTGGGTGGTACGGTTCGTTGGGATGATAAGGAGCGTAAAGTCACGGTCATTCGTGGTGATAAAATGGTAGACCTCTACATCGATAATCCAGATGTCATTGTTAACGGTCAACGGATAACAGCAGAGGTTGCACCTAAAATCATGAACAATCTTACGGTAGTACCGCTTCGTATTCTTTCAGAGAATTTGGGCTGGAAAGTGACTTGGGATGGGAAGACCCAGCAGATTACTCTACAATAATTAGTCCTAATCGCCTCTTACAAACGTGGCGAAATATGTTACTATATTGCATAAGAGCCTATTCCAGTAGGAATAAAGACTGGGTAGGCTCTCCCTGGTTGAATCGTTCGTGAAGGAGCCTGACCTGAATGCAAGTGGATGCTTTAGACCGCATTATCAAAAATGCGATTGACGTCATGGAGAGTAGCAAATATCAGATTTTCGAAATCTGTGAGAGTGTTCGGTCAGAACGCAATGCTCTGAACAAAGAATTGCAGCAAGTTATTGATTCAACCTCGCAAACCATTGAACAGGTTGACCGGGTTGAATTGGAATACCGCAGGGCACGTGTGCGTTTAACGGAAGTAAGTCGCGACTTCAAGCGATTTACAGAGGAAGACATTCGGACAGCCTATGAGCTGGCTACGCATTTGCAAACCCAGCTTGCCATGCTTAGGGAGAAAGAAGTTCACCTGAAAGCAAGACGGGATGATTTGCAGAAGCGGATCAAGAATGTAGACAAGCAATTGGAAAGAGCGGAGTCCGTTGTATCCCAAGTCAATGTAGTACTTGAGTATTTAACGGGAGACTTGAACCAAGTTACACGCTTGCTGGAGTCTGCCAAGAATCGACAGCTTTTGGGTTTGAAAATTATTTTGGCCCAGGAAGAAGAACGCAAACGGATTGCCCGGGAAATACACGATGGCTTAGCGCAAACCATGGCTAATGTAGTGCTTCGTACGGAGATTGCAGAACGGATGCTTTCCAAGCAAGCCTTTTCTTCGGTTAAGGAGGAGCTTATTGATTTAAAAGGGCAGGTAAGGAGCGGCATTGAAGAGGTTCGTAAGATTATATTTAATCTGAGACCAATGGCTCTTGATGACCTCGGTCTTATTCCCGCCTTACGTAAGTTTGTTCAGGACTATGAAGAAAAAACGAAAATTTGGACGAAGTTCGAATTAGTAGGTAAAGACACCCGGCTTCCTTCTGGAATGGAAGTTGCTATATATCGACTGGTGCAAGAAGCGTTCTCAAATGTTCTAAAGCATGCTCATGCATCGAATATTACTTTAGAAGTAACTTTTCAACAGCAAATGGTTAAGATAGTCGTAACGGATAACGGGATCGGCTTTGTTGTAGAAATGATTGACAAGAAGATTGAAAAAGGCAGCCATTACGGATTAATGGGTATGAGAGAGCGTGTGGAGCTGTTGGAAGGAAGAATGGAAATCCAGTCAACAAAAGACGTAGGTACGAAGGTATCACTTCTCATTCCAATAAAACTAGAGTCGAAGGAGGATTAATTATGGACATAATAGGAACCTCAAAGCGCAACATAAAGCTAGTTCTTGCCGATGATCATCAATTGTTTCGCGAAGGGGTTAAACGTATTCTCAATATGGAGAATGACCTGGAAGTAGTAGGGGAATGCGGAGACGGTATCCAAGTTATTGAGCTCTGCAATACATTGAATCCTGACATCGTGTTGATGGATATTAATATGCCTGTAGAAAATGGCGTTGTGGCAACGGAAAAGCTTAAAGAAATATTTCCTGATATAAAAGTAATTATTTTATCGATTCATGATGACGAGAGCTATGTGTTTGAAACGCTACGTAAAGGTGCTTCCGGATATTTGTTGAAGGATATGGAGGCGGAGTCACTCATTAATGCGATTCGTTCAGTAGTAGCAGGACATGCATACATACATCCTAAAGTAACGGGTAAGCTGATAAACCAGCTGCGCCGGATGACCTATTTAGATGAAGTGGGAGCTGCTGGGTCAGGTGCTGTTCCGAAAGAAGCTGGAGTTAAGTATATCCATACCGATAGCAGTCCGCTAACAAGACGGGAAGCCGAGGTGCTCCGTTTGATGGCCGAGGGGAAAAGTAATAAGATGATTGGCGAATTTTTGTTTATTAGTGAGAAAACGGTCAAAAATCATGTGAGCAGCATCCTTCAAAAAATGGAAGTGGATGACCGTACACAAGCTGTTATTGTTGCTATTAAGAATGGCTGGGTAACATTGTAAGAAACGTACCTAGCTTACCCGCGCGAGTGGTCAAAGATCTATTTTACACCGAGAGAGGAACCGACCAACCTGTAGCCGCATATAATGGGTTTAAGGGAGGGAGCCGCGATGGTGTTAGGATTGTTGTGGATCTTTGGCAGCTATGCTGCGAGTATCGCCTTGGTGCATTGGTTTTACCGGCGTCACCGGAATGAGGCTAGAGAGGCGACGCATTTCTTATTGCTTACCTGTAACAGTCAAATGCAGGTTGAGTGGTATATCCGATCCTTATTTTTTTTCTCGCGGCTGAAAGGCAGGGAAATTCAAGTAACTTTAGCGGATGAAGGCTCGACTGATGATACGTTGGCGATAGTTGACCGAATACGGCGAGAATATCAAGTAGATATTAGCAGCTTTGAAGCTGTTGGTTCTTTGGAGGAATGGATTGAGCAGCATGAGGATAAGCAGGTTATTGTTGTGCGACTCGGACAGCAAGATGGATTAGTAACCGCTTACAAAATGTTTTGAAAATGGGTGCTGGGCGGTGAGCGATGAAGGTTGTGTTGTATTCAGTTAGGAAGGATCACACAAGCTCGTGGCATATCTCTTTGGATATAAGGGCGGATTTGATCTATTGGTTCGGTCAGCATAAAGATTCGTTACGGATCTGGATGCTGGAACCGTCCATTTCGTATGGACAAGCTGTTGGTTTGTGTGAAAAATTGAGTTTATTGGAGCACAGTAGGGAGCTATTACCTCGGCCTGAATCATTACTTCGAGCAATAACACAGCAAGCGGCAGCTTTGGGAATCCCTCTGACTAATGGTCATGGGAGTGATGATCCACGTATAGTGGAATGCGATCTTGAGCAGTGGGAAGCTTACCGGATGAGCCAGACTAACGGTCTGCTGCGAATCGAGGAGGACCAACTGTCAGTGCTTATTGCGGGCATGCAGGGTCGAAGCTTGCTTATGGACGAGGTCACCCAGCTCATGGAGCACTACGGTCTTATTGGAGCAGCAACTGAACCAATGGCTTATGTGCAAACTGCATGCTTACAAGGTGCCCTGCATCTCAATCAAGGAGTTCTAGTTCAGAAGCTGCAGCGCAAGCTGCCCTTCTTACGTAAAGAAACGGCCTCTAAGTGCCATCGATGTGGTGGTGAGGACGAGCAGCTGGTCTATACGGATTGTATATTTTGCGGGACGGCATGTCCGTACTGTGAGCAGTGCTTAACGATGGGAAGATCGCGTTATTGCGCCATCATGGTCAGCGCTTCATTAGAGCCGGGGATGTTGAGTAAGTCGGAAGCTTATTATCATGATGACTTGGAATCGAAGCTATCGCTCTCATTAGATTCATATATACAGCCTTGGGGACTCAGTGAGATCCAAGCTGAAGCATCTTTGGAGGCATTGGCTTTTTTGAAAGCAAATGATTTACAAATGGCGGGTGCCAATCCTGTACGGGAACAACGGAGGTTTCTGATCTGGGCTGTGACAGGAGCGGGTAAAACCGAAATGATCTTTCCATTGATCCAGTACACCGTTGCCCAAGGAGGCAAGGTTGTCGTGGCTACGCCGAGGCGGGATGTGGTGCTGGAGCTGAAACCGCGCTTGGAGAAGGCCTTCGCACCAACACCGGTCGTTACTTTATATGGGGGAAGCGAGCAGCGATGGGACTCAGGAACGATTACGATTGCGACAACACACCAGCTTCTGCGGTTTCATCATGCCTTTGACCTCGTCATAATTGATGAACTCGATGCTTTTCCTTATCATAACAATCCAATGCTGGAATACGCTGCACAGAAGGTATGCAAAACAACTGGCGCTACCGTATTATTATCAGCAACACCTCCTAAACATCTTCAGAAGGCGGCCAAGCGCCGTCATTTACCCCACGTAAAGGTAGCAGCAAGGTTTCATCGCCATCCGCTGCCTGTACCTATCCTCATGAGCAGTGCGCCACTAGCGCAGCAGCTCAAACAGTCATCCCTACCCATCAAGCTAAAGCATAGAATGATGACCTCTTTAGAAAGAGGCGCACAGGTTTTTGTATTTGTACCGAAAATATATATGGTTGAACCTTTAACGCAGCTGTTAAGTCGGTTATTTCCCGAAATTGTGGTGCAAGGGACCTCGTCAAAGGACGATAACCGTACGCAAAAAGTAGGAGATTTCCGCAACAAGCAAGTGCGTATGCTGATTACGACAACGATTCTGGAGCGTGGAGTTACGATTCCGAAATCCGATGTGTTTATTTTGGATGCGGACGCGCCAATCTTTGATTCAGCTGCATTGGTTCAAATGGCGGGGAGAGCAGGACGTTCAGCGGATGACCCTGCAGGCAGTGTGTTTTTTGTAGCAAAAGAAAGGACACGCGCACAAGTCGAAGCTACCCGTCAGATTAAGGGAATGAACGCTCTGGCTAGAAAGAAAGGATATTTACGTACGAAGGAAGTGACGAAATCGTAAAATACTCATCAGCTAGTCGCCAACGGTTCTCTTTTCGACAGTGGTTACGACAAATAGTAACAAAAGCAGAGTCCATGCTTGCTCCTAATCGTCTGACCTGCCTAGCCTGCCATGCAGCTTATACAAGCCCAGGGGAGCTCCCATTATGCCGTAATTGTGCAGATAAGATCCCTTGGATCCTACAGCCTCGTTGTGCAACATGCGGTCGCCCAGAAACGTGTATGGATTGCGTTCGACGAAAAGACTCTTATTTCGAGCGGAATCGCAGTGCGGTTAGCTACAATCCTCAAATGAAAGGATGGTTGGGGATTTACAAATACCGAGGTCACGAGGAGATGCGGCGATTGATTGGTTCGATGCTGCTGCATGCCTATAATCTACATAAACATGAAGCAGTAGTCGGTTCTGCTGACTGCTCAGAAATGATCACCTACGTTCCACTAAGTGACAAAAGGCTCACGGAACGCGGCTTCAATCAATCGCAGCAGCTTGCCGAGGAATTGGGGCGCAAGACGGGGCTTCCGGTTATACCACTGCTTCAAAGAACGCGTCATACGGACAAGCAGAGCTTTAAGACCAGAGTGGACCGGATAGAGGATTTGCAGGGTGTTTTTGCAGTAGATCCTTCGGCCAAGGACAAGCATAAAGCTCTATTTTCAAGCTCTAAGGTTACTCTGTATGTGGTAGATGATGTCTACACGACAGGCAGCACTTTGAACGAGTGTGCTAAAGCTATTAAGAAGGAGTTTCATTCTGTCGATATATGTGGAATAAGCTGGGCTAGATAGCCAAATTGTTATTTTCATTGTACCAGATGCGTTAAGATACTATAATGAGAGAAACAACTTGAGGACGGATTAATGAGCAGTTTTTAAAAGAGAGGGGGATCATTAATGAGTGATAAGAAGCTGGATCTGATAATGGACATGCTTGTAGGATTGAAGACAGATGTAGAGGGTCTGAAAATGGGTATGCAGGGTCTGAAATCAGATATGCAGGTTATAAAAAGAGAACAGCAGCAGCAAGGGGATGTTATTCATCAGCTTGTCAAAATGGTAGGAGAAAACAACAAGCATCATGTTAAAATAATGGACGAACTGAATACACATGAGCATAATATTGAAATTTTGAACAAGAATCAGTTGAAGCTTGAGACAGAGATAAGCAAATTAAAAAGTAGGTAGCTCATCACGCATTCAGCACTTTTTCTTGTGTCATCCAATGATCATTTTTTCATTTATGTAAGGGGGAAGCATTATGAGTTTAAATGTGGATAATTGTCAGCGCTGCGGTAAAGTCTATATAAAGAATACTTATGGAATTTGTGGAAATTGTATTAAGAGTATAGATTTGCAGTATGAGAAATGTTTAAAATATTTACGTGAATATCGCTCTTGCACCATTAATGAATTAAGCGAAGCAACTGAGGTTTCGGTCGGCCAGATTACGAAGTTTATCCGCGAAGGCCGAATTTCTATTAAGGGAAATGCGAATATGAGCTATGACTGTGAAGTATGTGGCACACAAATTCGTGAACATACGATGTGCGAGCCGTGTAGGTCTAGATTGGCCAAGGAAACAAATCAAATGCGTGAGGATGAGACCCGTAAAAAGATACAAGAAGTACAGAGCCATAAAGCTACCTATAACATACGGGATCGCTTGAACGATCGCCATTAATTAAAGCTCTGACAAAATTTAATATAAACTTTTCCCATAACTTCACCGATAAAAGTAATAACGCTTTTACGGTGGAGTTATTTTTAGGTGAAAATGAGGTGTAGGTTATGAAGATAAATGGAACTAACAGAGTCGGTGCGGTGAACCAATATCAGAAGAATCACGATGCGATGTCTACTTCGACAGCTGGAAAGACCGGTAAGAAGAAAGATCAAGTCGAAATTTCGAGTGAAGCCAAAGAGCTTCTAGGCTCGTCCAACTCGACGGCGGCAGAGCATTCAAAAGAACAGATAGATTCGCTAAAATCATCGGTTGCAGCAGGCACCTACAAGGTTGATGCCAGGTCGCTCGCAGATAAGCTGTTTCCTTTCATAAAGTAATACTCAATCTGGATAATTAGGTGGATGAGCATGGCATTCCAAGCTTTGATTCAAACGATGACGGCACTAAACGAGATCCATGACACTTTGTTCGAATTAGCTGAGCTGAAGAAGCAGGTGCTCATCCGCAATGATGTGGAGCAACTGACGCAGATCGTTACCAAAGAAAATAAGTTGGTGAAACAAATCGGCGAGTTGGATCGGCAGCGGATTGAAGTGATCGGACAGTTTTTAATTGAGAAGGGCTACAAGCCCAATCCCAAAGTAACGGTAAGTGATTTGACTAAGATTATTTTTAACATTGATGATAAGAAAGCGTTGTTAGGGCTACAGAAGCAGCTTCTTGGAACAATTCGGAAATTAAGAGAATTGAATCAATTGAATCAACAGCTTATTGAGCATTCTTTATCATTTATCGATTATTCATTGGATCTTTTTGTCGGACCTCCAGATGATGACATCATTTATCAAAAGCCTCGACAAAGTTCTAACGGGAACAAACGGTTGGGCATATTTGACACCAGAGCATAGGCGATGTGAACAAGCAGATTAGAGGAGGGGACTTTATATATGCGTTCCACATTTAGTGGTATTGAAATATCGAAGCGGGCCTTATTTACACAACAGGAAGCGCTGAACACAACCGGGCATAACGTGGCTAATGCCAACACTAGGGGGTATTCCCGTCAGGTAGTGAACATGGTTGCGGCAAAGCCAACAGAAGCCTTGGGACTACAGAGAAGTACGGTTCCAGGACAGATGGGGCAGGGTGTTGAGTTTACTTCAATTACACGAGTTCGTGAGAATTTCTTGGATTCACAGTTTTATAACGAAAACAAATCTTCTGGTGAATGGAATATTCGGCAGGATACGCTTGATAAGCTAGAGGCAATTATCAATGAGCCGTCAGACACAGGTGTTAGACAAGTTATTCAGAACTTCTGGAATGCATGGCAGGAGCTTAGCAAGGCTCCGGACAATCTAACAGCGCGGGCTGTTGTTAAAGAAAGCGCACTTGCGATGGCTGATGCATTTAATCATACCTCGAAGCAATTAAGCGATCTAACCAGTGATTTAACGGATAATATCAGGGTCAAGTCAACTTACATTAATTCTACCACACAACAGGTTGCAGCTTTAAATAACGAAATTTATAGGATAGAAGGCTTTGGGAATAACGCTAATGACCTTCGCGATCAGCGTAACGTTCTACTGGACGACTTGTCGAAAACCGTTAATATTACGGTTCAAGAAGATGCCAATGGATATAGAGTTTCTATGGGAGGCCAGGTGCTGGTAGATGGCTTTAATGTCGCATCAACCGTAACCCCTGAATCGCTTGAGGGCAGCTTCGGGGGAGATCTTGCCAGTGGCGAAGTATACGGTATGATTTACTCACGGGATAAATTAGTTGCGTCGTATCGCAATGAGATCGATACCATGGTTAAAACAATGGTTGAAGGCGATATTAAGATTACATTGCCTGTTGGTTCTGTTTTGCCAGAAGGAACTGTTGTTGGAAGCAAAACATTTTCGGGGTCGATTGCGGATAGAACCTTGCAAGATACCGATACCAAAGAAATTACGGTCAAGGGCTTTAATGGACTGCATAAGCTTGGTTATGTTCTTGATAATGGAAAGGCTGCTGTGGGATCAGACTTTTTCATTAGTGATGGAGCAACCCTATCGGCAGCAACGCTTAAGGTTAACCCTATAATAGAGAACGATGTTTCCAAGATTGCAGCATCACTGAGAACCTACGTCGATCCAGCAGATAACGTGGAGAAAGTGGTACGGGGTAATAATGACATGTCCTTACTTATTGCAGGGTTAAGAGATAAGCCATTTAGTTTTGATCCCACAGGTTCTGGTGCTGTTGTGTTGAAGGATGGAACGATTGATGAGTTCTTCCGTGCTGTAGTTGGACAATTAGGTGTTCAAGGCCAAGAGGCGCAGAGACAAGCTACGAATCAGCAGGTTTTGGTGGAGCAGGTGGAAGCACGAAGGCAGTCGGTTAGCGGTGTTTCTATGGATGAAGAAATGGCCAATATGATCAAGTTCCAGCATGCTTACAATGCAGCGGCGAGAGCTATGACCTCATATGATGAGATACTGGATAAAGTTATCAATAGTATGGGGATAGTAGGAAGATAATTTATAAAACTAAGTGAAGTTTGAGGTGAGCGGATTGCAAAGAGTGACTCAATCCATAATGAGCAGCCAATTTCTACGGAATTTGAATACCAACATGAACCAAATGGACAACCTGCAAAATCAGCTGTCAACAGGACGTAGAATTAATAAACCCTCGGATGATCCGGTTGGCATAAGCTTTTCAATGCGCTACCGTAGCGAATTATCTGCCAATGATCAGTACCAATCGAATGCGAGCGCCGCTACATCTTGGTTGTCATATACGGACACGATTCTGGGTCAAGCAGGCGATGTGCTTCAGAAGCTGAGAGAATCAGCGGTTAAGGCTTCTAATGGAACCAATCCGCAAGAGGCATTGGATACCATTAAGTCGGAGGCTTCACAGCTTTATGAGCAGATGGTTGACATCGGTAACAGTCAGTTTAATGGAAAGTATGTGTTTAATGGAGAACTTACGGATGTGCAGCCGTACACTCTAGAAAATGCTCAAAATGAGCAACCAGATGAAGGGGTTATTCAATTCGAGATCGGTGTGGGTGTGAAAATCGGAGTAAATGCATCAGCTGGCAAAATTTTTGGAACACCGACAGATCCGGATAATGTTTTTAAAATTACTAAGGATTTTGTGACTGCATTAGGCAAGGGAGATTTCACCGGAATTAATAAAGCGATCGAGGATTTCGATTTACGGATGAACAAGGTTCTCGATATGCGTTCGGATACAGGAGCTAAGATGAATAGAATCGAACTGTCAGAGGATCGATTGAAGGATGTCGCTATTAACGTTGCGAGCCTTCAATCCAAAACAGAGGATGCGGATATGGCAGTTGTTATTACCAACATGAAGGTTGCAGAGAATGTATATCAAGCCTCTCTTTCCACTGGGGCCAAGATCATCCAGCCTAGCTTGGTCGATTTTCTCAGGTAAAAGGAGATTGATTAAATGTTTCCACTACCCTCGATCCAAATTCGTCAGGAATATGCTCAGATTGGTATTGATGCTGATCTAGGTCAATATGAAATGAGACAGCCGCGTCCAACGATGGAGATGCAGCAAACTTCAACGAAGCTGGAAATGCATCAACCGAATGGTGAACTAGAAATAGATCAGAGTAAAGCTTGGGACGCATTGGGCTTGCCTGGTACGCTAGAGGTTATGAATCGGATCTACAGCCAGTCTCGCGATATTGCCTTGCAAGGTATTGCCAGAAGGGTAGAAGACGGCAATCGCATGTACGCCATCCATAAGGGGGGAAACCCTATTGCTGATATAGCGGTGGAGCGCAGCCAGATCAGCGGGTTTTCCGAGCTTGACTTTGTTGGAGAAGCGGCATACGACAATGTGGATATCCACTTCAACCGTAGGGCCCCAGAAATACAAGCAGAGCGAGGCGGCGTACAGATTAATACCCAAGTCAATCGTCCTGAAATCGAATATCACCGCGGCAAGCTTGAGTATTCGATGCTGCGATGGGGCAAGGTCGAGATTACACCACCACAAATTGATACGTTAATGTGAATGTTCACATGCTATGGATTGAAGCCGATCTATAGCTTTTTGTTTTTTATTCGAAGGTTGAGAGGATGGAGATGGATGAGGTTGTTAACATCAAGATTTGGTGAGGTTGAGATTGATAAAGAGAGTACCTATATTTTTTCACATGGATTGCCGGGCTTCGAGGAGTTACAACAATTTGCTTTCTTACCCATACAAGAAGATTCGCACTTTCTGTTTATGCAATCGGTAGATCAGGGGGATTTGGCTTTCATTGTTACGAATCCGTTTGAGTTTTTCTCTGATTATGAATTTGACCTATCGGAAGCGGTTAGAGATGAATTGCAGATTGTTAAAGATACAGATGTTATCGTTCTGAGTATGGTTTCGGTTCAGGATCATATTCAAGAGGCAACAGTGAACTTGTTGGCTCCTATTATTATTAATATTAAGCATAAGCTTGCTCGTCAAATTATTTTGCATGGATCACCTTATAGTATTAAGCACAAGCTATTTCCTAATAACCACAAGGAAGATTCCCAACCTGGGAAGGAGAGTTCGACATGCTAGTACTGTCAAGAAAGAAAGGCGAGTCCATCATCATTGGGGAGCATGTTGAGATTATCATACTGGACAGTGAAGGCGATGTTGTTAAGATAGGAATTCAAGCACCCAAGTCTGTCGAAGTGTATCGAAAAGAAGTATATGAACAAATCAAGCAAATGAATCAGGAATCGACAATAAGCTGGAATAAAGCAAGTGACTTAGGTAAAATGTTCAAAAAGAAAACCGAATAATGACGAAATACAAATTATTTTAAAAAACGAAAAAATGCTCTAAACAATTCGGTGTCGAAATTCGATATATAATATAGGTGGTTCTAATAGGTACGGCCGACCTATATAGAATAGTCCAAACTAACTAACCACATGGATGTGGTTATAACTTCAAGGAGGAAGAACAAATGAGAATTAATCACAACATTGCAGCATTGAACACTCACCGTCAATTAACTAACAACAGCGGTGCAACGAACAAAGCACTTGAGAAATTATCTTCCGGTCTTCGTATCAACAAAGCGGCTGACGATGCAGCAGGTCTTGCAATTTCCGAAAAAATGCGCGGACAAATTCGCGGATTGACTCAGGCTAGCAGCAACGCTCAAGATAGCATTTCCTTGATTCAAACGGCTGAGGGTGCGATGAATGAAACTCACTCCATCCTTCAACGTATGCGCGAACTAGCTGTTCAAGCATCCAACGATACGTCAACAGATTCTGACCGTGCTTCACTTCAAAAAGAGGTTTCCCAGTTGAAATCCGAGGTTGACCGTATTGCTAGCACAACAGAGTTCAATACTAAGAAATTGTTGAACGGTAGCTTGAGCGGCGCTAAAACTGCTCAAGGCTCTATTGATGTATCCAGCAGCTTCAAAGCGGCTGATATTGCTGCAACGGGCGGAACGGCTGCAGCAGGTCTTGCAGCTGCGACAAGCAGTGCTTCTGCAGGAAAAGCAGGAACAGGTGCTACCCAAACAGGACAAGCAGCAGTAGCTCAGAATACCATCATTCAAACAGGCGTAAATGACACGTTTGCACTTACCATTAATGGCGTTGCTACCGCAGCTGAAGTAACAATTGCAGCAAGCACAGGTAGCGGCTATACACGTTCGCAATTTGTCGATGCAATTAATACGGCAATTAAGAATGCAGTCAATAACAACGTTGCGGGTGGCAAAGAAGCTAATAATGAGTTCAACCAAGCAGTAGCCAGCTTGACTGCAGATAACCATCTCCAATTTTCGACAGTAGCAACCGGCAGCAGTTCAACTATTAGCGTAGCAGTTGCTGATCCTACTACAGGGGCAACTTCCGCTCTATCTGCTTTGGGCTTTAAAGGTAACTCCAATACATCTGTTGGTACAGTAGATCATAAAAATGGTGTTACTGTGGCTGCAGCCAATGATTTGGATTTTGATCTAACAATTGGTGGCGGAGCGGCAAAAACAATTGCTTTAGCTGCTACTTATTTAGGCACTCACACATTTGACGACCTGAAATCATCCTTGCAAACAGAAATTAATGCTCAATATGGAGAGGGTATTGTAACAGTTGGAGATGACGGCAACGGGCATCTTAAACTGACCTCTAACATCGCGAGTAACACCTTGACAATTGGGGGAGGTAAGTCAGCAGCTCTGTTTGGAACAACAACTACAACAACACAACCTACTATTCCTACAGCAGTTAGTACAAAAGGAACCGACGCAGTAATAGGTGTGGAAGCAGGAACATTCATTTCCGCAGGAGCTAATGATCAGCTTAGCATCAGCGTAGATGGCGCTACAGCTTCCAGCATCACATTGACAGCTGGTAATTATAAAGATGCCAAAGCATTGGCAAATGAAGTTAACAACCAAATTAACAGCAACAGTGCTTTAGTGGGTAAAGTTAGTGCACAGGTTGATAGCAGCACGGGTAAACTTCAATTTGTTTCGGCTTCAACAGGTTCTACCTCCAGCGTAGTAATCGGCAGTTCCTCTTCTGCTGCAGCTGCTATTGGATTTGCAGGTTCGGTAGGAACAATTAGTGATACAGTAGGTGGAACAGATCTTGCACCAGGTGTTGATTTGACTGCGGCTGCTACTGACACCAAATTTACAGTTACTCTTGGCAACAAAGCTGTTTCAATCGATTTGGCTGGCCAACCAGGAATCAACACAGATAGCTCTTTAACTACCAAAGAAAGCTCTCGTGATGCCATTGTTAGAGGCTTGCAAGCTGCTTTGAACAAAGCATTTGGCGATGGAGCTATTACAGTTAATACTACTAAAGCTACTGGCGGCGCTGATTACTTGACTTTAACAACGAACTCTCGCGCAAGCGCGTTTAGCGTTACTGATGGAACTGGTCAAACAGGAGCAGCTGCATTGTTCGGTGCTGACGTTTCTGCTACAGTAAATTCCTCTGGTGTTAACCAAACATCATTCGGTACTGACGCAGTGAAAGGTAATCTTTCAACAAATACGGCTCTTAAAGCTTTGGCTGATGCAGATGGTAACAACCTAGGAATTACTGCGGGTAATGTTATCAACATCTCCGGAACTCAGAATGGTAAAGGCTTTGCAACTTCTGTAACTGTGGGAGCTACTTCAACTGTTGCTGATATCATGAATGCAATGCGTGGTTTGGACCAATTCCAAGGTTCTACTATTTCCTTGGATGCTACTTCAGGTAAAATCCAAGTTACAGGTAAAGACGGAGCAACTAACGACATCTCTAACCTGAACTTCACTGCTCAAAAATCAGCTGTAGATACTACAGGTGTAGCTAGCTTTAACACTGTATTCGGCAGCTTTACTACAACTCAACAAGCTCAAAATGCTAGCTCCGACAAATCCTTGTTTATGCAAATCGGCGCTAACCAAGGTCAAACATTGAAAGTTGACATCAATGATATTGGTACAGAAGCACTTCGCATTCAAGATGTTGATGTTTCCACTGCTGCTGGTGCACAAACAGCTATCAGCGTTGTGAACAATGCTATTGAGTCCGTTTCCGCTGAGCGTGCTAAGCTTGGTGCTTTCCAAAACCGTTTGGAACACACAATCAACAACTTGGGAACTTCCGCAGAAAACCTGACTTCCTCCGAGTCCCGTATCCGCGATGTAGATATGGCGAAGGAAATGATGGAATTCACGAAGAACAATATCTTGTCTCAAGCAGCTCAATCCATGCTTGCGCAAGCTAACCAACAGCCTCAAGGCGTTCTTCAATTGCTTCGTTAATCTTTATCATCATGAAGAAAGAGACCTTAGTTTGACTAAGGTCTCTTTTTACTACTACACATAGGAAGAAGAGATATAATGGAACGTTATGCAGATGTAATCAAACAAATGGAGCCGTTGATAGTCACATGTTCAGAAGGAATTGACCATATTTCCAAGCTGATTGAACAAGGATTATTCGAACAATCCATTATGCTGTTTACCGATGTGGTCAATGCCTTTTGTGAAATCGAGAATGCTTTATTAAATATGGAAAACGATCTTCCGGAGAACTTGGTTGAAGGCCTTGTAAATATGCTTAATGATTCCATTAGACCCGTTGTTGAGGCTTATGAAACATCCGATTGGAATACCGTTCAGACGACCATTCAGGTCCAATTACGGCCTGTCTTTATAGAGTGGAAGGAACGGATGAATTTGGAAGTATTTTCATCGATCGCCTCCCAATGAATCATGCACCCGACTGTGATTAATTATTTGCCCAGCTTTTTTCTAAACAATCCGCAGCCTTATTCCGATAAATAAGGTAGTTGTATAAATGGGATGGAGGTTCAAGTATGAGTTTAACGAACGGTATTACCAACACATCCAGCGGAGCAGATCGAATTATTCCAGCAAGTGCAGCACCAACTACCATAGAATCCACAACGAATCCTATTAAGGATTCAGAGGCTGCTGTTCTGACTATTCAGTCAGCTTCCGAGTTGAAGCAAGCTCAATCACATGGAGAGCTTCTTCCGATCAGTGATGAGAATTTTATCAAGGCAATTGATAAGGCCTTGAAGGCTATTCAAGGCAGGAATACAACATTCGAATATTTAGTTCATAAACAAACGCAGCAAATTGTCATAAAAGTACTGGACAAGGAATCAGGAGAACTCATTAGAGAAATTCCCCCTGAAAAGAATCTTGACTTTATATCTAAATTGATGGAAAAAGCAGGCTTATTTGTAGATCAACGCAGATAGAGTAAACTAATATAGATTAAGCAGGTGATGAAAATGGCAGTAAGTCGTATGTCAGGTTTAGCGTCGGGTATGGATATTGACACTATGGTTAAGAACATGATGTCTGCACAGCGTAAGCCTGTTGATAAGATGCTTCAGCAAAAGCAGATTTTGCAATGGCAGCGCGATGATTATCGTGAGATGAATACCAAAATATCAGCTTATCGGACCAACAAGCTATCCAATTATAGGCTGGAATCTACCTTTTCAGTGAAAAAGGCAGAGGTATCCGGAAGTACAGATTCACTAAGTGCGACTCCAACAGGGGATGCAGAAGTTGGAGCTACCACAATTAAGGTGACTAAATTGGCTACATCTGCTTCTAATTCAAGTTCGTCAAATATCAAGGTTGCTGATGCAACTTTGGATATTGACGCTACCTTGGGTATGCAAGACATCAATTTGGCAGGCGACTTTACGAAAACGAATGGTGTCTTTGACAAGATGTCCTTTAAAATCAACGGGACTGAAATAACCGTAGATCCTTCAGTTGATTCATTTAACGATGTAATCAAACGAATTAATTCCAAAACTAATGTCACAGCCCTGTTTGATTCGGTGTCTGGTAAAGTCTCGTTGAGTGCTAAGAACACGGGGGCTACAAATATCAGTGCGGATGGGAAAATAACCAACATGGACAAAATTCAATTGGATGATGTCAAGGGCGATTTCTTATCAAACATATTTAAGGTAAAAAAGGAAGATGGAAAAGCAGCGGACAAAGCCGTATTTAGTATTAATGGTTTAGAAACTACCCGAGACAGCAACACCTTCACAGTTAACGGGCTTAAGCTTACGTTGAAGTCACCAACGACTGAAGCAGGCGCTCTTATTAGTGTGCAAACTGACGTAGATAAGATTGTTGAGAATGTTAAAAGCTTCATAACCGATTACAATGAGATTCTAAAGGCAGTCAACGATAAGAATAGTGAAGCGCGCTATCGTGACTATACTCCTTTAACCACTGAGCAAAAGGCTGATATGAAGGAAGCCGATATTACACTGTGGGAGACCAAGGCGAAGAGTGGATTACTAAAAAGTGACTCGATACTAACTGCAGCATCCACTAGTATGAGGTTTGACACCAGTACTCCTGTATCTACCGGTAGCAAATACAATTCATTGACCTCTCTTGGTATCTCAACGGGAGCCTACAATGAACAAGGTAAATTGTACTTGGATGATGAAAATAAACTGCGTGCAGCATTGGAAGCTGACCCAGAGAGTGTAAAAAACATCTTTACATCTGTTGGTGATCGTACCAAAAAATCAACTATGGGAGTAGCCCAACGGCTGTATTCGGACTTGGAAAAGACCATCAGCAGCTTCAAGCAAAAAGCAGGGTTCCCAAGCGCTTATGATTCTTCAGATTTGGACAACAGCTTGTTAGGTGCACAGCTATATAGGTTGAATAGGGAAATAACTTCCAACAATGATCGCTTAAAAATCGTTGAGAACCGTTACTATAATCAGTTTTCTGCAATGGAATCAGCCATTAATAAATACAACCAACAGTCATCGTATATCTCACAAAATTTTGGTACAAACAGCTAACCTTATTACTTGAAGGGGGTCGTCTCATCATGATGAATTTAAATCAGAATAAGTATATGGAAAACTCCATTCGTACCGCTTCGCCTACACAATTATTGATCATGTTATGCGATGGAGCGATCCGTTTCTGCAAGCTAGGAATGGAAGCAATCAAGAAGAAGGACTACATAGAGGCAGGGACCTATATTGGAAAAGTTCAAAACATCATTAATGAGTTGGTACTCACGCTGGATTTGAAAGCTCCAGTATCGGAAGGGCTGTTAAAGCTGTATGACTATCTTCTGCACAGGTTAATAGAAAGTAATATCAAAAAGGATATTGCTATCGTAGAAGAGGTTACACAATTCTTAGTAGAATTGAAGGAAACCTGGATGAGTGCTGCATTGGTTATTAGACAAGGAAATACACCTGGAGTTCAACATGTTTAAGGTATTCGAGCAATTGGAGAATGCAGCTATCGAGATGGTCCAGAATATAGAAAATGTTACTTTTGAGAGCCTCGTTGAATTTGTGGAGGAACGTGATTTGCTTGTTGATCAACTGCGGCAAGCAAATCTTCAAGGGGACGAAAAGGATCGTTATAGCGCAATATCCAAGCGTATATTACAGCATGATGCAGTCATCCTTGCAAAGATGCAGGCGTACCAGGATGAAGCAGCTTCCCATACTAACAAGTTTTCAACCAGCAAGAAGCAAAAGTCCGCATACGAAGCCGCTTATACTTTTGATGGTGTCTACATGGATAGACGTAAATAAATGTAGGATTACCTTGATTTCAAGGAAAGAAAATATGCGGTGGAGGAGTTAATATGAGTCTTAGTCTTGAACGACCTGCCAAAAATACCCGCGATATGCAGCAGCCCTCAGGCTTAAGTTCTTTTATGGATATTAAAGTATAATATGTTCCTCGACAACACCGTACAAACAGGTTTGTACGGTTTTTTGCTATGTTCAGGTTGAAAATTACTGCTGTATTATTTGGGACAGATACCCAAGTCCATCACTTACTAGCCACCATTTATGTGTATAAAACTTGTTTGCCCTGTGGACAATGTGGATAACTCTGTGCACAACTTTTTTGAAAATGGCAATGTAAGCTTGATATAAGGGTGTTTTTACCTGTGAATTAGTTATTAAGATGATGTTAATACTTGAATTTTCTAAATATTTGGCCAACAAATGGTGGAGGTAATTGACATTCTCAATTTGGGGATGATATATTCAAAATGTGGGCGCAGCCCTTATTCTAATTGATTTTATTTGATAATGAAGGGAATGTTTGGCATGCAAGGTAAAGTGAAATGGTTTAACGCAGAAAAAGGTTACGGTTTCATTGAGCGCGAGGACGGTGGGGATGTATTTGTACATTTCTCAGCGATTCAAACAGAGGGCTTTAAGACATTGGATGAAGGCCAATCCGTTGAGTTTGATATCGTAGAAGGCGCACGCGGACCACAAGCTGCTAACGTTACCAAATTATAATCATTCGGTAATTTAGGCAATATTTTGCCTATGGGAATAGAAAATTGAACAGCTACAGCACCCTGAAACTCTGGGGTGTTTTTTTTGTTCACTAAATTGATAGAAAATTCTGAAATATGACAGAAAATAATAGAGGATTTTTGAAGGTGCTTGGGGAATATAGTATACTAGGTACATGAAAGGAGGAGAAGTACAATGAAATTCAACATTCGCGGAGAAAATATCGAGGTTACAGAGGCATTAAGAGATTATGTTGAGAAAAAGCTGACTAAGCTGGAAAGGTACTTTGAAGCTCCCCCCACTTCTGAAGTGTATGTAACGTTAAGTGTAATTAAAGGATTGCAAACCGTCGAGGTGACGATTCCGTTAACAGGAGTTATGCTCCGCGCGGAAGAGAAGAATGCGGATATGTATGCATCAATTGATCTGGTATGCGACAAACTAGAAAGGCAAATAAGAAAGCATAAGACCAAAGTAAATCGGAAGATACGCCAAGAAGGCGGTATTCGTGATATATTGAAAGTGGACACATCGGTCCAATTGGATGAAGATGAAGACTTTGAGCTGGTGAGAACCAAAAGCTTTACACTCAAACCCATGGACATAGAAGAAGCGATTCTGCAAATGAACATGGTGGGACATAGCTTCTTCGTATTTTCGAATATGTTGACCGAGCAGGTTAATGTAGTTTATAAAAGACAAGATGGCAAATACGGCCTTATAGAACCCGCCAGATAAATTAGGACACACAGGAGCTTGCCTAACCGGCAGGCTCCTTTTTAGGTATAAACCAAGGCAAATGGCAGAAAGATAAAACATACAGGTTCACAGTTCTTGCGACTCTTGTCGCAAACTGCTACAATTTAAGGCAAACCGTTCTTATAAAAGGGAGATGAGCCCATGTTAGGACTCGTTAAGAAAATATTCGGAGATTCCAACGAGCGTGAAATAAAACGCCTGATGAGAACCGTCGAAGCTATCAATGAGCTAGAGTCATCTGTTACAGGGTTATCGGATGATGAGCTGCGTAATAAAACTGTTGAGTTTCGTGAGCGTTTAGAGAAGGGTGAGACGCTGGATGATCTGCTGCCAGAAGCATTTGCAGTAGTGCGTGAAGCTTCCAAGCGGGTTTTAGGTAAGCGTCACTATGATGTACAGCTGGTCGGCGGTATGGTGCTTCATGAAGGCCGAATCGCAGAGATGAGAACCGGTGAAGGAAAGACTTTGGTCGGAACTCTGCCAGTTTATTTAAACGCACTGTTAGGCAGAGGGGTCCATGTAGTTACGGTCAATGATTACTTGGCCCAACGGGATAGCGCGGAGATGGGAAGAATCTATGAGTTTCTAGGGATGACCGTAGGCGTTAACCTGAATAATTTGGAGCATACAGAGAAGCAGGAAGCCTACTCTCGTGATGTTACTTATGGGACCAATAACGAATTTGGCTTCGATTATTTGCGTGACAACATGGTTATGTATAAAGAGCAAATGGTACAGCGTCCTTTGTATTTCGCGGTTATTGATGAGGTGGATTCCATCTTGGTCGATGAAGCGAGGACTCCTCTTATTATTTCGGGACAAGCTGCCAAATCAACAGATATGTATTATCAGGCGGATCGTTTTGTAAGCCGATTGAAGGATGAAGAAGATTACACCATCGATATCAAAATGAGATCTACCACACTAACAGAAGCAGGTGTTACAAAAGCAGAGGAAGTATTCGGCATCGAAAACTTGTTTGATCATGCTAATGTGACGATAAACCATCATATTACACAAGCATTAAAAGCGCATGTCATTATGAAGCGTGATGTGGATTATGTGGTTCAAGATGAAGAGGTTGTCATTGTCGACGAATTTACAGGACGATTGATGACCGGCCGTCGCTACAGCGAGGGCTTGCATCAAGCGATTGAAGCGAAAGAGCGCCTGCAGGTACAGAATGAATCGATGACACTGGCAACAATCACGTTCCAGAATTACTTCCGGATGTATCGCAAGCTTTCCGGTATGACGGGAACCGCGAAGACTGAGGAAGAAGAGTTCAAGAAGATTTACGGACTTGAAGTTATCGTTGTACCTACGAACCGCGCAATGATCCGTCAGGACAACCCAGATGTTGTTTACAAATCAATCAATAGCAAATTTCGTTCTGTAGTAGAGGAAATCGTAAAACGCCATCAGAAGAACCAGCCGGTGCTGGTGGGTACAGTATCCATTGAGAATTCCGAGCGTCTATCTGAAATGCTGAAGCGTAAAGGCGTGCAGCATAAAGTATTGAATGCCAAGTACCATGCTGAAGAGGCAGAAATTGTTTCACGAGCTGGTCAGCCAGGAGCAGTTACAATTGCTACGAACATGGCGGGCCGCGGTACGGATATTGTTTTGGGTGAAGGTGTACATGAAGCTGGCGGGCTGCATATTATAGGTACGGAGCGCCATGAGAGCCGCCGGATCGATAATCAGCTGCGCGGTCGTGCAGGCCGTCAAGGAGACCCAGGCTCCTCTCAGTTCTATCTGTCGATGGAGGATGAATTGATGCGCCGTTTCGGTGCTGAGAATATCATGGGCATGATGGACCGTCTAGGTTTCGAGGAAGATCAACCCATTGAGAGCAAGCTGATCTCCAAGGCTGTTGAATCGGCACAGAAACGTGTGGAAGGCAACAACTTTGATGTTCGGAAAATTGTTCTTCAGTATGATGACGTGATGAACCAGCAGCGTGAAATTATTTATAAGCAGCGCCGCGAGGTTATGGAATCGGCAAATATCCGCGATATTACACTAGGTATGATACTGCCTGTAGTAGAACGGATTGTAGAAGCACACTGTCCGAATGATTTAGTACCGGAAGAATGGGATTTGCAAGCGATTATTGATTATGCTAACGGAACTTTCCTTCATGAAGGCCAACTAACTGCTGAAGAGCTATGGGGCAAGGAGAAGGAAGAGATCGTCCAGCAGATCAAAGACCTTGTAATGCGCACGTATGAAGAGCGGGAGCAAGCGATCAGCGAAGAATTTATGCGTGAATTTGAAAAGGTTGTAGTGCTTCGTGCGGTCGATTCCAAATGGATGGATCATATCGATGCTATGGACCAGCTTCGTCAAGGGATTCACTTGCGCGCTTACGGTGGTACCGATCCTTTGCGGGAATACCAGTTTGAGGGCTTTGAGATGTTCCAGGAAATGATTCAGAGCATTCAGGAGGAAGTTGCTACGTATATTATGAAAGCTCACGTAGAAGCCAATTTGGAGCGTCAGCCAGTGATTGAAGCTGAGATGACCGTTACGGATGGCGGTGAACCTGCCCCGAAAAAACCGGTAGTAAATGAAGATCGAATTGGACGCAACGATTTATGTCCATGCGGTAGCGGCAAGAAATACAAGCAATGCCATGGTGAAGCTTAAGCTCAATCATGTATAGATGAGTCTGGGGTAGCCGGTGAAGTGTTGCCGGCCCCTTTTCGTATAACCGAACTTGTGAATAATTAGGGAGTGATCGGAATGTTGGATCCGGATGTGAAGCATGATTTACGAGAAACGGCTAAACGGTTAGCTGAGCTTAGGGGGTCACTTTGACTTAGATCTGAAGCTGGAGCAAATCGCTAACTTTGAAGAAAAGATGGCGGCGCCGGATTTCTGGGATGATAATGAAGAAGCGCAAAAGCTGATTGCAGACATGAATGCGGTCAAAGGTGGAGTCGATCAAATTCAGGCGTTCACGGTAGAATACGAGGATTTGGAGATGATGGCTGAGCTCGTTCAAGAGGAGTTTGACGAGAGCGTTGCTGCAGACATTAAGCAGGGCATCAGGGCCCTTGTAGCCAAGCTCGAAAACTTCGAGCTGCAGCTGTTGCTTAGTCAGCCTTACGATAAGCTGAATGCTATCCTGGAGCTGCATCCAGGAGCGGGTGGCACCGAGTCTCAGGACTGGGCGGAGATGCTACTTCGTATGTATCGGCGCTGGGCGGAGAAACGGGACTTTAAAGTCGAGGTGCTCGACTATTTGCCAGGTGATGAAGCCGGTGTGAAAAGTGTGACCTTGCTAATCAAGGGGTATAATGCTTACGGCTACCTGAAAGCGGAGAAAGGTGTACATCGCTTGGTACGGATATCTCCCTTCGATGCGTCAGGTCGCCGCCACACCTCCTTCGTTTCTTGCGATATTATGCCCGAGATCGACGATGACGTCGAAGTGGATATTCGTACGGAGGATTTGAAGGTAGACACGTACCGAGCTAGCGGCGCCGGCGGACAGCACATCAATACCACGGATTCTGCGGTACGGATTACACACATGCCCACGGGGGTTGTGGTAAGCTGTCAGACGGAGCGTTCGCAGATCAAGAACCGCGAACGTGCGATGAAGATGCTTCGCTCCAAGCTTTATGAGAGGAAAATCGAAGAAAATCTGAAGCATCTTGCTGAGATTCGCGGCGAGGTTTCGGATATCGCGTGGGGCAGTCAAATTCGCTCCTACGTTTTCCACCCGTACAGCATGGTTAAGGATCATCGCACTTTAGCGGAAACCGGCAATGTCGGCGCTGTTATGGACGGTGATTTAGATACATTCATTGACGCTTACTTGCGATTGCAAATTAAATCCGATCCTTCGGAATCCTAAGTAGACCTTTCGGGTGTGTTGAATATAAAGCATATGTTAGAATACTTTACAGTTCGAAATGTCCGCCCTTGAGGGATGGCTCAACCAATTATCTTTGGTTCATAATTATAGCGATTCAAGCAAATCCTACATGTAATGCCAAAATACATAACGAAAATCAGAATAAAGGAATAAATCTCCTTAGTCTGCTGCGTTTTGTAAAATGGGCACCCGCATGTAGGATTTTTTGTGCGCCATTGGGATTGGTTGGACCTAAATGAAGGGAGAGCGAACGCTTATGACCGGTAAAAAGAAGCGTAACCAAGGCTTGAAGAGACATCACACCACCCAATGGTACAGTGAATATCTATTATTGTTGCTGGGATCTTTAATAATTGCCATAAGCTTTAATATGTTTCTAAATCCGAATGAGATCGCATCTGGGGGAATAACAGGAATAAGTATTATTATTCGACAAGTCTTAGGGATAGAGCCGGCCATTACTCAATGGGCATTAAATATCCCTTTGTTCTTACTTGGTTTGCGGGTGCTTGGCGGGAAATTCGGGGCAAAGGCAGCGGTTGGATCCGTGTTTCTGCCGTTATTAGTGCTGCTTACTAGAGGGCTTCCTCCTTTAACAGATAATTTGTTGTTGGCTAGTATTTACGGCGGTATTTTGATTGGAACTGGGCTTGGGTTTGTTTTTCGGGGGAAAGGTTCAACGGGCGGTTTAGACTTGGCTGCGCAATTGGTGCATAAATTTACAGGTATGAGTCTTGGCCTCGCTGTGGCGATGCTGGACGGCATGGTTATTTTGACGGCGGGAATAGTGTTGTCCCCTGAGAAAGCTTTATACGCACTAATTGGTTTGTTCGTAACGAGTAAAACTATTAATGTGGTACAAATTGGCTTCAATTATTCCAAGGTTGCTTTTATTATCTCAGAGCAGACAGAAGCTATCAGGCTAGTCGTTCTAAATGAGCTGGATCGAGGGTTAACAATGCTGCAAGCGAAAGGCGGATATACGGGAGAAGCTAGAATGGTGCTGATGGTTGTGGTCAAGCAGACAGAGGTAAGTCGGTTGAAGGAGCTTGTAAAGGCGACGGACCCGGGAGCTTTTGTCATTTTGAGCGATACCAATGAGGTGCTTGGAGAAGGTTTTAAAATTCACAGTTGAGTTGTATGAAAAAATACCACTTCAATCTTTTATTCTAATGTTCGATATAATACAAGAGGATTTTATGCGCCTTTATGAGTAGTTTTGTGCTTTATTATCATAATATAGTCAAGAATATGTCAAATTTCACAGAATTATCGTTTTTTTTGTAGTATGATAGTATTTGGTAATATTTTAAGCTTTTGTGATTAGGTAAAAGGAGCAGTAAATTATGATTGATATTCATTCACATCTTCTCCCGGGCATTGATGACGGAGCGTCTGATATGGATGAAACCGTTCGTATGGCGAAAATGGCTGTGGAGGAGGGGATTCATACCGTAATTTGTACCCCACACCATGCAAATGGCCAATTTATGAATCCTGGCGATGGGGTTATTCGATTGGTGAACGAGGTCCAAATTGTCCTTAATGAGCACGATATTCCTCTGACGATCTATCCAGGGCAAGAGATTCGTACAAACTTGGAATTTATGGATTCTTTTAGCGCAAAGGATATCATCCCGTTGTATGCATCCAACTATATTCTGGTGGAATTTCCTGCAAGAGAGATACCTAAGTACACTGAGGAATTATTCCATGAATTACGTGTTCTAGGAATGACGCCTATAATTGCTCATCCTGAACGAAATTCAGAGATTGCTTCTGATCCGTCCAAGCTCGTCCGGTTAATCCAACTGGGGGCGCTCGCTCAAGTAACGAGTCACTCCATTAATGGGATGTTTGGTCCCAAGATCCAGAAGCTAAGCATTAATATGTGCAAGCAGCAGTTGGTTCATTTTGTATCTTCAGATGCCCACAATTCGACAAGACGTGCTTTTGGATTACGAGCAGCTTATTCCAGTATTAATTCTCAAATCGGCAAGCAGCAAGTGGCTTACTATCAAATGAATGCAGAAAAGCTGGTTCGTAATGAGATAGTAGAAGCGGCAGTTCCGGCATGGAAGCAGCCAAAGAAGTGGTGGTTTTTTTAATAAGGAAATTGGTACATAAAGAAAAATTTGCTATATTTTTACCAAATATAGTGGTATATTTTTGTCGAAACTATTAAAAAGCTTGTAAAATCGATTCGACAGTTTCCGTTTTATTATGATATATTTTAAAAGTTGTAAAATCATGGGTATTTTGTGAGATGGGATAATTGACGTCGGTTACGGGATAACCTGTCGATTAATCTAGCAAATGCAGATGATTAGTATAATGAAAATGAGAGAGGAATGACACTTATGAAGAAGAAAGTACTTGCGTCAACCTTATCAGCTAGTTTGGTTCTTGGTTCTATTATGGGGTTACCGCTTAGCAGTTCAGGAGTTTTGGAGAAGGTTGGTATAAGCAAGGCTTATGCTGCTACTCCGGGTATGGAGAGTATCACGAATGAATTAGTCAAGATACATAGTTTCTTGTGGAGTGAGGAAGAAAAGTCTTCACTTCGTGCTGTACGTGATAATCTACTTGGGTTGACTAAGTCTGATGCTAATGTTTCACTTGTGTCTGAAGTGGCTTCCAAAGTGAATGCCAAAGTAATTTCCAGTGGAAGTACATACGATAAATTGACGGATAAAAATATATTGAAGCTTTTCAGCAGCTTGGGATTGTTCTTCAATACTTCCGATACTGAGTTAAATAACGCACTAAATGACCCTGAAATGCGTTCGATTCTAGGCCAATTGGCTGAATTATCCGGAACTAGTTTGGATTCATTGAGCGTACAGGATGCGGCAGAATTCGCACTAGCTGTTAATGCAGCTGTATCTGCACAGCTTGGGAAAAAAGACTTTGCGGAGCTAGCCCTAATCGCCAATGATCAACAGTTGATGAAGGCAGAGATCAAGACAGCCATCACTACTGTAATTGCAGGGGCTAATAAGTTAAGCGTCGTTCTTCGCACATTGGATATTCAAGCGGGGGATGTTTCAGCAGTTGCTAATAAAATTATAGACAAAGTGGATGATGCCAAGCATTCAGGATCATCCGTGATAGCTCTTGCACTCCTTCGTACTAAAGTTACAGTTGCACAAACGGCGGATTACCCTTTAAATTCCAGAACACAAGCGTATACAGTTTCTATCTTGGATAAAGCACTGCCAGAAATTCTAACACTTGGCCTTTTAACACTAACTACTGACGTTCCAACGGGCACAGTTAAAAGTGAAGGTGGAAAAATTGCCCTTACAATGACTTCGAATGGTACACAAACAGGAAAAGTTTACGGTACAATCAACGCTCCTGGAACTCTTCTGGATGGTAAGCTGCTGTTCAAGAAGGATGTATCCTTGAGTTATGTTGTAAGTAATGGTGGAAACAAACCGTCCGGTGGCAGTGGAAGCGGCGGTGGTACTGGCGGTGGCACTACTAATACGGGTTCTGCTTCTGAAGGTCAGAAAGCAGTTAGTGATCTGAAGAGCGCTATAGAAAATGCAACCGGAGCTGCTAAGGATCAATTGCTGCAGCAGGCCAAGGCTGTTGCAGAGCAAGCTATCTCCTCGATTACTAAAATCGACTTAGCTTCTGTTGTTTCAACGACGGGTGATAAGGCTGTTGCGAAGCTAGATGTAGCTGCTTTGGTGAAACAGATCAATGATATCAACGCAGAAGTTAAGAAGCTGACAGATGCCTTAAGTGATCTGGATCCGAACGCACCAAAAGCAAAAGTTGAGTTGGCATTTGATTTTGGATCGATTAGTGCGAGTAAGATAGAACTGCCGGTGGCTAAGGAAGTCCTTGATGCTGCTAAATCTAATGGTGCCGATAGAATTGCATTGAAGTTTAATGGTGTGACTGTATCGTTAGCTCCAAGTGCATTTACAGCAACTACATCATTGAATATAGAGAAGAAGGCTGTATCGGAAGCTACAGATGTTACGAAACTGCCTGTCGCATCTGAAGTATATGAAATTAACTTTACTTCAAATGGTGCACCATTGAATAATCTCTCTGTTCCTGTTGAGTTGAGCCTTCCTGTTGGAGATGCTTCGAAGTTTGATGTAGAAAAGCTTACACTAGCCAAAATTATTGACGGTAAGCTACAAATCTTCGTTGGTAAATATAACGCTGAGACTAATAAGCTTGAGGCTAAACGCAGCAGTTTCTCGACATACACAGTTGTAGAAAACAATGTAGTGTTTAAAGATACTGCCTCGGTTAAAGAATGGGCAGGGCGCCAGATTGAAGTAGCTGCTGCTAAAGGGATTTTGGAAGGACGAGCTGCGGGTGAATTCGTACCTAACGGCACTGTAACTCGTGCTGAGTTCGCTAAGCTTATCGTGAACACGTTTGGCTTGGAGAACGCATCTGCAACGGAAAGCTTTGATGATGTGAATGATTCAGATTGGTTCAAACCTTATGTTGCTGCAGCTGTGAAGAGCGGTTTAGTCAATGGCCGTACTGATACGAAGTTTGACCCGAATGGGAAAATAACTCGTGCAGAAATGGCAACAATCGCCGCACGTGCTCTAACAACAGTTAACCAATTAAATCCTGTCAGTGACGTGAACGGAGCATTAAAAGGATTTAGCGATGCAAGCTCCATTAATGATTCGTTGAAAGCGGGAGTTGCTCTTTCGGCAGCTCAAGGAATTATCGTTGGCGAAGCGGACGGTACATTCAACCCTAACTCCGATTCGACTCGTGCTCAGGCTGCTGTTATCATCTATCGTCTACTCAATAAATAAACAAATAAACAAATAAACAAATAAATTCAAACAATTAATGTGGGATACCTCCTCTGCTTAATACTTAAAGGGGAGGTATGCCCTCTTCTTACTTCAAGAGATAGTGTGCATATTCGTTAGTTGTGAATGGGGGATAATAATGGAACTGGATCTGAGGGACTATATTCGGATCATCAGGAAAAGGATCTGGCTAGTTATCATATTTGTATTGGTAGCAACCTTATCAACAGGGGTTGTCAGCTTCTTCTTCTTGACACCTGTCTATGAGGCTTCGACGAAGTTAATAGTCAATAAATCGAACGAACGCCAAGGGTTAGAGCAGGTAGATATTAACTCGATCAACTTGAACCTTCGATTAATCGATACATACAAAGAAGTTATTAAGACACCACGAATTATGGATAAGGTGGAAAAAGATTACCCACAGTTTGGGATTACAGCGAGGGAATTGATCCGCAAGGTACAGGTAAGCTCGGTGAATAACACGCAAGTGATGACATTGGCTGTGCAGGATCCTTCGTATGAAAAGGCTGCGAGTATTGTTAATGCCGTTTCACGGGTTTTTCAAAATGAGATACCGTTAATTATGAAAGTGGATAACGTATCCTTATTGAATGAGGCAGATATTGAGGAACGCGCAGTGCCCGTTAAACCGAATAAACTACTGAATGTTGCTGTCAGTTTCGTTGTATCCTTAATGCTTGCAGTTGGTGTGGCCTTTTTGATTGAGTATTTAGACGATACGATTAAAACGGAAGATGATATTACAAAGGTATTGGAGCTTCCGACTCTAGCCATCATCGCTCGAATTAAAGAAGAAGACATGATTAATGAAAGATCATCCTCATCATTAACCAAAATACAGGCAGGTGAAGCATCTCGTGTTACAGTCAACGAATAGCCGCCCACTTATAACTCATGACAACCCTAAATCACCCATATCAGAGGCGTACCGCACACTCAGAACTAATATCCAGTTTTCGGCTATAGATGAAGAGCTCCGAGTCCTTATGGTTACCTCTGCAGGTCCTGGAGAAGGGAAATCTACTACTATCACCAACTTAGCTGTTGTATATGCTCAATCTGACAAGAAGGTTGTTCTCATAGATGCAGATTTGCGCAAGCCAACTATGCATCATACATTCAATTGCACGAACCGTTGGGGAATAACGAGTGTTCTTTCCGGACAAGCCAAACTACCTGAGGTAGTTAGGACTACGGATATTCCTAACTTGTCTATTATTACTTCAGGGCCTATACCGCCTAACCCTTCTGAAATGCTTGCTTCTAAGAGAATGATTGCTACGCTGGAGGAACTTAAGGAACAGTTTGATATTATTCTGATTGATACACCGCCAGCATTAGCTGTTACAGATGCCCAGATCGTTGCTTCCAAGTGTGATGGAGTCGTTCTAGTTATGGACTCTGGTAAGGTAAAACGTGAAATGGCTTTGAAAGCAAAAGCCAATTTGGAGTATGTAAAGGCAAGGATTCTTGGTGTAGTTCTTAACAATATGGACCGTAAAAATGCGGAATCCTATTATTATTACTACTACGGGACCAAGGAGTAGTAGAGGCTGAATACGGGGGATGGATATGAGTTACGAGAAGCGAATTTCGCTGCTAATATTTATGGATATGTTGATTGTTTGGATTAGTATATACACATCTTATTTACTTCGTTTCGATGGCCATATCCATCCCAACTATGTAAGTCAGTTGTTATTGTATGGGATCATATCAACATTAACCTGTATGATTAGTATGCGTTTTTTTAAACTCTATAATCGGATATGGCAGTATGCAAGCATAGGTGAAATGGTAGCCATATTTAAAGCAGTAACCATTGGCGTAGTTGTATCTTATATGATCGTGTATGCTGTAACTTCTACTAGAGTACCTATTGCCGTTCTGCTTCGGAATTACGAGACGCTACTGTTATTTATAGCTGGCTCCCGATTTGCTTGGAGAATAGTTAGGGACAGACTATTTATATCGAAGGGGGAGTATCAGCGGAAGACGCTCATTTATGGAGCGGGTGACTGTGGAGCTCTTATTGCAAAAGAAATGCTCAACAAGCAGGATGCAGAGCTGCGTCCAGTAGCATTCATCGATGATGATCCGCGTAAACATAAGCAGCGCATTATGGATCTTCCAGTAATCGGATCTAGATCGAGTATTGTTGATGCAGTTGAAAAGCTAGATATTGAAGAAATAATTATTACTATACCATCCCTTTCCAGAAAAGAAGTATCAGAAATTATTGATGTCTGTAAAATGACAAAGGCTAAGCTAAAAATCATACCAAGAATCAATGATCTGATTGATGGGAAAATAACGGTGAATGAAATAAGAGATGTGGATGTAGAGGATTTGCTTGGTCGGGATCAAGTAAGTCTAGATCTTGAGGGAATAGCCACTTATGTTGAAAATAAAACCGTATTAATCACGGGTGCGGGTGGATCCATCGGTTCCGAGTTATGTCGACAAATTGCGCCATTTCATCCTAAGCGGCTTCTACTGCTAGGTCATGGCGAGAACAGTATATATACGATTGAGATGGAGATGAGAAGAACATTTCCTGATTTGAAGTTAGAAACCATCATAGCTGATATACAAGATAGTGAACGAATAACTGACGTTTTTTCTACATATCGACCTCAGGTTGTCTTCCATGCAGCGGCGCACAAGCATGTTCCGCTTATGGAGCGTAATCCAGCCGAAGCGGTTAAGAATAATGTGTTTGGTACGAAGAATGTGGCCGAAGCAGCGGATCGATTCGGTAGTGAAAGATTCGTGCTAATTTCTTCCGATAAAGCAGTTAACCCAACGAGTATCATGGGTACAACTAAGCGAATAGCAGAAATGTTGATTCAATCACTTGATAAAGCTAGCCGCACGAAATTTGTTGCTGTAAGATTTGGAAACGTGCTAGGAAGTCGCGGTAGTGTCATTCCTCACTTCAAGGAACAAATTTCCATGGGTGGTCCGGTTACGGTAACCCACCCAGACATGATTCGCTATTTCATGACAATTCCTGAGGCGGTGCAGTTGGTTATTCAAGCAGGTGCATATGCAGAAGGCGGGGAGATATTTATTCTCGATATGGGTGCCCCAGTCAGAATACTTCAATTAGCAGAAGATTTAATTCGATTCTCAGGATTTGAACCTTACGAAGATATAGATATTGAATTTAGTGGAATTCGTCCAGGTGAGAAGATGTTTGAAGAGTTATTGACCAATGAAGAGGGATTAAGTTCTACCAAGCATGATCGAATATTTATTGGTAAACCAACGATAATTAATAGAACTGAGTTGGAGTTCGAGATTAAGAAGTTGGAAAGAGTTTTGTCAGAGGATCGGGGAAATTTGGTAGATGAATTAAAGCGAATTGTTCCTACATATTTGTATGTTTCTGTTTCGTAATAGCTGGAGAGGATAATCTGTTGGAATAGAGGGGTGACTATAATGAAGAGGGCCCTTTATGTAGCGGGTTTGATTATTGTTATTATTACTATCGGTGGATTATTTGTTTCCAATTATGCAGTAAGTTATTTTTTGAGAAGTATGGGGCCTTATGAACTAATTAGTACAAAAGAAAATACGGCCGGAAACAATGGTGTTGATGAAGATCGAAATCACCAAAGTTCAACCAATGAGGTCTCTAAAAACGATAAGGGATTACCAAGTTCATCTGTAAAGGCTGGCGATAGTAAGCCTAATAGTGGGTTAAATGAAACGAATAAGCTTGAAATTACTGGAAGCCAATCCGCGCCAAATTTCTATGGTAAATTGGATGCAAAAGATACTTCCAAAGATATAGAAGCATTGAAGCCTAAAGAAGAGCTAAAATATGCTGCGGAGGTATCTCCTGATAAGGCCAAGGAAGTTGAACAGTCAATCACTGTAAGAGAGAAAGCCCAAGTAGTTTCAGTACTTCTGAAAAAATTAAGCGCCAGTGAGCTTCAAATGTTTCTTAACTTAGTCGGAAAAGGATTATCTATCGAGGAAAAAAAAGAGGCTAAGAAAGTCATTTTACAAAGGTTAACTGAAGAGGAATATAACCAACTAATATCAATTGCAGCTAAGTACGGATTGAGTCAAGGTAAAGGTTATCAAGAATCACAGAAAGAACTGGTTCCACCTGGCAAGGCCCAAAATAGAGACGAGCAGAGAAGTAAATAGGTTCTCAGTAATATAGGTCGTACACTTGAATATTTGTTAAGCAAGATGAAGGAAAAGATTAATGATCTATTCCGATTACGAGAAGCCCTGCAAAGGTTTATCGTATCTGCAGAAATTAATAAAGATAAAGAAACCGTACACAAAAATAATGTTACAGAAATATATATAGAGTTAAAAGGTTTGAGTTGATGAAGAGGTTCGATAGTTCTCCTATATCCATCAAAAAAAAGGAATGCTTTATCAAGCAAGAAGCGATGTTTGAACAGTTACAGTATGGAGTGTTTGGTTCTTATGATGATCGGTAAACGGAATCAAGAATTAAAAAGAGAAGGGGGCTCCTTTTAATCTTGTAAAAATGGGACGTTATTCTTAATCCAAAATATTTGAGTTTTAAATAGTAAGATACCTAGTGCATTGAGAAATTCAACCTACAGATGCCATTGCCATGCTATATCGGTATGAGGCCTTGTATGCAAATAATTTTTAAGGTAATCGAAATGATGTTGGTGAAAAACTGGGCTTTTCAAGACAACAATTTATTTTACGTTGAGGCGTAAAGATTTAATAAATGATTTAATTAAGTATTTACTTGATGTTGTCAAACAAAACGAGTAATTAATACAGATCTGGATTATATTAATTTGACAATTTAATAAAATATTGGACAACTCTACTTCTGATGGTTACTTTTGGAAACAAATATAAATGATTGTTGTTGCATCCCATTTTTTTATTACTGGTAATTCTGTAAGTAATTCAAATTTATTCAATCTACAATACCATAGAGAAGACTATTATATTATTTAAACGGTTATCGAGGCTTACAGAATGTTTAAGTTATACAAGTGTAATTGTATCAATGGAGAGGGTGGTTGTGTGCAATTGTATCTTTCAATTAAACGCATATTAGATTTTGTATTATCTCTTATAGCAATTTTTACACTTTGGCCAGTGTTTTTGATAATAGCAATATTTCTTAAATTAGATTCTAAAGGACCTGTGTTTTTTAAGCAAAAACGTATTGGAAAAAATAAGGATTACTTCTATATCTTGAAGTTTAGAACTATGAAAATTGATACACCAAAGGATATGCCAACCCATATTCTACACAATCCTGATTTGTTTATTACGAAAATCGGTAGATTCCTTAGAAAAACAAGTTTAGATGAATTACCACAAATAATAAATATTTTGAAAGGTGAAATGAGTATAATTGGTCCACGACCAGCGCTTTGGAACCAATATGATTTAATATCTGAAAGAGAACAATTTCATGCTAATGATATACTCCCTGGTCTTACTGGTTGGGCGCAGATCAATGGACGAGATGAATTACCAATATCAGAAAAGGCCAAATTAGATGAGTATTATCGCCGAAATATGAATTTTGTACTAGATTCCAAGATTTTTTTCTTAACAATTTTTAGTGTACTACTGGCCGATGGAGTAAAAGAAGGTGCTTCGAACGATTCTAAAATTTGTAGAAGCGATAAGTAAAGTTCCGTTGGCGATATAATATATCTATTATATTAAGAAAAATCTCAAAATAAATAAAAGGAGCTTTATGAGAATATTATTTGCTATAACCAGAGCTGAATGGGGCGGAGCACAAGTTCATGTGTTTGATTTAATTAGACATGCAGTGGAGAAAAAATATGAATGTATATTGGTATCAGGAGAAGAAGGAGACTTAACAGCCCGAGTTAGAGAAATTGGGGTAAAAGTTATAATACTGCATACATTAACACGGAAGATTCGGGTTGCAAAAGACTTTAAAGCAATAATGGGATTTGTGCAAATTTTAAAAAATGAAAAGCCGCAATTAGTTCACGTGCATTCATCAAAAGTTGGAATAATTGGAAGAGTGGCTTGTAGAATAGCTAAAATACCCGTAATTTTTACTGCTCACGGGTGGGCTTTTACAGAAGGAGTATCCAAGTCAGGAACATTTTTATTTACAATTATTGAAAAACTTGTAGCAATTATTAGTAACAAGATCATTTGTGTTTCAGACTTTGATCGAAACCTAGCCTTAAGCAATAAGGTGGGGAATAAAGGGCAACTTATAACAATTCATAATGGAGTAAAACAGGGAGATATTTCATTAATGAAAAAAAACAAAGGGAACATTATCAAAATTATTATGGTTGCAAGGTTTTCAGCACAGAAAGATTATAAGACCTTATTATTAGCATTGCAAAAATTAAGTGGGCCCATTAAAGTATATTTGGTTGGGACTGGGGAGTTGTTAGAAGAATCAAAGAAATTAGTATTAGATTTAAATATAGAAAACTTTGTTGAATTTTTAGGAAAGAGAAATGATGTAAAACAATTATTAATAAATTCTGATATTTTTGTTTTGACCTCCAATTATGAAGGTTTGCCAATCAGTATTATCGAAGCTATGGAATCTAAATTACCGGTAATTGCCTCTAATGTTGGGGGGGTTAATGAACTAGTTGTAGATGGGATGAATGGGTTTTTAGTTGAACGTGGTGATGTCGGTGCTGTCGCTAATAGCTTACAGAAACTAATAAATAATAAATCGTTACGAGAAGAAATGGGGATGGCTAGTTATGGTAGATTTACTGAGATGTTTACCTTAGAAAAGATGCTAGATAAAACCTTTTCTGTATATAAAAGTGTTCTCAATAGGGGGTAAATAATAAAAATACAAAGGAAATAAGATCTTAAAAGTATAGTGCTTTTAATTCAGAGTAGCCCCTTGTTTTATAAAATAGAACGTTTAAAGTGTTGATTTATAAAAGATCTTATTTATTGAGAAGGAACTGGGAAATTAAAATTTGGGCTGATTGGAAAAGTTAATTTAAAATTAAGAAAGTAATATAAAAAATATAAGCAAAAAGATATCGTAAATCTCTTTAATATTTCTAAGTACCTTCGTCTTTTTAAAAAAGGTGGAATTGATCCGATGAAAAACCGAGGAGAAGATATATGAATATTATTATTTTACGTTCTAATCCTATTTTACCAGATCCTCGAGTTGAAAAAGAAGCCAATACATTACTAGGGCTTGGGTACAAAGTTAAAATATTAGCATGGAATAGGCGCTCTTTAAACAATAGAGAAATTTATGGTGAAATAAAGGTGAAGAATGGAACGTTGCCAATAAGATGGTTTAATGTCAATGCCTCTTTTGGGAATGGTATGAAAAATTTTTTGCCCCTATTATTTTTTCAAATATTTTTGATAGGATGGCTTATTAAACATCGAAAAGATTATGATTTCATACACGCTTGTGATTTTGATACAGTAATTCCTGCTTGGTTTTGTTCAAAGCTTTTTAACAAAAAGTATGTATATGATATTTTTGATTATTATGTAGATGCATTTCATGTGCCGAATTTTTTAAAATCGAAAGTTGAAAAGATAGATATATTCATGATAAATTCAGCTGATGCTGTAATTATAGCAAATGAGAGTCGTAAAGAACAGATATCAAAAAGTAGACCAAAGAAATTATACATTATTCATAATTCACCTGATATTTCAGACGTAATTGATAATAAAGAACATGGAGTAATGTTCTCTAATACTCAAAAGCTGAAATTTGCCTATATAGGAATATTATGTGCTGGTCGTCTACTTAAAGAGATACTCGAGATATTTCAAGAGCATCAAGAATGGGAACTGCATATAGGTGGATTTGGACCATATGAACAACATATAAAGTCTATAGCAGATAGTAATGATAATATTTTTTACTATGGAAGAATTCCTTATGAAAAAGTGATAGAAATAGAAAGGAAATGTGATATTTTATTTGCGATATATGATCCTGATGTACCCAATCACAAATATTCATCACCTAATAAATTATACGAAGCAATGATGTTAGGAAAGCCGATAATCGTAGCAAAGGGAACAGGGATAGATGAGACTGTGCAAAATTTTGAAATAGGTAAAGCTATTGACTATAATGGTGAGTCCTTTGAGCAAGCTATAACTGAAATGTTTGAAGAAAGAGACAATTGGAGATGCATGAAGCATCGCACTCAAATTCTTTATAATAAGCACTACGCTTGGGAAATTATGAATACACGCCTCGAGGAGCTTTATAGGTTAATTTCAGTGGATTAATAATCAAACTATTGGGAAGTTCAATAGAAACCATTCTATTATTAACATTTAATCATGAGGTGTAAATATGAAAATTTTATTTATTGCTGGTCAAGCAATAAGATCAAATTCATCAGCAACAATGATGAATTTAGCATTTATAAATGGGTTAGTAGAATTAGGAAATGAGGTTAATGTAATCACCGCTAAATTACCAAATGAGCATGTGGCGATAGATACTGGGTTCAAGGTACCAAAAGGAATAAAAGTATTTGAATATGCTATTGGATCTGCTTTTAATATGATGAGTAATAAACAAAAAAAGAAAGGATTAAAACACTCGGCTATTTCTGCAATAAAGGGATTAGCAAGAAATATATATTACAAATATTCAATTTATGATAGTCAAAAAAGTTGGGTGCAGAATGTTGAAAAGTTTGATGTGAATAAGGAGGTATATTATGATCTAATTATTTCATCATCAGACCCAAAACATTCACACATATTTGCTGAGGAATTAATAAAGAGTAATAAGTTAAATTTCCGTAAGTGGGTGCAGCTTTGGGGGGATCCGATGTTCCTTGATATAACAAGAAAAGGATTTTTGTTTAAAAAAAGACTACTGAAAGAAGAAGAACGGTTGATAAGTGTAGCTGATAAAGTTATTTATGTCTCTCCGTTTACGGCAAGTGAACAAAAATATATCTTTCCTAAATATTCTGGAAAGATTAATTACGTACTTATACCCTATTTTAAAAGAGATGAGTCATTACCTAATCAAACTCTTGGCGATAATATGGTCTTTGGATATTATGGCGATTATAATTCCGAAACAAGAAATTTAGAACCATTATTTAACGCGGCTTTAGAATCCAAATTAAAATTGTTAATTCGGGGAAACTCCGACAAACCTCTAAGAAGTACTGGGTTAATTGATGTGAAAAGTAGGGTTCAAATAAAAGAACTAGAAAAAGTAGAGAAGAACACGGATGTGTTTATTCATTTATGCAATTCCAAAGGATCTCAAATACCAGCAAAAGTATATTATTATTCAGGAACAAAAAAACCAATATTGTTCATATTAGATGGTGATACGGAAAAGATAAAGCAATTTTATAAGCAATTTGATCGTTATATTTTTTGTGAAAACAAAAAAGAGGACATATTAAGTGCAATAAATAGAATTCGCCTTTCAAAATATAGTATTAAAGAAACTCGTATTGTGGATGAACTATCACCTGCTACAATCGCAGCAGACTTGCTTCGTAAAATTGAGATATAACAATATGAATAATGAGATAAAAGTTAGTGTTATTGTGCCAGTATATAACTTAGAAAATTATATTGATAGGTGCCTTAATTATATAAAAAATCAAACACTTGAGGATATAGAAATAATACTGATAGATGACGGATCAACTGATCAATCATATAAAATCATCAAAGAACACGCTTCAATTGATACACGAATAAAATATGTTAAGCAACAGAATTTAGGTGTCAGTTCAGCGAGAAACAAAGGTATTGAAATGGCAAAAGGCAGTTTCGTTACTTTTATTGATGGGGATGATTATATTACATGCGACATGCTAGAAAATATGTGTTCTTTTGCTGAGAATCAAAAACTTGATATAACGTTTTGTTTGTTCGCAAATAGTGAACATTACAAATCGTCAGATAAAGCCCAGAAAATTTTGTCTAGTGAATATATCAAAAAGATGTTGGAGGGGAAAGTACAAAGAACAGCATGTGGAGTTCTGTTTAATTCGGAATTTATAAAAAAAAACTCTTTAATTTATGACGTCGATATGAGTTATGGTGAAGATATGCTGTTTACTATAAAAGCTCTTTTATTAACCGAAATTAATGTCGGAATAGTTCCACATGAGTACTATGTGGTTGAAAATCGCTCTGGTTCTGCAATTAGAATAATGAATCCAAATCAGTATATGCGTATACAAATGCTAGCTCAAAGATTAGATAAGGTCTTCGAAATAGCAAATTCTAAGTCCTATTATGATTTATTATTACAAAGCTACTATTATTCGGACATACTTCTATCAGTATCTCATATTATTAAATCCAAAATCGGCTTTTTAAATAAGTTGAAAAAGTTAAGTGAACTTAAAAGAAGCCCTCATGCTAGGTATGTTTTGAAAATAAAGTTTAAATCATCAAACTCAATAAGGTTAAAAGCTGTAATAATCAAGTATTTTCCATCAACCATAATTTTGTTTATTTACATGTTAAATAATAGGTTGAAAAAAAGTTAAGCTAAAATAAAAAGGGGGAAGAAGGTGTGGATTATATATCTACAAAACCAAAGCTATTAAATTATTTGGCTGCATTTGCTATATGTTTAATGCCTATCTTAGGACCGTATAAGCTCTTAGGTCCTTTTTCTATTGGTATTATCTTCCTTCTCTTAATAGCTATGTTATCTATTATAAATAAAAAGGCAATATCTATTAATTATCCTTTGTTTTTTGTTCTAATGGTTCATTGTTTTTTATCTTTTATAACTTATTTCACATTGGATTACAACGAAGGAATCATGAGTATGTTTTGGAGTATTGCGATGGCGTTAATTAGTAGTTTTGCTGTCATGCAAATTGTCCCTTTTTATGAAAAAAGGTCTTTTTTTAGAGTTATTACTGTGTTGTCTGCTATTTGTGGTGGCTTTCTTATATATCAATTTATAGTTATTAATCAGGGTAAGATACCCTTTAATGGGAAAATTTTCAATGAATTAGTTAAGGGTTATACTTGGTCAGATTCAGTTACATATCTCCGAATGAATTCATTTTTTTCTGAGCCTTCATATTTTGCAATTTTTATTCTTCCTGTAATGGCTTTTATGTTAATAAAAGATAAATATTTTTACGCAATTGTTTGTTGTTTATTATTATTCATATCTACATCAACATTGGGGATTATTGGGAGTATTATTTTAATTATTATGTATGCAATATTAAAGAAAAATTATAAGATTATAGCTGTATTCTCTGTTTTGATGATTTTAATCGTATTTTTTGTGCAAAATTTAAATGTTGAATGGTTATTAAAAAACAATTTAAATAAAATTGCTAGTTCTAATGAAAATAGCCAAATACGGTTTATTGGTTACTTAGACTACTATTGGAAATTACCATTGGTAAACCAATTTTTGGGGGTTGGATTTTCGCAGTTATCAAATTATTTCAGGGAATATGGTCTTCACAATTACAGTAATGCATTTGTAATTGTTTTGATCAATTATGGATTAATAGGATATTTAGCATTTATTTTTTTTATTATATGGCTTTTTAGAATAACAACAAGTAGCGGTAAGATTTTTTTGGGAATAATGGTGATAATTTGTGCGATCGATTCTTTTATATATAGTTATAATTTTTATTATATATTATTCTACGTATTAGTATCTTTGAGAACTCATGGTGATGAACAAGAGGTACACAAGAATTTTTTGAAAATTACCGCGAAATATTAGTAAGGGAAATTTAAAGATATTAGAATTAAATAATAACTATAATAATTTTGCTATTATATTTCTTACTAAAGGGAATGTTTATTGTGAGATAGTAATTTTTCAAAAGAACGGACTTGTAATGAAAAATTGATTAAAAAGGAAGCTAAGTATAACAAACGAAATAATGCCTTAATTCAGTAAAAATTTCTTTGGATTGTATTTCTTCCTGAAACCACTTATACCTACTAAAGGCGGCTTAACCAGTATTTATTGGAGGAAGTTTAGCGCACAAATATCGTTTTATCGAACAATACAGAATGTCATATTCCTATATTCTCTGCAACTATGAATTTACTTTTTTAAATGAAGGGGCGTATTAAGTTTGAAAGTACTTATTTCAGCTTATTTAGATAATAACATTGGTGATGATTTAATGATTAAGTTATTAGCGAAAAGATTCCCAGAATTTATTTTTTACCTAGACACAAATAAAAGTACAGTAATAAATACATTTAATCAATATGAAAATATCATCTGTCATAAATTTAAGAAGAGTAATGATTATTTAAGACAATTTCAAATCTATTTATCGATTGGAGGGTCGTTATTCAATAATATTAATAGTTTTATGGGAATTCTACTAAGAGTTCGTAGAATCATTATGCTTTACCGACTCAAGAGAAATAAAATAAAATTAGCGACGATTGGGTGTAACCTTGGTCCATATAAAAATAAAATTGGTTTGCTATTAACGAAAATTGAACTCCAATTAAATAATTTAGTTACGGTCAGAGATTCAGATTCGTATGAAATCATTAAAAAATTTAAAAGTGTAAATAATTTTCATCTAGCCTCTGATATTGTCTTTAATTACTCAGAATATATATATATTGAAAAAAGAAACAATACCAAATGTTTAGGTATATCAACATATAGGTCAATTCAAAATTGCGAATTTAATTATTCGAGCTATATTTTTTTAGCAGCAATCGCAGATAAATTTATTGAAAGAACAGGAAACACAGTTTGCTTGTTCGCATTTGATTCTGAAAATGAAAATGATTTATCATCTGCCCACCACATAAAAGGTATCTCAAAATATCCCGAAAAAATAAAAATTGTTCCTTATTTGGGAGATCATAAATCCATAATAGATTCTATGAGTCAATGTGATAGATTTATTACTATAAGATTTCATAGTGCAATATTATGTCAAATGCTTAATATCCCATTTTTACCAGTTGTTTATTCAAATAAAATGCATAATTACTTAAATGACGAATTTTACAAAGGTTTGCGTATTCCGTTTAGTGATATGAGTGTAGATAAATATAATGTTGACGAGATTATTAAGTGTATTATTGAAAATAAGGAAATATTTAATGATTTCTCCAAAGAAAAGTCGGATGCAATAAAGCACTTTGATAATTTGAATAATTTGGCTAGTACTATAAAAGTTCATACGAATACGGGCAGAATTTGAAAAAGCTTATTAGTTAAGGATATTTTGATCAATTGATTTTAATGTGTATAAACATGTTTAATTCATCAACAGATGTAATTCTTTCTGGGGCTAATTGATTAGTACATTTAAGCGAGAATACAAGTGAGTTAATTACTTTATAGAGGGAATGACCTAAAATCATGATTAGTAAACTTAAGCTTGGAGCATTGACATCTTATCTTGCTATGTTCCTGAATAATATATTGAGTTTTTTGTTTACACCATTCCTCGTCAACTCCTTAGGTAAATCCCAATATGGAATTTATGCCCTAATGGGCGCATTAATTGGCTATATGATACTTCTTGACTTTGGGATTGGCAATTCACTAGTCAGGTATATTGCGAAATATCGTGCTGAAGAAGATTGTAGTAGTGAATCGAAATTTTTTTCTTTATGTCTTCTTATATATTCAGGAATATCAGTCTTATCATTAGTAATAGGTATTATAGTATATTCGCATTTTGATTCTATATTTAATCAGGGACTTTCGCCACACGAATTAGAAATGGCTAAGATTATTTTTGGGATTCTTATTATTAATTTAGTTATAGCCTTTCCATTCAACGCATTTTCTGGGGTTATACGTGGACACGAAAAATTCACGTTTCTTAACCTTACTACGATGGTTCGAGCATTAATACGTATTTGTTTATTAATTGTACTTCTTTCGTTGGGATATAAAGCAGTTACAGTGGTTATCGTTGATACTATGCTAAATTTACTTGTAGGTGTTATTAATGCATTATATGTATTTTTTATTATAAAAGTAAGGATTGTAAGGCCAAAAACTCCATTTGTTTTTGTTCTCAAGATATTTCAACAGTCATCGCTATCATTTGTCATCTCTTTTTCAAGTTTAGTAATCTGGCAATTAGGTAATGTTTTACTTGGAATTTTTGCGGGTGCTGTCTCAGTAGCATTATATGCTGTAGGTCTACAATTTACAATCTATTATATGAATGTCGCAGGCTCTATTTCTTCAGTTCTCATTCCTAGGATAACAATGATGGTTACAAATAATGTGAGTGAAACGGTGATGACTAATTTCCTTATACGTACTGCTAGACTGCAGTTTATTGTTTTATGTTATATTATGATAGGTTTTTCATTATTTGGAAAAGGGTTTCTTGTGCTTTGGTTAGGTCCAGATTATAGTACAGCTTGGGTAATTGCTATGATTTTAATGATACCCCAAACCTTTACTTTATTGTTGAGTATTCCCGGGGCTATGTTAGTTGCAAGAAATAGACATGGTTTCAAAGCACTAGTCAGTATAATTAATGCTGCTATTATAGCAGTTGTCATATATTTTATGGTTCGAACTTACGGGGCATTTGGCGCATCTCTAGGAACTAGTCTTGGAATGTTAATAGCAGAGATAATAATAATGAGTATATATTATCATGTTCAACTTAGAATAAATATGCTTCGTTTCTGGAAAGAGACAGTACTAGATTTTCTCCCCTATGTTTCCATTTCAATACTTTTTGGTATTGTTATTATCATACAGTATCCAATAAACTCGTGGGGCATTTTTATATTAGAGGGATTAGTATATACAATTATATATTGTGGTTTATTGTATAAGTTCGGAGTTAATGATTATGAAAAAAGTCTAATTAAATCACTTAAAATTAGTTTCTTAAACCTTAGGAAAAGGCATCGATTGGGAGGCTAGTATATGAATATAGAGAAGAATATACAAGTTGAATGTTATAAAATAATTTATTGTATTACTAAATATTGTAAGGTTGATAAAGTTTCTGATGGAAATGGTTTAGTTAGTTTTATAAGTGATCTTGTTTATAAAGAACATATTGGGAATCAGTATTTAAAAACTTTAGTCGACGTAATACTTGCTTATTTAAGGGGAAAGATACCTGAGTCAGTCATTAGTTTTTATTTAGAAAAACAATTTTTGATAGAAAAAAAAGAAATCGTTGGTTTCCTGAATGTCATAAATTTTTATTTTGATCCTTCTAATGCGAGTAATATTACACCATTTTTTTATGGTAAGTCTAATTATCCAAAAGTTAACGTCATAATGACAACATATAATAGAAGAAAGTTTCTTGAAATAGCTATTAATAGTTTTCTCCAACAAGACTATCCCAATATAGAAATTATAGTTATTGACGATTGTTCGTCTGACGGAACTGACCTAATGATGAGAGAATTGTATGGAAATGAAAACAGGGTAATTTATAAGCTGAATGAAAAAAACTTAGGGCCAGGGATCAATCGATTAAATGCTTATGAAACATATGCTGACGGAGAGTATATACTTTTTTTTGATGATGATGATTATCTGATAGACATGAATTATATAACTAAGGCAATAAAATTCCATATTAATCACCCTGAGGTAGCATTTGTTGGAGCTGGAACATTTTACGAATATACCAAAACAGGTGAATTGAACCCTTCACTCTTAAATCTTAGTGGAGTTGTTAATAGGCAAGAATATTTCCTGAAATTTATGTCAAAGGGTTACCCTAAACCTTGTACTACTACAACTGTATTTAAAAAAGAATCTCTAACTAAAATGAATATATTAGAAATGAAAATGGTAAACGATACACCTATTTTTCTCCGTGCACTGTTGGTTGGAGATGCAGGGTTTATTGATATTATAGCAGGTGTCTATCGGATACATGGCGGAAATATAACCTTTAATTGTAGTTTTGATTTTATAATTGTAAACTTGCTGGAAAAAATTGAAATAAGTAAAATGGCAATTCAACAATACGATAGAAAGCAAATAGATAACTGGTGGAATCATAATGCCTATACTACTATTTCTTATTATCTGTATAACTCAGCAAAGCATTCTGAGGATTTTAAAAATATGTACGCTTGGACGAAGGAACATTGCCCTGACATTTACGAAAAATTAATACGTGAATTCCGATGGCTTTATATAAAACGAAAATATAGTAAAATTTATAATTATATAAATAATAATCCCTGTATTAAAAAATCTATAAAGCTATTTTACAAATAAGTAATTTGAGACTTGCAACAGACAACTTGAAATGTTTGAGGATGTCGAAAAGCGTATTTTATCTTGAACCTGTTGGTAGACATAGACGTGATCTTCTCGAAGTACTCTTCCCGAACGCGATACACCACATCTCCAAGTGTCATGGATGATCGGTTTTTCATCCATTCCTAACGTTGATATTCCAGATAGTTTTGCATCAGAAATTGAATGACTCAAAATGGGTGAAACTGATAACTAAAAGCAACTGGTATTGGTCAAAGCTGAGCAGTTCCTTGAAATAATAGTTGCCCGTTCCAATATTCATAGTACCGCTGAATGGTAACGAGATCCAGCGACAAATCCGTGCAAAGGAGATAAACCTGTGGTTTGCTTAAGACGGTGTAATCGTATCTCCACGACAGCAATAGCTTGAGATTTTCGATTTGGTTATACGGACATGCGTAGTAATAGATCAAGTAAATTCCCTGCCCCCCACGGTAACAAAAGTGTAGATCGGTATTATCAATGTGCTGTGCAACGATATCACAGATTTGAATCCAAATGCCCGCAGGGCATATAAACGATTTGTTTTTACAGTTGCAATCACATAAAACCCTTACGGTTACAGGTACTAATGACTTTTCCCACTCATATACCAGCTATCCATGAGGACGTAGACGAGTTCATCCTTAGATTCTTCGTGCGAATGCTGAAAGCTGAGTGCCTCCATCTTCGGTCGATTTGTTTATCTTGCAGCATTTGTTATCCACGATAAGAAACAAAGGTGCGCTGAAATCTCCATATCTCACACGTTTTGCTCGGATCTTTTCCAATACAAATTGCATAAGTCTAAGTTGCATCCTGTTGATACATTAAGGTGAGTGGTTCAAGGAATTTGTCGCGCTGCTGAGATAGCGATCTTGTCTGGCGGCGTAATGAATCTACGTGATATTCTTTAGACTGGCACAGAATATGATACCATGGACGAGGGAGAACAGATGTCCGAGTTGAGATTTAGATAATCCCAACTTCAGCACCAAAATGAACTTGACGATAGACATGTAGAGTGATATCACAAGAGGGGGGACATCTTCTTTATATGGAAAGTGTAGAAGTAGTAATCATCAATTTTTCCGGCGAGGTACGATGTACTTTATATTTGAGACATTCGACGAAGGTTCTAACAAGTTTACATAAATTCGATTAAATCGACAGTTTAGTTTTTGCAACAGTCAAGTAAGCAAAAATGGCAAATGTGTTATTTCGCAGAAGCAAAATTATAAATAAAGGATAAGGGCAAAATGAAGAAAATAATTGAAAGAATTCAAACAATCAGAAATTCAAAAAAAATTATTCGAGATATGAGGGGAGAAATAAATAATGAAATAAGTTTAGAAGCAGAGTCGATTCCCTTTCTAAATAAACCTGGGATAATTTTCACCTTTGATGATGGTTTTAGAATTAGGCATTGGTATGATTATGGAATTGGTAAAAAATCGAATTATAACGATCTTTTTGGTTATTTTGATGTTAAAGCAACTTTTAATATTAATGCATATCACCTTTTCGAAAATCAAAGAGAATTAACTCAGAGTGAGATAGATATGTTATTGGAACTACAAGCGAATGGGCATGAAATTGCCCATCATGGTTATAAGCATAGAAATTCTGTTGAATATACTAGAACATATGGATTAAATAGTTGGATAGAAGATGATATTTCTTTATTAATAGAATGGATGGCTAAACAAAAGCACTCTATTAGTGGCGATCAATTTAAGTGCCCCGTTTCTTTCGCATTCCCAGGAAGTAAGTATAATGAAGAAACCTGTGAAGCAATAGTTACAAGATTCTTTAAAATAGCTAGGGGATATCTTAAGCAAGATAATCTAATTTCTATGCAACATACAGGTTTTTCACCATCAGTATGTATAGATGAAAATGTATTTCCCAATATAAAACTATTAAAGCCGGCATTATTTTACGCAAAAGAAACAGGTAGGAATCTTGTTTTAATGGGCCATTCTATACTGCCGAAAAATATAAATTGGGATAACTATGGCTGGGGGGAAGGTTCAAAAGAGGCAGGCAAATATCGGATCTCACCTGAGAATATTGAGTATATAATCAATGAGGCTAAGAAAATAGGGCTGGAGTTTTATACAATGGCGGAAGCGGCGGGTATAGCTACATTTATAGACCACAGGTTAGAGGGTGCAATTAGAGAACAATTGAATATCAAGGAAAAGTGGATCTATATTAAAGACTTATTAAAGATAAAAGAGTTAAATCTGGAAGGCAAAGGTATATCTAATTTAGCAGGTATTGAATATCTTACTAATTTAGAAAAGTTAAACATTATAAATAATAAAAATTTAAATAATATGAAATTACTAAATAAATTAAAAAGAATTAAGAAATTGGAAATGTAGATTAGATCTTCCTGAAATTAAATTTGTATTGTGTTAGTTTAAGGAGGGAGCTATATGGAGAGAAACTATTCCATAGATTTTGTTAAGTTTTTTGCAATTTTTTTTGTAGTAACTATCCATACAAAGCCTTTTAGTAATACTAATATTTTAGGAACTAATGATTTATATATCGATTTTACACTTAATACTTTTGCGAGGTTTGCAGTACCTTTTTTCTTTTTAATCGCAGGTTATTTGTTTGGTCAAAAAGTTAAACAGAGTGATAAAAAATTTAATTATTTTAAGAAATATATTCTTAAACTTATTAAACTGTATATTTATTGGCAGCTTTTTTATCTACTTTATGATTTATTATTAAAAAGTTTAGTAAGCATTGTTAAGGGGTTAAACATAAAATCAGAATTACTTAATTACATAAGTTCGTTAAATTATGTAAAATTGCTCTATTATGGTGAGGGAACAAGTGGTTCTCACTTGTGGTATTTAATTTCTCTGATCTGGTGCGTCTTAGTTTTATTTCTATTTTATAAAATGAATAAAATAAATCACCTATTGATTTTAAGCCTAATATTATATTTAATAGGACTTTTTGGACAATCTTACTCAGGGATTTTTAATTTATCTATTCAAACAAGAGATGCCATATTTTTTGGTTTATTTTATACAACATTTGGGTTTTTCTTTGCTTATAGAGCAGATTCCTTACTAGTACTAATAAAGTGGAAGCCTATAACGTATGGTTATTTATTCTTTGCTTTTTCATTTTTACAAATTATTGAAAGGGCACTCTTGGTAAAATTCTTTAAGGGCAATTTAGGCGATTATTTCTTGTCGACTATTTTATTAACAATAAGCTTATTTTTTCTTGTTTTAAGTAATTCCCAAATAGGGAAGAATTCTTCCATTGTAAAGATTGGCGAGAATTCTGTTGGTATATATGTAATTCATGTATTTTTTATAAATATAACCAATTTGTCTATTGGGTTGTTAAATATTGAATTTATGACTAAAACCATTGTTTGGCAACTGCTAGGGACTCCAATGGTTACTCTGGTTTCCTATATAGCATATAATCAAATACAGTTTATCAAACATTTTTTACTTCTTGATAAAAATCAAAGTAAAATCAGCAGAAACAGTTATTTCCATGGAAGACATAGATGATCATTTTGTTTGAAATGTTCGATGTCCATTGTATAAATTAAAAACTAATAGTGATTCCTGAAGTAAATTATACCACCAAACTCTCATTCACATTCTTGGGGTAATTCTTAACACACAACTAGACGGCTATCTTTATATGCTTCATGATTCTCTTTATCCTCTTGAATCTGTTGATAATGTTTTGATCTAATGCGCACCTGAGATAAACCCTTTGCCATCATTGCCTAGTGTTTGTTTTACAAATAGTAACGGAGTCCAAATTTTACAAATGCTTTACGCATAAGTTAGAATCGTATTTGGGGTGATTTATGCGCAAAGGTTCGGTTTATTGGATTTTAGTCTTGTTTTGGTGTGTTGTGATTTTTAGTGTGACTTCGTCGCCGGGTGCCACTAGTGAAAATACGGGTTTGGTAATAAAGGCAGAAACTAATGTAACTTCGAATGTGGTTAGTAAAATTAACTTTGGAATTCGCAAAACGGCACACGTGACTTTATTTGGTGTACTCGCAATTTTGTTACTATTGGCAATTGGGGAAAGGAATAATGCACCATTAAAAGCCTGGTTCCTTGCAACTATATATGGAGCAACAGATGAATTTCATCAAATATTTGAGCCTGGGAGGACTCCTGCTTTACAGGATGTTGGAATTGATTCGTTCGGAGCAGTCATTGCACTGATTGCATTTTGTTTATTAAGAAGGCTGCTTAGTAAGAGGGTGGCGTTAAAATTTCGAGATCAATAAAAAGGCAACATTTTAAGAGGCCACCTCGTTATAAGTAAGAAGGTTCATAGCTTCATATACAATCATAAGTGTGAGGGATTGAGACCGGTGATTGAATTAAAAAATATTTCCAAAGAGGTACTAGAAGCGGGAGTGAAAATTCCTATACTTCGCAATATTGATTTAACTATACTCAAGGGTGAATTTGTATCAGTTATGGGTCCTTCAGGATCGGGTAAGTCATCACTTATGAATATATTAGGTTCGTTAGATTTGCCAACATCGGGTGACTATCTATTTGAAGGAACAAATATACAACGATTGAGTGGCAAGCAGTTAGCAGATTTCCGAAATCAGAGGCTGGGGTTTGTATTTCAATCATTTATGCTGATCCCTCGACTAAGTGTGAAAGACAATGTGGAGGTTCCTCTCCTATATTCTACATATAATAAAAAAGAAAGAACACGTAGGATTAAAGAAGCTCTGGAGCAAGTAGGTATGATCCACAAAGCTAAGGAACCGATTATTAATCTATCGGGGGGGCAGAAGCAAAAGATTGCTATAGCCCGAGCTATTATTAATGATCCTGACCTACTATTGATTGACGAACCTAGCGGGAATTTGGATGCAGATTCTAAGGGTGAGATACTCGACATCTTCAAATCTTTAAATGCTAAGGGCAAAACTATCGTCTTAGTAACCCACGATCCTGAGGTAGCACAAGTAGGCAAACGGATTCTGATTTTAAAAAATGGTTCTTGGGCGCAACCCATGAAGGGAGTTGAAGTATATTGAGACCCCTTCGAGCTTTAATCATATCCATGCGAGGTTTATGGAGTTATCCTACTCGCACATGGCTTGCTGTTCTAGGCATTATGATTAGTACTTTGCTTATAGTATTTCTATTGTCAGTGCTTTACAATTTTAAGACTAGCTTAGTCGGCCAAGTGGAAAGTATGGGTGTCCAGCAAATTATTGCTGCTCCTGGAAGGATTCTGAATAGCGAGTCGTCTATTAGTCAGGCTAATTTGTCTAGTTTATTATCTTACGCTTCGGTTACAAGCACACTTACCTACAAGGATGCAATGGATGTAAAGGATAAACTTCCAGAAATTATTGCAGCTGCGCCACAAATCGAGACAGTAACTCATGTGGCTGAATCTAGTAAAACTATCGAATCGATGTATACGGGTACCACTCCAGATTACCTTGATATGTTCTCTCTTCAATTAGAGGAGGGGAGATTTTTTACAGAAGAGGAAACCAATAAAGAGGCTCCTGTGCTTATTCTTGGACAAGCTGTTAAACAACTCCTATTTGAAGGAAGAAGTGCTCTAGGCCAGAAGGTCAAAATCAAGGGAATAGAATTTGAGATCATTGGAGTGCTCAAGGAAAAACAACTGATAGGGTTTAACTTTGATGAACGAGTTTATACAGGATATCCAATGGTATCTAATTCAGCAAACCTCAAGAATGCATCGATGATATTTTTCAAGTTTCAATCGAACGAACCGTTAGATATTGTCAGGGACAAAATAGCTAAAGTCATGATACCCAACCACGGGGGCATCCGAGATTTTGGATTGTTAGCACCGGACGGAGCAATTAACATGATCAACACCATAGCTGACCTAGTCACAGCCATAGCAGTAGGAATCACAGGAGTTTCCTTCCTGGTCGGAGGCATAGGCATTATGAACGTAATGCTGCTAACCGTTAAGGAACGTACCCGTGAAATAGGCATTCGCAAAGCAGTAGGCGCCAGATGGTGGGATATCCTGCTGCAGTTCCTTATGGAAGCGACGTATATCAGTGTCTTAGGATGCGTCCTTGGTTTAGCTGGTTCCTATGGACTGCTGCGACTCCTTCACAGCTTCTTCCCTGTACTATCGGCTCAGTTTCCATTGGAAATGATTCTATGGTGCTTGTTGTTCTCAGTCGTACTAGGAGTTCTATTCGGGATTTCGCCTGCAATTAAAGCATTGAGAATTAAACCGATCGATGCTCTGAGATATGAGTAACAGCTTATGCTTCATAAGTAGTTTTTTCAGAACAAAAACGTTGGGAGGGGACATCTTGAGCAAACGTATATACGGTATAGCAGCGATAATTGCAGGCCTTTTGGTTATTACCGGATGCTATGATCAAACCAAACCTTCCGAACTATCTCAAGTACCAGTGAATGAGTCCAAAGCAAAAGTAGAACCAGTGGCACCAGCTACTGTTACAGATCCGCAAGCAGCGTTGAAGCAGCCAGATGCATCTCCTCCTGTTTCTACGGATAAATCAGCTGACAATGTTAAGCCTGCAGACGCGTCAAAGACTCCACCTCCAACGGAGGCCAGTAAACAGAAGGAAGCAGTAGCACAACTGCAGGATGAGCAAAAGAAGGCTGGAAAGACCGAAGATAGCAATACCGGGAATATGGCTGAAGTTCCGTCCGAAGGAAGTCAGCCTACTAAGCAAGAGGACAAGAAAGAAGATAACGCCGCGATAACTGTCGAAACTATTAAAGGCAAATATAATGGTCAGCTTTTGCAGCAAAAGGATTATTATGTGGGGAAATTGCAGTCACAATTGAATCAAGCTATAGAGGCGAAGAAAAGTGGACAATCCAATACGGATATATTTAATAGCTACTCTCAGAAAGCGGGAGCCTTACAAGAAGAATCACAGGCCAAGCTAAATCAGCTGCTGCTTCAAATGAAAAATGAGCTTCTTGAGCAAAATTTGCCTACGGATAGTGTGAATGAATTCAGAGCTACCTTTTATACAGAGGTTGATAGAGTAAGAAAGAGCTTCACAGATCAAGCCCAAGGCCAGTTCGCGAAATAAGAGATTCCTCAATGCAGACTCAGTGGATTGGAATCAAGTGGTTAGCATGGTAAAATAATCAAGAACCTATCTTTTTTAGGGGCTTACGCCGTTTTTTGATATACCACTGTTTTCCTTCAGGATCATATAATAGCTGGGTGCCAAACAGTTCTAATGGAGTCCAAATACGTTTAAGTGTGAGTAATGGCATAGTTCTAACTCCTTATTGATCATTTTTAAATAGGTTAATAGTACTAGTATAGCATGTATTTGTATTTTATGGGTCTATTTTGTTATTTTATGGTTTTTTTGTATATTAAAATTTCTTTAGGGGGAATCAATATGTTTCGTAAAATGAAATTGTGGTGCGCATCAACTATGCTGTTATTAGGAGCGGTAAGTCCGGTTTATGCAGAGCAAACTCCAACTCCGATAGAGGTGTATTATGCTCCTTTGCAATTCGTGATTGATAATGATGTGTTTGCACCGCATGCGGATCAAAAGGGTTTTATTTATGAAGGAAGTACTTATGTTCCATTAAGGTTCATCTCGTATTCTCTTAAAAAAGCGGTTCGTTGGGATGGAGATTCCTATACGGTGACTGTGGAGGAGCCGAGTGCAACAGATCTAGTTTCAATCAATGATTACAATGTAAATACCAAGATACATAGCGGAGTCTCTAAGCAGCCTGCGGATACATCTAGCCTAAACTCGACCCAAATAGAGGCTTACAAAGAGAAGGTCAATTACATATTTGACGGTAACAGCAAAGAGATTGGTGCTGATCTGCCTGGATTCATTTACGAGGGTTCGTTGTATGTGCCGCTGCGTTTTTTCTCTGAATCGGTAGGGAAAAAGATAGAATGGGATGCGAAAACATATACAGTGTCAGCGAAAACGCAGGAAGCTCCTAAGACAGAAGTGGAACCGGCCAAACCCGATACGACGGTTACTACACCTGTAGTAACTGGTGGCGGCGGCGGAGGCGGAGGTCGAGGCGGTAGTTCATCAGGCGGTTCGTCCAACCCAGCTGCAGAAGCTCAGATTGAGGGCAAGCTGCTAGCTTTGGAAAATAGCTGCCGAGCGGAACTACAGGCAATCGTGGACAAGTATGATAGTAAAGCTATAGATGGGAAGACAGCAATAGAGGAAGTTAAGAGTATGTCTGCTGGATGCAGGAGCCGATTCGATGCAATTATCAGCGAGGGAGTAAGCTTGAATATAAGTGATTCTGTTTTAAAAGGCTATAAGAGCCAATTTGAACAAATGCAAACGGATGCTTATATGTTGCTGTTAAATAAATACGGTAAATAAATGCAATGAAGGGGCCCTTTCTCGGGGCTCTTTACTTTGTTAAGCGTAAGAAAAGCAACCTCTAAAAGATGAATGTAATTTCAATGAAATAACTTCAATTAAAAAGTTTTCTTATCAAGGGTTATTTTGTATATACTATAAGAAATTGGACAAAAAGAAGCATTGAATATGGCTAAAACTCGATTGAATTATTATGCTTTTAAATGTATAATAATACATAGTTTGCATGTGGAGGGAACGGATATGTCTACGAAATTTAGAGCAGCTATTATAGGATCAACGGGGTATGGTGGGGTCGAACTGATTCGGCTGCTGCTGTCGCACCCTAATGTCGAGATTACTTCGGTGATTTCCTCGTCAAGTGCTGGAACGCCTATAGCGGATGGATACCCGCATTTGAATCAAATTATGCTCGATAAGCTGGATGGCATCGATATTGATGAGATTAAGCAGAAATCGGATGTTGTGTTTATAGCGGCACCTCATGGGGTGGCTATTGAACTGGCACCGAAGCTGTTGGATGCTGGGTTGAAGGTTATCGATATATCAGGGGATTTTCGATTGAAATCCGGTGAGGTTTACGAGCAATGGTATAAGCATAAAGCGGCAGATCCTACGTACGTGGAGAAAGCTGTGTATGGGTTGTCGGAGGTTTTTGCTGATGAAGTGAAGGGGACTGAATTTGTTTCAAACCCTGGCTGCTTTCCGACTGCAACATTGCTAGGATTAGTACCATTGGTGAGCAAGGGATGGGCGGACTTATCTTCTATTATTATTGATTCGAAATCGGGAGTATCCGGTGCGGGCAGAGGTTTAAGTCTAACTTCACACTACTCGGAGATTAACGAGAACTTTTTGGCTTATAAAGTAAATAAACACCAGCATACACCTGAAATTGAGCAAGTGCTGAGCCGTGTAGCTGGGGAGGAAGTTGTAGTCACTTTTACGACACATCTGGTGCCTATGACTCGGGGGATTTTATCAACGATGTATGTTAATCTGAAAGGGAAGCATACAGAGGATGAAATTATAGAGATGTTCCAGCAATATTATGAAGGACGCCGCTTTGTGCGGATTCGTTCTAAGGGCAAATGGCCGGCTACGAAAGAGGTATGGGGCTCCAACTATTGCGACATCGGCATTTCATTGGATGAACGTACAGGACGGTTGACTGTAATTTCAGTAATCGACAATGTAGTAAAAGGTGCTGCTGGTCAAGCGGTTCAAAACTTGAACTTGATGATGGGCTGGGACGAAGGAGCCGGATTGGCTTTCACCCCGGTATATCCTTAAGAAATATAGATGCAACAGTGTGGGTTTTAAAAGGAAGCTTTCCAATGCGAAATAGACCTTTTAAACAACTTCTAATGGGTGAGGAGAAGATGAAGGTGAAGGATCAATTTACGGTTGTGCCAGAAGGTACAATCACCACGCCAAAAGGCTTTCGTGCAGGGGGACTACACTGCGGATTGAAGAAGACGAATCGATTCGATCTCGGAGTAATCGTATGTGAGGTTCCAGCGCAGGCAGCGGGTGTGTACACGCTGAATGCATTTCAGGCGGCACCGCTGCGCGTGACGCAGGAGAGCGTCGCTGTAGACGGCAAGCTGCAGGCGATGCTGGTCAACAGCGGTAACGCCAACGCGTGCACCGGCCAGCAAGGCGAAGACGACGCGCGCGGCATGCGCTCCGCGGCAGCGAAAGCTTTCGGCGTAGCCGAGCACCTCGTCGGCGTGACGTCGACGGGCGTGATCGGCGAGCTGCTGCCGATGCCGAAGGTGTTGAGTGGCATTGAGAAGCTGCCGACGCAGGTGAAAGCAGATGGCGGGGAAGACTTCTGCCAAGCGATTTTGACGACCGACCTCGTGCAGAAGATGACATGTGTGCGTCTGACCGTTGGAGGGAAGACCGTACATATTGCCGGGGCGGCAAAGGGCTCAGGCATGATTCATCCGAACATGGCGACGATGCTTGGTTTTATGACGACGGACGCGAACATTGAGAGCGCACAGCTGCAAAAGCTGTTGAACGGCGTAACGGACTCAACGTTTAATATGATTACAGTCGATGGCGACACAAGCACCAACGATATGGTTGTAGTGATGGCCAGCGGCTTGGCTGACAATGATATCCTAACTCCGGAGCATCCGGATTGGGAGGCATTCGAAGCGGGCTTCAAATACGTCGGCGAATACTTGGCGAAAGCCATTGCTCGTGATGGTGAAGGGGCAACGAAGCTGATCGAGGTGAGCGTGCTGGGTGCGGCTTCACAAGAAGCGGCTCGCGCTATCGCGAAGACAGTCATCGGCTCAAGCTTGGTGAAGACAGCTTGCTTCGGTGCTGATGCGAACTGGGGCCGTATTATTGCGGCAGTTGGCCGTTCGGGTCAGCCGGTTAACACGGAGACTGTCGATATTCGCTTAGGCGATAACGTAGTTCTCGAGCAATCGCGACCTGTGAAGTTCGACGAGGAACGCGCAGCTGACTATTTGAAGGGTGAGCTGGTTCAGATTGTTGTTAATCTTAACATGGGTAGTGAGTCGGCTACCGCTTGGGGCTGCGACTTAACGTATGATTACGTACGTATCAATGCCGCTTACCGGACTTAAGATTGGTGTTTATGGTAGTTGGTAAGCTTCTATAGAGGTGCATATTTAGCAGGAAAACCTCCAGTTAATCTTCTTACTAATGATGTTAAGGCTGAATTAGCTACAGAAATTCCAGTTAAACCGATTATTTCAAAGCAAGAGCACCTAATGTAGAGCGTGTCCCGTAGGGACGAAAGCAGCTGTTAGCTGTTAAAGTATCTAAGCAGCTCAAACAAATCTCCCTCCCCAATCTAGCGGGTGTCCAGAGGGCGGAGCCCTTGGAGCCCTCCCGGCGGGGAGGGTTTGGGTGGGGGAAAAACAAGCAGCAATAAACAAATCTCCCTCCCCAACATGGCGGGTGTCCAGAGGGCGGAGCCCTTGGGGCCCTCCCGGCGGGGAGGGTTTGGGTGGGGGAACCTATGAGTGCAATGTGTTTCGTCATGAAGTGCGGCGGCAGTACGCTGGCTGCGCTTCCGGATTCTTTTTTCAGTGATATGAAACGGCTGCAGGATGAAGCTATTATCCCAGTTATTGTGCATGGAGGCGGCCCGGCGATATCCGAGGCGTTGGCTAAGTTCGGGATTGAGACAGAATTTGTTAATGGTCTGCGTAAAACGAATGAAGCGGTGCTCGATGTGGTTGAAATGGTGCTTTCGGGCCAGATTAACAAAGAGATCGTGCGTAAAATCCAGCTGTCGGGTGCGAAGGCTATAGGTCTATCCGGTGTGGATGGGAGTCTGATTCAGGTCGAGCCTGTGCCGAATGCCCATGAGGTTGGTCTTGTTGGCGATGTGACTGAAGTGAATGCGGAGCTGATTCAGGGCATTATCAAGATGGGTTATATGCCGGTCATTGCACCGGTTGGTTTGGGAGCCGACGGTGGGCAGCGTTATAACATTAATGCGGATACGGCAGCCGGAGCGGTTGCATCGCAATTGGGCGTGGAGCGGATGATCGTAGTAACGGACGTTCCAGGCATCATGAAAACTGTTAATGGCGAGAAAAAGGTCTTATCCTCCGTAACGGTTCAGGAAATTGATGAAATGATCGAAAGCGGCGAAATCTACGGCGGAATGATACCGAAGGTTCGTGCAGCTGTACAATGTATTCAAGGCAAGGTGCGCGAAGTGATTATCGTGAACGGGGCCGAGCCGGAGGTGCTGAGTCGAGTTATCAAAGGCGCAGCGATTGGCACACGCATTGTGAAATAATTAATAAGGAGTGATTCAAGCATGGGAGAGGGAGCTAGCTCACTGTTTCCGAATTATGGTCGTTATGCATTGTCGTTTGTTAAAGGGGAAGGCAGTCGATTGTGGGACGAGAATGGCAAAGAATACTTAGACCTCATGTGCGGACTAGCCGTTACCAATCTGGGCCATGCTCCTAAGCAGGTGACAGAACGCTTGAAAGAGCAGGTCGATACGCTCTGGCATACGAGCAATCTTTTTCATATCCCGAATCAGGAAAAGCTCGCCAAGCTTCTGACAGATAACAGCTGTGGGGATGCGGTATTTTTCTGCAATAGCGGAGCTGAAGCGAATGAAGCGGCTATCAAGCTGGCGCGTCGTTATTTTCAGAAAATTGTTGGCAAGCCTGATCAATACGAAATCATCACTTTCCACCAATCCTTTCACGGACGTACTTTGGCAACATTGACAGCAACTGGGCAGGATAAGGTGAAGGAAGGCTTTGCGCCTCTGCCGGAAGGTTTTGTATATGCGCCATATAACGATGCAGAAGCTTTGGAGAAAATGATTGGCCCCAAAACATGTGCGATCATGATCGAAATGGTGCAGGGTGAGGGTGGAGTTATTCCAGCGGAGCCTGCTTTTATACAGAAGGTGGCGGAGCTTTGCGAGCAACGCGGTTTGCTGCTGATTGTCGATGAAATTCAGACAGGCGTAGGTCGTACCGGAAAAATGTTCGCATACGAGAATTTTGGTATTGAGCCGGACATTTTTACATTGGCAAAAGGTCTTGGCAGCGGGATGCCAATCGGCGCGATGCTGGGTAAAGAAAAGCTGCGTCAAGCGTTTTCGGCAGGAAGTCATGGTTCTACCTTTGGCGGTAACTATTTGTCTACAGCGGCTGGAATTGCTACTATGGAGACAATGCTTGAAGAGAAGCTGCCGCAGCGCGCTGAAGAGCTGGGTGGATATATCGTAAGCTCATTAAAAAATAAATTAGCGGGTAACCCGTTGGTTAAGGAAATACGCGGCTTGGGGATGTTGATCGGTATTGAGTGCACCCAGCCTGTAGCGGATCTGATTACTGTGATTCAAGAGCAGGCCGTACTCGTTGTATCAGCGGGCCCGAATGTTATTCGTTTGGCTCCTAGCTTAGTAATTTCTAAGGAAGATATAGATCGTGGCTTAGATGTGATCTGCGCGGTGTTGAGCAAGCAAGCAGCAGCTGCAGTGTAAGAAATTGAGGCATGAAAGCAGCAAGAAAGATATTCACGTAAGGCGAAAGGAGCGAGACTAGTGGCAGAAACAGAAACAAAGCAGCAATTGGCTGTTGAGCTTAAAGGCAGAGACTTCCTCGGGATGTCTGATTTTTCGACAGAGGAGCTCCAGTATTTGATCGATTTGGCCATTGAGCTGAAAAGCAAGCAGAAAGCAGGCGAGACGTACCACCCACTTAAGGGGAAGACGCTCGGTATGATTTTTGAGAAATCATCAACGCGTACGCGCGTTTCGTTCGAAGTGGGAATGTACCAGCTTGGCGGTCAGGCTTTATTTTTAAGCAAAAACGATCTGCAGCTGGGTCGAGGCGAGACGGTCTATGATACAGCACAAACCATGTCCCGTTATTTGGACGGCATCATGATCCGCACACATGCGCATCGCAAGGTCATTGACCTGGCTAGAGGGGCGACGATTCCTGTTATTAATGGTCTGACGGAGCGCTCCCACCCATGCCAAGCATTAGCGGACTACCAGACGATTCTGGAGCACAAAGGACGTTTGCGTGGTTTGAAGGTAGCTTACATCGGGGATGGCAACAACATGGTGCATTCTTTGATGATGGGCGCTGCGAAGCTTGGAATTGATTTTGCTGTGGCATCGCCGCAAGGCTATGAGCCGGATAAGCGGATTATCCAATCGACGCAGGACGTTGCGAATCAGAATGGGGCTAAGCTCTATGTAGGCTATGACCCTAAGGAAGCTATTGAAGGTGCAGATGTTGTCTATACCGACGTATGGGCCAGCATGGGCTTTGAAGAAGAGCAGAAGGATCGCGAGCTTGCATTCCAGAACTTCCAGGTGAACGAAGAGCTGGTGAAGCTGGCTAAGAAAGACTACCTGTTCATGCATTGTCTGCCTGCGCATCGTGGTGAAGAAGTGAGTGAGGGCGTCATTGACGGTCCAAATTCCATTATTTTCGATCAAGCAGAGAACCGTTTGCATGCTCAAAAGGCTATCATGGCAGCTATTATGTAAATTATCCCCGATTATTTTAGACTAAAAGGAGACCAGTAAAATGGCAAAGCAAAAAATCGTACTCGCCTATTCAGGCGGTTTGGATACATCGGTTATTTTAAAATGGTTAAAAGAAACCTATGATGCAGAAATCATCGCCTTCACGGCCGATATCGGACAAAGGGATGAGCTGGATGGCTTGGAAGAAAAAGCTCTAGCTACCGGCGCTTCGAAAATTTACATTGATGATCTTCAAGAGGAGTTTGCAAAAGATTTCATCTACCCGATGTTTCAAGCAGGCGCTCTCTATGAAGGACAATATTTGCTCGGCACTAGTATTGCACGTCCGCTTATTGCTAAGCGTATGGTTGAGATTGCTCGCTTGGAAGGCGCTACGGCAATTGCTCACGGCGCTACAGGCAAAGGGAATGACCAAGTTCGCTTCGAGCTGACAGCCGCGGCATTGGCTCCTGAGCTGGAGGTTATTGCTCCTTGGCGTTTGGATGAGTTCCGCGAGACGTTCCCGGGACGTGCGGAAATGATCGCTTACGCGGAAAAGCATAACATTCCGGTAACAGCATCTGCTTCCAAGCCGTATTCGACAGACCGCAACCTGCTGCATATCAGCTTTGAGAGCGGTATGCTAGAGGATCCGTGGTTTGATCCAAGCGCAACGGATAACAAGGACATGTTCGTATTGAGCGTTGATCCAGAGGATGCTCCCGACCAAGCGGAATATGTGGAGCTTAATTTTGAGCAAGGCAACTGCGTGGGCTTGAACGGTGATCGCATGGAGCCACTGCAAGTAATGGACCGCTTGAACGAGCTGGGCGGTAAGCACGGTGTAGGCCGTGTAGATATGGTTGAGAACCGTTTTGTTGGCATGAAGAGCCGCGGTGTGTATGAGACTCCAGGTGGAACGATTTTGTTCACAGCTCACCGCAAAATGGAATCGTTGACTATGGACCGTGAGGTTATGAGTCTTCGTGATTCGTTGATCTCCCGTTATGCAACCTTGGTATACAATGGCTTCTGGTTCGCGCCAGAGCGTTTGGCTGTTCAAGCCCTGGTAACTGAAAGCCAGAAAAATGTTAGCGGTACGGTGCGTTTGAAGCTGTACAAAGGTAATGTAATCGGCGCAGGCGTACAAAGCCCTGTAAGCTTGTACAATCCGAACATTGCGACAATGGAAGCAGACCCGACACAAGCTTACAACCAAGGCGATGCTACAGGGTTCATCCGTTTGAACGCGCTGCGGCTTAAGGTATCCTCCGGGGTACAGCAAAACGCGAAATAAGCAATGAATGCGACGCTGCCGACATGCAGTGGTTTAGCGATGCAGGCTTTCCTACTCCAAGTAGGGAGGCCTTGCATTGTGTATACGAATATACGCAGGTACGCTGGTACGTAAGTACAGAAAGTTTTCCTGATGGAAGACGCTTAGAAAGGGGCAATAAGAGTGTCAAAGCTTTGGGGTGGACGGTTTACGAAGAAAACGGATCAGCTGGTGGAGGAGTATACAGCCTCTATTTTATTCGATAAGGAGCTGGCTGAGGAAGATATTCAAGGCAGCTTGGCTCATGTAACCATGCTGGGCAAATGCGGTATTTTGCCGCTGGATGATGTGGAGAAGATTAAGGACGGATTGCACAAGGTTCAAAACGTCATTCGCCGCGGTGAAATGGAGTTCTCCGTCAGTGATGAAGATATTCATATGAATATCGAGAAAGCTTTGATCGATGAGGTTGGGCCAGTAGGCGGCAAGCTGCATACAGGACGCAGCCGCAACGATCAAGTAGCAACGGATATGCATTTGTACCTGCGCAAGCGTGTGGTTGAATTCGTAGGCTTGCTGAACAAGCTGCAGGATGCGTTGATCGAGCAGGCGAAAGGCAACCTGGACACGATTGTGCCGGGCTACACCCATTTGCAGCGTGCACAGCCCATCTTGTTCGCCCATCATCTGATGGCGTACGTGTCCATGTTCCAGCGCGATATCGAGCGCTTGCAGGATAGCTACAAGCGCATCAACGTGCTGCCGCTTGGAGCAGGGGCGCTTGCGGGAACGACGTTCCCGATTGACCGCCACTACGTAGCGCAGCAGCTTGGCTTCGAAGGCGTGTACGAGAACTCGCTTGATGCGGTAAGCGACCGCGACTTCATCATCGAGTTTCTGTCGAATGCCTCGATGATTATGATGCACCTTTCCCGCTTGTCGGAGGAAATGGTGCTGTGGTCAAGCACGGAGTTCCGCTTCGTGGAACTCGATGACGCCTTCTGCACCGGCAGCAGCATCATGCCGCAGAAGAAAAATCCGGACGTGCCCGAGCTTGTCCGTGGTAAAACCGGCCGTGTTTACGGTAACCTATTCGGCCTCCTAACGGTGCTGAAATCTTTGCCGCTTGCGTACAACAAAGATATGCAGGAAGACAAAGAAGGCATGTTCGACACCGTTCGTACCTTGCAGGGTGCACTCCAATTGTTTGCGCCGATGGTTAGCACGATGAAGGTGAACAAGGACCGGATGCGTCAAGCGGTGAATCAAGACTTCTCCAACGCGACAGACATCGCCGATTACTTGGTGAATAAGGGACTTCCGTTCCGTCAGGCGCATGAGGTCATTGGAAAAACAGTGCTGTATTGTATCCAGAACCAGAAGTTCTTGCTGGACTTGAAGCTCGAGGAGTACCACCAGTTCTCCAAGCTGTTTGAACAAGACATTTATGATGTGCTTCAACCAGAGCAAGTAGTAAATGCACGTAACGTGTATGGTGGTACGGCGACGAACCAAGTGAGTGAAGCGATCGCTCGCGCTGAAGCCGTTAAGGATCAGACGAATGAGTGGTTTGAGCAATTTTTTAACAAAAGCAGATAAGGTACAGGTACCCTAACGGGATCCTTCCAAATAATAACCCAAGCAGGGAAGCATCCTTGGCTTGGGTTATTTGTTGTTGGTTAGGCGTTCATAGCATGTGGGAAATGTGGATATTTTGTGGATATATCACTGTGGATTGTGGACAACTCTGTGGATAAGTCGACCTCGAAATCATTGTTACCCACAGATTGATTATTGTTTGGTTTATTTCCATCTTTACTGTTGCGGACAGAATGGTTACACACCTACCTGAAAATAGGTCCCTTAATCCCGTCTTCAAGTAAGGGGGCTTGCGGTTGCTGCTGGGAAGGACTTGGAGCCTCTTGCCCTTCAGGGACTCCGGAGTGATTCCTTGCAATCACTGTAGGCTGAGCTGAGTAGGTATCGCGTGAGATGCGCTCTTGGCTTACGGTCACGCCGTCCTTCATCTTATAACGGAACGTTTCCACTATATAACCGGGCTTGCCTTCGCTAATTTTCTCTTGCTTCCCGTTAGGCAGTGTTGGGTTCACCACGTATTTGATCGGGGAGGGCAAGGTTTGAACTGTTTTTGACTCAATGGTATAGGTCAGATCGGATGGGATTTGCCCAAATAACTTAACGGTGATCTTTTGTTCATCTGTCGAAGTGCGGATTAGCAAGTAGTTGGGAGTGCTGTTGCGGAACTTGAAATTAATATATCCACTGGCAAAGGTAGCATCTTGACCTAATGGTACGTAGCTGACCGGCAGCGAATGATTACGACGTTCAACAATATCAAGACCTGCGCGCAGCACAGCGTTATAGAGGGTGGTAGAAACTTGGCAGATACCGCCTCCTATACCTGGTACAAGCTTGCCGTTCAAAATAACCGGGGCCTCCTTAAATCCAAACTTTTGTTCCGTTTCTGCAATATAGGTTGCATAGTCGAAAACATCACCAGGCTTTAGGATCAGATCGTGGATGGAAGATGCGGTGGAACGGATGTTATGAATGCGTCCTTCTGCATTTTGCAGAAAAGCGGTAGTAAATTCACTGATTTTGCGCTCCACCTTCTGAGATTGCAGTGTACGGACGGTAATCTTAGGCTCCTCCTTAATAAAGGGCAAGGCGATTACTGGGGGTGCCTCTCCCTTCCCCGTCACCGCCTCTATAGGAAGGATAACTCCCTCTAACTGCTTCAATAGCTCTTGCTCATTGATTCGCATAACCGGAATTTCAGGAACGTAGCTGACAGTATCATTGGGGCCTATGATTCTTTGAGCGTCCAGGGGCTGTGCCTCATAAAGGGCAGGAAAACCCCTTTTCAGCGTCTGCTGCAGTAAGGATGCATTCATGTTGAAGGGGAGCGTCCACTTTTGATCGCGCAGCTTCCATCGATATACGGCCCGTTGAAAAGGAGAGCCTGATCGCAGCGGTTCGAGACGAGCTATCAAAGGCTGAAGCGGGATATCCAATCCCAGCTGCTCCATCGTCCAATCGGCAGGCTGCAAAGTGACATTAGGCTGCGCACTGATCAGACGAACGGTCTGCTTCAGCATCAGCTCTCTTTTATGCAAAAGTTGACGCTCAAACTCAGGAAGAGGAGTGCCGCCTACATTCCAATTATTTATGGTTAGCCCATTGGGAAGCTCGTCGCGCAATCCATACCAGGCCATTGAAGCGCAGGCGGACGCAGCAAAGAGCAGCAAGCCAAGTAGGAGAAAACGAAGGGGATTACGATAACGCACCATGGGATACGTCTCCTTTTTCTTCGAACTGAGTCATTGACAAGCCATGCCGTACGAATTATGTATATGCAGTGCCTAAAGGAAGTTTCCTATATAAAAATAATTGAAGGGGTTGTTCCAAAAAAGCCTTCTAAAATTCGCACAAAATGTGAAAAAATGTTGAAATATTTTCGAAACGAAGGATTTTACCTATTTATGTCGAAAGGTTATAAGCTAGTTCAAAAAATCAGGATGTGATATTGTGATCGAAATGAACGATGTATGGAAAACGTATCCCGATGGAAGCAATGCGCTGAGAGGGATCAACGTAAAAGTGGACCGCAATGAATTCTTGTATGTCGTAGGGCCGTCAGGCGCAGGAAAATCGACATTCATGAAATTGATTTATAGAGAAGAACGGCCAACTAAGGGGAGTATTTTCGTCAATGGATTTAATCTGGAGAAATTGAAGCAGCGGAAAATTCCGTATGTACGCCGCAATATCGGCGTTATTTTTCAAGATTATCGTCTTTTACCGAAAATGTCTGTGTTTGAAAATGTCGCTTTTGCCATGGAAGCTATTGAGGCACCCAAGAAAATTATTAAGAAGCGCGTGCTTGAAGTGTTAGAGCTGGTAAAGCTGAGGGAGAAGGCGGGCTCTCTGCCAACCCAGCTATCCGGAGGGGAGCAGCAGCGCGTAGCTATTGCACGTGCGATTGTTAACAATCCGGCCGTGATCATTGCGGATGAACCGACAGGAAATCTAGACCCCGACACATCATGGGGAATTATGAAGCTGATGGAGGAGATTAACTTCCGCGGCACAACCATCATTATGGCAACGCATAACAAAGAAATTGTCAATACGATGCGCAAGCGGGTGCTTGCCATTGAGCAGGGCCAAATAGCCCGTGATGAAGTAAGGGGTGAATACGGCTATGAGGATTAGCACAGGGTTCCGCCACTTACGCGAAGGCGGGAAGAATGTGGTCCGTAATGGCTGGATGTCATTCGCATCAATGAGCTCGATAGCCATCTCGTTATTTGTATTAGGTGTTTTTTTGCTGCTGACCTTGAATGTAAACTATCTTGCTCAGCAAATTGAGCAGCAGGTTGAAATTCGTGTCTACCTGGAAGTGAACACTCCGAAGGAGCAGGTGCAGCTTTTACAGAATCAGATTGTGACCTTATCCATGGTAGACAAAGTGAAATTTGTATCAAAGGAAGAAGGGCTAATCTATTTAAGAGAGAAGCTTGGTGATAGCGGAAAACAGCTGCTTGAAGGGTTTGATGGAGAGAACAATCCTTTGAACGATTCATTCACAATAGAAGTTACGGAACCGCGTGAGGTTGCAAGCGTTGCTGAGAAGATTAGTGCTATGAATAACAGTTTCCCAACCAAGCCTATTTATCGCGTCAGCTATGGACAAGGAACGGTAGAAACCATGTTCAAGGTAACCGAAATCGTACGTTATACGGGTCTCATTCTAGTAGTGGGGCTGGCTTTGACGGCGATGTTCCTTATTTCCAATACGATCAAGCTTACAATTGTCGCAAGACGCCGCGAAATTTCGATAATGAAGCTGGTTGGAGCTACGAATTCTTTTATCCGTTGGCCGTTTTTTATTGAAGGAGCGCTGCTAGGGATTATCGGTTCGGTAATACCCGTGGTTATTCTGTTGTACGGCTACTGGCAGTTAATGGAGTCTACCCAGCTGGATTTGAACTTGCTTATGATCAAGCTGCTGCCATTTGAACAGGTTAACTACACGATATCAGGGCTGCTGCTCGGAATTGGAATTATGATTGGAATATGGGGAAGCACATTGTCGGTTCGCAAGTTTTTACGGGTGTAATAAACGGATCGGGGAGGAAATGAAAAGTTGAAAAAGTCTCTTCTGTCTCTAATCGTAACATCAGGATTGGTAGGAACACTTATTGTACCGCAGTTTGCATTCGCTCTGACTGCAACGCAGAAGATCGAGCAGCAGATAACCCAGCTGAAAAAAATGCAAACAACCGCTCAGCAAAAAGCTAACGAAGCGCAATCCGAAATAAGCAAGGTTCACCAGGAAAAGCAGCAGGCAACCTCAGATATTACTTCATTGCTCAGTCAAATTGAGGCAACGAACCTGAAGCTCAATGAGCTGAATACCCAACTTAAAACGGTAAAGGATACGCTGCAAGAAACAGGCCAACAGCTGGAGGAAGCTGAAACGCGCGTTGAAACAAGAGATAAGTTGCTGAAATCAAGGGTTCGTCTCATGTATATGAACGGAGTTGTTTCTTATGCAGACGTCCTGCTCAGCTCAACGAATTTTGGCGATTTCTTGGATCGTTTGAATGCTTTAAGGGCTATTGTAGATCAAGATAAGAAGATATTGGAGTCCAATCAGAAGGACCGTATCATGATAGCGGACAAGCAGGAGCAGGTTCAGAAGCAACTGGATCAGGTTAAGGATCTTTATAGTCAGACAACGGTTGTTAAGGCCGACTTGGTGACGAAAGAGAAAGAAAGAGAAGTTAAAATAGCTAGCCTCTCCAAAAAGGAGAAGGAACTAGAGGACATAAGCGAGGATCAGGAGAAAGTATTGCTTGAGTATGCGCGCAAAGCATCCGCCTTGGCTGCTGAGAAACGCAAGGCTAGTGAGGAAGCAGCTAGAGCGGCGGCTGCGGCAAAAGCCAAGAAGGAAGGCGGAACGGCTCCAGCCGCGAGCTCGACCCCTGCGTTCACAGGCGGCAGGATGGGTTACCCATTGGCGAAGGTTTCGCCTATGACCTCCGATTTCGGGACGCGCTCTGATCCATTCACCGGCAAGAAAGCGACTCATAAAGGGATTGACCTCGGTGCGCCCAACGGAACCTCCATATTAGCTGCAGCTGATGGCGAAGTGATCGTTGCTTCCTGGTGGGGCGGATACGGGAATTGTGTTATTATTGATCATGGCAACGGTGTATGGAGCTTGTACGGCCATATCCGCAACGGTGGAACCGATGTGGAAAAAGGCGATACGGTAAAAAGAGGACAAAAAATAGCAGAGGTCGGATCAACTGGTGAATCGACCGGTAACCACTTGCATTTTGAAGTTCGGATTAACGAAAATCCGGTAGATCCTAAACCGTATTTGAAGTAACTTTGAAATAATGGCTGTTAATAATTTCAAATAGCTTGTCATATACTAAACGGACGGCCAGTCGATAAGGTAAGTAGCAAAGGCGGTGTATACAAAGCAATGACATTTAAAGGACGTACGGTTTTGGCATTTATTTTGTTGGCTATGTTCGCCAGCAGCATTATGACGCTAACGATTGTGCATCCATCGATTTTTGCTTCAGTAGGTGGAGAGAGCAGCACGGCGACCGTGAAGTCCGGCTTGAGTACCAAGGATTTGAATAAAATCGCCACCACGTACCAGCTGATTGACAGCAAGTTTTTATCGCAAATCGACCGTGATAAGGTAGTTAACGGAGCGATTAACGGTATGCTGTCGGCGTTGGATGACCCTTTTACAGTCTATATGGACCAGAAAGAAGCGAAGCAGTTTGACGAGAGCATCACTTCTTCGTTTCAGGGAATTGGGGCTGAGGTTTCCTCGGAAGACGGCAAGGTAACTATCATGGCGCCTATCAAAGGCTCTCCGGCTGAGAAAGCGGGATTGCACACGCATGATGTGATCCTTTCGGTAAATGGCGAGAAGCTCGATGGATTGACGCTGAACCAAGCGATCATGAAAATTCGCGGACCGAAGGGTACGCAGGCGAAGCTTGAAATTGTACGGCCTGGCTCACCCGAGCCTATTCAGATGATCGTTGTACGAGACGATATTGATGTTGAGACCGTCTATGCGGAAATGATGCAGGGTAATATCGGTAAAATCGAGATTCGCCAGTTCTCCAGCAACACGTCCAAACGATTCAAAGACGAGCTAAAAGGTCTTGAAGCCAAAGGGATGAAGGGGTTAATCATCGATGTTCGGAACGATCCGGGCGGTCTGCTGTCCGCTGTTGTAGAAATCGTCGAACCTTTTGTGCCTAAAGGCAAGCCCATTGTGAAGATTGAGAACCGCAAAGGTGAACAGGAAGATACGCCATCTCAGGGTACGGGTAAGAATTACCCTGTCACCGTTTTGATTAACAAAGGTAGCGCCAGCGCTTCAGAGATACTGGCTGGAGCCTTGCATGACTCTAGCGGCAGCAAGCTGATCGGTGAAACGACCTTCGGTAAGGGTACGGTTCAAGTAACCTTCGAGAAGGAAATGGCCGATGGCAGCAATATTAAGATGACCGTGTACAAGTGGCTGACGCCAAATGGTACCTGGATTCATAAAAAAGGCATTTCACCGGATATCGCGGTCGAACAACCTGCTTTTTTCAAGGTAGCGCCTTTGAGTAAGAAAACGACTCTGAAGCCGGATACCAATAGTGAGGACGTTAAAAATTTACAAACCATGCTGACGGGGCTAGGACTAACTCCTGATCGTACAGACGGTTATTTCAGTGATAAAACGGCATTAGCTGTCAAGGCGTTTCAACGGATGCAAAGCCTGCCGATTACAGGCGAGGTTGACGTAGAGACAGCCAACCGGATTGAAAAAGCGATTCTGAATGAAATCAAAGATCCCAAAAATGATCTGCAGCTAAAAGCGGCGACGCAGCACCTGCAATCTGTAATGCCTAAGTAGAGCCCAACCAGGGAGAACAATGGATTTTATAATCCAATAGTTGGATGGGAATGTTTGTAAAGAGCAGGAAATTGAATAAGCAGCGTCGAAAGAGTAAGAAGGTTGGATTCATCCAGCCTTCTTTTTCTAATATTAGAATTTATAAGTTTTCAGCGGAGCTGAACAATTCTGATATTGTTATCGCTAAGACACGAATGTATCTTCACCGAAAATGCTTCGAATTGGAGCTTTTCTTAATGTACCTAAAGAAGGAGCAGTCCAATGATCGTGTTCATGGAAGTGGCACAAAGAGGGCTTCAGGCCCTGCTTCAATTGTTCATGCATCCGTTTTATTATGTAGGCATTTTATTTGTCATCTTGCAATATCGCAGGCAAATATTATTCGAACGCAAATTATTTCATACGAAGCTGCATTCCTTATTAACCGAAACGTGGCGAGCGTTATTATGGGGTTGGATCGGTGGGTTAACTGCTTCTGCAGCCATGGCTGCTGTTGGAGCTACCATTCAAGCTGATGCGGTACTCTTACTATGGGTCTTATCGCTGCTGCTGCTTTTCATTCGTGTGAGATTTTTATGCTGGGCTTATGCTATTGGGATTATTGGTGTCCTGCAAGTGGTATGCGGCGCGTTTGCCTCAAGGCTGGAGCCGACATCGGGGATAATGGCATGGTTTATGAACACGCTGCTCAGTTTGAATATGCCGTCCTTACTTGCGCTTATTGCAATCCTTCATCTTATTGAAGCGTTGCTAGTGAGGCAGCAGGGGGCTAAAACAGCTACGCCGATGTTTTATGCAAGCAAGCGGGGGAAAATAGTCGGCGGCTATAATATGCAAGGGTTCTGGCCGGTTGTGTTATTCTTGCTAGTCCCGCTGCAGGGAGGAAGTGGCATTCCGTTGCCATGGACACCTCTAGTGGGTGGAGGGCTGTGGAACGGTGGCTGGACTATTATAAGCTTCCCTGTCATGATCGGCTTCGCTGAGATGACTATGTCTCGGTTGCCGCAGGAGAAGGCGCGCCTTTCCGCGAAGCTGTTGGCTTTATACGCCTGCTCCGTACTGCTGTTGGCCTTCTTGGCCTATGTGTGGCCGGTATTGACCGTGGTTGCTTCCTTAGGCTGCATACTGCTTCATGAGGGTCTACGGGTTTACAGCAGGTGGGATGAGTCGAAGCGAATCCCCTATTATGTTCACGACCAGCGTGGGCTGAGGATTCTGGGCATCTTGCCTGGCAGCGCAGCGGCTGAAATGGGACTGACTGCAGGGGAAGTCATACACAAGGTGAATGGGATTGCGGTAATGACGAAGCAGGAGCTGTTTCAAGCGATGCAGCAGAACCCGGCATTTTGCAAGCTTGAGGTGCTTAATTTAGCGGGGGAAAGCAAGTTTCTGAAGCGTGCATTGTTTTCCGACGAGCATCATCAATTAGGCATTATATTAGCGCCTGACCAAGATGCCATGTATTATGCGGAAGAGAAGCAATCGCACATATTTTCATACTTTGGTAGAAAGCTCGTAGGGGTTTTTAGCAACCGATCTGGCAGCAGACCTATGTAGGCAGGGGTACAGCTTTAATAACACTTAAGTTATTTTACCGCTCAAACGCATGAGCTTGCACACAAAAAGAACCGTCAGGATTGACGGTTCTTTTTTATGAAGATTAAAGCGAATCATCTATATGTGAGGTGAAGGGCTGATTAATTCGATTCACGCAGCACAACGATTTCAACGCGTCGGTTTTTGGCGCGGTTTTCCAAAGTATCGTTTCCGGCAACAGGGCGTGTATCTGCATAGCCAGAAGACATGAACTTTTTCGGATCTAGCCCAGCCGTATTAATGAAGTAGCGAAGCACCGATAGTGAACGCTCGTTTGAAAGTCCCCAGTTGTCCCTGTATAAGGACCCCGTTGCCAAAGGTAGGTTATCCGTGTGACCTTCAATGCTGATCGTTGTATTCAAGGTCGGGAAGAGAGTGGCCAGTTGGTTTAAAATGGGGAATGCTTCTTTTTTTAGCTCGGCTTTACCAAGATCGAACAAGAATAGGTCGTTTAGAGTGACTGAAATGCCCTTCGGCGTATTGGCTGCGAACACCTGAGCTTGCAGGTTTTGCTGCTGAATGTACTGCTGTATCTTCTCCAATAAGTTTTCCAGCTGCTTCTCACGAATTTCTTTTTGTTCTTTCTCTTCCTTCTCTTTTTTCTCCTTCTCGGCGTTTTCGGACTTGTCGCCTTCGTTAGCCTTGGCCGTACTGACACGACCGAGGACTCCTTGCCCTTGCGGAAGCACGGAATCGGCTTTTTTGTATTCGAAATTAAGTGCTTGCGATAGGATTTGATATTTCTCTGTATCGATCTTGCTCATCGCATACATGATAACGAAGAAGATCAGAAGCAGCGTGATTAAATCTGCATAGGTAATCAACCATCGCTCGTGATTTTCATGCTCGGCATGCTTCTTATTTCTCCTCGCCACTGATATCACCTTCCGTATTCTTATGGTTTTGATGGAGGAAGGACTTCAGTTTCTTTTGAATTAACTGAGGATTCTCGCCTGCTTGCAAAGCTAAGATTCCTTCAAGCATCAATTCCATTTCAGAAATTTGTTCTTTGCTACGAATTTTTATTTTGGTTGCTATAGGTAAATACACCACATTCGCAGAAGCGACACCATATAATGTAGCGGTAAAAGCAACAGCGATGGCGGGTCCCAAACTGCTCGGATCAGCCAAGTTGCCCAGAACGTGTATCAGCCCCATAACTGTACCAATAATACCCATAGCAGGCGCATAACCACCGGCAGTTTCAAATATTTTGGCCCAGCCCTCATGATGATGCTCAAGCGCGTCCATTTCGAGCTCCAGAATTTGACGAGTTAGTTCAGGATCGGTACCATCAACAACCATCATAAGCCCACCGCGTAAGAAGCTGTTGGGATGCTCCACGGCACGTTGCTCAAGAGCAAGTACTCCTTCTCTGCGGGCAACCGTGGCCATATCTACGAGCTCCTCAATGATAGTCCCAGGTTCTCTTTTGGTTTCCTTGAATGCCATGCTAAGGGCCTTGCCGATATCCTTCAGGCGTGACATGGGGAAGCTAATTGCGATAGCACCTGCTGTTCCCCCGAAGATAATTAACATCGCGCTGGGAACAATAAGAGCTCCAATATGGCCGCCGTCCCACATATAACCGCCTAGCAAAGCCCCCAGACCTATTACAAGACCTATAATCGTTGTTAAATCCACGTTCCTACCACCCCTAGATTCAATAAATTAATATTTCTCTTCATACGGATCTATATGATTAAAATTCCTGTAACCCACTAATTGAGGAAAGCTTTAATCGTTTGCAACAAAAGATGAAAAAAGGTATAATATATGGGAACAAGTATTCCTATAAGGAAAAAAGTCGAACGGAGTCAATACACGTCGATAGATCATATTATTTATCGGAAACAATTGTTTAAAAGTTAATAGAACATGACTTTTTTCAATAGGCGGGTGATAGAATGAGCGAGGTAACGATAAGGAATAAACCATTTGAGCTGATATCGGATTTCTCTCCGCAGGGAGATCAGCCTATGGCAATTGAGAAGCTGTTAGAAAGTATTCAAGCGGGGACGAGATATCAGACATTGCTGGGCGCTACAGGAACAGGTAAGACGTTCACAGCGGCTCAGGTGATATCGAAGCTGAACCGACCTACCTTGTTGATCGCACACAACAAAACATTGGCTGCACAGCTGTGCAGCGAATTGAAGGAATTTTTCCCGAATAATGCCGTGGAATATTTCGTCAGCTATTATGATTACTTTCAACCAGAAGCATACATTCCATCTTCGGATACATTCATAGAGAAAGATTCAAGCATCAATGAGGAAATCGATAAGCTGCGTCACTCAGCGACCAGCTCGTTGTTCGAACGACGAGACGTAATTGTTGTAGCTAGCGTATCCTGCATATACGGCTTAGGTTCACCGATAGAATATGGCAACCTGGTGCTGTCGTTACGTGTCGGTATGGAGCGGTCGCGCAATGATATCCTGCATAGTCTGATCGATATCCAGTATCAGCGCAACGATATGAACTTTGTCCGCGGTACGTTCCGCGTCCGTGGTGATGTTGTAGAGATTTTCCCTGCTTCGCATGGCGAGCAGGCTGTAAGGGTAGAATTGTTCGGAGACGAAATTGAGCGCATTACGGAGATTAATGTTCTGACCGGCGAAATTCTGGGCGAACGCGATCATATCGCAATCTTTCCGGCATCTCACTTCGTTACCCATGAAGATACGATGAAGCGCGCGCTTATTAACATCGAGCGGGAGCTGGAGGAACGACTGACGGAGCTGCGTGAGAACGGCAAGCTGCTGGAGGCTCAGCGGTTGGAGCAGCGGACGCGGTATGATATCGAGATGATGCAGGAAATGGGCTTTTGTTCGGGGATCGAGAATTATTCGGGGCCTTTGACGTTCCGTGAACGGGGAGCAACGCCGTATACATTGTTCGACTATTTCCCAGAGGATATGCTAGTGATGGTGGACGAATCTCACGTATCTCTGCCACAGATCAGGGGGATGTACAACGGAGATCGGGCTCGTAAGGAAGTGTTGGTGGAGCATGGGTTCCGTTTACCATCGGCCATGGATAACAGGCCGCTTCGATTCGAGGAATTTGAGGGTAAGGTGAAGCAAGCTGTGTTTATCTCTGCTACACCAGGCCCTTTCGAGCTGGAGCATTGTCCTGAGATGGCAGAGCAGATAATCCGGCCAACCGGTTTGTTGGATCCGATTATTGAGGTAAGGCCGACGAAAGGTCAGATCGATGATTTGCTGGCGGAGATCCATGACCGAATTCGCAAGGACGAGCGAGTGCTTATAACTACTTTAACGAAGAAGATGTCAGAGGACCTAACGGACTATCTGAAGGAGATCGGGATTAAGGTTCGCTACCTGCATTCGGATATTAAAACACTGGAACGGATGTCTATTTTGCGTGATTTGCGATTGGGCGTATTCCATGTGTTAATAGGTATTAATTTGCTGCGGGAAGGCTTGGACTTGCCGGAGGTATCGCTTGTTGCCATTCTGGATGCTGACAAGGAAGGTTTCTTGCGTTCGGAACGATCGCTGATACAGACGATTGGCCGGGCAGCGAGAAATTCGAATGGTCGGGTTATTATGTATGGAGACAAAATAACGGATTCGATGGAGAAAGCGATTCGTGAAACGAGTCGCCGCCGTGAGATCCAAATTGCCTATAATGAGGATCACGGGATCACTCCACAAACGATACAGAAGAAGGTTCGGGACGTTATTGAGGCAGTCAAGGTGGCTGAACAGAAGGCCGATTACTTAACGGATGTGAAGCAGTCTAAGATGTCCAAGAAGGATCGAATTTCGTTGATCGAGCGTCTGGAAGTGGAAATGAAAGAAGCAGCCAAAAATCTGCAGTTTGAACGGGCGGCTGAACTGCGTGATGCGGTGATGGAGTTAAAAACGGAGCTGTAGAAAAAGTTAAAAGCAGGCCAGTAGTTGGATATAATGGGTAAAAGCATAATGAGATAGAGAATCCACCGTAGAAGGATTCTCTTGTGATATATAAAGGATGGTGGGAACCAAGTGGTCAGAGATAATATCGTAATCAAAGGCGCGAGAGCGCATAATTTGAAAAATATAGACGTTACGATCCCCAGGGATCGTTTTGTCGTGCTCACAGGGCTCAGTGGCTCTGGAAAGTCATCGCTCGCCTTCGACACGATTTATGCCGAGGGCCAGCGTAGGTATGTCGAATCATTATCTGCATACGCACGTCAGTTTTTAGGACAGATGGATAAACCGGATGTGGATTCAATTGAAGGATTGTCGCCAGCCATTTCTATCGACCAGAAGACCACAAGCCGTAATCCACGTTCCACCGTGGGTACTGTAACGGAAATTTACGATTATCTTCGTTTGTTGTTTGCACGAATCGGCCGTCCCCACTGTCCAGATCATAAGTTAGAGATCACATCTCAGACGGTCGAGCAGATGGTTGACCGGATTATGGAATACCCGGAGCGGACACGGCTTCAGATATTAGCGCCGATCATCTCGGGACGTAAAGGTGAGCATTCCAAATTGCTGGCGGATATTTCGAAGCAAGGATTTGTTCGTGTTCGTGTAAATGGCGAGACTATGGATATATCGGATAAGATTGAGCTTGATAAGAACAAGAAGCATTCGATCGAAGTGGTTGTTGACCGGATTGTTGTGAAAGACGATATTCACAGCCGTTTGGCAGACTCATTGGAAACAGCGTTAAAGCTGGCTAACGGAAGAATTATCGTAGACATTTTGGAGAAAGAAGAACTGCTGTTCAGTCAGAACCTTGCATGTCCCGAATGCGGATTCAGCATTGAGGAGCTAGCGCCAAGGATGTTCTCCTTCAACAGTCCGTTCGGCGCATGTCCTGATTGCGATGGATTAGGCAGCAAGATGATAGTTGATCCTGATCTGCTTGTCCCTAATCCGACGCTTTCCATTGAAGAAGGTGCATTTGAGGCATGGGCTGGCAGCACTTCGAACTATTATCCGCAGTTTTTGGCTGCTGTATGTGAGCATTACAACATTCCTACGGACAAGCCCGTTGCGGAGCTGCTGCCAGAGCAACTGAAGAAGCTTTTGAATGGCACTGGTGGTGAGAAGGTCCGTTTCCGTTATGAGAATGATATGGGGCACAAGAAGGAAGCGCTAGTACCTTTTGAGGGCATTATAAATAATTTGGAGCGTCGTTATCGGGATACGTTCTCTGACGGCATTCGTGAGCATATAGAAGCCTACATGAGCTCGAAGCCATGCGGCAAATGCAAAGGGCAGCGCTTGAAGGCTGAATCGTTGGCAGTTACAATCAATGGGAAGAATATTGCCCATGTAACTTCCCTCTCCATTGGTGATTCGCAGGAATGGTTTGAGGGGCTGACGCTGACCGATAGAGAGCTACAGATAGCGCATTTAATATTTAAGGAAATCAATGCTCGTCTTGGCTTTCTCGTCAATGTAGGTCTGGATTATCTAACCATGCATCGTGCAGCAGGAACCTTATCAGGCGGTGAGGCCCAGCGGATACGATTGGCTACGCAGATTGGCTCGAGCTTAATGGGCGTGTTATACATCCTGGATGAGCCGAGCATCGGCTTACACCAAAGGGACAATGATCGTTTAATTAAAACGTTGGAGCATATGCGCGATTTGGGCAATACGTTGATTGTCGTTGAACATGATGAAGATACGATGCTTGCAGCTGACTATATTATTGATATTGGTCCTGGAGCGGGTATCCATGGAGGTACAGTGGTTTCCCAAGGGACACCGCAAGAAATTATGGATGATCCAGGATCCTTAACTGGGCAATATTTAAGTGGGAAGAAATTCATTCCTATAGCAGCTGAACGCCGGAAGCCGAATGGAAAATGGCTTGAAATTAAAGGCGCCAAGGAAAACAATCTACGCAATGTTAACATAAAGATTCCTTTAGGTGTATTTGCGTGTGTAACTGGGGTATCGGGTTCAGGTAAAAGTACATTAATTAATGAGATCTTGTACAAAACGTTGGCCAAACAACTGAATGGTGCCAAGGTTCGTCCCGGTGAATACCGAGATTTCATTGGGTTGGAGCATGTCGACAAGGTTATTGATATTGATCAGTCGCCAATTGGTCGGACGCCGCGTTCTAATCCTGCAACCTATACAGGAGTGTTTGATGATATTCGCGACGTATACTCTAATACGAATGAAGCTAAGGTGCGTGGTTATAAAAAAGGCCGCTTCAGCTTTAACGTAAAGGGCGGACGATGTGAGGCTTGCCGCGGGGATGGAATTATTAAGATCGAAATGCATTTCTTGCCTGATGTCTATGTTCCATGCGAGATATGTAAGGGAAAAAGGTACAATCGGGAAACCTTAGAAGTGCAGTATAAAGGGAAGAACATTTCCGAGGTGCTTGGAATGACGATTGAGGATTCTTGCGAGTTTTTCAAAAACATTCCGCGTATTCATCGTAAGCTTAGCACTTTGCTTGATGTAGGCTTAGGCTACATGGACCTGGGACAACCGGCAACTACGCTGTCAGGCGGCGAAGCGCAGCGCGTGAAGCTAGCTGCTGAGCTTTATCGCAGAAGCACGGGCAAGACGATATATATTCTCGATGAGCCAACGACAGGGCTGCATATCCACGATATCGACAGGCTGCTTAAAGTGCTGCATCGATTGGTTGATAATGGCGATAGCGTACTTGTAATTGAGCATAATCTGGATGTCATTAAGACATCTGATTATATGATCGATCTAGGGCCGGAAGGCGGCAGCAAAGGCGGTACCATTGTAGCTACAGGTACACCGGAGGAAGTCGTGAAGGTGGAAGGCTCTTACACAGGTCGCTACTTGAAACCAATACTTGAAAGAGATAAAGCTCGCTCTGAGGACTATGCACAGCGGCTTAAACAGATGGAAGATGTGGTAGTGTAGGGTAGGGTAAATATGCCTTAAAAATAGAATCAAATACTAGCCTTAACTCAGATGGAGATCGGGTTATGGCTAGTATTTGATATGTGGTACATAGGATAACGATTTATAATGAGAAAATTGGGGAATCATTAGATAAGGCAAAGAAAGTATGAAACAAACGCAAATGTTGACAAACTTGTTACACTTTGCTGAATTACTTGCACTTCAAAGCCAGTCAAGATAAGATAGAAACTAAGCATTTTCGTATACTAGAGGAGGTCTCTCGATGTTTTTAGCTGAAGAGGCAGCGCAAGCAGCGAGCAAATTTACCGGCTTTGATCCATTCGTGTTATTGTTCACGATTATTATTGCTATTGGTGTTGTTCGGTTGCTGATTGCTCCTAAGAAAAATCTTTTTGCTATCGGTTTTGGTGGCGTTAGCTTGTTGGTGTTTTTGATTATGGATACCGTTATGGTACTCAATTGGATGGATAAACTGTAAAGATCGAATCCTTGCGATCGTCGCAAGCTTCGACGCACGTAAATGAAGCCCTTACCACTTCACGGTGGTCTTAGGGCTTTTTTGTTCAGAGGTTATAATTGTTTCAATAAAAAAGCCGAGGAGCGTGCTCCCCGGCTTTTAAGTATTACACCCACCACATTTGGGCTAGTGGTTCCTTGATCAGCACCTGCTGCAGGTTTTCAACAGCTTTAGTAAAACCTTCATCTACGGACATTAAGCCGTCCTCATGCTCTATGCTCACTACATAATCGTAGCCAACCAATCGAAGCGCGCTAATGATATCCGCCCATGTTTTCATATCATGGCCGTAGCCTACAGTACGGAACTGCCAAGCACGGTCAAGCATCATGGTATAGGATTGCATATCGGTAACACCGTGCTTATTGATGTTGATCGGATCGATTGAAGTATCTTTGGCATGGAAGTGATGAATAGCGCCTGCACGTCCAAGAATTTGTACAGCTTGCACCGGATCAATACCTTGCCACCACATATGGCTAGGATCAAGGTTCGCGCCAATGACATCGCCTGCAGCTTCGCGAAGGCGCAATAGTGTTCCAGGAGTATGTACGGAAAAGCCGCCATGAAGCTCTAACCCGATCTTTACATTGCGGTCAGAAGCATATTTACCTGTCTCAGTCCAGTAAGGGATGACCTTGTTAGCCCACTGCCAGTCTAGAATTTCCTGATAATCAGTTGGCCAAGGAGCAACCGGCCAGTTCGGATATTTTGCTCCTTCATGGTCGCCTGGGCAACCCGAGAACGTATTTACAACAGGAACCTCGAGCTTTTCAGCGAGATCCAATGTTTGGATGATAACATCATGATGCTCTTTTGCAATCGGTTTTTGTGGGTGTAAAGGATTCCCATGGCAGCTCAAAGCACTGATGATTAATCCGCGGGACTCGACCGCTTTTTTGAATGCTTTCAATTTCCCTTCATCAGCTAACAGCACTTCAGGGTTGCAGTGAGCATTGCCGGGGTAACCGCCTGTGCCGATTTCAATCGCTTCCAAGCCTTTTGAAGCAATATAGTCCAGCGATTCTTCCAATGATTTTTGTCCAAATAATACTGAAAATACGCCTAACTTCATAAGACACCTCCGATAAAAATGTACGCGTGTACGCGACTCTCCCAAAGTATAGCATTGTTTGGTTACTTCTCAAAGTATAAGATGCGGACAAACTAGCTTAGTTCATTTTTAAATTAAATGCTTCGACAGTTGTCTCGACACGGTTCCCATTTCTTTGCAGACAAGACGCGCTACAATAATGAAGAAGTATATTTTCATGAAATGAGGTGCATTCACGAATCCGAGACTTAACTTTGTCAAAGGGCTGTCTTGCAAATGGGTACATAATTTTGGATGAGAGGACGAACCAGCATGCACAATAAGGAAACTCAAATTGTAGAAACAGCTTTAGGCCAATGGCTTCGTTTCCCTAAAGGCTTTAGAAGGTCCTCCTGCTTGGTCGAAGTTTCTAGTCATATTTCCCTCAATATTGATTCGAAAACCGGTAAGGTCCAGGTTCACAAGAAGGATCACGATCAGGTATATCAATATCTCGGAGAAGTGTTCATAACGGCCATCCATAATCAAATCCATTGTTCCACCTTGCAAGCCCATATAAGCGACCGTTCGGAATCGTTGTTCACAGCAGCGCATCAGGTTTCAATGATCGATAATGCAAAATCGGTAGAGAAGGGAGAATCGGCATGAGAATCAAATTTGAGGATATGGAAATCCCAGTAACGTTCTTATCAAGCGATCATAAAATGATTCCCAGGCTCATTCAAGTGCTGCAGACGAGGAAAGTAACCGGGGGGCCAGGCACATTATTCGATTTAGAGCAATTGGAGCGTATAGAGGTGGTTGGAAATGAGGCGTATTTATATTCTAAGGCGGGTCCAGCTTCAGGAAGGGTTTGCTTGGCCCTGCATGGCTAGGCATAGTTAGGCTTGGGGAAATATGAAAGCCCTTAAAAATTGAAAAAAGAGGAAGTTCACTTGCCGTTACTTACGGAAAGTGCTCTTCCTCTTTTTATTGTCGATCAGAAGGGCCAATTAAATAGGCCGCGGTAAATTTTAAACACGGTTTCCTCACTACCACTGTAAATAATAACAGAGACGGTAACAATCAATTGAGTAAACGCGCAGCGAGCGAAGAAATAGGCTTTGGTGACCTTTTTCTTGTTGACTGTAGATTTGCCCAATAGATTTTCAAGGGCCATCACAATGCCATGGTACAAGCCGTACAAAAAGTAAAGCCAGCTAAAGCCATGCCACAGTCCAATCAGCACCATGATGAGGATGGACAAGCAGGCTGCGGTTGCTTTGCTAGGGGCTTTTCGGGAAAAGAACATAAAAATGTGATCGCGAAACCAGTCACCAAGTGTTGCATGCCAATTACGCCAAAACTGGGTAAGTGTGGGTGATTGGAAGGGCTTTTTGAAATTTTCCGGAATGTTATAGCCCATCAGTCGGCCAAAGCCGATAGCAATATCTGAGTAGCCGGAAAAGTCGAAGAAAATAAGAGCATAAAACCAAATCATCAGAAATAATGATTCATGGGTGTGCAGCTCCTGCTGCTGCATCTGGTTAAACAAATCAGTCATCCAGGTGACGAGTACAATCTTCTTGAACATTCCGAGAATGATTCGTTTGACTGCAGCCTCTACCTGTCCTGAGTTTAGCTGATAGGGCTGCTTGGTGTCAGCCATAAAGTCGCGGAACTTTAGAATGGGACCGGAGGTAAAGGTCGGCACGAACAAAATGTAATTGGCGTAATCGAGCGCAGGCGTTCGAGCCTCCTTGCCGAAAAAATAGGCGAAATAATAGGCATCGATAACTTTCAGCACATTGTAAACAAGTCCGAGTAGTATGACCACATCGAAGAGAGGGTTCTCGAATACCTTCATACCGAACAGCCTTAAACAGCAAACTCCTGCCACATTCAGCGCGATGAGTGTAATAAACCACCCCTTGCGCCAAGAGGTAACATGACATAAAAAGAGGAAGCCTAGATAGTTAAGCAGAGTATAGACCACATAAAAGACAAAAAGCTTCTTACTGAACACCAGCAAGAAACAAAGATTGAACGCGAGCAGCAAAATGCGCTTATTGTGCGGCCACCATCGGGTCAGTGCCAGAATAAGGACCATGCCGATCATCGCTACAACCGCGTTCATGTTCAAATACCACATAGCGATACTCCCTTAGTGAAAAAATCGGCGGCTTCTAGGAGAGCGGCGAATAAGCAGCAGAGAGGGCGGAATCATTCCTAAGAAACGTCAGAATTCGACAACATTTATTGTAAGAATGATCCGCCGCCCGCAGCGGGTTACTGTTCACCGAGCTAACTTACTTCTAGAATCCTTCGTAAATAAAAAGTCCCTTACCAGTAAAATAAATCAAAACCATGATCAGCATCGCTGTATAGACGATTATTTCGAAGATTTTGCGAGCGAAAGGAGCCATGCGTCTACCTCCTTCGTAAATACGGGAGCACCCTCTTGGCGGCTCAAATGGACGAGATCATGAAAATATTTCGGATCATACTTTTGCAGCAGGTCCAGTACGGGCACCTGATAAGCCGCAAGACGGCGATTTACGTCTTCTTGTAGTCCAGGCATATACTTAGGAAGTGCGTATCCTTTATTCCATGGCATCCAAACTACACGCAGCGGCAGCTGATTATCCTTGGCATACTGTAAAATCCACTCAAGGGCTTGCAGATTGTCCTTGTAGTCGCGCTGCGACATCCAGCCGAAGCGTTGCTCGTAGTCGTCCCATTTCGTACGTAGTTCTGCGTCGGTTTTATGACCGAAATAGAGCTCTTTATCGATCCAGCGCGGCTCGTAAGCAAGCAGCTGTGAGCGGTTCAGTTCCAGTGTCCCTTTGTATAGCTGACGCACAAGCTCTGTTCCCGAATCGCGGAAATAATCGCGGTAAGTGTATACATAAGGCTGATACCATGGTTTGAACCATTGGTAGGTCGGGTCTGTTTCCAGGCTGTCGAGCATCGTATGTACATCGATACCGATAACTAGAGGGCCTTCGAAATGGTAGCGCTTCTGCTCCAAAATGGCTTTCAGGTCAGTGAGCTTCCCGTAAGAGAGACCCATTTCTACAAGTCCGGACTTGGAGTCCTTCTCCACAAATGCACCTGTTACCGAGGAGTTGCCGTAAAATACGGAACCGCGATCTTGCCACTGATGGTGGTAGAGTGTTTTGGTAAAGTCGTTCTTATAAAAGCGCCGCGATGTAACCATCGGATCCCATGCGGTGATGAGAAGATCCGACAGTACAAACGCGGCTAGTAGCAGCAGCACAAAGCTGTTTTTGCGAAAAAAAGCTATCAGTTTCATAATGGAACCTACATTTTTTTAGATTTCATTTGCTTATAGAGGGTTGTTCTGTGATCAAACACTTATAAAGATTTTTGCTGCCAAGCATGATATTGCTCGCGGAAAGCGGCAGGCCAAGCGGCTTCATCCAAGCTGTACTGTGCAAGGAAAGCGAATGCCCAGCGTTCGATACCAAAGCCTACACAGCCAGTAACTGCGTTACGTTTGCCCATTTTTATATTAAAGGCAGTGCCGAATGTATTGCTATGGAAATTAACGGAACTGCAGGCAATTGATTTGTTAATATATGGAATGTTCAAGCGCAGCTCGTATTTCATTTCCTGATTGCGCTGGAAGGAAGCTTTTGTTTGGAAATCGTTCGTGAAGAATGGATCGTTGGCAATCTCGAATAAGCTGTCCACATTCCACTCAACGGCGAGCTCTTTAATATACTCGATAGAGCGGAGACGGTTTTCCTTTACAAACTCAGGTTTACCGACAAAGATAATCTCCCTCATGCTGAAATCAAGCAATCGGCCGAAGTCACTGTGGTTACGTGATTCAAAGCGGTGACATTTGGAGATCGCTGTCACTACAAGGCCATCACCTTCGAGTGTTTCATTCTGTAAGCCTTCATAGCAATGATAGCATGTAGAAGGATTCATGGTGAACTTGGGCGTAGGCATATTCGCATTAAGATCTAGCGGTGCATCCTGCTTCCAACCGCCTGCATCACGGATAGCCTGGGAGAATGATTCAATAATATCCAAATCCTCACGAAGATGGGTCAGGAAATGAATATGCTCAGGGAACGATGTGAAGTGATTTGTTTTGTTGAGTGTATCGCAGTGAATCACAGCTGGGTAAGCTTCTTCCTTCACATCGGTGAAGCGATTAGCGATTTTCGTTACGAACGAATAATCCAAGAAGCGCATTAGGCTGGAGAAGGGCTCCCGGAAAATGAATAAACCTGGCTCTAGTATTTTAATGATTTTTCGGTCAACGAGTTCAGAAATAATGTCGCCTTCATAAGGAGTATTGACCTTGTGCTCAAATAATATGTTTTCTTTAAATCCGAAATCGCCATGGGAGAAACGCTCTATCAGGCGGTGCACTTGCGCTTCGATGACTTCATTGCTCTTGGCAGATTCGTGAGTGATATAAATATGATTATTGTCAAGCCGGATGTCCCGGATATTCTCGTCAATGAAGGCGGCAGCGTACTTCACCTGACCATGCTGGCTGGATGCCAGTCCCTCAAGGGATACGACGCATTCCATAGGTAATTACCTCGCAATCTTTTTGTGGATGAAATCGGCGATTTCTCGCACTGTATTCATAGAATACAGCATCAGGTCTTGATTCGTCACCTGGATGCTATAGGTTTTCTCGATGTGGGCGATTAAAGCTGTAGCGCCAATAGAATCAATATAACCGTAATCGAACAAATGTACATCAACAGTAAAATCATCATCATCCGACTCAATCTCATAACGTGTGCGGATATGTTGTTCGAGCTGTTCCAGCAGGTCCTGCATGGGATAAGCCTCCTTAAATAATAGCTGAGTTAAAAACGGATCGTGATTGTTGTTGCAGCGCCGAAGTGCGTAATAGTATACGTTTGTTCGGCTTCCTGCTGGTTAATTTGCAGCTGTTCACCTTCGATCACAAGCGGTTTCGCGCTCTGAAGCTGTACTTGCTGCATGCCGTTTGCGTTCAGCTCTAAGGTCCAGCTGTCCTTGTTTTTGTGCAGTTTGTAAGGCACATTAGAGCGAAGCATATGCGGTTCGGCCGAACTAGACGACAGAACGGTATCAATAGGTGCTCCTGCTGGAACACTTAAAGTAGGGTTCGCTGAGACATCAGTTACGGCTGTCTTCTCGTTTAAGAATCGGATTTGTGTGGTCTCTGGTACGCCGAGATAAAGTTTGTTGTTGCGCCAATCGGAAATATCAGAGTCCGTCTTCAGGGAACGTTGTGCATAAGCTTGTCCTCGTTCGATGGACAGACCTAGCGTCCCTTTATATTCCGCTGCTTGCTGCGGTACATAATCCGTTATAGGTTTGATGTGAATCGAAGGCTCAGTGTGGATGCCAACGATATTCTTTAATCGGTCTAACACTACGTCAGTCCATGGCCGGGATATTGTGACACGGGTTGTTAATGTATTTAAGAACGAGCGTGCCATCTGTGGTTCCGTCATGAAATTATAGCTTTGCTTATTACGAATTTGATCCAAGTACTTAACGAACTCGAGCAGATCTCCGACACGAGTCGGGAAATGATACTCTATATGCTCAAAGTAATCAATCGGCATATCGAAGTTGATGTACGATTGAAACAAATCCTCGGTCGAGTAAGTAGAATCAAGCCGTAGTACTGGTGCCGGAGTGCCAAGCAGCATCGGCGGGCTGGAAGGCTTTCCAGTTGCCGGGTCCGTCATAAGAAATGGCATGCCCCAATTGTAGGCCAAGCCTAGCCGGGGGTCGTCGGGAGCATTGGACGGCTTAAAGCCAAAGTTATACCAAATACCGGCATCCTGCTCGTTACGCAATGTTTGCGTGCGATTCGGGTTATTGATTCGCCAGGTATGCTGATTGGTTCCAGGCATGTTCCACGGGATACCTAATTTGTTGAAGGACTGCTGCTGCAGGGCTATTTCGTCCTTTTCTTGCTGTTCGCTTGTAAAGTTATGGACGAAAATATGCGGAAACAGCTCCAGGTAGTTATCTTTATTATATTGAACAAACGTCTTCAACTGCTCGGCGTAAGGGAATTTCGGATCGTCTACGGTTGTAGGCATGCCGAATTCCAACTGTCCGACGATCAGATCGTCTTTGCCGTCATGGTTCAAGTCGTACCATAGGGGCACGGAATTATGTCCGCCAACGAGAGCACGATTGCCGAGTTGGTTCGTCGTGGCGCCTTCCAGTACACCGGAAGGCTGCCATGTGCCATCGGCCTGCTGCAGATACACGCGCAGGTCGCCTTCGCTGTTGCCGACCACAAGATCAGGTCGGCCATCGCCGTTTACGTCGCGTATCGATGGCGCGGCGAACGGGGCAGGCAGCGTGAACAGCAGGCTGCCCGCGTCAAAGGCAAGTGGTTCCGCGGCAGCACCGCCGGAGGAGCCAGAGCCCGCGCCTGCGGCGCTGCCGTGGCCCGCTGCGCGGTGGCCGCGGTAAAGCGTCACACCGCCTGCGGCATCCCCGACCACCAGGTCGGGAACGCCGTCGGCGGTGACGTCGCCCACAGCCGGAGCCATCGGCGCTCCGGCGTGCAACGGCTTGCCGCCCGCCAGCAGTGCGGCGGGCGCAGCGAACGTGCCGCCGGCCTGGCCGTAGGCGACGGCGAGCGTGCCATCGGCGCGGCCAAGGACAAGGTCCGGCCAGCCGTCGCCGTTCAGGTCATACGCCGCTACGCTGGCGTAGGCTCCGCTCTGCAGCGGCTGGCCGTCGCTCAGCCGCAAAGGCTCGCGCTTACCGAAGGCATCGGGCGCATTGACACTGCTGGGCAGCATCTGCCCGGCATAAGCGTCCGGCTGCGCCCCGAGATTAGGGTAAGCGTAGATGCTTCCGTCGGCCGACCCTACCAGCAGCTCTGGTCGGCCGTCGCCATTCAGATCCGCCAGCGCCGGATAAGCGCGGTGAGGCTCTAGTATGGGATCACCGAGTGAACGGTAATCGGGATACAGAGCCAACTGAACCGGCTTATCGCCGCTCATAATGCGGGTGCCGCTGGAATAGAAGGAATTCGGAGTTTCTCCGTGAAACAGCGGCTTCTCGTTACTGCCGATGTTCAAATGTACGGAGACCGACTCCTGCCATCGGCCCCAATGAAATGAAGAGCGAACGAGTGTGAAGGAAGGCAGCTGGTTGTATTTCTTCAGCAGCTCAGCCCACTGGATGCCTTCGCCATCTCGAATCGCCTCTATCGCTTCAAAATGATTCTGATGGGCCATCGCCGGTCGCCCATAAGGACCCAGTACCTTCTTCACGCTGTAGCCCAGCAGTTCTTTGGATACGAATGCTGCGTATTCGCTGCGGAACAGCGCACTTCCTGCTGCGTATGTAAAGTCAAAGTAGGGCTCTAGCGGCAGCTGTCTGCGGTCAAAATAAAGAGCGCCAGTCGCAGGCTTCTTAGCACTGTTAGTCGATTCCGCTAATTTGGCAAAGCCAAGGCTGGGGTCCATGCCGCTGCTCATATCGTAGCCGGTAATATGATACCGGTTCGGGAGCAAAGCGCTGCTTAGCATCACGGTCCCTTTACCATAACGGTTCAATGCGGACAGCGCTGAATCATTCAACAGTACAATCGGTTCCGCAGTCGAAGGAATGATTCCTATACCCCAGGAATATTGCTTGAGATCAGCCAGTCCGTCATGGGAAATGTAGTTGTCCATGAACTGTCTAAATAGCTGCTGCAGGGATTGCAGGTTCAGCTCAACCTCAGGATATGTGAAGGTAGGTACCCCTTCTTGAGCTTTCTTGCCGCTGCTTGCGCTCATGGCTGTCGGCGGAACGATATCGACCAGCTGTTTGGCGCCGATAAAGGCGAGCGGGAAGTCTGCAGCCAGACGATTTTCTAAAAACAGATGCCCTCCGTCTGCTACATAGCTTTGCAGCAAGTCCAGCTGCTGCTTAGTCAGTGCTTCGTGAAGAGAGGGATCCAGATAGATAGAATGATATTTTTGTAATTGTCGGAGCGTTAGCTTATCCATAGACTGACGTTCCAGCTCTAGGTTTGCGACCAGTGATTGATGTAGTTGGCCATAGGCTGCCGGATCGAAGCTGTCGCCATTCGAGACATACAGCATGCGTACAGATAGTTTTTTGTCTAACAGGGTTAGCACACATACAAAGATCAGCAGGAGGGCAATAATGCCGCCTGCAATTCGGACCATAGAAATCTTCAAGGAAACCCCTCAATTTATAAAATAGCTTGGTTGACTACCCTGCCATTATAGCACGGATGTCGGGCTTTGTTAACTTTTGTCGGTCCGGCAGGGAGCCTGGAATAGGAGCAGCAGAGCCGATTGACTTACAAATAGGCAGTAAGGTCTTACAAGCTTCTCAGGTTAATCGTCGTATGCCTTCACTCGGTTTCTGCCTTCGATTTTGGCTCGGTAAAGGGCAGAGTCCGCTCGTTCTATCAATTCCCTAGGAGATATATAGAACGGAGGCATAATGGTCGCTACCCCAATACTAACCGTCACGACGTTGCAAACTTTAGAGCTGCTGTGTGGAATCGCCAATGCTTCAATAAGGCTGCGAATTTGCTCAGCAATACCGATGGCGACGTCTAAGTCTGTGTTGCAGAGGATGACGGCGAATTCCTCCCCTCCATAGCGCGCAACCATATGATTGCTGTGAGCGAGTGCATGCTCCGTATGGCTGGCCAACATGCGCAGACAGTCATCTCCGCCCTGATGTCCATAAGCATCGTTGTATGCCTTGAATTCATCTGCATCGAACATAATCAGGGAGAGCGGCTCGTCCTTCTTCATAGCGATTTTCCATGATTGGTCAAGAAACGAGTCGAAGGATCGACGGTTAGCTATACCGGTCAATCCGTCCAGATCGGACAGCCGTTGTAACGCGGTTATAGCTTGCTGCAGCTTTTGTTCGGTAATTTTACGGTCGGTTATATCTCTAATTGTTGTTACAAAAGCAGGCTGTTCTTTATAGGAAATAGATGACATAGATACTTCAACATCAATCTCCACACCGTCTAACCGAATATATTTCTGTTCTATTCGTTCCGTCTCAGCTGTTTTGTTGAGTCTTTCATGGGGCTGCTGTTGTGGTTCTTTATGATACAGAGGATGGATGAACTGCTGAAGGGAACTTCCGATGACTTCTTTAGGAGATGCAGCATGTAACAGCTGTAATCCTTTTCCATTGACGAACAAAATCGTGTTGCTATCATGTACAATAGTAGCGTCAGGGGATTTTTCGATAAGCGAACGGTATCTCTGTTCACTTTCTTGAAGCTTGAAGAATAAAGTGTTCATTCGATATATATATAGGTAGAGATAATAGGCTAATTGTCCGCATAAGAGTGCAACCAGCCAATAAAATAGTAACAACGATTGAAGCGTGGATAAGCTTAGACCAGCATGGGCTCTGTTAATGAAGATAGTAGAAGAGATGACAAGTAGGCTTGCTACATTTAATAGAGGAAAGCTTAGCTTAACAGGCTTAACCCTATTCAGCAGCAGACCGCATCCGGTACCGATTAACAACATGCAAGAAGCGGCTGTAACCGAGGAGAAGCTAAAACCGAATAGTCCGATTCGAGCGAGCGCAACTATAAATGAGCTGATGAGTGCCGCAGGTAGCCCGCCTTGCAGGGCAGCTATCATGATGGGAATATGGCGCAGGTCCATGATGGTAAGAGCATCAAGGCGGATCGTATATACCATTAGCAGAATCCCTTGGAGACCATAGCAAATCCCAATCCATATTTGAGTATTTAGTAATGAGGTGCGGTGCAGAGGATACTTTCTAAATAATTGCCCGATAATGAAGAAAGAAGCTATTAATATGGCGGCGTTTATTACAAAATCATTTACCATCGTAAGGAGCTCCTCTTCTTAATTTCAACAATCAAGTAAGTGGATAAAATTATAATCCATTCCTATTAATTAGACAAGAAATCGTAGGATTCAGCAAAATTTGACTGAAATGAGATTCTAATGCCAATTGAACGGGTTTCAAATAACGGTGCCGGCTTCCAAATTCCGGTTTCATTGGCTTTAACGCTCTCGTTTCTGTTAAACTATAAGAATCAATATGGAAGAGTATTCGGAGGAATCAGCATGACGAAAATTTTAAAAACAGATGTGGAGCTTTTGGCTCCGGCCGGAGATTGGGATTGTTTGCGGGCTGCCGTTGCTAATGGGGCTGACGCCGTTTTTTTTGGAGTGGAAAAATTTAATGCGAGAGCTAGAGCCAATAATTTTCATACAGATGAGCTGCCGGATATTATGTCTTTCCTTCATTTGTATGGGGTGAAAGGTTTTTTGACGTTTAATATTTTGGTGTTTGAGGAAGAGCTGCGGGAGGCCAAAGAGCTGATCGAAGCCTGTATAGAAGCTGGGGTAGATGCGGTTATTGTTCAAGATCTGGGGTTGGTCCGTATGATCCGTGAGATCTCGCCGGATTTTCCGATTCACGGCTCTACACAGATGACGATTACCTCGCCGGAGGCGGTGGAGTTTACTAAGCCTTTTGATATTGAGAGGGTTGTTCTAGGTCGGGAAAATAACCTTAAGCAAATCAAACAAATCGGGGATCAAGCGAAGCTGCCGATGGAAGTATTCGTGCATGGAGCACTATGCGTTTCCTACTCGGGTCAATGCTTAACCTCCGAAATGTGGGGCGGACGCTCCGCCAATCGCGGTGAGTGCGCACAAGCCTGTCGTCTGCCGTACGATCTGATGATCGATGGTGTGCAGAAGCCTATGGGCGATATTGCCTATCTGCTGTCGCCGAAGGATTTGGCAGCTTTAGAGCTTGTGCCGGAGCTGATCGAAGCGGGAGTAACCTCCTTTAAAATCGAGGGACGATTGAAAAGTCCTGAATATGTCGCTAACGTGGTCAGCAAATACCGCCGTGCGATTGATCGCTACTTTGAGGATGGGGATGCTAAGCCGACAAAGGAGGAGCTGCGTGAGCTCGAACAAAGCTTCTCTCGTGGCTTCACTTATGGTTTCCTGAAGGGAACGGATAATAAGAAGCTGGTTGAGGGTACGTATCCCAAGAGCCGGGGCGTTTTTATAGGACGTATAAAGCAAATTCTGCGTGACGGTGTAGTTTGTGAGCTGGAAGCGCCGTTGAAGCGCGGTGACGGTATCTGCTTTGATGCTGGCGACCCAACGAAAAAAGAAGAAGGTGGCCGTGTCTATGACATCCGCCGCAAAGGCGTTAAGCTGGAGGGCGAGGCGCCTGGTGGCTTGATTGAGATTGTGCCTGGACGTAACGATGTTGATTTAGGACGGCTGCATGTAGGCGACCGGATTTGGAAAACAAATGATCCGCATTTGGATAAAAGGCTTCGCCAATCGTTCGAGACAGATAAGCCTTACTGGACTTTCCCTGTGTCGATTCGTGTGACGGGAACGCTGGGACAGCCGCTTAAAAGCTGGTGGACCGATGATCAGACGGGACATACTGAGCTTATTGAGTCTGAGCTGCCACTTGCGCAGGCAGAGAAACGCCCGATGGACGCGGCGTTGTTCGAGGAACAGTTTGGCCGTTTGGGCGGTACGGTGTTCGAGCTTTCACAGCTCGATGTGCAATTGAGCGGCGAGTTGATCGTGCCGATGCGCGAGCTGAACGGCATGCGCCGCCGCGCGGTCGAGCTTCTGGAGTTGAAGCGCCGGCAGCCTAGAGCCTACGTCAAGCACAGCGTTGACGCATATGCCGATACGCCTGTGCGCACGGCTTCGTCGCCGCAGCAGTCTGGAGACCCAGCTGCGAAGCTGACTGTGCTGTGCCGCACGCTGGAGCAGGTGCACGCCGCGCTGGAGACAGAAGTCGACATGATCTATGCTGACTTTGAGTTTATTAAGCAGTTTCCTGCCGCAGTCGAAGCCGCACGGAAAGCTGGCAAGCGTATTGCGCTGGCTACGCCGCGTATTCATATGCCTGGAGAAACCGGCTATTTCAAAAACATAACGAACCTGAAGCCGGACGCCGTTCTGGTCCGTAATACTGGAGCTGTCTACTACTATTTGAAGCAGCGGCTTGAGCATCCGCAGGAGAAACACCCGGAGCTGATTGGGGACTTCTCGCTTAACGTGGCTAACCATAAAACCGCTGCCTTGTTTCTCGATGCGGGTTTGGATAAAGTGACGCCTTCGTACGATCTTAATATCCAGCAGATGGTTGATCTGTTAGGAAGAACAGATACCTCCCAATTGGAGGTCGTTATTCATCAGCATATGCCGATGTTTCATACCGAGCACTGCGTCTATTGTACCTTCTTAAGCGAAGGCACGGACTTTACGAACTGTGGTCGCCCTTGTGAGGATCACCGTGTATCTCTGCAAGACCGGGTAGGCATGTCTCATCCTGTAAGAGTTGATGAAGGCTGCCGCAACACGGTGTACAATGCTATCGACCAATCCGGAGCCGAATATGTTAGCAATTTTATGGATCTGGGAGTGGCATCATTCCGGGTAGAGTTTCTGGAAGAAACGGCTGACAAGGTGCATGAGGTCATTTCGCTGTACCAGCGTGCGCTGCGTGGCGAAATTAGCGGTACGCAAGTCTGGAAGAAGCTGAAAGCAACCAATCAGTTGGGTGTGACAAGAGGACAACTGGTCAAGTAATCGAGAAATGAATATAAAATGGTAAATATTTCACAAAATATCCTTATAATTGATTTTTTAGGGCGTAATCGACAAAATAATTGTCGTTCTGTCAGATATTGTATAGTACAATAGCTCCATGCTATAGACCAATAGAATAGGCCGTTATCTGTGGCCTATTCTATTGGTTTTAAGTATGGGGTTTATTTGAAAACTATATAATGGGGGAAAAATCATGCGTAGTACGGGTATTTCAACAAGATCCACAAGAATATTCGCTATCATCATAAGCATCTGTCTGATCTTTTCATCTTTCAGCATGGCTTTTGCTTCAGATGACGCGAAAGACATCAAGGGGCATTGGGCGGAAAACCAACTGAAAGATTGGACCGCTAAGGGCAACATTCAAGGGTATGCAGATGGGACGGTTAAACCGGACAATTCGATTACAAGAGCCGAATTCATGACTATAGTGAATCGTTCGTTCGGGTTTAAGGATAAAGAAGAAGTTAAAGCGAAAGATGTAGACCCAAATGGATGGGAATACGAGCAGGTAGCTATAGCATTGAAATCAGGTTACATCAGTGGTTATGAAGATGGAACTGTAAAACCTGGCAGCAAAATAAGCCGTCAGGAAGTAGCTGTTATCATCGCTGCATTACTTAAGCTGGATACCGCTAAAGGCGGTGATCTTAGTAAATTTAAAGATGCAGTAAACCTTCCAAGCTGGAGTAAAGGCGCTATTGGAGCTTCTGTAGCAATAGGAGTTCTTAATGGTTACGAGGATGGAACGCTTCGTTTCGAGAATAGCATTACTAGAGCAGAAGCAATCGTCATTCTTGATCGTGCAGCAGGCGGTGGCGCCGTGGCTACCTATGATAAAGCAGGTACATACGGGCCTGAATCCGGCAACCAAAACCTAGAGGGTAACGTGGTTATTAATACAGGCGGGGTTACTCTTCAGAACGTTACCATTACCGGTAACCTGACATTGGGAGAAGGTATTGGAGAAGGCGATGTTAATCTTAATAATGTTAAGGTTAGCGGTGATACTTTCGTTAATGGCGGGGGTGCTAACTCGATTCATTTCAGAAACAGTGTGCTTGTAACTATTATTGTTAATAAGAAAACCGGCGAAGTACGTATCTTGGCTGAAGGTACAACTACTGTGAAGCAAGTAACGGTACAAACTGGAGTGAAAATCGATAACTCCAAGGCAACTAACGGTGGATTTTCCAACGTGAAACTGGAAGACAAGCTTCCTGCCGGCTCTAAGGTATCCCTTTTAGGTAACTTCGATAATGTCTCTATTGCAGCAAAAGCTATAGTAGTCGAAGTTCCGAGTGGTGAGATTAAGAATTTAGATGTTGGGGAAAAAGCAGGGGATACACAGTTAAACCTGGGTAAAGAAGCTAAGGTCTTAGACTTAGTTCTGAAAGCTATACTGAAGGTTCTAGGCGAAGGTAAGGTTGGAAAAGCGACTGTTGAAAAAGGAGCCGAGGGTTCAACGTTTTCTACTCCCCCTGGTTCGACAACAGGTTCTGGTGTTACTGGAGGCGGCGGCGGTGGTGGAGGTGGCTCAAGCAAGGGTAACACCACCACCCCAGCAGCTAATCAAGTATCAGCGCCAACTGCTGACCCAGCGGCTGGGGTGGTAGATGCAGGAATAAAAGTGAAATTGAGCTCAGCAACAGTAGGGGCAGCAGTTTACTTTACTAAAGACGGTAGTAATCCAACTACTGCAAGTATTGCTTACGATTCAAATGGTCCTATAACGGTTAGTTCAGCAATGACTATTAAGGCAATTGCTGTAAAAGCAGGGATGACAAACAGTGTGGTATCGACGTTTGCTTATACTACTGCTGTTGCTGATACAACTGCTCCATTGGGTGGGACAGTGTCAGCATTAGCCATTCATACAACTGGATTTACATTAAGTTGGACTGGATTCACGGATAACAAAGCTGTAACAGGCTATAAGGTTTATCAGGTAGAAAATCTATTAAATGGTTCAGTTACTGGTTCAACTTATGCTGTAACAGGGTTAAGTCCTAACACTAACTACGATGGGAAATTTAGCGTTAGAGCGTATGATGCGGCTGGTAATGTAAGTTCGGCGGTATACCTGGCGACAGTTACGACGGCACCATCTGATGGTACAGGACCGATAACGGGCAAATATGCAATTGCGTCCTTCAAAGCAACGGATGCTAACGTGCTGAGTCTTGAGTTGAACAGTGCATTGACTGAAGAAGCTGCTGCAAACCTAAAAGTTGAGCTTAAAAAGGATGGTAACGTAATTACTTCTGGCTACATTATGAAGTGGGATGACAAGAAAACAGTGGCCACTTTAACTTTTGATTCAAAGTTCCAAGAGTCTAAATATGATGTTTCTATTAGTGGGCTTAGCAACATCGATAACATTAATAAAACAGCTTCTGTTACTACATCTGTAGAGAAAATCATAAAAATTGAATTTCTGACGACATCAGGTACACTCCCTTTGACAACAAACAAAGCAGGAGTTCCGATAAGAAAAGTACGTGTTGATTTCAAAGCTATTAACCAATATGGTGTGAAGGCTAAATTAGATTCAAGCAGCTTTGATATTGATGTGAGTGGGGGTACATTCAGCAAAGTCTTTAATGAACAAGCCATTCAATTAATGGAAGATCAGGGAACTGAAAGAAACGACAAAATCTCCATTACTATTGTGCACAAAGACAGCGGAGTGCAACTCAACAAAATTTTTACTGTTGGCGACTACTCGATTGTCGACAAAGTTGAGGTCGTCGACCTAGTGAACTCTTCAGGCACAAAAATCGTCGATATTGCAGCAACGAGCGCTAACAATTTTTTGCTAGTTAGAGCTTATGACCAATACGGTTTCCGTGTGGAAGATAAGGGAACGTTGAATGATGATATTACTGTAACCTTCTCAGACAGTGATCTTGAGGCAGGATCAGGTTACGGCCATCTGCCGCTGGATCCATTCGTTGACGACGTAGTTGGAGATGATTCAGCTGATATGCAAATTCGTTCTGTAAGCAACGTAGAAAAAGATATTACTATTACTATTCACACTAGATTTGGTTACGTTACAACTAAAACAGTCCACATTTTCGCTGCTAATATGCCCGCTGCTATAGAGTTTGGCCCATATGACTACTTATTGGCTGAGGATGACGTTATTACCGGCGATGAGGATGTGGATAAGAAATTTTATATTCCTTTGATCCTGAAAAATTCCAAAGGTGAGCTGTTGGATGCGGATGATATCGTAAATGCATATAGCAACGGCGATAAAGACAGCAAGTTTATAATTAGTTATTCGAGTGGAATTACTTTTGGAAGAGATAGGAGTTCACAAGTCGTAAAAACGGGTGCTTATAAAGGATATCTTGTAGTTACTAGCATAGACAGAAAGGGCCCTCAGTATATTACGGTTAGATTGGAAGACTACCCAACAGTTACTTCAACATTAAACATTCCTGTATATGAAGCTCGTAAACCTGATTCCATTAAAATTACCACTATGCCTAAGAAGTACATTCTTGGAGGAACTGATACAGAAGTAAAATTTAAAGTTTACGATCAATTCGGTACAGAGATGAAATATGTTAATGACATGGATGCAACGTACAAAGTTAAATTGTCTTACACAGGTGTAGGTATCGCTGCACCTGGAGCGGGTGTTCCTGCTGAAGAGGTTTACTTTGCTTCTAAAGAGAGGTCAACACTACCTTATTCTACACCGTATACAAACCTGTATAATAATAGAGCAATCGTTCTTTCTACCGTTCACGGGGCACCAGAAACTTCTCACGAGTTTACTTTGATCAAAAACGCTCAATTTATTTACAACCCGTGGGATAATTTCTTTGACAAGTCCTTCAAATTTTATTCCACGAGCAATTCGCCTGAAGGAATTTGGAATTTGAAGGCAACGCTTATTAAATATCCTAATACTGGATACCTGGCAGGACAGGCGATTGAAGTTGACGCTATTTCGACCACTATTGAGCGTATTGATCCTAATAAGACTGAAAGCAAATTGACTTATGAGCTTTACCTCGATAAGAGTGTCAACAATATGATTCTTGCGGTCGACGATTTCTATGATGTAAGTAACAAGTCAAATGTAACTGGGGCAACGTATGTATACGATAATTACAGGAAGGTTGCTAAAGAAATTAAGCTAAGAGCTAGAAAAGCCAGTGGTGAAGAAGTTGCAATTGCATCAGGAGTGTACACAGGTTCAAATTCGAGCACTATCGTAGCTGTTACTTCTAATAATCCATTAGTTGTCGATGTACCTAATATGGGTACTCCAAGCGGTAAAAACTTTATTGTTGGTTTGGATGCCGGAGCAGCAAAGGTTAGTGTAATATACAGAAACGCCAAAGGCGAGCTAGAGACCAAAACTATTGATGTAACTACAAAGAATGAAGCTCCTGCAGTAGCAAAGATGGTTCTGGGCAGAACCTACAAAGCGGTTTCTGCTGCAAGTATCGATGGTGCTTTCCTTTGGAGTAGAGCACTTGCTGAAAAAATCACTGTAGTTGATCAATTCGGTGATGAAATTGTTTCTGAGTTTAGCCCTGGTGATATAAATGAAGAACGTAACATTTCTGATCAATTTTTGATCAAGAATGGCGTGGTTGGTCAACAAACGAATGACTTGTTGAAACTAAAATTCTACCTCTCAGATATTATTGGGTGGGGCGATGTTAATAAAGCTGTAAGCATTGATAACAACGGCAAGATTACTTACAAAGGCAATTCTGTGTCTGGTTTTACAGTTAACGTAATAGCACCAAATGGTGTTTCTGCATCTATTGGAGTATCTGTTAGGTAGTAGGTAGTAATTAACTTATAATTTATTTATAAAAAGAGGACCCTACGGGGTCTTCTTTTATATTCTCCTTAACTCGAATAAGCGGAACGGACTTGCAAGCGATGAAAGTAAAATAAAAGAACTAAGGTTTGCCAACAACAATGATTTAATTTATAATTGTATACATAGATATACGATGCATATGATTACTATGTATAAAAAGGCGGTGACTGAGTATGAAAGTGAATAAAGAACTGCTCAAAGGAAGTACAGGTACACTTATTCTAACCCTGCTAAACAAGCAGGATCTATACGGCTACGAGTTGATCAAAGAGCTTGAGCGAAGCTCAGATGGAACATTTGTTTTGAAAGAAGGCACGTTATATCCGATACTCCACGGGATGGAGGCGGAGCAGTGGGTGGAAGCTTACTGGCAGGAGGCCGAAGGTCGTAAACGTAAATATTATCGGCTCACAGAATCGGGCAGACGTCAGCTTCAGGAGAAAAAGCAAGAATGGCAATTATTTCGTAATGCCGTAGACCGTGTATTGGGGGAGGGACAGGCATGAGGAATCAGCATCCTCTGGTGCTAGAGTATTTGGATGAGGTTTGTCGGCAAATAAAAGCCAGGGAGCTTCGCAAGGAAATACGGCAGGAGTTGGAGGGACACCTGGAGGAGCTAATGTCGGAGAAGCGGGAGCAGGGGATGGATGAGAAAGCTGCTGCAGGCTTTGCTATTGAACAAATGGGGCAAGCCTCCGATGTCGCTGCAGGACTTAACCATGTACATAAACCAAGCATCCCATGGGGATTGCTCAGTTGGCTGATGATATTAATAGCAGTTGCCTTAGTAACCATGTACGCCTTAGATCTAAGCTATACAGCGCAATCTACCTCTATGGGCAACGAACGTATGTTTTTTAGCAAAGCTATCTTTACTGGTATTGGATTGCTTATACTGTTTGTGCTGACAAGGATCGATTACCGCAAGCTATTGGGTTATTCCTCAATGTTATATGGTGGCACTATCTTGCTTATGATTCTTGCCATCGGATGGGGTCCGCAGGTTAATGGTGGCAGCAGTTATTTGTCAATAGGTCCTTTCATTATCGATGTGGTTGGAACGAGCCCTTACTTGCTTCTAATAGCAGCGGCTGGAATGTTGAACCATATGGGAACGGGTAAAAAGGTTTTCATGCTGCAAATTATTTTGTTCATTCTAATACCCGTATTGTTATATGTAAAAGCACCTGCAACTGCTGCGCTTTTTATGTATATTCCTGCTTATCTACTATTATTAATTGCATCAGGCCGCAATTGGCGGTTCATTGCACCGCAAGCATTTACTTTCCTTGCTATAGCAGTATGCTTTATCATTGTGCATCCATGGAGCAAGCAGCGTTTGAATGCTTTTCTCCACCGCCAAGAAGCTTCAGCGGATGCAGGCTGGGTGTACATACAAATCGATAATGCTATCCGTTCGGCGGGCTGGTGGGGACACGGCTTTGCTTCCTTTAACCAGAGGCTGCCCTATGCCTATTCGGATACCGTCTTCACCTATATTATTTACAGCCTAGGCTGGTTCGCCGGAGCTTTTGTATTGTTCAGTGCTTTATCGTTTGTAGTGCAGCTGGTAAGGATGACCTTACAAGTCAGGGATTCATACGGCAAAATGCTGGTCTGCGGCTTAGGCTTGCTATTCACCATTCAATTCGGTTGGAGCATCGGAATGTCCTTAGGAGTTCTGCCAATCGTTTCAATTGCGTTTCCATTTGTCAGCTATGGTGGCAGTCATCTGCTCATTCAGCTGGCGGCGGTTGGGATGATCTGCAGTGTATACCAGCGCAAGGATATGATTCGCATAGTTCGAACGAAGTAAGTGGGCATTTTGAAATGTTACTTTTAATATATAAAATAGGTCCTTTATGCCTAATTATCGTATGTTTTGTAAGGTTTTTGTAAGGGGGCATGTAGTAATATAAATCAGTAAAACTCTTGGGAGCGATCATGGAGGTTTCTTCTCTATGTTGTTTTTGCAGGGGGGTTTATGTTCATTGATAAGTATATAGAGGAGGAGAAACCATGTTGTCAAAAGAAGGCCGCAGTAAGATCAGCGCGGTTCTTACTTTTGTGCTGCTATTTAGCATGCTTATGCCCGCTATGGCATTCGGCGCTACTGTAGTTCAATTGAAAGATATCGCAGATTCTTACGCACAAAAAGAAATTCAATCTTTGGTCGACGGAGGTATTATCAGCGGATATGAGGATGGATCTTTCCAACCGACTAAAGCGATGAGCCGTGCAGAGTTGGCTAAAATTATTGTGTTATCTCAAGGCTTGAAAGAAAATGCAGAAAAAGCGTCTGCGTTCACAGATGTGGATAAAAATAGCTGGTATAGAGGCTTTGTCGGAGCGTTGGTTGAATCCGGGATTACACAAGGAACTTCAACAACATCCTTCTCACCGGATGCGAAAGTGACGAGAGAAGAGCTAGTTGTTTTCTTTGTTCGCGCTTTGGGTCTTGAGGAAGGTGCCGGTAAATTAGCGGTTGATGCAAAATTGTCCGATTTGAAAGAAGTATCGAGTTGGGCACAAGCACATGTATCGTTAGCTTATAAAATCGGTTTCGTAAACGGGATCGAAAATAAGGACGGCACATTGAAATTCAGTCCAAAAGAAAGTGCTGAGAGGCAAGCTTTGGCTCGTTTAGCTTATGAGTTCAAAACAAACAAGTCCAAATTTGTTGATAAAGCTAAAGAAATCGTCAAAGTTGATGCATTGCTAGAAGTTAGCTCAGTATCTGCTGTTAATAACACGATCGTAGAAATCGCCTTTAATAAGGAAATTCCGTCACTTAATGCGTCGGATTTTACATTTGACAATGGTTTGTCAGTAACGGGTGCCACATACAAATCCGATAGCAAATCCGTAGTCTTATTGACTACGAGTGTTCAAACGATCGATCAAGTGTACAAGCTTAGCTACAAAGGCAAAGACACAGGCAAGACCATCAAGGGAGTAGCCTTCATTGTTACTAGCGGCGGCGGTGCTGGCGGCAGTTCCCGTTCTGAGACTAGAACCACGGATCTGCAAAAGATCAACAGCGGTGGTGTTTTTGATAATCTGACTATTACATCTGGAGGTCCTACTCCTATTGGACCCGCTAGCGGTACTACCAAGATTAACGGCACATTAACCTTAGACCCTGGTAAAGACGGCGAAATTTCGTTGCAAAACGTAGAAGCGGCTAATATCGTTGTAGCTTCAGGTAGCGAAAACTCGATCAAATTCCAAAAAACCAAAGTTAAAACGCTGAAAGTAGCAGCAAATGGTCAGACTAGCCAGGTTCGTATTTTGTCCCTATTGGGCACAGAAATAACGAATACGGATGTCCAGTCTCAAGTTATTTTAGAATCTGGTGCAGGAAGTCTTGGAAATATTAACATTGGTTCCGGCGCGTCAGGAAAAGGTATTGAGCTTAGAGGAACAATTACAGGTAATGTGTACGTTAATGCAGCTGGGGCAACTATTACAATTGCGGCTCCAAAAGAGCTTAATGCAGCAGCAACTTCCATTGCGTCTCTTGAATTGGGAGCTAATGCAACAGTTACAGCAAATGAGAACACTACATTGGGTTCTGTGAGTATTACGGGTCCAGGCACAAGTGTTACATTTGGCGGTACAGGTGAAATTAACTCGGTTACAGTTACTGAGGCTGCAATCGGATCTACATTGAACCTTTCAGCAGGTTCAGATATTAGCAGCCTTGTATTACAAACGAATGTAACATTGACAGGTGATCCAGAAGCAATTGTTAAAATTAAGGATCATATTATTGAAGACGGTGGTACAGCCGGTATATCCAAGGATAGTATTAAAAAGTTCGTTATGGATGCCATTGCAGCTATTCAAAGCTTCAGCGAATATTCAGTAAGCAAAGAAGATGAGATAAAAGCAGTGGGTCAAAAAATTAAGAGTGCTAGAGATTTAGGTTTAGTGGATATGGATATTTCTAACTTAAACGTGTTCGATTCCTTGTACTCATTAATTTACTCCTTAAAATCATCTGTTGTTGCTGAACTAAATTCAGCAAAAGCAGTATTGGCAATCGGTTATGTTTCTGGTGACTCCGCTTCGGGGGCGAAATCCAACCTTACTCTTCCAGAAACGGCCGGGAATGGTACATCCGTTGCGTGGGTTTCCTCCAATGTTGATGTAGTCAGCAATAACGGTGTTGTTACTCGTCCGGCAGAAGGCAAGGGGAATGTAACGGTAACATTGACTGCAACGATTACGAAAAACGGATTGACTGTTACACAGGTATTTACTGTTGTAATTACTGCACCAGGCAATACTGCAGGAACGCCAACTTTAGTATCACTGACAAGTGAGCCGAACAGTGTATCCCTCAGTACTTATGGCGCTACAAAGCAGTTGGTGATTACTGCCAATTATTCAGACAATACTCAAGCAATCGTAAATAGTAATGAAGTAGGCTACAGCGGTAATAATCCGTTCGTAGCAAAAGTAAGCAGCAGTGGTGAAGTTTTAGCTGTTGCTAACGGGTCAACGGTTGTTACAGCTACTTACGGAGGACAGTTTGTAAATGTACCGATAACGGTTAATGCGCCTGTGGGTTCCGTAACTAGCGTGACGTATGTTACTTATAATACTTCTAGTGTTACAAGCTCTGTGTACGCTGGACAAACAAATAATGGGCCCGGGAACCCCCTTCATATTCCCGCAGAAAATGCTGGAAACTTCTTAATCATACAATTTAGCCATAGCTTAGCAGATGTTACTGATATGGTGCTGCGCACCAGCCCAATTGATTTAGATTTGGCATTCACGATTAGAGATGATACGTATCTTATAATTAAGTATTCGAGCACTTTACCTGTTGGAGCGCATACAATTGATATCAACGGGATAAAGTCGGATAATAGTCCATTTTCCGTAGCTGTATACGTATACCAAGACTAGTCTTATCCTCTGAGTCAACCTTCGGGTTGACTCCTTTTCTATTTAGAGCGAGAATAATGACAACACCATAGATTAAGCAAAAATAAAGGGTGATTGTGTGAAGCCTCTAGATTTCATTGATATTGAACAAAAGCACGACACTAATTATGAAAACATGGTTTTCCATATAGAGTCTGTCATTATGGCTGGGAGTAAAGTGAGTGGGGATGAGCTTGCTCAAATTCCGGCGGCTATTGCACAAAAGTCACCCTTGCTATTGAAGTTGCAGGGGGAGCTGTTAATGCGCCGAGGAGCGCTGGTTGAAGCGAAAGAAGTGCTGCTGTCTGCTGTACAGGGCTTTGCGAGGCAAACCTTTCAGAGTCAGATGCTGGACGCGCTGGCTCAACTGGCGATGGTTAATTTGAGCTTGGCGGAATGGCAGGATGCGAAGACGATCCTTCGATTTTTAAAGGAAGAATGGCTGAGAAAGGAATCCCCAACAAGCGGACGGGTACTGCAAGCATTGGCTTGGGGCAGTTATTTGCTGAATGAGGCTGGGCATGAGGAAACCTATTTCAGGGAGGCTTGGGAGCAATTTAAACAAGAGGGTGACAGCCAAGGGGTTGTTGACTTATGCTTGGACCTTCTTCTGTCTTGGAGATCCGAAATGAGCGAGCAGGAGCGCAGGAAGATCTACTACTATGCAGAACAGAAAATGAATCTCGATCCCTTATATCTTCCCGTTCATAACATGGCCTTAGGTCTACTAAGTGCTGACCAATTAAGGTGGGGAGATGCTACAGCGATTTTAGATGGTGTGGATACATCGCAAATGTCTTATTATCATGCTGTCCTTTGCTTAATCCAGCGTTTTGAAGTCCGCATGAAGGCAAATTGGAAGGATGAACGTGCACTATGGGATGAGTTAAATCGTGCTCAGCTCACGTTTGGCTGCGATTTGAATCTACAATTTCAGTTGGGCATGCTGCATTATACACAAGCTGAAAGCAGGGGGCAAGCAGAGCTTGCTGAGGCTGTGCTTTATAAATTGATGGCATGGCAGGAGCTGACTCGAAGCCCCAACCAGGCTGAATGGCTGAAGCAGATCCACATGAAAAGGGAAGCGCACAATGTAGCGAATGAGCAAAGGGATGGATGGGAAATACGCTGCTTTGGGAATATGACATTTACTCGTGTGGGCGTTGAGTTTAAGGGTTTGAAATGGAAAAGGAAAAAGTCACTGGAGCTGTTCCTCTATCTGCTCATCCAACCTGACTACTCAGCTCCCAAGGAGCATATTATGGAAATGCTGCTGGGACAAGGGTATGCAGATAAAATGAATAACCAGCTGTATGTGATTCTGCACCAGTTGAAGCAAACCCTTAAACAGGAATTACAAATTGACCCTGCTATTATCATTAAAGACGGAATTATCCGATTACATAAGGGACAGATAAAGTCTCTCGATTTAGAGCAATACCAGTCTTATATTCATGAAGGGGATCAGCACTGGAGCGAGAAGCCAGCTCTTGCTGTGAGCTATTATGAACAGGCTTATGTCATGTATGGGGAATTTATGTCGGAAATCCGATATCTAGATTGGGTAGATGCTTATAGAGAAACATTGCAGCATACTCAAGTAGTCATCATACGGAAATTGGCGTCTTATTATAAGGGTATCGGACAGCATGAACAGGCAGAGGTTTATTTCAACCGATGGCTTGAGCTTAATCCAACTGATGAGGAAGGCTTTCAAGAATATGTCGTGCATTTGATAGCTACGGGGCGTAAGCAAGAGGCTAAGCGTGTTCAGCGTAAATGGGATAAGCTAGTCAGTGAGGAGCAGGGAGCGACCGATTTTACTGAGCTGGAGGAGCGTTTTTTGTAATAAGTGGATCTCATGATAAGGTTACCCTTTGATTCAATATGGCGTGAAAAAGGATGGTGTTTCGCAGAATGAAGCCCTCTTTGATCAAAGAAGTGAGAGTTTCAGGCGGTGCTTTTATTATTGAACTACAAGGTGAATTCACGAAAGATGCGGAGCAGCCACTGATGAGCTTGCGGGATTGGAAGCAAGGCCTTGGTGAGAATGTCAGAGTGTTGATCTTTGATTTCCAACAGGTGTCTTCCATCAGCAGCAGGGGTATTACTCTATTAATGCGAATCGCCTGTTGGGGGGCAGAGGGTAATTATCAAGCTTTTGGACATGGGGTTGCGGAGCATTACCAAAAGCTGTTTCGGCTGCTTGGATTAACGCAATTTATGATGATTTACCCCGATGAGTATTCGATTTTGCAAAGGGTTGAGGGAGTGGCGGATTAAATTAAGATTAAGACTAACTAGAGGATAGGGCTAAGAGCTTAGAGGATGCTGCCGGAAAGGTAGCGTCTTTTTTTGTTGAGCAGCAGGGTAATGCTTGTTCACAATTCAGACACAAAACTTTAAGCTAATTTTCAGATTGGCTTAATCTTACATTATTGTTTCTCTTGTATATTTTGTGGGTGGTTAAGCTGCTATCAAAATGGACATGGCTTATAGTAGAACATTTTGTTTCGAATGGAGGTTGTAAGACGTGCTTGAAGTAAAACAGGTTAGTAAATTGTACGAAAACCAAAGAGGGGTTCACAGCATCGACTTCTCCATGAAGCGTGGCGAGATTGTCGGATTTCTGGGTCCTAACGGCGCGGGTAAAACAACTACGATGCGGATGATTACCGGTTATTTGAACCCGACCCATGGTTCTATTGCAATCGATGGGTTATCAATGGCAGACCATCCAAAGAAAGCAAGGCAGAAGATCGGTTACTTGCCGGAGACACCTCCGCTGTACCCTGAAATGTCAGTGCAGTCCTATCTGCAGTTTATCGCTGACTTGCGCGACATTCCGGCCAAGGAGCAGAAGCGTCGCATTGGCGAAGTTATCGAGCGGCTTGGTCTGCAAGGACGGGAGCGGCAAGTGATCCGCGGATTATCCAAAGGCTACAAGCAGCGGATGGGACTAGCGCAGGCCATCCTGCACAATCCCGATTTGCTAGTGCTCGACGAGCCGACCTCAGGTCTCGATCCGAAGCAAATCATTGAAATTCGCCAGCTCATTCGCGAGCTGGGGGAGAACCATACGGTGCTGCTTAGCACGCATATTTTGCCCGAGATTAACACGTTGTGTAACCGCGTGTTAATTATCAATCAAGGGCGAATCGTGCTGGACGGGCATCCTGACCAGCTGGCGCAATCGATGGGCGAGACATTCGAGGTCTCGCTTGAGGTGAAAGGGCCGCGCGAGGCCATTTTGGCCGAGCTTCGCGGCCTGCCGCAGGTCGCCAGCGTGAAGCCGCTGGCGGAAGAGCCCGCTGCCGCTGCTGGCGCGGCAGCAAGTGCAACGGCTGCGCTTGCGCAGCAGCCGGAGCAAGACGCGCCCGAGCAAGGCGTGGGCGCGCAGGAGCAGGCCGAGCCTGCGGCGTGGCCTGCAGAGACCTTCACGGACGGCGCCGAGCCGCCGACCGTGAAGGTCCTCGTGTCCGCGGCGGATCGCGCGGACCTTCGCGAAGCGATCTTCTACCGCATGGCCGAGCTGCGGTATCCGATCCTTGCGATGAAGAAGGAAAGCTTGAGTCTGGAAGACATCTTCCTCAAGCTGACCACGAACGAAACCATCGATGCTGGCATCGGAAGCGGGGATTCCAGCTCGTCCGACGATTCTTCCCATTCGCCCGACTCAACAGATACCAATGACAAGGGGGTGAATCCACATGCGTAGAACCTGGGCCATTTGCAAAAAAGAGCTGCAAATGTACTTCTACTCACCGACCGCTTACGCGGCATTTGCTTTCTTTTTCCTAATATCGGGCTACTTTTTCAGCTCCTATTTTCTGTACCCGCCCAATATCATTGATGTTCGGCCCATTGTGGGCAACGTAACCTTTGTGTTTTTGCTAATTATTCCGCTGCTGACTATGCGCCTGGTATCCGACGAACTGCGTCAAGGGACCGATGAGCTGCTATTAACATCTCCAGTCAGTATCACCGAAATTATTGTTGGTAAATATTTGGCTGCGTTAGTCGTGCAATTCCTCCTCGTGGTAGGCTGCCTGCTGTATCCTTGGATTATGAGCTCCTATGGAACCTTGGATCAACCGGTGCTGTGGCTTTCTTACTTGAGTATGTTTTTAGTAGGGGCAGCTATGATGGCCGTCGGATTGTTCGCATCCTCGTTGTCCGCACACCAGATGGTGTCGGGGATTACAGCGTTTGCGATATTGTTGATGTTCTGGACTATTGAGTGGTTAGGCGACAGTGTCGGCGGTAAAATCAAGGACTATCTAGGTACGTTCTCCCTTATTAGCCGAACCTCTGACTTACAAAAGGGTGTTCTGGATTTCTCCGACGTTCTGTTTTATGTGACCTTGACCATCGTGTTTATCATATTAAGCATACAAGTGCTCGAAAGAAAGCGCTGGAAATAAGCAATCTAAGTTTTACGAGACATTATGCTTTCGAAAAAGGTTTTGCCTACGCAAAACTCAGTACACGCTTTCGAAGTAAGCTTTGCGATGCAAAGCTCAGACTATGCTTTCGAAGAAAGTTTTGCTTACGCAAAACTCTAAGGGGGAAAGGACATTGAATAAGTGGATTCGCGGTACGAATGCCGTTGTATTGTCACTGGCGGTTATCGGCATTTTTATCGTTCTGACGATTTTTCTAAACTCCACGAAAAGTTTGCAGATCGATTTAACACAAAATAAAAAGTTTACGCTATCCGACAAAACAACAGAAACCTTGAAGGCGCTCGATAAGGATGTACATATCATTTCTTTAACGAGTGATCAGACCGACCCTTATATTAAACGCCAAGTGGATGAGCTGGTGCAGGAATATAAGAAGCGCAACGGCAAAATCGTGTTCGATGAATACGATATTGTCAAACAGCCTGCATTAGCCAAGCAGTATGAAGTCGATCCGTCGGGAACGCTTGTGGTGGAAAGTGGAACCGTGAAGAAGACCTTGTATTATGCCGACATGTTTATCCCGGGACAGCAGCAGGGCGAGTACAGGTTCAGTGGGGAAGAGAAGCTGACGCAAGCGCTGGTTAATTTAAATGTGAAGGAAAAAAGCAAGCTTTACTTCCTATCCGGCCATAACGAAATCCCATTGAATCAACTGAATCTATGGCGCAGCGGGTTGGAAGGCGAAAATTATGAAGTGAAGGAACTGAATTTGCTTCGTGAAGGTAAAATTCCTGATGATGCAGAGGTCCTGTTCATCATTGGCCCGCAGAATGACATCAGCGATAAAGAAAATGAAGTCATTAAGGAGTATTTAAAAGGAAAAGGTAAGCTTTATGCGGCGCTAGGCTTTAACAAAGATATGGAGAAGCAATGGAAAAATATTGACGGACTGCTGGCGCAGTATGGCATTAAGGATCAGCACGCGATTGCGATTGAGCCCAAACAGAGCCAATTATTCGATCCATTGACCATTATTCCCGAGTATGGTTCCCATGCCATTACGAAAAAGCTTCAGGATTACAATTTATTGACCATGATGAACCTGGCCGTTACGTTGAATACGGAGCAACCTGTGGCTGATTATACGACTACGGTGATCTTGAAGACTACAGCTAACGCTTATGGGGAAACAGACATTGAGACCTTAACGAAGAGCCGTACAGCTAAAGATGATAAGGATATCAAAGGGCCATTAAATCTGGGCTATGTCGCAGAAACAAAAGAAAACAAGCCAAAAGCAGTTGTGCTAGGAGGCTCGTCCTTCCTCGTTGACAATGTGATTCAGCAGCAGGGCAACCGTGATTTCGCCCTTAACAGCGTCGGTTGGCTGCAGGAACAGAAGGATCAGGTCACGATTCGTCCACGTGAGGGCGATGCGATTAAGCAAGCCATGATTACCGGTAGTCAGGCGAGTTCAATCTTTTATGGTACCGTGCTGTTATTCCCACTGCTCTTCCTGATCGTCGGAGGGACGGTTTGGTGGAGGAGGAGGAGAGGATGAAACGGCTGATTCCGACACTCTTGTTGGTCATTATTTGTATCGGGGGCTTCTGGTACGCGTCCAGCAAAGACTTTTTCAAGGAAAGCAAGGCTCCTGCTGCTTCACTTGTGAAGGTGAACAAGGATGAGGTAGCAAGCTTCACGATTAAAGTGGCCGATGGCGAAATCGAGCTGCAGCGCAAAGATGGCAAATGGACGATGAGTAAGCCATCTCCTCTGCCCCTTAATGATTACAGTGCCGATGGCTGGATAGAATCGTTCAATTCGCTTAGTAAAGACAAGACCGTTGATGCTAATGCAGCTGATCTGGCGCAGTTTGGTTTGGATAAACCAAGCCAGCAGTTCAAGGTGACTTTAAATAATGGTTCCTCCCATACGATCAGTATCGGTGCTCCGGTAGCCATTCAAGGCTTCAGTTATGCGATCCTCAGCGGATCACCGGAAGTATTCCGGCTGAGCGATTCCCAGTCCAAGCCGCTGGCCATGACTCCGATTGATTTTATGGAGAAAAGTCCGGTTAAGCTGGAGTATGACCAGATCCGCAGCATGAGCGTGGAATGGAAGGGTCAGAAATGGGCGATTACAAAAACGGATACCGATAAAAAGGCATATGAATCCGACTGGAAACTGGATGAGAAAGTCGTCAAGGGGCCAGATGCAAACGAATATCTTAGCAGGCTGAAATTCCTCTCGACGGAACAGCCTGCCCGTCCGGCAAGCGGCATCAAGATGAATTCGCCTGAGCTGAAGGTAGAGGTTAAATCTGTAGATGCCTCCCAAAAGGAGATAACGACCGTATATCTGGGTAAAGTCGAACAGGATAATGTATGGTTCATGAAGGAAGGCACAGAGTGGGCGTACGCCGTACCAGCTGATTCCATCCAAGAGCTGGCCAATAAAGATCTGGCGCAGCCTCAGGCGGAGACGCCTCCTGCGGGCCTTGCACCTGGTACTCTGATGCAACCGCCAACAGGGATTCCCGCACAGCCACCGACCAAGTAAGGCATGCTGCAGCTTGGATGCGTTACAGTTGACGTAACGCAGTTGGGATTCCGTTGGAAGGTGCAAGCTTGGCTCAGCACCCAAGAAGCTGTTTAGCTCTTGTGAGTAGCGATTTAAGGGTGTGGCGGTGTAGTAACGCGTTATCCGATATTGATCAACATTTTCGGCAAAACCAAACATCCCGTTCTCCTTCTGGAGCCGGGATGTTTTTTTACTTGAGAGAGTTTAATGCCTTAACTGTAAACTAAAGTGTTGGGGTGCTCTTCTTAATTGCAAGTCAATTATTCCGGAGCTTCTTCTCCGCTCGGTTTCCATCCATCCCTACCTGCCAAAATACGCGCAGGAGTCATCTGCTCGGCTTCTTCCTGCGTCAGCAGCTTAGACCAGCCGACCCGAGCGGGCTGATTAGCTCCGGGACCTGTGCTGCCGTACTCGTAATATCGCACGGTTGCTTCATTATTGGGATCATTCCAATGATCCCATCCCTCCGCATGAATATGAGCTCCCATCCAGGTATTAATGAAGGCTGTGTGAGCGAACGGACGCCAAGGCCGTCCGAGGAATACAGTGCCATTATCTGCAGCTCCGGTTAGACGGCAGTTAAGAAACACATAGCCGTAAGGCTGGTAATGCTCGGTGGAAGCGGCAGTAATGTAACCGTCGCGCAGGCTGTGAATTTCACATTCTTCGAACACGACAGTAGCTCCTCCGAAGATAAAGTCGACATGTCCTTCAATGTAGCAGCCGTGGAAATAGTTCCGGCCTTTGCACGTATACAGCGTATCTTGATTACCGAACAGAGAGACGTTACGAACGGTAATGCGGTCACCGGCAACGTAAAGCGCCAGCGCTTGACCAATCTCGGGACCGTATCCGGCTGTGTTTTGGACGGTTAGGTTTTCCAATCGGCAATCATCCCCAGCCATCGTTAATACAGGTGTCAGGAAGGTTCCGATCTCTTCTCCATCTGCTCCGACAATCCGTGCGAATTCATTATTGCTGAGAATGGTACCTTCGCGGCTTTCTCCTACCAGCCATATTCTCGTTTTGTTATCAGGGATGATGATTTTCTCATGATAGACCCCATTTTTAATGAGAATACGGGTATCCTCTTGCCAATGCACACGAATGGCATCAATAGCTGCCTGTACACTAATAAAATCGCCGCTGCCGTCTAGGGCCACTGTTAACTGCCGCATATTTTCGCCTCTTTCTAATGATAGAGAGGAACACCGGTCATCCGGTGTCCCTCTCTTGTTATCTTCTTATCCTACATTTTTCTTATTTTTTCGTCCGTTTAGCGTTCTCTTCTTTATACTCGTCCATCAGCTTTTGACCACCGGATTTTTTCCATTTCTCGATCTCAGCTTGATACCCAGCGTCATCTAGTTTACCCATGATGTACTTGGTTTGAGCGTCATAAATCATTTGCTCCAGCTCTTTGCCGCGTTCGCTGTAAGTAGCTGAGATGAATGTCAAGGCCGGGTTAGGAATAGCGTTTTTCATATTTTCTTGAGTAACTTTGTTTCCTTTTTCCCCGATCGCTACGTCTTTAAGAGGTGCAACGTTATAGCCTTCGATATAAGGGAAGTTATCACGGTAAGGCTTAACCTCACGTTGGAAAGCGGTGAAGTCTGTAAATTCAGTGCGGTTATCTGATGTTTTTACATAGTGCTTGTTCTCAATTCCGCGCATTAGCAATGTAGCCATTTCTGGATCCATAAGCTGATCTAGAAATTTAAGAACGCGTTTCACTTCTGCTTCTGTTTTTACCGAGGATTTCGGGATTACATAAATACCGGAGTTGCCTGTTTGACCTGCTACACGAATGCCCTTAGGTCCTTCAAGAGGAGCTACATCTACCACGGCTTTAGGGTCTACTTTGGTTAGACGATCCTGTTGGCTTTTTGCTGTATTGGCAACCGCAATTTTGATGCCTACACGGCCGGAATCGAACATTTTATCCGCTTCAGTGGAGTCCAGAACAGCAAAGTCTTGGTTAAGCAGTTTCTCTTCATAAAGCTTGCGGTACATTTTCATAACGTCGGTATACTCTGCAGACATGAATTCTGGAATGACATTTCCGTCCTTAGTAATTTCCCACTTGTTAGGTGCACCCATACCTACTGCAAAACGAGTTGTCAAAGAAGTTTGACCTTCATTGTACCTTTTAAATAAGACAACCCCGTAAGTATCGTTTTTGCCATTTTTATCGGGATCGTTCAACGTCATCGCTTTCGCTACATTGTACCAGTCATCAATGGATTTCGGAACCTTCAATCCCAGGTTATCCAGCCAATCTTTACGATAAACGATCGCTGCACGAGCAATTTCGGAGAAAATAGGAACTCCGTATACTTTTCCATCTACTTTAATGTTGTCATAAAACTGTTGGTTTTGAGCGGATAGGTTTTTGTAATCCTTCAGATAAGGACCAACCTCCCAGAACAAATCGGATTGCATGTTACTGATGATATTAGGTACATATTGGACCTTAAGCAGCTTAGGCATTTCGCTTGATGCGATCATAACGTTAACCTTATCATCATAGGCGGAGTTAGGAATCCACTGAATGTTTAGCTTTGTATTTGTATACTTTTCAATGGCTTGGCTGATTTCGTTTCCATCATTCGGAATGTCTCCTACTTGCGTCAAAGCTATTGAAACTGGAAATGGAGTTGTATCTGAAATGGGACTACCTGCTGATTCTTTTCCACCGCCGCAGCCTGCAACTATCGAGCCGGCCATAGCAAGTACACTTAAGGATGCCAGAGTTTTTTGTTTGTTCATTAGTTTCTCCACCTTTTTTCTCTAGTTTAAACTATGATTTTTCTTTATCTTAGTCACTCGCCATATTATCCATCTTATTGCGGCTTCAAGCCAGACACTGGATTTAACTTCTTAATGACCATGCACTAGCAGCGCGGTTTATCACACTTAATGTGCTTGATTTAACATGTTACATGCCAAACTTAACCCATGTTATCTTGCTTTATTACTATTAGATAGCTAGGGGACGTGGCTCGCTCAGAAGGAAAAGGAAATTATGCATAGGGCTTCCACAAACTGGACAACCTACTTTTGACAACATGAAAGGAGGCCAATCGATGTTTACACAACAACAGCAACAACAAGGAAGCACGGTCAGCTCTAAGGAGTTGGCATACATAACAGACTGCTTGAAAAATGAGGACCTGCTGGCCAAGCTAGCTGTACAATCCGCAGCAGACAGCCAATCCCCGCAGTTAAAGCGTGTACTGGTCCAACTTGCTCAAGACCGTCTGCAGCATACGGATCAACTGCTTAGAACTCTGCAGCAGCAATCACAATTGACTCATTAATCGCACAGGAGGTGCAGCACTATGTATCAGCAAACATCTACAAATCAATATAACCAGCAAAGCAATTCGAATACACAGCTAAAAGAACAGGACTGGGGTAATCTGGTGCTGAGTGAATTAAAGCGAACGGCGCGTGAATATACTACGGCGGCTTTAGAAGCAGAACATCCGGCTATTCGCCAAACCTTCCAAACAATTGCACAGCACACCATGCAGGATCAGGCGGAGCTATTCGCAGTTCTGTCCCAGCTGAGTGGTTACGGTTCGATTAAAGCAGCCGATCAGCAAGAAATTCGGCAAGAGCTTCAACAGCAAATTCAAAAAGCGGAGCAGCTCCAATCCTTCGTTCAACAGGCAGTGCAGAGCAATATGGCGGGAACAGGGCAGCAGCAATATGCTAATACGGCATACCAGACCTCGCAGCCCTATCAACAGTCGATTCAATCGCCTTCTTATCCGCAGTACTCTCAAGGTGGACAGGGACAGAGCTACGGAAATAGCTATGGACAAAGCATCGGCAGCACCCCAGGCTACAGTCAGAATTTTAATCAAGCTATCCAAAATACCAGCCTTGGCTTTACACAAAATTCGAATACGGGTTATAGCCTGAATCAATCATCCGGCTCACAAAGCGAGGTTAATGATTATTCGGGTACCAGGGGCTCTTTTACTGGAGGGCAGGATTTCAGCAGCTCATCAACGGCCAGGATTGGCCAAGCATCCATGTCAGCTGCGGCTAATCAAGACTATAGCACAAATAAATACAGCAGCAGCGTGGATACTTCCTTCTCCAAAAACGCACAGGATAACTATAGTTCGTCAACGGCTGAACGGGGTGGTAACAGCTTTAATTGGAGCGGATCCGATGAGAATGACAGTACTTCGGCATCCGCATCCTCACAGAACCGCTCTGCCGAATCCATTGGCAAAAGCTTCATCTAACATTGAAATTGCCCATAGAAATGCAAATACCCCTCTGCAAACTGCAGAGGGGTATATTTGTTGTGGAGGGATAGATGAATTCGCAGCCTTAGTTTTAGGTTTTAGGTGAATAAAAACTGTAAATTTTTATTTAAAAATCAGGTATAAATAACTATTTAAGCACTTGAAAACGGTGTTTGTCCATGATAAAATTTATCTAAATTTGTAGTATAATGTCGAATATGGTCGAAATGTGGATCTGAAGTAGAGGATGGTGTCCGAGCAACGCCAAAAAATAGAAACGGATCAGAGGATTTCATGAGTAAGGTGTATTTAGAAATCATATGCGGCTAAACAACTATTTTACAGAGGGTGATACTATGAAGTGGTTTATGAACTTGAAGACGTCGGTAAAATTAATTTCAGCATTTGTAACTGTAGCAATAATTGTAGCTATTGTCGGTATGTATGCGATTTCAAACTTGAAGATGATGAACAATCTTATCCAAGTCATGTATGACAACAATCTTACGTCGATTCAAAGGTTATCGGCCGGGTTATACAGCTACCAGAATGCTCGTGTTGCAACGCGGGACATTAGCTTGGCAGCAACAATGGCGGACAGGGATAAACAGCAGAAGGATATTCAGACATACATAAAAGAAATACAGGAACAGATGGATGTTTATCGCGGCACAACGCTTTCTCAACCGGAGAAAGAACAGCTCAAAACCTTTGACACCGTATTTACGGCCTATTTGAAAAGTATGGACACAGCGATGCAGTTGGCTGACAAAGAGGATAAAAGCGAATACATAAAGTATCAAAGCTCGGAATTAGTTCTTGCAGGAAGCAAGGTCAGGGAGAGTTTAACGAAGCTGATAGATATTAATGTGAAGCTGGCAGAAGAAACTAATGCGCAATCAGACGAAGCTTATGCCTCTGCACGCATGATGACCATTAGTATTGTTATTGCGGCTTTTCTAATTAGTATTTTGATGGGTTATGGAATAGCTCAGTCGATTGCGCGGCCTCTATCCCGAATCGTAGGCTTAGTGGCGAAGGTAGCGCACGGCGATTTGCAAGAGAAGGCGGATATTAATACGAAGGACGAAGTAGGTCAGTTAGCTGCTTCTATTAATCAAATGATCAATAGCCTGCGGAATCTTATTGGGGGAGTTATACAGTCGTCCCAAAGCGTGGCAGCAGCCTCCGAGCAAATTTCAGCAAGTACGCAAGAAATCGCAAGCAGCAGCACTAATCAAGCTCATTCGGCACAATCCATAACGGAATTGTTTAAAGAACTGAGTGTGGCAATCAATTCCGTTGCTGAAAGTGCTGAGCAAGCAGCTGAATTATCGAACATAACGGTGAAAACAGCAAGTGAAGGCGATAAAGTAGTACAAGCTTCTGTTATGGGAATGCAAGCGGTAAGTCATACAATGGCCCGTTTAGAAGAGGATTCTCTGAAAATTGGCGACATCATTGAAGTCATAGATGATATTGCCGATCAAACTAATTTACTTGCACTGAATGCAGCTATTGAAGCGGCTAGGGCAGGGGATCAAGGAAGAGGGTTTGCCGTTGTAGCCGATGAAGTTCGCAAGCTGGCTGAGAGAAGCAGTGAAGCGACCAAGGAAATCTCGGCTATCATCAAAGTGATGCAGGCCAATACGAAGCAAAGCGTAATGGCTGTTACGGACAGTGTGGCACAATCTTCCCAAACTGGGGAAGCCTTTCAGAATATCATTAGAATGGTGAATGATTCCTCCCAGAAAGTGAATGAGATTGCTGCGGCCTGTGAGGAAGAAGCGGCGCAAGCATCGGAGGTTATGCAATCTGTGGAGTCCATATCCTCGTCCAGTCAGGAATCAGCGGCGGCATCAGAAGAAACGGCAGCGACTTGTCAGTCGCTTGCGCAGCTTGCAGATGAACTCAATACCTCCATCACTATTTTTAAAATTTAAGCATGCGGATGTGATCCTATGGCAACAGTACAACAGGACCAATACATTGAGATGACTGTCGGCGCTGAAGCTTATGCCGTCAGAATTGAAGAAATTCATGAGATTATTAAGATGCAGACCATCACTGAAATTCCTCACTGCAAACCGTATGTGAAGGGAGTCATTAACTTAAGAGGTAAGGTTGTCCCAATAATCAGTTTTCGGAATTTGTTTGGATTACCTGAACAATCGTTTACGAAGGCTACTCGTATTGTGGTTGTTAAGCATCGTGAAGAATCAGTGGGAATTATTGTGGATCAAGTGAACAAGGTAACCACGTTTCCTGATATTCAGCCTCCACCCGAACATGTAGCTGGCGTAAGCGGAGCCTATTTCTTAGGAATTGGACTTCGGGAACAGAAGCTAGTCGGGATTTTGAAACTGGATGAAGTGCTGCTGCGCGACTAAAGGGAGGCGGATTCTAATGGAAGACCTATCAGCCTACCGGGAAGCGTTTATTGAAGAACTGGTGGATCAGCTTGAACGTATGGAGCAAGACTTGCTTTCTATGGAAAAGGACACATCGGAGGAAATAGTCCAATCCATCTTCCGTTCCGCCCATACCATTAAAGGCTCCTCAGCTGCTATGGGTTTTGACGAGATGAAGTCTTTAACTCATGAGGTGGAGCATTTACTGGATATGGTGCGGGGAAATAAGCTTGAGGTTGATTACCGACTTGTTAATTTGCTATTTGGTGCTTTGGATGTGTTGAAAGCACTGCGTGACGAATATATGCGTGGACATAACTATTCGGATATTTCCAAATTGTTATATGACCTGCGGAATTTCGCCAAGGGTGCAGAAGCACTCCCTCAATTGAAGAATTTACCGGGGCTCACTTTAGAGCAGTCGCTCAGGCTGGAGGAAGCGGTGGAGTCTGGGCTGCACCTGTTAAGAATTCAGCTAAGTTTGACGGACGACTGCCCCATGAAAGCCGCGCGGTTTCACTTAATTGCTCAAGAAATAACAAACCAATACGGTGCTATTATTTTATCCGAGCCGTCAGTTTGGTTTAATCAAGAGGATGTAACAGCGGATGAGGCCTATTCTGAATCCGTATTTTTAGTAAGCACCTCTCTGGATATCAGGGACGTGCAGAATCAGGCGTCACTCCTTACGGATGTGAGGTTTGCTAATGTGGAGCCCTACAAGTCGCAGTTAAGTAAACAGGAAGGCACTCCATTGCCTGGTCCTAAAGAAACTGTAGTAGAAGAAAAAAGTAAACAGGGACCTCAAACTATTCGCGTCAGTGTTGAGCGGTTGGAGCATCTTATGAATCTGGTGGGAGAGCTTCTTATTGATCAGACCTCGCTCTCCCAGCTGAAACAGTCGGTGTCCCATCGGTTTGCGAATGAACCATTTGTAGAGAGGCTAAGCGACATAACCGATCATATGTCCAGCATCGTGGAAGAGCTGCAAGAAAGCGTCATGAAAGCACGTATGCTGCCTATTGAGCATTTGTTTAACCGTTTCCCTAGAATGGTCAGGGACCTTTCTCAGAAGCTGGACAAAGAAATCGAGTTAGTGTTAGAAGGTATGGAAACGGAGCTGGACCGGACACTTATTGAAGAAATAGGGGATCCCTTGATTCATTTAATACGCAATGCGGTTGATCACGGTATTGAACCTGCAGAGGTGCGTGTTGGCAAAGGGAAGAGAGCCAGAGGCCGTGTCCGCCTAAACTCGTATCATGAGGATAATCAGGTTGTTATTACCGTAGAAGATGATGGAGCGGGGATTATTCCGGAGCGGATTAAAGCTTCTGCATTGCGCAAGGGGATTATCTCAGAGGAGGAAGCGGGTAGACTTTCTGACCACGGCGCCATATGTCTAATCTTCCAGCCGGGCTTTTCAACGGCTGCATCGGTTAGCGAGGTGTCCGGACGAGGTGTAGGTATGGATATTGTCCGTAATCAGATTGAGAGACTTAATGGCTTAATAGACATTCAGTCTACTCCCGATCTGGGTACTTGCTTTACGGTTCGCATCCCGTTAACATTGGCAATTATCACAGGTCTGATGGTAAAGGTCTGCGATCGTGATTTCGTAATTCCAATGAATAACGTAATTGAGATAGTTCGTGTCCCTATGGAAGAGATTCAAACAGTACAAGGGGAGAGCGTTATTGTGATACGCGATCAGGTAATCCCTCTTGTTTGGTTGTGCGATGCACTACAATATACTAAAGGGAAGATTCAAGGTAAATTCATCCCTATTGTCGTAGTGGGCTCGGCAGAAAAGAAGCTCGCATTGGCAGTTGACGAGCTGCTCGGCAATCAAGAAATTGTTATCAAAACGTTAGGAACGTTTTTAGGGAAAATTCCTTTTATAGCTGGAGCTACAATACTTGGGAATGGTCGAGTTGCCCTAATCCTAGAAATTTCCTATTTAATCCAGAAGTTAAAGAAGAACAAAGCTAGAGTCGTTGTATGATAGGCTTGCTTCGATAGCCGCGCAGCGTCCGCATTCTAGCTGATTTATACAAGTGGGTTCTTACTCTTGCGAATATTCAAGAGTAAGAACCTTTTTTGTCATTAGTTCGATTATATCGTATCTATCTAACCTTAGAGATGCAAAGGTATTTGTCTTTCATATAACGATATGGACTAGCACATTTTTCCGTGGTTCCCCATTGGCGATAGAGAGTGTATAATGCGAAGGGGTGTTCCCATCAAAACAAATTTGACACAGATTCAGGGGTAGCTTAGACTAATTTTTAGGGAACAAAAATGATACGTCGCTTCATTAATAAAGTGACTAAGTATTGCTGGGAGGCACGGCCTTTTGTTATTGGATATGAAGCAATGGAAGCATGTTTTTAAGCTGGACCCTGACCGTGAGCTTTCGGACGATCAGTTGGACCGTCTCTGCTTATCAGGAACAGATGCCATTCTGGTTGGCGGGTCCTCGGGTGTTACCTATGATAATACGGTTGATTTGCTTGCGAGAATTCGTAGATATGAAGTGCCTTGTGTACTGGAGGTCTCCAATCAAGACGCTATTGTGCCGGGGTATGATTTATTTTTTATACCCATTGTATTAAATGCACGGGATCCGCAATGGATCGTTGGGCATCATCATCAAGCGCTTCGTGAATATGGAGCTATTCTGGATTGGCAGCAAGTCATGACAGAAGGCTATATTATGCTGAACGGGGAATCGACTGCCGCATTAATTACAGAAGCCGATACTCAGTTGGATACAAAAGACGTTGAAGCCTATGTGAGAATGGCCGATCGGTTGTTTCATTGTTCCATTGTGTATCTGGAATATAGCGGAGTGTTCGGAGATATGAATATCGTATCACGCGCCCGAGATTTGCTGCATCATTCACGGCTTTTTTACGGAGGCGGAATTGACGGTCCTGACAAAGCGCGCGAAGCAGCCAAAGCGGCACATACCGTTGTGGTCGGAAATGTGGTTTACGAGCAATTTGAACAGGCTCTGGCAACAGTTGAGGCAGTTAAAACCATTTAAAATCATTTATTTGTTAGTAGTATCACTTACTTCATTTTATTAAAAATAAATAAACTCATATAAGAAACCGTTATCGAAGGGATTAGATATTATGAATGAAACCATCGATTTATTTGCATCTATAGATTCTTTGAATCCTCAGCAAAAGAAAGCTGTCGAGGCCGTGGACGGACCTCTTTTAATTATGGCAGGAGCAGGCAGCGGCAAGACCCGGGTGCTGACGCACCGCATCGCTTATTTGATTGCAACGAGAAGGGCTGCGCCATGGAGCATATTGGCCATTACCTTTACAAACAAAGCATCGCGCGAAATGCAGGAGCGGGTTAGTTCGCTGGTCGGCCCGAATGGCCGAGATATCTGGGTATCTACTTTCCACTCCATGTGTGTGCGCATCTTGCGCAAGGATATTTCACGCATCGGCTTTACCAACAATTTCACCATTCTTGATTCGGGCGATCAATTGTCCGTAATTAAAAACTGCATGAAGGAGCTCAACATCGATACCAAGAAGTTCGAGCCCAAAGCAGTTCAAGCAGCAATGGGCGGCTACAAGAATGAACTGAAAACTCCGGAGATGGTTGAAAGTACGATCGGGGATTACTTCGACGGCCTCGTAGCAAAGGTGTACAAGCTGTATCAGAAAAAGCTAAGGCATAATAACTCACTGGATTTTGATGACTTGATTATGACGACGATACAGTTATTTAAAGAAGAGCCCGAGGTGCTGGAATTTTACCAAAATAAGTTCCAGTACATCCACGTTGATGAATACCAGGATACGAACCGCGCTCAATATATGCTTTGTTTAATGCTGGCGGATAAGCACAAGCGCATATGTGTTGTTGGAGACAGTGACCAGTCGATTTACCGTTGGCGCGGGGCCGATATTAGCAACATCCTCAATTTCGAGCAGGATTATCCGAAGGCGACGACTATTTTATTGGAACAAAATTATCGTTCTACCTCCACAATTTTGACTGCAGCAAACAAAGTGATTGCTAACAATACGGGCCGCAAAGCGAAAAATTTGTGGACCAGCAAGGGAGACGGCAGCAAAATACGCATGTACCAAGCGGATTCCGAGCATGAGGAAGGGTATTTTATTACAAGCGAGATTAATAAACATATAGCTAGTGGCAAAAGATATGAGGATCATGCCATTCTTTACCGGACCAATGCTCAGTCACGTATTATAGAGGAAATACTGATCAAATCGGATATTCCCTACCAAATCGTGGGCGGAGTCAAGTTCTATGATCGTAAAGAAATTAAGGATATTCTCGCTTATCTGCGGCTTATTTCCAATCCCAATGATGACATCAGCTTCGCGCGGGTTGTAAATGTGCCGAAACGGGGGATAGGCGATACGACGGTTGATCGATTAGCGGAAGCCGCAGCTCGCAGAGGCGTTTCTTTATTTACGGTCCTTGAGGAAGTGGACGGTATGGAGATTGGGGCAAAGACGAAGCATGCTCTGGCTGATTTCCGCGAAATGATCGACAACCTGCACCGCATGGTCGACTATTTATCTGTAACGGAATTAACGGAAAAAATGCTCGAGCTTACCCAATACCGCCTCGAATTTCAACGTGAAAAAACGATTGAATCAACCGCGCGGCTGGAAAATATCGATGAGTTTTTGTCCGTTACGATGGATTTTGAGAAGCGCAACGAGGACAAAACGCTGATCTCTTTCCTTACCGATTTGGCGTTGATTGCTGACATCGATTCCTTGAACAAAACCGAGGAGGATAAGGCGGACAGCAGTAATGCTGTCGTATTGATGACTATGCACAGTGCCAAGGGTCTAGAGTTTCCTGTTGTCTTTATTATAGGTATGGAGGAAGGAGTATTCCCTCACAGCCGTGCATCGAATGACAACGAGGAGCTTGAGGAAGAGCGCAGACTTGCTTATGTAGGCATTACGCGTGCGGAGCAGGAGCTGTATCTCACCTGCGCCAGAATGCGCACCTTGTTCGGGCGTACCAACATGAACGCCCCCTCGCGATTCCTTACGGAAATCCCTGAGGAGCTGCTGGAGCTGGCTTCGCCTGGCCGCACCATTGGCGGCCGCTCGGGCGGCGCCTCACCGAGCCGTGAGAGCCGCTACGGCTCCACGGGCAGCTTCGGCGGCGCCAAGGCCCCGGCGGCTCCCGCCTCCGGCGGCAGAACCGTCAGCTTCCGGTCCTCCGTGCCCGGAAGCGAAGCTCCAACCAGCGTAGTCCGGCCGGCTGCGGCAAGTGCTGGCGGCGCTGCCGCCGGGTCGCTGCCCGATTTCAAAATGGGCGATAAAGTCGCCCATGGCAAGTGGGGCATCGGTACCGTAGTCGCCATGAAAGGCTCCGGCGACGACACCGAGCTGCAGATCGCGTTTCCTGCGCCTGTGGGAGTGAAGCGGCTGCTCGCCAAGTTCGCGCCGATTACGAAACAGGGCTAGCAGCTTTGCTGTGAGCCCAATATAGCATCGTAATGCTTTTGTGTAATGTTTATTCGCCAATGCTTCTATTAGGAGAGGACGGTTTTCTTTATGCAGGATGCCATTGAGGCTATGAAAGCCCTCATCGAAGAAATCAACCATCATAACTATTCTTACTATACATTAGACCAACCGAGCATCGATGATGCTGATTGGGATAAGCTGTACGACAAGCTTGTGGCGCTGGAGCGGGAGACAGGCATGATTTTCCCTAACTCCCCCACACAGCGAGTCGGGGATCAGCTGTTGAAAGGCTTTGATGAGCATAAACACAGGGCACGTCTGTGGAGCTTGGATAAAGCGCAGAACCATGAGGAAATCATGCTCTGGCATAACCGTGTCCAGAAGCTGGTTAACGAGTACAATAACCAGCATCCGGAGGAGCAGCTGCCTGCGCCATCCTTTGTCATTGAACTTAAATTCGACGGCCTTACCTTAAACCTTACTTATGACCAAGGGGTTTTGGTACAAGCCGCTACACGCGGTAATGGGACGGTAGGGGAAGGTATATTAGCCCAAGTTAAGACCATTCGTTCTATTCCGATGGACATACCTTATCGTGAGGGCATTGTTGAAATTCAGGGCGAAGGCATTATGAACTTGTCCGTGCTGGAAGCATACAATAAGACGGCGACAGATCTTTTGAAAAATGCCCGCAATGCGGCGGCCGGCGCGCTGCGTAACCTGAACCCTAAGGTGACGGCGACAAGGAAGCTTAACGCTTATTTTTACAATGTGGGCTATACGGATGGTCTTGCTTTTAAAGATCATCAGGAAATGGTCGAGTTTTTGCGCAGCAATCGATTTAGGGTTAGTCCGTTCATTCATTACTACGATTCGATTGAAGCGGTAGTGCAGGAACTGGAGAAAACAGCTTCCCTGCGCCACACGTTTGATTTTCTGATAGATGGGCTGGTAGTGAAGGTCAATGATATGCGTACGCGCGAGGTGCTTGGGTATACGGATAAATTCCCTCGCTGGGCGGTCGCTTTTAAGTTTGAGGCGGAGGAAGTGGCAACGACCTTACTATCCGTTTCGTGGGAGGTAGGCCGCACCGGCAAAATAACGCCTGTCGCCAAGGTAGAACCGGTCGATATAGCTGGGGTCACCGTACAGAACTGTACTCTAAACAATATCGGCGACATTGAACGCAAAGGCTTGAGACATGCACTAGGCAGTCAAGTCTATATTCGGCGCTCTAATGACGTTATTCCCGAGCTTCTTGGAAAAGTGACGGAGGAGCCGGATGGCCAAGAGATTGTATTTCCTGAGCAATGTCCTTCGTGCGGCTCTTTGCTTGAGCTGAAGGGGGCGCATTTGTTCTGTTTAAACAGACTGGAGTGCCGACCTCAGCTGATTGGGAGAATCACGCATTTCGCCTCGCGTGACGCTATGGATATCGACACTTTCAGCATTATGACGGCCGAACAGTTGTATCAAGAGCTAAGCGTACGGGACCCTGCGGACTTATATCAGCTGCAATTTGATGACTTAATCAAACTGGAGCGGTTTGGCGAGAAGAAAGCAACCAAGCTGCTGGCTGCATTTGAGAAGAGCAAGCAATGTGATCTGGCTTCATTTTTATTTGCACTAGGCATCCCGAATACGGGGAAGACAACCACCAAGGTGCTGGCTGATCACTACCGCAGCTTGAATAGGCTTATGGAAGCTACCCCGGAGGAGCTTATCACGTTGAATGATATCGGCGGCATTGTTGCTGAGAGTATCGTAAGCTTCTTCCGTGATCCTGTTATGCAGCAAAGTATAGAGCGGCTTATTCAAGCTGGAGTTAATCCCACAAGTGAAGAAGCCCCGGTTATTGTAAACACAGACAATCCGTTCTTTGGCAAAACCATTGTTCTAACAGGGACGTTAACCGTAATGAGTCGTGATGAAGCGGGCAAAAAGCTGGAAGCTATGGGTGCCAAAATCACTGGAAGCGTGTCGAAAAAAACAGACATTGTTATCGCAGGAGAAAGTGCGGGAAGTAAATTGACTAAAGCTCAGGAGCTGGGCATTCGTATAATTGATAATGAACAGGAGCTGTTGCAGCTACTGGGAGAGGCTTAAAAGCCTCTCTTTTTTTATACTTTCTTATATGACGGACGATGGGTTAAGCGACATGTGTGGACTCTCCGAGCAATTTATTGCAAAGGTTCGTTCGATTTCTCGGAAAATGCTGCTCCTCTCAAACAGCTTTGCATAAATTGATATCCTAATGTACATTCTTTTTAAGGGCTGGGTAGTAATCCTGAGTAAGTAAGTCAAAGTCGCAATCAAATACAAAAGGGAATACTGCTGTTGTTGACATCCCTAAACACTACCGTAATTTCAATAATGGGATAGAGCTGCGTGTTTAATGTGGTGGTTAACTTCTAGGGAGTAAGGATTTAAGAATAACATGTTGAGCTTATAATCTCAGGCAAGAAAATGAATAATATTGTGGTGGATAGCAGTCTGTTAAAGTATTTGGCTAGAGGTCGCATTCATCAAGGATCTAAAAGGGTTTGGCGACGTGATAAGAGCTATTTCATGCTCATTCATAAATAATTGAAAAAAATAGTTGCATTTAGTATCGCATCTATGGTACATTACCACTTGTCGCCGCTGAGCCGGTGATGAATTATAAAGAAACAGCATGAATATGGAAATAAAAAAGATGTTGCAATGTACAGTCGTTTCTGGTAAGATAAATTCTTGTCACGACAAAAACAGTGACATCCAAACAGCACTGAAAGCTCTTTGAAAACTGAACAAATGATGGTTGAATGCCATAATGAATTACAAGAATTGCTAGCATTACTTTTGAGCTTAAGACAAGCTTGCGTTAAACGG